>NZ_CP010523.2:1380300-2760601 GCF_000828055.2 Klebsiella variicola | reverse complement strand
ACCGTCGATGATGTTGTGCATGCGCCCGCCATTAATCGGGTTTGCCGCTGGCGCCTGCGTACGGGCATGATGGCGTTAGCTTACCGCCGCGTTCAGGAGAGAACATGTCCCACGATTTCGCTGATATTGACGTTTTGTTCATTGCGGGCTTCGGTCCCATCACCCGCAGCACGTCGCAAAGCCGTGACTTCTATTGTCAGGCGTTGGGTTTGCCGCTAAAGCCGATGCCGGGTAACGAGGCGTATCTCCTCAGCGAGCAGGATGCTATCGGCGGGGTGAAACATTTTGCGCTGTGGCCGCTGGCGCAGGCGGCGCAGTCCTGTTTTGGTCAGGACCAGTGGCCGGAGACGGAGCCGGTGCCGCAGGCATGGATTGAGTTTGAGGTCCGCGACCTGGCTGCGGCGACGGCGCGGCTGCAGCAGCAGGGATACCGCCTGCTCGTCGCGGCGCGCGACGAACCGTGGGGACAGACGGTCACCCGTCTGCTCAGTCCGGAAGGGCTGCTGGCCGGACTCACGGTGACGCCGTGGCTGCGGGCGGAAGAGCCATAGCGCCCGCGCCGGACGCGGTGCAGGACACACAGGAGAGGTTATTGACTCTCCTCGTGATCGGAAGCGCTTCGTACTTCTCCCCAGGCGCGGTTTTGCAACACGGTGCGATAGCCGTCGCGGTCGACGAAAGTGACGCCATTGACTTCCCAGTAAGGGTTAAACGCCGTGACCCGCAGAAAGCCGGCGGCGTCCATGGCGGCGCACTGTGCTTGCCATTCCGCCTGCTGTGGGTAATACAGCACCAGCAAATCTTCATCTCCTGGCGAGGGAGTGACGGGATGGTGGCGACAGTGGGTGAATTCCAGATGCCAGCCCGCGTCGGGCGCGCCGAGCATAATCCCGCTGAATCCTTCATGATCGGTAAAGCTGCCGAGTTGCTGAAGCCCCAGCCCGGCGCAATACATGCTGGCGGTGGCGTCCAGTTCACTGACCGGTCTGGCAATACGCATATGGCTGAACAACATAATGGCTCCCGTAAGCAAAAGCTCAAGTTGATACTGTACCGGTAAATCGGCCCGGCGTGTGTTAAGACGTGCCCGGGCGCCATTTTCTCTCTGTCAATACCATAGCGGATTAACGTCCGCCTTGCGCCGACATTCTCTCTTAATCATAATAAAAAAAGAATTATAAAATACTATTGTTCTTAATATGAGAATCATTATGAGGTGGTGGATGAATAACAGATCGCGCCAGGCCATATGGCTGGCACTGGCTGGGTCGATAGTACTGATGATCGGCATGGGCTACGGGCGCTTTGCCTTCACCGGCGTGCTGCCGCTGATGCTTAATGAAGGTCTGTTGACCCTGCACCAGGGCAATCTCGCCGCGTCGGCCAATTACGCTGGTTATCTGGTCGGCGCGTTGCTGCTGGCGCGGGTGCAGCCTGGGGCCGCCAGCCGACTGAGCATTATCTCCGCCGGGTTGACCATCGCCAGCCTGGCGCTGCTGGCCTGGGTGAGCTCGCCGTGGACCATTATTGCGCTGCGCGCCGTCGCCGGCGCGCTGAGCGCGATAACGCTGATTGCTGGTTCGCTGTGGCTGCTGGAACATATGGGCCATCATCACGGGGCGCCGTTGCTGTATGCCGGGGTGGGGCTGGGGATATTTATCTCTGCGGAGGGGATCGCCCTTGGACATGCCCTGAGCCTCACCAGCCAGCAGATCTGGCTGCTCTGCGCATTATGCGCTGGTCTGCTGCTGGCGCTGGCGATCCGTTGGCTGCTGACTCCGCCGGCTGCACTGGTGAGGGTTTCCCATGTTGAGACCTCCTTGCCTGAGGCCGGGAGCGATACGCGTCGCGCGGCGTGGCGACTATTGATGGTTTACGGCCTGGCGGGCTTCGGCTATATCATCACCGCCACTTATCTGCCGTTGTTTCTGTCTGGTTCGCTGCAGAGCGTTGACCCGGTCCATCTGTGGGCGCTGTTTGGTCTGGCGGCCGCGCCGTCCTGCCTTATCTGGCATAAGCTGGTGCTAAAGTGGGGGTACCGGCAGGCGCTGACCCGCAACCTGATCGTCCAGGCGCTTGGCGTGATCCTTCCAGCCTGCAGCGCTTCACTGCTGTTTTGCGTGCTAAGCGCGCTATTGGTGGGCTTTACCTTTATGGGCACCGTCACCATTGCGCTACCGAAGGCGAAAAGTCTCAGCCATCAGGTGAGCTTCAATATGATTGCCGCGATGACTGCACTGTACGGCGTGGGACAGATTGCCGGGCCGCTTATCGCCGGCGCGCTGTATCAGATCGCGGCTTCATTTAACCCGGCGCTCTATGCCGCGGCGCTGGCGCTGCTGATTGCCGCAGGGCTGGTCTTTACCGAACGCCAGGCTTAGCCAATCGCCACGCTTTGCAGCAGCTTGCGCCACTCGCTCAGGGCGGGGGCGTTCAAGCCGCTGCGCCAGATAAGCTGGGTGGTCGCCTCGCACAGCGGTTCGCTAAGGCAGTTTTCGGGAAGCGTCATCTTCGACAGCACGCTCTGCGGCAGCAGGCAGGCGTAGCGTCCGGAAGCCACGCAGGCGAGCATGCTGTGATAGGAGTTGACCTCATGCACCTCGACGGCCGCCTGCTGCTCCGCCAGCCAGCGTTCGCCCAGCGCGCGGTAGCTGCAGCCGCTGGCGAATGCCGCGAACCGCAGCGGGCCCGGGGTCTGCGGACGGACCAGCATCAGCGTTTCATAAAACACCGGGGTGCATGCCAGCTCGGCGGGACAGGCCGGTTGACCATCGGCCCCAGGCGGCAGGCAGACCAGCGCGGCATCGAGGGCGGCGGTTAACACTCCCTCGGTTAACTGGCGGGTCGGTTGGGTGATAAGGGTGATATCTACCTGCGGGCACCGTTGTTGAAAGCGGGTAAGCAGCGGCGGCAGCCGGCTGGCGGCGGTCGCCTCCATCGCGCCCAGACGCAGACTGCCGCCTGGGGTTGTCGGATGCAGAGCCTGCTTTGCCTCTTCCGCCAGGCTCAGGATCCGCCGGGCATAGCTGAGAAACTGCACGCCTGCCGGGGACAACACCATTTTTTTGTTGCCGCGAACGAAGAGCTCAACGGCAAGCTCCTCTTCCAGCTGCTGAATGCGGGTCGTGATATTGGACTGTGCGCGGCCCAGCCGTTTTGCTGCCTGGGTGACGCTCTGCGTTTCTGCCACCTGAATGAAGATCTCTAGTGTGCTGTGGTTCATATTTTTCTTCTCAATACGATAATGATGTTGATCTTACCATCTTTAAAGGAGATGGTAAGCCTCCGGCACCGCTAATGCATGAGGAAACCATGAGCAACCCGCTGCTTTCGCTTATTGATATTGATTATCCCCTGATTCAGGCCCCGATGGCGGGCGTCTCCACCCCCGCGCTGGCTGCCGCGGTAAGTCATGCCGGCGCGCTGGGCTCGCTGGGGCTGGGTGCTTCAACCGTTACCCAGGCGGAAGCGATGATAGTCGCCACCCGCCAGCTGACGGACCGTCCGTTCAATGTCAATCTGTTCTGCCATGCGCCGCCCCGGCGCGACGCCCGGCGGGAAGCCGACTGGGCAACAACTTTACGACCCCATTTTGCCCGCTATGGCAGTACGCCACCGGATTCGTTAAGCGAGATCTACCAGACATTTATCGGTCATGCGCCGATGCTGGAGCTGCTTCTCGACCTGTCGCCGGCGGTGGTGAGTTTTCATTTTGGTCTTCCTGAACGTGAGACGATCCAGCGTCTGCGACAGCAGGGGATTGTCACCCTGGCGACGGCAACCTCGCTCCAGGAGGCGCTGCTGATTGAACAGCAGGGGATCGACGTAGTGGTCGCTCAGGGCTATGAGGCGGGCGGACACCGGGGGATCTTTGCTCCGCAGGAGCCTGATGCCCAACTGAGCACGTTCACCCTGGTGCAACTTCTGCGGCGTCGGCTAACCATCCCGGTGGTAGCCGCCGGGGGCATCATGGACGGGGCGGGGATCACCAGCGTAATGCAGTTGGGGGCGCAAGGCGTTCAGCTCGGTACGGCGTTTTTACTGTGTCCGGAATCCGCCGCCGACGCCGGTTATCGCGCGGCGATCAACAACAGCATTGACGGACGTACGGTGCTGACCTCCGCGATATCCGGGCGCCCGGCACGCTGTCTGGCGAATGCCTTCTGTGCGCTGGGGGAAGCCTGTCCGGCGAGCGCCGTGCCGGATTATCCGCTGGCGTATGATATCGGCAAAGCGCTGGCCGCCGCCGCGAAAGCCCAGGGCGTTCATGAGTATGGCGCCCACTGGGCCGGGCAGGGTGTGGGGTTGATCCGCGAGTGTGACGCCGCCAGTCTGGTTCGTCAGCTGGCGGCAGAGTGCGGCTGGAACTAGTGTCTGACGGTTAGCGACGGTGGGCCAGGCTGCGCACCAGCCGATCGCCGGCCATTTGCACGCCCTGCACCATCGCCACCAGGATCAGCACCGTGCCAAACATGACTTCATTATTAAACCGCTGATAGCCGTAGCGGATGGCGAGGTCGCCGAGTCCACCGCCGCCGATCACACCGGCCATGGAGGAGAAACCAATCAGCATCACGATGGTCAGCGTGATCCCGGCCAGCAGCGTTGGCAGGGCTTCCGGCAGCAGGGATTTAAAAATCACGTGCCAGACGTTACCGCCCATCGACAGAATGGCTTCGATTCTCCCGTAGTCCACCTCGTCGAGCGCGTTTTCCGTCAGACGGGCAAAGAACGGAAAGGCGCCGATGGTCACCGGCACGATGGCGGCGGTGCTGCCCAGCGTGGTGCCGACGATCAGGCGGGTAAAGGGGATCAGGGCGATCAGCAGCACGATAAACGGCAGCGACCTGCCGATGTTGATCACCGCGCCTAACAGCGCGTTCAGTTTCGGCATCGGCGCCAGCCCGTTGGCGCGGGAAATAAATAACAGCACGCCGGTGGGCAGCCCGATCAGAACGGTAAACAGGGCCGCCAGGCCCACCATATAAAGCGTATCCAGCGTGCCGTCGAGTAATAACGGCCACAAATCTTCCCAGCTCATGCTACTCCGCATAATGGCCTCCCCTGAACGCCGTGACGGGTAAGAAAATCTTGTTCAGCCTGCGGGTCGTGCAGCAACGACTGGCGCAGCCGCGACCATGGGGTCACCAGCAGGTCGGCGAGTTTACCGCTCTCGACAATCTCGCCCTGTTCCAGCAGCGCCGCGTGGTCACAAATGGTTTTCACCACCTCCAGCTGGTGCGTAATCAACACGATGGTCAGATTGAGGCGCTGGTTAATATCCGCCAGCAGGGCCAGCACCGAGGCGGTGGTCTCGGGATCCAGCGCACTGGTCGCCTCATCGCACAGCAACACTTCCGGCCGGGCGGCCAGCGCCCGGGCGATGCCGACGCGCTGTTTTTGCCCACCGGAAAGCTGCGACGGGAAGGCGGCGGCCTTTTCGCTGAGATCCACCAGCTCCAGCAGTTCGCGCACCCTGGCCTCGCGAGCGGCCCTCGGCACTCCGGCAATCTCCAGCGGCACCGCGATGTTGTCAGCGACGGTGCGGGCATGCAGCAGATTGAAGTGCTGGAAAATCATCCCGGTGCGCAGGCGATAATCCCGCAGCGCCGCCTTGTTCAACTGGGTAATATCCTGTCCGTTCACCAGAATGCGGCCCGAGGTGGGCCGCTCCAGTAAATTGAGACAGCGGATGAGCGTACTTTTGCCGGCGCCACTGCGCCCGAGAATGCCGTATATTGCCCCTTTCGGTATCTGCAACGCGATATCGTTCAGCGCCGGTCGGCCGGTTCCGGCGTAGGTTTTGCTCAGCCCTTCGATGGTTATCATGACTGAGGGGCCACCGGGATCACCGAGCCGTTGTAGGTTTTACGGATAAACTCCGCCACCTGCGGTGACGTCAGATCTTTCGCCAGCGCCTTAATGCGCGGGTCATTCGCCAGGGCTGGGGTGGTCACCAGAATATTGGCGTACGGATTATGCTCGGCGCTTTCCAGCCCCAGGGCATCTTTCGCTGGCACCAGGCCGGCTTCCAGCGCGTAGTTACCGTTAATCACCGCCAGGTCGACATCGTCGAGGGAACGCGGGATCTGCGGTGATTCAATCTCCAGAATCTTCAGGTGTTTCGGGTTCTCGACAATATCCTTCGGCGTCGCCAGGGTGGTGGCCGGGTCGGTAAATTTGGGATCCAGCTTAATAAGCTTCTGCGCCTGCAGCAGGAACAGCGCCCGGCTCAGGTTGGTGGTGTTATTCGGCACCGCCACGGTGGCGTTTTCCGGCAGTGATGAGAAATCTTTATGCTTATGCGAGTAAATTCCCAGCGGCTCAATATGCACGGTGGCCGCGACGGCAAAGGTTTTACCCAGCGCTTTTTCCTGATCCTTCAGATAGGGAACATGCTGGAAGTAGTTGGCATCCACATCGCCACTGGCCAGCAGTTCATTGGCGTTGACCCCGCTGGTCAGCTCCACCACCTTCAGATCGAGGCTGGGATCGATTTTTTTGATGTAGTTGAGGATCTCCGCGTGGGGAACCGGGTCCGCGGCGACGCGCAGCGCGGCAGCCTGGGCAGACGTCCATGCCAGAGAAAGAGACAGTGCGACCCCTGCCAGTTTAAAAGCGGCATATTTCATGGTGTGTTCCTTTTTAGTTATGGTTAAACGATCAATTGCTCGGCGCGTTCGCGAAACACGTCCTGATAGTAGCGTTCCGCCACGTCCGGATGGGAACGCAGACGGCCCTTGAGATAATTCCAGCCGACATCGCGTAGCAGCGGATTGTGCGGGTCGCTGTCCGGACCTCGCGCTTCACGCGCCAGCTCGGGCGGCAGGGTGTAAACCGGCACCACCGCGTCAAGCTGGGCGCCGAGGAAGAAAGCGATGGAGAGGCGCTGCTGCTGCGCCGGCGGCGACACCACGCGATGGACGGTGGCGCGCAAATACCCGTTGGTCGCCAGCTCCAGCAGTTCGCCAATATTGACCACAAAGCTGCCGGCCAGCGGCACGGCGTCGATCCATTGTCCAGGCGCGACCTCTACCTGCAGTCCTTTCTGTTCGTCCTGCAGCAGGAAGCTGAGGAAACCGGAATCTTTATGGGCGCCGACGCCCTGGCTGCTTTGGGTCTCCTGCTGGCCGGGATAGCGGATCAGTTTGATATGCTCGTTGGGTTTCTCGCCGTAGAGCCGGTCAAAGGCATTCTCCGGGAGCTGCAGGGCTTCGGCAAAAGCGCGCAGCAGGCGGATGCCCACCTGGGTCATCTGCTGTTGCCAGTGAAGTAATACTGGTTTAAGCGACGGCAGGGCGGCAGGCCACAGATTCGGACCCTGCAGGCGCTGCCAGCGCGGGGCGTCGTCGCTGAGGGTCAGCGCCGGACGTTCGGCGCCGATATCAAACTGCTCTCGCCAGTCAGGCTGGCCGCGCGTCAGCTCTGAGGCCGCGCGGTTATAGCCGCGAAAATGGGGGGAGTGGATCATTGCCACCTGCTGTTTCTGCGCCTCATCGAGAGCAAAAAAGCGTTGAGACTGGCGCTGAACTTCATACTGAAGCGCGTCGTCCACACCGTGGTTGATCAAATAGAAGAAGCCGATGTCGCGGGCGGCGTGACGCAGGTCGGCCAGGAAGGCCGCTTTATTCGCGGGGTCCGCGTAGCGGGCCAGGTCGAGAATCGGCAGGGTGGTCGCGTTCATTGTGTTCTCCGAAAACGGGGTAATAAGTTATGGGTTGATTCAGGTTCAGGGTTCGGGCACAACAGCAGCGCATGGTGATTTCCTCTGTCCGGGGCTGAACACAGCTTGCCTCAAGGCCAAATAAGCAACCAATAACGTTATTTTCTAATTTATGACCGCGCGGGGTTCAGTGCTTTTGCGTTAAATAGATATAGGCGCAAAGCGCGTAATGAAGCCGGTTGCGCCCGTCGGTCAGAGCCAGTAAGGTAGGCGCACTTTTTTAATGCGGAACGGACGTATCGTAATGCACAGCTCGAAAGATCCCCTGCACGGCGTGACGCTGGAAGCGCTGCTCAATGCCCTGGTGGCGCGCTATGGCTGGGCGGAAATGGCCCGCCAGGTCAACATTAACTGCTTTAAAAGCGATCCCAGCATTAAGTCCAGCCTCAAATTTCTCCGCCGGACGCCGTGGGCGCGCAAAGAGGTGGAGGCCATGTATCTCGCCTCCCTTGATGATGACGCGCCGGTGGAGAAAGCGGATCCCTGGGCAAACTGGCAGAAAAAATAACCCTTACCACAGGACACCATCATGCAGAGCTGGAGCAGTAAAGATTTCACCGCCGACCGCGCGTGGGGCGCGCTGGATATCGCCAATTTTTCCGGGACCACCGTGCGTCTGCACTGGACCGACCAACCCTATATCTGGCACATCAACGATGGTCAGGAGGTGTTTGCCGTGATGGATGGTCAGGTGGCGATGCATGTGAAAGTCGACGGCGAGGAGCAGGTCATCATGCTGAACGCCGGCGATATCTTCTACGCCGAAGTGGGATGCGAGCATGTCGCCCATCCGCAGGGGGCGGCGCGTATTCTGGTGATCGAGAAAGAAGGGTCGGTCTGATCCCTCCGGCGGGCGGTTCTTAGCCCGCCGTTTCATCACCGGTTAGACTCAACATACCGCGTTGATATAAATCACTTATCCAGCTTTCGATATATTTAATTCTTGTTTGCCATTCCCTTCACCCCAGCACTATCTTTTGCCGCAGGCGCCTGAACAGGCACAATCGCGGGAGAGATCATGGCAACCTTGCAGTGGGACCACGCAGTACAGTTTGTGAATCAGCCGGACGCGGCCATTCAGACCTTTGCCGACCAGCAGCTGCGGGCGGTGGCCGGAGGGCGACATCCGGGGTGGGGAACCCGCAATGCGCTGAGCTATTTTGGCCTGACCTATATCGAATTCCTCGCCATTTCCGACCCGGACGAACTGCGCGCCGCGACGGACAGGTTCCTGCTTTCGCGGGATGCCGAGCGGTTGCTGCCGGAGAACGAAGCGCTGTTTCGGGTGGCGCTGCGCAGCGACGACATCGAGGCCACTCATGACCAGTTGCGTCGCAAGGGGTTGGCGGTATCACCGATTGTCGATGGTCAGCGCAACGATCCGCAGGGCAATATCATCCGCTGGCGGATCTTCACCATCGATGGCGACACTGACGGGCTGGTCTATCCATTTGTGCTGCAGTGGGGAGAAGACGATACCACCCGGCTGGCGCGGCTGCGCGCTCAGGAACTGGACGTGCCGCACCCGCTGGGCGACATTGCGCTTGAGCAGGCGGTGTTCGAGGTGGTCAATCCGCAGGCGGTACGCGATCGCTGGCAGGCGCTGCTGGGCTTCCCGCCACAGGGGGAGCAGGGACTGGACGTGGGCGGCCAGTGGTTTACTTTCCGCGAAGGACCCGCTAACCAGCTGACCGAACTGGTGTTTCGCGTCGCCAACCCGGCGCTTAAGGGGCAGCGCTTTCGCGTCGGCAACGGCGTGTATCGCTTTACATAAAAGCTGAATCTAGCGTGCCGTGGCGCGCAGGGCCCCCGGCGGCTGGCCGGTGATGCGTTTGAAGGCCCGGCTGAAGGCCGCCAGCGATTGATACCCGAGGCTGAAGGCGACCGTTTCCAGCGCCTGGCCTTCGTGGGTGATGTACTGCACCGCCAGCCGCATACGCAGCTCGGTCAGATAGCGGGCGGGGGTGGTGTCTGTCGCGGCGAGAAAACGTTCCGCGAACAGCGAGCGTGAAAGCCCCGCCTCACGCGCCAGATCTTCCACTTTCCAGTTGACCCCCGGGCGCTGATGCATGGCATAGATCGCTTTTGCCAGCCGGGGATCGCGCAGGACCTGTACCCAACCGGTGGCGTTGCCACATCCGCACTCTACCCAGCCGCGGACAATCAGCGCGGCCACCACGTCCGCCAGCCGGGCGAGGATCCCGGCATAGCCTACCTGGCGGGTGAGGGATTCCCGCTCCATCGCTACCAACAGCGGCTGGATCTCCGGCCAGGTGTTTAGCAGGCTGCTGACCCGCATCACCTCGGGCATGGCCTTCACCAGCGGCTGCATGCCGCCGAGCTCAAAATCCATACAACCGCTGAAAATGACGGCGCGCTCCGGGCAATCCGGGCGGCCGCCGGCGTTGATACAGCTTACCGTGCTGCACACCGTTTCGCTGGGCAGCTGGGCCACATTGACCACCGTGGCCTGCGGATCAGAAAGCAGGGCGTGCCCGTCGCCGTTGGGAATAAACAGTGCATCGCCGCTCTCGAGGGTGAACTGTTCTCCGCTGGCCATGCGCAGCAGCACCGGCCCGCGGCTGATGAAATGGAACTGGGCTTTACCCGCCACGGCGCTAAAGCCGACGCCGAACGGGCGTGCGGTTTCGATGCGCCGGTAGTTAACGCCGGAGAGGCGCATCCCGCGCAACAGTTCGCTGGTCAGGTCGATGCCAGGCTGGCTCATGGTAATTCCGGACGAATAATCAATAACTGAAGAGTATGCATCATATATCGTCCAAAGGTAAGTCCCTAAGATGACCAGGATGTTAATAAACCTGGAGAGATGTATATGAGTTCCTGCATAGCTGCTGACGCGAGCTTGTCACCCGCCAAACCTGCCTGGCGCGCCGTCTATGCCCTGGCCCTCGGGGTGTTCGGCCTGATCGTGGCCGAGTTTCTGCCCGCCAGCCTGTTAACGCCGATGGCCAGCAGCCTCGGGGTCAGTGAAGGGATGGCCGGACAGGCGGTCACCGCGACGGCGCTGGTGGCGTTAGTCACCGGCCTGCTGATCGCCACCGCCACCCGCAATATCGATCGCCGCTGGGTGCTGATGTTCTTTTCCGTGCTGCAGATAGTCTCCAGCCTGATGGTCGCTTTTGCCGATTCGCTGGCGTTTCTCCTGCTGGGCCGTCTGCTGCTGGGGGTCGCCATCGGCGGCTTCTGGGCGATGTCCACTGCCACGGCGATGCGTCTGGTGCCGGCGGCCCATGTGCCGAAGGCGCTGGCGATCATCTTTTCCGCGGTGTCTGTCGCTACGGTGGTAGCCGCGCCGCTCGGCAGCTATCTTGGCGAGCTGATCGGCTGGCGCAACGTATTTATTCTCTGTGCGATACCCAGCCTGCTGGCGCTGCTCTGGCAACTGTGGGTGCTGCCCTCCATGCGTCCGGAGAGCGTCGGGACCTTCTCCACGCTGTTCAGGGTGCTGCGCCGTCCCGGTATGCTGGGCGGCATGCTGGCGACAATCCTGATTTTTAGCGGCCATTTCGCCTTCTTTACCTACCTGCGGCCGTTCCTTGAGACCGTGGCGCAGGCCAGTGTCGAAGGGGTCTCGCTGATATTGCTCGGCTTCGGTATCGCTAACTTTATCGGCACCTCGGTGGCGAGCTATCTGCTGAGCCGTAGCCTGCGCCTGACCCTGGCGCTGGTGCCGTTGATGATGAGCGTTCTGGCGCTGCTGATGGTGACGTTTGGCCATCTGACCATGCTGGACGGGCTGCTGGTCGCCCTGTGGGGATTTGCCTTCGGTCTGGTGCCGGTGGCCTGGTCCACCTGGCTTGCCACCACCGTGCCGGATGAAGCAGAAAGCGCGGGCGGTCTGCTGGTCGCCTCTATTCAGCTGGCCATCAGCGCCGGGGCCGCCGGCGGCGGGGCGGTGTTTGATTTGCACGGCGCCAGCGGCGTCTTCACCGGCAGCGGTCTGCTGCTGTTGAGCGCGATGGTGATTGTCTTCGCCGCCGTGCGGGTGAAACCGGTTGCCAGCGCTGACCGGCCGGAGACGGGCCGCTTATCCCGCGAGATCGATAACTAAATTGGCCGACAGGCTGCGGGAGCAGCACAGCGCAATATGCTGCTCTGCGGCCTGTTTTTCCGCCTCCGACTGCACGGTATCCCGGTGGTCGACGGTTCCCTCCCGCACCGGCGTCAGGCAGGCGCCGCAGATCCCCATCTCGCAAGAGAGCGGCACCGCGACGCCATGCTCCTGTAGCACCTGGGCGATGGTTTTGTTCCCCGGGACCGGCCAGCGTTCCCCGGTGGAGGCGAGGGTGATGGTGAAGGTTCCGTCCGCCGCCGACGCTGCCGTCGGGGCGGGCGGCTGGAACGCTTCGCTGTGCAATTGCGCCTCCTCCCATCCGGCCGCCCGCGCGGTATCGCGAACCCGGGCCATAAATCCTGGCGGACCGCAGAAGTAGACCCGTGTGTCGGCGTCCGGAGCCCCCAGATCCTGCGCCAGCCGCTGGCGCGGACTCTGCCCCTCGTCTGAGCAGTGGATCTGGCAGATTCCACCGGTTAGCTGGCGGGCGATCTCGGTGGCGAAGGCGGCCTCCTGCGCACGGCTAACGTAATAGTGCAGCGTAAAGCTGGCGCCGGACGCCGCCCGGGCGTGGGCCATCGCCAGCAGCGGCGTAATGCCGATCCCGGCGGCGAGAAGCACCACATGGCCGCCCTCGTGCAGCGGAAAGTGGTTGCGCGGGGCAGAGATCATCAGCGGTTGTCCCGGGCGCAGGGTGTCGTGGACATAGCCTGAGCCACCGCGGGACTGCGCCTCGCGGGCGATGCAGAGCAGATAGTGATCCCGTTCGGCCGGGCTGCCGGTCAGGGAGTACTGGCGGATCAGCCCGCAGGGAAGATGGAGATCGATATGGGCGCCGGGTGTCCACGCCGGCAGCGGTTGCCCCTCGGCGCTCACCAGACGAACGGCCAGATTTTTCGCGCCCTGACGCCACAGGCCATCGACCACCACGGGGAATATGTCGCGCATATGACCTCCACTCATACCAGAAAGAAATCGCCAAAACCCATTTTCTTCAGCCCACGCCGGTAGGCGATGGAGCTACGGTCTGCCGGAATATGCGCCTCAAGGGTCAGATCCAGCGGCAGCCGCTCCGGACGCTGGGTTTCTACCATCAGGCGGTCCTCTTCGAACACCCGCAGGTTGAACGCATGTACGTCTTCCACCGGCACGTGCAGGTCGAAATTGCGGGCAATAGGGGCAAACATCCGCGTTACCCGTGACGACACCGGCGAGGCGGCGTTCATGATCACCAGCCTGGCGTCGGCGGGAAAATGGATGGTCAGCGTAGCGGTGAACGGCAGATGCATTTCAAAGTGACGCAGCCACTGGAACCCTTCCGGCGCACGGAAATCGGAGCTGGCCGGGTAATTGCCCACCGAGCTCCAGTAGTCGGCAACAAAGCCGAACGGCGTCTCCTGCGGGGTATAGTCCGGCACCTGCTGGTTGTCCGGATCGGCGAAGGTGTCGGTGTGGATCCACGCGAAGTGGGCGACATCGAGAAAGCCTTCGACCTGGCGGCCGGCAAATCCCTTCACCTCGAAGGCCGGGCAGTTGATTTGCTGAAATCCCGCGTCGTCCCAGTGCGGCATGGTCGGTAACGGCGGCGGATTGTCCGGATCGCAGGCCAGGCAGGTCCAGATCAGCCCGTAGCGCTCCTCCACGGCGAAGCTGGTGAGATGCAGTTTGGCCGGAATGGGTTGCCCCGGGCTGGAGGGGATACGGTTGCAGCGGCCATCCTCACCAAAGCGCAGGCCATGATAGGGGCAGACGATGCCTTCCTCTTCATGAAACCCCAGGGTCAGCGGCACCCCGCGGTGCGGGCAGACGTCGCGGGCGACCACCACCTGGCCTTTAATACGGTAGATAACCAGCTGTTCGTCCAGCAGGGTGGCTTTCACCGGGGCGCCGGTAATATCGCAGGCGCGGGCCACCGGGTGCCAGCAGCGGGCCAGCCGCAGCCAGTCCTCTGGATCAAAGGTGCAATGGGCGGGGGGCGTGGGGGTGATTGTCTTCATGATTTCTCTTCCTGCTCACATCGGTGATTGTTTTATTGTTGTGAGATTATTGTTGTCATATTAGGGTGTTCACATCCATCACCATTAATTCACTCTGCTGTTGCAAAAAAGAGTACAGAGGTGCCATGAGTCCTTTTTCCCGTTTCGCCCACTATTTTATCGCCGTGGCCCGCTGCGGCAGCTTGCGCCGGGCCGCCGAGCAGCTGCATATCTCCGCCTCGGCAATTAACCGCCAGATCCTGCAGGCCGAGGAGGCCTTCGGCACCCCGCTGTTCGAGCGCCTGCCGGAGGGACTGCGGATGACCACCGCCGGTGAACTGCTGTATGACAATCTGCTGCGCTGGCAGAAGGAATTTCGTCAGACCCGACAGAAATTTGATGAGCTGCAGGGGATGAAGCGCGGAAGCGTCAGCGTTGGGATGGTGCAGGCGCTGGCGGAAGGGGGCTTCGCCGCCGCGCTGGCGGAGATCATCGCCAGCTGGCCGTGGCTGGAGCTGGATCTGCAGGTGGCGGACAGCCACACCGTCAGCCAGAAAGTGCGTCAGGCGGACCTGGACGTCGGCCTGATCCTCGATCCGCAGGGGCAGGCCGGACTCAGCGTGCTGGCCTTTGCCGAACTGGAGGTGGGGATTGTGATGCGCCCGGACCACCCCCTGGCGGGGGCGAAAGCGCTGTCATTGGGCGAGCTCAGCCTGGAGCGGCATATCGTGCCCGGCGCGCCGCTGATCGTCCATGAGCGGGTGGCGCTCCTCTATCGCCACCATGACTTTGCGCCGGAGAATACCATCAGCTGCAATGATATCCGGCTCATCAAGTCGCTGGTGCTGCGCGGCAGCGGCGTGACGCTCCTCAGCCTGCTCGACGTGCTGGACGAAGTCCAGCGCGGACAGCTGGCCTTTATCTCGCTGCGCAGTACGCTGCTGCGACCGCTGACCCTGGCGCTGTGTACCGCGCCCTCGCGTCAGCTTTCGCGGCCCGCGCAAATGGCCATTCAGACGCTGAGTGCGGTGATTGAATCCATGGCGACGGTCAGCCCAGCGGCCCGCTGAGGATGGTGTCGCACATGCCGTTGATAATGCGCTCCCCGGTCTCCTCGCGCAGCTCCTGGTACCAGGCTTCGGTGAGCTGCATATCCTTCCCGTGGGTAATATCGCAGCGCTTGCGCGCCTTCAGCACCAGGTCACGAACCCGGTCGCAGCGCTGGGCCTCGTACTCGCGCAGGGCGGCCGCAATATCGTGGGTCTGGCGGAAAACGGCGCCCAGCACCACCGCATCTTCCATCGCCGCGCAGCCTCCCTGGCCAATATCCGGGGTGGTGCTGTGTCCGGCGTCGCCGAGCAGCGCGACGCGGCCGCGCACCAGGCGGCTGAACGGCTCGATATCATGGATTTCAATACGGTTGGTGGTCTGCGGGTCGAGGGTGGCGATAAGCTGCTGCACCGGCGGCGCCCAGCCGGCAAAGTAGCGGCTGAGGTCGGCGCGCAGAGTGTCGCGATCCTCCGCCAGACCCGCCGGCAGCGGCACATCAAAGAAAAAATAGAACCGGCCGGCGGAGACCGGCATCAGCGAGACGCGCTTGCCTTCGCCGACAAAGGTGGTCCACTGGTCGCCGGGCGCCAGCGCTTCATCTATTTCCACCAGACCGTTCCAGTTGACGTACCCGGCGTAGCGGCGCTGCGGGGTAAAGTCCAGCACCCACGGACGCAGTGCGGAATGGCTGCCGTCGGCGGCAATCAGCAGATCGCCGCTGGCGCTGCTGCCATCGGTAAACCACACCGTCACGCCGTCGGCATCTTCCTCACAGCGGGTGACGCGTTTGCCGAACTGCACGCTTTCCCGTCCCCAGAAATCCAGCATTTCCCGCTGCAGCTCTGCCCGGGAGACCGGGCAGGGGCGGCTGCCGGTGCGTTCGATCAGCGGGGCGAGACTGAACTGGGTCATGTTCTCGCCGCTGCGGAAATCACGATACGCCATCCGGCGCAGCGGCCCGCCGAAGGTCTCCATGATGTCGCCCATGCCGAGGTGGGCCATGCACTTCACGCCGTTGGGCCACACGGAAATCGCCGCGCCGACCGGTTTGATCTCCTTCACCGCTTCATAGACGTCGCAGTCGATCCCCGACTGTTTGAGCGCCACTGCCGCACTTAAGCCGCCGATGCCGGCCCCAATCACGATTGCTTTCATTTTTTTCTCCTTCTCCCGATGTTGTGACTGACTACAGCAATTTGCGTACCAGTTCGCCGGAGGGAGGAAAACCGCCTGCCAGAGGCACAGAGACAGGTCATGACGCACCGCATCGGTGCAATGTGACGTATTGGTTGCCTTTTTATGAATCAAAAGTTTCTCAATGTCGCATTGAGAATCTATCGTTTCATCACTCTGGTTCAGCATCGGTGGGGAGGTATAGGTAAATAGAGTAATTTAAGTTAATGATTTTGCAGCATTAATGAAATTTTCTGGTCGCTTTTGTCGTCTCTGGCCTGCTTTGTGCACTAGCCCATGCACTTCTCTTTGCTATGGGATTACACCATGTCTGACGAACATTACAGTGGCTTGCTTTACGGCCTTGAACAGCGGATCCCACCGCTTCCGGCCTTTTTCAGCGCTCTCCAGCATGTGCTGGCGGGCCTGGTGGGGATCATCACGCCGCCGCTGATCATCGGCGCTACCCTCGGGCTTGGCGACTGGCTGCCGTATCTCATCAGTATGTCGCTACTGGCCTCGGGCATTGGCACCTTTCTGCAGTCCAATCGGGTAGGGGGCGTTGGCGCCGGGATGATCTGCATGCAGGGCACCAGCTTCGCCTTCCTCGGCGTGACGGTGGCCGGAGGGATGTGGGTAAAAGCGCAGGGCGGCGGGCCGCAGGATATGATGGCAATGCTGTTTGGCGTTAACTTTGTCGCCGCTCTGGTGCCGGTGATTGTCAGCCGTTTTATTGAGCCGCTGAAAAAAATCTTTACCCCCATTATCACCGGCAGCGTGATTGCGCTGATCGGCATCAGTCTGATCAAAGTCAGCGTCATCAACTGGTGCGGTGGGGAAAAGGCCGAGGATTTCGCCAGCATGAGCAACATCGCACTCGGGGCGGGCACCCTCGGGGTTATCGTCCTGCTGAGCTGCGCCAAAAACCGCTGGCTGCGTCTCTCCTCGGTGGTGGTGGGCATTGCCGTGGGCTGCGTCGCGGCAGGGCTGAGCGGTCAGTTCCATCTTCACAGCCTGGGCGACACTCTGTTTCGCCTGCCGACGCTGTTTCCGTTCGGCTTTCAGTTTAACAGCGCGATATTTCTGCCGGTCGCCCTGGTGTCGCTGGTTTGTATTCTGGAGGCGGTGGGCGATCTGACGGCCAACTCGCTGATTTCGCAACAGTCTATTGATGATCACGCTTTTCGTAACCGGCTGAAGGGCGGTATCCTGGCGGACGGTGTCAGCTGTATGGTGGCCGCCATGCTCTGTGCTTTTCCGAACACCACCTTCGCGCAGAACAACGGCGTGATCCAGATGACCGGGGTGGCCAGCCGCTATGTCGGACGCTACATTGGCGTGATTCTGATCCTGCTTGGACTGTTTCCCCCGGTGGGCGAACTGCTGCGGCAGATCCCGGCGCCGGTGCTGGGGGGCGCCACGATGGTGATGTTTGGCTGTGTAGTGGCGGCCGGGATCCGGATTATTACCCAGACCCCGCTGAGCCGTCGCGATGTGCTGATTGTGGGGCTGGCGTTTGGTGCTGGCCTTGGCGTGGAGTCAGTGCCGGCGTTTCTCAGCCATTTTCCGCCGATGGTCGGCGATCTGTTCGGTTCGGCGGCCACCAGCGGTGGGCTGGTAGCGATAGCGCTGAACCTTATTCTGCCGCAGGAGCAGGCGGCGACGAAAACGATAAGGAGTCAGGATGATCGCGCTGAGTCAGTTTAACGGCCTGAGTAAAGATGAGGCAGTGGGGCTGCTGGCCCCCTGCGTGGCGATCCCGGCCTGGGGCGAGACGCTGGTGAACTTGCGACCTTTTGCCAGCCGTCATGCGCTACTGCAGACCGCCCGTGAGGCGATGGATTACTGGGGAGAGGACGAGCTGAACGCGGCGCTCAGCGCCCATCCGCGGATCGGTGAAAAGCCGACCGGCGGCCAGGCGCACGCGGCGCTGTCGCGCCAGGAGCAGTCGGCGGTGGACAGCGAGAATGAGCGGCTCGCGCAGGCCCTGCAGGAGGGCAATGCCCGCTACGAGGCCCGTTTTGGCCGGGTGTTTTTAATCCGCGCCAAAGGGCGCAGCGGCGAAGCGATTTTACAGGCGCTGACGCGCCGACTGCAGCATACCGCCGACGAAGAAGTGACTGAGGCGCTTGCCCAGCTGCGAGAGATTACGATGTTAAGACTGGAAGGAGTGATTGGCGAATGAGTACCCTGAGCACCCATATTCTGGATATTTCCACCGGCAGGCCGGCGGAAGGCGTGACGGTCAGCCTGAGTCGGGAGGGCGAGACGCTGGTGACCCTGGTGACCAACGCCCAGGGGCGTATCGCCACCTTTAGCGCCGCACCGCTGCCGGCGGGGAGCTATTGCTTAACGGCGGAAACCGGGGCGTGGTTTGCCCGCGCCGGGCGGGAGAGCGTCTTTACCCGGGCGCAGATTGATTTTGTTATCGGCGAGGCGGCAGATGACCATTTCCATCTGCCGTTTCTCATCGCCCCGGGCGGGTGGTCGACCTACCGCGGCAGCTAAACCCGGCTGCCCGATGCCGGGCGGCGCTGCGTTTGCCCGGCCTGGATCGTTACGGCGCGGGCAGAGACAGCTCGTAGGCCCGGTAAGGCGCAGCCGTCACCGGGCATGTAAAGGTGTCTCTGGCCACCATCCTTCCTGTTTTATCCCCACTCAAGGATAATCACCCACCTATCCCCACCAGGGTATAATCTTGACATTATCCCCTGCAGGGTATAAAACCAAATTTATCCCGATAGGGGGATAAATGATGGTGAGGAACAAGGCGATGAATTCCCCGCAGATATACAGTCCCGTGCAGCTGGCCAATTATCTGAAGCTGCTGCGCCAGCAGAACCACTGGACCCAGGATGCGCTGGCCAGGCGGATCGGCATTAAGCAGGCCACACTGTCCAATTTTGAAAATCACCCCGACAAAACCACCTTAACCACGCTGTTTAAGATCCTCCAGTCGCTAGGGGTGGTGATGACGCTGAACGCCAAAGCCACAGAGACGGCGCCGGCTCCCGATAACAACACGGACCTTGACTGGTAATGGCGACGCTTACCACCTGGATGAACAATGTGCGCGTGGGCACCTTAACCCGCCAGGCTAACGGGGCGCACAGTTTTCGCTATGACGAAGAGTGGCTGCGCAGCCCGCGCGCCAGACCGCTCTCCCTCTCGCTGCCGCTGCAGTATGGCAATATCACCGCCGACGCGGTGTATCACTATTTTGATAATCTGCTGCCCGACAGCCCGCAGGTCCGCGATCGGATCGTCAGGCGCTATCAGGCGCGCTCGAAGCAGCCGTTCGATCTGCTGGCCGAAGTGGGACGGGATAGCGTAGGGGCGGTGACTCTGCTACCGCCGGGGGAAGAGGCGCACCTTGAGGGGTTGCGCTGGCAGACGCTGGATGAGGCGCAGCTCACCGCTTTGCTGACCGCCTACCAGTCGGATATCCCTCTCGGGATGATTACCGGCCAGGATGATTTCCGTATCTCGGTGGCCGGCGCCCAGGAGAAAACGGCGCTGCTGCGGATGGGCGGGCACTGGTGTATTCCGCAGGGCACCACGCCGACCACGCATATCATTAAACTGCCCATCGGCGAGATAAAGCAGCCTAATGCGACGCTGGATCTGCGTGAAAGCGTGGATAACGAGTTTCTGTGCCTGGCGCTGGCCAGGGAACTGGGCCTGGCGGTGCCGGAGGCAGAGATTATCACCACGCCGCGGATCCGCGCGCTGGCGGTGACCCGCTTTGACCGGCGCTGGGCGCAGGAGGGACGGGTGCTGCTGCGTCTGCCGCAGGAGGATCTGTGTCAGGCCTTTGGCATCCCGTCGTCGATGAAATATGAATCTGACGGCGGGCCGGGTATTGCGGCAATCATGGCCTTTCTGCTGGGCTCCAGTGAAGCCCTGAAAGATCGCGCAGACTTTATGAAATTCATGGTTTTTCAGTGGCTGGTTGGGGCAACGGACGGGCATGCGAAGAACTTCTCGCTCTTTTTGCTGCCCGGTGGCAGCTACCGTCTAACGCCGTTCTACGACATCATTTCGGCGTTTCCGGTGCTGGGAGGCACGGGACTGCATCTGCGCGACCTGAAGCTGTCGATGGGGCTCAATGCCACAAAAGGGCGGAAAACAGAGATTAACGCTATCTATCCGCGTCATTTTCTGGCAACCGCCAAAGCGGTGAACTTTCCTGGGGAGCAGATGCTGGCGATCCTCCAGGAGTTTGCCGGGCATGTGCCGCAGGCAATCGAAAGCGCTCGCCGGACGCTGCCGGCGGACTTTTCCACCCACGTCTGGCGGGCCATTACGGAAAATATGCTGAAGCTGCACGCCCGCCTGCAGCAAGGGCTGCAGGCGCTATAGCAGAACCGGTTGGCGGTTAGCTTTGCGGTTGCCCCCAGCGGCTGCGCAGATAGTTGACCGCCTGCCGGGTTTGCGGCTGATTGAGGTTATTTTCGCGGAACAGGATCGTGCCCTGGATCTGCGGCAGAGTTTCATTGAGGTCGAGCTGCTTTTTCAGCTCCGGCACGCCGCCATCCACCGTCCAGTCAGGCTCATTTTTGGACGGCTCACCCACTTTGTACAGCGCCACGCCGATATACAGCCGGGTATGCGTCGGCTTAACCACCTCGGCCCACCAGTTGGCCAGCACATCATAGCGCGCGGCATCGCGGGCAAACGGCCAGTAGATCTGCGGCGCGATGTAGTCGAGCAGTCCCTGCTGCACCCAGCTGCGGGTATCGGCATAGGACTCATCATAGGCGGCCGCGCCACGGGTATCGGACCCCGCCGGATCGTGCGAGCGGTTGCGCCACACCCCGGCCGGGCTCACGCCAAACTCGACGTTCGGATTGAGCTTTTTGATAGTAGTGGAAACCTGGGCTATGAGCTGCTGGGTGTTATGCCGGCGCCAGTCGCCCTTCGAGGCGTAACCCTGTCCGTAACGGCGGAAGGTTTCATTGTCGTTAAGCGGGGAAGAGGCGGTTTCGGTGTAGAAATAGTCGTCGAACTGCACGCCGTCAATCGGGTAGTTCTGCACCACTTCAGCGACGATGCTGGTGATCCAGTCCCGTGCTTCGGGAATGCCCGGGTCGAGGACAAAGCGATCGCTGGCGGTGCGGATCCAGTTACGGTGCAGGACGAACACGCTGGCCGGCACCTGCGTGAGGGTGTTATTCAGCTCGGCAACGGTCGACGGTTTGGTGTTAACTGAGACACGATAGGGGTTAAACCATGCGTGAACCTTCATACCGCGCTTGTGCGCTTCATCCAGCATAAACTGCAGCGGATCGTAGCCGGGGTATTCGCCGATTTTGCCGGTCAGCATATCGGACCACGGCAGAATGTCCGACCGCCAGAGCGCCGTGCCGTCGGGTTTCACCTGGAAAAAGACGGTGTTGATACCCAGGCGCTGCAGGTTATCGAGTTTGGCGATCAGCGCCAGCTTCTGCTGCGTGATGCGGCTTTCCGGCGTGCTGGCGATAATCGACCCGACCGGCGGCCAGTCAAGGCGCGACACGGTGGTGAGCCACACGCCGCGTACCGGCTCCCGGTGCGTCTGGCTGGCTTTGACGGCGGTAGTGTTCGGTGCCGTGACAAGGGATTTAGGGGCCTTACTGGTGCAGCTGAACAGCATGCCCACGGCAATGACGGCCGCACCGGCCAGCGCCACTTTGCTGGCTAAGGGGAATCGACGAGAATGGCTGATGATGAACTCCCGTGTAATCAGATCGTCGCGTGTAGCGGCTATTCTCTTACGATTCGTGGGTCAGAGCAATTCCTTCATCCGTCGGTTCGCCATCGCCTAGTCATAATGTAAGGTATAGGTCGCGACGGCCGACACCTGACCGGCGGTGATCCGGGGACGGGTCTGGTAGTAGCGGGCCGTGAGCGGCAGGATAAACCGGCCCGCACTCGCGCTGCCCAGCGTCATCTCATGATTCAGGGAAACCGGCTGGCGATGGTAAAGCAGTTGCACACCGATACCCTGCGCCCGATCGTCCGTGGCGTCATTGCGCAGAACGCCATGCCCCCGGGCGGTGAGGGGCTCCGCGCCGTCAACACGCAGGGAAATAGTCACAGCGCTGTTGCAATCCAGTTGCAGCGCGAAAGGCGTGTCGCCGGTGGTTTTGCCGACGCCGCCGAAGTGGTCAAGCATCGCGGCGGGCAGCTTAATCAGCGCTGGCGTGGCGTCATTCACGGAACATCCCGCGGTGTTGACCCTGCCGCTTAAGTCTAACGCGGCCAGCGGGGTATGCTCTGCCATTAAAAAGTGCTCGCTGTGATACTCAAGCTCGCCCGGTGTCGCCGCGGGACCGGTTTTAATAAGCTCAATCGTCAGGCGGAAATAGCCCAGTTTCCACACCGCATCAGGCAATATGGCCGGATTGTTCACCCGTTGGCTAAACGGCGAGGGCGTCGGCCGGTCAGGAAAACCGCCATAGCCGCCGATAGCGCGCAGCGATACGCGAACGCCAATGCCGGCGAGATTGGTTTGATAAACCGTCGGTCGCGTCGCTCCCCCGGACAGCAAACTGTTCAGCTGTAGCGGCGACAGCCCACGCGGGTCGTCCGCACAGCGGATCCACTGTTCGCCGCCGTCGCTAAGGCGGTTCCAGGCGAAACTTTTGTGATACAGCGGGGTGCCCGGTCTGGCGTCAGCCGGCACGGTGAGTTGCCCTACGTTCAGCCGAAGGGTGGTGGCCTGGCCGCGGACAAACACCGGCGTACAGGCCCATCCGCTGGCGGGGGGTAACAGGGCGAGTAACAGCGTCAGGGTGGCCCGACGCAGGAGAGTTAAAAAGGACATGTTAACGTCTGCTGTAAAATGAGTGGATGGGGTGTCTGCGCCAGCGTCGGGGTGAGATCGTAGCGGGCAGTACAGTGCTGCTGAGGGCCTGGCCCCCATTGTGCATACAGGGTGCCTTTCGGCGCCAGGCCGGCGAGGTACACCTGACCCTCGCTGGCAACGATGCTGCTGGTGTCTTTGGCGCGCACTTCGCTGCCAAAGGGCAGCGGTTGTCCCTGCGACTGCAGCGTAAACAGCGCCTTATAACCAACGTGGGTGTGAAAACGCGCCAGCACCACCGCGTCCTTAGTGGGCACCCGCGTCACGGTGCTGTTATCCAGATCCACATTCTCCGGTAGCGAGTGGCTGTCGAGGGCGACGTCGTTGCGGTGATAGGCGGTAGCGAAGGGCAGCACGGCGTACCCGTCGCGATTGGTGGCGATGGTTCTCTGGTTGGCGAGGGTCACACCGCCTGCGCCACCGGCGTCAATCAGGACGACAGCGCCATTCATTTCCGGCGTAAAGACCACCCCGTGGCGGTGAATCAGGATACCCCCGCTGGCGCCGTAGTTCAGGCGAGTGGCCTGCGAGTCACGGCTGTAGCCGATATTCAGATCGCCTCTTCCACTGCTGTAGCCGGCCGTCAGGCTGCCGCTGTGCCCGTTTTGCTGATCGAGGGTTTGGCTGACGGCGTAGCTGAGCGCGTGATTATCCAGCATGGTGCCATTGAGACTGACCATCTGACTGTCGGCGCTGTGGCGGGAGGAGGTCAGGGTATAGCCGGCATAGCTCCCCGGTAGCAGGTGGCTCAGTGCTACTGAAAGTGACAACGTCACCACTTTATCGGAATGCGGCTCGTCATTCTCCTCTTCTCCGTCGCTACTGTGCGCATCGCTGTAGCTGAGCGACCACGCGATACCGTGAACCTGGCTGCTGATCCCCATATTGGCGGTACGCTGTGGGGCGCCCCCTGACCAGTAGCTGTCCTGGTCGAGACTCAGATAGAGGGTGATATCGTACGGCAGGCTCTGGCTGGCGGTGATTTGCAGGGTCGTTTTTTTGTTGTCGTTATCCCGCGAGTCGGCGTCGGGATCCGGGCTGGAATACGCCTCGCTCAGCGTGGCATAGCGCTGATGCGAATAACGCCAGCCGGTGAAGGTGAATTGCGTGCCAAGACGTTCAAAACCTTTGCTGTACTGGAGCTGCCAGGCCCGGCCATCGATCGGATCCTGCTGGTGCTGGTCGCAGGCGTTTAACAGCTGCAGCGAGAGCGCCCCGGCATCACCCAGCCCCTGTCCCGCGCCGAACGAGAGGTTATGGTATTGCGCCGCGCTCTGCAGTCCGCCAAACAGTGTCAGGTTGTGGGCGAACCCGCGCATCAGCGACAACTGCATCATCAACGGCCGCTGGCTGGCATCGTCGCTATGATAGCGCCCGGCGACCAGGTTGTATTTCAGGCTGCCTTCGCGTTGCATGCTGGTGACCGATGCATACGGCTGGGTGAAGCGGCGGATTTCGCCATCCGACTCTTTGACGGCAACCTCAAGATTGCCGCTACTGGCGGTGGGATAAAGATCGTCAATCACGAACGCGCCAGGGGTGACGTAGGTTTGATACAGCACGTAGCCATTTTGCCGAACCGTGACCTGGGCGTTGGTTCTGGCTATCCCACGGATGGTCGGGGCAAAACCTTTCTGCGAGTCCGGGAGCATCGCATCACTGGAGGCGAGGGCAATTCCCTGAAACTGTACCGCGTCGAACACATCGCCCGACGTGAAGGTATCCCCGAGCGTCAGTTCACTCCGCCAGCGCGTCAGATCGCGCTCAAGCCAGGCGCCGCTGGTGGTCCAGTGGGGCTTATCGTCGCTGTTGGCGGTCAGGCTGTTGCTGGCGCGCAGGCGCCAGGCGCCGGCGTTCACGCCACTTTTCAACATCAGATAGTTATCGCGCTCAGTGTTGCCCTCGCGGGTACGCTGGCTGGCGCCTGAATAGCGGTAATTGCTCTGAAAGGCGCTGATACCTTCATCCCACAGCGCAGAAGGAACATTATCCCTCGCCTGGCGCGTCATCAGCGCCTGGGGAAGGGTCATTGCCAGCCGCTGATGGGCAAAATCGAAATTGACCGTACTGCCCGGCAACAGCGTGGCGAGTTCGGGACATGAGCGGGAGGTTGCGCCGGACGCCTGGGATAGCACGGCCGGATTAACACCGGCCTGCAGCAGATCTTCCGGCTTAAGGCAGGGCGTCAGCTGCCCGCGGTCATTCTGGCGAAACGTGATGATCTTACGGGCATCCAGGGTGACGCCGTTGACCTGCCAGCTGACCGGATAGTCGCCAGGCGGCTGGCTCGTTTGCTGATTGAAGCGCTGCAGATCCACCGCCGGCAAATGGTCGTTTTTTTCCAGCAGATCCATATTAAAGGTCGCCTGGGCGTGCAAGGGCGCGCTCTGTCCGCCCAGCAGGATGGAGAGGCTGACGACGGTAACGGTATGAGCCGGGCCGTGGCGCATCGCGACATCAGGCTTTTAGTGCGCCGAAACGGGAGCGCTAAACGTCTGCACAGCGCCAAAATCATCCAAAATGCGCCAGCTCACCTGGCGGGTGCAGGCCTCGCCGGGCAGGGCGTACTCTTCACGGCTGTGAGGGGCAATCACGCTGTGCTCAAGCGGTGTTTTCTGGTTCTGGCCCGCGCAGGTGAGCGTGGTGATAGTCACATAATAGGGGGAGGCATTCTCCGCCTGCAGGTGGTTGCCACTGACGTGCCAGCGCAGGTGCTGCGCCGCGTCGAGCGCCGAGCCCGGGAGTCCTGCCGGGCGATAAATGAGCTTAAGTTGATTCTTAATAGCAAATTGCAGAATGTTCTCGCCAGCCGGCGCGGTATTGGCAGGAATCACTTTGATATTCAGGGTGAACAAACTTTCCCGATCGTTTGGCAGTTGCGCCGAGGTTAATAACACGCGCAAATCGTTGCTGTCTCCGGCATCCAGACGGAACAATGGCGGGGTGACGATAAACGGTGATTTATTATTATCAGCCAGATCGTCTACCCAGCTCTGAATAAGTACCGGATCGTGAGGATTGGTGTTTTTTACCGTGATGTCGGCCTCATGACTTTGTTCATTATAAATGACACGCGTGCCGGCAATGGCAACCCCGGCAGCAGACGCCAGGAGCGGACAAAAGAGAAGGCTCAGGAAAAAAGCCATTTTATAACACTGCATAATTGAGGATCCGGTCACGAGGAATGAAAATAAGGGCAGGGGATGCTGCCCTCGGTAAAAGCGGCAATCAGCACATTCTATTCATATACAATATCAATATTGGCCGTGGCATTAATATTGCCGGCGGTGACATCCAGGGAGGAATCGCTCTTCAGATCGGCAATAAAATTAAAGGCAATATCACCGTTTTCGTCGGCTTGCGAAACCGCCGTTTTGCTCTGTTTGTCAAAGGTCAACTGAGTGCCTTCCGTTGAGCCGTCAGGGGAAGAGAAGACTTCAATGCCCACCCCTTTGGCGGTATCCGCGGCATCGGAGAGCGCCAGCACGGCGGCGCTGGTGCCGTTAGCATTGGTGTCCGGGGTACCCTCCAGGCTAATGCTGATATTCTGCGCCAGCGGGCAGCCGGTCAGGTTGATGGTAAACGGTGTTTCTGCGGTTTTCGCTTCATGTGATTTCAGCGCCGACATATCGACGTTGCCAAAATCGACATTCACATCGCCACCGTTGTTGGCGATCTGGCACGACTCGTTAATAATTTTACCGGTGAAATTCAGTGTGCCCGCCGCGCGGGCGGGGGTCACAGTAGCCAGACTGAAGGCCAGCAGTGAACCCACAACCAGCAGGGTGCCTTTTTCTTTCATACTCAAACCTTATTAAATAATCACAAGTTAATTAAATCGTTTAACATTTTTAATGCATGTTTTTTATTTCTGTTCACAAAAAACGGTAAGCATCACTAATGTATACTGCCGTCGGGGGCGGGATTATACGGAGAACGTCGTAAAGGCCCATGGATAAGGTGTGTTAAGCTGTAACAATCTTTATTTTTTGGTGTAAGTATAATCTCATTTAATATTGTAATTGGGTTCTATATACAGAATGTATTATTTCCCGGGGACGCCTGTTTTGGCAAAGTTCTGGCAAAAAGTTGCTGTTATTCCCGGCAGTTGACCGGAGAGGGCAGAATAATCGTTTACGCTGCCGCTATTTTGCCGTAGCGTGAAGATCGCGGCAGGAAGCCGCAGGTTGGATGGCACAGAACGATTCTGTGCCGCGCAGTGTCACTCGCTATCAAGGAAGATTGCTATGTCTCCGCTCCGTCTCGCTCTAATATGTCTGTGTCTGGCACCGCTGGCGTCGTCTGCTGCGCTCTCCGGTCAGGTTCATTTTTCGGGACGTGTCATCAATCCGGCCTGTCTTATCGCGCCGCAGCGCAATCGTATCGATGTTTCGTGCCAGCACCGTTCACCGGAACAGGTCGCCTTGACAGACAACCCCCCTCGCTATGCCATGCCGGATGATCGCGGTGAGGTCAGTCTCCACTGGCGAAATGCACAGCACAGTGAAGCGGATGTCATTATTCGCTATCGCTAAGGTAAGAAAAACGCGGTGAAGGGTAAGCGGATGCAGGACGTAAAGGGTAACGCGTTGGGCGGTTTCAGCGCGCGTCAGCAGTGACTACTGGGGTGACGCGCACGTAGAGTACATTTCATGAAAACAATCCTTGCCGTCGTCCGACAGCAGAGTATCGCCTCAGTCGGGTTCCCAGGCGAGGATATCACCGGGCTGACATTCCAGCGCCTCGCAGATGCGGGACAGGGTATCAAAACGGATGCCTTTGACTTTTCCCGACTTGAGCAGCGACAGGTTCTGTTCGGTAATGCCTACAAAGGCCGCCAGCGCCCTGGACGTCATCTTTTTTTCCACCAGCAGTTTGTCCAGATTCACCACCACAGCCATCGTTAAATAAACTCCTTATTCTCTTCTTCAGCACGGATCCCGTGGAGCATGGCGTGAAATGTCACAAACAGCAAGCTTCCTGTCAGAAGCAGCACCCCGTCGCTGAGCAGAAACACCACCTGATAATAAGGCTGCGGCCACCAGGCGAGCAGCGGGATCAGAAAGCGGCACACCGGCAACAGGATCCCCATGCCCACCATGGCCAGAGCGATGTAACGAACGCTGTGCGCCAGGGAGAGGCTGAGCACGCTGCGCTGGCGGACGCTACGGGTTACCTTCATGCCCTGCCAGATAGCGAACGCGAACAGCCCGGCCGGAAGATACAGCAGGGCCAGCAGCAGCAAACGTCTCGCCATCCCCGGCGCCTGGGCCGGGTTGTCGGTTAACGGCACTTCAGCAAAGTGCAGCAGGGTGGAAAGAAAATATCGTTCGCCGGTAAAGAAAATCCACAGCGGCACGATCAGGGCGAGCATAAAAAAGAGGGGCAGTATGCCGCTAATAATAGCCAGACTCAGCCGGGTTCTGGATTGCTTCACAATTTACCTTCCTGATTGATGAGAATAATTAAAGCACCAGCCGCGCCAGGCATGACATAAGGGCCACGGCGAAGACAACGCTCATCGCCCGGACGCCGCGACGACGGCTGGCAAACCACGGACGGGTCCAGACGCGGTAGAGGCTGAGGGTGATGAACGACGCCTGGATGGTCCAGGTCAGCATCCGAAACAGGTAGCCCATTTTGCCGAGATTCTGCAGGGTCTGGAAAACCTCGGCGAGATAAATAACCCCGGTCGCCAGCAAAACATAATTGAGCAGGCGTATTTTTCGCTGCGCCAGCCAGTCGCCGGAAATAAACAGGATCACCGACAACAGCGTTAACAGCGCCCAGAGGATGTCAATTCCGTTCATTACGCGCCTCCTGTTCATCAGGGGTGGCAGCCAGTAAGAGCTTGATGGCAGGTCCGATCACCGGCCAGGCGGTATCGGAGAGGATCACTACCGCGGTCTGTCGCTGTCGGTCGAAGGCCATCATTGCCGCAAAGCCGCCACTCTGCCCGTCATGCCAGACGATCTCCCGTCCGCGGACGCGGGTAGTGAACCAGGCATAACCCACCCGGGAATCGGGATCATCGGTGGCGAACAGGGAGTGCATACCTTCACTGCCCGCCAGGTTTGCTGCCAGCAGCGCCTGGGCATATTTCGCCATATCGACAATCGTGGCGCGGACGCCGCCGGCGGGGGCGAAGGCGTCCATCACCCATGGCTGCTGAGGGAAACCAGGGGCTGACCAGCCCATGGTAAACGTCGGCGAGGCTGGAGTATTGTGCCGGGCCACTTCCGCGCCCTGCATTCCGGCGGGGGTAAAGACCCGTTGCGCCATCAGTGTGGCAAAATCGCGATGGGACGCCCGCTCCAGCGCCAGTCCGAGCAGGGCAAACCCGGCGTTGGAATAATCAAACCATTTCGTCGGCTGCAGGGTGGCCTGGTTCATCATCGCGATCAGCGCGGGTCGATCGTAGCGCCAGGGATTCTGCCGCCGGGCAATATCGCTCAGAATAGCCAGCCGCTGCCCAACCGACGCGGTGAGCGGTGGCAGTCCTGAACGGTGAGAAACCAGTTGCTCCAGGGTAACATCCCGCACCGGGCTGACAATCTCCGGGACCAGCGCCGACACCGGCGTCTGCGCGGTGACTTCGCCGCGGCGAATAGCCTCCAGCAGCAGGCTGGCGGTCATGGTTTTGCTCAGGCTGGCGATCTCATACTGTGTCGTATACTCGCTCCCCCACAGACCGTAGCGCACCCCCTGAGGCGTAATCAGCGCTGCGGCGACCTGTCCGCGGGCACCATGAAGCAGGGGCGTTAATATCGAGACCAGCTGTTTATCCCCCGTCGTCCGGGAGCTGGGGGGATGAAAGCCGGGCTGCAGGGCGATCCCCGCCGCCACGATGACGGTAAAAACCAGCACGGCGGCAATGATCTGTCTGTCCCGGCGATAGCGGTTCCAGCGCATGTTTTCTCCTTAACGCGGTACGACATCCAGGTGAGGGAATACCGCTTCTCCCTGGTGTTAAAGTGAGCGCAGGTTAGCCT
The DNA here is from genome assembly GCF_000828055.2 of Klebsiella variicola. Taxonomy (NCBI): domain Bacteria; kingdom Pseudomonadati; phylum Pseudomonadota; class Gammaproteobacteria; order Enterobacterales; family Enterobacteriaceae; genus Klebsiella; species Klebsiella variicola. The sequence goes on along the minus strand of NZ_CP010523.2, from coordinate 2,730,765 downwards.
GGTGTTTATCGTTTTACAATAAATATTTATCGTTTTATGATTAACTTTATGAGGAGTAAAGCAGACACTCCCGGCGCGGTGTGGAGAACGCGGGGGGCAATAGAGGCCAGGGAATAAAGTGCGCTGACGAAGAGAGGTACTCGCCAGCGAGAAATGTCGGCTATGCCGGGAGAAGAAAACTTAGCGGATCCGCGACTGCTCGTCGTCGCGTAGCGTCAGCACCTCAAATCCGTTGGCGGTGACGGCCACGGTGTGCTCCCATTGCGCGGAGAGTTTTTTATCGCGGGTGACGACCGTCCAGCCATCTTTTTTGGTTTTGATGCGGCTGTCGCCCTGGTTCACCATCGGCTCAATGGTGAACACCATTCCTTCGCGCAACACGGCGCCTTCTCCGGGGCGGCCGTAATGCAGCACCTGCGGTTCCTCATGCATTTCCTGGCCGACGCCGTGACCGCAATATTCTCTGACCACGCTGTAGCCATGGTCCTCGACCCAGCGCTGAATAGCGTGGCCAATATCGCCCAGCGTCGCGCCAGGTTTCACCACCTCAATGCCTTTCCACATCGCTTCATAGGTGGTCTTTACCAGCCGGCGGGCCAGCGGGGAGACGTCGCCTATCAGGTACATCTTGCTGGAGTCGGCAATCATGCCCGCTTTCTCCAGGGTGATATCGACGTTAACAATCATCCCGGCGCGCAGATGTTCGGTCGCTTTGGGGATCCCGTGGCACACCACATCGTTAATGGAGGTGTTCAACACATAGGGAAAATCGTATTGCCCCTTGCTGGCCGGGCGGGCATGCAGTTGGTTGACGATAAAATCTTCCACTCGATCGTTAATCGCCATCGTCGTTACGCCGGGAACGATAAAGGTATCCAGCATATCAAACACCGACGCCAGCAGCTGGCCGGCATGGCGCTGACGTGCGAGTTCATCGGCGGTTTTAATGATTATTGATGGCATTGATTACCTCCAGCAGACGGTCAGAGCCGGATTTCAGCATCAGCAGTTTGATCTGCTGGTGGTTAAGCTCGGGGTAGAGCTCGCTCATCATGCCCAGACGGATCCAGTATTCCGCCTGGGCATTGACGGAGCGGGACATAGCTTTGCTGGCATCACGAATATCATCGTGCAATAGATCGGAGATTTTGACGATTCCCATAGAGACAGTCCATATATGATTCGTATATGCATCGTATACAGACCGGCACGGGATGTCATGGGCATTTTGTGTCGTGACCGGGGGGGAGGCGAGAGGCCCACGCAAAAAAGCCCGACCAGCGGGCTTATTTTCAGCATTTTTTTCGGGTTAATCATTCGCGCCATTCACCATGGCGAAAATACCCATTAGATTATCGGTATGCAGAATGAAAATAACATGACGGCGGCGAAGCGCGGCGCATCAATATATTTAATGCAGGTGTTAATTTTGCGTATGAATATTCTCCCGTCAGGCCGGGAATCCGGGGGAGTTACAGCGCGTCAGTGAGTTTATCCACCACCACTTTACCCGCATTATCGAACTGCGTAATGCGAAAGCTGTCGCTCCAGGAGCGGCGGGTGGTGAAACGGTCGAACAGGGATACCCGACCTTTACGCTGACCATCTTTACTCAAAATAACCCATTCAGTCACCGCAGAATAATGCTGGCTATTGTCATGACGGCTCTGTTGTTCAACAAGCTGGTCTTCTTTTTCCACTTTTAAATAATCACGCAACATATTTAACCTCCATAGAAAGTATTATTAACATTACTCCTTTTATTTATTCTTTCAATCAAACTTTTTAATCAATAAAAGTAACTATTAGTGGGCGACCTAAGTGCAAAAATCGTCAGATTGTCATTACCCGGCGCAGTGGATTCCACTACGCTTAACAGAGCTGTCTGGCGCGCTATCTGCGGTTGCCAGGGCCAGAAAGGCGGCAACAAAACGTCTTAACCTTGTATTCATCATGGGCGTTGTTCTGCTATATCTAGTGCGTTTTGCCACGACCGAGCCACAGAGAGCGCTGTACCATGAGTAACGATCACCTGACGGATATCGCCTATCGTCACTTTATTGAAAGTGTTAAAGATTATGCCATATACATGCTGAGCACTGACGGTACGGTCATCAGCTGGAACGAAGGTGCCCGCCGGGCAAAAGGGTACCTGAGCGACGAGATCATCGGTTGCTACTTCGGTCTCTTCTATAGCGAAGCTGAGCAACTCTCCGGTGTACCGGCGAAAAACCTGGAAATCGCCCTGCGTAGCGGGCAGTTCGAAGGGGAAGGCTGGCGTTACCGCAAAGACGGCTCCCGATTCTGGGCGCATGTCATGATCGATACCATCCGCGATGAGCAGAACACCCTGCTGGGTTTTGCCAAAATCACCCGCGATATCAGTGAACAAAAAGCGATTAATGACCGCATCGCATGGATGGCGCGCTACGATGCGCTGACTGGTTTACCTAACCGGGTGGAGTTCTTTGAGCGGGTGGAAAAGCTGATCACCGGTAATGATGCCCGCCGCTTTGCCATTTTCACCATCGATTTAGACAAGTTTAAAGAGATTAATGACCTGCAGGGCCATCTGATTGGTGACCAGCTGCTGCAGCGTGTGGCAGGCGCCGTGCTGAAAACGCTGCAGAAGGAGGAGATGGTCGCGCGCTTTGGCGGCGATGAGTTTGTGGCCGTTAAACCTTTTGCCGATGAGGGTGAAGTGGATGCCTTTGCTGCGCGCCTCTGGCACTGCTTCAGCGGTAAGCAGACGTTTGCCGCGACGGAAGTGGTTCTCTCCGCCAGCATTGGCATCTCGGTCTACCCGGAGGACGGTACGGATATTAACACGGTACTGAGCAATTCCGATCTGGCCATGTATCGGGCAAAGAGCAGTCTCGACCACAAGATTTGCTGGTACGAACGTGAAATGGATGACAAGACGCGGCAGCGCAATATGATGGCCGCCGACATCCGGCGCGGTATTCACGCAGGAGAATTTTCGCTCCACTATCAGGCTATCCGCAACATCAAAGATCGCCGGATCACCGGTTACGAGGCGCTGCTGCGCTGGCAGCATCCGCAGCTGGGGCCGATCCCGCCTGACGTGTTTATTCCCATCGCCGAAGAGAGCGGCGCCATCGTGCCCTTAGGTTACTGGGTGCTCGAGCAGGTGTGTAACGAATCGCTGGAAAAGGGTCTCAACAGAAAAGTTTCGGTCAATATCTCGCCGGTGCAGTTGCGTCACCGCAGCTTTATTGAAAAAGTCCGCGAGATCCTGATGCGTACCGCCTATCCGGTCAGCCTGCTTGAGTTTGAAGTGACGGAGACGGCGTTCATCATCAATAAGCAGCTGGCCTTTAGCGTCCTGCATCATCTGCAAAAAATGGGGATCAGCATCGCACTCGATGACTTCGGTACCGGCTACTCCTCCCTGAGCATGCTGCGCGATTTCCATTTCGACGTGATTAAACTCGACCGAAGTTTTATGCTTGATGTGGAGAGTAATCCCCAGGTCCGCTCATTCGTGCGGGCCATCATTTCGCTGGGAAATTCAATTAATACGCCGCTTATCGCCGAGGGTGTGGAAACCGCCGGGCAACTGCAGATCCTCGAAGAGGAAGGGTGTGACGAGATGCAAGGCTTTCTGTTCGGCGAGCCGGTGGATATTAAACACCTGCCTCCGTCGTCCTGATACGCCCACCGGCTGCGGGTGGGCGCTGCGTCATTACTGATGCGCCAGCGGAGCCTGCCCGGAAAGATGCAGCAGAGCCGACTGCAGCGAGACGTCAAACATCTGACCGTGCGTCATACCAGGGTAGCGCCAGAAAGCCACCGTCAGGCCTTTGTCGGCCAGCTGCTGCTGAGTGTGTCGCAACAGACTCAGGGAAGCCACGTGGCCGGTGGGTTCCCGGGCAGCTTTGCCATCACCTTCCAGCAGATACAGCGATTTCCCGGAGAAGGCGGTGGCGCTTAAGGCTTCGCTGCCCTTCAGAGGAGATTCCTGCGCCTGGCCCAGTGACGGGCTGGCCGAATAATAGAGATGAAACAGCGAGGTCTTCCGCCACGCGTCGAGCACAAACAGCCCGCCGTAGGAGTGGCCCCAGATCGCGCGCTGGTGGGGATCTATTTTCAGGTGAGCTTCCGTTTGCGGCACCATTGTTTCGGTCAGCAACTGACGAAACAGGTCATTACCTCCGGTTTTTCGCGGCGGCAGCGCGGGTTTCCCGACTTGCGGTTTGAAGGCCTTTAGCGGAGGAGTGTAATCCCAGGCCCGGGCGGCGGTATCGAAGGGCAGCGTTGTCTGGTAACCGATAGCGACGATCACCGGCGGGGAGCCGGCGGAGAGCTGCTGCAGAAGGGCGTCGTTAAGCTTATCCATCACCGCGTTACCATCCAGCATATACAGCACAGGATAGCCGGCGGCGGGCGGGGCTTTGTCCGGCACGGCAGTCCACACCCGGTAGTGGCGTTCGCCATCGGCGGAGTCATACTGACGTTGCGTAAAATGATAGTACGCTGACCCTTTATCGGCGATGTTTGGCCCCAGCGGCTGAAGATCCGGTCGGGCGGTGCTACCGCTACTGTAGAAGAGCACGCCAACCGCCAGCGTCAGCAGCCCGCGCGCCCGGATGCTCCTTGAATTCCGCTTCACCTTGTCTAACCCCCTGTATTCTTTGAGCTGTCATTTTGTTGGGCTGACACGGTAACACAGCTTGTTTGATAATGGTTCTCATTTCTTTTGTGCGCTTTGGATCTGCGTGGGATACCGGACGGGGCTGGTGGGGGGGCGAAGCGAAAACGCAGGATACATGGCCGCCTGTCGGCGGCCATCAGGACACGGTCAGGGATCGCCGTTGATGCTACGCAACAGCCTTTTTACCAGCGGGATGAGCGCAATAAGCACCAGCGCAATAACCACGATCAGTAACAGCGTCAGCCCTTTATGATGACTGATAAGCACCCACAGCATCGCCAGCGTCATGAGATGATCCTTGCATTAACAGCGTTAACCACCGCCAAGGTGAATGAAATTTAACAGAATGGTGATGACCACCCAGGCCAGCAGCATAAAGCGTCGTTTATCGCGTCGAGCTTCCAGCGCAGCGAAATAATTAGCGCTGTACCAGGTTGATATAATAATAGCCAGCGTGATGATGACCTGCCAGACCACTTCGCTAAAGCCCGTCACGATGCTTATCGCGCGAAAGCAAAGCACAATCGCGATGCCGTTAAGCGCGTTACACATCAACCATCCCCACAGGCTTGAGGGACGGCTAAAGAAATATCCAAGTCGTAAAACCAATGTCGTATACACCTTGCCAAAATAATCGCGCTGTAAAATGCAGCTTAATGCCCGACGAGGTATTGATATAAATCAAAATTAATGGAATAGCGCAGTAATCACTGGCATGCAGCGATCGCAGCATGGCAATGGAAAGGCGTAGAGAATGGTGGGTAAAAAAAACGAAATCACTTGTTTTTATAGGTGTTTTTTAAAATTTATTGTGGCAGTGAAATATTCTCCATGGCCCATTTAACAATATGACGGTAATTTCCATTGTTATTATTTTATGTGGCTCTATCACCAGCTAAATTAAAACCTATTCACTATTCACCGCTGGCCGCTTGCGGGAGTGGTCTGAAACAGCCGGAGCCAAGGCTCCGGCTGGCGTCATACCTAATGAGGCAAGGCATTATGTTGCAGAATTTTCAGGAAGTCATTTTTGTCTGAAATTAATGACAGCGCGTTAGCGATCAGTTCATCGCTAAATATCGAGGCAATTTCTTTGAGCACATCAATATGCTCTTTTTCTTTCGCGATGACGCCGATGGCAATAAACATCACGTTGCTGCGATCCCAGATAACGCCATCAGGGAACTGAAAGATCTCAATGCCGGTTTTGAGAATGATATCCGTCGCGGATTTCGGCAAATGTGGCAAGGTGATGCCATTCCCCAAAAAAGTGGAAACCTGATGTTCACGCTCCAGCAGAAAGTGAACGCACTCCTGATTCACATATCCTTTGGCTTTACACTCCGCGCCAATCATAGCGATCACTTCCGCTTTATTACTGGCCTTGCAGCCGATATGCAGATTATCCAGCGTGATGTTATCGATCATAGCCAACCTCCCTGGTGAGACGCGTAGATTTTTTACCCTCATGATTCGCTGACAGCTCTTCTTCTAACTGCTCGAGCGATTTATTGGAGGTCTCCGGTAGGGCGAAGACCACGAACAGAATCGCTAAGTAGTTGATGGCTGCGAAGATGAAGAAGACCGGCCCAAGGCCCAGTTTCGCCTGCAGCAGCGGGAACAGGTAGCTGACCACCGCGTTCATGATCCACATGAAAAATACCGAGATCCCCATCGACAGCCCGCGGAATTTCAACGGGAACAGCTCAGCTAATACCACCCAGGTAATAAAGCCCATGGAACCCTGCATCACACCGACGAACAGCGCGCCCAGCAGCCAGATGGCGGTGGCTTTCAGATCGCCCACCAGGGTGTAATCGACAGCGGCGATAATCAGGTGCAGCGTGGCCATAATGGCAAAGCCGTAGATAATGATCGTCTTACGTTTGAAACGGTCGACAAGGAACAGCACGCCAATGAGCATACCGCCGACGGAGAAGACACCGTTCAGCACGTTACAGATCAGCGAGGTACGTTCTGAGAAGCCGGCGGCACTCAGAATTTCCGTGCCGTAGTACATAATGACGTTAACCCCAGTAGTTTGCTGCAACGCGGCCCAGGTAATACCGACCAGCAAAATTTTGAGGATCCATGGCGTTTTGAGGATAGTCGTGAAGGTGCCCTGAGCGCTGTACTTATTGCCGGCTTCAATTTTGATCAGGGTGGAGATGTCGTCATACTCCTTCTGCGCGCGTTCCGCCGGGCGGATCTGTTTGAGAATATGCAGCGCTTCCTCGTGGCGATTTTTGCTGATCAGCCAGCGCGGGCTTTCCGGCGCGCGCCACATGCCAACAAACAGGCAGACAGCGGGAATGGCCTGTACCAGCAGCATATAGCGCCAGACGTCCGGCAGATGGCCCCAGATGATGCCAATGATCGCGTTGATGGCAAACGCCGCCAACTGGCCAATGACGATGGCGACTTCATTCAGGCCGGTCAGCTTACCGCGCATCTCGGTAGGCGCCACTTCCGAAATAAAAGTGGGGGCAGTGACCGACGCGCCGCCGACGGCGTAGCCCAGCAGGGCGCGGGCAATCAGCAGGGTGGTGATATCGGGAGCTGCGGCGGAAAGCAGGGCGCCGATAAGAAAAATAAAAGAGAGGAAGAGTAAATATTTGCGCCGGCCGAAGAAGTCGGCAAACTTGCCGCCAAACACGCTGCCCAGCGCGGCGCCGATCAGCAGGACGCTCATCACCAGCCCTTCGGTAGTCGGGGTCAGCGCCATGTACTGCTTCAGTGAGGAAAAGGCGCCGTTGATAACGCCGGTGTCGTAACCGAAAAGCAGGCCGCCGAAGGTGGCCACTAAGGTGATCTGATGAAGTCGTTTTCTCTGTTGCTGGTTCAGGTTTGTTATAAATGACATGGTAGTCCCTTTATTTTATTGAACGACACAAGATAAAAATACATCTCCCCAGTCAGGATTTATTACGCCTGTGTTGTCGTATCTAACTGAACTAAATGATTTTTCTTCTTTGTGTAATTGCTAAGCACAAGGCAGGGTACGCTCAGCAATGGCGGTCAAAGAGGTTTACGGCTTGGTGTTGACATGGATGTAGTCGATATCCGTTCTCCTTTTCGGGTTAGCGGTCTTCAGTGCGTCGGCAGCGCCGACGTCTGCCGGTGGACAGCGCCCTGGTGTGGCACGTTGCTGTCGTTGCGGCGATTTATCGTGATAAGAATATGGCACAAAGAAATGGAATGAGAATGCTACAAGATCACATTATGAAAATTTAATTTCAAATTGGTGTTGCAGAATGGTAAATGCATGAAGCCAATCACAAAGGATGGAGGGAGCATATCCCCATGAAAACCAGGTTAAATTTACAGGCCGGTAATAATGATGTTGTTTTCAGTAGGTTAATGTAAATCAAAGAATACAACGCAGATCACATTTTTACGCCATAATATCCTGGAATAGAATTTATATTTCATTACTGTGATCAGGGTAAAACGAGGATGGCGGCCTTCTGGCAACGGTCTGGAGGGGAAGAAAGCCCGTGGGGGAGGTTATAGGATGAATGTGTGGCCGGCGGGAACGCTGGGTAAAAATGCAGAGAAGGGGGATCCTCTGCATTTTACCCATCACGAAAAAGATCAGTGCAGTGCGGGCCAGTAGCCTTCGTTGGCGACGATCAGTTCATCGAGGATGGCTTTCGCCACCGCGGCGCTGGGCACCGTTTTCGATAGCGTGATGGCCTGCCACAGTTTCTGGTAACTACCCTCAACCCAGGCGTCAACCACCAGCTTTTCGACCGCCACCTGCTGCTCCATCAACCCTTTCTGGAACGACGGGATTTTCCCCATCGACAGCGGCTCCGGGCCATTGACGCCCACCAGGCAGGGGACTTCCACCATCGCCGTCTCATCAAAGTTGGCGATCGCCCCGTTGTTCTCAACGATCAACAGCATCCGCTCCTGGGTGTTAAAAGCGATGGCGCAGGCGAGGTCGACGATAAAGGTGGCATGGGCCCCGGCATGAAAATGCGCGCCTTCCGCCGTGCCCCGACGGGTAATCTCCCGGGCCATATCGAAGACCTCTTTTTCACGTCCGGCCATCACCTCGTTCGCCCGCGTAAATTCTGGATCGGCGTGCGCCACCTCATAGTCAGGATAGAGGTAGTATTTCAGATAGGTGTTAGGCAGTGTCGACGGATCGAGGGCAAACACATCCTTCACCTTTTTAAAGGTTTCGATCCAGCTTGGCGCTTTATGCTGAAAATCTTCTTTTGGACTGCTGTATCCCTGTTCCGCCACGTGACGCTTCAGCGCCGGCATCAGATCGTTACCGGCTTTATCGGTGATACGGGTCCACCAGCCGAAATGGTTCAGGCCATAGTAGCGGACGTTCAGCGCCTTGCGCGACGGCAGGCCGAGGATGTCGGCAAACAGCCCCTCGATAGCCACCGGCATATCGCAGATGTTGATGATGCGCGCGTCGGGTCGCAGGCGACGGGTGGCTTCCGCGACGATGGCCGCCGGATTGGAATAGTTGAGCATCCAGGCGTTCGGAGCGTATTGCTGCATATAATCGACCAGCTCCAGCACCCCGGCAATGGAGCGCATGCCGTAGGCAATCCCACCCGGACCGCAGGTCTCCTGTCCCGGCACGCCATATTTTAACGGGATCTTTTCATCCTTTTCCCGCATTTCATACAGACCGACGCGAATATGCGCCATCACAAAATCGACGTCAGTGAAGGCCGCCTGCGGATCGGTGGTATAGCTGAACTTCACCTGCGGGAAGCGTTCTGCCACCAGAATAGCGCAGGCGTCGCCGATCGTTTTCTGACGCTGGCGATGGTTGTCGTACAGACGGATCTCCCGCAGGGGAAAGCGCGACATATTTTCCAGCAACATCATCACAATCCCAGGGGTATAAGTACTGCCGCCGCCGGCAATCGTGACCACAAAGTTATCTTTCATTTACCACCTCGTTATTCAGTAACACCCAGACTGGCGTTGACCGCCGTTCGAATTTTGTTAACCCCCAGGCCATAGATCACCTGGACATGGTTGCCTTTAATCAGCACGCTGCTCCCGCCGCTCTCTTTCAACAGCGACTGCTGGATGAGGGCGGGGTCGCGCACATCGACCCGCAGACGGGTAAAACAGTTTTCCACTACGCAGACATTCTCTTTTCCGCCCAGTCCCGCAATCACCAGCGTACCTTTATCGGCAATCTCGCTTGCCTGGCCCGTCTGCTCGGAAGGCTCCGCATCGGCAGCCGCTTCACGGCCAGGGGTGAGCATCCGCAGACGGGTAATACAGAAGGTGCCGACCAGGTACATGGTGGCGGTCTCCAGCAGGCCGAGGGCGACAAATACCGGCCAGCGCGTCACGCTGGCGCCGGCAGGGAGGTTATAGACGACAAAATCGATAAGACCGTTGGTGGCGCAGACCCGCACGTGAAGCAGCCAGGCCAGCATCTGGAACAAACCGTCCAGCAGGGAGTAGATAAGCCACAGCAGCGGGGCGGTGAAGATAAAGAGAAACTCAAAAGGTTCGGTGATCCCCACCAGAACGGAGGTCACAATTAAGGGGATCAGCGTGACTTTAAGCCGCTGCTTATTCTCCGGTTTCGCCGTACGGTAGAAGGCGAGCGCCATGCCGGCGGTGCCGAAGATCTTCACCATCCCGTAGGTTAAAAACCGGGCGGAATCACTCAGCGCCCCGATGGGATGACGGGCGATTTCGGCAAGGAAAATAGGCTTGGCGCCAATAACCGTTTGACCATCAATCAGCAGCTGTCCGCCGATCGAGGTAAAGACAAACGGTGACCAGATAAGATGATGCAACCCGGTGGGGATCAGGAACCGGTTGAGAAAACCGTACAGGAAGACCCCGATGGCGCCAAAGGATTTCATAAAGCCGGTCAGCGCCGAAATGCCCAGCTCAACCACCGGCCAGAGATAGACGGTGGCGATAGCAAACAGGCCAACCAGCGGTAGCATCACGATCAGCACCAGCTTACTGTTGCCGTAGATCGACAGCGCGCCGCGAAACTCAATGCCGACCACGCGGTTGTGGACAAAGGCGACGGCGCAGCCAAGGATAATCCCAAGGAACACGCCCATATCAATGACCTGAAAACCAAAGATAAAGGTTTGTCCACTGCCGTACAGTTGCGCGTTGGTGGCACCGGACGCCAGGCGATGGGTCAGGGTCAGCCAGCTATTGTTCGCCGCCAGATACACCAGCCAGGTCATCGCCGCCACGAAGGCCGCTTCGGCTTTGCGGGTTTTCGCCAGGCCGCTGGCCAGCCCAAGGCAGAACAGAAACCCGAGATGGTTCATCAGCGCCCAGAGCATGCTGGAGACGAATTTCCCCAACAGGTAGAGCGCGCTGCTTTCATCCACCCACAGCCGGTTGGTGGTCATGCTGAACAGGGCGATCAACAGGCCGATAGCCGGCAGATATAGCACCGGCCCGATCATTGCTTTGGAAAAGTCCTGAAGCTTTTTCACGCCAATCATGGTTGTCCTCTCGTCTTCGCAGACCTGATGAATAGGCTTATCAGACTAGGAGCAGACCACCGGGATCCCGAGCAGGAAAAGGGCCATCTGTGATGAAAGTCATATATATTGTTGTCGGACAGATATATAAATATGGCGAGATTTATAGATGAGTTAGTGTTGAAATTTTCGCTGCAATGTAAAAATAATCTTTTATTTACATTAAATTATTCGCTTAGCTGTTTGACGAGCGCCACCTTAGCGAGACATCTAAAAGTGATTTATAAAAAGATTGCCACTGAACTGAAGGCCCGCATCAACAGCGACGACTATGCCGTCGGCGATATGCTGCCCAGCGAAAAAGCGCTCGCTGCGGAACTGCAGGTCTCGGTGATGACGCTGCGCAAAGCGCTGGCGCTACTGGAGGAGGAAAAGCTGATCGCGCGGCGGCACGGCAGTGGAACCTGCATTGTGCGTAAAAGTAACTATCACGGGGGAGAACTGGAGGGCTTTAACTACCAGATGCAGGTGGTAGGCGTCACCAACTACCGTAACAAAGTCATTGAATTCACGCTGCTTGATGCTCCTCCGGCCATCGCCCAGCAGTTAAAGATCCAGCCGGGGGAAAAAGTTTACTACGTCAGGCGGCTGCGGCTGATTGATGAGGTCCCGATCCTCGTGGAAAACAGCTATATTCCATTCGCCACCTTTCCCTGGCTCAGCGTGGGTAACCTCGAGCAGTCTAAATTCAACTATTTCAAAAAAGAGTGTCATATCACCATCATCGAGAGCCACCGCAGCTATACGCCGGTGCTGGCGACCCGCGAGCAGGCCGAGCTGCTGCAGGTAGCGCCAAACAGCCTCCTGCTGCGGGTGCAATCGGTGAGTTATGCGCAAAACCGGGCGATCGTCGATTTCTCAGAGATCTACCAGAACACCAGTAAGTACAACGTGAAGCACATTACCCGCCGCTAGCGGATTCAGGTCAGCCATCCCCTGGCGATCAGCTCCATTCCCAGCGCCAGCAGGAACAGCAGAAAGCCCTGACGAAAGCGTCGCGGGCTGAGACGCGAGCGGATCCACTGTCCCAGCCACATGCCGAGTAGCGCGGGCAACAGCGCCAGCCCCGACAGCAGCAGCGAATCAGCATGCCAGCCATCGTGCAGGGAGAGGCCGGCCGCCATCGCCAGGGTGGAGAGGGTAAACGACAACCCCAGAGCCTGCACCAGTTCGTCTCGACGAAAGCCCAGCGTCTGCAGCCAGGGAACGGCCGGAATAACAAATACCCCGGTCGCCCCGGTGATAACGCCGGTCAGACCGCCCATGAGCGGCGACAGCCACTTCTCCACGCGGGCGGAAACCTGCAACGCCGGGCCACAGAGCGCATACCCGGCATAGGCTATCAACACGGTGCCAAGCGCCAGCGCTGAGCACCGAGGATTGAGGCTGATCAGCAGTGACGACCCCGCCAGCGTTCCCATAATAATCCCGGTCATCATAAGCCAGAGGCGGCGCACAATCTGCGCCAGCGCGGGGCCAGCCAGCAACTGCCAGAGATTGGTTAACAGCGAGGGAAGTACCAGCAGCGCCGCTGCGGCCTGCGGCGGCATCAGCAGACCAAGCAGGCCCATCGCCACGGTGGGTAATCCCATGCCGGTCACCCCTTTGACCAGTCCGGCGGCGATAAAGATCAGCAGTAAATAAAAGATGTGGAGATCGAACATCATGGCTCACTTTTCAGGATAGAAAGTGACATTGAAACCACTGGTGGCTAAAGCCACAATGCGGTATGTTGCCCTAAGACTACGGGAAAACCGAAGGGTGGGGAGGGTGTGATGCGGATGGATCTGGCCGATCTGCGACTGTTTATCGCCATCGTGGATAGCGGCAGTATTACCGGTGGGGCCGCCATGGCCCATCTCGCCCTGGCCTCCGCCAGCGAAAGAGTGCGCAAGCTGGAGGCAGAGGTCGGTGTTCCCCTGTTGCAGCGTCATGCTCGCGGCGTGACGCTGACTGAGGCCGGGGAGGTACTGGCGCGCCATGCACGCCCGCTTCTTGCGCAGCAGCAGCGTCTGCGCCAGGCGATGAGCGCCTTCGCCCGCGGTCAGCAGGGGACGCTGCGGCTGTTCGCCAACACCTCGGCGATGTCGGCTTTTCTGCCGGGCAAGCTCGCCGCCTGGATGGCAGCGCATCCGGCGGTGCAGATCGACACCGAAGAGCGCACCAGCGCGGATATCGTCAGCAGCATTCTGGCGGGTGTGGCGCAGGCTGGAGTGGTGTCCGATGCGGTCGACCCCGGGCCGCTGCATCTGGATCCTGTCGCCGATGATCCCCTGGTGCTGATTGTGCCGCCGACTCACCCTCTGGCCGGCGCGAATGAAGTGGCGTTTGCGGCGGTCATCAACGAGCCGCTGGTCGCCCTCTACCAGACCAGCGCACTGCAGCAGCATATTGAACAACATGCCGCCGGGCTCGGCCAGGCGCTAAACGTCCGGGTCCGGATGAGCCATTTTGAAGGGCTTTGCGAGATGGTGGCGCACGGCGCCGGCGGGGCGATCCTGCCCCGCGTCATTGCCGAACGCTACCAGCAGCGCTACCGTTTTGCCGTCATCGCGCTGCAGGATCGCTGGGCACAGCGCCGCCTGTGTCTGTGTTATCAGGATGATGCCCGGCTGACGCCAGCGATGCGCCGTTTGCTGGCGTGGCTCCGACAGCCGTGAGACCATGAGTGACAGCGTCACTTTTTATGGCGGTTATTGCTACTGACATCCGTGTCAGAGATGCGATAGTAGACGTCCGACATTTATTAACACGCGAATCAGGACAGACAAGATGAGTACATTACCAAAGGTCGCGGTGCTGGGACTCGGCGCCATGGGACATGCTTTTGCCAGCAATCTGCTGAAGAAGGGCTTTACCGTCGCAGGCTGGAACCGTTCGCCAGCACGCGGCGAAGATTTACAGGCGCAGGGATTATCCCTGCATACCACGCCGCAGCAGGCGGTCGCTGATGCCGAGGTGATCATCAGTATGCTCGCCGACGGTCAGGCTACCCTCGAGGTACTGGCGCAAATAGCGCCAGCCTGTCAGCCGCAGGCGATCTATTGTCAGATGGGCACCATTGGCCTGCCGGAGACGCAGGAGGCTATCGCCTTGCTGCGGGCGCTTCAGCCGGCGATGACCTTCGTCGATGCCCCGGTTTCAGGGACCAAAGCCCCGGCGGAGAAGGCGCAGATCCTGGTGCTCGCCAGCGGAGATCGTGAAAAGTGTGCCGCTGCCGAACAGGTGTTTGCGGCTATCTCCCGCGGGACGCAGTGGTTTGGCGAGGCCGGCAACAGCCAGAAAATGAAGCTGGTCCTCAATGCCTGGCTGATTTCGATGATGCAGGGCATCGCGGAAAGCGCCCAGCTGGCGAAGACGCTGGGCTTTACCCCCGACCAGCTCTGGAGCGCTCTGGAAGGCGGCCCGCTGGCCGCACCGTATGTCAAAGTGAAACTGGATGCCATCGCCAGCGAGCAATTCGCGCCGCAGATGCAACTGGCGCATGCGCTGAAAGATGCCCGGCTGGCGCTATCCCTGGCCGAGCCGCACACCATGCCGGGGCTGGATAACATTGCCGAACTGTGGCAGCAGGCGGCGGACGCGGGATATGCCGGACAGGATTTGTCAGCGGTATATCAGTGGCTGTCGACGTCGGCGAAAGCGTAGTACCGCATCCTCAGGAAAAAGTGGCCGTGGTGGCCACTTATCCAGAGAAGAGTTATTTCCCGGAGAGAGCCGGGCGAGTGTCGATCCCTTCGTCAATGCGCTTGATCATATAGGGAAAGAACGGATTGGAAGACTGACGCATCAGCGAGTCCAGACCCACAACCAGCACCGAACGCTCGCCGCGAGCAGCAAAAGTGCCGAGGCTGATCCCATATTGATTCAGCGGATGGGGATAGCGCCCGTACAGCGAATCGCTTAACGGGAAGGGGAGCGCGACATGAGAAAGGGAGTATACGTCCGGCAGGTAGCGCATTCCCTGCAGCTTTTCCACTGTGGTGTCTGTTTTCCCGGCAGGTGTTGTGCGGATTTCCATATCGGTACTGGCTGAATTCGCGTTAGTGATGATCGTGGTCTGATAAGCGCGTGGCGGCGCGGGCAGCAACCGCGCCAGCGCGGTGTAAGACGTCCGGCGTAATAATGAATTAAACCTGACGGCATGATTCAAATCGAAGAGGACAATTTCACTGCCATTTTCCGGCAAACGGTTATACAGCGCCGTCACGATCGCCCGCGTACTGACCGTTGAATCCACAACGGACTGAAAGGTCAATACCGGCGGTAAGCTGTTAAGTCTGTGATTTCTCGAGTCAGTCACTATCTGCTTTTGCAGCGCTTTGGTCAGCAGGAAGGACTGCCGGGCGGCGTTCGTCGGGAACGAGTTATATTTGAACGGATTAAACTCGGGCATGATGTTTAACCATGCGGCTTTCGAGAAGGCGGGAAGAAACGCGGGCCAGCCAGCGAGGCCGGAAAAACGCGCGAAGCTGGTAATACCGATCATCGGAGAAATCAGGATCACCCGCTGGGGTTTTGCCAGTTCGGCATTATCCAGCGCGTCCAGCGAATATTTCATTGCCAGCGCGCCGCCGTTGGAAAATCCGACGATATGCAGGGGCACATCATTACCCGTCAGTCGTTTCGCTTCTCTCACCGCAAGGCGCGTGGCGGCAAGCCAGTCCTGCCAGTCCACATCGGTCAGCCCGGCGGGAACCGTCCCATGGCCCGGTAATCTGATACCGATGGCGACATACCCCTGTTGCCGGTAATTTTCAGCGATATGCCGCAGGCTGTAGGGGGTATCTGTCAGACCATGCAGCAACACCACGGCGCCTTTCGGTTTGCCATCCGGCATCATGATATATGACCGATTCCAGTTGGTTGGAAACGAGTCCGGATAGATGGGGCTGTGACTATAGTAACGATTCAGTTCGGTTTGCTGCTCAGCGTCCAGCTTATCGGTAACCTGGCGTTTTACCTCACTGAAGAGCGCATTCTCTTTGTTGATGTAATCGTTCCAGTCAGCATTGTCGATTTCATCCGCGTCCATCTCATGCGGAACCCAGGTATGCCAGAGCTGCAGCTCGGGTCCGCGCTGAATGTCATAAAGGCGTAGTCCCAGAGCGCCAACGATCAACAGCAGCAGGGACAACACGATACGTTTTAACCAGGTTACCCATTTCAACGCGTAGCTTCCTTTCTTAATGACATGTTTTCTGAGTATAAATAAACATGGTCAGGGAGATTTACTTTTTTACGCAGGACGGGGCGTGAAGCGCGCTGAGCGGTCCTATGGTATTGGGTTTAGCGATGCAAGACCAGTGGAGGGATCCATCAATGGCCAAAGGCGCTTACTGGCTGACGGCTTCAGCGGGACAGCGTCGAACATTCGCCCTTTATGTCATCTCTTAATAAACAAAAATTCCAGCGCCGTCCGTCACTGCGCAACTCGGTGATGCTGAGCGGGTGAACGTCGATACGTGCAAATGAGTGAAGTGGGGCGCCGAGAACGTTGAGGATCATGGCACGGATAGTGGAGGCAGACGCAATTACACCGTGTCGGCCTGGAATATCGACGTGTTTTGCCAGCCAACGGCCACAGCGCGCCAGCAACTGAGCACGTGACTCTCCGCCCGGCGGCGGATCGCCCTCCAGCCAGGCCAGGAAAGCGTCGGCGTCTTGCGTCATCACCTCACGTACTGGCCGACCGGCCCAGATGCCGTAGTCGGGTTCCGCCAGCTCCATCACCGGGGTACCCTGTAAAGAGAGCGCTGCGGCAGTTTGTCGGGCGGCGGTCTCCGGGGAGATCCAGACGCGGTGACAACGGGCGACACGGCTTTGTAACTGACGCGCCCGCTGCCATTCCCGCGCCTCCAGAGGGTCATCACAGGGGAAATGTGAACCTCGGGACGCTGCCGTTTCTCCCTGACAAATCAACGTTAGCGACGCTCTCATGATGTGTTAACCGCGGCGGAAGGCTGGGCGCTGCACACCTGTCGCCGGCGTGCGTTCGGCTAAGGCACCGAACGCCACACCGATGACGCTCCAGAGCACCAGGTGCGTGCCGAAGGAGCTGATACGGAAACGCCATAGCAGGTCCGCCGGGAAGTGTTCGGGCACTTCGTTCACTGTCGGCATCAGGGCACAAACCACGAGCATCAGCGCCACCGCGAACAGCGTTGCCCACATCATCGCATTCCCTCTACCGAGGCGCGGTATTAGCTGATGTGATAACCACGCGGCCGCGATGACGATGCCGATGGAAAGCAACATCATGACGAAGTACAGTTCGGTACGATAGCCGATGGTCTCCGGGTTACCGACCGCGGGCGGATTGGGTGGGTATTTCAGACCAGGCATCAGGCTCATGACCAGAAAGCCGACCAGCGCCAGGCCTAACGCTAACAGACGCGGGTTCGATGGTCCGAAGCGCTGATAGCTAAAGGCCCAACTCAGCGCCAGACCGCCGCCCAGCGCTGCGCCGAACAGCACCATGCCGGCCATTAGCCCGATCCCAGACTGGGTTTGACGGCTAAACACCTCTTCTTCACCGCCGTCAGCCGACGCGCTGTGTTGGTGTGAATGAGTGGCCAGACTTTCTTCAATCCCGATAGCGCGATCGACCTGCGGCTCGCCGAAATGGTGTGCAAAAGCAAATGCCACCAGTCCAGCCAGTATGCCTGCTATCATCCCCTTGAATAATAGTTTCCCAATCATGTCCGCCTCCTTAGTGGCAGGGAAAACCCAGCAGATGTCGTGCGTCGTGGAAGAATTCATGCACCTGGGTGCCGGAAAACATCGACGTCGCACCTTGTTCCGCACCGACGAAATAGATCGCTAACAGTGCCAGCAGGGTGGTAAACAGTGCCCAGGGCAACAGCGCCGCGACCGGTATCGGAGTGGCCGGGGTGTTGGTGGTAAGGGTAATATCGCTCATGATGTGACTCCGTTGTTAATTTGGCTGATGGAAGATTGTGCCGGGCTCACCGTGACCGGAACGCCGAGTGGAAGCGAGTGGTGGTTATGCGCCGGCGGACAGCTGGCATTGGCCAGGACGATCGGCTGACCATGCGGCGTGTTGATATACGCCAGTCGCCATTCCTGGGTCCGTCGGCCAATGTCATCCGGTGCGGTCAGGTGGAGGGCGGTGATCATGTTCTCCATTGCTGTCGCCCACTGGCGATAGTAGGCATCGTTCACACTTTCGCCGGGTTGCGCCGGAGCCGCCTTGATCGCTTCGCTGAACGTCCGTACCCATTCTGCCCACGGGAACAGCCCCGCCCGGTGCAGATGGACGATCAGGGAGAATGCTTTCGCCTGCCAGGGCTTATCAAAAACCGGCCCCTCCTCGTCGCGGGGTAACCCGACGGCGGCGTAATCATGCTGTGTCGCAATGCTCATGCTTCCTCCAGATAGTCGTCCCACAGATCGATGTACACGTTGTCCGGGCGCGGCGTGCCCCACAGTTCCAGCGCGGTGAAGCTGACGCTGTAGACGTGCTGAGGATGTTCGCCCAGACCGTGCGCCGCGGTGTCCGGCGTGATGAACACGCCATGATCGGTCTCAATACGGCCGATTTTCCCGCGCACGTAACGCGGCAGGCGGGTGTGGGTGGTTGGGTTGATGTTTTTTGCCCGAACCCGGTCTCCGGCCTTAAAGCGGGGAGCAATATCGTGACTGACGCGCGCGGAGGCGCCGGTACTGACAACCATCGCCACGATGTCCTGCGTCAGCACCGGCGTGCCCGGAGCGCAGGGGGCAGGGGTCGAGCCACCCCAGAGTTCATCGGCGGTGATCACCCCTTTTTCCAGCAGCAGCGTTTCAAATGCGTGCAACCAGTGCTCGTAGTAGCTCGCCTCCAGGTAGTGGGCTGGATCCATGCGTTCAATGGCGTGGCGGAATTCATCCACATTGAAATGTCCGCCGACGAACAGCGAGGCGAACAGCGGAAATACCCGGCGCTCCCATTCATGATGGAAATACGGCTCATTTTCCTCGTTGAGGATCGGCCCGAGGCCGTGCATACCGCCCAGATCATGTATCCCGTTCATGGTTTTCTCCTCTTATTATGGCGCGGCGACCAGGCCGGTGCCGATCATGGAATCGCGGGTGACCAGTTCGATCAGCTGCGCTTCGCTCCAGCCGTCGGTACCCGCCGGACGTTCTGGCAGGACCAGATAGCGCAGTTCCGCGCTGCTGTCCCAGACGCGCACCTCTTTACTTTCTGGAATGTTTGCCCGAATTCGGCCAGAACGCCGCGCGGGTCGATAACGATACGCGAACGATAGGGGGCCGATTTGTACCACACCGGTGGCAGACCCAGCACCGGCCAGGGGTAGCAGGAACATAATGTACAGACGGTCACGTTGTGCACGTCCGGCGTGTTCTCCACTACCTGCATGTCTTCACCCTGCACGCCGGAGAAACCCAGCTCGGCGATGGCGGCTGTGGCGTCCGCCAGCAGCCGACGTTTATACTCCGGATCACTCCACGCTTTAGCGACCACCTGCGCGCCGTTACGGGGGCCGACCTTGTGCTCATAAGTGTCAATCAGTTCATCCAGTGCCGCCGGGTCAATCAGTCCTTTCTCCTGTAGCAGGGATTCCAGCGCCCGGACGCGTAGCTCGATGTCCGCCGGCGGTTCAGTATGGTCGTGGTCGTGTTGATGGCTCATTTTATGGTTCCCGATAGTTAAGGGTTAAAACATCCGCCAGTCGCCGGAAGCTTCAAATGCGGCGGCGGCCTGATAAAGGGTGCTTTCGGCGAAGTGGCGTCCTACCAACATCATTCCTACCGGTAAGCCGTCGACCAGCCCACAAGGGAGAGTCATTGCCGGATGGCCGGTAATATCCTGCGGCGCGGTATTGCCGATCATTTCAAATGCGCGGGAGATGTATTCGGTAATGGAGCAGTCAGGTTCCGGTAATGGCTGAGCGACAAGCGGTACAGTGGGCATCACCAGCAGGTCGAAGTCCGCCAGCGCCCGGTCATAGCCCGCACGCGCGCGACGCGCGATATTCTGCGCCTTGGCATAGTAGCGGCCATGGTAGCGTTCCAGCCCGTACTGGCCGACGAACATGCATATCTTCAGCGATGGGGAAAGCGCATCGGCGTTGTCACGCCACTGGGCGTGCTTGTCCAGCAGCGCTACGTCATATTGTCCTTTCCAGTTAAAGCCCATGCCGTTGCCATGCATCATCTGCGCGGTCAGCCCCTCGCAGCCGATAGGGGACCAGAGCGCCCCCGCCAGGCTATGCTCCGGTACCGAAATCTCGCCGACCGTCGCGCCCAATTCCTGCAGACGGGCGACGGCAGCGCGAACTTTCTCCGCGACTCGCGCATCCAGGTTCGGCAACTGAAAACCTTCGGCCATAATGCCGATCTTTAAGCCACGGACTCCCTTACCGAGCGCCTCGGTATAGGCTTCCACTTTGGGAGCATACTGACGTGGGTCCAATCCGTCCGCGCCGGCAATGACCTCAAGGACTAAGGCATTGTCTTTTACGCTGCGGGTCATCGGCCCGGTATGGTCGAAAGTGGCTTCGATCGGCATGATGCCGGTATAAGGCACCAGACCGTGGGTCGGTTTCAGGCCATAGAGGCCACACCATGCGGCGGGAATACGCGCCGAGCCCCCTTGATCGCCCCCCATGGCCAAATCGACTTCCCCGGAAGCGACCAAAGCGGCGCTGCCAGAAGATGAGCCACCGGCCGAGTAGCCGCGGCGCAACGGGTTATGCACTGGCGCCGGATCGGAGGTATGGCTGCCTCCCGACAAGCAGAAGTGCTCGCAGGTGGCTTTGCCGAGAATAGTCGCGCCGGCATCCAGCAGTCGGGTGGCAACGGTGGCGTCGTAGAGGGGGACGAAACCTTCCAGCGTCGAGGCGCCGTTCATCATTGGTACGCCAGCCAGCGCGATGTTGTCCTTGAGCACCACGGTGCGGCCGGCCAGTTTACCGGTTGCTGCACCTGTCACCTCGGTCTTGTAATACCAGGCATTAAGCGGGTTTTCGTCGCCTTCAGGACGATAGCCGGCGGCGCGTGGGTAGTGCACCGCGGGGATCTCGTCGGGCAGGGCGTCGATGAGATCATAGGCGTCGAAATTGGCCTGCATCAGCGCCAGATATTCTTCGGCTTGTGCAGGCGTCAATCGTATGTTTAGCCGACTGGCGAGCGCTTGCAGCTGTTCAATGGTAGGACGTTCAATAGCCATGGAGTTCCCTTTATATGGTGTTTGCCAATGCAACCTGCCTTCAACATAAGCCCGAAATGTCATCACTACATGGTTGTGCAGGTCAGTCATTTGGCTGAGACGGACACCCGCCTGTTGCGCGGATGTCCTTCCTCGGTTAAGACGGTTTATCTGTTTTCGGCCAGTGAATGCCGACGCTTTTCATCCCTTTGGTGACGTCCATGTCAGGGTGCGCGAGTACCACATCCCGGTATGAAGGGCTGCCGATGACGGCGGGTTTGAACTGGGTCAGGAATGCGGTAACCTCTTCACGGATATCCTGCGGAACGTTGAAGTTCTCGTAGCATTCATCAATAGCCTCGAATACGGCTTTCCAGTGCACTTCGGTCAGCCCCATTCCGCGGTGCGCGGTCACCATATCTCGTCCCCGGTAGACCGTGTTGCCGACCCAGTGCTTGCACAGAAAATCGACAAAGTTGATATGCTCTTTCTGGAACGACGATTCGGATACGTGCGCCCAGATATGGCCGATATCGGGATGCTTCATACAGGTCTTCAACACTTCTCCTGCGAAAGCGTAAACGGCGTCATAACCACCGAGACGTTCATAAAGTGTGGGTTTTTGCTGCTGATCGGTCATGATGGATTTCTCCGTTGCGGGTGAGTAGTGAGTCTGGGGATGTCTCTGTGCCGATTCGCATCAGAACAGTTTCATCACGCGCAGGGTGGTATGTAGATCTTCCTTAAAACCGCCATCGACGTTGAGGTCGCGCTGGAGCAGACCCTGTACCTGCACCGTGGGGGTGACGAATTTCGATAATTCCAGCCTGACCTGATCGACGCGCGTCGCCTGTCCGTTCTCGATACCGTCAAGCTGCTGTTTGCCGCCCCAGTATTGGGAATAACCGGCGGCCAGGGTCCAGCTCTTATCGGCGGGCGGCGTCCAGGTCACCCAGCCCTGAAACTGATAGGTGTTGTCCTGCTTGAGTCGACCGGTGCCGATGCCCGAGGCGTCGTCGTTGACGCCATACCACATCACGTCCGTGGAAAGTTGGGTGGCGAAACCGTTACCCAGCTGCTGCACGCCGCCGAGCTGAAGGTCGAACTTCCAGCGATTTTCACCGACGTTTAGCGTGCGTCCGGCGTCGTAGGAGCCCGCGGGGAGGTACAGGTAAGGCACAATGGCAAAGGTTGTGCTGGGGTTGTTGACCAGCCAGACCGGCGCGGCAAGGATGGGATCGCCCAGGCCGCCGGCTGAATCAAGTCGAACGCCGTTTAGTGAGCCATTGTAAAGGCGTCCGTAAGGCAGCAGCACTTGCGGCGCAACCGTAAAGCCACCGACGTCCATGTAGTGAACGTAACGAAAGATGCTGACGAAGGAGTCGAGCCCGGTCTCTTGCTTAAGTTCACCGCCCCCGGTGGGGGTGAAGCTATCTCTCGTCGCGTAGGTGAAATATCCCAGAACGGCATCGGTGCCGGCGGGGGCGGGAATGAGGTCCTGCGAATTGAGATCGACCGCATGGGCCGGGCCGGTTGCCAGCCACAGTGTGCAGGCGGCCAGGCTGGTGCGAAACGTAGCGTTACTGAAAGTCATGACGTTCCCCCTCTTGTCTGATGTCGTGTTATGTCCGGAGCACGGTGTGGCCGGAAGACCTTACGCTTACTGATACTAGGGAGAAATTTGCGGCGTACTTGCTTCAGCAGGACAGTCGTTTGGCTGGAAGGGACATTCGGTTGCGGGCCTGCCCCTCGTCGTGTGATGGTCCGCCATAGTGCAGACGCCGCACGTTTAGGGTGCGGTTCCACGTTTTGTCGTTCCGCTATTCGACGCCCTATATGCCAGCAGAAAAGGGGGGGCGCGGATTTTCAGTGATAGTTCCCGGTAACTTAGCGCCGATCGGCGTAACTGAAAGAGGGCGTATTAGCTCGTTGGCATGATAGTTGCTGTCTGCGGAAACGTTTCTGTCGTTTTGGCGGAATACCCGGCGCGAGGTGAATGATGATGAATAGCATGCAGTCTGCGGGCAGTCTCCACTATTCAACCGTTGGCGTTACCGAGTCGCGCCGCTTCGAGTACTGGAACGACGTAGTGTTACGCCACTGTATTCCAGCCGCCAGCGCCCCTCTGGCTGGGGTCGACTTTGATGCACGGCTGACGGTACGTGGAGTGGGTCTGGTGGATATGTGTTCACTGTCCGCGCCGCTACACAGCTGGGATCGCACGGCACGTTATTTGCGCCAGGGCCCCGACGACGATCTGTGGTTGGGGTATATGCAGGATGGATACGGTCAGCTTGAACAGGGGGGACGCAAGGCGACGCTGGCAGCGGACAGTCTGGTGCTCTACGATGCCGCCCAGACATTCCGCTTCAGTCTTGGCGGGCGCGATAATCATCTGGTGCGGATCCCCCGCCATTTGCTGAG
The DNA here is from genome assembly GCF_000828055.2 of Klebsiella variicola. Taxonomy (NCBI): domain Bacteria; kingdom Pseudomonadati; phylum Pseudomonadota; class Gammaproteobacteria; order Enterobacterales; family Enterobacteriaceae; genus Klebsiella; species Klebsiella variicola. Next base: position 2,706,977 of record NZ_CP010523.2, on the reverse strand, counting down.
CTGTCATTTACCTGGGGTCGAACACCTCACCGCGATGGTGCTCGACGACCGCCGCCCGGGCGTGATCCCATTGCGCGAAATGCTGCGTCAGGCGGCAGCGATGCCCGCCTGTCTGAACACAGCGGATATCTCCGGCCGCTTCTCCCAGACGTTGCTGGATCTACTGGTACTGAGCCTGGAGCTACAGGACCTGAACAACGTTGGTGTTGAGCGCGATCTGTATTCCCGGATGATGAACTACATCCGGCGGCAACTTGTCGATCCCGATTTGAACATCGAAAGCCTGGCACGGGCGCACCACGTTTCCGTTCGCACCGTCACGCGTGCTTTCGCCCGCCATAAAAAAACGCCGATGGCAGTGATTTGGCAGGAGAGGCTGCAGGCGAGCCGAGAGGCTATCGAACGCGGACGAGTCAGTAGCGTGTCCCAGGCGGCGCTGGATTTCGGCTTCTCTGATTTCTCTCATTTCAGCCATGCCTTCCGCAAAGCCTTCGGCATTTCTCCTCGCTCTCTGCTGCCGAAGAAGCAGTAAACTCGCCTGAGGACGTCATTCTCAGGTGTAACAACAGGCTAAACGATGCCGGTAAAACGGTCAGTGTAACCAGCGTGGCAACCAGTAGTCCCCCGATAATCGCATAGGCCATCGGTCCCCAGAATACCTGATGAGAGATGGGGATCATTCCCAGAATGGCGGCACAGGCAGTCAGGCAGATGGGGCGCGCACGATGCTCTGCGGCCGCAATAATAGCGGCATCGCTTGCCATTCCCTGAGCAAGATTGCTGTCAACCTCGCTAATCAGTATGACGGCGTTACGAATGATCATGCCAGCGAGCGCAATCACGCCAAGAAGAGCGACAAATCCCATTGGTGTTCCGCCAGGCAACATAGCCAGCACGATACCCGGTAAACCAAACGGGGCCATCAGTATAGCCAACGCCATACGGGAATAGTTGCGCAACTGGAGCATCAACAGCAAGAGCATGATGACCAGTGTCACCGGCAGAATCGCATAGACCGAACTATTACCTTTTTCAGACTCAGCAACCGCGCCCCCTTCTTCAATGCTGTAGCCTTCAGGCAGTTCCGCGCGCAACCTGTCTACCGCAGGTCGCAACGCTGCGGATACTGCTTCGGCGCGAAGTCCCGGGGCGAGGTCAGTTTGCACGGTGATGAAAGGCAAACGCTGTCGACGCCAGATAACCGGATCATCCACGCCCCAGACTGGCGTGGCAAAGGCGCTGAGGGGGATTTGTTTACCGTCATTCCCCTGAATAGTCAGCGAAGAGAAGGTGGCAAGGTTAAGACGCTCATTGTCCCTGGCCCGGAGCACCACATCGACAAGGCGGTCATTATCGCGAACCGACGTGACTATACTGCCGGACCAGACGGTATTGAGCATCCGGGCCAGACTTTCTGACGACACGCCCGCAGCCCGGGCTGCGGTCTGATTGACCTTGAGGGTAATGACTCTCTCCGGTTCGCCTGCCGTCTGATTAACCTCGCGAGAGGAGGGGGACCGGCCAATGACATCGCTCAGGCGGTTCGCGATCGACCTGACTTTCAGATAATCTGGCCCACTCACCCGGTATTTCACTGGCCAGCCGACGGGGGGCCCAAGTTCCAGGGGTGATACGCGCGTGATGATGTCGCTAAAGCCCGTAGCCAGTATCCTGTTTAACTGTCGATGAAGACGATCCCGCGCTTTAAGATCTTTAGCCACCACCACTATCTGGGCGATATTTTCATTTGCCAGAAGCACATCCATAGGCAGGTAAAAACGGATCGCTCCCGACCCAACGTATGTCGAAAAGCGCTCAACGTTGCGGTTGCCTGCCAGGGCCTTCTCCAGCTTTTCAGCCGTATTTTGCGTTTCCGACTGCGAGGCATTTGCCGGTAGCGTCAGGCTTACCAGCAATTCTGGCCTGTCGGAGGCGGGGAAAAACTCCCCCTGCATAAAGGTTGTTCCGTAAACGGACAGACCAAGCGCAATGAGAGCAAGACACACGGTGGCGAAGCGGTGACGCAACGCCTTGCGCAGTAGCCACTGGTATCCGCGGGCCATCCGTCCAGGACCTTTCGCCTTCTGTCTGATGTTGTCAGATAACAGCCACGTCCCGGTTAACGGTGAAAACAGGATCGCGACAACCCATGAGCACAGCAGGGCGATGAGCACCACGGCAAACAGGGAAAAGCAATATTCACCGGCGCTGGACGCAGCAAATCCCACGGGAATAAACCCGGCAATCATCACAAGGGTGCCCGTCAGCATCGGAAATGCGGTCGTTTTAAAAGCCCGGGTCGCCGCCTGCCGGCGGGAATCCCCGGCTTCCAGACCAGAGACCATGGTTTCCACGGTGATCATGGCGTCATCGACCAGCAGACCCAGCGCGATAATCAATGCGCCGAGAGAAATACGCTGCAGACCTATTCCTGCCAGCATCATTCCCGTAAAGGTCATGGCCAGAACCAGTGGAATGGCCGCAGCCACTACCAATCCGGCTCGTAAACCCAGCGATACAAACGAAACGGCCAGGACGATCGCCACGGCTTCGATAAGCACCCGGATAAACCCGCTTACGGCGTCGCTGACCACCGCTGATTGATCGGCAACCTTGACCATCTCAATACCGTGCGGCAGCGTGACGCTGATGGCCTGCATTTTTGCATTCAGCGCGGCGCCGAAACGCAGCATATTACCGGTCGGCGCCATCGAGATAGCCAGCCCGATGGCGGGTTTGCCGTTGACCCGGTAAACCGGCTGGGGAGGCTCGGCGTTTTCCCGACTAACGGTGGCAATATCCGTCAGAGGAAGGTAACGATCGTTAATATGCAGCGTGACGGCACGTAAGCTCGCTTCAGAAGTCAGTTCCCCGCTGACCTTTATCGCCATATTTTCCTGTCCGGTGCGGATCATACCTGCCGGGACAACCGCATTTTGTGCTCTGAGGGCATCCGCTACCTGCTGGATGTTCAACCCCATACCTGCCAGACGCGCTGGAGAAAAAGAGAGGACTATCTGTTCCTGCTGCTCACCCAGCAGGCTGGTTTTTCCGATATCCGGTAACGACATGAGCTCCCGGCGGATTGTCTCAACACGGTCCCGGACCTCCCGCAGGGTATAGCCCTCAGGTATAAAGCCATAGATCGTACCGTACGTGTCATCAAACTCGTCGTCGACGGCGGGGCCCTGAACGCCTTCTGGCAAAGAGGGGGCAATATCCTGCATTTTCTTACGTACCTGATACCAGATATCCGGCACCTTTTGCGGCGGGGTATCGTCACGAAGATTGACATGAATAACGGAGCTCCCGGCGCGGGTCTCACTTTCGAGATAATCAAGCCAAGGGGTTTCCTGCAGCTTTTTTTCCAGCGTATCGGTCAGCAGTCGGGTGGTATCCGTTACGGATGCCCCGGGCCATTGCGCAGAAACAACGGCCGTTTTAATCGTAAACGCCGGATCTTCGTTACGTGGCAGGTTCTCATAACAGAACGCGCCCATAGCAATGATCAGCAGCATGAAGAAACTGACCATCTGCTGATGATTTAGCGCCCAGGAGGACAGGTTAAATTTCTCATTCAATACGGGTTTCATGATTCGCACTCCCCGGCAATCACCGGCTCGCCGGAGCGTAATTTACTCACGCCGGCGGTAATCACCCGGTCGCCTGGTTCAAGGCCGCCGGAGATAATGACCGTGGTGGCGGTATAGTATGCTGGTACCACCACGCGAAGCTGCGCCTGCGACTGTGGGTTAATCACATAAACCGCCGGTTTGTCGTCGACGCGGCTCAGCGCTGAAGCGGGAAGGGCGTATCCATGCGGACCCGTTGCGGGTAACGTGACGGTGACGCTGGCGCCTAGCGCCATTGCCAGCGGTGGGTTTTGCAGGGTAGCCCTGACGCGCCATGTGCGGGTCTGAGGATCGGCCTGCGGGCTAATATCTCTTACCGCGGCGGACGCTTGCACCGACGGGTCGCTGAGGAGGGAAACTCGCAAGCCAGCCTGTTCCTGTGGCGGGATCGCCTCGGGTTTAGCGATATCAAACACCACATCGCGGGCTTCACCGGTCGCCAGCGTCAACACCGACTGACCACCATTGACCACCTGACCCGCAGAGGCGCTTACTTCGGTGATCACGCCGCTTCGCGGCGCAATCAGACGCGTCCAGCCAAGGCTTTCCCGGGCATTACGCAACGCGGACTCGCTGTTTTTTAAACGCGCGCGGGCGACAAGCCAGTCTGCGCGGGCGGTATCGAGCTGCGTGCGGGCAATCGCGCCTGTTGGCATAAGCTTTTGCATTCGGTTGACGTTAAGTGCAGCAACCTGAGCAGAGGCTTTGGCTCCTTCATAATCAGCCTGTGCGCCATCGAGCTGATTCTGACTGGTTGTATTTTCAAGCGTGGCCAGCAGTTGCCCTGCATTGACCCGATCGCCAATATCGACGCTACGCGTCACTATCCGGCCGCCGGTACGAAAGCTCAGAATCGTTTCATCGTGCGCATGGATCTCTCCGGTTCTTTCCAGCGCGGGAAGGGTTTGCGCTGAGCCAACAACAACGTAGCGCACCGTTCGCACAGGATCAGTCGTATTACCCTGGTTGTCCCCGCATCCGGGCAGCAGAAAAATCACTACCGAAAGAATGGTCAGGGGGAGAAAGTGCAGCCAGGAAAGGGTGCGCGCCACGTCGTACAAATGGTGCAGACTGTGGCGGAGGGAGAGTAAAAATTCATCTGACATAACGCCGCTCCATAAAGGTGATGGCGTTATTAAATGCGCGCTTAGTCGAGAAAGATTCGACGTTTCGTCAAGGTATTATCAAGAGCCGCTATTTTCCATCTCAGACGACGTCCAGGGTAACAAAAGGGTGACTGCGAGTCCGCCGGTTTCAGGTAACGACGCGCTGATACTGCCACCATGGGCCTGACAAATCGCGCGAGCAATCGACAAACCGAGACCGCTGCCGCCGGAGTGGCGGGCACGCGACTGCTCCTCCCGGCTAAAACGGTTGAACATTTCCGGCAGGAACTGGGAGGATACCCCCGGACCGTCATCGCGAAATTCGAGGCAATATTGCCCGCTGGCGTAGTGCAGCGTGACATCAAGATAACCGCCATCACGCCCGTAACGGAGGGCATTTTCCATAAGAATGGTGAAAACCTGGCCCATACGGAACGTATCGCCTTTGAAGGGACACGCCTGAGAATGATGAAGCCTGATTGTAAAACGATGTGCATCAGCCTGGGGCATGATCCATGTCGCCCGTTCTTTAAGCAGCTCATCCAGACGAAAGGGTTCGTTTTCCAGCACCAAATTCCCGGCATCAGACAGCGAGAGCAGATGAAGTTCATCGGTCAGGCGATTCAGGTGCTGAAGCTGTTTCATTACCATTGCCAGTTGTTCCGGGCTGGCATCAAACACGCCATCCAGCATGCCCTGCAAACGTCCGATAGCGGCAGTCAGGGGGGAGCGAAGTTCATGCGCCATGGCCACATGAGAGGTACGTAACTCTTTTTCATAGCGGGCCAGTTTCCCCGTCATGGCATTAAAGTCACTGGCAAAGCTGACCATTTCAGCCGGCGCATTCCTGATGAGCTCAGCCTGGCGGCCAAATTGCCCTTCGGCGACGTCCTTTGCCGCATCACGCAGCCGGCTGAACTGCAGCGCCAGTGGCCTGGCATATCGCAATCCCATCACCACAATAAAAGGGATCATGACCAGGACCAGTAACGCCACGGTGACCCAGTCCGCCGAGGCGATGGATGGGGTTGAATAACTCAACCCCCACCAGGTATCGACGATTTGATGGAAGCGCGCCGGGTTGGCCTGCGGGTTCTGGCTGAGCGCAAGAAACTCTTGCCGGACCGATACCGGCATTCTGCCCAGGTTCCAGTAATTCTGCACCGCATAACGTAGCCACATACAGGTCGCAATGACAATTACGCTTCCGATGGCCAGCGCTAATATACGTGCGCAAATCCAGCGCCACAGGGAGGAGTAGCGGGTTTTTGTCATGGTTGTCTGAACCTGTAGCCTACGCCGCGAACGTTAACCAGCACGCCGGAAATACCCGCCGCCTCGAGTTTTTTACGCAGGTTATAAATATGGGTATCCACCACGCGCTCCAGGGCTTCACTTTCCGGCAAACAGTTCTCCAGTAAATGCTGGCGGGAAAAAGGACGTGAAGGAGAGCGCATAAGCGTGGTCAGTAGTGAAAATTCGGTTGGGGTCAGATCCAACGTGCGCGGTGTGGTGTCCCCGTCGACAATGCTCGCCACGATGGCCGTAACATTCACTTCAAGCGATTGCCAGCGAAGGATCTCTTCCTTTGTTTCTGTTTGATTGCTGCGGCGCAGTACCGCCTGCACCCGAGCCACAACTTCTCCCGGATGGTAAGGCTTAACAACATAATCATCAGCGCCATAGCGCAAGGCGCCAATACGATCGGGAGTATCTCCCATGGCGGTCACCATGATCACCGGAACATCATTTTTACGGCGCAGGCCAGCCAGGACTTCGGTGCCGTTAAGCCCCGGAAGCATCACATCCAGCAGGATCAGATCGGGTTTCCACCGGTGCGCCATATCCAGCCCGGAAAGACCGTCTCCGGTAATGACGACATCGTAATTTTCACGGCGTAAATAGGCTTCGAGCACGCCAGCCGCATCGGCGTCATCTTCAATAATCAGCACTCTTCTGGACAACATCCGTTCACCTTGACCGTTTCTTAACACTATCCCGACGATTCATTGATTTTGCCAAATCATACTGCGCCAACATTTTGTGGCAGCTCCTGCCTCAGGAGAAGCCGGCGTCTGTGGGGAGAACAGTATGATAGCGATAAAAAAAGCCCTGTATATGACCGTACCGCTTTTGACGGCCATGACATCCTGCGTACAAGCAAATGATGACACTTCCTCCGGCACCTTCACCATTGGGCTGGGAGGCCACTACACTCCGCGATATTCAGGTTCAGACAAGCAGGTATGGCAGGTGGTTCCTGTACTTCAGGGGCGTAACGGCGCATTTTTTATTGATACGCAGAAAGGGGTGGGATATGACCTGCAGAACGCCAGCGGCTGGTACTTCGAACATACGCTGGGATACGATCTGGGTAGGGCGGATAAAAACGCCAGCTGGCGGGCAGGGGCAAATAATCTGAAAGGGATGGGAGACATTGACGCCTCCCTGAACACGGCCCTTGCCGTCGGCTGGCAGGCGCTTTCGTGGCTCAGTGTTGAAGGTAAAGCGACGCTGCCTTTAACGGACAGCCAGGGGGTAAGCTACCAGGCATCCTTGACGTTGCTCCCTGTACAAACTGACCATGACACGGTCGCCTTTCAGACGGCGGCCCTGTTTGGCGACAACCGTTACCTGAATACCTGGTATGGGGTGGATCCGCAGCAGAGCCAGCGCTCAGGTTATAGCCGCTATTCAGCACCGGGGGGATTTTATGGCATAGACAACAGTCTGACCTGGAGCCACCAGTTTGATGCCCACTGGGGTACGCTCCTGAGCGCTGACTATACCTGGCTTGGGGAGCATGCAAATGAGAGCCCGATCGTGTTACGACGTAACGAGGCGGCACTGACAGCAGCTGTCATCTGGACATTTTAGGGCGGAGAAAGCGCGGCGTGCGGTTTGCCGGGTTAGCATTGAGTGAGTCGGCATTGTTTGGCAGATACGGAACCAGAAACGAGACATGATGTTAACGGCGCCGGAAGACCTGGTGCGGTCCTCGTGTCACCGGCGTGCGTTCGGCTAAAGAACCCAACGACGGTCGAGAGCGCCACATGCGTGCTGGAGGAGTTTATGCCAAAACGCCATAGCTGGTCCGCCGGGAGGTTTTCGTATACGTCGTTCACGGTCGGCATCAGAGTCCCCTGAGTGAGAGCGGCACGTGATGGAAGGGGCCATATCCAAACGTGTCAGCAGCCGCTGAATGACAAGATGGTGTTTATGGATTTCATGGGGAAGAGTTGGCGCTATGGGGGGATTACGCGCCCTGATATCATATTTAACATAATATACATTATGCGCACTCATATTGTGGTGGCTAAGTTGTTAGGTTTTCTCCTGGATAAGTACTCGTAGATTCAGCATCGATAGATTCTGATGACGGCTCATGCGGCGGAGTTTTTTGCTTTGGATAAAGTTAACCGACTCAAAGTTATTAGGACGTTATCGTTCGACGTCTGACTACACTTGATGGCCACACAGCGCCTGAGCATATCTGACAGCCTGTGCCGATGCCTTCTGTCGCGTTACCGTGAATCTGGCCCGCTGGGTATGGCTAGCCGTCGTCGTTGAAAACCCAGCAATAACCAACGACCTGATGGTCTTGCCCGGTACGTACTCAATATTATCCGCTTGAGATATCTGACAGACACTGCCGACGGTTGTTGGAGCGCTATCGTGAACATGGGCCGCTTTCACTTGTTAACCGTCGTCGTAGCCAGCCTGGCAACCGGCAACTCATGCCGGGCCTCGCTGAACGAGCACTGCGTACTATCCGCGAACATTACGCTGATTTTGGTCCGACAGTACGCCAGCTGATGACACCGACTGGTTCAGGGAACCCTGGCAAGTTACGGCCGCGCGTACATCAATCACGCCTGCGTCGGGCCTGTACCCCAGAGCGCATCCAAATTGATGTCTGCGGGCATCACGGGTTCGAGTGATCGTAATTCGCTTATCGCCCTCCTCCATTTGTCAATATGTGTGCTTTCTGTTGACCTAATTTGACAATTGGTGACCAGGCAGTAATTATCATGTTAATTACTGACCAGGCAGCTATCATGAATACCCCAATCGACTCTTCCCATAAAAACCTGCATCTGGGTTTGCTGTTCCATCTGGCAAACCAGTTTAAGGACCTGCTTATCGGCCATTACTTTGCCGACAGCGGCATTACCGCACCGCAATTTAAGGTATTGATTAATATATTTAAAGGTAACACCAGCCCGGCAGAAATCTGCAAGAGCCTGCAGATGGATACCGGGGCAATGAGCCGTATGGTTGCACGTATGGTGAAGAACGACCTGATCGAGCGCCGCCCGAATCCGCACGACAAGCGCCAGGTGATCCTGGCCCTGACGGCAAAAGGTCAGACGCTGTGCAATACGTTTCAGAATGAAGCACTGAATACCATCCTCGCGGACTTAACGGCGCGTCTGACGCCCGAAGAATCCCGGCAGCTCGCAGATATTCTTATCAAAATGCTGCCCGATGAATTCACGGCCCCCCATCGCTAATTAAGGTCACCGGTTATGTCTATGGAAAATAACGCGCCTCCCTCTGACAAGCGCCCAGGCAAGCGTACAAGAAACTTCGCCATTTTATTACTGATCCTGATCCTCGCGGCAGGAGGCTGTCTGGCCTGGTATCTGCTTTACGCCCGCTATTACGAGAGCACCGACGATGCTTACGTCAACGGAAATCAGGTCACCCTGACACCGCAAATCACCGGTACCGTGACTCAGGTGACCGTGGATGAAGGCGATTATGTCGAAAAAGGCCAGCCCCTGGTTCTGCTGGACCCAAGCGATACCGCCATCGCCCTGCAGCAGGCTGAAGCCAATCTCGCCAGCACAGTGCGTCAGGTGCGTGGTCTCTATAGCACTGCCGACAACTACCGTGCACAAGTTGCTGCCAAAAAAGTAGCCCTGCAAACAGCGAAAAGTGACTACGTGCGCCGGGAAAAAATTGTCAGTTCCGGCGCCATTGCGGTGGAAGATCTGGCGCACTACCGTGATGCCGTGACCAGCGCGCAAAGCGATTTACTGGCTGCAGAGCAAGCGCTCAAAACCAATCAGGCGATGGTTGATGACACCGTGGTGGATAACCATCCTGAAGTCAAAACCGCCGTTGCGACGCTGCGCCAACGCTATCTCGATAACTCCCGCAGCACCATTGTTGCGCCCGTCAGTGGTTACGTCGCTAAACGTGCTGTGCAGCTCGGGATGCGTGTCACCTCCGGCACCACGCTGCTTGCCATCGTGCCGCTGAATGAAGTGTGGGTGGATGCCAACTTTAAAGAGAGCCAAATGCAGGACATGCGCATTGGGCAAAAAGTAGAGCTGAATGCGGATCTCTATGGCGATAACGTGAAATATCACGGCACCATCGAAAGTCTCGGCATTGGTACCGGTAGCGCATTCTCACTGTTGCCAGCCCAGAACGCCAGCGGCAACTGGATCAAAATCGTCCAACGCCTGCCGGTACGCATCACGCTTGATCCACATGACATGCAGAAGCATCCGCTGCGTGTGGGTCTGTCGATGAACGCTGAGGTGGATATCCGCAATCAGGGTGGTCACCTTCTGCCACAAAAAACCGTCGAACAGCCGCGATTCCGTACCGATGTGTATGAAACGCCAATGGAAGCAGCCGATAAACTGGTGGCGAAAATCCTTCATGACAACACCAGCGCTGTAGCCCAGCGCTAAGAGAGAAGCTATGTCAGAGCCGAAGGCAGCCTTTACGCCCCCCAGCCTGTTTCTGGCGACGCTTGCCCTGTCGCTGGCGACCTTTATGCAGGTGCTGGACTCCACCATCGCCAACGTGGCGCTGCCGACTATCTCCGGCAACCTGGGCGTTAGCGCCGATCAGGGGACATGGGTTATCACCTCTTTTGCGGTGTGTAACGCTATTGCTCTACCGTTGACAGGCTGGTTTACCCGCCGATTCGGGCAGTTGCGGTTGTTTATCGCCTCGGTGATGTTCTTTACCCTGACGTCATTTCTGTGCGGCTTCGCCCACAGCATGACGGAGCTCATCATCTTCCGTGCGCTGCAGGGCTTTTTCGCCGGGCCGATGTTCCCGATGTGTCAGACGCTGTTGCTGGTTATCTTCCCGCCGATGAAACGCAGCATGGCGCTGGCGCTGCTGTCGATGGTGACCGTGGTGGCGCCTATCGTGGGGCCTATCACCGGCGGCTGGCTTACCGATAACTACTCCTGGCCGTGGATCTTCTACATCAACGTGCCGATTGGGATTTTCGCCTCCATCGTGGTCTGGTCGCAGCTGCGCATGCGTGAAGAAACAACGCAGTCATCGCCTGTCGACTATAGTGGCATCGCGCTGTTGGTGCTTGGCGTGGGCCTGCTGCAGGTGGTGCTGGATAAGGGCAACGACGAAGACTGGTTCTCTTCTACGCCCATTATCGTGATGTCTATTGTCTCGGCGATCAGCCTGATTTGCTTTGTGATATGGGAGCTGGACGAACGTCACCCGATTGTGAACCTGCGGCTGTTCAAAGACCGCAACTTCGCCATCGGCACGTTGGCGCTGATGCTGGGCTATGCCGCGTTCTTTGCCATCAACATTATTCTGCCGCAGTGGTTGCAGACCCAGATGGGCTACACGGCTATCTGGGCCGGTCTCGCCGCTGCGCCGATGGGCTTCTTACCACTGGTGCTGACGCCAGTCATCGGACGTTACGCCACCAAAGTGGATTTGCGAATTTTATGCTCAGTGTCATTCCTGACAATGGGGGCATCCTGTCTGATGCGCGCGCAGTTCAATACTGACGTGGATTTCCGCACCATCGCCAGCGTGCAGATGTTTATGGGGATTGGCGTGGCCTTCTTCTTCATGCCGCTGACCACCATTGTGCTGTCGAATCTGCACGGTAACGAAGTGGCGGAAGGCTCAGGACTGGCCACGTTCTTTCGCGTACTCGGCGGCTCCTTTGCCTCATCGTTAACCACATGGATCTGGCAGCGACGTGAAGTTTTCCACCACGCGAATCTGACCGAGAGCGTGACACAGTACAACCCAGCGGCTATGGATTACGTAAATAAGATGGGTGGCCCGACGCAGCAGCATCTTGCGATGATTGACCAGGTGGTTACCCAGCAGGCCTACATGATGTCGACAATCGACTATTTCTGGGTGCTCGGCTGGGGTTTTATGGCGCTGATTATCATCATCTGGTTCACCCGCCCGCCGTTCGTGAAATCGGGTATGCCAGGCGCCCCCGCAGCAGGTCACTAAACTGAAATTCACATAGGCAAACTTAGCTGAACGAGCACTGCGTACGGATGGCACTATCGAGCGCCGGGCCAGTGCCTCTTCCCTGCCCTCTATCACGTAAGACCGCCTGGAACGGGCTCTGGAGATGATAAGAGTGTTGAATAACATGACCCCATTTCTGATAACGGTGTTTGACGTTTACTGCTCAGTTATATCGCAACGGCGTCTGCCCAACAGCTGATAACAATTGTCGAGTCCACGGGTGGCGTGGCGCCCGAAAAATTTGATCCACACTGCCGCTTTCGACTACCTCGCCGTCTTTCATCACCGCAATACGATGACTCATATGCTGCACCACGCCCAGATCATGAGAGATAAACAGCATTGACAGATGCAAACGGCGTTGCAGCGCTACCAGCAAATCCAACACTTGCGCCTGGGTGGTGACATCCAGCGCCGACACCGGCTCGTCGCAAATCAGAATATCCGGCTCGCAGGCCAGGGCCTGGGCGATGGCGATACGTTGCCGCTGCCCACCGGAAAGCGTGGCCGGACGTCGCGTCAGCAGATCAGGACTTAAACCAACCAGCGCCAGCAACGCCTGCGCACGTGACAACCGGTCCGCGGCTGTGAGCGTCGTATGCAGGCGCAGAGGCTGTTGCAGCAATTGCGCCACGTTATATTGCGGATTAAATGAACCCAGCGGATCCTGCACAATCGTCTGGATACGCGACCGCAACGGCTGCCGCTGACGTTCTGTCAGCCTGCTCCATGGTTGCCCAGCGAGAAGGATCTCGCCCTGTTGCGGTGCCTGCAGCGCCAGCGCCAGTTTGCCTAGCGTGGTCTTCCCGCTACCGGATTCGCCCACAATGCCCAGAGTTTCGCCCTGCGCGACCTCTAACGTCACCTGATTGACGGCCTGCAAGCGACGGCCATCCGGCAGAACATACGCCAGTGATACGTTATCGGCAGCCAGCACGGGTGTGGTGCTGTCAGTACTGATGTTCTCCCGCACTACCGTTTGACCCAGCGGATCGTTTCCTGTTAACCACGTCCCACGCGTACCGGCAGAGGGAATGGCCGCCAGCAGACGGCGGGTATAAGGGTGTTGCGGCGCATGCAGCACCTGTCGCACCTTGCCGCTCTCCACTGCTTTGCCCTGCCGCATCACCACCACACGGTCGGCAATATCCGCCACCACCGATAAATCATGGGTGATCAGCAGCACGCCATGCCCGGCATCCGCCAGGGCCCTGAATACATTCAAAACTTGTTTTTGTACGGTGGCGTCCAGCGCGGTAGTAGGTTCATCGGCAATGAGTAATCGCGGCCCCGCCGCCAGCGCCGACGCGATGAGCGCTCGTTGGCGCAAGCCACCGGAGAGTTCATGTGCGTACTGCGCCATCCGGTTATGCGGATCGGGGATGCCGGTTTGCGTTAACAGCTCCGCCACGCGTTCGCGAACTGCCGCCCCCCGTTCCAGGCGGTGCGTCAACAACGGCTCCGCGACTTCCTGACCAATCCGGCGCAGCGGGTCAAGCGAGGTCAGTGCATCCTGCAAAACAAAACCAATTTCGCGCCCGCGTAGTTGCTGCCAACGGCGGGCATCGCACGCCAGTAAATTCTGCGACAGGCCATCGTGCCCATGCAATATCAGGGACTCGGCGCGAACAGCCGCCCCTGCCCCCGCCAGCCCGACTAGCGTCCGGGCCGTGACGGATTTACCCGAACCGGACTCGCCTACCAAAGCCAGGACTTCACCGGCATGCACGTCAAACGATAAGGCGTTAACCGCCTCAATCAGCCCCTGCGGCGAGGGGAAGCTGACGCTCAGTTGCGCCACCTGTAACAGCGGTTGCTGGAAGGTCTCTGAAGTCATGCGATCCCGCCTTTGGCAATAAGGGTTTGAACACGTCGGCCCAGCAGCGTAATGGCAATCACCGACAGCGCGACAACGCTGGCGGGCAGCAGGCTGACCCATGGGGCGCTATCGAGAAAATTACGTCCCTCAGAGAGCAATGCGCCCCACTCCGCCGTCGGCGGAGTCACCCCAAGTCCAAGGAAACTGAGGGCCGAGGCGGATAATATGGAATACCCTATCCCCACCGTTGCCAGTACCAGCAGCGGGCGCAGCGTATTGGGCACAATATGGCGCAAAATAATCACCATTGGCGGCTCCCCCAACGCCACCGCATGCTGCACATACCCCGATAACCTGACCTGCAACACTTGCGCGCGCACCAGCCTGGCATAGCCAGCAATGCCGGCCAGTCCGACCGCCAGCAGGGTATTCTCTGGCCCACGCCCCAACACCGTGATAGCCAGCAGCGCCAACAGCAAATCGGGGAACGCCAGCATAATGTCCAGTAGCCGTACGAGTAACTGCCGTACCGCCCTGGGCGCAAGACCTGCCAGTGTCCCCAGCACAATACCGCCCGCGCTGGCAATCAGGGTCGCGCCGACCCCAATGCTCAGCGACAGCGAGGTGCCATACACCACGCGGGTAAACACATCACGCCCCAACTGGTCAGTACCGAACCAGTGTCTGAGGTCCGGCGGCTGCAAAATCGCGCTGAAATCCATCTGTTCGGGGGTGTACGGCGTGAATAGCGATGGAAAAAACACCGCCACCACGAGCAGTAGCACCAGTAACAACGGAATGCTGGTACCCGGCGCCAGCCACGGGTTACGATAGCGCCCCCCGTCGCGGCGGGCCACCCGCAGTAAAAGATCACTCATCAGCATGCCCTCGCAGACGTAGACGGGGATCGATCAGTAAATAAAGGGTATCAATCAGCAGGTTAATCACCACAAACAACAGCGCGGAGAACATCACCACCCCCAGCACCAGGGGCATGTCTCGGTTCTCAATCGCACCGAGAGTGATTTGCCCCAGCCCCGCCCGACCAAATACTGTTTCGGTCAGAATTGAGCCGCCTAATACGCTGGCCAGCAGCGTCCCCGTCAGCGTCGACACCGCCAGCGAGGCATGGCGCAACGCATGCCGTAAGCGCAGCGCAGTTTCACTCACCCCTCGCGTACGCACGGTCATGGCGAACGGCTGCGAAAGCGCCTCCTCCAGCCCATCACGCAGCACCTGGCTGAGTGTCGCAGCCAGCGGCAGGCTGAGCGTCACCACCGGCAGCACAAGGGCGATCCAGCCATCGTTACCGGTCACCGGAAACCATTGCAGTTTGAAACTGAAAATGCTCAACAACACGATGCCGATCCAGTACACCGGTGTGCTAAGCAGCATCAGCTCCAACCCGGCAAGCAGAGACCGCAGACGCGGATGACGTCCGGCTGTCAGTAATGCGTTAAATACCGCCAGTACCAGTGCCAGCGCCAGGGCGCTGACGGCCAGCGGCACCGTCTCTTTCAACGCTGCGCTAATCACCTGCACAACAGGCTGGCGATACTGATAACTCACGCCAAGGTTGCCCGTCAGCGCCTCGCCACAGTAGCGCAAATATTGCCACCACAGTGGCTTATCCAGGCCGAACTGGCGGGTCAGTGTCTCGCGAAAACTATCATCCACAACGCTGTTGGCGCTGCCTATCAGAATTGCCACAGGATCGCCGGGGATCAGTTTTACCGCAACAAAGGTCAGCGTTGCCGCACCCCACAACACGGCGAAAATGGTCAGCAGGCGCTTGCCTGCTGCCAGCAGCTTAGCGTTGGATCCAGACATCATAGAAATTCGGCTTCGCGTTCGTGGCCCAGCTAATGCCCTGCACCTGTTTGGCTTTCCCTAACTGATATGCCGGGATGTAAATTGGCACCGCCCAGGCCTGATCGATAATCTGGTGCTGGATGGCATAGTAGATGCGTTTACGCTCGGCTTCGCTGGCACCGACAGCGGTTTCCAGTTGGCTATCCAGCGCTTTAACGCGGCTGAAGTTGTTCCCCTTCGGCGGAATATAGTTGGAGTGAAAAACGGTACGCAGGATGTCCGGCTCCGGGCGAACAAAATAGTTCGAGATAATATCGTACTGGTTAGCCGCCGTGCGGCTGCTGAGAATGCCTGAATCCACCGGATCGAGTTTCAGTTCAAAACCGGCTTGTTTTACCTGGTATTGAATTGCCTGGAACAGCGTCACGTCAGCGGCTTCGACATCGTTTGAAGAGTAGGTAAATTGCACAGTAAGGCGTTTACCCTCCTTTACCCGGTAGCCTTCGCTATCGGTTTGCTGCCAGCCGGCTTCATCCAGAAGACGGCGGGCTTTTTGCAGATCAAACCCCCACTGGCTGGCAATGGCCGGATCGTAATCCAGCGTAGCGGGTCCAAGAATATTGTCGGCAGGTTTCAGGATGCCAAAGAACGCGGCTTTAACGGCAGTAGTGCGATCGATGGCGCTCTGGAAGGCCTGCCGCACTTTCAGGTCGCTGAAGATCCCTGTGTCGCTATTCAAATAAAGGACGCGCGGAACGCCGGGGTTTTCCCTGGTGATCACATCCAGCTTCGGGTTATTTTTTACCTGCGCATAATTCACCGGCGGAATGGCATCGATCACCTGTACCTGCCCGCTATTCAGCGCGCCAAGACGTACCGCTGACTCCGGCAGGTACTTAAATTCGATCTTATCCAGCCATGCCGGGCCTTTATGGGTGGCATAGCCCGGACCCCAGTTGTAATCGGCGCGCTTGCTGAGTTTACTCCCGCTGCCTTTGACAAACGATTCGAGGATAAAGGGACCGGAACCGACCACGGTATTGCTGGTATTCGCCGTTTTCTGCAGATAAGCCGGTGACTGAATACCGAGATACGGCAAGCTCAGCCCCTGCAGCAGCGGTGCGAAAGGCGTTTTATAGCGGATCACCACGGTGTACTCATCTGGCGTAGTGATCGCGTCAATCGGCCCCAACAACGATTTGGAGTAACTGGAGGTGGTTTTCGGATCGAGTATGCGTTCAAAGTTATATTTTACCGCCGCAGCATCCAGTTTCGTGCCATCACTAAAAGTCACATCCTTGCGAAGATGGAAGGTGTATTCGCGGTTATTGTTTTTAATTTCCCAGCGTTCCGCCAGCCATGGTGTAAAGCTGTTATCTTCCGCCTGGCCGACCAAAGAATCCACCACGTTACGCGTAACCAGAGCGGTGACGGAATAAGCGGTAATAGAGGGGTCAATAATCGGGGTATCGCTGCCCAGAGCGACCGTCAGCACACCCCCCGCGACAGGTTTATCCTGTGCGTGAGTGGTGAAGCTGGCAGTAAGCGTTAGCGCGGAAAGCAGACTGATGCGCAATAAACTGTTCTGTGAATAAATGCTTCGTTTCATCCCTTTTCCTTGGCCTGGTTTTTGTTAAATATCTGGCAATTAAAGTCCATTGTAGGGGGAGAGCCGCCGTCGAGTAACGATGGATAATTTATATCTATTTCTGAAAATAGCTTTTTCTTCAGGTGGGAAGAAAAGAAAAAAGAGAGCCCCGAGCTACAGGCCCGAATAAAATAACATAAATGCTCGTCCTCTATAATTTCTCTCAAAAGAGTCAGAAGGCAGCTAAATTAACCCTCCGACTTTATTAAGATAAAAATGTGAAATAAGAATCGGCATTAACGGTAATGCTAAGTTTCGCCAACAAGACGCAGAACGTCGAGATATAACCCGTATTCAGGAGACGCCGCGTCCGGCGCCCCCTGTGATCCACCTCGCGGCTACTCCTCGTACGCCGCGTGATGGAAATCAATTTCCCACTGCAGCACCTCGCCGTAAAGCGCCGATAACGCCTGCTTTTCGTCTTCACTCAGCGCCATGGCGCAGCGGTCGAGTTCGTTTTTTAGCCAGAGAGCCTGCTGATAAAATTCGTCCTCCGCGTGCATTTCCACCCAGCGTCGTAAATCAGCATCGCTCTGATAATGTTCGCTCGCCCGTCGGCACCAGAAATAGTACATCCATTCCGCACCGAACATCAGGGTCACAATCTGCTCATAGCTGCCCTCGTGGGCGGTCCGCAGCATACCGTCGCGAAAGCGCCGTACCCCGGGCAAATCATCCGGGTACTCAGCGGGATCGATCTGCCGCGCTGACAACACCTGTTCAAACCACGCGATCTGTATATCAACCAGGGCATTCAGCACGCCAATCAGCCAGCGCTGCTGTTGAATACCCGGCGCTTTGCTGACCCCGAGGGCAAAAATCGCGATCGCCGTCGCGACAAAGTTGCCCTCAAACACCAGATAGCGGTTGAAGACGACTGTCGGCAGACGATCCTGTTCGATATCAGTCACAAACGGGTGCTGCTGCATCGCCTGCCACGCCGGTTGATGTTCGCGCAGCAGGCGTTCGCTAAACGCTTCCATTAAGCTTCCTCCAGCGCGGCCTGCGCGACCGACATAAAATGTTTCACCCGGGCCAGCTCAACATCGTTCCACCAGACGCCATCGACCTTCATTGTACTGGCCACAATGACCCCCTGAGTCCGCCCGAGGATCTGCTTCACGTTAGCCGGTGTCACCCCGGAGCCCACCAGGAGCGGTAGTTCCGTCGCCGCGCGGATCTCGTCAATTTCCGCCATCGTGGCGCTATCGCCCGTACGCTGGCCGGTGGCGATCACCGCGTCAGCCTCGAAGAAATCGACATCGCGCGTCAGTTCCTGAATCGAACGATCGGCGACAATGGCATGGCTACCGTGCTTAACGTGGCTATCGGCAAAAACGCGAATATGTTCAGCGCGCAGCATACTGCGGTAGCGCAGCGCCTTAGCGGCCGCCCCTTCTATAAATCCTTCGTTGGCGATATAGGCGTTGGCCCACTGGTTTACGCGGACGAAATCGGCGCCTCCCGCCAGGGCGATCGCCATTGCCGGGATCGCCGCGTTAGCCAGAACGTTAATGCCCAGCGGCACAGCAAAACGTTCACGAACTTTCTCGGTAATGACCGCCATCAGCGCTGAGGTTTCATGGCCGATATCCTCAGGTTTAGAGAAAGGAATATCGCCATGGTTTTCAATAATCAGACCATGAACACCGCCTGAAATATAATTTTCAGCATCGCGAAGTGCACGTTCAACAATATCAGAGACTGATTTTCCTCGATATTTTGGCGAGCCAGGAAATGGGTCACAATGAATAACACCAATAACAGCCTTGCTTCGTGAAAAAATAGCTTGTATTGCGTTCGTTTTTTCTGCTGAGATAGCAACCATCTTATCCATCCTGTTAAGGGAACACTATGCGTGTTTACGTTACTGGTAATATTACCGTAGATGAAACCTGGTCCATTCCGGATATACCGAAAAAAGGAGCCTCCATTCACGGCGTTAAAGTGTCGCAGGATATCGGCGGTAAAGGCGCGAACCAGGCGATTATATTATCCCGCTGCGGAATAGAGACGCGTTTAATTGCCGCCACGGGAAATGACAGCAACGGCGCGTGGATCCGCCAGCAGATAAAAAATGAACCACTGACGCTACTACCCGACGGCCATTTCAATCAACATAGCGATACCTCGATTATTTTAAATAGCGCTGATGGCGACAACGCCATCATTACCACTACGGCGGCGGCCGATACATTCAGCCTGGATGAAATTATTCCGCATATGGCGGATGCCGTCGCTGGCGATATTCTGCTACAGCAGGGCAATTTCTCCCTCGATAAAACGCGGGCGCTGTTCCAGTACGCCAGAAGCCGCGGCATGACGACGGTATTCAACCCCTCACCTGTCAATCCTGACTTTTGCCATCTGTGGCCGCTCATCGACATCGCGGTGGTCAATGAATCCGAGGCCGAGCTGCTCCAGCCATACGGGGTGAAAACCTTAGTGATTACCCAGGGCGCCGCAGGCGCCTGGCTGGTCCAGGAGGGCCAGCGTCAGTTTTGTCCCGCCGTGCCCGCCGAGGCGCTTGATACTACCGGCGCGGGCGACACGTTCCTCGCCGTCATGTTGGCCTCCGCCCTGCTGCGCGGCGTCGCGCCGGATGCGCTGGCGCTGGCGCACGCCAGTCGCGCTGCCGCCATTACCGTTAGCCGCCGGGGGACGCTCAGAGCGTTTCCCGGCAGCCATGAGCTCGCCGCCCTGTTAACCACGGACGGCGCGCGCTGACCTACTTAAACAGCGGACGGTATGAATCGACGTTCGCTTTGGTCACCACCGTCGCCGGAACCAGAATGGTTTTCGGCACGGTTTTACCCGACGTGATGCTGTTCAGCGCATTCAGGGCTTCGGCGCCCATCTTTTCCGGGTCCTGCTGCAGTACGGCGGTGACGTAGCCGCCGTCCATACCGGAAATCGCCTTCGCCGTCAGATCCCAGCCAAAGACTTTAATATCTTTCTGCCGCCCCTGGTTTTCTACGGCGGCGATAGCGCCGAGCAGCGCGGGTTCGCCGGTGGCATAAATCGCTGTCAGATCCGGGTTACCGGTGATCAGGTTTTCCGCCGCGGTCATCGCTTTATCCTGCACATTCTGCCCGTCGACCACGTTAGCGATAGTAATCTTCGGATTGCTTTTCAGCGTCTCTTCGAACCCTTTCTGCCGCTGGTTCTGAATGGCCGAATTCAGCGCGCCGACAATACCCAGTCGCGCCTGGCCGCCCATCTCTTTCTGCACGTAGTCTACGAAGTATTGACCAATAATTCTGCCGCCTTCAATATTATCAACGCCGACCTGAGCTGCCTGTGGCCCGGCCGGTAATACGGCATCAATCGCAATCACCGGAATGTTTGCGGCGGCGGCTTCTTTAACCGCTGGCATGATCCCGTTAACGTCGATAGCAGCAACCAGAATGCCTTTAACGCCTTGCTGAATATAGTTTTCTATCGCGTCGTTTTGCGCCACGGGATTATCGTTAGAGTTAAAAATAACTAAATCCTTGCCACTGGCTTTGGCCGCATCCTGTGCGCCTTTATTCATCAGATTAAAGAACAGCGCCTGTTGGTTGATTTGTACCAGCGCATAAGTCGGACCGGCAGCGCTGGCGGCAGAAATAAAACTCATTGATGCCAGCATGGTCGTGGCGACAGCAAGGAAACGCAGTTTTCCGGTGTGAAATAACATCATCAGTATCCTCGTCGGGAATAGTTGATAGCCAGCAGAGTTCCGCGCCGCATGCGAACGCAGAAGGATTATTTTTTTGGCGGGCAAATATCGTCTATATCGCCAGAACAATCATTGAACGTTCGGCGGATACCTGCTTAATGTCATCCCGGCAACCGGTCCGTGTCGGTGCGCGACTGGAATAACTTAAACGGGGTTGGGAATGACTTCCCGGATGATGCGGTAAACTGCCTATACAATTCTCTGCTGATTAAAATTTGTCAAGCATTTATTTTTGGTGATTGTTCGCAGAGAAATTGCTGTATCCACCGCGCTTAACTATGTTACAGATAGCCGATTCTGGCAGAAATGGCGCAGGAAATGAGTATAAAACGCGTATTGTTATCCGATGTGGCAAAGCTGGCGGGGCTGTCGAAGGCGACCCTGTCGCGCTATATGAACAACAGTATTGTGCTGCCGCAGGACACCATCGACCGCATCGAAACCGCCATTCGCGAACTGGACTATCGCGGCAATAGCCTGGCACGCCGTCTTAGCAAAGGCGGCAGCGAAACGCTTGGCCTGGTGCTTCCCGATATTACCAACCCCTTCTTTGCCGAACTGGCCGACGCTGCCGAAGAGGCTGCTTCTGCCAGCGGCTACAGCCTGGTGCTGTGTATCACCCGCAACAACCCGGAAAAAGAGTGCCAGTTCATTCGCTGGCTGGATACCTGCCAGGTCGACGGTCTGCTGTTCACCACCAACCGCCCCGATAATGGCCTGCTGCGCAAGGAAGTCCAGCGTCACGAACGCATTGTCCTGCTGGATGAAGATATTCCCGGCAGTAAGGTACCGAAAGTGTTTGCCGATAACGTCCAGGGCGGGCGGATCGCCACCGAAAAACTGATCGCCGCCGGGCATCGCCATATCGCTTTCGTCGGTGGCCCGGACAAGCTGATGAGCGTCCGTGAGCGCTATCAGGGCTTTTGCACCGCGATGGAGCAAGCGGGCCTGAGCTGGCCGCCCGAATGGGTGATGTATGGCGACTACCAGCGCGAGTTTGGCCAGCAGGCGCTGCGGTACCTGTTCAGCCAACCGGTTCGCCCCACCGCCGTCTTCGCGGCCAGCGACTATCTGGTGCTCGGCCTGCTCGATGGCTTGCGCGCCAGCGGGCTCCAGGCGCCGGAGGCGCTTTCGTTAGTCGGCTTCGATGACGCCAACTACGCCGATTTTACCCAGCCGCGGATCTCCACTATCCGTCAGCCCGCCCGCGAACTGGGCCGTACCGCGGTGAACATCATGATGCGCCTGCTAAACGACGATCCGGACATCCCTGCGGAAACCCGCCTGCCGGTTGAATGGATTGGCCGCGACTCGATCAAGATCTGTTAAGCCCGTCCCAAAATGGCGCAAAAGCGCCCGCTTTTGGCGCAAAAAACGATCAATTAACAATTTATTCACTATAATCAGTAAACCGGTTTACCGGATTGTATTCAATTAAGTGTATTGAATACATAAGGTTAAGTTACAGGGCTGCTGTGTGGTTCCAGCCCTGGCACGGATGCTGCAATGTTCTTACTGGCGAACAAATATCTTACATAGCGTTTGTCCTGACTGCCCTGGCGAGTGCTCTATTCCGCAGGTAAACCGGTTTACTAGATTGTAAACCGTGTCGGATAGAGTCCCTCCCGCAGGATGGCGAACATTTTCCCGGCCACAGCGATGGGAGTTATCAGATGCAGCAGCCACAAACTACCCCGCCAAGGGTAGAGATGATCAATATCACCAAGACCTACGGGTCGATACGCTCATTGCGCGGAGTCAACCTTGAGCTGGCCCCGGGCGAAGTGCTGGGCTTAGTGGGCGATAACGGCGCGGGGAAATCCACCCTGACCAAAGTGCTCTCTGGCGCGGTGATCCCCTCCAGCGGCACGATTCGTATCGACGGTGAACAGCAACAGTTTACGAATCCGGCCGATTCGCGCCGTTGCCATATCGAGATGGTCTACCAGGATCTGTCGCTCTGCGACACGGTCGACGTCGCGGGCAATCTGTTTATGGGCCGTGAGCCGATGAAATCGGTCCTCGGCATCCCCTTTCTCGACGAGGCCAAAATGCACGCCGATGCCAGAGAGATGCTTAAAGGGCTCGGGATCTCCATTCCGGATACTCGCCTGCTGGTGCGAAATCTCTCCGGCGGCCAGCGCCAGGCTATAGCCATCGCCCGCGCCGCGGCCTTTGACCCGAAAGTGCTGATTATGGATGAACCCACCGCCGCGCTGGCCGTCGCGGAAGTTGAAGCGGTTCTGGAACTCATTCGCCGCGTTTCCGCTCGCGGGGTGAGCGTGATTCTGATTACCCACCGCCTGCAGGACCTGTTCCTGGTCTGCGACCGGATCATGGTGATGTATGAAGGTACGAACGTCGCCGACAGACGGGTGTCCGACACCAGCCTGAGCGATATCGTTAACCTGATTGTGGGCGAAAAATTCACCGCCCGCTCTGCGGCAGCACATTGAGGTAACAGGATGAGTATCATGAACTTAAGCAGCTCCCGCATGATCCAGCATTCGCTGCCGCGCCGCCTGCTGCATAACCACTCAGGCGTGGTCAGCATCGCGCTCTTTTTCGTCTTCTGCTGCGTGGTGTTTTCGCTGATCACCAGCAACTTTCTCACCGGCACCAACTGGCTCAACATTATCCGTCAGAGCGCCCCGCTGCTGATCGTTGCGACGGCAATGACTCTGGTCATTACCACCGGCGGTATCGATCTGTCGGTAGGCTCCACCCTGGCGCTGGTCGGCGCGCTCTCCGCTATCGCTCTGAATAACTGGGGGCTGCCGTGGCCGGTGGTACTCCTCGGCGGCCTGCTGCTCGGCGGATTCGTTGGCGCCATCAACGGCTTCTTTATTGCCTATGAAGGCATTCCGGCGTTCATCGTCACGCTCGCCACCCTGGCCGTAGTTCGCGGCATCGCGCTGCTGGTCACCCAGGGCTACTCGATTCCGGTGCCGGCTGACAGCCTGTTTACCTTTATCGGACGCGCGTGGGTAGTTGGTATCCCCATGCCCGCGCTGATCGGCATGATGATACTGGTGATCGGGCATATCGTTCTCAACCATATGCGCTTTGGCCGCTACGTGACCGCTATCGGCGCCAACGCCGAAGGCGCGCGGCGCAGCGGCATTAACACCAAAGCGGTCACCATGAAGGTCTATATCATCAGCGGAATGGCCGCCGCGCTGGCGGGGATGATCATTACCGCACGCCTCGGCAGCGGCTCTTCCAACCAGGGCGAAGGCTTTGAACTGCAGGTCATTGCTGCCGTTGTGCTAGGCAGCACCAGTCTGTTTGGCGGCTTCGGGACTATTATTGGCACGCTGCTGGGCGCGCTGTCGATTGCGGTCATTCAGAACGGGCTGATCCTGTCGCATATTTCGCCGTTTTACACCCAGATAGCCACCGGCACCATTATCCTGCTGGCTATCTGGCTGAACACCCGCATTCTCAACCCGACGCGCTCCGCGGCAAAAGGATAGCTGATGAAAGGATCAATTTTTCGCCATCCCTCCCCGCTGCCGGTTGGCGTCAGCAGCGGTTACGTAATGACTGTGCTTGGCCCACTACCGATTAACGAAATGGGCGTTACTCTGATGCATGAGCATATTCTGCTGGATGCCTCCGGCAAATGGGTGCCGCCCTGCTGCTGCAGCGATCGCCGTCTTGCCGAAATGCCGGTGAAAATGGAAAACCTTGGCGAACTGTCGCTCAACCCGCTGATGAGCCGCGATAACTGTCAGCTGTTTGATGTCGACGTTGCGATTGACGAGCTGACTAAATATCGAGCCCTTGGCGGAGAAACGGTGGTCGACCCGACCAATATCGGCATTGGCCGCGATCCGAAAGCGCTGGCGCGCATCGCGCGTCTGACCGGTCTGAATATCATTATGGGGACCGGGCTCTATCTGGAACCTTCGCACCCTGAGTGGGTAAAAATCAGCAGCGTCGAACAGCTGACCGAACGGCTGATTTACGATCTTGGCGGCGCGGAGGAGAAACCGGAGGTGCTCGCCGGACTTATCGGCGAAATCGGTATCTCCAGCCGCTTTACGCCGGATGAGGAGAAATCCCTGCGCGCTGCGGGTCGGGCCAGCGCCGCGACCGGCGTGCCGATCGAGGTCCATCTGCCTGGCTGGGAGCGGCTGGGCCATCGGGTGCTGGATATTCTCGAGCAGGAAGGCGCCGATTTACGCCATACCGTGCTGTGCCATATGAATCCCAGCTTTGCCGATAAGCGCTACCAGCGCGAACTGGCGCAGCGCGGGGCGTTTCTCGAATACGACATGATTGGCATGAGCTATTACTACGCCGACGAGTCGGCGCAGTCGCCCTCCGACGAGGAGAACGCCCGCGCGATCCGCGAGCTGATTGACGACGGCTACATCCAGCAAATTCTGCTGTCGCAGGACGTCTTCCTGAAAACCATGCTCACCCGCTACGGCGGCCACGGTTATGGCTACATACTCAAGCATTTTGTTCCCCGTCTGCGGCGCCACGGCGTCAGCGGCGAACAACTTGAAACCTTAATGATTGGAAACCCCCAGCGGGTCTTTGGCGGATAAAAGGAAACGTCATCATGCAGAAAAAAATCTTACTGGTCGGTGAGTCCTGGACCAGCACGTCAACGCACGTTAAAGGCTTCGACCAGTTTGCCACCGCCACCTGGCACACCGGCGCAACGGACTTTCTGGCCGCGCTCGCCGACAGTCCCTATGCCATTACCTATATGCCCGCCCACGCGGCGGCGACCGACTTTCCGCTGACGCTGGAAGCGCTGCAGGAGTGGGATGCGATTATTCTCTCGGACATTGGCGCCAATACGCTGCTGCTGCATCCGGACACCTGGCTGAAGAGCCGCCGAACCGCCAACCGTTTAACGCTCCTGCATGATTACGTGGCCGGCGGGGGGGCGCTGATGATGATCGGCGGCTATTACAGCTTCCAGGGAATCAACGGCGGCGCGCGCTACCGCCATACCGCGGTGGAGAAAGTGCTGCCGGTACGCTGCCTGGCCTGGGACGATCGCATTGAAACCCCGGAAGGCTGCTATGCCGAAGTGACGGAGTCTCACCCCCTGTTTAACGATATTCCGGGCGAATGGCCGTGGCTGCTGGGCTATAACGAAGTTGAAATGCACCCGGAAGGCAAACTGCTGGCGACCGTGGCCGGTACCGATCATCCGCTACTGGCTGTTCGCGAATATCAGCAGGGTCGCTCACTGGTGTGGACCAGCGACATGTCGGCGCACTGGCTGCCGGAAGAGTTTGCCAAATGGCCCGGCTATCGCCAGCTATGGATTAACTGCCTCGACTGGCTGACGGAACGCCGCTGATGACCACGCCCCTTGAGCTCGCCCGGCAGCTGCTGGGCTTTAACACCATCAACCCGCCGGGCAGCGAAGCCGACTGCATGCGGTTCTTCGCCGACTGGCTTGACGAGAGCGGTTTTGAGGTTTCGCTGTCGTCGTTCGGCGAGGGACGCTGCAATCTTATTGCCAGCCTGCCCGGGGCGAAGAGCGGTAAACCGCTGGCCTTTACCGGACATCTGGATACCGTCCCGCTGGGAAATGCCCGCTGGCAGTACGATCCTTTTGGCTCGCAGATGGAAGACGGGCGTCTTTATGGCCGCGGATCCAGCGATATGAAAGCGGCGATAGCGGCGTTTGCCGTCGCCTGCGTTCATCAGCGGGAAGCGATCCTCGCCGGACGCGGCGCGGTATTGCTGATAACCGGCGGAGAAGAGACCGGCTGCGACGGCGCGCGGGCGCTGATCGCCTCCGCAACGTTGCCGGAGGTGGGCGCGCTGATCGTCGGTGAACCCACCGCCAACTATCCGGTTATCGGCCATAAAGGCGCGCTCTGGCTACGCTGCGAAACGCGGGGGAAAACCGCCCACGGCGCGATGCCGGAGCTGGGGATCAATGCTATCTATCTTGCGGCGGATGCGCTGGGTAAGATTCAGCATTTTTCGCCAGGCGCGCCGCATCCGCTAATGAAGCAACCCACCCTCAACGTCGGACGCATAGAAGGCGGACTCAATATTAATTCCGTACCGGACCGCACGCGTTTTGATGTCGATATCCGCAGCGCGCCCAATTTACAGCACGCCACTATCCGGGAGCGCTTGACGACGCTGCTTGGCGAAAGCGTCACCGTCTCCACGCTGGTCGACCTGCCCGCCGTCCTCAGCCGGGAGGATCACGCGTGGATTAAGCAGGTTTACCAACGCTGTCAGCCGCTGCACGCTGAGCCGATTGCGCCGCGCGTGGTGCCCTACTTTACCGACGCCTCGCTGCTGCTGCCTGCATTGGGCGATCCGCCCTGTATTATTCTCGGCCCCGGCGAGCCGTCGATGGCGCATCAAACCGACGAGTACTGCCTGCTCAGCCGACTGGCGGAGGCAGAACAGCTATACGGTGACATTATTCGCGACTGGATGGCATCACCGCCCGCGACGAAAGTAAAAAATGAGTGACACTGTCACTGAAAGCGCGTGCCATGCATTCAGCGTTTGAATAATTTCGCGGAATAACAGAGGATAACCGCCTCGTACACGACGGTATCCCCACCAGCAAGGAGGCTTAGCATGTCCGTGAAAACCAACGCTGTGCTCGTTTGCACCCTCTCTTTACTTCTTTCCGCCTGCTCGGGTGGTGCTTCTGCGCCGGACAGCGCCGAAGACGCTAAAATATCGGCTGAAGTGGATAAGATACTTCGCGATTATCAAACGGGTTCCGATACTTCACCCCAGGCCAATGCCTCACGCTATCTGGCGCGGATCCAGGCGGCTATCTTCGCTAACATAGACCAGCCGGCCTCCTGGCAAGGGCAAAAATGCTCGGTGCGCTTTACGCTACAGCGTGACGGGACAGTGCAGGATCCGACGGTCGAGAGCGGCGATCGGCCATTCTGCGCGCAGGTGATGTCCGCGCTGAAAAAAGCCAACATCCCGCCCGCGCCGGACGAAAAAACCTATCAAACATTCAGTCATGTCGTGCTGGACGTGAAGCCCTGAGCTTGCCGGCAGAAATGGCCCCGGCCATCACCAGGGCCATTTCGAACAAGATAAGCTGACAGCCCTGTTTAACAGACGCTTTTTGGCGATCAGCGAGGAATGATTCAATAGTAACAGGCTGGCGAAAGCCTGTTTTTTTTCCATTCTTCAGGATCGTGGCCGGGTATGAATACCGCATGATATCGCTCGGTAAGCTGACGCAGCTTTCGCACTGACTGAGCGACATCAGTAGCAGACGTCATTAGCCCCGGGAGCGCCTTCTCATGGTAATGATCTAAGGTATAAGCCGCATCAATCGCTAGCGTAAAATTTGTACCACCCGGTAAGCGGATAAGAAAAGATTGATGGCCCGGTGAATGCCCTGGGGTGAAAATACACTGCAGCGTGCCATCACCGTAAAGGTCATAGTGATCATCGGACAACCCGTTCAGAAAAAGCCAGTTAAGTTGGGGACGATCGAAATCGCGTCGGCAATAGGCTCCTGACGTAAACCAGTCAGGGGCAAAGGCATATTCATACTCTTGCCTCTGGACAACATGCGTAGCATGGGGGAAGCGACCAATTGCTCCCGTATGATCAGAGTGCAAATGGGACAGGACCACATAGCGGATATCCTCAGGAGCAATGCCAATCCTCTTAAGTTGTTCCACACAGCCCTGTTCTTCTGACATCACCGGTTTAAACTGCTCTACAGCACTTCCCCAATAACCACTGGGATCTTTCAATCCTTCGACAGCCAGACCGCCGTCAATCAGCGTAAACCCATCCGGATGGGTCAGCAGAAACCAGGGAACAGGGATCTCATAATGCTCTCCCACGCCCTGATTCATCCGGATATGCTGATATCGACAATGCTGTGTTCCTGACTGGAACATGAAAAGCTTTATCTCTGGCATCATTATTTTCCACCAATAAATCAATTAAATAGATTGAAATTTAGCCTGACTCAGGCCTTGAGTCTGGATTTTTCATCATTTCGCAGGAAAGCAGTAGATGCCTGTCCCCACTTACATTTATCGGTAAAGCCAATATAATTGGTGAATGGATCTCTTCTCAGCAATGCGCATATTTATCAGGGTGGTTGAACGGGGCAGCATGTCGGCTGCAGCCCGTGATCTCGGCATTGGCCAGCCCGCCGTGAGTGAAAGAATAGAAAAACTGGAAGCACATCTTGGGACACGTTTGCTTAGGCGCAACACGCGTAACATGTCTCTAACGCACAGCGGTAACGTGTTTTACGAGCGAAGCAAAGCGGCCGTTCAGGCGGCAGAGCATGCTCTTTCTGTGAATGAGGAAAATCAGGGGCTGCAAGGCAAAATCCGTATTGCCGCGCCCTATTCCGCCGGAGAAAGCCTGCTGATGCCTGCATTGTTGCAGCTTCAGAACGAGCATCCGGAGCTGCAGGTCGATGTCATTTTTAACGACCGCGTCATCGATCCCGTCACCGAGGGGGTCGATTTATCACTGAGGTTAGGTGATGTCTCCGAAGGCTTTTTTGTCGCACGTCCGCTTGGCGCCGTGCGCAGAGTGCTAGTGGCCTCTCCGGCTCTGCTGGCGAAAATGGGTCATCCTGACACGCCGGAAGCGCTGACAGATTATCCATTTGCTGCTGTTTCCGGTGTATTCGCCAGTAATCGCATTCAATTGATCGCTTCCGAAGATCAACTCATTAATGTTCCCGTCAATATTCAATTTCAGTCCACGCACTGGCGGAGTGTCCTCTCCTGGTTATTAGCGGGACATGCCATTGGTGTTTTGCAAAGTCCGGTTTGCAGAAAAGAAATGGCAGACGGCGCGCTCATCCCCCTCTTAAGCCACTATCCGATCCCGCCATTTAGTGCCTGGTTGCTCCATCCACCAGCTGGGATGATGTCGTATGAAACGCGAATTTGTGCCTCCCTGCTGGAGGGCTATCTCAGAGATTTGTTGCTTGAGCCGGCCGGCTGAATAGAACAGCGCCTCCCTGGCGCGCTGAAGATGGCCTCTTGTTAATGACTCAATCTCTGATGCATGAAATCAATAAGCGCTCTTGTTTTTGCCGGCAAGTAACGCCGATCTGAATACAGAGCGAACAATTGCAAGGGGGCTGCCGATTGTTCAAATTCAATCTCGATTAACCGCCCATCATCAATATAGGGTTGGCAGGCTTGTTTCGACAGGATGGCAAAACCGGCACCTGAGATGGCCGCCCGCCCTGCCATCTCTCCGCTGTTGACCCGATAACGACCGTTAACCTTGATCGTCTCGAATCCGCCCTTTTTATTCACAAACTGCCAGGGAGCGCCTTTAAGCGCATTCACCGTTGTAATACAGGGTAACTCTTCAAATTGCTGTATTCGAGAAGGCGTGCCATAACGCTGGATGACGGAGGGGGCCGCAACGATGGTGCAAGGGATCGTCACCAGATGACGGGCGATGTAGTCACTGTCATCCATCTGACCACGGCTAACAATGACAGCTAAATCCAGATCATCTCGCAGGGATTCATAACCCGACAAATTTGTGACGCAACTTATCTCCAGGTCCGGATGCTGACAGGCGAAATCAGCAACAACAGAGCCCAGCAATACAGGACCGATTTCATTGGGAATACAGATACGTAATGGCCCCTTGAATTGCATTTGTCGCAACGTTAATTCGGTTTCAGTTTGCTCAAGTGCTTCCAGTAATGGCTTCGCCCGGGTATAGAGTAGATGCCCCGCCTGTGTGAGTTTCATATGTCGGGTACTGCGCTCAATGAGCTGAAGGTTCAGTTTGTCTTCTAACTGAGAAATGCAACGGCTCACATTTGATGTCGGCATTTCCAGGGCTTTCGATGCCCCGACAAAACTGTCTCGTTCCACCACAGCAATGAAGATTTTCAGCGCATTAAAGTCAAGAACTGGCCGCATCAACTATCCCACATATGATAATAATGAGTGCCATTTTTACCACCTAATCGACAAGTTTGATAGCAGTTAAGCTAGGATATCTTTCATCCACAGGTCGCTTGCTATGCCACTGGTCACCACAACATTTAATCAAAAGACGCTCATTCGGATTGCTATGGTAATCGCTTTTGTCCAGTTTACTAATGCGCTGGAATATATGATGTTCAGCCCTGTTTTTACATTTATGGCTGCAGATTTCGCTGTTCCCGTCACCTTCTCAGGCTATGTATCCGGTATGTACACATCTGGAGCCGTCCTGTCGGGAATTATCGCCTTTTACTGGGTTGACCGTTGCAATAAGAAACGTTTTTTAATCGCTAATATGGTACTGCTAGCCATGGCGACACTGTTGACGACATTGACCACCAGTTTTCCTCTTCTTCTTACATTGCGCTTTTTCGCAGGACTGGTTGGCGGTACGACAATGGGGGTGGGGATCACTATTTTGATAAACCACACGCCGGCTGACTTGCGAGGAAAAATGTTGGCGACGGTGATTGCGTCATTTTCGATGGTCAGCATCGTGGGGATGCCCGCTGTATTATTTTTGTGTACTCATTACGGTTGGCATGTCGCGTTGTGGTTAATCTGTACACTGTGTTGGTTGGCATTGCCACTGATCGTCTCCATCATCCCTCAGGATCCCGTCACTTTCGACACGTCCCACGCGCTGCCCCTCGATGTAGATACTTTACTGTTTGCTTCCGGTAATGCGCTGGTACAGTTTAGTCCAATGCTGATCATTCCTGTCCTGGCGCCATTAATGACGCAGCTGTTGGGGGCTTCTCAAGGTCTGCTGCCCTGGTTGTTCTTCGGCGGGGGCCTGGCGGGGTATCTGTCTACCAGAATGACAGGCGCATTAACCTCTCGTGTTTCTGCTTTGAGTTTGGCGACCGGGTCGACCCTCGTTTTTATCCTGAGCTTACTGATACCCCTGATGGGCTATCCGCATCCAGCGCTATTTATTACGTTATTTCTCGGCGCAGCTTACAGTCGTCTGGTGTCATCGTCGGCGGTGACGATTCAGTTTCCTGATAACAAGCAACGAGCGGGATTCTCTTCATTACAGACATCCATGATGTATCTGATGACAACTGCCGCATTTTTCCTGTCTGCTTTTTTGTTACCCGACCATCGCATGGCGCTACAAAATATGGACATGCTGTTGGCGGTATGTGCAATTACCGCATCAGGAACCCCAATTATTGTCATCGTTTTGCAAAAGAAACTGGCTAAACGTACGTTCGAGCCCGATCGTTTCACCACTGAGTAGAACAGGGCGCGCCCTGCCCTGGACATTTAAAACCCAGGTGTGGTCGCTAAATTGAGATGAGGGGCGTTATTTAGTACCTGGCGGGAAGCTTATGGATTTTGATGAGTCTTCCCTCCTCCATTTCGATAAAACCACCCGTTTTTAAATCCGCAAGAATACGCATGACACCGCTGCGAGACAGATGGGTTTTCTCGCGTATGTAGAGTTCTGCTGTGACTGCCGCGCGATAACTCTCATCTTCTTCTATGAGATTGAGCAACTGCTGGCGGATCATTTCATACGCGGTAGGAGCGCCCTGCGGCATCACGTTGTTGTATAGTCGGCCATACACAAACATCAGTTGCTTTGAGAGCAGTCCCCATAACGATTTTTCTTTAATAATGTCATTAACACGAGCGGTGGAGATCTCGCCAATCAGGCAGGGGTTTATGGTTTTGATATAGTCATCGAAGTAAATATCCGTCAGATTGGCAAGACCAAACACGGCGGGACTGCGTGCAGTGGACAGCATCATGTTATCGTTTCGGCGATAAACCGCTACGGTTCCCTCGAGGATCAAGTAACACACCCCCTGGCCGTTCACCTTGAAATCCAGTTGCTCCCCTCTTTCAGTTTTACGTGGTGTGCAATACGGCTGTAAGTGAGTAATCAGCTCTTGCGCGTAGGGTGAACCTTTGTGAGATCTTTCTGAAGAGGACATAACCGATAACCTTAATATTGACCTGTCTGATTATAGCGTGGCTTCCAGTCGCGGGTATCCTCATCGTCAGTATTTTCGAGGCAAGTGGTTGATATCAAGCAGTATACCCCGTTCCATGGTGATGTACTTCCCGGTTCGTAGCTCGGCCAAAATTCGCATAATCCCGCTCCGTGAAAGATAGGTTCGGCTCTTAATATAGGCTGCAGCCGTAATTTTTTGCCGTATCGCATCCGGCTCTTGCATGAGTTCAACAAGCTGAAAGCGGATGATGTCATAAGCTGACATCTGGGAGATTTGTGCGCAATGCTCATACACCCGGGAGGCCGTGTAAATGAGGAGTTTCGAAAAATGCTCCCACAGATCCAGTTGTGCCACGATGTGATTAAAACAATCCAGTGGCACACGGGCGATCTCTGACGTCTCCAGCGCTCTCACATAAAGATGCTCTGAGGAAAACTGACTACTGACGCCCAGAATAAACGGTGCTGATTCAGAATTTAAAACAATGCCATCGCCGCGACGGTGCAGCGCAACGCTACCTTGCAATAGCAAAAAGCACTGCCGGATATCATCTTTATAATAATGCACGACGTCACCTCTGCCGATCACGACTCTTTCTGCTGCTGGCAACACATGTTTTATCAATGCCTCAATGTGCCGGAATGGTTTTAATTCCAGAGCAAGTGATTTGTCATGGTTTTCCGGGGGGGTTAAGCGCGTGTTCATAAGCAGCCTCAATTCCTCAACTGTGATCGCTTTTTGTATCGTCCTGAAGAATTATCTTAAAAATTAAGAATCCACGGAATATTGAGTTGCAGTCTAAAAGTAGACCCGCCCAAAGACGCTCTCTAAGTTATTGATTTTTTAATCCATGAGGTGTCGGTCTAAAAATAGACTGAGCATTAACAATGCCAATAAATAAGCAATAAATGTTGAATATTCGTTAAATGAAAGTCTACAGGTAGACCCAGAAAATAATTGAGTTTAAGAAAATGATTAGATAAATTTTAGCCAGTCAGCAGAACAGTTCAGGGTTTTACCGTAATGAATTATGGCTGCCATGCTGCACAGTAAAATAAAGGCACCGGTATATAAAGAGTGTATACACTCCTCGGCACCCTATTGCCTGAATACGAGTGGTATACAAAGTTAATAAGGAAACAGAGTAATGAAAAAAAGTCTTATTTTAGTTGCATTGACCGCAACTGCAGCGCTGTCAACATCTCACGCTTTTGCTGCCGCTGGCACCGTAAATTTCGTTGGGAACATTCTGGATACTGCCTGTGAAGTCGACGTGGCATCGCAAAACCAGCAGGTTAACCTCGGTAATTTTTATAAAAGTGAATTTCCGAACAGTGGCACAAAAGCGGCTGCAAAAGATTTTAATATTGTGCTTAAAAACTGTCCAACCACGGTGACTTCAACAAAAGTACGCTTTGATGGCACCCCCGATCTGACCAACCCTAACCTGCTGGCTATTGATACCTCAGCCTCCAGTGCGGCGTCAGGGGTGGCGATTAACCTGATGACTGCCGATAAAGTCGATCTGCCTTTGCACGGTGAGAACAGCTATAACTACGTGCTTAGCAGCACCCAGGACAATACGCTGAAATTCTATGCGCAATATATCTCCACCACGGCATCAGTAACGCCGGGTACGGCCAACTCCGTTGCTAACTTCTCCATTGTATATAACTGATTTTCTGTTCAGAAAACCTGATGGGGTCGATACGGCCCCATGTTTTAGAGGTCTAAAATGAATGTTCTTCGCAGTATCTTGCTCACCACCACGATAATGAGTATTGGCTTATCTTTTGCTCAGGCGGGTGTCGTTATTGGTGGCACGCGCGTCATTTTTGATGGTAATAAAAAAGAAGCTTCTATTAGCATAAACAACCCGGATAACACCCCCTATCTTATCCAGTCATGGATTGAAACGCCGGGTGATGGGGTCGGGAAGGCACCTTTTATTATTACCCCACCGTTATATCGACTGAATAATGGGCAACAAAACGTCGAGCGCATTGTTGCCACCGGCACATTACCTCAGGATAAAGAGAGTCTGTTTTGGCTTAATATAAAAGCTATACCCTCCGCATCTCAAGTTGACAATACGCTGCAAATTGCCATTAAAACCCGAATTAAACTCATCTACCGGCCGGCGACGATGAAAGGCGCCGCCCCTGAAGAACAGGCAGATAAATTACGCTGGCAACGCGTAGGGAATAAAATACAGGTAAACAATCCGACTCAGCATGTCATGAATTTTAATGAAATCTCGCTTGCAGGTAAAAGAGTGCCTGATGTCAGTTATGTATTACCCGGCAGTACGGCGATGTTTGATTTACCCTCCGGCGTTACGGGCGGGCCAGTGACATTCAAAATTATCAATGACTATGGCAGTCCCGGGGCAGAACACAAAGCCAGTCTGTAGGCTGGCGAAAAGACACTGAGTGGGATTTATGATGATGGCAATGGAATATATAAAAGTACGATCTCCACGGTTGGCATTGTTGATAACCATCGCGCTCTTCGGTAATACACAAAATAGCTATAGTCGCGATTTTTTTAACCCAGAGCTGGTTGAACTGGATAATCCAGGGACAGAAAGAGTCGATCTTTCAGGTTTTGAATCTGGTGCGCAAGCCCCCGGGAATTATCATGTTGATGTCGTCCTGGACGATCAGTTAGTCGATACTCGCGATATCATGTTTGTTTTGCTGAAAGAACCTGGCGGTGATGAAAAATTAGTCCCCTGTTTATCCATTGAGCAATTAGCAAGCTGGGGAGTCAAGACTGGACTTTTTCCTGCGTTAAAGGGAGAAACCTCCTGTGCGAACCTGTCCGCCATTCCTCAGGCCAGTACAGATTTCCAGTTTGCCATGCAGCGTCTGGTATTGAGCATTCCGCAAGCGGCAATCTCAGCGCAAGCTCGTGGATCGGTGCCACCGGATCGCTGGGATGAAGGGATTAACGCCGCCCTGCTTAACTACAGTCTGAGTGGGGCGAATAACTGGGCCAAAAATAACAACAGCAGCAACAGTGATAGCCAGTATGCCAACCTGCGTCCGGGAGTAAACATCGGCCCCTGGAGGTTAAGAAATTACACCACCTGGTCGCGAGATTCACAGGGCCACGATGCCTGGGACACGGTTTATACCTATGCACAACGTACGATAATCCCGTTAAAGTCGCAGCTCACACTGGGTGACAGTTCTGCCCCGGCAGATGTTTTCGACAGTATGCCTTTCCGGGGAGGACAACTTGCTTCCGATGATGACATGCTGCCCGACTCCCTTAAGGGCTATGCCCCTGTGGTGCGTGGTATCGCCCGGACCAATGCCCAGGTGATCATCCGCCAGAATGGCTATCAGATTTACCAGAGCTTTGTGGCGCCGGGCGCGTTTGAAATTACGGACATGTATCCTACCGGCGGCGCCGGCGATCTTGATGTCACGATTAAAGAGGCTGATGGTAGTGAGCAGCACTTTAGCGTGCCATTTGCCTCACTTCCCGTATTACAGCGTGAAGGCCGAATAAAATATGCGTTAACGGGCGGCCAATATCGTTCGTACAACGGCAGCGTGGATAAGACACCCTTTGGCCAGATGAGCGTTATTCTCGGCTTGCCCTACGGGTTCACGTTTTACGGTGGATTGCAGGAGTCGAGTAAATATCAGTCGCTTGCCGCGGGCGTGGGTAAAAACATGGGTGGCTTTGGCGCTATCTCCAGCGACATCACCCAGGGCTGGTCCACGCCGTACAATATGCCGAAATCCAACGGTCAATCCTGGCGGGCTCGATACAGTAAAAACTTTGCTTCAACAGGCACTAACTTTGCGATTGCCGGCTACCGCTATTCGACCAGCGGCTACTATGACATGCAGGAGGTCCTTGATTCTTATGGTGACAGTAATGCGCTCCAGGATAGACGCCGAAACCGTGCGGAGCTGACGTTGAGCCAGGGGTTGGGAGATAATCTGGGATCGTTGATGCTGAACGCCTCGCATGAAGATTACTGGAATTCAGGTAAGGCGATGGAATCCTGGAGCGTTGGGTATCACAACTACTGGCACAGTATCAGTTACGGTCTGACATGGACCCTGAGCAGGAATGGTAGTACGGGATCGTACAGCGCTCACCAGAGCGACGGTAAAAACCAGATGCAGGCACTAAATATCAGCATCCCGCTGGAAAAACTCTTGCCGCAGACATGGGCAAACTATGGCATGAATGCCAGCAAGCATAACGGTACGACACACAGCGTTGGGTTGAATGGCGTTGCGATGCCGAATAATGCGCTTAACTGGAATATTCAACAGGGTTACGGCACTCACGACGTGGCCTATACCGGCAATATAAATGGTGATTATCGAGGCACCTATGGCGAACTGACGGCCGGGTACAGCTATGACAAAAATACCGACCGTCTGAATTATGGGATTCAGGGAGGCGTGGTTGCGCATGCCAATGGCGTGACGTTCTCTCAGCCACTGGGTGAAACCAACGTGCTGATTGCTGCCCCCGGGGCTGCCGGTGTAGGAATCCAGAATATGACCGGCGCGACAACCGATTATCGCGGATACACGCTTGCCTCTAACTTAATGCCTTATCGCAAAAATGATGTGTCATTAATCACTGAAACATTGCCGGCTAACGTTGAGTTAGAACAAACGGTCAAAACCGTGGTCCCGACGCGTGGCGCGATTGTCAGGGCGAACTATCTGGCAAGCGTAGGCGTTCGCATGTTGATGAGCTTGACCCAGCAAAACGGCCAGTCGGTACCGTTTGGTGCAATTGCCAGCATTGAAGGTGCAGAACACAGCAGCTTTATCGTTGGCGAAAGCGGTCAGGTGTATTTGACGGGCCTGGATCCCCAGGTCAACCTGACCGTGAAATGGGGAAATCAATCCGCAAACACCTGCAGG
Source organism: Klebsiella variicola (assembly GCF_000828055.2). Lineage (NCBI taxonomy): Bacteria > Pseudomonadati > Pseudomonadota > Gammaproteobacteria > Enterobacterales > Enterobacteriaceae > Klebsiella > Klebsiella variicola. The sequence goes on along the minus strand of NZ_CP010523.2, from coordinate 2,669,119 downwards.
GTGCATTACTCGATTAACATGACGAAGCTGAATAACGATGTGATTATCGATAATGCTGTTTGCCGTTAACGTTGAACTGAATTTTAAAATCAGGTGCATAGATATGCGACTTTTCCGATCTGCATTATTAATGCTGGCTTTGTTGTTTCCATTAAGTGGCTTCTGCTGTGACTATAGTTATATTGGCTCTCCCTATTCAGTGGATTATGGCAATATTATTGTGCAGCGTGACGCACCCGTTGGGCAAGCGATCAGCAATGAGATATATGGTACCTTAGCGCATGCATATACCTGCCTCGCAACCGCAAACGAAGGGTCAAGTGCAGGGATGAAAAGTGGTGCCCTTCCCTATTTCGCAACGTATGGTTCCCGGCGTGTATATAAAACGAACTTGCCTGGCGTGGGGATTTCTTTGGGTTTTTATAAAAACACCAAAGCAGGCCAGACGACTTATTCCAGCACGAGTTATATTGGTGGGGATAATTATGCAACATTCAGTTGGTCATCAAACGCTGGGGATCTGGATATCAATGATTTCCAGCCAATTATACAATTCTGGAAGATCGGCGATATTACATCTGGTTCGGTGACGGGGCAACTGGCATCGTTTGTCGCCTATACCATGCAAAACCGAGGTGGAGAAATGGCGCCTGAAATTCCCGTCAATGCGGGAGCTGGAACGATCACCCAGGTGGCATGTGCGGTAAAAACGTCGAATATTTTATTTGAACTGGGGGACATCTTGGTTAGTGAATTCGGCTCTGCGGTAGGCACAACGCCCGCTAATGCGCAGAAGACGCAGAATCTCATTCTGGACTGCGATGCCGGAGCCAATATTAACGTCATGCTCACCGGGCCACAAAATCCCGACGTCAGCGATAATACCGTGCTGGCATTAACCGGTCAGGGCAGCGCAGGCGTCGCCCGTGGGGTTGGCGTGCAGCTGGTTTATAACAATACTCCCCTCACCCTTGGCAATAATCTGGTTTTGAAGAGAACCACGGGTGGCCAGGAGATGTTCCCATTAACAGCACGCTATTATCAGACCAATACAACGGTAACCACCGGCATCGCAAACGCGTCCGCAACGCTGAGCCTTACCTATCAATAAGGACTGTCAAATGAAAATGAATATACCAGTCTTGCTGATGGCATGCGCAACAGCATTACCTGCGCTGTCGGCAGATAATGTAGATATTAAAGTCACAGGCCGTATTATCGCAGCACCCTGCGTTTTTAACGGTGGAAATTCAAATATGAATATCGATCTTGGTAATATCCAGGCAACAAATATGTTCACACCTGGATCTTCGTCCGATCCGGTTTCTTTTAACCTGCTATTTACCAGCTGTCCGCCGGGTACGCTGAGTGTGACGACCCGTTTTAGCGGAACGCCTGACCCGGAAGCGGGCATGAATTATTACCAAAACAGCGGCACGGCTACCCGCGTGGCGATTGCTATGTCTGATGCCACTACGGGTGTGTTAATGGGCAGTGGATCCAGCATCACCCAAAATATTGCCGCAGACAGAACGGCGAAGATGCCGATGAAAGCGATGGTCACTTCTGTGGCAGGAAGACCGACACCAGGTTCCATTCGCGCCGTCGTCGTTTTGACAATGCAGTACAACTGACTGGCCGCTGGCTATAGAGGATCCTATGCGCGCTAGTCGTTTTCCTTTTCAGGGAACTAACCGGGTGATAGTACATACTGCATCTATTACCCACATTCAGGAGAGCTATTATGTTTCGGTATGGTAAATGGTTAATATTGTAATAAAAGAGCCGGATACCCTCTTTCAGCGTGGACTGACCTTTTTATTTAGTGATTTCTTTTCCCAACACAATACCAAAGTTGATTTCAATTTTAACTTTACGTCGGAAAGTGTGAAGGTAGCGGACGTTATTGTGCTGGCATTATGTCCAGGAGAGTGTTTTATTTGCTGTCCTGAACTGCAGGAGCGAAAAAAAGGGATTGTGATTGGCGTTGTTGATGATGATATGCGTGTTACGGCTTTACCTTCTTGTTTTCAGGATATTATCTTTATTTCTCGTCGGGATTCCGTCACGCGGTTACGTACAGCATTGCACGGTGCCTGGCACCGGCTACAGCAGACAAATACGCGACAGTCATCCATGTCCTGTTGTGATTGCCAGCCCACCAGGCTGTCTCCACAGCAGATCCGCATCATGACCTGTTTATATGAGGGGATGTCGGTCCAGCAAATTGCAGACGAACTCATGATTAGTGAGAAAACGGTCTATGCGCATAAATATATGGTCATGAGAAAATTTAACTTACGCAACGATTATGAGCTAATGCTCCTGCTCAATAAACTGACCAAAAATTGCGCCTGGCCAGGTGGCTTTATAAATATATAACTCAATGATAGCAAAGGTGATAAAAACAACTGATACAGGGGCATACGCCCCTGCGTGACTACCGGCGGCTCATGGCCAGCTTCGCGGCAAATAGCAGAAACATGCAGCCGGTTGTCCGGTCCATCCATTTCACCACGGCTGGTTTTTTCAGGATGCCGGCGGCATAGCGAGTGGCGGTAATCAGCGTTAATGACCACAGCGTCCCAATCAATACATGGATGGTGACCAGGAGAAAGGTCCAGCTGACGGGTGAATGCCCGGCGGGGATAAACTGGGGCAAAAACGAAACGTAGAAGACGCCCATTTTGGGGTTAAGCACATTCCCCAGCATCCCACGCAGGAACCAGTTACTCGTGGAATCTGATTCGGCCGGGTGGGTGTTAAATTGCTGGCGTGGTCGCAGGAGCAACTGGATGCCCAGCCAGCAAAGGTATCCTGCTCCGCACCATTTCAATAAGGTATAAGCCAACTCAGAAACCGCCAGTAGCGCACCTAAACCAAAGGCCACCAGCGCGCCCCAGATAAAGCATCCAAGATCAATGCCTAACGCGGCATGTAAGGCTTTGCGTCCCCCTTCAGCGGTCGCCGTGCGGAGGATAAGAGCAGTATCAAGACCTGGCGTCAGGGTAAGCAGTGTGGCAGCGAGGGTGTAAGCAAGAAGTGAATCAGTGACGAGCATTTCCTGTCTCCGAAAGAGACAAGGCTACTGAAGCGTTCACATTTTTGCAACAAGAATGATGAGCCATTCAACATGGATGGCGTCCGCCTGGATAACGGGAAGTCCCCTATGAGGCTCTCTATCCAACGCATACAACAACCGGATCTGTTGCCACCAATGGATCCGGTTGCCATCTGCCAGAGCGGAGAAGGCAACTTAACGGATGCTTGCCCTTTTAGCATTTAAAATTCTGTTAGCGCCATCAACAAACCCTTCACCACCTGGAAATTGACTTATCCAGCGCGGCAAGGATGGTATAACTTGCGCTATGTCATTAATCGTGTTCATCCCCAACGTTTTGCTGTAGTAGCTGAACATGGGGGCATCATTGAGCGAATCACCACTGTAGAAAACCGATGCCTGTTCATCTGATTCTTCCAATGCGTAAAAATGCTTTAACACCTTTCTGCTCATGACGAGTTTGTCATACCCCCCTAACCACCCCAGTACCCATAGATTATTAATGGTATAACTGCATTTATTTTCCGCTAATTCGTCAATGAGCTGTCTGGTCTGCTCATGATTTCTGGGAAGTTTGAAAGCAATACTCGTCAGGCGAAAATCCTGATCGTCAGACACTTCAACCCAGGGGTATTTCTGGCGAATTTTGAGAAGAATGTGGCTGATTTTTTCTCGATTGAGAAGATATTTGTCTTCATGCCAGAAGTACCTATTAATACCATGTTCGATGTTATTTCTGGTAAGAAATAATCCTCCATTTTCAGCGATGACCCCATCAACTGGCCACATTCTTGCCATCTGGTCGGCCCACCCGGCAGAGGCCGCCGTTACTGGAATAACCTTGATGCCAGCCTGTTGTAGCATTTCCAGACTCTGATAGGTTCGGGCCTGCAGCCTGCCCTTATAAGTCAGCGTTTCATCCATATCAGTTAAAACAAAACGAATATTCTGTAGCTCTTCATTCTTAACGTTATCAATTAAATTCATAACTCCCCCATGCTGGTGATATTAATGACTTTATTGATAAACGTTAATATCGAATTGGCATTTGATATTCTTTATTAATTCGATAAATTTGACCTCATCACTGAGCGAAGACAGTTCGCCAGGGCATTATCGGACCGAAGATAAATTTATTGTTCCGTACTACTTCGAAGCCTTGCGCTTCCCCGTGCCATTGGCCCCCCGCTTATCGCTTCAACTCGTCCTGCCACAGCGGGGATGACGCCAGCTGCTGGCATACCGCGTCGATAAATACCCGGGTCTTGGCGGGAACCAGCGTGCCGGGCGGCATCAGGGTATAAACGCTAACCCGCGCCGCGCTGCGCCAGTCGGGCAGCACGCGGACCAGTTCCCCGCACTGTACCGCCTGATTAACCATCCATCCCGGCAGCAGTGCGATCCCGGTTGCGCGAATGACCGCCGTCAGCAGCGCTTCACTGATATTGGTGGTGAGGGGGCCAGCTGGCGTCACCTGGATATGCTCCCGACCATTCTCGAGGATCCAGTAGGGCCAGTCCGGATGGTGGGTAAAGCCGAGACACCGATGGGCAGCCAGTTGCTCAGGATGAGTCGGTTCACCGTAGCGTTGCAGATAGGCCGGCGAAGCAATCAACTGGCTGCGAAATGCCCCAAGCTCGCGCCCGGTTAAGGTACTGTCCCGCACGTTTCCCAGGCGGATCACCGCATCAAACCCCTCCGCGACAATATCGACCCGTCGATCGAGAAAATGGGCATCAAGACGAATATCCGGATACGCCTGCAGGAAATCAGGAAACATCGGGGCAATCAGCTCCCGGCCAAAGGTCACCGGCAGTGAGACCCGCAACGTTCCCTGCGGGGTGGCAGCAAAGTCTCCTACTTCCCGGCTGGCGGCGCTGAGCTCATCCAGCGCCGTGCGGGCGCGCTGCAAAAACCAGGTTCCGGCTTCAGTCAGCGTTACGCTACGGGTGGTACGCACCAGCAACCGGACACCCAGTTTTTTCTCAAGGTGGCTGACCCGGCGGGAAATCACCGATGCATCCCGCTCCAGCCTGAGGCTGGCCCCGATAAAACTCCCTGCCTCAGCCACACAGACAAACGCCATCAGCTCATCAAAATCATCGAACATGATTCCTGCACCCTGCACATTAATCATTTGCAAATAAGGCTGATTATCAGCGATCTGTTGGTCTATTAACATAGCGGCTCTTCAACCTACAGTGAGAGCAGCCTATGAAAACGTTTTTGAGTATTGGGTCCGGTCCTGGGATGGGAATGGCGACGGCCTCACGATTTGCCGGTGAGGGATTCCGGGTAATACTGTCTTCTCGCAATAAAAGCAATGTGGCGGCGCAGGCCGACCAGTTGAGAGCGGCTGGATTTGCCGCGGAAGGCCGTGTGGCGGACGCCAGCGATATCACCAGTATCGCGGAACTCATTCGTGAGGTAGAGGTGGAAACCGGCGGTGTGGATGTGCTGCATTTCAACGCCGCGGCCATGCATGACGGTAATCTTGATACCCAGTCGGTGGCAGGCTTCATTCAGGATCTCACCACCAATATTGGCGCGGTATATGCGGCCATCAAAGCGGTCACTCCGCGGATGGCCGCGCGTGGAGAAGGCGCGATCCTGCTGACTGGCGGGATGTTTGCCACTCAGCCCCACCCGGAGTATCTGACGTTGAGCATCGGCAAAGCCGGGCTGCTTAACCTGACGCATGGCCTTTTCCCGGTATTGAAAGCGCAAAATATTCATCTTTCCATCGTGACGGTGGGGGCCTACGTCACGCCGGGTTCCGCCGAAGCCCGGGAGATTGCCGATCTGTTCTGGCAGCAATACCGCCAGCCATCCGCGCAATGGACAGCGGAAGCGTTTTATCCCGTCCCACACCATCAGTAACCCTCCCCGGCCGTCGCCAGGCGTCCGGGAGCCATCGCCCGGACGTGCGGAAGAAACGTCATCCATCGCTTGCTTTCCCTGTCACCTCGGATCAGGATACGACGATATTCATGGAGGCTATGTGATGAAATATTTTATCGGTATGGCGGTGACGTTATTGTTGAGCACGCCGGTGCTGGCGGCGGGCGAGCTTGAGATTAACCAGTCTCCCCTGACGCTGGTGTTGAGCGATCAGAATCAGGCACGGGTCTCTTCCTGTGCCGATTTCATTGCGCTGCGTAAAGCGGGAGAGACCGTCGATGCGCTGCCCGGGCTTTCCGACCCGGATGGCCGTGCGGCGGAAGCGGCGTTATTCTCCTGCTGGCTACAGGCCTACACCATCGATCATACGTTATTCCCCTCTGCTGCGCCGAAACCAACCCTGGCTGAGGTGGTTCAGCACTTTCCTGCCAGCGCGGCGTTTATCGTCAGCGATGACGAAAACCAGGACGTCGCCAAAAACTATGTGGGGAAAACCATCGCCGACTATACCCCGGACCTGAAAGCCAGGGACGATCGTCTGGAATCAGCGGCCAGCGCCAGCGGTTATGTGCTGGATGAGTATTATGCGTTTACCGATAAGCAAGGGCATCAGCTCAACATTGTCGCTCTGGTGGGCTACGCCATCGGCGGTACGGCAAGCGTGAAAAGCTACTATCGCATCGATGACACGCACGCCCGCGTCTGGAGCGTCACCCTGCTCGATGAGAACAGCCCGTTATAAGCGAGGGTTCCCTCTGCGGAGCTACCGCAGAGGATGTTCCGTTTACCTGGTAAGCCACTGACGCCAGCCGCCCCAGGCAGTGATTTCCGTGGCCTCCCCCAGCCCGGCGGCTTCGCAAATAAAGCCCGTCACCCATCGGCCGTCGGCCAGCTCAACCTGTCCCAGCCCCAGCGGCGCGGGAATAGCGGCCAGCAGCGACCCCACCTCGGCGCTGGGTATCTCCCAGACTTCCACCGCTATCGCCGCGCCGTCGCGCTCGTCACGCACCATCGCCGGGCGCTTGCCATCCGCGAGCGCGTACAAACGATAGCGTGGCGCGCTGTGGGTCGCCTGCAGCAACCGACCGCCCCGCGCCAGCAATTGACCGTTTAAGGGCAGACCGGCCAGATGCGCACCGCATACCGCCAGTGCCATCCGGTCATGGCCTGCGGAATGCGCAGGCGGCGGGCTCTCCAGCCGCGCGCCGCCTGCCAGCGGCAGCCGCTCCGCGCGCTGGAAGGCGTCGGCCAGGCTCAGCAAATACTGATCGGTAAACGCCCGGCCAAACAGCGTGACGCCGGAGGGCAATCCGTCAGGCATAAACCCGCACGGCACACTCACCGCCGCATAGTCCAGCAGGTTCATAAAGTTGGTGTAGTAGCCCAGATCGGCGTTGCGGGCGATCGGCTCCGCCGCCAGCTCGTCGAGCGTCACCGGGCGCGGAAAGGTTGGCGTCAGCACGCAGTCCAGCGTATCAAGGATGGCATCGCACTGCGCTTTATACCCCTGCAGCTGATACATCGCCTTAAAGGTCGCCGTCGCGTCGATAGCAGGCGCTTTCGCCAGCACGTCGCGAATCACCGGCAGCACGGCATCCGGCTGCTGCTCAATCAGCGGCCCGGCCACCGCATAGCGTTCAGCAACCCACGGTCCGTCATACAGCAGGCGGGCGGCGGCCAGAAATGGCGCGAAATCGATCGCTACCGGCACGCCGCCGAGCGCCGTCAGCCGCTGCACGGCCTGGGCGAACAGCGCTTCGCTGGCGCGGCAACCGAGGAAGTTCAGCGTCTGCGGAACGCCAAAGCGAAACCCGGCGGACGGCCTGCCAAAGGCCTGCCGGCTGTTCCACTGGGGATTGCGGCGGCTGTAGCTATCCTGCGGATCGGTCCGGGCAACCAGCGCCAGCAGTTGGCTGGCCTCGTCGGCGGTAGCGCTGAAAAAGGTCACACAGTCCAGCGTGCGACAGGCAGGGACGACCCCGGCGGTGGAGATCACCCCTTTCGTCGCTTTCAGCCCCACCAGGTTATTCAGCCCGGCCGGAACGCGACCGCTGCCGGCGGTGTCGGTCCCCAGCGCGAAGCTGGCGACACCCAGGGCTACCGCCAGCGTGGAGCCGGCGCTGGAGCCACCGGAGGGGTAAGCCGGGTGGTACGCGTTGCGGCAACGTCCGTACGGCGAACGGGTTCCGTTCAGGCCGGTGGCAAACTGGTCGAGATTGGTTTTGCCCACCGGCACGGCTCCCAGCGCAATCAGCTGCGCGACAATGGTCGCGCTTTGCGTCGGCCGGTATGCAAACGCCGGGCAGGCAGCGGTCGTGACGATCTCCGCAAGGTCAATATTGTCTTTGATCGCGAACGGCACGCCGTACAGCGGAAGCGTCTCTGGCGAATGGCCTTCCAGCGCCGCGAGAAACGGCGCCTGCTCCGCTTCGCTCAGGAGATGGATAAACAGATTAAATTCGGGATTCAGCGTTTCCGCCCGCTGGCGGATCGCCGCCAACAGCGCCCGCGGCGTGGTGTTGCCGTTACGATAGTTCGCCGCCAGGGTCGCCAGGCGTAAATCAAACGTCTGCTGCATCATGCCTTCTCCTCAATAATCACTGCCACCCGTTGCCCGGCACGCACCGCGCTGCCTGGCTGCACATTGACCTGCTGAACCCTGCCATCGCACGGCGCCAGCAGCGGGATCTCCATTTTCATCGACTCAAGCACCACCAGCACATCACCGGCGCGTACCTGGCGGCCCACCGCGGTCTGTACCTGCCACAGATTACCGGATACCGGGCTTTCCACCCCCTGCTCGCCCGGCTGCAGCGGCGCATCGCCCGCTTCTTCTGCGGCGCTCTCCTGGCTGTCGAAATGGGCCTGGCCGCTGGCGATCCAGCGATCGCGTTCGGCGTTAAACGCCCGCTGCTGATGGTCGCGAAACGCGTCAATGCTCTGCGTCTCGCGAGCGAGAAATTGCTGGTATTCCGCCAGCCGCAGCGTGCTGTGTTCGATGCGCAGCGGATAGCGACCGAGCGGGAAATCGCGGCGAATCTCCAGCAGTTCATCGGCCGAAACCGGATAGAAACGCAGCTGATCGAAAAAGCGCAGCAGCCACGGCTTGCCGGCAAAATCGGCCACCTCGTGATAGCGATTCCACATCTGCAGAGTGCGGCCGACAAACTGATAGCCGCCCGGGCCTTCCATGCCGTAGACGCACAGATACGCCCCGCCGATGCCCACCGAGTTTTCCGCCGTCCAGGTTCGCGCCGGGTTGTACTTGGTGGTGACCAGCCGATGGCGCGGATCAAGGGGCGTGGCCACCGGCGCGCCGAGATAGACATCGCCGAGGCCCATCACCAGATAGCTGGCGTCAAACACCGTGTTCCATACGGCCTGCTCATCCGGCAGATCGTTTATCCGGCGAATAAACTCGAGGTTGCTTGGGCACCACGGGGCGTCCGGGCGGACGGTGGTCATATATTTGTCGATCGCCTTGCGGCAGGCCGGATCGTCCCAGGAGAGCGGGAGATGCACGACCCGCGTTGGAACCTGCAGATCATCGCTCATGCAGACCGTGGCCCACTCCCCGCTGACCCACGCCAGCAGGGTCTCCAGCGCCAGCGTTTCCGGCTGGAAATGCAGCTGCAGCGAGCGGATCCCCGGCGTGATATCGATGATCCCTTCCCGGGCTTGCCCTTCAAGGGCCTGCATCAGGGCATGGATGCGAAAGCGCAGCACCAGATCCAGCTCCGCCTCACCGGCCTCCAGCAGCAGATGGGTATCACCGGAGAGGCGCGCCACCAGGCGTTTGTCGGCGTCACCGCAGGTCATCACCACCGGCGAGGTGAGCGGCGCAGGCTGCCAGGCAACGTCCTGCGCCTGCAGGGTCGCCAGCTCCGCGCGACGACCTGCCGCCAGCCGCCGGGCGGTGGGGACGTCCACCGCCACAAAGCGCACTTTATCCCCCGCCTTAAGCTGGCCCAGTTGCCAGAGATCGGCTTCGATAACCGTGACCGGGCAGACGAAGCCTCCGAGGCTTGGGCCGTCCGGCCCGAGGATCACCGGCATATCGCCGGTAAAATCCACGGCCCCCACGGCATAGGGGTTGTCATGAATATTCGACGGGTGCAGCCCGGCTTCGCCGCCGCTGTCACGGGTCCAGACCGGCTTAGGCCCGATCAGGCGCACGCCGGTGCGGCTGGAGTTAAAATGCACTTCCCAGTCGGTGGCAAAAAAGGTCGCCATATACGCCGGGGCAAAGAACTCCGGCGCGCCGTGGGGACCATAAATCACCCGCAGCGTACGGACGTCCGTCAGCGCGGTGCGCAGCCCTGCGGGAAGCGCCGCGCCTTCCCCTGTCTCAGCCAAAGGCGCAAGATGCAGCACGTCGCCAGCGCGTAGCGCCCGTCCGCCGTGGCCGCCAAACTGGCCGAGGGTAAAGGTGCTTTTACTGCCCAGGTAGTCCGGCACCTGAATACCGCCGCGCAGGCAGAGATAGCTTCTGACGCCTGGTCCGTTTATTGCCCCCAGCCTGAGGGTCGCTCCCGCCGGAATAGTGAATACGCAGTTCATGTCCTGCCCGGCGCCATCGAGCGTGACGGTGAGCGGCGCGCCGCAGATCACCGCCTGTACGGCGGTATTAAATTTCAGGGTGGGTCCGCTAAGGGTGATCTCCAGCGCGGCGTCGCCCTCGGCATTGCCCAGCAGACGGTTGCCCAGGCGCAGCGCCCGGTCATCCATCGGGCCCGAAGGCGGGACGCCCACCGCCCAGTACCCCAGACGTCCCGGATAGTCCTGGACGCTGGTCTGGGTGCCGGCGCTCAGAACCTCCACGGTATCGGCCCGGTAGCGCAATTGCTCCAGGCAGCGGGTCCAGGGTTCTCCGGCGGTAAACGGTGCAAAGCCGAGGATCTGCTGCAGGTATAAGCGGTTGGTTTCGACGCCATACAGGCGGGTCTCCGCCAGGGCCTGCGCCAGGCCGGCGATTGCCTCATCGCGGCTGGGGCGCCAGACGATAGCTTTCGCCAGCAAGGGGTCGAAAAACGGCGGCACTTCACATCCGGCTTCCACCCAGCGGTCGATGCGCAGCGTGGCGCCGTCCGCCGGCGGAAACCAGACGTCGGTTAACAGTCCAGGCGAAGGCTGAAACTGGCGGCCAGGATCTTCGGCGTAAATTCGCGCCTGAATGGCATGGCCCCGGGGCTGTAGCCCGGCGGCCAGCTCGCTCAGCGGCGGTAAATCCCCTGCGGCCAGGGCGATCATCCAGCGTACCAGATCCACGCCCCACACCTGCTCCGTCACGCCGTGCTCCACCTGCAGGCGGGTATTGACCTCAAGGAAATAGAAGCGCTGCGCCGCGCTGTCGTAGACAAACTCCACCGTCCCGGCGCTTCGGTAGTTCACCGCTTTCCCGAGAGCAATGGCCGCGCTACACAGCGCCTGCGCCATCCCTTCCGGCAGATTCGGCGCCGGGGTCTCTTCAATCACTTTCTGGTTACGCCGCTGCAGCGAGCAGTCGCGCACGCCGAGGGCGATAACCTCCCCCTCACCGTCGCCGAAGATCTGCACCTCCAGGTGACGGGCGCGTTCGATATATTTTTCGAGAAACACCCCGGCGTCGCTGAAGTTGTTTTGCCCCAGTCGCTGCACCGTGGCAAACGCCTCGCTCAGTTCGCGGGCGTCGCGGCAGACGCGCATGCCAATTCCCCCGCCGCCCGCCGTACTCTTGAGCATCACCGGGTAGCCCACCGCCTCGGCCGCCCGGCAGGCTTCCTCGCTGTCGGCCAGCAGTTCACTGCCTTCCAGCAGCGGCACGCCCTCCGCTTTCGCCAGCGCGCGAGCGGTATGTTTCAGGCCAAAGGTACGCAGCTGTTGCGGGGTCGGGCCAACAAACGCCAGTCCCGCCGCCTCACAGGCTTCGGCGAAGGCGGCGTTTTCCGACAGAAAGCCGTAGCCGGGATGGATAGCGCGGGCGCCGCTCTGCAGCGCGGCGGCAATGATCTTCTCTACCACCAGATAAGTTTGCGCTGCCGGGCCCTCGCCAAGGCTGAGCGCTTCATCCGCTTCGCGGACGTGCAGACTGCTCAGGTCGGCTTCGGCGTAAACGGCAACCCCCTTCACCTGCATGGCGCGCAGGGTACGTAAAATGCGGCAGGCTATCGCCCCGCGGTTGGCAATCAGTAAGGTATCAAACATAAGCGGAACTCACAGCGTAGCGGGTCGTCCCGCAACAATTCGTCTTTCCCTGAGGTCGTCCCCGGGGGAACCGGCGCTTAAACGTGGCGCGTCGGCGTGTGATTCAGGCGGTCGGCGCGAACGGCGAACAGCCGAAAGGCCAGCAAACGCCAGCGCTGCCAGCGGGTCAGTTCCATACCAGCACCTCGGCGGGGGTCGGGTTCCAGCCATTGCAGGGATTGTTGAGCTGCGGACAGTTGGAGATCAGCACCATGGCGTTACACTCCGCGCGCAGTTCAACGTATTTTCCTGCCGCCGAGATGCCGTCCGCAAAGGTCAGACCGCCCTCCGGCGTCACCGGCACGTTCATAAAGAAGTTAATGTTGGCGCCGATATCGCGCTTATGCAGGCGGCCATCGTGCAGACAGGCGCAGAGAAAATTGTCCCGGCAGCTGTGCATATAGCGCTTGTCGAGGGCGTAGCGCACGGTGTTGCTCTCCTGGGCGCAAGCGCCGCCGAGGGTATCGTGCCGCCCGCAGGTATCGGCCACGATGGTCATCAGCGGATGGCCGAGGTTGGAATAGAGCACGCTGCCGGCGGTCAGGTAAGCGTTCCCCTGGCGACGCAGCGTGCGCTGCGCATCGTAGCGCTCGCGCGGGTTGTCGGCGTTGTAAAACAGGGTATCAATCGCCTGATTGCCTTCGAGATCAAGCAGGCGCAGGGTTTGCCCTTTTTTAACCTCAAACAGCCAGGGTTCCCCGGCCGGGATCACATGGCGATAGACGGCCTCTTCCGGGCGTCGGTTACTGGTGATAACGGTCATGAACGCCTCCTTACAGGGCAAAAAGTTGGGTATTACGGAACGCGCGCTGATTCTCATCGCGAGTCAGGAGCGCCTGGATGGCCGCGTCCTCATCGTCGGCCTGATACCAGCTCAACTGCACCGGACGGGGGGCATATTCTGTGGCCGGATCCTGGGGATGCGGCAGCGCGGTGAGCACCAGCAGGACGTCCATCGGGGCAAACAGCTCAACGTAATCCCCGGCGCGACTGTTGCCGGCAACAAACTGGAAACGGCCCTCGTCATCGACGGTGACTTTGCTGAAGAAGTTGACCACCATCAGCAGATCTTCCAGGCCGAGATCCCATTTGCCCATCTCCACCAGCAGGTTATCGACGCCGTTGCGGTAGAAGCCATTACGTAATTCCTGGTAGCGTCCGGCGCCATATTTGTCGTGTGTCTCTTCGGCGTTAAGGACCCCGCCGAACGGGTCGTGCCAGCCGCAGCTGTCGGCGACGATCCCGGCCAGCACCCGGCCCATGTCGGAGTAGAAACAGTGTCCGGCGGTCAGGCGCGCAGTATGCTGGCCCTTGAGGGTATCCGGCAGGTTCAGACGCTCACTTTTCTCATGGGGGTTGAGCATCATCATGCTGACGTTCGCCCCGCCGTCGATATCAGTCAGGCGCAGGATCTGCCCTTTGCGCAAAATCAGCGAGGTATGCGCCCCGCCGGGAAGCCGCTCTTCGCGCAGGCTGGGAGTAGCGTGAAAAAGTACGGTCATCAATTTATCTCCTTAATGCGTAAACGTTGGTGTCACTACCGGTCGCCAGCTGTGCCATCCGCGCCTCATTGAGCGGGATATCGTAGGTAATGCGCGCTCCCCAGGCGTTAGGCGCCTGCGGATCGATGCGCACTTTGTCGAACACCAGCAGCCGGGTGCCCAGGTTGAAGCCTTCGGCCAGGTCGTGGGTGACCATAAACACCGTCATGCGCGTTTCGCTCCACAGCTGGAGCAGCAGCGCATGCATATCTTTGCGAATGCCGGGATCCAGCGCGCCGAAGGGCTCATCGAGCAGCAGCACCCGCGGCTGCATCACGAACGCCTGGGCGATGGCCAGCCGCTGTTGCATCCCCCCGGACAACTGCGCCGGATATTTATCCAGAGCGTGCCCCAGCCCCACTTTCTCCAGCATGTGCTGGGCCTGTTGCCGGGCCTCGTGTTTTCTGCCGCCAAACAGGCGCCCCAGCAACGGGGACGCCGGCAGCTCCAGGCCGATGGCGACGTTATCCAGCACGTTGAGATGCGGAAACACCGAATAGCGCTGGAAGACCACGCCGCGGCTGCGATCCGGCTCCGCCACCAGCGGCTGGCCATCGAGCAGGATGTCGCCACGGGTCGGTTTTTCCTGACCGAGCAGCAGGCGTAAAAAGGTCGATTTACCACAACCGGACGCGCCGACCATCGAGCAAAACTCGCCCTCTTTCACCTGCAGATTGATGCGCTCCAGCACCACGTGGTCGCCGTACTCCTGCCAGATGTTTTTGATGTCGATAAAACTCATCCCCGGCCTCCTTCCGCCCACGGGAAACAGGCTTTGTGCAGCTGGCGCAGCGCCAGATCCATCAGCCATGCCAGCAAGGTGATCCAGATGACATAGGGAATAATCACGTCCATCGCCATATAGCGCCGCACCAGGAAAATGCGGTACCCCAGCCCGGCGGTAGCGGAGATGGCCTCGGCGGAGATCAAGAACAGCCATGCTGAGCCCAGCAGCAGGCGCAGAGAGGTGATCAGCCGCGACAGCAGCTGGGGAAGCACTACCCGCAGCACCAGGGTCCAGCTATTGGCGCCGAGGGTCTGCGCCTTAATAAACAGCTCCGCCGGGATCTCCTTCGCCCGCTGCTCCAGGTCGCGCGCCAGCATTGGCGTAATGCCGATGACGATCAGCATCACTTTCGACAGCTCATCGAGGCCGAAGACGATAAACAGCACCGGCAGGATCGCCAGCGGCGGGATCATTGACACCACCGTCATCAGCGGCGACAGCGCCGCGCGGTACATTGGGAAGACGCCGGCGGCGATGCCGATACCGAGGCCGATCAGCGACGAGACGGCCAGGCCCGTCAACAGACGGCTCAGGCTGATCAGCGTATCGGCCCACAGCAGATACTCACCGCTGCGTTTGTCCGGGGTGAACGCCATCCGGTCAATGGCTGCCACCATCTGCGACAGGCCTGGCAGCAACTTGTCCTGCGGATTGGCTTCCAGCCGCACCGCCGATCCAATAAACCAGGCGGCGATCAGCACGACAAAAGGCAGCAGCATCAGCGTCAGGCGCATCCCCTTTTGGGGATAACGGTTAATGTGGCGCATGGCGTGGTCTCCCGGCGATAATCATTACAGCTGGCCCGCGGCGGCCAGCTTCAGGTAGCTGTCGTCAAAGCGCAGTTTGCGGTTGGCGGCATCGCCGAGGGTGACATTTCCCGGGAAGGTCATACCGATAAAGTCCGCGCTCTGCGCCCCTTCACCCAGCAGGCCTTTATCGAACGAGAACTGCGCCACTCGCTGCATCGTTTTCGCCAGATCCGGCGAGGAGATAAACGCCAGGGTGTCGGCAGGCGTCCAGAACAGATGGGTTGTTTTCAGCTGTGCCTGGTAGCCGGCAAGATCGGTGCCGGAGTCGGCGGCCATGGCGCTCAACGCCTGGCTATCCCCGGCCTTCATTTTGGCCATCATTTCAAACCAGGCGCCGGTCAGGGCTTTGCCCAGCGCGGGGTTATCTTTCAGGGTCTGGGTATTCACCACCATCATGTCGATAAGCTCGCCCGGCACCTGCGAGGAGCTAAACACTTCGCTGGTTTGTGGGGTCTTTTTGATAACCGACAGCTGTGGATTCCAGGCCACCGCCGCCCGCACGCCGCTGGTGCCGAAGGCCGAGACGATATCGGCATCGGAGGTATTCACCACCTTGACGTCTTTTTCCTGCAGCCCGGCTTTTTCCAGGCCGCGCACCAGCAGATAGTGGGATACCGACAGCTCCGGGAGATACACCGACATCCCTTTCAGGTCGCTGAGCTTTTTATCCGCCCCTTTCAGGACCACCCCGTCGTTACCGTCGGAGTAGCTGCCGGTGATCAGCGCTGTGCTGTCGACACCGCCCGCCGCCGGGATCGTCAACGCGTCCATGTTGGTCATCGTGCAGCCGTCAAACTGCCCGGCGGTGTACTGGTTGATGGATTCGATGTAATCGTTGAGCTGGACGATATTGATCTTGATGCCGTATTTGCTGGCCCATTTATCAATGATCTTTTCGTTACTGATGGTTCCCCAGGGCATCCAGCCGGCGTAAATGGTCCAGCAGACGTTGAACTCTTTTTTGACGGCGGCAAACGACGGGACGCTGGTCAGCAGCGTCAGCGACAGGACAAGTGAGCGGAGGAGCGGCGATGTTTTCATGGTGGACCTCTGGTTAGCATGAGAAACGGAGCAGCGCGACACCCAGCGGTGCTGCTGTCTCCCGGGCTTTTATCCCGCCGTGTAACCTCGCCGAGGTCGCCAGCTCTCGGACCAGACGTTCACCGCGGTGAACCGGAACCCTAGCCAGCTATTGTGTGATCTGAATTGTCTGTTGCGCTGCTTTCTGCCGATGTTCTTGCAAGCGCCATGCCAGGAGCCAGAGGCCGCTCACAGCCGCGTTTCGCCGCCAGCGGACGCATCGATTCCCAAAAATGGGGAGTGATGTTGGGGCATTGCATGGCTTTGGTGCAGGAAAACGCAGAGCGCATGCGCCGACATTCTGTGGATTTGCCACGAACATTTCCCACGCACCGCGATGACCCATTTGCACCGCCTCAGTGCCGCTCCTTCACCATGTCGCATCCCGTTAGTCACCACCTAATTACATTAACCTGCTGAATATAAATGATTATTTTATATGGCACGTTTAATGCTGTGCGCTTGTATACCGCGATGTGGACAAGATCGTATGCCGTATGGCCACAACACGTCGTCACTCTGCGGTCGCCACCTTCCCCTTTCCGTGAGGCATCCAGGGTGGATGCGTTTCACGGAAGCCTGCTTACTGAAAACGGAGAACAACATGACGACACTCAGTGAACCGTTGGTTACCCCGAAATATGGCAAATGGCGCCAGCTGGTGCTGGGTTTGATCTGTATGGCCGCCATTTCCAGTCCGCAATATGTCTGGACGCTGCTGACAAAACCTCTGGCCGCCAAGCTGGGCGTGGGTTTGCCAGAGTTGCAGGTCACCTTCTCCCTGCTGATCATCCTGCAGACCTTCTTTTCCCCTTTTCAGGGGCGATTAGTGGAAAAATTTGGCCCACGGCGGCTGATCGCTATTGGCACGGTGATGGCGGGAATGAGCTGGGTGCTTTCCGCGCAGGTGAATGGCCTGGCAACGCTCTGGCTGGTTTATGGCTGCATGGGCGGCCTCGGGACCGGGATCGTCTACATCGGCGTTGTCGGCCTGATGGTCAAATGGTTCCCACAGCAGCGGGGATTTGCCGCCGGCTCGGTGGCGGCGGGCTACGGGATGGGGGCCATCATAACTACCTTCCCCATCTCCCTGTCGCTGACCACTAACGGCCTTGAACACACGATGACGACTTTCGGGATCCTTTTCGCCCTCGTCGGCTTCCTCGCCAGTCAGGGGCTGAAGCTGCCGCCGCCCGCTGTCTCCCAGCCCGTCAGTCAGACGGTGGCGCAGAGCAGCAGATCGTTTACTTCCCGGGAAATGCTGCGCCAGCCGCTGTTCTGGCTGATGTTCGCCATGATGGCGATGATGTCGACTTCCGGGCTGATGGTCACTTCGCAGATGGCGGTGTTCGCCGAGGATTTCGGCATTAGCCAGGCGGTGGTGTTTGGCATGGCGGCGCTGCCGCTGGCGTTAACGATAGACCGCTTTACTAACGGCTTAACCCGGCCGCTGTTTGGCTTTATTTCCGACCGCTTCGGCCGCGAGCAAACCATGTTTATCGCCTTTGCGCTGGAAGGCGTGGCGATGATGCTCTGGCTGGCGTGCCGGGAAGATCCGCTGCTGTTTGTCCTGCTCTCCGGGGTGGTGTTCTTTGGCTGGGGGGAGATCTTCTCTCTCTTCCCGTCGACACTCACCGATACGTTCGGCAGCGAGCATGCCGCCACCAACTATGGCTGGCTGTATATTTCTCAGGGCATCGGGTCAATCTTCGGCGGCCCGCTGGCGGCACTGCTCTATCAGTACACCCACGGCTGGCATGTAGTCTTCAGCTGCGCGATTGGCCTTGATTTTGTCACCGCCGCCCTCGCGCTGTGGGTGCTAAAACCGTGGCGCGCGCGCTTTATCCGCCAGCACAGCTAACTGCAGCGCTGACAGAAGTGACGGCTCGCCCGTCACTTCACTGATATTCGCTGCGCAGCAGCGCGTACAGGTACTCATCGCCCCACTCGCCTTTAAAAAAGATATTCTGCCGGTAATGCGCCTCGCGACGAAAGCCCAGCCCTTCCAGGAGTTTGATCGCGCCGGAATTGCGGGTATCAACCACCGCCATCAGCCGGTGATGGGCTAACTGTTCAAAGAGTAAGGCCATCACCGCCCGCATGGCTTCCCGGGCATACCCCTGATGCTGATACACCGGGGAAAAGGTCATCCCCAGCTCGGCCTGTCTGCCCTGATCGAAAAAGTGGATCCCCACATCCCCCGCCAGCGCACCGTTGGCCTGGATCTCTACGGCAAGCTGGAACCAGCTCTCATCCTCAGCAAAGGCCAGCGAACGTTGTTGTTCATAGAAGGCTGTCGCCTCTGTCATGCTGTAGTGGGTCCAGCTCTGAAAGCGGGCCACCTCCGGCAGGTTGCGATAATGGCTGAAAGACGGCAGATCTTCCGTTCTGAACCGGCGCAGCAGCAGCCGGGGCGTGGTCAGGGGTAACATCATCTCTTCTCTTCTTCTTAATGAGACAGGCAATCGCGGGGCCATCTTAACCTGCTAGCCTCAACCCAGCCATCGCACTTCCTTGTCAATTTAATATAAAGTTAAATTTCGATATTAAAATTTCACAAACCGATAAAACATTACAATAACAAATACGAAAAACAGGGGAACAAGCCAGAGAGGCGTCTTTGGAAAAAAGAGCCCTTGCGCCACGGCGAAGAGGATGGTCAATACAGCTGGGCCATAATATGAAATTAACGACCTGAATATTCTTCGCAGCAATCTTTTAATAAAATTCATCATAGTTATCGGATCATCCTGGTAATGATGTCTGTAATACCCTCATTCGATGCCTGTCCTGCTGTAACCGTCTCAGACTTCAGAAATAATGGCTATCAGAAAGTACATCATTCACAGCTTATGTGTATAAAGGTCCGAATAATACGCCGGTTCGGAAACATTAGGACATGACTTGTGCAAGTCTACGCAATCTTGTTTTATTGAGGGAACCGACGCCGCATAAACCGCGGCTGATTTACTTTTTTGCCCGTCTGGCGGCAAGATCCGGCATAATGCACCGCTGTCGCAGGACGGCCGTGTCACCGGCAGTCGTGACAGCGAACATTCGACAGGAAAACGCATGAAGCCAAAACAAGCGGACATTCTCCGCCACGCCAGCGCGCTGTTTAATCGCGAAGGATATCAGTCGCCCAGCATCGAGCGGATTGCTGAACATGCCGGCATCTCCAAAATGACCTTTTACCGCTATTACGCCGATAAAGAGGCGCTCATTCTGGCTATCCTCAAGCAGAAAGAGAGCGAATTTATGCAGGATTTGGCGCAGATCACGGCGGATAAAGCCAGCGCGCGGGAGAAGCTGTTTGCCGTGTTCGACTACTACCATCGCTGGTTTACCTGCGACACATTCCACGGCTGCATGTTTACCCGCGCACTGTTTGAATATGGCGCGTCATCGCCGGCGATCCGGGAGCAGTGCTCCCGATTCAAGTCGCTCCTCTGGCAGTTCTTCCGCGATATCCTCCTGCAGGTGTTAAAACCGGAACCTGCCGAGCGGGTGGCCATGATGATGGTGATGCTCATCGATGGCGCCATCGCCGCTCAGCAGGCCGAGTCCGCCGAATGCCGGGAGATCCCACCGGGGATCACCGCCTGGAGCGCAGCCAAAGCGCTTATTTACTCAGAAGGCGGTACGCTGTGAGATGATGCGCTGCCGTCCAGCGACTGCAGGGCCGCCAGCAGGCAATCATAGTAATCGTTGCAGGTTTGCAGGCGCAGCGCGGCGCCAAAGTAGACCTCCTCCATCGCCGCCGGATGTTTTTTGCCAATCGGCACAATCACATTGTTCAGCCAGCCGTCCGCATGACCGATATCGACGGTGATATGTTCGGCATAGTAATGTACGTCGCGATCGGAAAGCCCAATCCGCCGGCAGCCCGCCACCAGCTTTTCATACTGCGGTGGGTCGAGCAGCTCGGTCATCGCCATGACCCCCAGCGATTTGTAATAATGCTGACGGTTTACGCCGCCCAGCATAAAGGCGTTATACCCGGCCAGACCCTGCCACTCGTACAAATGGGCAAAATGATTGTCCGGCAACGCGATATTCCGCCGCTTCAGTAAATCCTTATACAGATTGACGTGGGTGATCTCAGTGCTGCCCTGACCTATCTCATCCCACAGATTTTGCGCAATCTCGGCGCGGGTTTCCGGCAGCGAACCGACCAGCCCCATCGCCACAAGATCGAAGAACAGCAGATTCAGCGCGCTGTCGCTTTTGAAGAAATAGTCGATCTGCGCCGCGGAGGCCTCGCTGGCAAGGAAATCGAACAGCGGATGATGAGACGCCGGGTGCTGCTGGCATAAGGCGCGCAGTTCGTCGACGATATTGCCGGCGTTAAGCACCGGTCTCTGGCGGTGGAAACGTTTGCTTTCCGCCCGCAGCCACTCAGACTCAATGTAGTTTCTGATCCCGGAGAGTAGCGGATGAAACTGATTGGCTGCCGCTGGCGAGAGCGGGTCGGCAAGCCAGGACTGATAGAGGATGAACAGCGCATGGTGAGCCCGCTTTTTGGCCTGTGGATCATCAGCGGAGAAGGCGCGGATGCAGGTATTCTCAGTCAGATGCCAGGCTCTGTCGGCCACCAGCGGGTTGGCCGTCAGCTTCAGCGACAGCGCGTTGCTGTGCAGAAG
This sequence comes from Klebsiella variicola, assembly GCF_000828055.2. Taxonomy (NCBI): domain Bacteria; kingdom Pseudomonadati; phylum Pseudomonadota; class Gammaproteobacteria; order Enterobacterales; family Enterobacteriaceae; genus Klebsiella; species Klebsiella variicola. The sequence goes on along the minus strand of NZ_CP010523.2, from coordinate 2,648,075 downwards.
CTGGTCAATTAACTCATCCAGTGTCAGCCTGGCCATCACCGCGGTCTGGTCACTACCAATGACCCCATTTTCTGTGTTACGCATGGATTTGTCCCTGTTAAATGCATGGCAAATATACGGTATAGTACCGTTCGCAACGCGGCAACGAAAATTTAGGAATAACAAATATCATATTGTAAAATAAATACTTTTAATAAATAACAGAAAAGACCACTATAAAAATATTGATATTATAAAATTATTAAAGTTACCATCTAGTACAGTGATAAGCGACGCAAGGAATCAGCATGCCCTATCTGTTACTGACGCTGGCCGCCCTGTTCTGGGGGGGAAATTACGTGGTCGGTCACGTGCTGGTTCAGGGCGTGGATCCGATCCTGATGACCGAAGCGCGATGGGCGTTGACGGCGCTGCTGCTGGGCCTGCTCTACCGCCGGCAGATCGCCGCCAGCCGCCACCTGCTGCGGGAAAACGCGCCGGCGGTGCTGGTGCTAACGCTCTGTGGCCAGGTCAGCTTCCCGCTCACGCTCTATATTGGCCTGCAAACCACCTCCGCCCTCAACGCCGCCATCTATATGTCCGCCACGCCAAGCATGGTGCTGCTGATTAACCGGCTGATTTTTCGTGACCCGGTATCGGCCCGCAACTGGCTGGGGGTCATCTTCAGCACCCTTGGCGTGATGATCCTGTTATTCCAGGGGAACCCACTGCATGCCACCTCGCTGCATACCTTTTCCGTCGGCGATCTGTGGGCCATGGGGTCGGCGCTGAGCTGGGCGCTCTACTGCTCGCTATTACGTCTGAAGGACCGCCGGATCCCGGCGAATGGCTTTGTCGCCGTCAGCTCGCTGCTCGGCGCCCTGATCCTGCTGCCCATCGTCATCTTCTGGCTGATGCGCCACCCGGCGCAGGACTGGGCCGCCTGGCGCGAGCCGTTTTTCCTCAGCGGCCTGGCGTATCTGGTGATTTTCCCGTCGTGGCTGGCCTATCTGTTCTGGAACAAAGGTATCGCCGCGATTGGCGCCACCCGGGGAGAAATTTACACCCATATCATCCCGCTCTCCGGCGGGGTGTTGAGCATCCTCTTCCTGCATACCCAGCCGCATGCCTGGCATCTGTTCAGCGCCCTGTTTATCATTGTGGGGATTGGGATCTGCTCGCTGGAGAAACGCCAGGCGGCGGCAATTCGTCTGCGCGGCTAACGTACGCTGCCGGGCGCCTGACGACGCCCGGCAGCAGAAGTTAACGGCTGGTGGAGAGCGGCTGGCGATGTCCCGCTCCTGCGGGCTGGATCACCCGTCCCTCGCGACCAAAGAAGGTCAGGACGGTAATGACAATCGCCACCGTACCGGCCACCAGGGCCATCGCCAGACCGTAGTTATGCCCATGATGCTGGGCGATTGACGCCTGGAGAGTGGCATTCACCGAAGCCAGCAGATTACCCAGCTGATAGACGAAGCCAGGCAGCACCGCCCGGGTGTTGGCCGGGACCAGTTCATTGAGCCAGGTGGGGATCACTCCCCAGGCCCCCTGCACCATAAACTGCATCAGAAACGCCCCCGCCCCCAGTGCCAGCGAGCCGCTGGCGAAAGCCCACAGTGGAATGACCGGCAGCGCCAGCAGGGCGGCGATCATAATCGCTTTGCGTCGGCCAATCTTCTCCGACAGCGAACCGAAGAACACTCCACCCATAATCGAGGCGATGTTGTAGCAGACCGCGATGATGCTGACCGTTTTAGGCTCGAAGCCGTGCTGGACTTTCAAAAAGACCGGGTAGAGATCCTGCGTCCCGTGGGAGAAAAAGTTAAAGGCCGCCATCAGCACCACCAGGTACAGGCACAGTTTCCAGTGACTACGCAGTACCGGTAGCAGCGCCGTGCTCGCTTTACTTTGCCGGGCCGCCAGCCAAACCGGAGACTCCTCGACGCAGAAATAGATAAACGGCAGCAGCAGCACCGGCGCGGCGCCAATCACAAACATCCCGCGCCAGCCGAGTTGTTCAAACAGCAGGCCGTAGGCGACGGCCGCCAGCAAATAGCCGAAGGGATATCCCGCCTGGAACAGACCGGACATCAGACCGCGCGAGCGGTCGGGGATCGTCTCCATCGCCAGCGACGAGGCCACGCCCCAGATCCCGCCCATCGCCACGCCATACAGCACCCGCAGCAGAAAAAACAGCAGCAACGACGGCGCGGCGGCGGAGAGCAGCTCAAAGGCGGAGAAGAAGACGATATTCAGCATCAGAATGGGTTTGCGGCCATACTTTTCCGCTGCCCTGCCGAAAATCAGCGCGCCTATCGGCCGCACGGCCAGGGTAAGCAGAATCGCCAGAGTGACCTCTTCAAGGTCGACGTGAAACGAGTGGGCGATATCGCTCAGTAAAAAGACCAACAGAAAGAAATCGAAAGCATCGAGCGTCCAGCTTAAAAAACTGGCAATCGCCGCGTTGCGCTGTCGTGAAGTCCAGCCATGCATCTTGTCATCCCTATCCCGACGGGGTTGCCGGGAGCTTGCGCGGCGCCCGGCAGAGCAAGCTGGTGTCACCGCTTATGTAAATTGTTTGTATAGAAAGTTGCTCTTTTGTTAATTACACCCTTTTTCCGGCCGTCGGCAAGTTTATTAGCCTGCTAATTTGTTTCAAATTGCGTGTAACGGCCCACCGGATCGGCAATTTTCGACCAGAATTAAAGACAGGCTGGCGTCAATGAACCGCTGTCCATGCCGCATCCGCCCACAGGAAGGGAGAGAATCATGAAGAGAGTTGCCATCGTCGGCGTGGGGCCGACGGGGATTTACACGTTCTATGAACTGGTGAAGCGTGGTGAGCCGCTGGCGATCACCCTGTTTGAAAAAGAGGCGCAGGCCGGGGTGGGTATGCCCTACAGTGACGATAATACGGCGGCGCAAATGCTGGCCAACATCGCCAGCATTGAGATCCCCCCTATCGACCTGACCTATCTGCAATGGCTGCAGCAGCACAGCGACGCCTGGCTGGCGGCGCGCGGCCTCGAGCGGCACACGCTGCATGAGCGCCAGTTCCTGCCGCGAGTGATCCTCGGCGAGTACTATCGCGACCGTTTTCTGTATCTCACAGAGCGGGCCCGGGACGCCGGCTTCATCGTTAGCGTTTGTGAATCCTGTGAAGTGACGGATATTGCCGTCCAGCCCACCGGGATCGCTATCCACACTGATAGCGCGGCAGCGCCGGTTATCGTCGACCTGGTGGCGATTGCCACCGGCCATCTGTGGCCTGAGGAAGAGCGCGCCAGTCGACAGTATTTCCCCAGTCCGTGGACCGGACTGATGGACGCCCGGATCGCGCCCTGTCGGGTCGGGATCCTCGGGACCTCTTTAAGCGCCATTGATGCCGCCATCGCCGTGGTGGCCCAGCATGGTGTTTTCCATACTGAGAACGACAAAACGACCCATTTTACCCTCCATCCTGGCAGCGAGGCGCTGGAGATCACCCTGCTGTCGCGCAATGGGGTGCTCCCGGAAGCCGATTTTTACTGTCCGATCCCATGGGAGCCGCTGGAGATTGCCACCCCTGCCGCCCTTGAGGCTGCCGTCGCGCAGGGCAGTGACGGGCTACTGGATCGGGTATTCGAGCTGGTCGTGCAGGAGCTGGAATATGCCGCCCCAGCCTGGTGCGAGGCGACGGGGCTGCGCCAGCTAACGCCTGACAGCATCGCCGAGGCCTGGTTTGCCGACCGTCTCACCCATGACCCGTTCCAGTGGGCGCAACGCAATCTGCAGGAGGTGGAGCGCAATAAGCGCGAACACCACACGGTGCCCTGGCGCTATGCCATTCTCCGCCTGCACGAGGCGATTGAAAGCGTGGTGCCGGAACTCAACGACGAGGACAGCCGCCGCTTCCGGCGCGGGCTCGCCCGGGTGTTTATCGATAACTATGCCGCCATCCCGCCGGAATCCATTCGCCGGCTGCTGGCCCTGCACCAGGCCGGTATTCTGCGTATTGTGGCGCTCGGCGAGGATTATGACCTGCAGCGCGAGTCTCACCGAACGCTGATTGTCCATCATCAGCAGCGCTGTGAATTCGATGTGTTTATCGATGCCCGCGGGCAACAAGCATTGAAAACCCGGGATCTGCCCTTCCCATCGCTGCGCCAGCAGCTGCTGGCCTGCGGCGACGACATTCCGGACGTCGGCGATGACTACACGCTGCAGGCGCCCGAGACGCTGCGCGGCCGGGTCGCTTTCGGCGCCCTTCCCTGGCTGATGCACGATCGTCCCTTTGTGCAGGGGCTGACGGCCAGCGCCGAAATTGGCAGCGCGATGGCCCGTGCCGTGTCGCAGCAGGCAACGGGCCGCCGGCGCCGCCTGTGGTTTATCGAATAGCGGGCTGCTTAAACGCAATATCCGAATAAAGGAGGGCAAACAGGCGTGCTATAAACAGTGACTGTTTGCCCCCATGCAAGATCCTGTCTAACTTTTACGAGGTACTCATGAGCCATCTTTTTAGCGCGACGCGTATTGGTCAGCTGGCGCTGGATAACCGCATCGTTATTGCCCCCATGTGTCAGTACTCTGCCGACGAGGGTAAAGCCACCTCCTGGCACCGGATCCATCTTGGTCAGCTGGCTTTCTCCGGCGCTGGCCTGTTAATTCTGGAAGCCACGGCGGTAGAGCCAGCGGGACGTATCTCGCCGGGGGATCTGGGTTTGTGGGATGATGAAACCGAAAACGCGCTGCGCGCGGTGGTAGAGGATATTCGGGCCTGGTCGCCGATCCGCCTGGGGATCCAGCTGGGGCACGCCGGACGCAAAGCCTCCTGCGCGGCCCCGTGGCAGGGTGGTCATCAGCTGGCCCTTAATGAGGGTGGCTGGCAAACCGTTGCCCCCTCCGCCGTGGCGTTTCACGATGGCGACCGCGCCCCCGCCGAGCTGAGCCTTGCCGATATGGCGCGCATCAAAGCGGCGTTTGTCGCCAGCGCGTTGCGCGCCCAGCGTCTGGGCTTTGAGCTGATTGAACTGCACGCCGCCCACGGCTATCTGCTGCACCAGTTTCTCTCGCCGCTCAGCAATCAGCGCCGTGATGAGTACGGCGGTTCTCTGGAAAACCGTCTGCGCTATCCGCTGGAAGTGTTTAACGCGATCCGCGAGGCGGTGGGCAACACCATGGCGGTGGGCGTCAGGCTGTCGGCTACCGACTGGGTCGAAGGCGGCTGGGACTGCGAGCAGTCCATTCAGTTTAGCCAGCAACTGGAAGCGCTGGGCAGCGACTATATTCACGTCTCCAGCGGCGGATTGTCGCCGCAGCAGTCGATCACCGTCGGACCGGGTTATCAGTTGCCATTCGCCCACGACATTCGCCAGCAGGTTGCCATCCCGGTGATTGGCGTGGGGCTGATCACCGATCCGCAGCAGGCGGAAGCGGCGCTGGAGGATGGCGATGCCGACCTGATCGCCCTCGCCCGCGCGGTACTCTACGATCCGCACTGGCCGTGGCACGCTGCGGCCAGCCTCGGCGCCCAGGTTCGCGTCCCTTCGCAGTACCTGCGCTCCGAGCCACACGGCCTGAAAGGCACCCTGCTGCCAAACCGTTGAACCCGCAGCGCGCATAAAAAAGGGGTATCGTAAGATACCCCTGAGCAGGATGTTATGGCGGTCCACGTGCCGGGCGGCGGCGGCGCCTTGCCCGGCCTACAAAAGGATGATACCCGGTCATTGCGCAGCCAACCCGCTCCCTGCGTAGGCCCGCGCAAGCGCAGCGCCGCCGGGCAATCTATCAGGCTCCGCTCCCTATATTTCCTGGCGCGGGTCAGGCAAACAGCGCAGGTTACTGCTGGGCGGGCGGTGGCGTGGTGTTCTGTTTGTCCGCCGCGATACTGTCCTGGATGGCCTTGGTTTTGCTCGCCGCCTCCGCCGAGAGCTGATTGGCGTCGCCGATGGCATTGTCTTTGATTTGACCCGCCTCTTTGACTATGCGGTCACTTTCCTGCTTTGCGTTCTGCTTCACGGCATCGGCCTGGGCTTTCGCCTGCTGGGCGATGGCATCCGCTTTCTTGTCCGCCTCCGCCTTGATGGCGCTGGCCTGATCCTTCAGGCGGTCGGCCTCGGCGTCAGCCTGGCTTTTCAGCGTATCGATTTGCTTATCCGCATCCTGTTTAATCGCCTGCGCTTTGTCCGCCGCGGCATCCTTCATCTGCTCCGCATTATCTTTGGCCTTATCCAGTTTGTTATCCACTTTCGACGCATCGTCGCAGCCAAACAGGGTCAGACACAGAGCGGAAGCAAGTAGTGTTTTATTCCAGAGTTTCATCAGCATTCCCTTACAGGTTAAGTCGTTATCCAGCTTTGTGATTCATTGCTTAATAGCATTCACATTTTATATATAATCGCTCAGTCGGCAGAGTCAAGCCGACACCGATCGATCCAGGGTCGCTACCAGCCCCTGCAGCCAGTCGGCAAAGACCCGCACCTTATGCGACAGATGCCGGTGCGGATAGAGTAGCGACAACGGTCGACGCGGCGCCGGAAAGTCCGGCAAAATTTCCACCAGTTGCCCGCTGTCGATATAAGGTTGCAAAAAGAAACGCATCCCCTGCAGCATCCCCAGCCCCGCCAGCCCGGCGGCAGTAAAGACTTCAGAGTTGTCCAGCACCAGTTTACCGGGAATGGCGATCTGCCTGATGCCCTCCGGGGTCTGGAATCGCCAGGGCATAATCTGCCGGCTGCTGCTGTTCACCCAGTTCACCGCCAGATGCGACTGCAGGTCCTCCAGCGTCGCGGGCGCCCCATAGCGCGCCAGATAGCCCGGACTGGCGCAGGTGGTTAACGCCACCTCCCCCAGCGAACGCGCCACATAGTCGCCATCCTCAAGATCCCCCACCCGCAGCAGGCAATCCAGACCATCGCGCAGCATATCCCGGCGTACGTCGGAGCTGCTGAGGACAATCTCCACCTCCGGATGAGCCTGATAAAAATCCGGCAGATGCGGGATCACCAGCAGCCGGGCAAAGGCGATCGGCATATCAACGCGCAGCTGACCGCGGATCGGTCGGTCCGGCGCGAACGACTCCAGCAGATCGTCGGCCTGGGAGAGCAACGGTTTGCTGCGGCGATAAAACTCTTCCCCCTCCGGCGTAAGATACAGACGCCGGGTGGTGCGCTGCAGCAGCCGGACCCCGCTCTCCTGCTCCAGCTGCTGCAGCGCTTTGGTCACCGCCGGTCGGTGGATCTGCAAATTTTCCGCCGCCTGGGCAAAGCTACCGGCATCGACGATTTCAATAAAAATTTTAATATTTTCAAACAGATTCATTTGCATGATGGCCCGCCTCCCACCTCTTCATTAGTTCACATTATTACTAATTTAATAATAGTGATGAAAGTTTTTGCTCATTTTTTAAAACAATAAAGACGCCTACACTGCCCTCATTGCCGCATCGCTGGGGCGAAAAAATTTATAACTTATTAACATACAAGGAAAAATATCATGCAACCTAACCGCGTCGCCCGTATTCTGGGTATTGAAAAACCGGTGGTCCAGGGACCGCTCTCCTGGCTGACCGATGCGCGTCTGGTGGCGGCCGTCGGTAACGCCGGTGGGCTTGGCGTGCTGGGCCCGAACGCTGGACTGACGGCGGCAACCGCCGTCTCCACCCCGGAGGCCACCGCCAAGAAAATGCGCGAAGAGATCCGCAAAACCAAACAGCTGACCGAGAAACCCTTTGGCGTCAACCTGATCCCGACGGCGGAAAACGATATCTGGACGCCGGCGATCCTGCCGGTGATCAAAGAGGAAGGCGTCAAGGTGGTGGTCTACACCGGCTACGGCGATGGTTCGTTAAAACCGGCGCTGTTCGACGAACTGAAAGCCGCCGGGATCACCATTATCTATCGTGACATCAACCCGACCCCGGAGAACAGCCGCCGCGCGGAGCAGGCCGGCGCGGATATTATTGTCGCCACCGGCTTTGACGAAGGCGGCACGCTGCCGGGTACCGCCCTCGGGACCTTCACCATCGTCCCGCTGATCGTTGACGCGGTACAGCGGGTTCCGGTGATGGCCGCCGGGGGGATCACCGACGCCCGGGGCGCGCGCGCCGTCCACGCCCTCGGTGCGGAAGGGGTTTTCGCCGGCTCGGTATTTATCAGCACCATCGAAAGCCGGGTTCCCGACTCGGTGAAAGCGAAAATTGTGGCCGCCAACGGTCTGGATCTGCGCCTGTTCCGTACCCTGCCGGACTACTACCGCGCGCTGCCCGGCAAACTGAGCGACACACTGGTGGCCATGGATCGTGCCGGCGCCTCAAAAGCCGAGCTGGCCCAGGCGATGGGCGGTCTGCGCGGGATGCGGCTGGGCATGCTGGAGGGGAATACTGATGAGGGGTATATCTCGGTGGGCGTGGGGATCGGCAACATCCATGCCATCACCTCCGTCGCCGAGGTGGTCAACCAGCTGGCGGTGTGAAGCCGCCAGCCGGGGCACGGCAACCGGCGCGATCAGGCGTCGGCCACCTTCTCTACCGCCCGGGAGAAAGCGTCGATAGCCAGCCCGACGTCGGCGGCAGTGACCGACTCCGCCGGGTGATGGCTGACGCCCCCCAGGCAACGCACAAACAGCATGGCCGATGGCCAGCGCTCGGCGATGGCGATGGCGTCATGCCCTGCGCCGCTCGGCAGCGTCAGCGAACGCCCCTGCACCGCCATCACCGCCTCGCTCAGCACCGCCTGCAGGTGACTGTCGCAGGCGGTGGCGGCGATGCGATAATACTCCTCGGCGGCGAAACGCAGCTGGCGACGCCCGGCAATGGCCTGCGCCTCGCCCAGCAGCTCATCCAGCAGCGCCGTCAGCGGCGCATCCTGCGGGCCGCGAATATCCAGCGTCAACTGCACCTCGCCCGGTATCACGTTCACCGCGCCCGGCGCACAGCGCAGGGTGCCGACCGTCGCCACCAGGTTACCGCCGCGCTGCCGGGTCAGGTTTTCCACCTGCACCATCCATTCCGCCGCCGCGGCGAGGGCATCCTTGCGGTGGAGCATCGGCACCGTGCCGGCATGGCCAGCTTCGCCGGTAAAGCGGCAGTTCAGCCGTCTGGCGCCGTTAATCGCCTCCACCACGCCGAGCGCCAGCCCCGCCTGCTCCAGGCACGGCCCCTGCTCGATATGCAGTTCCAGATAGGCGGCGATATCCCGCGGGTGACGGGCCGCGTGGCCGATCCGCGCCGGATCGAGTCCGGCATTCACCAGCGCCTGGGCGACGCTCACGCCGTCGGTATCGCACTGTGACAGCCAGCTTTCAGGCCAGGTGCCGGTGACGCCGCGGCTGCCGAGCAGGGTGATGCCAAAGCGGGTGCCCTCTTCATCGCCAAAGCCGACGATCTCGATTGCCTTTGCCAGCCGTCGCCCCTGCTGGTGCAGACGCTGGACCACCTCAATCGCCGCCAGCACGCCGAGCATGCCGTCGTAGCGCCCGGCGTTGCGCACGGTGTCAAGATGAGAGCCCAGCAGCACCGCCGGCGCCCCCTCCTGTTGTCCTTCATAGCGTCCGCAGATGTTGCCGACGCTGTCCTGCCACACCATCATGCCGGCAGCCTGCATCCACTGGCCCACCAACTGGTTGGCCTGCTGATGCTCGGGCGACAGATAGACCCGGGTCAGGGCATCGGCGGTTTCGCTAAGGGTGGCCAGCCGATCGGCACGCGCCATCACCCGGCTGGCAGCCGCTTCTCTCTCCGCCTGCTGGCGGGCGGTATCACTCATAGGGTGGCCTCGGTGCGGTAGTGATCCCAGGCCGCCTGCATCGCCGCGCCCTGAGTGGTGGTGAACTTGAGGTAGTTCAGGACCGCTTCCAGCGCGCTGAGCGTCTGCATCACGCAGTCTTTACGCGCGTTATAGCCCATGGTGCCAATGCGCCAGACTTTACCGTGCAGCGGACCAAACGAGGTGCCAATTTCAATGCCGAAATCTTCCAGCATCAGTTTGCGTACCTGATCGCCGTTGACCCCGTTGGGGATCACCACCCCTAGCACGTTATTCATTTTGTGCCGCAGGTCGCCAAAGGTCTCGAGCCCCATCGCCTGGATGCCCTTCAGCAGCGCATCGCCGTGCAGTTTGTGGCGGGCGATGCCGTTGTCGAGTCCCTCCTGGAGGATCAGGCGCGCGCACTCCCGGGCGGCGAACAGCGCCGAGGTCGCTTCGGTATGGTGGTTAAGGCGCTCCGGCCCCCAGTAATCCATTACCATGCCGAGATCGAAATAGTTGGAGTAGATCATCTCGTCGACGCCATCGTGGTGGGCGTCGGTGCGGATCCCCTGCTCAATGCAACGACGGCGGCGGATGACCTCTTCCATCCGCGGGCTGAGGGTGATGGGCGAGGTGCCGGAAGGACCGCCCAGGCACTTCTGCATCCCGGCGGACACGGCGTCCAGCTGCCAGGCGTCGGTTTCCAGCGGGTTACCGCCGAGCGACGCGGTGGCGTCGGTATAGAACAGCACTTCGTGACGACGGCAAATCTCCCCCAGCTCCGCCAGCGGCTGCAGCATGGTGGTGGAAGTATCGCCCTGCACGGTGAGCAGCAGGCGCGGGCGCACGCGCTTGATCGCGTCCTCAACCTGATCCGGCGTAAAGACCTCGCCCCACGGCACCTCGATGGTGTGCACCTCTGCCCGGCAACGACGCGCGATCTCGCACAGCAGATGTCCAAACCGGCCGAACACCGGCACCAACACTTTGTCACCCGGACGGATCGCCGACACCAGAATCGCTTCGATCCCGGCGCGCGAGGTGCCGTCGACCAGCATCGTCCAGCGATTTTCGGTGCGAAACACACCGCGGTAGAGCGCCATGACTTCATTCATGTAGTGGGTCATCGCCGGATCGTACTGGCCAACCAGCTGGCTCGACATGGCGCGCAGCACGCGCGGGTCGGCATTGATCGGCCCCGGCCCCATCAGCAGGCGCTGCGGCGGGTTAATTTGCGAAAACTGAGTGATATCCATCTGCCATTCCTTACGTTAGTTAAGACCGCGCACCGAGGAGATAAACTGTTTCAGTTCGCTGGTCTGCGGGCTGGCGAACAGCGTTTTGCTGTCGCCCTGCTCCCAGACGCGTCCCTGATGCATAAACACCACGCGGTCGCCCACTTCGCGGGCAAAATTCATTTCATGGGTGACGAGGATCAGCGTCATACCTTCCGCCGCCAGTTGCTCCAGCACCTTCAGCACTTCACCCACCAGTTCCGGGTCGAGTGCCGAGGTGATTTCGTCACAGAGTAAAACTTTCGGCGACATGGCCAGCGCCCGGGCAATGGCCACGCGCTGCTGTTGGCCGCCGGAGAGATTGGCCGGATAGTAATCCAGACGGTCGCCAAGACCGACCTTCTCCAGCATCCGCTGCGCCAGCTCCCGGCATTCGGCCTGGGACTTCTTCAGCACCCGCCGCGGGGCCAGCATGACGTTCTCCAGCGCCGTCATGTGCGGGAACAGGTTAAAATTCTGGAACACCATGCCGATAGAGCGGCTGATCTCCCGGGCCTGTGAATCGCGGTCGGTGATGGTCATGCCCCCGAGCTTGATACTGCCCTCCTGGTAGCCCTCCAGACCATTGATACAGCGCAGCAGGGTGCTTTTACCCGAGCCGCTGCGGCCGATGATCGAGATCACTTCCCCCATGTCGATATCCAGATCGACGCCCTTCAACACATGGTTGTCGCCGTAGTACTTCTGCATCTGATTAATGGTGATGAGAGGCATTGAATTTGTTCTCCAGATAGCGGCTGTAGCGGGACAGCGGATAGCACAGAATGAAATAGCCCAGCGCCACCAGGGCAAACACTTTAAACGGCTGATAAGTGACGTTGGTCAGCATCGTCCCGGCCTTGGTCAGCTCCACAAAGCCGATAATCGATGCCAGCGCCGTGCCTTTGATCACCTGTACGGAAAAGCCCACCGTCGGCGCGATGGCAATGCGCAGCGCCTGCGGCGCCACCACGCGGTACAAGGTCTGGCCGAAGCTCAGCCCGAGACACCGCGAGGCCTCCCACTGGCCTTTCGGCAGCGCGCGAATGCTGCCGAACCAGATATCCAGCAAAAAGGCGCTGGTGTAGAGCGTCAGAGCGACCGAGGCGGCGGTCCACGCCGAGACGTCAATGCCGAACAGCGCCACGCCAAAGAATGCCAGAAACAGCTGCATCAGCAGCGGCGTCCCCTGAAACAGCTCGATGTAGCCGCGGATGAGCCGTTTCACCTGGCGTCCGCCGGTGAGACGCAGCAGCAGTAACGGTAAGGTCACCAGCGCCCCGCCGGTGAACGCGACCAGCGACAGCAGCACCGTCCAGCGACCGGCCAGCAGCAGGTTGCGGATAATGTCCCAGTCAGTAAAAGTGGTCATCAGGCCTGTACCCCCAGCCATTTACGCCCCGCCGCCATCAGCAGCTGGCGCATCGCTATCGATAACGCTAAGTAGATCCCGGTGGTCACCAGATAGACCTCAAAGCTCAAAAATGTCCGCGACTGGATCAGGTTGGCGGCGAAGGTCAGCTCCTCATAGGAGACCTGCGACACCACTGACGAGCCGAGCATCACGATGATGCACTGGCTGACCAGCGCCGGGTAAATCCGCTGCAGCGCCGGGGGCAATACGACGCGAACGAAGGTTTGCGTCCTGCTAAGCCCGAGCACGCGACCGGCTTCCCACTGGCCCTTCGGCGTCACCTGAATACCGGCGCGGACGATCTCGGTGCTATAGGCGCCGAGGTTAACCACCATCGCCAGCAGCGCCGCTTCACCGGCGGTCATCTTCAGTCCAAGGTTCGGTAAACCAAAGACGATAAAAAAGAGTTGCACCACAAACGGCGTGTTGCGGATGATTTCCACATATCCGCCCCATACCCGGCTGAGCATTCCCGGGCGCCCGCTGCGGATCGCCGCCCCGAGGATGCCGATCGCCAGTCCGCCGATCGTCGCCAGCACCGTCAACTGCACCGTCACCCACAGGCCGGCCAGCAGCTCCGGCCAGTGCGGCCAGAGCTCAGAGAAATGAAGTTGCTCCGTCATCCCCAGACCTTACGCGCCGAGGCTGGCAGGCAGTGGCGCTTTCAGCCACTTCTCAGACAGACCGTTGAGGGTGCCGTCCTTAATGCCCTGCTCGATGAGGGTATCCACTTTCGCCTTCAGCGCCGGTTCGTTCTTTTTCAGACCGATAAAGCACGGCGAGTCCTTCAGCATAAAGCTCGGCACCGGCGCTTTGTCGGCGTTCTGCCGGGAGATGGCCGCCACCACCAGATTGCCGGTCGCGACATACTGCACCTGACCGGACAGGTAAGCCGACAGCGTAGTGTTATTATCCTCGTAGCGCTTAATCTGCGCTGCCTGCGGCGCCACGCTGGTCAGTACCATATCTTCCACTGCCCCGCGGGTCACACCGATGCTTTTGCCGCTCAGCGCGGCCGCGTCCTTCAGTTCCGCCCCTTTCGGGCCAAACACGCCGAGGAAGAACGGCGCGTAGGCGCGGCTGAAGTCGATCACCTTCTCGCGCTCGGCGTTCTTGCCGAGGCTGGAGATCACCAGGTCCACCTTATCGGTCTGCAGATACGGCACGCGGTTGGCGCTGGTCACCGGGACCAGCTGCAGCTTGAGCTTCATCGATTTCGCCAGATAGCGCGCCATATCGATGTCATACCCCTGCGGCTGCAGGTCGGTGCCCACCGAGCCGAACGGCGGAAAATCCTGAGGCACGGCAATACGAATGACGCCGCGTTTTTCAATATCCTGGAGCTGGTCAGCCTGCGCGGCAGAAACAGACGAAAGGAGACAAGCGGCCCCGGCCAGTGCGATCAACAGTTTCTTCATGATGTTTACCCGTTACGTTAGCATGAAACAAAAGATTCTTTGAATCTGTTTTTGCAACTAATGTGCCAGATACAGACGAGGCGAGAGTTGGCGAGGAATTAAAACAAAAAGTGAGAAAGGACAAGCGTTAACGGGAAAGTGTTCAGCGAGCGGCGGCGCCATCACGTGGTTTTTCTTGCACCATAATAATGCACAGCACCACGCTGGCGCCCCATTAGCGTTGTTCCAGCTCGTCCAGTTGCTGATAAAGCGTGGCGATATCGTGGATGCGCGGACGACCGCTGTCGAGCGTTTCATGGAGAAAGGCATTGGCCAGCAGATTAATCAGGCTGTTGACCGAGGCATAGCTGTCGTAGGCGGAGACGCTGTCCAGCGGCGCGCAGAGCTGCCAGCGGGAGAGCGGAAACAGGCTGTGGGCCTGCGGCTCGCACATTAACAGGACCGGCACCCCGTCGCGCTGCAGCTGCTGCAGCAGCGGGCGTACTATTCGCGGCCGACGGCGAAACGCCATCATTACCACCAGATCATCGGCGGTCAGATCGACCAGCTCTTCGCTGAGACTCTGACCCGGCTGGGGCAGCACCAGCACCTGGCCGCGGGCCTGCAGCAGCTGCTGGCGCAAGTGCAGCGCCGCCGGATAGGCGTTACGCATGCCCACCACCACAATGCGGCGCGCGGCCACCATCGCCGTCAGCGCCTCGGCGAACTGGCGGGCGTCGAGGGCGTTGACCCACTGGGTGAGATTCGCCATCTCCTGCTTATAATGGCGCGCCAGCAGCGTGTTACCCTGCACCGCGTCGCGCTGGTCGGTGAGCGGCATCCCGCTCTGGCGCAGGGTGCGCAGTTCATCGCGCATATCCTTATATTTGTCGTAACCGAGGCGCTTGAACAGCCGGCTGACGGTGGCTTTCGACACGCCGCTCAGCTGCGCCAGCTCGGCGCTGTTGTAGCTTATCAGGTCATCAAAGTGGTCAAAGATGAAATCCGCCACCCGCTGCTCCTGCGGCGACAGCGAGGCGTATTGCCCTTTCAGTCGTTCATCGAGTTGTTGCATAGCGCCCCTGTAACTTTCGTTTCATCATCCATCCCTCATCATACTGTATCTGCTATGCCTTACACATAGCGTGCCAGTGGGAAAATTCTGGTCATTGTTTTTATCAATGAAACGAAACGTTCAGAGATGGAACAGCTTTTGCAGTGTTCTGCGGGTGATTCGTTCAGAAAGGATAATTTATGCACAGTAGCAACGTTTCGACCCACGGCATGGCGGTGGCCCCCCATCACCTCGCCAGTCAGAGCGCGCTGGCGATCCTGCGCGAGGGTGGCAGCGCCATTGAAGCGATGGTGGCTGCCGCGGCGGCCATCGCCGTCGTCTATCCCCATATGAATGGCCTCGGCGGCGATGGCTTCTGGCTGATCGTACCGCCTGAGGGAGACCCCATCGCCATTGACGCCAGCGGGGCGGCCGGATCGCTGGCGACCCTCGAGGCCTACGCCGGACAGCAGCATATTCCCCACCGGGGACCGCAGGCCGCGCTGACCGTCGCCGGCACCGTCAGCGGCTGGGACGAGGCGCTGCGTATTTCACGGGACTTAACCGGCCGCGCGCTGCCGGTGGCCCGCCTGCTGGCCGATGCGATCGGCTATGCCGAAGACGGTATTCCGGTCACCGCCTCGCAAGCCCACGCCACCGCCAGCAAACTGGAAGAGTTGCGCCATCAGCCGGGCTTCAGCGAAACCTGGCTGGTATCGGGCGAGGCCCCGCGGCCCGGCAGCCGCTTTCGCCAGCCCGCCCTCGCCGGTACCCTGCGCATGCTGGCCAGCGACGGTCTCGACAGTTTCTATCGCGGGCCGCTGGCCGAGCGTCTCGCGCAGGGTATGGCCGCGCTGGGGATGCCGATCACCCTCGGCGACCTGCAGGCCCACCGCGCCCGGCGTCCGGCGCCGCTGACGCTCCAGCACCAGCAGGGCACGCTGTGGAATCTTGCGCCGCCGACGCAGGGACTGGTGTCGCTGGCGATCCTTGGCATCACCGACCGCCTGAACATGGCCGATGCCGACGACGCGCAAACAGTGCACCGTATTGTCGAAGCCACCAAGCGGGCATTTGCCCTGCGCGATGCGCATATCACCGATCCACGCCATCTGGATGTGGATGTACAGCAGTTGCTCACCCCGGAAGCCCTGCAGCCGCTGGCCGACAGCATCGACGACGCCAGCGCTTCCCCCTGGGGCCGCGGCAAAGGCCCGGGCGATACCGTCTGGATGGGCGTCGTGGATAACAGCGGACTGGCAGTGTCATTTATTCAGAGTATCTATCACGAGTTCGGCAGCGGCGTGGTGCTCCCGGACACCGGGATCGTCTGGCAAAACCGCGGGGCGGCCTTCAGCCTCGATCCGCAGCATCTCCTGGCGCTGGCCCCTGGCAAACAGCCATTCCATACCCTCAACCCTGCCGCCGCCCGCCTGAACGATGGCCGGGTGATGGTCTATGGCTCGATGGGCGGCGACGGTCAGCCGCAAACTCAGGCGGCGCTGTTTACCCGCTATATCCTGCAGGGGGTGCCGCTGCAGGAGAGCATCTCCCGTCCGCGCTGGCTGCTGGGCCGCACCTGGGGCCAGTCCTCCGATTCACTGAAGCTGGAGGGACGCTTTGCCCCCGCCTGTATCGCGCGACTGCGCGAGCTGGGGCACGAAGTGGAAGTGCTGGCTGATTTCAGCGAAGCGATGGGCCACGCCGGCGCCATTGTCCGCCATCCCAACGGCCTGCTTGAAGGGGCGACCGATCCACGCAGCAACGGCGCCGCCGCCGGATACTAAGGAGCAGACCATGACCACACAGCCAGACTGGAGCGAGTATCTGACGCAGATGACTCACCTGTTGCACCTGGAGCTGGATGCACCCCGTCGTGAAGAGCTGGAGCGCCAGTTTGCCCGCATCGCCGCCATGGCGCAGCCGCTGATGGAGTATCCCCTCGGGCCGCGCGAGGAGATTGCGGGGGTGTATAAAGCATGACTCTTCATCACTTCACCATCGCCGAGATCCAGCGTGCGCTGCACGAGGGCGAACTGAGCGCCCGGGAGATCGCCCGCCAGACGTTGGACGACATCGCCCGCGCGAATCCGCAGATCAACGCCTGGACCGAGGTCACCGCCCAGCGCATGCTGGCGGAGGCCGACAGCATTGACGCCCTGCGCCGGGAAAAGCGCCCCCTGCCGCCGCTGGCAGGGATTCCTTACGCAGTGAAAAATCTGTTTGATGTCGCCGGGCATACCACCCTCGCCGGGGCGGAACTGCTGAGCGACCGGCCGCCGGCGACCAGCGACAGCTGGGCGGTGCGCCAGCTGCACAGCGCCGGCGCCCTGCTCAGCGGGATGCTCAATATGGACGCCTACGCCTACGGCTTTACCACTGAAAACAGCCACTATGGCGCGACGCGCAATCCGCACGATCTGTCGCGGATCGCCGGCGGATCGTCCGGCGGTTCGGCCGCGGCGGTGGCGGCCGGGCTGGTCCATTTCAGCCTCGGCAGCGACACCAACGGCTCGATCCGCGTCCCCGCGTCGCTGTGCGGGATCTTTGGCCTGAAACCCACTTTCGGTCGCCTTTCGCGCTCTGGCAGCCATCCGTTTGTCGCCAGTCTGGATCATATTGGTCCTTTTGCCCGCCGGGTGGCCGACCTCGCCGCGGTGTATGACGCTCTGCAGGGGCGCGACCCGGCCGATGACTTTCAGGCTGATAAAGCCAGCGAGCGCACCGGCAATCTGCTGGAGCGCGGACTGGAGGGGCTGCGCTGCGCGCGGCTGGGCGGCTATTTCACCACCTGGTGCGATGACGACGCCCGGGCGGCCGTGGATCGGGTCGCCCACGCGCTGGGCGCCGACAGCGAGCTGCAGTTCGCGGATGCCGCGCTGGCCCGCTCGGCGGCCTTTATCATCAGCGCCAGCGAAGGCGGCAATCAGTACCTGACGGATCTTCGCCACTCGCCAGAGCGTTTTGAACCTCACTCCCGCGAGCGGCTGCTTGCCGGAGCGATGATCCCCTCCGCATGGTATCTGCAGGCTCAGCGTTTTCGCCGTCATGCTCGCCAGGCAATGAAATCCCTGTTCAGCCAGGCCGACGTGCTGATCGCCCCCGCCACCCCATGCAGCGCCACGCCGATAGGCGCGGAGGAGATGGTAATTAACGGCCAGCCGCTGCCGGTGCGCGCCAGCATGGGAATGCTAACGCAGCCGATCTCCTTCCTCGGTCTGCCGGTGGTGACCGTGCCCCTGCGTACCGCCAGCGGTAAGCCGATTGGCCTGCAGCTGATTGCCGCGCCGTTTAACGAACAAGCCTGTCTTCGCGCCGCGCGGGCGCTGGAAGCGATGGGCATTACCGATGCCCGAGTGGCGGAGAGTGCAGCATGATCAATCTGGATAATGTAGACCGCCCGGCGATCCTCGCCGAGGTGACGGCGGCGTTTTATCAGTATGAAGAGGCGCTGGTCAGCAATAACATCGAGGCGCTGGATGCGCTGTTCTGGCACGACCCGCGCACCGTACGGCTGGGAGCCGGCGAAAATCTGTATGGCATCGAGGCGATCCGCGCCTTTCGCGCCGCCCGCCCCGCCGCCGGTCTGGCCCGCGATCTGCGCCATACCACCATTACTACCTTTGGCGCGGATATGGCGGTGTGCAGCACCGAGTTCACCCGCGAAGGCAGCGCCCGCCTGGGCCGCCAGCAGCAGACCTGGGTACGCTTCCCCTACGGCTGGCGCATTGTCGCCGCCCAGGTCAGTCTGATGGACTGAGTGGCGTATACGGGAGCGGACCGGAGAATAAGGTATCCACCGGCCCGCTTCCGGTCCGGTAACACGCTATTTGGAGTCGAAGATCATGGTGTTCATCAGAGCGGCTGAATCAAAAGATATCCCCTCGCTGAAAACGCTATTTCTGCAACTGGGCTATCAGACGGAGACGGCGATCATAGAACAACGCATCACTGCCCCGCAGAGTATGATGAGTGCGCTGGTGGCGGAAACAGAAAACGCCGTGTGTGGCGTAATCGTTATCAATTTTATTTTACCGGTACATGAGAACCGTTTATGGGCATTAATTTCCGCGCTGGTCATCGAGGAATCGTCACGTGGATCAGGGATAGGCCAGCAACTTCTCCATGCCGCAGAGCGCCTCGCCCGCGATAAACAATGCGCTCAGATCGAACTTTCAAGCAGTGAAAAAAGAATCAGAGCGCATCAATTTTATGAAAATAACGGCTACAAGGAGGTCCGCAAACGCTTCGTTAAACATTTGTCTTAACCGCCTGCGCGCGAGGGCTTTCCCCGGATGACCGTAACTATATTTTGCCCAGCAGGATATTTAACATGCGGCGCAGGGGTTCCGCCGCACCCCAC
Source organism: Klebsiella variicola (assembly GCF_000828055.2). NCBI lineage: Bacteria > Pseudomonadati > Pseudomonadota > Gammaproteobacteria > Enterobacterales > Enterobacteriaceae > Klebsiella > Klebsiella variicola. The sequence goes on along the minus strand of NZ_CP010523.2, from coordinate 2,628,866 downwards.
AGTAGCTGATCGCCAACCGTTAACACCGAGTAGACGGGTTCATTATTTAACGACATTTTCTTGTAGCGGCCAATTCCTACCTGCAGCGAACCACTAGTAGCAGCCGGGGTCAATTGACTGACACTCTCTTGCTTATTATTGCGGACATAGTTTACCCATGGATGGGAATGGGTGACTAACTCAGCGAATTCCGCTTCGCTGACCTCACGTTTAAGTTTAAGGGTAATGGCAGCGCTGTGGCAGCGGATCACGCCGACCCGAATGCATAAGCCATTGACCGGAATGGTGCCGGGCGCAAGGCCAAGAATTTTATTGGTTTCCGCCTCGCCCTTCCATTCTTCGCGGCTATTTCCATCGCCTAAATCGCTGTCGATCCAGGGAATGATGCTGCCCATCAACGGGACGCCAAAATTCTCCACCGGCATACCCGCGCTATTAATCAACTCACTCACTTTATTGACTAAAGGCAGCACGGAACCTGATGCCGTCAGTTCATCTGCAGATAAATGCTGACTGATATAAGCGCTTTGCGCGATTAATTCCCGCACCTGTTTGGCGCCCGCTCCGGAGGCAGACTGATAGGTCATCACGCTCATCCATTCGATCAGGTCAGCCTTGATCAGCCCGGCCAGCCCCATCAGGCTCAGCGTAATGGAGCAGTTGCCGCCAACAAACAGTTTCACTCCTGCTTTCACGGCACGATCGATATTATCGCGGTTGACCGGGTCGAGAATAATGCAGGCTTTTTCATCCATCCGCAGCGCCGAAGCGGCGTCAATCCAGTAACCTTGCCAGCCATGGTTAATTAACGCTGGATAGATGGCTTTGGTATATTCCCCGCCCTGACAGGTGATGATGATATCCATTTCGGCGAGGGCGCTAAGGGAATTCGCATCTTTAAGGATGTCGCTTTTACCATTAATAACCGGGCCCACACCGCCCGCACTTGAGGTACTAAAAAAATGCGCTGAAATATCGTCGAAATCATTTTCTTCGATCATTCTTTGCAGTAATACAGAGCCTACCATTCCCCGCCAGCCAACAATACCCACCTGCTTCATTTATTTAACCTTTATAAGTTATGAGAATGTTAATTTGCATTTCGCCGTACTTTATATCGCATCCCTTAATAAAGGTCATTACCCACCACATCGATTTCTATCATTATTAAAATGTTTCATCCGCCATCAGCGATTTTTATCTCTTATTACGGCAAAGCAGGAATAAGGTGGCGGCGACTGTCCCTCTTTTCGGCATTCAAAGGAGAAACGACGTAGCGAAACGGGAGCGGCTTCTCCCCTGGGTACCGTGAAGAGTAACTTGCATTTTGATAGTGACTATGTCAATTTGCTGGCAAAAGCCACCTGGTTACTGGACAGCCCATGAAAAATGAACCGCTTTGCCACGCTCCCTGCCCCATCGCCCGCAGCCTTGGCCGCATCGGCGACAGCTGGAGCATCATGATCCTGCGTGACGCCTTCGCGGGCTTTACCCGCTTTGACGAGTTCCAGAAAAGCAGCAACGTCGCGCCCAATATTCTGTCGCGCCGCCTGAAGGCGCTGGTCGACGACGGGCTGCTGGAGAAGGTGTGCTACAGCAGCACCCCGCCGCGCTACGAATACCACCTTACGCAACGCGGCCGCGATTTTCGCATGGTGCTGCTGGCGCTGGCGGAATGGGGTAACCGCCACTTCGCCCCCGAAGGCCGTCAGATGCAGCTGGTGGAAACCGCCACCCAGCGACGGGTGGAGCCAGTCATGGTGGATAAAGCGACCGGGGAAGAGATTATTCCGGGTAAATACGCCATGGTGCCGGGCCCCGCCGCCTCGCCGCTGATGAAATATCGTCATGAATATCTGCTGCGCAAACGCGAAGGCGATAGCGGGCAAAAATTCCAGCCTGAACCTTACAGAGATGCCAGCAATGAATCCGACCAGTAAGAAAAATATTCTTGTCCTGGCGGCCCTGGGCGCTGCCGCCCTGGCGGCAGCGAGCTACGGCGCTTACTGGTGGCATACCGGGCGCTTTATGCAGACCACCGATGATGCCTATGTCGGCGGCGACATTAGCGCCATCTCCAGCAAAGTCTCCGGCTATATCCAGCAGCTGGCGGTGCAGGACAATATGGCGGTGAAAAAAGGTGACCTGTTGATCCGCATTGACGACCGCGATTATCGCGCCGCCCTCGCGAAAGCCGCCGGAGAAGTGGCGGCGCAGCAGGCCGCGCTGGCCGATATTCAGGCTACCCGCCAGCTTCAGCAGGCGACCATTGCCGGCTCTGCGGCCTCGTTACTCGCCGCCACGGCGGCAACCGAAAAACTGGCTAACGACAACCGACGCTATAACGCCCTGGCCGCGTCGAGCGCGATTTCCGCACAGATCCGCGATAACGCCTCCGCCGATTATCGCCGGGCGCACGCCGAGCAGGAGAAGGCCAAAGCGGATAAAACCGTGGCCGAACGTCAGCTGGCGGTGCTGGATGCTCGCCAGCAGCAAATCCTGGCTGCCCTGGCGCAGGCCCAGGCTAACCTCGAGATGGCCAGGCTGAACCTCAGCTATACCGACATTCGCGCACCGTTCGATGGGGTGATTGGCAACCGCCGCGCGTGGTCCGGCTCCTTCGTCAGCAGCGGTACGCAGCTGCTCTCCCTGGTACCCGCGCACGGCCTGTGGATTGACGCCAACTTCAAGGAAAACCAGCTGGCGCATATGCGTGCCGGTCAGCCGGTGACCATCGTCGCCGATGTGCTGCCGAACCATACCTTTAAGGGTCATGTCGCCAGCCTGGCGCCGGCGACCGGCTCACGCTTCAGCATTCTGCCGGCGGAGAACGCGACCGGGAATTTCACTAAAATCGTGCAGCGGGTGCCGGTCCGCATTGCGCTGGAAGGTGACGGGGCAAAGCTTGACGTCCTGCGCCCGGGACTGTCGGTGATCGTCACCGTGAACGAAAAGAGCCCTCGATGAGCACCGTTCAGGCGCTGTCCGCCCCGCAGGGTCTGTCGATGCCGACGGCGAAGAAGATCTTCGCCTTCGCCAGCATGTGCGTGGGGATGTTTATTGCCCTTATCGACATCCAGATCGTCTCCGCCTCGCTGCGGGATATTGGCGGCGGCCTGTCGGCGGGCGACGATGAAACCGTCTGGGTACAAACCAGCTACCTGATCGCCGAGATCATTATTATCCCGCTTTCCGGCTGGCTGGCCCGGGTCATGTCGACCCGCTGGCTGTTTGCCGCTTCCGCGGCGGGCTTCACGCTGATGAGCCTGCTGTGCGGCTGGGCGTGGAACATCCAGAGTATGATCGCCTTCCGCGCCCTGCAGGGACTGGCGGGCGGGTCGATGATCCCCCTGGTGTTCACCACCGCTTTCGCCTTTTTCCAGGGCAAACAGCGGGTTATTGCCGCGGCGACGATCGGCGGCCTGGCCTCCCTCGCCCCTACGCTGGGTCCAACGGTGGGCGGCTGGATCACCGAAAACTACAACTGGCACTGGCTGTTCTTTATCAACGTGGTTCCGGGGATTTACATCGCGGTGGCAGTGCCGCTGCTGGTAAAAGTAGACAGCGCCGACCCCACTCTGCTGCGCGGCGCCGACTATCTCAGTATTCTGCTGCTGGCCTTGTCCCTCGGCTGCCTGGAATATACCCTCGAAGAAGGTCCGCGCTGGGGCTGGTTTGATGACGCGACCCTGACGACCACCGCCTGGGTCGCCCTGCTCTGCGGCGTGGCCTTTGTTATCCGCACCCTGCGCCATCCGCAGCCGGTGATGGATCTCCGCGCCCTGCAGGATCGAACCTTCAGCCTCGGCTGCTATTTCTCGTTTATGGCCGGCGTCGGCATCTTCGCCACCATCTATTTAACCCCGCTGTATCTGGGGAGCGTGCGCGGTTTCAGTGCGCTGGAGATCGGCCTGGCGGTATTTTCCACCGGTCTGTTCCAGGTCATGTCTATTCCGTTTTATTCGTGGCTCGCCAACCGCGTCGACCTGCGCTGGCTGCTGATGGCCGGGCTGATCGGCTTTGCGGTGTCGATGTACAGCTTTGTTCCGATCACCCACGACTGGGGGGCGGATCAGCTGCTGCTCCCGCAGGCCTTTCGTGGACTGGCGCAGCAGTTTGCCGTCGCGCCAACGGTGACCCTGACGCTGGGCAGCCTGCCGCCCGCGCGCCTCAAGCTGGCCTCCGGGCTGTTTAATCTGATGCGCAACCTCGGGGGCGCCATCGGCATCGCCCTGTGCGGCACGGTGCTTAACGACAGAACCAATTTGCACTACAGCCGCCTGGCGGACCATCTGAATAACGCCAACCTGGCAATGAGCGATTTTGTTCAGCGCAGCGCGGCAAACTTCACCGTCCAGGGGATCTCGCCGGATGCCGCGCAGACGGCGGCGCTGAAAAATCTTTCCGCGCTGGCGCTGCGGGAGGCGCGAACCCAGGCATTTTCCGATGCTTTCTACCTCATCATGATGGGTTTTTTGCTTGCCGCGCTGCTGGTTCCCTTGATGAAAAAGCCGCCGGCACACTGATACTACAGGAGAGTTAATTATGGGCGTTTCCGTTAAACGCATTGTCGTCACCGGGATGGGGATTGTCAGCCCGCTGGGCTGCGGTGTACAGCACGTCTGGCAGTCGCTGCTGGCAGGAAAGTCAGGGATCACCCGGCTCAGCGAGCAGCTGGTCGCGGATATTCCCTGCAAAGTGGCCGGCCAGGTGCCGTCCATTGACAGCGATCCGCTGCACGGCTTCGACCCGCTGGCGACCATCCCGGCGAAAGAGCGCAAAAAGATGGATCGCTTTATTGAGTTTGCGCTGGTCGCCGCCCGCGAAGCGCTGACCCAGGCCGGTTGGTCGCCAGCATCCGAGGCCGAACAGGAACGCACCGCCACGGTGATCGCCACCGGGATCGGCGGGTTCAGCGAGATCGCCAATGCGGTACATACCACCGATGAACGCGGGCCGCGTCGCCTCTCGCCGTTCACCATCCCCTCTTTTCTGGCCAACCTGGCCGCCGGGCATGTGTCTATCGCCCACGGTTTCCGGGGGCCCATCGGCGCGCCGGTCACCGCCTGTGCGGCTGGCGCCCAGGCCATTGGCGATGCGGCGCGGATGATCCGCAGCGGCGAGGCGGATATCGCCCTCTGCGGCGGCGCGGAAGCGGCGATTCATCGCGTTAGCCTTGCCGGGTTTGCCGCAGCAAGGGCGCTGTCCAGCGCCTCCAGCGACCAGCCGGAAGCCGCTTCCCGCCCCTTTGACCGTGACCGCGATGGTTTTGTGATGGGAGAAGGCGCGGGGCTTATCGTGATCGAATCTCTGGAGCACGCGCTGGCGCGCGGCGCCACGCCGCTGGCCGAGCTGGTGGGCTACGGCACCAGCGCAGATGCTTATCACCTGACCGCTGGCCCGGAAGACGGGAACGGCGCACGTCGGGCCATGGAGACCGCTATTCGCCAGGCCGGGGTGACCGTCGACGAGATTGACCATATCAACGCCCACGCCACCTCAACGCAGGTAGGTGATAAAGGTGAGCTGGCGGCGATTAAAACGCTGTTTGGCGCCCATCCGGTCGCCATTACCTCGACGAAATCCGCCACCGGCCATCTGTTAGGCGCGGCCGGCGGGATCGAGGCCATCTTCACCATTCAGGCCCTGCGCGATCAGGTGGTGCCGCCGACGCTGAACCTGCATCACCCCGATGAAGAGGCGGCAGGTCTCAATCTGGTGGCGCTGCAGGCCCGCCCGCAGAAAATGCGTTATGCGCTGTCGAACGGTTTTGGCTTTGGCGGCGTTAACGCCAGCCTGCTGCTGAAACGCTGGGAATAATCGTCAACTCCCCCCGCCGGCACTGGCCGGCGGGGAATTTCCACCCGGACACCCTACTCAGTCACTGATCTCCCTCTTCTGCCACAGCAGACGACGAAGCGCCGCCACGGCGTGGCAGTGACCTTTATCAAGATCTTCGCTATCGGTCATCTTTGCCAGAAAGGTCAGCATCATCATGATGAATTCTTCACGCAATTATGAGGTGGCGCTCATTTTATGCGCATGGCGAGTCATATCCTGTGACTAATTCTCAGGAGGTAAAACCATGAAAAAGCTTCTGATATGTTGTTTGTTTGGCAACACTGCCAATTCTCTCGCCAAAAAGATACAGTTACTGGCGGAAAAAAAGGGCCATCCTCTCATTGTCAGCGCAGTGGGCCTGGAAAATTTTGCCAGCGTGGCGCCCGCTTTCGACGGATTTCTCATTGCGCCGCATATTCAGTATAAGGTCGCGGAGATAAGAGGGATTGTTGGCGACGCTCTTTCTATTGCGGTGATTGAAAGTCTGCCCTATGCCTCACTCGACGCGGAAAAAGTTTTCGCGTTTGTGATGGCGCAGATGCCTGAACTGGCAATCTGACGCCAAAGGCCGCCTCTCTTGTGCGGCCTTCTCTACTCATGTCGCCTTCTACCTGCCCTGTTGAGACGCTTCAGCCCGTAATGCCGCCTGTACAGCAGGACGGGCATTTATTATTTCCATATACGACGATAGCGCTGGCCAGCGATCCAGTGGGATCGCGAAGAATTTGCACCATCCCAGCACCGTGAAGAGGTAGGCATCCGCCACGCTAAAGGACGGGCCAGTCAGATAGGTTTTTTCGCTGAGCGTCGTCTGCAGAAAATCGAAGCGTCGGAATAGCTTGTCTCGAAAAATCGTTTTGACATCTTCCGCCAGCGCGGAGTTAAACATCGGCGCCGAACCCGCGTGTATTTCACTGGTGATAAAGTTAAGCCATTCCTGCAGGCGCACCCTTTCCCAACTGCCCGCGCGTGGCGCCAGGCCGTATTCGGGTTTACGATCGGCGAGGTACTGCACCATCGCCGGCCCTTCGGTGAGGATCTGCCCATCATCCAGCTCAAGCGCAGCAACATACCCTTTCGGGTTAATGGTGAGGAAGTCGCGACCATCAGCGGTGATCTTGCTTCTGTTGTTGACTCTCACCAGTTCAAATTCAAGGTTCAGCTCGCGCAGCACGATGTGCGGTGATAATGAACAGGTATCTGGCGCGTAATAAAGTTTCATCTCGTCTCCGTTAATGTGTAAAGCCGTCGGACAACGTCCTGCACGATCCTCAGCACACTGTATTTAACGCCGATCGCACTGTAAAATTAATGATATAGAAAAGAACTATTAGCTGAGCTACTGATAATCATGATGAATCTTTTACACTGGCGCCTGCTGGTAGCCGTGGCGGATGCCGGCAATATCTCACGTGCTGCCGAGGAGATAGGCATGACCCAGTCCGGCGCCAGCCAGGCCATTGCCCAGCTGGAGGCTTCTCTGGGCTTTCCGGTATTTACCCGTGAGCGACGATACATCGGGATTACCGCCCTGGGTGAGCAGGTGGTGGAACATGCCAGAAACATGCTTTCGCAGCTGAACGCCATCCGCGAACTGGCTGATCGGGGCCGGAACGTCACCCGCGGGCGCATTCGGCTGGCCAGTTTTCCCTCCGTAACGTCTACCTTGTTGCCCGGCCTGCTGCGCGACGTTAAGCGCCTGCATCCGGGTATTGACGTTGTTGTGCTGGAAGGCTCTGACGAAGAAGTCGAAGCGTGGCTTGCCGCAGACACCGTTGAACTTGGGGTGGTCATGAATCCCGTTCCCGGACGTGCAGAGGTGGTACTAGGACAGGATGCATGGGTCGCGGTCCTGCCCGCCAGCCATCGGTTGGCACAGCATGCGAAAGCTGATGGCATAACGCTAAAGGCGCTGGCGGACCAGCCCTTTATTCTGGCGACGGGCGGCTGTGTCGTGAATGGCAAAAGCCTGATGGAAAAGGCCGGGTTGCAACTCTCTGATATCCGCGTGACGGTTCGCGACTGGATAAGCGCCTGTAAACTGGTCGGCGAAGAGATGGGCGTCGCGCTGGTACCGGAATCCGCCCTGCCGGAGACCTTACGCAACCTGTGCGTGGTGCCAGTGACGCCGGCTATTCATCGTGAGTTTGGACTGGTTTGTTCGCCATCCGGAACGTCTTCTGATGCCACACAGGCGCTGCTTAATGCGCTACGTAAACGAAGATGAGCGCTCAAGCGTGAATCATCTTATCGCCATGGCATCAATCTCTGACCTATCTCCTGTTCCCAAACTAAAATTTCACTTTGAATATTTACTGAGTTTACTGATATGTATACCTAACCAGGTAAGTTCATCATTAGGAATAGCAATGGCGTAATTGCTTTTTATAAAGTCACGAATCACCTCAGCAACCACCATCGCTTTTGGATGGAAACGAATTAACTCATTATAGAAGTCGTCAGTTTCTTCTGTTGCAAGGCTATTATTTAATACCCTTTCAGCGAAATATCTTAAATGCGTAATAAATCTGGCATAGTGAATTGAATTCACATCAATATTTTGATTGAGTTTATAACGAACAATTTCAGCAATTCTGTTAACTAACTCTACTTGCTTATGTGCGTTAGTCTCATCAAATTGAAAAGTTGCATTGATAATATGAAAAGCAATGTGTACAGCCTCGTCATCAGGAAGACTCACCGCAAACTTAGCTGATACCAAATCTCTTGCCAGCTCGCCAATGCTATACTCTTTCTGATAGTAACGCTTTATTTCCCAGGTCAGTTTATTCGCAATGTTCGTATTTGTCTTACAGCGTTCAACAGCAAAATGCAAGTGTTCCGCGAGGGTGAATAGTAAAACTGAATTAAGCTTTTCGCTGTAATGAGCTTGAGCCATCTTAACAATTTCATGAGTGATCTCAAAGAAATCCGCGGGAATTGTGTCCGTTAGTGACAGATAATGTCGCGACTTGAGGGTATCCAAAGGCATAAAGACCTGTTCGACACTTTGCAAGTCGATAATTGTCCCTGGCTTGGTGTTAAAACCGATACCTTTGCCAAAGAGTATCATCTCTTTTCCGTCATTCTCAGCAAGCAGCATGCTGTTATTTAAGGACTTTTTAACTTTCATCTCAGTTCCCGCGGTAGCAATGATTAACTTAAATCAGTCCCGTTCGTCGCTATAACCTTGCGATACCAATAGAAGGAGTCTTTGCGTAACCGATTCAAAGAACCGTTCCCCTCGTCATCTTGATCTACATAAATAAAACCATAGCGTTTGGTCATTTGCGACGTGCCAGCACTAATAATATCAATTGTTCCCCAACTCGTATACCCTATTAAATCGACACCTTCTTTGACAGCTTCAATCATCTGCTCAAAATGCGCACGGAAATAATTAATACGGTAATCGTCATGAATCTTCCCATCAACCACTGTATCTTTTGCCCCAAACCCGTTTTCAACAATAAATAAAGGGATTTGATATCGATCGTAAAGCTCCAGTAGCGAAATTTTAAGCCCTACAGGATCTATTTGCCATCCCCATTCAGAAGCCGGTAGATGAGGGTTTTTTACACCCATGATAGTATTTCCTGCCGTGCGCTCTGCATCGGACTGAACAGATTCCGTGATGGACATATAATAACTGAATGAAAGGAAATCTACAGTATAGCGACGTAACGTTTCCAAATCATCCGGCTGCATTTTTATCTTGATATTCCGCAGCTCCAGGTCCCGCTTAATTAATGGTGGATATTCGCCTTTAATCTGAACATCTGAATAAAAATAGTTTTCGAGATTTTTTTTCAGAGTGGCTTCCACGTCAGCAGGATGACAGGTCAGTGGGTACGTTGTTAACTTAGTAAGCATACATCCGACCTGGCTGCCAGGTATCTTTTCGTGGCAGTCTCTTGTCGCTAAGGCCGAAGCAACAAACTGATGATGCAACGCCTGATAAATATCCTGCGTGCTTTCTCCCGGTAGACTTTTCTCTTCGCGGACACCCGCTGTCGTAAAAGGATGCCGATGAATGCTATCAATTTCGTTGAATGTCAACCAGTAACGTACCAAATTCTTGTAACGGTCAAAGCACACATTTGAATAGCGTACAAACGCATCAACAACATTTCGGTGGACCCAGCCATTATATTTCTCACTCAATGCTAATGGCATTTCATAATGTGAGAGCGTAACCAATGGTTCAATGCCAAGTCTGCGCATTTCAGTGAACATATTTTCATAGAACTGTAATCCTTTTTCATTCGGTTGCTCATCTTCACCTGTTGGGAAGATTCGTGACCACGCGATTGATACGCGCAGGACTTTTATACCCATTTCGGCAAAAAGCGCTAAGTCTTCTTTGTAACGATGATAAAAATCGATGCCTCTGCGTTTAGGGTAATTTTGATCATTCTTCCCCTCAAGCGCATCACTCACGTTTTGATCAGATACGGCCATATGGCCGGCATAATCGCTCGTGCTCAGATGCGCCTTATAGGCAACTGCATCTGCAACAGAAGGCCCTTTGCCGTCAATGTTCCATGCACCCTCTGCCTGATTGGCTGCAATGGCTGCACCCCATAAAAAATTCTTGGGAAGAATAGATTTCGACATAATATTAAGCCTCTTTTAATGAAAAAATATTAAACTGCTGGAGTGTATTGGTATGATCGTTCGACGGCTTCATCATAAAACGATCGCTATTGGTAATAACCATTATTACAACTGGGTCATAACCCGCTTTAGTTATTTCATCAATATCAAATTCGATTAATAGTTCACCCGCTTTAACGTGTTGGCCATCTGTAATTTTCGGGTGAAAGCCTTGACCGTTCATTTGTATCGTATCAATTCCTATATGAAAGATAACCTCTACTCCATGGGTAGTCATCATGCTGGCTGCATGGCCACTTTCGAACACATGCTCAATAACGCCATCGGCAGGTGCATAGAGTGCTCCCACAGTTGGAACGATAGCGATACCATCCCCCATGATTTTTGAAGAAAATACATCGTCGTTGACCTCTGTCAGGGGGATGACTTTCCCTTCAACCGGACTGGTAAAGGTAAAGTCATTCATTAAGACTGGATTAGCAGTGACTTCAGTCTTCTCAAATTTGGGCATCTCCTCCTCTGGATGGGGCGTTGCTGTTTTTTCTTTCCAGAAGAATAATGTTGATAAAAATGCCAGGCAGAATGAAACAAGTGCGCCGATGATTGCATATATCAAACTGGTTGGATTATCCGGTGACGCAAAAATTGAGATACTGGCAAGGCTCGGCGCTACAATTGCATAAGCTGAGACCATCATAAATCCCATGAAGGAGCCACCGACCATTGCCCCCAGCATCACGGAGATCAGTACTGGCCTATGCAGTAAAGTAATACCGTAAAGTGCAGGTTCAGTAATGCCAAACAGCGCTGATATTCCAGAGGAAAGAGCAGTCCCTTTAAACATTTTATCTTTGCTTTTTAGCGAAACGGCAAGGCAGGCTCCTGCTTCAGCGATATTGTGAGCTAAGGAAGCTGGGTTATACAAAGATTCTTTACCCGTTTGCCCCATTGACATTATGGCATAAGGGAGGAAAGGTTTATGCATACCGGCCGCTACAATAAATGGCAGTCCGCCAGCAAGTAAGCCTGTTGCGATGAATCCAAATTTGCCATGCATCCAAAGGATCAGATGCGTTAACAGAGAACCCATTTCAAAACCTAATGGTCCAAGGATAAGCAATGTGACGGGGACCGTCGTAACCAGCGATAACATGGGCGATAAGAAACCACGTAATGCATTAGGCGTATAACGATTAAAAAGAGATTCCGTTTGTGCATAAAAAAGAACACAAAGAATTGCGGGAAACACCTGCGCTGCATAGGAGACGTTCGTAATATCGAAAGTCATTAACGTTGCACCTTGTTTTGCCAGGGTAGTAAATGTGGGCAACAACAAGACTGAGACAGCAGTCAATGCAACTAATGGATTAACTTTAAGCTTATTCGCAGTCGTGATGGCGATAAGTAAGGGTAAAAAATAAATAGGCGCGGTTCCGATGCAGTCCAAAATTTGATATGTCGAACTGTCTTTAGTCAGCCATCCAGACATATTCAAAATAATTAAAATGGATTTCAGCACGCCGCCACCTGCAATTGCAGGTATGAGTGGTTGAAAGATACTGATAACAAAATCAATCAACCATGCATTCCATTTTTTCTTTGTTACTGGTTTCTGTTTCGCGTCAGCATCATTAGCCATTAACGATCTAATCGCATCAAACACTTTAACAACGTCTTTGCCAATGACTATCTGACACTGCACATTTGTCACGACACCCATTACCTCAGGTAATTTTTTGAGGTCAGACACTTCAACTTTAGCATTGTCATACAAGCTTAAGCGTAATCTGGTTGAGCAATGTTCAATGTGTTCGATGTTGCCTGCTCCGCCGACTAATTTGAGAATTGTACGCCCAGTATTTAGATGATCCATAAGTTGCCTCATGAGCAAAAAAAAAGACCTGAAATTCTCACCCCAAATGAGGGGGAGAATTTCAGGTCTTGCCTGCATTACCAGTTACACGCCTGTACTACATATTTGCCAACAATATACTATATACATAGTTACAGGCAATAAAATTAACCCATCTTTCGTCAAAATGTGACAGTTATCACATAATAATCCTCGTAAATGACCACGATATAAAAACCCTCCCAGGAGTATTTTCTCCCTGTATTATATTTCCTTTATATTAACCGATAGTTACCACCACACCTCAGCCTGAGCGCCAATAGATAATTGATCTTTTTTATTATCGTTGAATGTATAATTCGATATCTCGTTTTGGTTTGCCCGGATATACGTTGTATAGAACCGAATTTCTGGCCTTGAAGTTAGAATTGATGTATTAACTTTAAGCGCATGATACAATGTTGTTTTGTAACCGGATTCACTATATGTCTGCTCTTGAGTTTTGTTATCCTGTCTAAACCATCCGAGTTCTACCCCGGTCTGGTTGAATTTATCCCAGATATAAGCGGGACGGATGACACTTCGATAACTTTCAAAATCTGTATGAGCACCAGTATCATAGCTAAATATATCATTACCATTTGAATAAACTAGTGCGTGTGCAACAATAGTGTTTTCCGTGGGGTAAAATTCCCCTTGAGAAATTATTCTGAATGCCTTGCCATTTGTGTGATTTCCATAATAGTTATCACCACTCCCAAATGTTGGGTTTGCTCCAGAAATTTTTGCAAAAGAACTGGCAATAGAATTATTGGCAGCTTGCAGGGTTAATTCGTCATAACCCCCTGCGTCAAACTTCTGCCTTAAAATCGCACCTACCAGCCAGGCATCTTTTACATGATAATACTGACCATCTGCCTCCCCTGACTTCACGACGTCTGATTTGTTTGCCATGTTATAGCGCCCATCAAGTTCTAATGTTGCCTTATCCCATAATGGAATTTCACGATAACGTATATCAAGCGCATTCGTATTGATCTGTAATGAATTTCCTGATGTATCATAATCAAGAGCGCGCGCGTTCAGGTCCTGCCGCACTACAGCAACGTTAAATTTGCCTGGACCCATTTTCCAGTTTTCTATACCGAGCCCTGCTCCGCTTTCTGTTCTGACGCTTTTCCAGTCAAGCATCTGTATCTCATACTTAGGCAGATAGTGCTTACCTACCCAAAAATCAGCTTCAGGGGCAAAATTAAGAAATCCCTTCGTCGTGAGATAGATATCAGAAAATTGTAAGTTACTCTCTGTATCTTTATCAAAGACTGCATTGTTGTATTGCTCACCCACATTGCCATCCAGCATAACGACAGCATGTGCAGTTTTACCATCCTGGTCGTACACTTTCTGCTTGAGTTGAAGATCGAACCATGAGGTATATTCATTGCCGAAACGGCCAAGAGATCCAATAGCATACTCTTTTGGCGATCCATGATTAGCCGTTCCCCAACCAGAACGGAAATAGCCATTGTACGAAAACCCAATATCGTTTTTAACAAAGTCACTAATTTCTTTCAATGTAAGATCATTATTAACTTTAGTTGTGGCACTATTGCCTGTTTTGTTGCTAGTACTCGATGTTGCTGCAATAGTTGAAGTGGCAGAATTTGTTGTTGGTTGATTTTTTTCATCTGCTGAACTGACCGGATTTCTGTTTGTTTTATCAGCTTGCTTATACCTGGTTAATTCTGCTTTTGTGCTTTTTAATTCTGCAGTGTTTTCCTGGAGTTGTTTTTCAAGCAAAGCCAGTCTCTCTTCCACTGTTAAACTCTGTCCATAAGCATTGCTGAACATGGCAGAGATAAGGCAAAATAGAATAGTCTTGTTCATATTTTAAATATTCTCATGTAGATTACAGGGGTAAAGCGTATATTAAAATAAAATCATACTTCACCTTCCCAGGGTAGAAATATATATAGTAAGCAAGCCTATTTAGCCTGATCATTTCATAGCTATTTGACTCCAGCGAAATGGATCGATGCTTAACATTAATATTGAATTCTGAAATGAAAAATTGTTTTCATAAAAATTATTTGCTTGTTGTCACTCCTTTAACTGTGCCGATTCGCAACGTGAACGGAGACTTCTCTTGGCTTGTCTCGTCACAGCAGTTCTGTTTTTACAAATGAACCCAAATGACTGCCCTGCCCGATAAAAGTAAGCTTGACGCTATTTGGATTATCCGGAGCAGCATTTTTCTTCATTTAAGCTAAGCTGTCGTCGGGTAGAACCATGTTCAATATGTTCAAAATTGCTTGCCCCGCTGTTCAATTTACGTATTTTCTGCGCTGTTTTTTGGAATCCATTTACTACCCCAGAAGTAAAAAAAAAGACCTGAGATGAGCAATGAATAGGTCTAAATTCATCGCTCATCTCAGGTCTTGCCTGTTTTACCAGTTACACGCCTGTCGTTCTGCCCGTGTATTTAAATATTTTGTAGGAGGGTTTTACAATAGCTTACTTTGGATTTTTTTTAAAATGTGACATGTCTTACAAATTTCAACCGTTGCCGGATGCGAATTAAACGACGTTTCTCAACAGCAAAAGCGGGATAAACCCTACCCGCACCGGGTTTCTGTCCCTGTAATATGCCCAAGGCACCGCTGTGTAACACCTGAAGAGTGTCAGGATATTTCTGGCACTCTTCAGAGAGAACACCTGAACTGGCCGGGCTTATGTGTTAGCGTTCTCCTGCTGCCGGGGAGTTTTCGCCATTGCGGCTTTTGACCTGCTGCTGGAGTAAATGAAGAACAGCGCGATACCCAGGCAGATAATGGCGCCGATTCGGCTCATCGAGAATGGAATCGACGCATTGCCCAGCCAGCCGAAGTTATCGATCAGCATGCTCATGGTTAACTGGCCAAAAATGACAGCGACCGTAGCCACTGCCGCGCCAATACGCTGGACGGCCAGTACCATAATGACGATATACGGTACGCCAAACATTGCGCCCAGCAGCTGCCATTTAGGCACGTCCATCAACGTCAGGGAGTGTTTGGGTTCGAAGAAGAAGATCAGCAGCCCCGTCACCAGGGCGCCGACAGAAAATGTCAGGAACGCGCTTTTAAATACGCCGACCTTGCTGCCCAGCTGGCCATTGATAGCCGCCTGGATACTCAGCATGGCGCCACCGGCGACGGCGAGCAGAATCATGATAATAGTCATAATGTTACTTTACCCCTGTGCAACCATAACCAGCGCTGCAATGATGAAAATCAGCGCAATGATACGCTTACTGTCAATTTTCCGGCGCGACGTACCGAGCAGACCGAAGTGATCAATAATCAGGCTCTTGAACACCTGGCCTGCCAGGATGCCGATCATAGTCATGGCGATGCCAATTGCCGGCGTTACCACGGTCAGGATGATGACGTAAATCGGCCCAAGCACGCCGCCAAGTAGCTGCCACGCTGGTTGCGCAAAGAATGACGGGCTGTTACGCGGGCTGAAAAAAAGCATCAGCAGGAAGGTCAGCGCCGCGCCCACGCCAAATATGCTGAAGGTAGCCCAGAGGTCACCGACCTCCCCACCCAGTGGCCCGAGCAATCCTGCCTCTATGGACAGTCCCATGCCTCCGGCAATGACGATAAAAATCAATATTAGTTGCATAGCAATCTGTCTCCCAAAGTCCAGGCGGAGAAGATTACGACTTAACATGGATGAGAAAAATGCCATAATGAGATAAACACCTGTGCAGGATATGCATTAATGAATGGCCTTGGGAACATCAGTATTCGCGCCCTGCTGATTTTTATAGACGTTTATGAAACGCAGAATTTCTCTGTGGTGGCCCGGCGGGAAGGGATATCGGCCTCTCAGGTATCACGCGTCATCCATCAGATGGAGGATGTGCTCGGGCAGCAGCTTTTTTACCGCAATACCCGGGCTATAATCCCGACGGAAAGCGGCCATCTTTTTATCCGCTATGCGCGAGCGATGACTGGCAGCATGGAAGAGGCGCGGCGGGAACTCAATGAGAGAACGCTTGAACCTTCCGGAATGGTCCGCATAAACGCACCGGTGTTCTTTGGACAGCGCCATGTCGCACCCGCGTTACCCGGCCTGACGGAGCGATATCCGAAGCTTAGTATTGAGCTTACGCTGACGGATGATTACATCGATCCGCACCGGGAGCCGGCTGACGTGATTTTCCGGATTGGCGTGCTGACGGATTCCGCCTTTCATGCGCGCGTGTTTGGCCAGCAGTTCTATCATCTTGCCGCGTCACCGGATTATATCCGCCGGCACGGCATGCTGGGATCACCCGAAGAGCTCGCGCGGCATAAATGCCTGGTCTATCGCGGTTCATCAGGACCAAACCAATGGCTGCTGCGCAGGCGCGGAGAGGAATGGGTGCACTATCCCGTCTCGCCCCTGATGTCATCGAATAATGCTGAAACCCTGCTGATTGCCGCACTTGGGGGGATGGGGATTGTGCTGTTTCCTGACTGGCTGATTGGAGACCGGCTGAAGAGCGGAGAGCTGGTCGGACTGCTGCCGGAACTGGATACATCCATAAAAACGGAGCCACAGCACATCGCGGCAATCTATCCGAATGCCCGCCACCCTCCACTGAACGTGCGGGCGATTATCGATTACTACCTGGACGCGTTCGGTTCACCGCTTTACTGGCAGTCTGAATAAGACAGGCGACTTTATGGCTCGTCTTGAAGTTAACTTACGTTTCTGGCACAGAGCAAACGCGTTAAATGCCCTTAAGGTCTGTTTTGAGCGAAGAACGGACCACACTATCTAAAGAAAGATATCGCTGATAATGTTGGGACCGCTCTTGTTAAAAAAGGTATGCCATTTCTTTTCATTGACGATAACGAAGGGATTTTCATGGTTGAGGTTGAGGAAATAAAAAAGAAGTATCCCGGCGCAGACGCCTGGCAAATGGGTGACAGTCCGGAGCTGGCTAACGAGCTTGCGGAACTGATCAAAAAAGGGATAAAAACGGCCTCTTGCGGATCTTTTGCCTCTTACCAGCAGGAAGAATCTGCTCCGAGGATAGGGAGTTATCACATTATTCTTGATGGCCAGAATGTTCCAGTTTGCGTGATCAGACTGATTTCGATGCAGCTGGTTCGTTTTTGTGATGTCACAGAAGCGTTCGCCCGCAAAGAAGGTGAAGGCGATTTAAGCCTTGAATACTGGAAGAGAGAGCATCAGAGATTTTTCAGCTGCGAAGGTCATTTTTCTGAAGATATGGAGTTGATCGCAGAAGAATTTGAAGTGGTTGAAGTGCTGTGAGACAAGGTCAACGGGTTGACGTTTTATCACTGACCACTGATAACACTGTTCGCTTCTGGCGCGGAGCGGACAAGGTGTCGAGCTAAAGGTCCGCATTGAGCAAGGAGCGGACGTGCCAGCTATAATTGGTAATAAAATGAGAGTAGAACTATTCTGATTTGTTTAAAAAAACATTTTTACATCCAAGGGTAAAATATTTTTATGCTATCTTACATGCTATCTCAATATGCCAGGCTACCTGTGCCTGAAGTTACTCTACGTTCATGGTTAAAACAATGGTTGTCAGAGCAGGAATCGAGGTGTACAGACAGAAGTTTCTCGGCGCGATTTCCCTGGAGAGAAACTGGATTATGTCAGGAATATTTTTTACAACGAAAACTAAAAATTGATGGAAAGCAATTTCTTACTGGCCCCCGTTATCAGGGCGGAAATATTAACAAACCTTTTATTGATATTGTAGGTATGGATTCTGACCTAAATCATACTGCATTAGAACTCATTAGTAAGGAATGGTCACAACTCAGAGCTCAGTATGTCCGCATTCTTGTGCCAGGCCAGTCCTTCCCGCAGGGTATTCCCGACCAGTATATATATGCCACGTCTTTTTCTGAACCCCCTGAATTCAATGATAAATCTCTTACTTTGCAAGTGGCGACATACGAAGATTTTGACTGGTGTTGTCAGGCTCTGGGCGATGCCTATAAGCATACATGGCAGACAGTTCGTGAACTGTCTGCAAGTAATTTGGTAGCAGTTGATGACGAAGAGTTGTGTGACCATATTTCTGAGAGAGAAGTATATATTATCTATGAAAACGATGTTCGCGCCGGGTTGCTAATATGCCAGAAAGGAAACCTCGCTTTTCTGAGAGGATATCGTATTACTGACAAAGTAATACTTCCTGCTTTTCGTGGTCGATCATTGTCGGCCCGAGCGCAACGCCTGCTGTACCGATTATTAACTCATTCCGATTCGGAACTATCTTTGTATATGGGCACAATTATTCCGGAGAATATACCCTCGATGAAAACTGCAGAAAGAGCGGGACGAACTTGCATCCTAAGTTATCAATTTCTACCCATCTGCAGCACCCACGACTAACAGCAATGCTAATTTATCTTCAGCCTACTTCCGCTTTTGGCACACAGGGGACGTCCAGGGCCCGGGAGTACTCCCCTGGACGCATTAATGGACGGTATGTGATTGTTGTGCAGGCTATCATATGGCCTGAGGTACAGCAGAATCAGGCTTCGTAGCAATGAGTTGGCTCACAGCGTCCGGAATCCACCCGGTGCCGTAAATCACCGCAAGGTCTGTCATAAGGTAATTTCATCACGCATCGCGACACCTTTTTTCTTCATGCAGGCCTTCTCTTTCACGGTTTGTCAGAACTGTGGACCGCAGTAATCTCCACTCCGTGCTTTAATCAATGAGAGTGTGTCGGGTGCAAATTAAACTACCTTTCTCAACAGCAAAGGCGGGATACCCCTACCCTCGCAGGGTTTCTGCGTCTGGTAATATGCCCATGACAGTCTCAAAGACCGCTTTGAGGGTTTCCCGGTTTAAGGCACAAAATCGCGTGGCGTTGCCCCCAGAATGCAGCGAAAAGCAGCGGTAAAGGCCGCCGGGCATGAGAAACCAAGCTGGTAAGCTACCTGTTTGATTGGAACGCCGTTCGCGAGAAGATCCAACGAAGCGCAAATTCTGGCTCTCTGCTTCCATGTTCTAAAACTAAAGCCTGTATCCTTCATAAACAAGCGGGAAAAGGTCCGTTCCGACATGGCCGACATAAAAGCCAGCTCGCTCAGCGATGCCTCCCAGCGCTGATTGACCAGTAGCGATCTGGCCGCGCTAAATAATCGCTCATCATTCGGCATGGGAAGCGCCATCGTTAAAGGTGGAGCCTCGCTGAGAATTTCCAGAAGCAACAAAGCTATCTTCCGTTGACTCGGTCTGGCGTAGTCCTCACTGAACAGCCCAGCGATAAGCTCTTTGACTAATGGCGTAGCCGTGATCACATGCACCTGTTGACTCTTCGTAAAGCTCGTACATTCTGCGATAAGGCTACTGCTGAAATAGATCGCCCTGAGATCAGTTTGTGAAAGCAGATGGTAACTATGGATATGCAAAGGCGGTAGCCATAATGCTCGCTGAGGAGGGATCACCCAACGGTCACTCTCTGTTTGCACCAGCATAACCCCTCTGGTGGCGAAGAGTAGCTGCCCCTCAACATGATGATGGGGAGGATCTACCTCGCCGCGTTGATAGCTTATCGCAGTACTGGACCAGCCTGTGGCCTCATCATGTCTTGGCGCTTTATCTATACTACCTGGCATTTCAGATTTAGCCCCTGCCATTATCATATCGAAACTGGAACCACCCGGAGTAGAGCCTTAGGCAATGGGTGCGTGACTTATCATTTTGATCATCAAAGATATTACAGGAGCTTAACCTCATGCGTGTACACTTTATCGTACATGAAAGTTTTGAAGCCCCGGGCGCCTATGAAACCTGGGCAATAAACCAGGGTCATGATGTAACTTACTCACGCGTCTATGCAGGCGATCGGCTACCTGCTGACGCCGTAGGCATCGATTTTCTTATCGTTATGGGCGGTCCGCAAGATCCGGACACCACGCTTGAAGCGTGCCTGCACTTTAATGCTAAAGCGGAACAGGCGCTGATTGCTTCCGCGGTTAAAACCGGTAAGGCGGTGATCGGTATCTGCCTGGGTTCACAGCTAATCGGTGAAGCGCTGGGCGCGCCGTTCTCTCATAGCCCGGAAAAAGAGATTGGTAAATTCCCGATCACATTGACCGAAGACGGCAGGAAGGATGAGATGTTCTCTCACTTTGGGGAAACACTGGCAGTGGGTCACTGGCATAACGACATGCCAGGTTTGACGCCAGAGGCCAAAATTATTGCTTACAGCGAAGGCTGTCCGCGGCAGATCGTTGCCTATTCAGACCGCGTCTTTGGTTTCCAGTGCCACATGGAGCTCACATTGGACGTTGTAGAACGGTTGATCGCTCATTCTGAGAAAGACCTGAGCCGTGCAGCAGAATATCGTTTCGTTGACACGCCTGAAGCGCTCCGGGCGCACGATTACAGTGAAATGAATCAAGTACTTTTTGGCTTTTTGGATAAGCTGGAAGTACGTTACAAAGCAGCGCAAGCATAATGTCATGCTCGGTGAGCTTGCCATCGGTTTTGATTTTAATGTCCGCTCCTGGCACAGAGCGGACAAACTAACTGATTTGAAGGTCCGCTATGAGTGAAAAACGGAAGTTCGTAAAACGCAGACAATATCGAGGTGAGGCGTTTAACTGCAGGAAATCATCATCGACGAACAAACCTGTCTGCTCTTATGGCATAAGCCCCGGCCTTTAGTGGGCACCAGGGCTCTTTCTGCTTCAATTCATCGTGATGACCACTTTGCCAGTATGTTGCTGGCTTTCAAAATATCGCCATGCTTCAACAGCATGTTCAAACTCGAATACCCTGTCTATAATCGGCTGAAGCTGACTTTTTACCAGCGCCCGATTCATAGCGATAAAATCCTCGCGGCTGCCAACACTGAAAGGTCTTACAGTTGCGCCACTTTTGAACAAAGTCATAAAATCGACTGATGCACTTCCCTGTGCAACAAAGCCCAGCAGAGCAATTTCCCCTCCCGGCGCTGCGGAGAGTAAAGACTGATTTAAGGTTCCCGGCCCGCCAATTTCCACAATACGGTCAACCCCCCTGCCTTGTGTCAGTTCCCGGACTTTTACTGACCATTCAGGATAATGTTGGTAATTGATGACATGATCGGCACCAAGCGCCGACAATAGCTGTGCTTTTACATCATTTGACGTTAACGCAATAACGCGTGCCCCCATGATTTTGGCGAGCTGCACCGCAAACAGTGAGACTCCACCGGTGCCCTGGGTAAGCACAGTCTCTCCCGGTAATACAGACCGCGACTGTTGAAGGCTGTTCCATGCTGTAACTGCTGCGCAAGGGAGAGTGGCAGCCTGTTCCCAGCTCAGGTAATCAGGTACTGAAACCAGAGACTCTTCATCAACCACCTTGTATGAGGTTAACCATCCATCGGCCTGAGTGCCATAAGTTCCTCTCCCTGCAGCGGCATCCCGTGCTCCACCAAACCAGTGAGGAAAGAAGGTTCCCACAACCCGATCCCCCTTTTTAAACAGGCTCACAGAATCGCCTGTAGCCACGACCTCACCAGCCCCGTCCGATAAAGGGATCAGCCCGGCTTTAGGGGTTAATGTGCCTGTTCCGTACAGAATGGCCAGATCACGATAATTAAGACTACAGGCGCGGACCTTTATCAGAACCTGATTACGCCCGGGGACTGGCCGCTGTTCCTCAATTAACTTCAGTCCTTGTAAACTTCCGAAACTCTCAAGTCGATAGCTATGCATATTGCTCTCTTTGGTTTTGTTGAGTACGTCGCTACCTTAAAATTTTTTTACTGGATGTAGAATGACTGAAAAGACATTATTACTGACTAACCGTCCATGAAAGAGGGAAAAAATGGATCCTCTCGATGATGTATTTGCTGCTATGCGTCTCAAAAGCGCACTTTATTCACGCCTTTTACCGCATGCCCCGTGGGGGATAAGCTTTGTAAGAAGTGCTTCAATTCGCTTTGGATTCATGGTTTCTGGACATGGAATGCTTATAGTGGAAGGCGTTGAAAACCCCATTGAACTGCGGCAAGGAGATGGGTTCCTGGTGAAGCCTGAGACCCTTTTTTCTCTGGTAGATAACCCTTCTACTCCAATACAATGGTGCGAAGATATCTTTGCTGAATGTTCAGGTAATAGTCTCAGTTTTGGAGGTGATGGCGAAGTGGCCAATATTCTCTGTGGCTATTTCTCCTTCGATACTACGGGAGCAGAACCGTTGCTTTCACTGCTGCCCTCAGTCGTGGTCATCCCCTCTGACGCTGCCCGTTCACCACTTTTGGAAGCGACGTTAAAACTACTGGCTATCGAAAGTACCGAACCGCACATGGGGTCGCGTATAGTCGTGAGCCGGCTTGCAGACGTATTTTTTGTACAGGCTATCAGAGCACATTATTTACGCGAGCAAACACATAAAAGCTGGATAGCCGCCCTTGCCGATCCCCGTCTTAGCCGTGTGGTGAAACAAATACACAGAGATATCGGGAGACCATGGAGCCTCAAACTGCTCGCTGCGGAAGCAGGGATGTCGCGCTCCGCGTTTGCAGTTCATTTTAAGGACATAATAGGAATCACTCCCGGGGATTATCTCACTCACTGGAGAATGTACCGTGCTCGTTGTTTACTGAGACATCCACAATTGACCCTGGCTAAGATTGCAGAGATGGTGGGCTACGATTCAGGAATTACTCTGGGCCGCGCATTCAAGCGTTTCACAGGAGTGACAGCGGGGGAATATCGTAAACGGTCCGGGCAGGGACCTGACAGTCAGCTTTGAGCGAGAAGCGGAAAAGTGCTCTGGTAGGTTGTACACGGACCTGGGCATTAGAGCTTGCTCAATTCGGGATCAGCCTGTTGATGGTGGAGGAAGCCTGGGAGAACGTTAGAAACGTTCAGAAACTCTGTGGAAATAGACAAACGCCTATCCAGGACTGCAATTTGATATTGTCGCTGTTAGTAAGATATTTTTAACCTGTCTTATCCAATAAATACACTGATGTATTTAAGCGAGAATTATGAGTTTAAAGCCGCGTAGAATCGTTTTAATTCCTGGGTTTATGCTGAATGAAATGCTTTGGCATGAATTTGAAACATATCTCCCGTCAAACTGTATTGTTCATCATGCAGCTGTAACTGAAGGACGAACCATTCATGATGTAGTGCAGCATTTGATTACTCTTCTACCGGAGAAGTTTTCTTTGATAGGTTTTTCGATGGGAGGATATATTGCCCGACAACTGGCAGCAGAATTCCCTGAACGTGTAGAGTCCTTAGTGCTTATTGCCAGTTCCTTACGGGAAGATACGCCGTTAGAAGCTGAAGAAAAGCGGAAAAGCGTGCAGTCATTGTCCCCCACAACCTTTAAGGGGCTGAGCAGACATGCTATTGCCCGGTCACTCCACCCTCTAAACACATCAAATCAGGATATGATTTCAGCTATCCAGAAAATGGGATGCTCTCTGGGATTTGAAGCCTTCATCACGCAATCATCCTTATCCAGGCAAGGTATACCTTCTGCAACGATACGTTGTCCAACACTGGTTATCGCCAGTGAAGATGATGCCATCCGTTCGATGAAGGAGGCAGAAGAATTGGTCGAAGCCATACCTTATGCGTCGTTAAGAATCATTCTGGATTGCGGCCATATGATTCCGCTCGAACAGCCCAGGGAGTTGGCAAGAATTATTGTTGAATGGATCCCTGCTACGTAAATTATTGGGGGTTTATCCGGCAAAAATCCGGATTTACTTCATCGGGGTAAGTTCCGCTCCTGGCACAGAGCGGACATTACCCTTTGCCGACGTGAAAACCGCTATTGTCTGACCTCATTCTGATCAGCCAGATGTTCTGTCCCGCCGCCCTGCCGGCGGCCTCTATCTCAGTAAAACCTGAATCAACTGCACGACGATATACACTCCCGCTACCACCTGTATGATCCGAAACCCCCATCTCAGATAGCGCCATTGATGGCGTTCGCTGGCATCAGCGGCTTCAATGGCGGGATCATAACGTTTTCTTTTCCTGGTTCTGAATGTATCGAATCCCCACAGGATGAGAAGAAAGATGATGATGATTTTTTCAACGATAAGATGGTTCACAAAGAGAGACTCCGGTCTTCTCACGGTTACAGGCAGAATAGATAAACCGCCTGGATGTAGCCACCACTAAATGCAGGGGTACCTGAAGACGCAAGCCAGGCATTCCCGGATTGTCTGTCTTATGACTACGTTAGCGCATAGCAACGCCATAAAAGCGACATTCATTTCCGACACATGCTGCCGGAGTCCCCTTCCCCGACGCATCAGGCTGGGTGATAAAACGATGGCGGCTGCCCGGTCACGCGGCGGAACATGGTGGCGAAAGAGGACGCATTATCGTATCCAAGAGATAATGCCACTTCGTTCACCGGTTTCCCTGCTATCAACCATGCCAGGGCGCTCACCACGCAGGCTCGCTGACGCCAGGCGGAAAATGACAGGCCCAACTGCTTCAGGAAATGCCGGCGAAAGGTGCTCTGGCTCATAAACAGCGCCCTGGCCCAGCGTGCCGCAGGATCATGGATAGAGGGGTTAAGCAAAAAAGCCTGACAAAGCGCCAGCAGCGCCGGATGCTGCGGCAACGGAATGTCAAATTCGCGGACCGGCATGGCGGCCAGTTCCAGCAACATCAACTGTATCAGCATGCGATCGCGTGGGCTGTCGTACAACGGTGGTAAATCCACAGCCTCAAGCAGTAGCTGGCGCAACAGCGGCGAGACGCTGATCACTTCGCAACGACGGTGTTTAATGAAAGCGGCCACATAATCTGGCTCAATATATAAGCTACGCGTGGTCACCCCCACAAATCTGACGGCGTGCACGGTTTCAGGAGGGATCCAGACAGCATGTTGCGGAGGAACCACCCATTCTCCGTCCTGAGTGGTGACATACATCAGTCCGGTCGCGCCATACAGCAGCTGTGCGCGACGATGCTGGTGCGGTGGCAGTATATACCCTTGCGCATAGTCATTGCCTAACGCCACCACTTCGCGATCGAGCCGATCGACCTCGTCAATTTTTACGTTGCGCACACCTGCCCCCCTCTGACCGATTTACAAAGGTAATTGAGCGCTACGCAAATGGGAAGCCGTACGCGACCGGTATAAGCTGCTCGCTCATTTTCAGGGCGGGAATATTCTCTTGAATGATATCGTTATTATTGCGCTGGCAGGCTTTACGACCGGCATTACCACCGTGCTGTTCGGCTTCGGAGGGGGCTTTGTGGTGGTGCCCTTTGTCTATCAACTGATGCTTCGGCAGCCGGAACTCGCGGGAAACGCCATGCATGTCGCGGTGGCTACCTCAACGGCGGTGATGATATTTAACGCCGGCTGGGTCAGCTATCGAAACTGGCGGGCGGGTAAGCTTGCCGCGCAGACGCTGTTTCCGTTGTTATGGTTTATTGCCATTGGGGCGGTGGTCGGCTCCTGTCTGGCGGGGATATTGAGCGAGAAGATCGTTCGCGCGCTGTTTATTCTCTATATGCTGGCAACCATCAGCGATTGTTTGTTGCGCAAAGGTTTTTTCAGGGGCAGCGCTCGGCGTCGGCTGTCCCTGCCAGTAGTCACTGGCGGCGGTATGGTTATCGGTATGATTGCCGCATTGCTGGGCGTGGGCGGCAGCGTCATGACGGTGCCCCTGCTACGGCGACACGGGTATGAGATGCAGGAGTGCGTTAGCGCATCCAACCCGCTTTCTTTGCCCGTGGCGCTATGCGGGGCTGTGACCTATGCCGTCATTGGCTGGCACAGCATTCCGCTGAGCGGATTTCTGGGGTTTATCAGCCTGAAAATTTTAGGCCTGCTCGTCCTGACCGGCTGGGCCGGGATAGTGTTTAGCCGCCGGGCAATCCCTGCGGTACCTGATGTATGGTATGCACGCATCTATGTGCTGCTGCTGTGCCTGGTACTCCTCGCCATGCTCATTCAATAATCAAAATACATCCTGGTGAACCGGTTCAACAGACGCGACCGGGCGGTACCCTCTCCCTGTGGAGAGGGCCAGATGAGTGGCAGCAAGCTACCCGCGATACGGATGGGTTTCGCGCCAGTGGTCGGCGATCTGCTGCCGGGTGCAGACCCACACCTTGTCGTGCTGCTGGATATAGTCAAGGAAACGCTGCAGCGCACGGAAACGGCCCGGACGCCCAAGCAGTCGGCAGTGCATCCCCACGGACATCATCTTCGGCGCGGTTTCACCCTCGGCGTACAGCACGTCAAAGCTGTCTTTCAGATAGGTATAAAACTGCTCCGCGGTGTTGAACCCCTGGGCGGTGGCGAAGCGCATGTCGTTGGCGTCGAGGGTATAAGGCACGATCAGGTGCGGCCGCTGGCTGCCGTCGCTGCAGGCCACTTCGCTCCAGAAAGGTAAATCATCGCCGTAATAATCGCTGTCGTAGTCAAAGCCGCCGTGCTCCACCACCAGCTGGCGGGTGTTGGGGCTGTCGCGGCCGGTATACCAGCCGGTGGGCGGTTTGCCGAACAGGTCGGTCAGTACCTGCACCGCTTTTTGCAGATGCGCGCGCTCCTCGGCAATATCCATGTGCTGATAGTGGATCCAGCGCCAGCCGTGGCTGACCACATCGTAATCCGCAGCCTTGATCGCCGCCACAATCTCCGGGTGCCGCGCCAGCGCCATCGCCACGCCGAAGACCGTCAACGGCAGCCCGCGCTGGCTGAACTCACGATGGATGCGCCAGAACCCGGCCCGGCTGCCGTACTCATAGAGTGAATCCATCGACATATGGCGTGCCGGGTAGCTGGCGGCGCCAATAATATCGGACAGGAACTGTTCCGACCCCGCATCGCCATGCAGGACGTGATTCTCAGCGCCTTCCTCGTAGTTGAGGACGAACTGCACCGCGATCCGCGCCCCGCCCGGCCAGCGCGCGTGCGGCGGCTGCCCTGCATAGCCTCGCAGATCGCGAGGATAGTGCTCCTGGTTCTCTACCATCTCCTGCCCCTTTTAAAATGGATTTAACGACTGAAACTGTCCGCTTAACGCTTTTTTCTCCGGGAACGCTAAGTCCCCGTGCTTGCTGGTCGCCAGGCCCAGCGCGACCAGTGACTCCACCATCTTCACCGCCGCGCTGACGCCATCGATCACTGGCACCCGCAGCTCGCGGGTCAGCTCCTGCGCCAGCGTCGCCATGCCACCGCAGCCAAGGACAATCGCCCCGCTGCCGTCCTCTTTCAGCGCGCGAATGCAGCGCTCACGCACTTTCTCCTGCGCCAGGCCGCTGCCGTCTTCCAGCGCCAGCACCGGCAAATCAATGGCGTGCAGCGCCGCGCAATGTTGATGAAATCCGTACTGGTGCAGCAAATGACGGGCGATGATCAGCGTGCGCGGCAGCGTGGTCACAATGGAGAAACGAGTGGCGACCATCGTCGCCATATGCATCGCGGCTTCCGCAATGCCGATCACCGGCCCCTGGGCCAGCTCCCGCGCCGCCAGCAGCCCCGGGTCGCCGAAGCAGGCGATCACATGCCCATCCACCCCCTGCTCGCGTCCGGCCTTGATCTGCTCCAGCACGCCGACCGCGGCGATGGCTTCGTCAAAGTGGCCCTCAATTGACGGCACCCCGGCGCGGGGACAGACCGCAAGGATCTCGGTACCCGGCGCAGCGACCGCACGCGCGGCGGCGCCTATCGTTTCAGTCATCGCCAGGCTGGTATTAGGGTTGATCACTTGTATACATATGGCAGACATCACGGCTCCTTGTGGCCGGCGAACAGCCGGGAAAAATCGGGCAGGCTGACGCCATCGCGCTCGAAGCACAGACTGGCGACAATATGATCAAAATGGTGCATCAGCGCCTCGCTGAGCGGCTGCAGGGCTTTATCCCGTAGCAAACCCACCAGCTGCTGGTGATCGTCGCAACGGCAGCCCTGTCGCCAGGGGGCGCCCCAGGCGGCAATCACTAAAGAGGAGCGCTGGCTGAGGCGGGTCACCATCTCGGTGAGCACCGGGTTGCCGGAGATAGCCTGCAGCTGAATATGAAAGTCAGCGGAGTGGCGGATCGCCGCCGGGCCGTCGTGCGCCTCATGGGCCTGCTGTTCACGCTGAATAATGTTCTCCAGCGCCGCCAGATGCGGCGGCTGGCAGCGCGCGATCACATCCGGCAGATTAGCGACCTCAAGCAGCGCCCGGGTACGAAAGATCGCCTGGGACTCTTCCACGCTCGGGCTGGTGACGTGTGCACCACGTTTGGGCGTTAACGTGACCAGTTGCACAGCGGCGAGTCGTTGCAGCACCTTTCTGATGCCGGTGCGACTCACGGCGAACACCTCCGCCAGCGCCTCTTCCGGCAGTTTGCTGCCCGGAGGCAACTGATGTTCGACGATGGCCGTCATCAGCGCCTGGTAAATGCTTTCGTCCTTGTCCTGCAGCGCTGGCGCGGCCTGGAGACGATGTTCATTATTCATTAACCCACTCCGGTTTCACTTATCGATAGCAGATCGTATACATAAAATTTATTTTTTGTATACAAGATTCATCATTCTGGCCTGGATCCTGCAATAGCCTCAGCAATCCATTTCAAAGGGTTTTCATTCAGAGGAGCAGGTTTCATGCCACATTCATCCCACACGCAGCAGAAGAAGACTCACGAGGCGGCCGCCAGCTACAGTCCGCGGCTATGTAATGAGGATCTGGCGCCCACCCGCGACCAGAACTGGAGCTGGTACAATATTTTTTCATTCTGGATGTCGGACGTGCACAGCATGGGCGGCTACGTAGTAGCGGCGAGCTTCTTTACGCTTGGACTGGCCAGCTGGCAGGTTCTGCTCTGCCTGCTGGTCGGCATCTGTATTGTGCAGCTGTGCGCTAACCTGGTGGCGAAGCCGAGCCAGATGGCCGGGGTGCCATACGCCGTTATCTGCCGTCAGGCGTTTGGCGTCTTCGGCGCCAATATCCCGGCGGTGATCCGCGGGCTGATCGCGTTCGCCTGGTACGGTATTCAAACCTATCTGGCGGCGAATGCCCTGATGCTGGTTCTGCTCAAGTTCTGGCCCTCCCTTGCCTCGCTGACCAGCAGCAGCTTTCTCGGGCTGTCAACGCTCGGCTGGCTGTGCTTCGCCACCATGTGGCTGCTGCAGGCGATGGTGTTCTGGCATGGCATGAACGCCATCAAACGCTTTATCGATATCGCCGGTCCGGCAGTTTATGTGGTGATGCTGGCGCTGGCCGGCTGGATTGTATACAAGACCGGTCTGGATGGGATCTCCTTTACCCTCGCCAGCAAATCCCTGAGCGCCGGCGAGCAGACCTGGCAGATGATCACCGCCACGGCGCTGGTCGTCTCCTACTTCTCCGGGCCGCTGCTTAACTTCGGTGACTTTTCCCGCTACGGCAAAAGCATGGGCGAGATCCGCCGCGGTAACCGCTGGGGTCTGCCGTTTAACTTCCTGCTGTTCTCGGTGGTGACCGTGGTGATTGTCTCCGGCACCCAGTCGCTGTTCGGCAAAATGATCACTGACCCGATCGAAACCGTCAGCCGCGTGGGTAACGATCTGGCGGTGGCCATTGGCCTGCTGACCATGATTACCGCCACCATCGGCATTAATATCGTGGCTAACTTCGTCTCTCCGGCCTTCGATTTTTCCAACTGCGCGCCACAGAAAATCAGCTTCCGTACCGGCGGGATGATTGCCGCGGTGGGATCGATACTTCTGACGCCGTGGAATCTGTTTAACTCGCCGGAGCTGATCCACTATACCCTCGACGTACTGGGCGCCTTTATTGGCCCGCTGTTTGGCATTCTGATCGCCGACTTCTACCTGATCAAACGCGGCCGGGTGTCGGTGGACGATCTGTTTGACGATACGCCGAAGGGCAAATACTGGTACCGCAACGGCTTTAACCCGAAAGCGATTGCCGCCCTGCTGCCGTCGGTGGGCCTGGGGCTGATCATCAGCTTTATTCCGGCCCTGCATGAAGTGGCGAACTTTAGCTGGTTTATCGGGGTCTTCCTCGGCGCCACCCTCTACCGCTGGCTGGCCCGCGACGAGCGTGAAGCACAGGCGACCGCAGCCTTTCATTCCGGCGCGGTAGCGCAAAAAGAGTAACCCTCCCCACCTGCCGCGGCGTCTGGCCGCGGCAGGCTGAAAACTGGCACCAATCTTGCTGTTTATCACTATTCCCAGGCGTTAAGAGAAGGCAGGTTCGATGATGGATTACCAGACCGCGGTACGCGGTGCATTTTTTGATATCGCCGGCGTGGCAGAGACCCCGGATGAGGTGGCTGCTCAGGCCCGTTATCTCGATGATGGCCTGTTGTTCTTGCAGGACGGGAAAATTATCGCGCTGCTGCCATGGCAGGAGGGTGAAGCCTTTCTGCATCCGCTGAAGGGCTATGTCGACCAGCGAGGCAAGCTGCTGCTGCCCGGGTTTGTCGATACCCACATTCACTATCCGCAGACTGAAATGATCGGCGCCTTTGGTGAACAGCTGCTGGAGTGGCTCACCACCTACACCTTCCCGGTGGAGAGCCAGTTTGCCGATGCGGATTACGCGCAGGAGATAGCGCAGTTTTTTGTTAACCAGCTGATTAGCCATGGCACCACCACCGCGCTGGTGTTTTGTACACTGCACCCGGCTTCGGCCGAGGCGCTGTTCAGCGAGGCGCTGCGTCTGAATATGCGGCTGATCGCCGGCAAAGTGATGATGGATCGCCATGTGCCGGATTATCTGTGCGAAACCGCCGGGGAGAGCTACGAGCAGACCCGGGAGTTAATCCTCCGCTGGCATCAGCGCGGGAGGCTGGGCTATGCCATCACCCCGCGCTTTGCCCCTACCTCGACACCGGCGTTGCTGGAGGCCGTGCAGCGCCTGCGGACTGAGTTTCCCGACACCTGGCTGCAGACACATCTCAGTGAAAACCGCGAGGAGATCGCCTGGGTTAAACAGCTGTGGCCTGAGCATGCGCGCTATCTGGATGTCTATCATCACTATCAGCTCACCGGCGAACGCAGCGTATTTGCTCACGGGATCCATCTCGATGATGCCGAGTGGCAGTGCCTGCATGACACCGGGTCCGCCGTTGCCTTCTGTCCGACCTCGAATCTGTTTCTCGGCAGCGGACTGTTCCGCCTGCCCGCCTGCTGGCAGCACCAGGTGCGGATGGGCATCGGCAGCGACGTCGGGGCTGGCACCACCTTCAGCATGCTTCGGACGCTGGGCGAGGCCTATAAGGTAGGACAACTGCAGAGCTATCGCCTGCGCGCCAGCGAGGCCTTCTATCACGCCACCCTCGGCGGGGCGCGCGCCCTGCGGCTGGAGGATAAAATTGGCAATTTTCAGCCGGGCAAAGAGGCAGATTTTGTGGTGATTGACCCGGCGGTCACCCCGCTGCAGCGTCTGCGCACAGGCCGCTGCCATGACATTTATGAGCAGTTGTTCGTGCTGATGACCCTGGGAGATGAACGCAATATCAGCGAGACGTGGGTGAATGGCGAGCGGGTGTGGTGTCAGGATTGACCCTCACCCTGGCCCTCTCCCAAAGGGAGAGGGAACCGTCCGGTCATCGTTGCGACGCTGGCACGCCTCCAGGTCCTCTCCCGGGGGGCCTGTGAATTGCCTGGCACCAGAATTTGGGTAATCAAAAACTCATTGCCAGGCCTACGCCATAGCCCGTGGTGTTATTGCCGAACATATAGCGCGCCACCAGTCGGGTGCGGGTGATAAAGACCGGGTATTTACTGCTGTCCAGCTCGAGGCCAACCCCCAGGGAGGTCAAACCGGTAAAGCCCAGCGCCCCTCGCTGCTCGCCGAGAAATTCAGTATGCGCCCCCTCCAGCACATAACGCAGCGGGTTGCCCAGCAGCGTCCAGTCGGCTATCGGCGCGCGGCGGCGCAGATACAGGCCGAGATTCTCCGCGCTGGCCTCGCCCTGTACCACCTCGGCGCTACTGCCGAAACTTTGCAGATGCATATAGGAGTAACGCAGTTCGGCATCAATATCCTGGGTGGCAGAGAAGCGTTCGTAATCCAGCATCAGTGCCCCGCCCAGCCCCCAGGCGTTGAACCGACCGCCGTCGAGAAATTGCAGATCGGCGTTGGTTTTTCGCTCAATTGCCCAGCTACCAATACGCGCATCGCTGGCCAGGGTACCGAGCATCACATTGACGATCGGCCGCAGCACCAGGTTGCCTCCGAGGCTGTCCCGGTGCAGCGAAAAATCCCAACCGACGCCGCCGGTGGTGGTCAGACTGTTCCATTTGGTCGGCACATTCCGCGTCTGTTCGCCATTGCTGACCACAAAGCGCGGGTCGTAACGGCTGTAACCCATCGTACCTTCAAGGTACAGAGGAAACGACTCGCTGAGGGTTGCCCCGCCGCCAAACTGGGTGATGGCCAGATTATGTTTGTCGTTGCTGCCGGAACCAATGTTGAGATCGCTGGCGGTCACGTCAGGGACGACGGTATAGCTCATCAGAGTCAATACGGCATCGGCACGCTGTTTGATGGCGTGGCCGTTCGCCGCCAGCGTCGCTGGCGCGTAAAGCGAAAGTACCGACAGGAGAACGAAAAGACGCACCATATGTCGTTTGCCACCTCAGCGACAGGCTAACAATATTGCCACCTAAATCAGCAGGCTGGCGTTCACTCAGTATAGTCGGTGAGTCAGCCTGCGCGTCCCGCGGGGAGAAAAAGCATCGGGCTGGTCAGGCCGCGCCTCCGCGGCTGTGCAGCAGTTCCACATTTTCAAACGGCAGGCGCGAGACCCGGTTGCGCCCACCATTTTTGGCCACATACAGCGCTTTATCGACGCGGGAAAAAAGCTGATCAATCGCTTCCCCGTCATGGTGTTCGGCCACGCCGATGCTCACCGTCACCGACAGCGTCTGATACTCGCTGACCGCCTGGCGGATCCCTTCCGCCAGTATCAGGGCGCGCGCTATCGGCGAATGGGGTAAAAAGAGCAGAAACTCTTCTCCCCCCCAGCGATAAATTTTATCTTCGCGATCCACCGACGTTTCCAGAATGCGGGAGATCACCAGCAGGACTTCATCCCCTTTTTGATGACCGTGAATATCATTAATGCTCTTGAAATGATCGATATCGATTAACAGCAGACAAAAGCCTTGCGCGATAAATGACGGCGCCTCGACGAGGCGATAAAATTCACGGCGATTAAGCAATCCGGTGAGCGGATCGTGGGCGGCAGAGAATTCCAGCTCTTTTTTCAGATGCACTTCCTCGGTGATATCGTGAATAATGCACAACATCAGTCGAATATTATAAAGCACTACGGGCCCGGCGTAGGTTTGGACATGGCGCAGCGTACCGTCGGCTAAAATATGCGTAAAATTAAGCGGTTTATGCCCGCCAGGCATATTGGCAATATTATTCATGATGGGGATCACGTCCCGACCAAGGGTATTAATTTGCCAGGTATGTTTATTGCGCATTTCCTCATCGGAATAATGATAAAAACGCAGCGCCGCAATATTGGCATCGACAATTCGACCATCCTTACTGGGATCGATCAATAGCATCGGCGCGGTATTGGTCATAAAAAAACGGGCAAAAAAACCATTGTTGCGTCGCTGATAACGGCGGGAGCCGGTATGAATGGATTGATTTTGCGCCAGCAGCTTCACGGCTTCAAACAGCAATAAGGTACCGCTGTCGTCGGTGTCGACCAGGGTGGTTTTACAATATACCGACTGCAGGCCCTTGCCCGTCTGTAACGTCCAGACTTCAAATATCTCGGTCATCGTATCGAGATAGCGAAGATAATGTTGTAACTGCGTTTCAGGACAGGTCGAATAGATACCGTTACGCATCTCCTTCAGCGACATATCGCCGCTCAATGTCCGGGAAGCCGGATTGGCATAGACCACACTTTCAGTAAAAGGATGGACTACCCATATCGGGGTGCTTAATACATCAAAAACAGCCAGTTCTTTTAATAACATACAGGCCCCAAACCGACCAATTCCCGGCGCAGAAGCGACACATAACGATATGCGTCCCTGACGCTGGTATAAAGTGATAACAAAAAAACCGAATAGCCTTAATGACGCGCGTGCGCGGCAAGTATAGTCGGTTCTGCACGCAGCGACGCCCACCCGAGGCGACTTTGCGCGTGGTTTAACCGTCTGGATGCGATAATGTCATTTTTATTAATTCTATTTCAACAGCATAGCAGCAATACCAGAACTGGTAGTCGCTTTTGATCACAGAGTGTGTCTATCGGTCTTCTCGCCCGTTGGCTGCGTATTGGCTTTGTCCAGGATGCCCACATTGCGGCTTTTATGCCCAGACTAATCGTGATAGTTTCTATCATAACTCTCATCACAAACGGCCATCACAGTGAAAAAATCCGCTACTAAAATCACACTTTCCGATATCGCACGTGAAGCCAACGTCGGTATTGCCACCGTCGACCGGGTGCTCAACAAGCGTGCGGCGGTGAAGGAGTCCACGGCATTGAGCGTACTGGAGGCGGCACGACGACTGGGGTTTACCCTCGAGCAACCCCACTATCGTCTGGCGGCGGGTAAAGCGCCGTTCACGGTCAGAATGGGGTTTATTCTGCTGCAGGAGACCCACTCCTTCTACCTGCCGCTGGCCCAGGCGCTGACGCGAGAGGCAGCCCCATGGCTACCGGCGGGCCAGGTGCCGGTGATACTGCATTTTGCCATCGATGCGGTGGAAGCGATGGCTCAGGCCATTCACCGGCTAAGTGATGAGGTGGACGTGTTAGGCCTGGTGGCGCTGGACCATCCGCTGATTCGCCACGCAGTCGCCCGGGCCGCCGCCCGCGGCGTTCGCGTGTTCACCCTGCTTTCGGATCTGTCGGTCCCTCAGCGCAGCGGATATATCGGCCTCGATAATCAAAAAGCCGGGCGCACCGCCGCCTGGTTTATCGAGCGCTTATGCCGCGGGGATGGTGAAATTGGCATTATCATTGGCGACAATCGTTTTACCTGTCAGGAAAGCTGTGAGATCAGCTTCCGCTCCTGCCTGCGTGAACAAGGCATGGGGCAGCAGATCCTGGAGCCGGTTCGCAGCCATGAACGGGCGGATATCGCCAGGAGCGTGACGGAGCAGATGCTGAGTCAGTACCCGGCCCTGCAGGCGATCTATGCCCCCTGCGGCGGCGTCGAAGGCATTGTCGAGGCGCTGCGCGACAGCGGCCGTCAGCAGGCGATCACTCTGGTCTGCCACGGTCCGCTAAACGACAGTGAACTGGCGCTGATCGATGGCACCATCGACATCATGCTTAACCACCGGCTGGAGGCGTTTGCCGCCGCCACGCTGCGCACCATAACGGACGCGGTTTCTCGCTCGCCGAGCGAGGTGATTTCTCTCCCCCAGCCTTTCGATATCATCACCAAAGAAAATATGTAAACTCCCGACCCCGCCGCCGCCGGGGCCAGTTAACGGGCAGACCGCGCCCGCCCTCAATTTGATAAAAAACTATCAAAAATCACATCAATTCAAAGCATGATGACCATCAAAAAATCATCATTCCATCATTGTTGAGAATGAAATATTTATTCAATACTCAGCGGCATCCCCTGTGTAAAAAGGAAGCCAACATGACACTCTCTATCGCCAATGCCCCCTGCAGCTGGGGCGTGGATGACCCGAAAAACCCTGACCTTCCCGCCTGGGCTACCGTGCTGAAGGAGGCGGCGCAGGCCGGCTATCGCAGCATTGAGCTGGGGCCCTGGGGCTACCTGCCCACCGACCCGGCCAGCCTGCGCGCGGCGCTGGAGCAGCATCAGTTGTCGCTGGTGGCCGGTACGATCTTTGACGATCTGGTCAGCGAGGCCCATTTCCCCACCCTGGTGGCGCTGACCCATCAGATCTGCCGCAATCTGTCGCAGGTTCCGGCCGCCGAACCCACGCCAGGGCATCCTGTTCAGCCGCCTTACCTGGTAATTATTGATTTCGGCAACCCTGAACGGGCGCGCTTTGCCGGGCGCGGCGCGCTCGCTCCACGTCTTGATGACAAAGACTGGCAGCGCATGATGGCGCACATTACCGCCCTCAGCACCCTCGCCTGGCAGGAGTACGGTGTGCGGGCGGTTATCCATCCCCACGCCGGGGGCTGCATCGAATTTGCGGATGAAATCGAGCGGCTGGCGAACGATATTCCACACGACGTCGCGGGATTGTGTCTGGATACCGGGCATCTCTACTACGCCGGTATGGATCCGCTCGACTGGCTGGATCGCTATTACGCACGACTCGACTACCTGCACTTCAAGGATGTGGATCCGCAGGTTTACCAGCGCGCCATCGCCGAGGGCATCGACTTTTTCACCGCCTGCGCCGAAGGGGTAATGTGCCCGCTCGGCAGCGGCGCCATTGACTATCCGGCCATCAAAGACTTTCTCGCCCGCCGAGGATATCAGGGCTGGATAACCATTGAACAAGAGCGCGACCCGCGCCATGCCGCAGGCAGCCTGCAGGCGGTCACGGAAAGTCTGCGCTATCTGCGCGACGTGGGATTCTGACAGGAGACGCAACATGATTAACGGTTTAAAACCTCTCGATCGCACCCTGCGCTGGGGCATGGTCGGCGGCGGCGGCAGCAGCCAGATCGGCTATATTCACCGCTCAGCGGCGCTGCGTGATAACACCTTTACGCTGCTGGCCGGCGCCTTTGATATTGATGCCGAACGCGGACGCCAGTTCGGCCAACAGCTGGGGGTGGATCCCGACCGCTGTTACGCCGACTACCAGAGCCTGTTCCGCGGTGAAGCGGAGCGTCCGGACGGCATTCAGGCGGTGTCGATTGCTACACCAAATAACACCCATTATGCCATCTGCCGGGCGGCGCTGGAGGCTGGGCTGCACGTGGTGTGCGAAAAGCCGCTGTGCTTCAGCAGCGAGGAAGCAGACGAACTGGTGGCGCTCAGCCAGCGGCAGCACAAGATCATCGGGGTAACCTACGGCTATGCCGGCCACCAGCTGATCCTGCAGGCCCGACAGATGATCGCCGACGGGCTGCTGGGCGACATCCGTATCGTCAATATGCAGTTTGCCCACGGTTTTCACGCCCAGCCGGTGGAGCTGGAAAACGCCAGTACCCGCTGGCGGGTCGATCCTCGCTTTGTCGGCCCCAGCTATGTTCTGGGCGACCTGGCCACTCATCCGCTGTTTCTGGTTGAAACCATGGCTCCGCAGCTGAACATCACCCGGCTGATGTGCGCCAGACAAAGCTTCGTCAAAAGCCGCGCGCCGCTGGAAGATAACGCCCATGTGCTGATGGAGTATGACAACGGCGCCGTTGGCTCGCTGTGGAGCTCCGCCGTTAACTGCGGCTCCATGCACGGACAAAAGGTGCGTATCGTCGGTGAAAAAGCCAGTCTCGAATGGTGGGATGAACAGCCCAACCAGCTGCGCTATGAAATCCAGGGCGAGCCGGTGCGTATCCTCGAGCGCGGCATGGACTATCTCGATCCGCTGGCGCGTCAGGATGACCGCATCGGCGGCGGCCATCCGGAGGGACTGTTTGAGGCATGGTCGAATCTCTATCGCCGTTTCGCCATCGCCATGGATGCCGCCGACCGTCGCGACGAAGCGCTGCTGGCCGACTTCTGGTATCCGGACGCTCGCGCCGGCGCGTTCGGCGTGCGCTGGGTGGAAAACTGCGTACGGTCTGCCGACAACGGCGCCTGCTGGGTCGACTTCCGCTAACTCACTGGCTCAGGGCGCTCGCCCTGAGCCTTTACGGCTATTTTTCAATTCGTGACAGCTGGGTCTTATCCGCCTTACGTGCGCTATCCGCCAGCGCCTGGAACGCGCCGGCGCCATAGTATTGCGCGGGAACCGGCAGCGCCTGCATATCATGCCCTGGGTAGATCTGCAGTTCGCCGAGGTCGCGTAAGCGGAACCCCCCAACCTGCTCCGGCATGGTCAGGCGATACGGCGGCAGGGTTTCGAAAGGGACCGGCGTCGGCAGCCGATTTTCCTGCAGATCGTAGTTACGCTTCAGCACCAGAAACTTATCCGGCACCCGCCGGTGACTGTTCCACCAGTCGCCGTCGATCCGCTGAAACATCGCTTCCGTCTCCCCTCTCGTCGCCACCATCAGTCGGGTCATCGCCTGTTTCAGCGCCGTATCCATGGCCTGGTTATAGTCTTCCAGCGAACCACCGTGGCCGCTGAGGATCACGTTAATCGCCAGCCTGGCGCCGAGTAAATTGGAGTAGAGATCCTCCGGCGAAAAAGCGGAGACCTCCTCAGAAAACCCGGGGACCGACTGGAAGCCATACCACTGGGCAATCTCATGCCATTGGGCAATTTCGAAGGCCAGATGACCCGCCAGCCAGGCGGCCAACTGATAGCGCTGCCTGACGCCCGCCGGCGGCGTAAAGGCATTCAGCTGAACGCGGCGTACGCCCAGCTCTTCACTGTAGAAGATCCGCCCCGCCTGGCCCAGCGTCGGCGCAATACGATTGAACAGATAGAAGGTGTAGTCCGCCGTATCGCGCACATGGGCGATATCAATAAACCCGCCGCGACGGGTATAGATGAGCCCGTTCTGCTCCTCGCTGAGCCCCAGCAGGTTTTTCACCGCCCCGAACGCGCTATCGTTGTAATGGTGCTTGCCCAGCGTATCCAGGGTCAGCACATTGCCAATCTGGTATACCGGGATCGGGATGCCCACCGCGCGCACGTGCAGGTCGTAACCAAAAGCGCAGCACGGTCGCAGCGACTCCGGCGGCGGCAGCTCACCCAGGGTGGGCACCGGATGGATCGCCGTCACAGCGGGCAGCACCGGATCCTGCGCCAGCGCCGGCAGCGACAGTGCAAACAGCAGCCATAAGGCTTTACGCATCAACAGCCTCTCCACAACAACAAAAGAGCGCGCATCTTACCGGCAGATGACGCCAGCAGTTTTAGTTAAAAACGGTATTCACCGGAGACAAAGAAGCTATTGCGCTCGTTAAAACCAAATTCAGTCAGCACGTTAAAGTTTTTGGTGACTTCATACTGGGCGCCAATCAGCATATTCCAGGGTGAGGTTAGCTTCTGCTTGACGTCGAATTTCCCCTCGCCGTCTTTATTGACTGCGGCAATCAGGGGCTGAAGCTCTGGCGGCATATGCAGGTCGGCCAGATCGCCTTTAAACTCCTGCTGCACGTCCTGATACATGCTCCCGACCCACAGGCTGAGGTGGGACGGCCCGTCGATCCCGTGAAAACTGAAGCGGTAGCCGACGCGCGGCGAGACGGTGACCGCCGAGATGCTGCCGTCGAGAATATCGAAATCGGTACGGGTGTAGTTAGTGTCTACTAACCCGAACCAGTTGCCGTATCCCCCGGCGAGCGTAAAGCCGGTTCCCCAGGTGGTTCCTTTGAAATCAAGCGTAAAATCAATATTCTGCAGTTTTCCGCTCTGATAAAGCTGGTGAACCGCGCCGGCGATCACCCGATCCAGACCGCGAAACTGCGAAGGATCCGAATCCACGGAGACCTGGGAGACAGACGCCCCGCGGGTATGCCCCACCAGCCCGTAAACGTTGAGAAACGGAAAGACCCACATATCGAGGCGCAGGTTTTCGGTTTTGCTCTTCTCGCGGGTGTGCCCGGCATCGATGGCGAACATATCGCTGGGAATGGGATGGTTGCCCAGCTTAAGCCCGGAAAAGGTAATACTGTCGACCATGATATCCTGACGGATATTCATATAGCTCAGGTTGACGCCGTAGGGTAACGGGATCGAATACCCCCGGGCGCGTGCCTCATCTCCCCATATCGGAAAATAGCTGTCGCTCTCGCTCTGCTCCGCGGCCGACGCGCCACAGGCCGCCAACAGCAGCGTTAACACCGTTCCGGATGCTCTCATTGTTATTCTCATGTGTAGTTATAAACCCGAACCGACATTGCAATAGACCGCCTGCTCATGCTCACTGAACGCCACGTCAATCCCGGTACGCAAACCGTACTGCCGTGCAATCAGGTAACGAAAACCGGCCCCCCATGCCACCTCTGACTGTTCCGCTGGCGTGCGCGCCGCGCACCCCGCGCCAACGAATCCCTGCAGGATCCAGCGCGGGGTGAAGGCCCAGGGAGGTTTGCGCCGTGACCACGTCGTCGCCCTGATAGCGGTAGCGCGAAATAGGGACATCAAAGGGTTATCATGGTGGATGAATGACTGATTAATGGCCCGCGACCGCCAGTGCGGACAACAGGAATTTCATGCTTACTCCGGGGCTTTGGGGACGCACGACACGCCTCACGAACAGTATTAACGCGACGGGGTAATGAAAATATAACGTATGAGAATAATGCTCACCAACGCGCAGTCGCCTGTTTTTCGGGTATTTTTAAACGAAAAAGTGCTGGCTATCACAGAAAAATGCCATCGCGATACAGGGCAGCGCGGTGATTGTATTCAAAAGGTGAATATCGTATAACATAGCGCTACCGAGGGGTGTCCCGTGAGGGCTGAGATGGCGCAAGCCGAACCCTTTGAACCTGATCTGGGTCATGCCAGCGAAGGGACGGGTCGGCAATTTTGCCTGCATTACCGCCATTGCCTGTTCACACCCCTGCACGCCCGGATCTCCCCTGAATATCTGGAGGTCCTGTGATAATTCCCGCGTTTAGCCATGGTCTTTATGGCCGTTTACGCCAGCTGGCCGCCGCTGACTGGCAGCACTATGTGGCGCATCCTTTCGTCCAGCAGCTTGCCGAGGGCACCCTGGCGGAAAGCGCATTTCGTCGCTACCTGACCCAGGATTATCTGTTTCTGATCCACTTTGCCCGCAGCTATGCGCTGCTGGTGAGTAAACTGCGCACGCTGCCGGAGATGCGGGCCGCGGCCGCCTCAATGAACGCCATCCTCAACGAACTGCCGCTGCACGTCGGTTACTGCGCTCAGTGGGGCATTAGCGAGCAGGAGATGGCTACCCAGCCTGAAGCGCCGGAAACCATTAACTATACCCGCTACGTGCTGGATATTGGCCACTCGGGTGACGCGCTGGATCTACTGGTCGCGCTGATGCCCTGCGTGGCCGGTTATGCGGAAATCGGTCTCGGCCTGCTGCAGCATCCCGCCACCCGACTGGACGATAACCCCTACGCCTCGTGGATCCGCAACTATGGCGATGAAGGCTATCTGCACGGCGTCAATGCCGCGCTGGCGCTGCTGGAAACGGTATGGCAGCAGCGCGGGAGCGAGGCCCGGATCACTGAGCTGAGCGAGATTTTCACCACCGGCACCCGCCTTGAGGCGCAGTTCTGGCAGATGGGCCTCAACGCGACAGCGGAGACCCGGGCGTGACTGCGCCGGGTATCGAGGTCCGTGGCCTGAGCCTGCATTTCGGCGACCGTCGGTTGTTCGACAACCTGTCGTTTACGGTCCCCGGCGGGCAGTGGGTGTCGCTCCTCGGCGCCAGCGGGGCCGGCAAAACCAGCCTGCTGCGGGTGATGGCCGGTCTGGCGCCCGCCACCCGGGGAGAAGTGGTCGCCAGCGATGGGCAGCCTATTCAGGGCCGTCTGGCGTGGATGGGGCAGAAAGATCTGCTCTACCCCTGGCTGAGCGTCCGGGACAACGTCGCCCTCGGCGCGCGGCTGCGCGGTGAAAAAGTCGATCGTGCCCGGGTCGCCGCCCTGCTTGATCAGGTTGAGCTCTCGTCCTGCGCCGACGCCCGGCCGGCAACCCTCTCCGGCGGCATGCGTCAGCGCGCCGCGCTGGCCCGCACCCTGTATGAGGACCGCCCCATCGTGCTGATGGATGAGCCTTTCTCGGCGCTGGATACCCTCACCCGCACGCGCATTCAAACTCTGGCCGCCACCCTGCTGGCTGGTCGCACGGTGGTGCTGATCACCCACGATCCGCAGGAGGCCTGCCGGCTGAGCCACCGCCTGCTGGTCCTCTCGGCGCCCGACGGCGACATCGATGACAGCCATCACCTTGCCGGCACACCTCCGCGCGCGCCGGACGCGCCCGATCTCTTGAACAGCCAGGCCGCCCTGCTGCAGCAACTGATGAGGGCTCATCCATGACCGGACGTCTCTGGCGGGGCAGCATGGTGTTCTGCGGGTTGATGATCCTCTGGGGTCTGGCCAGCCGCAGCGGCATTCCTCACTTTCTTTTACCCTCCCCGATGGCGGTCGCCGAGGCGCTGTGGGTTAATCGCGCCTATCTCGGCTGGCACACGCTTATCACGCTCAGTGAGATCCTGAGCGGCCTGGCGCTGGGCGTGACGCTCGGCGTCACCCTGGCGCTGGGTATGATCCTCTCTCCGCGCCTGCAGCGCTGGCTGATGCCGCTGGTCCTCACCAGTCAGGCGATCCCGGTCTTTGCCCTCGCCCCGCTGCTGGTGCTGTGGCTGGGCTTTGGCATGAGCGCCAAAGTGGCGATGGCCGTGCTGGTGATTTTCTTTCCGGTGACTTCCGCCTTCTTTGATGGCTTGCGACGGGTCAACCAGGAATATCTCGATCTGGCGCGCAGCATGAACGCCTCCTTCGGCGCTCAGCTGCGGCATGTCCGCCTGATGGCTGCCCTGCCTGCGCTGGGCTCGGGCCTGCGGATGGCGGCGGCGGTGGCGCCCATCGGCGCGATTATCGGCGAATGGGTCGGCTCCGCTGAGGGGCTGGGCTACGTCATGCTCAATGCCAATGCGCGGCTGCAAACCGATATCTGCTTCGCCGCGCTGTTTATTTTAGTGCTACTGACCCTCCTGCTGTGGCTGGCGGTAGATACCCTGCTACACCGGCTGATCGACTGGTCACCGGAATAAAGATGAAGTAATAAAGGAAAACAGATGAAAAAGTCGCTTTTCGCCGGGGCAACCCTGACGGCCCTGGTCAGCGGCCACGCGCTGGCCAATGAACCGCTGACGCTGGTGCTGGACTGGTACATTAACCCCGACCATGCGCCGATTATGGTGGCCGAGCAGATCGGCGCCTTTAAGGCTCAGGGGCTGGACGTCAAGATTGTCCCTCCCTCCGATCCCGCGCTGCCTCCCCGCATGGTGGCCGCCCGTCAGGCGGATCTGGCCATCACCTACCAGCCGCAGGTGCACTTCTTCGCTGACGAAGGGTTACCGCTGGTGCGCGTTGGGACCCTGATTAACTCGCCGCTGAACACGGTGATCGCTCTCAATAAGCAGATCAAAACTCCGGCAGATCTGCAAGGTAAGAAGGTGGGCTATTCGGTCAGCGGCATTGAGCAGGCCACCCTGTCGACCATGGCGCAACACGCGGGTATCGATCCGGCCAGTATCAAACTGGTTAACGTCAATTTCCAACTGACCAGCGCCCTGCTGGCGGGCCAGGTGGACGCGGTCATCGGCGGCTACCGTAATATAGAAGCACAGGAGCTGAAGCTGCAGGGCAAAACGCCGGTAGTGATGAACGTCGAAGATTACGGCGTGCCGGCCTATGACGAGCTGGTGATTGTCGCCCATCGCGACGCGATTCATGAGGCCAAGATCCGTAAATTCCTCACCGCCCTGCAGGCCGGAGTGAGCTATCTGCGCGCCCATCCGCAGGAGAGCTGGGAGGCGTTTGCCGCCGCCCACCCGGAGCTGAAAACCGAACTCAACCACCAGGCGTGGCTGCAAACCGTGCCGCTGTTCGCCACCGATCCGGCGGCGCTGGATAAACCGCGCTACGAAGCTTATGAACAGTTTTTATATAACAATAAGTTGGTGAAAAAAGTCACACCTTTAACAAATTATGCGGTGGAACTGCATTGAGACTTGCTATCGCTGACGGAAGGCATTCCGTCAGCGTTTTAACGCAGCGGCAATAAAAATATAGAGACTTTCTCACTAATAATTACACTTTAAAGGGTTATCGTGACACGCAGTTGTTCTATTATAATTCAGCAGGTTACGTTAATTATTGCCCCGGTAAGAATAACGTCAAAATAACGCAATCAATAAAACGTTGAATGCGG
This sequence comes from Klebsiella variicola, assembly GCF_000828055.2. NCBI lineage: Bacteria > Pseudomonadati > Pseudomonadota > Gammaproteobacteria > Enterobacterales > Enterobacteriaceae > Klebsiella > Klebsiella variicola. The sequence goes on along the minus strand of NZ_CP010523.2, from coordinate 2,584,638 downwards.
ATTTAAAAAGCCATATATTGTGCGCGCTTTATGAATGCCAATTCAATTCCTTAGACCAATTATTCAACCAGCGTTCAACCGCAATGCTGGTTGTGGGAGTGATATGATGACGGATAAAGTCCGTATTGATACTTTACGTGCCGATTTATTAGACGCAAACAACGAAACCTTTTTGGCCCGTCAGGCCGAATTCGAATCGAATGTCAGGAGTTACCCGCGTAAGTTACCGCTGGCTATCACTAAAGCTGAAGGCGTGTGGCTGACGGATGCGGATAACAAACAGTACCTGGACTGCCTCGCGGGCGCCGGTACTCTCGCTCTGGGCCACAACCACCCTGATGTATTGCAGAGCATCCAAAGTGTCATTACCAGCGGCTTGCCGTTACATACCCTCGATCTGACTACCCCGTTAAAAGATCGTTTCTCCGAATACCTGCTCTCTTGCCTGCCGGGCGATGGGAAAGAGTATTGCCTGCAGTTCACCGGTCCTTCCGGCGCTGACGCCGTGGAAGCCGCGCTGAAACTGGCGAAAAAATATACTGGCCGTACGGCGGTGATCAGCTTCTCCGGCGGCTATCACGGGATGACCCATGGCGCGCTGTCCGTCACTGGCAACCTGTCGCCGAAAGCGGCGGTTAACGGCATGATGCCGGAAGTCCAGTTCATGCCTTACCCGCACCTGTATCGTTGCCCGCTGGGCATCGGCGGCGAAGCCGGCGTGAAAGCCCTGACCTACTACTTCGAAAACCTGATCAACGACGTGGAGAGCGGCGTCCGTAAACCGGCGGCGGTGATCCTCGAAGCTGTGCAGGGTGAAGGCGGCGTGAACCCGGCGCCGGTCGAGTGGCTGCAGCGCATCCGCAAAGTGACCGAAGAGCATGGCATTCTGCTGATCGTCGATGAAGTGCAGGCTGGCTTTGCCCGTACCGGTAAATTCTTCGCCTTCGAGCACGCCGGTATCCAGCCGGACATCATCGTGATGTCGAAAGCGGTCGGTGGCGGTCTGCCGCTGGCGGTGCTGGGCATTAAAAAACAGTTCGACGCCTGGGAACCGGGTCACCACACCGGCACCTTCCGCGGCAACCAGCTGGCGATGGCTACCGGTCTGACCACCCTGCGTCACCTGCGCGACAACAAGATTGCCGACAAAGTCGCTGCCCAGGGCGAGTGGCTGAAAGGCAAACTGGCCGAGCTGCAGAAGCGCTACCCGGTCATTGGCCACGTACGCGGTCTTGGTCTGATGATCGGTATCGAAATCGTCAAGCCGAACGAAGCTCAGGATCACATGGGCTGCTACCCGGCTGACGGCGAACTCTCTGCCCTGCTGCAGAAGAAATGCTTTGAAGCGGGCCTGATTCTGGAGCGCGGTGGTCGTCACGGCTGCGTGCTGCGTCTGCTGCCGTCCCTGCTGATCAGCAACGCGGAACTGGATGTGTTCCTCGACAAATTCGAACAGGCCCTGCTGGCCGCCGGCGTAAAGCCGGTCTGAGTGGAGTCAGTGACCACCATGTCCACATTGAATCCGATTCTTGCTGGTTCAGCGCAGAGCGTTGAAGCCTATCAGCAGGTTATCGAGCAGACCAGCCAGGCCGTTGTGCAGTGGCTGAAGCAACCTGAGATGTATCAGGGGAAAAGCGTTGACGAGCTGCGTGAGCGTATCTCCCTTGAATTTAACGAACAGGGTTTGGGTAACCAGGCGGCGATTGATCGTGCGATCGAGTACTTCCTGAAAGACAGCCTGTCGGTGCATCACCCGCAGTGCGTGGCGCACCTGCACTGCCCGAGCCTGGTAATTAGCCAGGCGGCGGAAGTGTTGATCAACGCCACCAACCAGAGCATGGACTCCTGGGACCAGAGCCCGTCAGCAACCATCATTGAGATGAAGCTGATCGAATGGCTGCGCGCCCGGGTCGGTTATCCGGCTGGCGACGCCGGCGTCTTCACCAGCGGCGGCACCCAGAGCAACCTGATGGGCCTGATGCTGGCGCGCGACGCCTTCTTCGCCCGTCAGGGGCACTCCATCCAGCAGGATGGGCTGCCGGGGGATATCCGCAAGTACAAAGTATTGTGCTCGGAAAACGCCCACTTCTCGGTGCAGAAGAACATGGCGCTGATGGGCCTCGGCTACCGCTCGGTCACGCTGGTGAAAACCGACGAATTCGCGCGGATGGACGTGTCCGATCTGAAAGCGAAGATTGCGCAAGCGCAGGCTAACGGCGAGCAGATCATGGCGATCGTCGCCACCGCCGGCACCACCGACGCGGGGGCTATCGACCCGCTGCGCGACATCGCCGGTATCGCCGCGGAACATCAGATCTGGCTGCACGTTGACGCAGCCTGGGGCGGCGCGCTGCTGCTGTCTGAGCAGTATCGTGACTACCTTGACGGTCTGGAGCTGGTGGATTCCGTTACCCTGGACTTCCACAAGCAGTTCTTCCAGACCATCAGCTGCGGCGCCTTCCTGCTGAAGGACGCGCGCCATTACGAGCTGATGCGTTATCAGGCGGCCTATCTGAACTCCGAGTTCGATGAAGAACACGGCGTACCGAACCTGGTGTCTAAGTCGCTGCAGACCACCCGTCGCTTCGATGCGCTGAAGCTGTGGATGGGTCTGGAAGCGCTGGGCCAGAAACAGTATGCGGCGATCATCGATCACGGCGTCACGATGGCGAAAAACGTGGCGGAGTACGTGAAGTCGCAGCCGACGCTGGAGCTGGTGATGCAGCCGCAGCTGGCGAGCGTGCTGTTCCGTTCCCGTCCGGCGCAGATGGCGCAGAGCGACGCGGCGGCTATCGCGCTGCTCAACCAGCGCGTCGGCGATGCCCTGCTGGCTTCCGGCCGCGCTAACGTTGGCGTGACCGAGCATAACGGTGTCACCTGCCTGAAGCTGACCCTGCTGAACCCGGTGGTGACGCTGGATGACGTGAAGGTTCTGCTTAACCTGGTGGAACGCACCGCTCAGGAGCTGCTGGCGCAATAACCTGCCCTAGCGGGCGGCGCCTGCCGCCCCGCTGTCAGCCTTACCTGCAATAAGCCGATAATCTCCTTATCGGCTTTTTTATTTCTTTCCGCGCCACTGACGTTCTCTGCTCCCTGGCTGGTCGCTGGGCCCGTTGACGCCTGCCTTTCGCGATGCCACAGTATTATCCCGAGAATAACGACGTTCAGGATAAACATCCTGAAAATGAGGATGATGATGGAGAAACGCTTACCGGGACTGGATCTCGACGCCCTGCGTAGCTTTGTGACCGGCATGGAGTGCGGCAGTTTCGCCCAGGCAGCACTGCGCCTGTCGCGTTCCACTTCGGCCGTCAGCGCCCAGCTTAAAAAGCTGGAGAGCCAGTGCGGTACGGCGCTGGTGGCCAAACAGGGGCGGCATCTGGTGCTCACCGCGGAAGGCGAAAAGCTGATGAGCTACGCCAGACGACTGCTGGCGCTCAATGATGAAACCCTGCGCGCGCTGCAGGGCGAGCGGCTCACCGGCGAGATCCACCTTGGTATGCAGGAAGATTTTGGCGAATCGCTGATGCCGGGGATCCTGGGGCAATTTAAACGGCATCATCCGCAGGTGCGGATAGTCGCCAGGGTGGATCGCAATGGTCCGCTGCGCCAGGCGCTGGCGGAAGAGGTGCTGGATCTGGCGCTGCTGTGGCAAACCGAAGATCAGGGTCCCGGGATGGGCCGCTGCCCGCTGGCGTGGATTGCGCATCCTGACCTGGATATTGGTGCACTGCTGTCCTCCGGCGATCCGCTGCCGCTGGTGATGTTCGACAGCCCGTGCCTGATGCGCTCCCGCGCTATCGCCTGTCTCGATGCCGCGGGGATCCCCTGGCAGGTGGTATTCGTCAGCCACAGTCTGAACGGCATCTGGGCGGCGGTACAGGCTGGCCTGGGGCTGACGATACGCACCCGTATCGGCATGCCCGGCAACCTGCGCACCGTCGCCGGGCTGCTGCCATCGCCAGGTAGCCTGGCCGTTAACCTGCAACAAACCCCGCGCGAGGGACAGCATTCCGCCGCCGTGGCGCTGCTCGGCGAACTGATGACCGAGGCCCTGCAGGGGTGGGTCGAGATGTGACGGTGTCACGCTACTTCCATTCACCCTCACCCTAACCCTCTCCCTGAAGGGAGAGGGAACCGCCCGGCAGTCACCGGCAATGGGCATCCAGCGCCGTTCCCGCTTCAATGCCCGGTGGCGGCTGCGCCTTACCGGGCCTACATTCTCCCTGCGCGCTCCTGTAGGCCGGGCAAGCGCAGCGCCGCCCGGCAACAGGCACAAGGGATAAAGGGAACCGTCCGGCAGTCACCGGCAATGGGCATTCTGTACCATTCCCGCTTCAATGACCGGTGGCGGCTGTGCCTTACCGGGCCTACATTCTTCTTGCGCGCTCCTGTAGGCCGGGCAAGCGCAGCACCGCCCGGCAACAGGCACAAGGGATGAAGGGAATCATCCGGCAGTCACCGGCAATGGGCATCCAGCGCCTCTCCCGCTTCAATGCCCGGTGGCGGCTGCGCCTTACCGGGCCTACATCTCCCTGCGCGCTCCTGTAGGCCGGGCAAGCGCAGCGCCGCCCGGCATCAGGTATAAGGGCTGGAGGGAACCGTCCGCCAGACGCCTACGCCGCGGGTCAGGCTTTGTTCTCCTGCAGTAGCTGCTGGATCACCTGCTCCTGGCGGGCATAATCCCCTTCGCCGAAGGCGGTATAACGCAACTGTCCGCGAGCGTCGAAAATGTAATGCGCCGGCCAGTACTGATTGCCGAAGGCGTTCCAGATGGCGTACTCATTATCCGCCACCACCGGGTAGGTTATCCGCCAGTCCTTCACCGCCTGGCGCAGCAGCGGCAGCGAACGCTCCCAGGGATATTCCGGGGTATGGACGCCAATCACCACCAGCCCGGCAGCGCGGTATTTGTTCGCCCAGTCGCGCACGTAAGGCAGGGTATGCTGACAGTTGATGCACTCCCGGGTCCAGAAATCCACCAGCACCACTTTGCCCTTCAGACGCTCCGGAGTTAACGCCGGGCTGTTGAGCCACGCGCTGCCTCCCGCCAGGGAGGGCATCGCGCTGCTGGGCTGCGGCGCGGCGATCGGCTGGAGGATGGTCTTTTGCTCCGGCTGCGGCAGACGGGCGGCCAGCCGCTGCTCCAGCGCCTGACTCCAGCCTCCCGCACTTTGCAGATAGCGATCGCCGCCGCTGGCGATCAGCGCCACCGAGGCCAGCATCGCCACCCCCGCCAGCCGGCGCAGCCGTTCGCCGAACGCCAGCCCACGACGCAGACGGGCAATCAACGCCGCGCCGCACCACCCCAGCAGGAATAACATCAGCGCCCCGCCGCTGCCGTAAGCCAGCAGCAACCCGCCAGTGGTCGCCTGGCCCGGATGCACAAAGCCCAGGCTGAGTATCGCCCCCAATACCGGCCCGGCGCACGGGGCCCACAACAGGCCCACCGCCAGCCCGGCCAGCAGCGAACCGATCCAGCCGCGCTGGCGTGAGCTGGCGTTGTTAAGCTGATTTCCCAGCTCCACCAGGGGTGAGGTCAGCCGCTGCGCGACGCGCTGCGAAAGCAGGCTCAGCCCGACCAGGGCGAAGAACGCCAGCGCCAGGCCGCGGCCTGCGAGGGTCAGATTCACCACCCAGCCGCTGGCGACCGTCACCAGCCACGAAACCGCGCCGAACATCAGCGCCATTCCAGCCAGCATAATTGCCAGCTGCCCCCGGCGGCCCCGGACGCTGGCGAACAGCAGCGGGATCACCGGCAGCGTACAGGGGCTCAGCAGAGTTAACATTCCGCCCAAAAATGCAATGAATATCGACATCGCCTTCTCCTCATTATGTCGTCGCTGCCGGGAGTGGCAGCCACGACATTACCGCAAGGCCATGTAAGGCGAATGTGTCGGGAAAGGGGGAGAATTGTCGGCTTAATTATCCGTCTGCGCCGGAGATACAGCAGGATACAATCCCGCCGCGGCAAGGCGAACGCTGGCGTCCAGGCCGCCCTGCGGGCGGTTGGCCAGGCGCAGTGCGCCGTTCATCTGGCTGACCAGCTGCGCAGCGATCGCCAGCCCCAGACCGGTGCCGCCGGTATCGCGATTGCGCGAGTCCTCCAGGCGATAAAACGGCTGCAGCACCGCCTGTAGCGCGGCCTCCGGGATCCCCGGCCCCTCATCCAGTACATGGAGGGTGACATCCCCGGCGGCGTCGCGGGTCAGAGTTACCGTGACCGTGGTGCCGAATTTCAACCCATTATCGATAAGGTTAGTCATCACCCGGCGCAGGGCCTGCGGTGGGATCCACACCACCCCGGCGGTCTCCTCCGGGCAAAAACGCACCGGCCGGCCGACATCGGCATAATCGCAGACGATGGTGTCGAGAAAGGCGTCAAGGTTCAGCCGCTGGCGCGCCTCCGCCAGTGGCTGCGAGGTGCGGGCGAAGGCGATGCCCTCCCGCACCAGGCGGGTCATATTGTCGAGATCCTGCAGCAGCTTATCGCGCAGTTCCGGCTGGTCGGCCATCTCCACCCGCAGCTTCATTCGGGTGATCGGGGTTTGCAGATCGTGGGAGATAGCGGCGAGGATCCGCGCCCGCTCCTGCAGATGGTCGTGGATGCGCGCCTGCATCGCGTTAAACGCGCGAGCGGCACGGCGGACCTCTTCCGGCCCCTGCTCGGCCATGGTTCCCGCCGTGTCGCTGGCCGGTTCAAGGGCGTCCACTGCGCGGGTAAAACGGGTGATGGGCAGCAACACCTGGCGAACGGCATACCAGGCGCAGGCCAGCAGGAGAACAAACTGAGCGATCAGCACCACCGGCAGCCAGCGGGCGATGGCCGGTAGCTTCGGCCACAGATCGAGAGTCAACGGGGCGCCGTCGTGGAGGGTAATATGGGCCTGAATATGCTGCCGCGGGCCGGGGATCGTCACAATACTTACCGGGTACTGCGCGCTCAGCGCCTCCTGCAGGGAGCGGGCTGCGTCCCGGGCGCGCCAGCTGTCCGGGTAGTCGCCGCGCTCGCCGGAGCCCAGCAGATAGCGATAATTGCCGCGCGCCAGCTTCGGCAGCCACTGTGGGCGCTCAGCGGCCGGCAGGCGGTCAAGGATAGCCACGCTGGTGGCGACATCGGAAGCCAGATTGCCCAGCATCACGCTGCGAGCGCTGCTCATGCGCTCATAAAACAGCAGCGACAGGGTTAAAGTATTCGCCAGCAGCAGCGCCAGAAACAGCAGCGCCATCAGCCTCGACTGCAGCGAGGCGGGCCAAAACCTCATTCATGCCTCTCGCGGATGGAGACCGGCACCGACAGCACATAGCCTTCGCTGCGCACCGTTTTAATGTAGGCCGGCTCGCGGGCATCCTCCCGTAGCCGCTGGCGCAGTCGGCTCACCAGCAGGTCAATTGACCGCTCAAACAGTTCCGCGTCGCGTCCCTGGGTCAGATTCAGCAGTTGGTCGCGGTTCAATACCCGCTGGGGGTGATCGAGAAACACCCGCAGCAGCCGATACTCCGCCCCGCTGAGGGCGACGATGGCGCCGCTGTCGTCCAGCAGGTGGCGGGCGGCAGTGTCGAGCAGCCAGTCGCCAAAGGCGATCAGCCTGCCCGCCTCGGTGATCTGCAGATTGGGCGGCAGCGCCCGGGTGCGGCGTAAAATGGCTTTGATGCGCGCCAGCAGTTCGCGGGCCACAAAGGGTTTAATCAGATAATCGTCAGCCCCCATTTCCAGTCCGAGGATCCGGTCGCTGTCGTCGGTGCGGGCGGTGAGCATCAGCACCGGAATATCCTGCTGCGGGTTGGCGCGCAGCTGGCGGCAGAGCGTTAAGCCGTCCTCGCCCGGCATCATGATATCCAGCACAATCAGGTCAATTTGATGATTTTTGAGCACCGACCACATGGCTTTGCCGTTCGCCGCGCCGCTGGCGCGATATCCCGATTTTTCCAGATAGTCGACAATCAGTTCCCGAATATCGCGGTCGTCATCGACGACCAGGATGTGGTCAATACGCTCCAAAGGGTGCTCCTGCGGCAAAATAAACTCTTCACAAGCATAAGCCGTGTTGCCGGAAGCGCAACGTCGCGCCGCCGGCAAGGCGCGGATTACAAACGGTCGGCGTCCACCACCGCCTGGACAAAGTCTGCCGGGTCCTCCTGCGGCGGATTATGGCCCACCACCCCCTGCAGATCCCGGTGTTCATATTTCCCGGTAAATTTAGCCCGGTAGCTGGCGGGAGCCGGATGCGGCGCGCCGTTATTCGCCCCTTCAAGGGTGATGGTGGGCACGGTTATCGGCGGTAGCGCCGCCAGCCGTTGTTCATAGCCGGCATACTTCGCTTCCCCCTTCTCCAGCCCCAGGCGCCAGCGGTAGTTGCTGATGGTGATCGCCACGTGGTCCGGGTTATCCAGCGCCCGGGCGGTTCTGGCAAAAGTCGCGTCGCTGAATTTCCACTGCGGCGACGCCTGATGCCAGATAAATTTCGCAAAGTCGTGGGTGTTATGCCGGTAACCGGCTTCGCCGCGCGGGGTGGCAAAATAGAACTGATACCACCACGACAGCTCCGCCTGCGGCGGCAGCGGTTTTTCGCCAATCTGCTGACTGCTGATCAGATACCCGCTCACCGAGACCAGGGATTTCACCCGCTGCGGCCACAGCGCGGCGACGATATCCGCCGTGCGCGCGCCCCAGTCAAAGCCGGCCAGATCCGCCTGCCTGATGTTCAGGGCGTCCATCAGATGGACAATATCGGCCGCCATCGCCGACGGCTGACCGTTACGCGGCGTGCTGGCGGAGAGGAAACGGGTCGTGCCGTAGCCGCGCAGATACGGCACAATGACCCGGTAACCCTTCTGCGCTAAAGCCGGCGCCACCTGAGCATAGCTCTGAATATCGTAGGGCCAGCCGTGCAGCAGGATCACCGGCTGGCCGTCGCGCGGGCCGATATCCACGTAGCCTATATTCAGGTCGCCGGCGCGGATCTGGTGGATCCTGTCGAACGCCCCCGCGTCTTCCGCGGCGCAAACGGCAGCGGACCACAGGGTGGATAACCCCAGCGCCGCGGCGCTGGTATAGCGGATCAGGGATACTCTGTTCATCACTTTCTCACCTTTTATCATCATCAAGAGAGTACGTGACCAGTAAAGCGGAAATTTGTATCCGCCATGTGCCCGACCGGGGCCATTTTTATCTCTTAATGTCAGCGCTGCGCCGCGAGATACAGTGTGATACAGAGTCGAGGTTGGCAATTGTTGCGGGCATGTGAATTTATGCTTGCCCCAGGAGATAAATCCGTTACCGTGGCAGGCATTTTTCACCACTTAAGAACGCAGGAACCCGCTATGGCGATTTTTGATGGTCACAATGACCTGCTGCTGAATCTCTGGCTTCACCATCGTGAGGATCCGGTAAGCGCCTTCTTTGCCGGGATAGAAAACGGCCATCTCGACTATCCGCGTATCCGCCAGGGCGGGCTGGCCGGCGGCCTGTTCGCCCTCTTTGTGCCGCCGCAGGAGTATATCGCCCGCGTGGCGCCGCAGTACGCCAGCGAGGCGTGGGATCCGCGGGCGATCCTCTGGCAGCAGTTGGCTATCCTCAAGGCGATTTGCGCCCATGACGCCAGTCGCGCGCGGCTGTGCCTGAGCGCGGCGGATATCGAACGCTGTCGCCAGGATAACGCGCTGGCGATGGTGGCGCACATCGAAGGTGCTGGCGGGTTCGACGCGCAAGGCGAAGATCTGCAGGCCTTTTATCGCGCCGGGGTGCGCAGCATTGGTCCGTTCTGGAACATCGCCAATCGCTTCGGCTGCGGGGTCACCGGCGCCTTTCCCGGCAGCCCGGACAGCGGGCCGGGTCTCACTCGCGAGGGCATTGCGCTCATCGCTCAGGCCAACGCCCTGAAGATGCAGATCGATGTTTCGCACATGAATGAACAGGCCTTTTGGGATACCGCCCACCATTCCACCGCCCCACTGGTGGCCACCCACTCTAATGCCCACGCCCTGTGCCCACAGCCGCGCAATCTGACCGACCGGCAACTGCGGGCGATCCGCGACAGCGGCGGCGTAGTGGGCGTCAATTTCGGCAATGCTTTCCTGCGCGCCGACGGACGGCGCGACAGCGACACGCCCTTAACCACCATTGTCCGGCATATCGACTATCTTATTAACATAATGGGTGAGGATCATGTGGCTCTCGGCTCGGATTTTGACGGCATCACCCTGCCCGACGAGCTGGGCGATGTGGCCGGCTTACCGCGGCTTATCAATGCCTTGCGGGACAATGGCTATGATCAATTGGTGCTGGATAAGCTGCTGTGGAACAACTGGCTGCGGGTATTAAAAAAGGTTTGGCAACAATAGGTTATATTGTAAACATAAAGTTAATTCCTTACAGATTCCGGGTTGATCTCTCTCCCGGTGAAGCGCAATATGCGGCGGCCGTCACAGATCCAGCATTATCCGTGAGGCCTGTCGTCATTTTTAAGAGGAACACAACATGTGGAAGAAACCTGCTTTTATCGATTTACGTCTCGGTCTGGAAGTGACGCTGTACATTTCTAACCGTTAATCGCCCCGCCCGCCGTTCGCGCGGGCACCTTCATTCATTACCCGGTCCGTCTTCATGTTCATTAAAGTCCTCGGCTCCGCCGCCGGCGGCGGTTTCCCGCAATGGAACTGCAACTGCGCCAACTGTCAGGGTCTGCGCAACGGCACCATTCAGGCCAGCGCCCGCACCCAGTCGTCGATCATCGTCAGCGATAACGGCAAAGAGTGGGTGCTGTGCAATGCCTCGCCGGATATCAGCCAGCAGATTGCCCATACCCCCGAGTTAAATAAACCCGGCGTACTGCGCGGGACGTCTATCGGCGGCATTATTCTCACCGACAGCCAGATCGACCACACCACCGGGTTGCTGAGCCTGCGCGAAGGCTGCCCGCACCAGGTGTGGTGCACGCCGGAGGTTCATGAGGATCTCTCCACCGGCTTCCCGGTGTTTACCATGCTGCGACACTGGAACGGCGGCCTGGTGCATCATCCCATCGCCCCGCAGCAGCCTTTTACCGTTGACGCCTGCCCTGATTTGCAGTTTACCGCCGTGCCTATCGCCAGCAACGCGCCGCCCTATTCGCCGTATCGCGACCGGCCGCTGCCGGGCCATAACGTGGCGCTGTTTATCGAAAACCGCCGCAACGGGCAGACGCTGTTCTATGCCCCGGGGCTGGGTGAGCCGGATGAAGCCCTTCTGCCGTGGCTGCAAAAAGCGGACTGTCTGCTGATCGATGGCACCGTCTGGCAGGATGACGAGCTGCAGGCCGCCGGCGTCGGGCGCAATACCGGTCGTGATATGGGACACCTGGCGCTCAGCGATGAGCACGGGATGATGGCCCTGCTGGCCTCCCTGCCGGCAAAACGCAAAATTCTCATTCATATTAATAACACCAACCCGATCCTTAACGAGCAGTCTCCCCAGCGCCAGGCGCTAACGCAACAGGGGATTGAAGTGAGCTGGGACGGGATGGCAATCACCCTTCAGGATACCGCATGCTGATCACCGACACGCTGTCGCCGCAGGCCTTTGAAGAGGCTCTGCGGGCTAAAGGCGCCTTCTACCATATTCACCACCCTTACCACATCGCCATGCATAACGGCGAAGCGACCCGCGAGCAAATTCAGGGTTGGGTGGCGAACCGGTTTTATTACCAGACCACCATTCCGCTGAAAGACGCGGCGATTATGGCCAACTGCCCGGATGCGCAGACCCGGCGCAAATGGGTGCAGCGGATCCTCGACCACGACGGTAGCCACGGCGAAGATGGCGGGATTGAAGCCTGGCTGCGGCTGGGGGAAGCGGTCGGTTTGAGCCGCGACGACCTGCTCAGCGAGCGTCACGTGCTGCCCGGCGTGCGCTTCGCGGTGGATGCCTATCTTAATTTCGCTCGTCGCGCCTGCTGGCAGGAGGCGGCCTGCAGCTCCCTGACCGAGCTGTTCGCCCCGCAGATCCATCAGTCGCGCCTCGACAGCTGGCCGCAGCACTATCCGTGGATCAAAGAGGAAGGCTATTTTTACTTTCGCAGTCGTCTGAGCCAGGCTAACCGCGACGTTGAGCATGGTCTGGCGCTGGCGAAGACCTACTGTGACAGCGCTGAAAAACAGAACCGGATGCTGGAGATCCTGCAGTTTAAGCTCGACATCCTGTGGTCGATGCTCGATGCCATGACCATGGCCTACGCTCTGCAGCGCCCGCCCTATCACACGGTCACCGACAAGGCGGCCTGGCACACGACCCGACTGGTGTAATCATGCAAAAAACGTCCATCGTTGCCTTTCGTCGCGGCTACCGACTGCAGTGGGAAGCCGCCCAGGAGAGCCATGTGATCCTCTATCCGGAGGGAATGGCTAAACTCAATGAGACCGCCGCGGCGATCCTCGAGCTGGTCGATGGCCGGCGCGACGTCGCGGCGATTATCGCCATGCTTAACGAACGTTTCCCGGAAGCCGGCGGCGTCGATGACGACGTCGTCGAGTTCCTGCAGATCGCCTGTCAACAGAAGTGGATCACCTGCCGTGAGCCAGAATAAACCCGCCGTCAATCCGCCGCTGTGGCTGCTGGCGGAACTGACCTACCGCTGCCCGCTGCAGTGTCCCTACTGTTCCAATCCGCTGGACTTCGCCCGGCAGGAAAAGGAGCTGACCACCGAACAATGGATCGAGGTCTTTCGCCAGGCGCGAGCGATGGGCAGCGTACAGCTGGGCTTTTCCGGCGGCGAGCCACTGACCCGTAAAGATCTGCCGGAGCTGATCCGCGCCGCGCGCGACCTCGGGTTCTATACCAACCTGATCACCTCGGGAATTGGGCTAACCGAGAGCAAACTCGACGCCTTCAGCGAGGCCGGACTGGACCATATCCAGATTAGCTTCCAGGCCAGCGATGAGGTGCTCAACGCCGCTCTCGCCGGCAATAAAAAAGCCTTCCAGCAGAAGCTGGCGATGGCCAGAGCGGTAAAAGCGCGCGACTACCCTATGGTGCTGAACTTCGTCCTCCACCGGCATAACATCGACCAGCTCGATAAAATTATCGAGCTGTGCATTGAGCTGGAGGCCGATGACGTCGAGCTCGCCACCTGCCAGTTTTACGGCTGGGCGTTTCTTAATCGCGAAGGGCTGCTGCCGACCCGGGAACAGATCGCTCGCGCCGAGCAGGTGGTCGCCGATTACCGGCAGAAAATGGCCGCCAGCGGCAACCTCACCAACCTGCTGTTCGTCACCCCGGACTATTACGAGGAACGCCCGAAAGGCTGTATGGGCGGCTGGGGATCGATTTTCCTCAGCGTCACTCCGGAAGGCACTGCGTTGCCGTGCCACAGCGCGCGCCAGCTGCCGGTGGCGTTCCCGTCGGTGCTGGAGCAGAGTCTGGAATCGATCTGGTATGACTCGTTCGGCTTCAACCGTTATCGCGGGTATGACTGGATGCCGGAGCCGTGCCGCTCCTGTGATGAAAAAGAGAAAGACTTCGGCGGCTGCCGCTGTCAGGCCTTTATGCTGACCGGCAGCGCCGATAACGCCGACCCGGTGTGCAGCAAATCCCCACATCATCACAAAATCCTTGAGGCCCGGCGCGAAGCGGCCTGCAGCGACATCAAAGTCAACCAGCTGCAGTTCCGCAACCGTACCCGCTCGCAGCTGATCTACAAAACCCGGGAACTGTAATGACGCTGGCGACCCGCACTGTCACTCTGCCGGGCGGCCTGCAGGCTACCCTGGTTCATCAGCCGCAGGCCGATCGCGCGGCGGCCCTGGTGCGGGTTGCCGCCGGCAGCCACCATGAACCGTCGTGCTTCCCCGGTCTGGCGCACCTGCTGGAACACCTGCTGTTTTACGGCGGTGAGCGCTACCGCAAAGATGAACGGCTAATGGGCTGGGTGCAGCGCCAGGCAGGGGATGTGAATGCCACCACCCTGGCCCGCCACAGCGCTTTCTTTTTCGAGGTCGCCGCCGAGGGCCTGGCTGACGGCGTCGCGCGCCTGCAGGAGATGCTGCAGGCGCCGCTGCTGCTCAGGGACGATATTCAACGCGAAGTCGCGGTTATCGACGCCGAAAACCGCCTGATCCAACAGCATGAGTTGTCGCGACGGGAAGCCGCCGTGCGTCACTCCGCCATCGCGCCAGCGGCGTTTCGCCGCTTTCAGGTCGGCGACGCCGGGTCGCTGGGGGAGGATTTCCTCGCGCTACAGGCGGCCTTACGTGACTTTCACCGCAGCCACTACGTCGCCCGCCGGATGCAACTCTGGCTGCAGGGGCCGCAGTCGCTGGAGGTGCTCGGCGAACTGGCGACCCGTTTCGCCACCGGGCTTGCCCCGGGCGAGGCACCGCCGCCAGCGCCGCCGCTCACTCTGGGCGAGCCCCCTGAACTGCAGCTGGCCGTCTCCAGCCAGCCCGCGCTGTGGCGCTGCCCGCTGATCGCCTTAAGTGACAATGTCACGTTATTGCGCGAGTTTTTGCTGGATGAAGCCCCCGGTAGCTTGATGGCCGGCCTGCGCCAGCACGGGATGGCCGAGGACGTGGCGCTGAACTGGCTGTATCAGGATCAGCACTTCGGCTGGCTGGCGCTGATTTTCGCCAGCGACCGGCCGGAACAGGTCGACCGGCAGATAACCCACTGGTTGCAGGCGCTACAGCAGACGACGCCTGTGCAGCAGCAACACTACTATCAGCTGTCCCGGCGCCGTTTTCAGGCGCTGTCGCCCCTCGATCAGCTGCGCCAGCGGGCATTCGGCTTTGCCCCCGGGGCGCCGCCCACCGGGTTCGCCGATTTTTGCGCCGCCCTGCTGGCCGCCCCCACGGTCAGCCTGGCCTGCCAGACGCAGCCCCCCGGAGCAACGGTAGCCACCCAGGGCTTTAGCCTGCCGCTCAGCCGCTGGTCGCCACGTCCGGTCTCTGACCCGGCGCTGGCATTCGCTTTTTATCCGCAGGCCGCTGGCGAGCTCGTGGCCGAAAGCCCGGCGGAAGCCGCGCCACTGCGTCACCTCCCGTCACCGGAAGAGCCGCCGACGCTCCTGCTGCGACCGCCCTTCTACTGCTCGCCCACGCCGGCCGAAGGGCTGGCGCGCAGGGAACAGCTGCGTCCATTGCTTGCCGCCCTGCGCCATGCCGGGGGACACGGCGAGTGGCATCTGTTCGACGGTAGCTGGCAGCTGATCCTGCAGTTGCCTGCGTCCGGCCAACGGCCGGAGGCGATTCTGCAGGCCATCGTGCGGCATCTCGCGCTCCCGGTCGCCCCGCTGCCCCCACCGCCGGAGAGTATTGCGATCCGTCATCTCATGGCCCAGCTCCCCGAACGGCTGGGTACGTCAGCGCACCAGGAAGGTTGGCTGGCGGCCCTGATTGGCGGCAGCGCGAAAGATGCGCAGTGGGTAGCGCGTCAGCTGAGCCGGCTTACCGTCCCGGTTAATCCGCCGATGCCCGCTCCGGCCCCCTGCCGCGGCGGCGTCGAGCGGCTGGCTTATCCCCGGGGCGACACGGCGCTACTGGTCTTTCTTCCGCTGCCGGAAGGCGCTTCATTGGCGGCCCTGCGGGTGCTGGCGCAGTTCTGCGAGCCGCCGTTTTTCCAGCACCTGCGGGTGGAGCAGCAGATAGGCTATGTGGTGAGCTGCCGCTATCAGCGCGTTGCCGATCGCGATGGGCTGCTGATGGCGCTCCAGTCCCCGGAACGCCGTCCCGGAGAACTCCTCCGCTGCTGTAAAACCTTTCTGCGCCAGCTGGACCCCATGGATGAGGCGACCTTCAGGTTGTTACAGCAGCAGCTGGCCGCTCAGGCTCGCACCCGGGTACCGCCGAAGGTGCGCGCCCTGGACGCGCTGCGCCAGGAGTATAACTTGCCGGGGGTGACGCCGCAGGCGGCTGACGCGCTGCGCGTTGAAGAGGTGGTCGCCCTGTGGCGTGAGATGACCCGCCGGCGTCGCCGCTGGCGAGTGCTGTTCACGACAGGGAGTTAATGGCCGGGGCATCCGGGGTCAGAAAGTCGCTGACGAAGCGGGTGAGGATCGCCGCGGCCTGCGGGCTCTCCTGGACCTCGTCGTGTAACTGTTGTGGGTCGATGCCTTCCGCCTGCAGCACCGCCTCCCGGTAGCGGATCAGCGAGCGGGCAATCGGCGCGGTGAATTCCGGGTGAAACTGCGTGGAGACCGCCTGCGGCCCGTAGCGCACAATCTGGTGGGGATCGTGGGAGGATGCGGCCAGCACAGTAGCCCCCTCCGGCAAACGGGTCACGGTTTGCAAATGGCTCAAATGCGCGGGGAATGTCGCTGGCAGGCCGCTCAGCAGCGGGTCATCGACACCCCACGGCGAAAGCGCAATCGTTTTGCTGCCGCTTTCCCGCCCGGCAGGATGGTAAGCCACCTCACCGCCCAGCGCATGGGCCATCAGTTGATGACCATAGCAGACGCCGAACAGCGGCATGCCGATAGCCACCGCCTGACGGATCCAGTCGGCGGTCCGTTCGCTCCATGCCAGGCGATCGGACACCATTGCCCACGAACCGGTGAGAACCGCCACGGTCTGGCGATCCGGCGCCGGCAGCGGTTCATCTTCAAAGACCCGCACCGCGGTCAGCTGCGCCTGCCACGGCGCCAGCAGCGTACGGAACCAGTGCGGCAGATCGCCATGCTCCTCGCGGATGGCTGCCGGCGGCGTGCCGGTCTGAACCAGCAATAATCGGTTACGTGTCACCCTTCCTCCTCGCTCCGGGTCATGTTCCTGCCATCACTATGCCGCCCGGAAAGCCGCGGGACAAATAACCAATATCTATGAACGATGCGCGTCCGGAATAAGTCCAGCCGCTTACTGGGCATCGGCGCTGTCACGCTGCGGCACGTCAGCCGCCGCGGATGACGCCTGCTGCGGAACAAAGATGTGGTCCAGAATGGCGCGCGCCGTCGGTCCGGCCACCACCCCATCCCCGCCGCCGTTCTCCAGGATCAGCGCCATCGCCACCTTCGGATGCTGATAAGGGGCAAACAGGGTATAGAAGATATGGTCGCGCAGACGCACCGGGATCATTTTGGCGTTATAGGTCTGGTTTTGCTTCAGGCTGAACACCTGCGAGGTGCCGGACTTCGCCGCGATCTGGTACGGCGCGGTATGGAACAGCTTGTAGCCGGTGCCGTTGGGCAGATTCGCCATCCCATACATGCCGTTGCGCACAATGCCCCAGTACGGCGATTTCGGATCGCCCACCTGCGGCAGGTTCGCCGGCTGCTGATAACGTTCCACATGGTTGCCCTGCTTCATCGAATAGAGCAGATGCGGATCCTGCACCTTGCCATTATTCAGCAGGGTGGTGAGCGCCTTCACCATCTGAATGGGCGTGGCGATCCAGTACCCCTGGCCGATGCCGACCGAGATGGTGTCCCCCTGATACCAGGGCTTTTTATGCACCCGCTGTTTCCACTCCCGGCTGGGCAGTACGCCGGCATACTCCTCATTAAGGTCGATGCCGGTGGACTGGCCGTAACCAAACTTGCTCAGCCACTCATGGATCCGGTCAATGCCCATCTCGAAAGCGACCTGATAGAAAAAGGTGTCAGCCGACTCTTCGATGGCTTTGGTCACGTTGAGCATCCCGTGGCCGGTCTTCAGCCAGTCGCGGTAGCGGCGTTGCGTGCCCGGCAGCGTCCACGTCGGCGCGCCGAAGAAGGTGGTGTTCGGGGTGATGACCCCTGCGGAGAGCGCCGACAGCGCCATATAGGGCTTCACCGTCGAGGCCGGGGGATACAGCCCCTGAGTAACACGGTTGATCAGCGGCCGGTCCGGATTATCGAGCAGCGATTTATAGGCCTGATAGCCGATGCCTTTGACGAACGGATTAGGATCGTAGCTGGGGCTGGAGACCATCGCCAGCACGCCGCCATCCCGGGGATCGACCACCACCACCGCCGCGCGCTGCCCCTTCAGCACCGACTCAATATACTGCTGCAGGTGCAGGTCGAGGGTCAGATAGAGGTTTTTCCCGGCCACCGGCGGTACCTCTTTCAGCAGACGCACCACCCGGCCGTGGTTATCGACCTCCACTTCCTGATAACCAGTGGTGCCGTGGAGCGCTTTTTCGTAATAGCCCTCGATCCCCTGCTTGCCGATATTGTGGTCGGCAGCATAGTTCTCCTCTTCGCCGTCTTTCGCCAGCCGCTGCAGGTCGTTGTCGTTAATTTTCGACACATAGCCCACCACGTGCGCCAGCTCGGCGCCGTACGGGTATTCGCGCTGCTGATAGCTCTCCACCGTCACGCCGGGGAAACGGAATTCGTTAACCGCGAAGCGCGCCACCTCCACGTCGCTGAGGTCGGACTTCAGCGTCACCGCTTTATAGCGGCTGTTGTGGTGCATATCGTCGCGGAAGCTGGCGATGTCATCCGGCGTCAGGTCGACGATCGGCGTCAGGCTTTGCAGCAGCGCGGTCATATCGGGAATTTTGCTCGGGATCACCTGCAGGCGATACAGGGTAATGTTCTGCACCAGCGGAATGCCATTGCGATCGAATATCAGCCCGCGGCTGGGGGCAATGGGCAGCATCTTAATGTCGTTCTGGTTCGATCGGGTCTGGTAGAAATCATGCTGCTCCACCTGCAGATGGTAGAGGTTGACGATCAGCACGCCAAAGCAGACCACCACCAGCAGAAAAGCAATTGCGGCCCGGCGGATAAACAGCATCTCTTCCGCGGAGTGGTCGCGAATTTCATCTCTCAAAAGGGGCATTAGCGGTACATCACCTGAATCACAAGAAAAGCCAACAGCGTAACGGCCGGGAAGCATAGCCTTATCGCGGCGCCAGCCCTACTGAAAGGTTGCTAATGATCTGGCAGAAATGTTTCAGCATGTTAGAGCGTGGGAAGCCTTTCTGTGCAGGAGAAAGGCATCAGAGTGCGAGGTTAGCCAGCAACGGGGACGGCTGGCATCTGTTTACACGATCAACCCGCTTATTTTCTGGCCTCAAAAGCGATCTTAACCGCCATTCCCGCCAGTACCGTCGCCATCAGCCAGCGTTGAAATTGTTGCCAGCCCGGCCGCCGACCAAGAAATAACGCCACCTGCCCGGCCAGCAAGATAATCATGCCGTTCACCGCCACGCTGATGATCACCTGGGTACAGCCTAATATTAACGACTGACTGAGCACGCTGCCGAGTCCGGGAGTGATAAACTGCGGCAGCAGGGACAGATACAGGATGGCAACTTTGGGGTTCGCCAGGCTGGTGAGGAATCCCATCAGAAACAGCTTACGCCCACTGTCCGCGGGTAAGTCGCGCACCGCAAATATCGGCCGCCCTCCCGGTTTGATCGCCTGCCACGCCAGATAGAGCAAATAAGCGACCCCGCATAAACGCAAGGCATCGTAGGCGTATGGAACCGCGAAAACCAACGCGGTGATGCCGAAAGCGGCACACAACATATAGAAGAAAAATCCCACGGCCACGCCGGCAAGGGAGATAAAGCCAGCGCGTTTTCCCTGGCAAATCGAACGCGAAGTGAGATACATCATGTTGGGGCCTGGGGTTAACACCAACCCCAGCGCCACCGCGGCAAAGGCCATTAATGAAGCGAATTCAGGCATAACTTATCTCCAGCTATCGGTAATGCCCAGGCGCGCGGCGACGTCGACCATGCTCCCCGACAGTATTCTGTCTTCAGCGCCAGTCACATGGTGCCTAAGTATTAGCTTATTCTGTGTCCGCCAACAACCCCCGTACCGAACATTCGTTACGCTCGCGCAACGGACAGCCCTCATCCTTTTCTCGCAGGAAAATTGTCATATCTCAAACAATTAGCATTCCGGCTCTCTGATTGACGCAGATCGTTTCCTTTGCCGTCTCGTTACGTCTATGGTTAATGGTGAGGTTTATACTAACCGCCAGGTCTGCCTGGTCATATAAGGGGATGTTTACCCTTCGTTGAACGGAATTAGCTATTAAATCTGTAGACTCATTCAAATATCGCTTATTGGTAGCAGTGTATATCGTAATGGCATTCACAAAAGCAAACGGAGCCTGATATGAGCACGTCAAACGACCCATCCAACAACGCATCCGCCGGAAAGTGCCCTTTCCACGCCGAGACGCCAAAACAGAGCGCCGGCAGCGGCACCGGCAACCGCGACTGGTGGCCTAACCAGCTGCGTGTCGATCTGCTGAACCAGCACTCCAGTCGTTCCAACCCGTTGGGTGAGGATTTTAACTACAGGGAAGAGTTTAAAAAGCTCGACTACTCCGCGCTGAAAGCTGACCTCAGAGCGTTGCTGACCGACTCGCAAGAGTGGTGGCCGGCAGACTGGGGTAGCTACATTGGCTTGTTTATTCGTATGGCCTGGCACGGCGCCGGCACCTACCGCACCGTTGACGGTCGCGGCGGCGCAGGCCGTGGGCAGCAGCGCTTTGCGCCGCTGAACTCCTGGCCAGACAACGTCAGTCTCGATAAAGCCCGTCGCCTGCTGTGGCCGGTAAAACAGAAATATGGCCAGAAAATCTCCTGGGCCGACCTTTACATGCTGGCGGGTAACGTCGCTCTGGAAAACGCCGGCTTCCGCACCTTTGGCTTTGGCGCCGGTCGTGAAGATGTTTGGGAACCGGATCTGGACGTCGACTGGGGCGATGAGAAAGAGTGGCTGGCCCACCGTCACCCGGAAAGCCTGGCGAAACAGGCCATCGGCGCCACCGAAATGGGGCTGATCTACGTCAACCCGGAAGGACCGAACGCCAGCGGCGAGCCGCTGTCCGCCGCGGCAGCCATTCGCGCCACCTTCGGCAATATGGCGATGGACGATGAAGAGATTGTCGCCCTGATCGCTGGCGGCCACACGCTGGGCAAAACCCACGGCGCCGCCGAAACCAGCCACGTCGGCGCCGAGCCGGAAGCCGCCCCACTGGAAGCGCAGGGTCTGGGCTGGCACTCCAGCTACGGCAGCGGCGCAGGTGCGGATGCCATCACCTCCGGTCTGGAAGTGGTCTGGACGCAGACGCCCACCCAGTGGAGCAACTACTTCTTCGAGAACCTGTTTAAATATGAATGGGTGCAGACCCGCAGCCCGGCTGGCGCTATCCAGTTCGAAGCCAAAGACGCCCCGGAAATTATCCCGGATCCGTTTAATCCGGGGAAAAAACGCAAACCGACCATGCTGGTCACCGACCTGACCCTGCGCTTCGACCCGGAGTTTGAAAAGATCTCCCGCCGCTTCCTCAACGATCCGCAGGCCTTTAACGAGGCGTTTGCCCGGGCGTGGTTCAAGCTGACCCACCGTGATATGGGGCCAAAATCCCGTTACCTCGGTCCGGAAGTGCCGAAAGAAGATCTGATTTGGCAGGATCCGCTGCCGGCAGCGACTCACCAGCCGAGCGCTGAGGATATCGCCAGTCTGAAAACCGCCATCGCCGGCGCCGGCCTGTCGGTGAGTGAGCTGGTTTCGGTCGCCTGGGCTTCCGCCTCCACCTTCCGCGGCGGCGATAAGCGCGGCGGCGCTAACGGCGCACGCCTGGCCCTCGCTCCGCAGAAAAACTGGCCGGTCAATGCTATCGCCAGCCGGGTGCTGCCGACTCTGCAGGCGATCCAGCGTGCCTCCGGCAAAGCGTCGTTAGCCGATATCATCGTGCTGGCTGGCGTGGTCGGCGTTGAGCAGGCGGCCGCTGCCGCCGGCGTCAGCGTTAACGTGCCGTTTACCCCAGGCCGCGTCGACGCCCTGCCTGAGCAGACCGACGTCGAGTCGTTTGACCTGCTGCAGCCGCTGGCGGATGGCTTCCGCAACTATCGCCGTATCGAAGGCGGTGTCTCGACGGAAACGCTGCTGATCGATAAAGCCCAGCAGCTCACGCTAACCGCCCCGGAAATGACAGTGCTGGTCGGTGGCTTGCGCGTACTGGGCGCGAACTACGACGGCAGCAAACACGGGGTGTTCACCGACCGCGTCGGCGTGCTCAGCAATGACTTCTTCGTCAACCTGCTGGATATGGCCACCGTCTGGAAAGCGGCCGATGACCACGCGGAGCTGTTTACCGGCAGCGACCGTAAAACCGGCGAGGCGAAGTACAGCGCCACCCGCGTGGATCTGGTGTTTGGTTCCAACTCTGTACTGCGCGCGCTGGCGGAAGTATACGCCTGCGCCGACGGGCAGCAGAAGCTGGTGCATGACTTCGTCGCCGCCTGGACTAAGGTGATGAATCTCGACCGCTTCGACCTGTAATCTCCCCGCCCCGGCACCCGCCGGGGCGTTTTGCTTATACCGCCCGCGGCAACTGTTGCAGGCGACTCCGCGTACGCTGAATATCCTCCAGTTCCACCCCGGCCACCAGCGTCTCCAGATCGCAGCAGGTTACCAGCAGCAGGCGGATCTGCTTTTCATACAGCACATCGATCACGTTGATAAAGCGCTGCTGGGCCGCTTGCCCCACCGTAGCCAGCGGCGGCACCTCATCCAGTAACCAGACCGTATAGCTTTCGCTGAGCATCAGATAGTCCATCACCGCCGTGGCGGCCTGACAGAGTTGGGCAAAGGTGAAGTGGAGCAGAGTGGATGACGCCGTGGTAGCCAGCAGGGTGCGATAACCTACCGTCAGCGAAACCGGTTCGGCAGACAGCGACGGCAGGTCATACAGCTGACGCTGTTGTGCATTCGGATTAACCCACATCCGCCCGCTGCAGAAGGCATTATCGACGCTCAGATGACGCTGGCGATAATCCTCCTCACCGTTCAGCGCGACGACCGCCAGGTGGGCGCGGATCAGCGCGATCGACGGTAAAAAACGATCGTGATACAGCGGATTGGGCAGCAGCATCTCCGGTGGATAGTTTGACGTCGCCAACAGCACAATGCCGCGCTGAAAGAGATGCTCCAGTAAGACCTTGATCAGCATCGCGTCGCCAGGGTCGTGAAGATGAAATTCGTCGAAGCACAGCAGGCGACAGCCGGAAGTCATCTGCCTCATCACCGCCTGCAGGTCGGGCGCGCCGGGAGCATTCAGCCGCTGATGTAGCTCGCGGAAGAAGTGATGAAAATGGACCCGCCGCCGGGCGGCGAGCGGCAGGCTGGCAAAAAAGTGGTCGAGGATAAAACTTTTCCCCCGCCCGGTCCGCCCCCAGACGTACAGCCCCTGCGGCGTACCAGCCGCGGACAACAGCTGCTGGCCCAGAGCATCCAGGCGAGCGATCAGCGACAGCTGATCGTCATCGAGCGTCAGACGCGCCCGCGCCGCCTGCTCGGCCATCACACGGGTAAAGCGAAACTCAGTCGCCATCTCTGGCTGATCTGAATACGACGCCATACATCCCTCTTTTAACATTCTTATAACCTCCTGCGAGGAGGCCATTCTAGCCGCTTTCCTGCGGGTTGGCGAATCGCACAACGGGAAATACCGTCCGCGGTGATTTACTTCAATTCTTCGCCTGGCATGCGGCGAAAACTAGCATGAATCTCATTTTTCATGGTGTATCGCGATATCTTGCGCTAAAGATTGCAGCTAACGCGTAGGATTAAAAATATAAAACTATTAACAATCAATTAACATTAGCAGGCAAACCATTCATCCTGAGGAATACAACACCATGTCTACCACCCAGGTTCTCGGCGGCGCGCCTTATGCCTCGCCAGGACAACCGCACGCCAGCTTAACCGGACGCATTGATGCGCTGCCCGCCTCCTTCGGTTTATGGTCGTTTATCACCCTGCTCTCCCTCGGTGGCTTCTTCGAGCTCTACGACCTGTTCCAGACCGGGTATATCAGCGCAGGGCTGCTGGCCGACGGGATTTTCCACACCGGGCAGGCGGGGATATTCGGGATTGCCGATCAGGCGGCTTTTGCCTCCGCCACCTTTATGGGGCTGTTTATTGGCGCCAGTCTGTTGGCGCCGCTGGCGGACAGGCTGGGGCGACGTCTGACGTTTATGGTGGCGCTCGCCTGGTACGGCCTCTTTTCGCTGCTGATGGCGACGCAGAGCAGCGCGGAAGGGGTGATCTTTTTCCGCTTTCTGGTGGGGATCGGCCTCGGTATTGAGCTGGTGACCATTGACACCTATCTCAGCGAATGGATGCCAACCCATCTGCGCAATAAAGCGTTTGCTTTCGCTTTCTTCATCCAGTTCCTGTCGGTTCCGGCGGTGGCGCTGATGTCCTGGATGCTGGTGCCAACCACCCTCTTCGGCCTCAGCGGCTGGCGCTGGGTGATCATCTTTGGCGCGCTGTTCTCGCTGGCGATCTGGTTTATCCGCAAAAAGCTGCCGGAGTCAGCGCGCTGGCTGGAAAGCAAAGGGCGGCATGATGACGCGCATGCGGTGATGAGTGAGATGGAAGCCCGCTGTGGCGTGACGCCGTCGCCGAAGCATGCGCATGCGGCACAGAGCGTCGTCAAACGCGGCACCTTCCGCGAAATCTGGGCGCCGCAGTATCGGCAGCGCACCCTGATGCTGATGGTGATGAACTTCTTCCAGGCGATCGGCTTCTTCGGCTTTGGCAACTGGCTGCCGGCGCTGCTCTCCGGTCAGGGGGCCAGCATCACTCACAGTCTGCTGTACGCCTTCTTTATCACCCTCGCCTATCCGCTGGGCTGCCTGTTCTGTACCCGCTTCGTGCATCGCTTTGAGAACAAATGGCAAATTGTCCTCTCCGCGCTGATGACTGTCATCTTCGGGACCCTGTTCGCCCTGCAAAACAGCCCGATTCTGCTGGTGATCTGCGGGTTTATGATCACCTGGTCCAACGCCTGGCTGACCATCAGCTACCACGCCTACCAGGCCGAGGTCTTCCCGACCCATATTCGCGCCCGCGCCGTCGGCTTCTGCTACTCGTTCAGCCGGCTCTCCACCGCGGTGACCAGCATCCTGATCGGCATTATTCTGCAATACGCCGGCACGCCGGGGGTGATTAGCTTTATCGTCGTCAGTATGCTGATGGTGATGCTGTCGGTAGGGATCTTCGGCCCCAGAACGCGGGGCATTCGACTGGAGAATATCTGAGGTTGTCGCAGGGACTGGCCTCAGCCAAAAATCCCCTGCGCCTCGGCGAAGCATTTTTCCGCCAGGGTTGATACCGGCTCCTGCTGGCGCATAATGAGCGCCAGCTGTGAATCGACCTGGGTTTCGGCGATCGGCAGAATGTCAAGATTATCGCTCAGCGCTTCGAGGCCGTTGTTGAGCGGCATAATCGCGCAGCAGATCCCCGCCTGCACCGCCTGGATAATCTGAAACGTCGAATCGCTTTCAAAAACATACTTCGGCGTTAGCCCTTTAGCCTTAAAGCTGATTTCAATGGATTCCCGGTAGTACATTCCCTTGGTCAGAAAACCGAGGGGCAACGTCGCCAGCGCCTCCCACCCCGGCGTCGCACCGCTGAAGTCGAAATGGCGTTTATCATGCAGGAGCCCCATCCGGGTTTGCGGCAACCGGGCGACCTTAAACAGGCGCTGGTCCAGATGCTGCAGATAGCAAATGCCCAGATCCAACTGGTTACGGCTGACGCCATCGATAATCTGCTCCGAGGTCATCGACAGCAGGCTGAACTGCAGCGCCGGGTATTTCTCCGCCAGCGGTTTAATCAGCTGCATCGGGTTCAGGCTCGCCAGCGGCACCATGCCGACCCGCAGCTGACCGACCATCTGCCCGCGACAGATCGCCGCCTCTGCCGCCAGACCATCATGGGCAGCCAGCACCGCCCGCGCCCAGGCCAGGATCCGCTCACCTTCCGGGGTAAACCCCTCAAAGCGCTGGCCGCGCTGAATAAGCGTCAGGTTCAGCTCCTCTTCCAGATTACGAATGCGCATGGAGAGGGTCGGCTGAGTAATATGGCAGGCCGCCGCCGCCTGGCCAAAATGGCGCGTCTGATCGAGCGCGATCAAATACTTGAGTTGCTTAATATCCATTCTCTTTCCCGTTTGAACCCCGCCGTTCACCCCCGGGGCCGCGCACAGGTTACCAGAATGTTAGTTTCAGTAGCGATAAATTCAAGCGAGGATATCACGAGGTGCTGTGGGGCGCAGGACGGCGCGATGCCGCCCTGCGCCCTGCTTTTTAGCGTACGCCGGCCAGCGGACGGATCTCTTTCGAGCGCAGCGTCAGACGAACGGGAACCGACTTATATGAAGGGGTGCCGCTCTCTTCATCCAGATAGTTCAGCGGCACCAGCACGTTGGCTTCCGGATAATAGGCCCCGACGGTACCGGGCGCGATGCCGTAGGCTACCACCGTGATATCTTCCAGCGTCAGCTCGCTGTCTGGCAGCGCGGTATGAATATCTACCCGATCGCCATGTTCCAGCCCCTGGGCAGCCATGTCCTGTTCATTCATAAACAGCACGTCGCGGCGGCCAAAAACACCGCGGTAGCGGTCATCCATCGCGTAGATGGTGGTGTTGTACTGATCATGACTGCGCAGCGTCACCAGGCGCATCACATCTTCGCCCTCCACCACCACGTTCTCATGCACCCCTTTGAAGACCGAGAACATGGCTTTACCGGTGGCCGTTGGCCAGATGCGCTCGGTCGGCGGTAGCGGCATGCGAAAGCCCCCGGGATGACGAATACGCTGGTTATACTCCTCGAACCCCGGAATGGTCTGTTCGATCAGATCGCGAATGCGGTCGTAATCCTCCACCAGATACAGCCAGTCCACTTTGCTGGCCGGCAGAGTGGCCTTCGCCAGACCGGCGACAATCGCCGGCTCCGAGCGCAGCGTCGGCGAGGCGGGCTTAAGCTTGCCTGAGGAAGCATGCACCATCGACATCGAATCCTCGACGGTGATCGACTGCCGGCCGCTGGCCTGCAGGTCAAGCTCGGTGCGGCCCAGACACGGCAGAATAAAGGTCTCTTTCGCCGTCAGCAGGTGCGAGCGGTTGAGCTTGGTGCCGACGTGAACGCTGAGCTCAAGGCCGCGCATCGCCGGGAAGGCGCGTTCGTGATCCGGCATCGCCACAGCGAAGTTGCCCCCGAGGCAAATCAGGGCTTTGGCGTCGCCGGCGATCATGGCCTCCAGGGCCTTCACCGCATCGTGACCATGATGCCGCGGCGGCGTAATCCCCATCACCCGCTGCAGGCTGTCGAGGAAGGCCGCGGAGGGTTTTTCACTGATCCCGACGGTGCGGTTTCCCTGCACGTTTGAGTGGCCGCGCAGCGGACAGATGCCAGCGCCCGGCTTGCCGATGTTGCCGCGCATCAGCAGCAGGTCGGCAATCAGACGGACGTTGGAAGTGCCTTTATTATGCTGGGTAATACCCATGCCGTAGGTGACGATGGTGGCCCTGGATTTGGCGTAAGCCACGGCGACCTGGGTCAGGGATTCGCGCGTCAGGCCGGACTCCTGTTCGATATCCTGCCAGCGGGTGGCATGCAGATCCTCGGCGAAGGCAGAGAATCCCTGGGTATGCTGGGTAATAAACCCGTGGTCGAGTACATTGCCCTGCTCCTCCTCCAGCTGCAGCAGCGCTTTGGCGATCCCTTTCAGCGCCGCCGCGTCGCCGCCGGCCCGCACCTGGTAGTAGGTCGAAGCGATCGGCGTCGAGCGCCGGGTCGCCATCTCCATCACGTTCTGCGGGTCGGCAAAACGCTCCAGCGCCCGCTCACGCAGCGGATTGAAAACGATAATCGGCACGCCGCGGCGGGAAAGCTCATGCAGGGTGCCCATCATCCGTGGGTGGTTGGTGCCCGGATTATGGCCGATGGAGATCACCAGCTCGGTCTGGTCAAAATCGTCGAGGGAGACGGTGCCTTTGCCAATCCCGATCGACTGCGGCAGGCCCACGCTGGTGGATTCGTGGCACATGTTGGAGCAGTCGGGGAAGTTGTTGGTGCCATACTCGCGGGCGTACAGCTGGAACAGCCACGCTGCCTCATTGGACGCCCGGCCAGAGGTATAGAACTCGACCTCATCAGGCTGCAGGCCGCGAAGGATCTCGCCGATGCGGGAGAAGGCCTGCTCCCACGCCACCGGACGCAGAGTATCGCTGGCGCGGTCGTAGACTAAAGGATGCGTTAAGCGGCCATAGCCCTCCAGTTCGAAATCGCTCTTCGCCAGCAGGGAGGTCACGGTGTTGGCCGCGAGGAACGCGGGCGTCACCCGTTTGGTGGTCGCTTCCCAGGTCACGGCTTTGGCGCCATTTTCGCAAAACTGAAAAGTGGATTTATGCTCTTTATCCGGCCAGGCGCAGCCCGGGCAGTCAAACCCATCCGGCTGGTTAGTTCGCAGCAGCGTGGCGGGCGCTTCGAAAGCATCCATCTGGGTACGCACAGCGATGGCCGTGGCCTTCAGGGCGCCCCACCCGCCTGCCGGGCCATCATAGGGGTGAACACCGGGCACCGCGCGTCTTTTATTGGTCATCTTTTAACTCCTGCTGCTCTGTTCTGGCCGCCGCAGCCTGAAAAAAGGCGTACGACGGCCCCGGGCGACGTGGCGTGGTTAGCACGGCGTCACCTGATTAGGATGCGGTTTCTCAAGGATAGTACGATGGGAAAGCGTAGGTGCTGCGTTTGTTAACTGAATAATAACATACACAACAAATCTGTATAATTGATGTTATCTATCAGGTGTTAAATTTAACTTATTTGCAAATTTTCGCGGTTATCGTCGCTGTGCGCTGACGGATAAAAGACCCACGGGAAAGCGATGACCGGGCAGCGGAAACCGCCCGGTGGGTCTGATTCAGGTCAGATTGAAGTAACGGTCCGGACGCAGCGTCTCCGGCAGCGGATGCTGACCGGTCATGTCGAGCAGATTGCGCTCAATGGTATTGCACATGGCGTTCAGCGGCAGATCATTGGCGGCGGTACCGAAAGGATCTTCCAGCTCTTCCGCCAGCGAATCCCACGACAAAAAGGTGTAGGAGATAAACACCGAGACAAACGGCGTCATGTAGTGCAGATCGCCGACCAGCGCAAACGGCAGCAGCGTGCAGAACAGGTACACGGTGCGCTGCAGGATCAGGGTATAGGCGAATGGCACCGGGGTGGTCGCCAGCCTTTCACAACCGCCCAGCACGTGCGCCAGCTCATCGAGTTTGTTGTCCATCAGCCCGTAGGTGATGTCGCTGAGCTTGCCCGCCTCCCGCAGCTGGCCAATTTCGTTGCCGACCAGCAGCAGGATCCGGTTGGTGGGCATTGAGCTGGCGAGGATCTCCGCCACCTTGTCATCCGGCAGCAGCCGCCGCAGGTCAGCCGTCGGATCGGTTTTGCGCAGCTGGTGCTTCAGGCTCCAGCTAAAGGCCACCAGATAGCTGACGATGCGGCGATGGACATCGTGTTCGGCCGGCAGGATATTGCGCAACTGGCGTACCAGCGTACGTTCGGCGATAAGCACCGTCCCCCACAGATTGCGCGCTTCGACGAACCGGCTGTAGCTGGCGCTGTTGCGAAAGCCGAGAAAAATCGCAATCGCAATCCCCAGCAGGCTGAACGGCGCCACCGTTAAGTGGATCCCCAGCTGCTCGTACCATTGATAGCTGATAATGGCGATGATGGACATCAGCACATTAAGCAGCAGACGAAAGATGATTTTCGACAGCACGGAGCCGTGCCAGTCAAATAAGCGAAGAAACCAGTGTTGTTCTGGCCGAATGATCATTGTCTGACTTCCTGAATTACCGCTCTGGTCATTATCTCTGAATAAAGAATAGAGATTATCTATGAACCGATTGGTTTATTTTATCGTTAACTGCGATGGGCAGATCTTCGCCATTATTTAGCGATGGTAATGGCGTTTTTAGTATGTGCTTTTTTTATATTTCAGGCAATCGATGCGCCAGCAATTAAGGCTCAGGGAAAAAATAGCCGCTGAGCCAATAAAATTGCCGGTTCAGGACACCGGGTGCGCCAGGCCGCTTTTGTCAGCCCCGCCTAGCGCGCTGGCCGCGTCGCTGGGATCAAGATGCACCATTACGTTAAGCACCGGATGCTGCGCCAGGACCCGCTCCCGCGCCTGACGGGCAATCTGATGTCCCTCGGCTACCGACATCTCTCCCGCCACCTCGAGATGGACATCCACCAGCACCAGATCCCCCGCCTTACGGGTTTTCAAATCGTGCAGACCCGCCACGCCCGGCGTGGCCTGCAGCGTGCCGGCGATCGCCCGCTGCGTCTCTTCATCGACCGCGCGGTCCATTAAATCGTGCAGCGCCGTGGCGGCGAAACGATAGCCCATGCGGGTGATTAGCAGTCCCACCGCCAGCGCGGCAAGCGGATCGAACCAGGCGAACCCGGCCAGGTTACCGATAATCCCCAGCGCCACCACCAGAGATGACGCGGCATCGGAGCGGGCATGCCAGGCGTTGGCGATGAGCAGCGATGAATTCAGCCGCGTGGCGACCGCCAGCATATAGCGAAACAGCCCCTCCTTAACGGCCAGCGCCACCAGCGCCATCCACAGCGCCACGCTGTGCACCGCCGGAATCGTCTGCGGCTGCGCCAGGTGACCTGCCGCGGACCACAGCATGCCGACCCCGACCAGCACCAGGATCGCGCCGAGGATCAGCGAGGCGCCATTCTCGTAGCGCCAGTGTCCATAGTGGTGATCGTGGTCTGAGGGTCGACGGCTCTTTTTATTCGCCACCAGCACCACCCCATCGGCGACCAGATCGGAAAAAGAGTGCATCCCATCAGCAATCAACCCCTGGGAGCCAGAGAATATTCCCACCACAACCTGAAACACGGAAAGGAAAATATTGACCACCACGCTAATAAGGGTACTCTTTCGCGCCTGCATCGAACGCTCATGATATTTATTATCATTTTCAAAATTATATTGTGTCATTATTTCTCTCCCTTTGTGAGCGGGAAGAATAAACTGACAAGCTGAGTTTATGCTTAACAATATAAAAGCCATTGCCTTTCCGTTTAACGATATCGGCGCTGTCGATTATTAATATATTCTGAAAGGGTGGCAGGACAGGTACAACCGCGCGCGGATGGGCTATCTTATGACTGGCCCGGCAGGTCGGGCCACTTTCTCTTCACCACCACAGGAGTCAGCGATGTCAGAGAACACCTCATCCCGGCTGCGTTTTGCCATTAACCTGGGCAACGCGGTCCTGGCCCATCTCGGGGAGACGGGGGAGCCCGCAGGTCTCACCGTCGAGCTTAGCCATCGGCTGGCGACGCGCTGGGGCGTCACCGCCGAGTTCGTCCCCTATCCTGCCGCCGGAAAAGTGGTGGCTGACGCCGGCGGTGATCACTGGGACATTGCGTTTCTGGCCATCGACCCGGCCCGGGAAGCGACCCTGCGTTTTACGCCTCCCTACATCACCATCCAGGGGACCGCGCTGGTGAGAGCCGGTTCGCCCTGCCAGAGCGTGGCCGACATGGATCGCCCGGCAACCACCATTAACGTCGGGCAAAACGCCGCTTACGATCTGTGGTTAACCCGTCATCTGCAGCACGCCAGCCTGAATCGCCTTCCCTCCTCGCAGGAGGCCATCGACGCCTTCCTCACCGGTGAAGGAGATATGGTCGCCGGTATCCGAAAGCCGCTGGAGGCGACAGCCCGTCAGCACGCTGGGGTGCGGGTACTGGCGGATAATTTTACTGAGATCCAGCAGGCCATCTGCGTCGCCCGGGCGGATGTCGCTGGCTTCAACGCGGTGAATGACGCGCTCAGCGAGTGGCGGGCGGATGGCAGCCTGGAGGCACTGATTGCCCGACAGCTGGGCAAGGCGGAGTGACCTTCACTCCACTTGCATCCGGCGCATGGCGCAATGCCAGGCGCCGTTGCGTACCGAAGCACGGAGCACGCGGGCCACGCCATGCACCAGCAGGCGCGTCGTGCGCCGCTGCAGCGGCGTGAGCGACAGCCCCAGCATCTCCTGCGCCCATTCCGGCAGCAGATCGATCCCGGCGCGCATCATGACCTGACCCACCGGCTGGCTCAGCCTACCCGGCAGACGAGTAGAGAGCAGCACCTCGGCTACCTCCCGGGTACGTTCGTCACAGCGCAACTGCGGGCGCATCGCCTCGAGATAGTCCGCCACTTCCTGCGGCGTCTGAGGGATGTCCTGGGCC
Organism: Klebsiella variicola; assembly: GCF_000828055.2. Lineage (NCBI taxonomy): Bacteria > Pseudomonadati > Pseudomonadota > Gammaproteobacteria > Enterobacterales > Enterobacteriaceae > Klebsiella > Klebsiella variicola. The sequence goes on along the minus strand of NZ_CP010523.2, from coordinate 2,552,652 downwards.
CCCAGCCGACGGGCGATTTCCGCCGACTCGCGGAAATAGTCCTCCTGGCGCTCGGCGCTGACCACCGTCCGCTTGTAGCGCAGGTGGGAGGCCATAAAGCGGCTGCACTCGGCGACGTGCACCCAGGTCAACAGCGCCGGATCGCTGGCCTGATAAGGAGTGCCGTCCTTATCCACCCCGCCGATCCGCTGATGGATCCCCTGCACTTTGGCGATGAGCCGCTCGGCGTCGGGGGTAGTGGCAAAGGTGGTGGCGGAAATAAACTGGCTGGTGCGGCGCAGGCGGCCAAAGATGTCCTCACGGAAACGGGAGTGATCCCAGACGCCGGCCAGCGCCAGGGGATGCAGCATCTGCAGCAGCAGCGCGCTGATGCCGCCGCAGAGCATCGAGGTAAAATCGCCGTGTACCTGCCAGATGGCCGACTGCGGACCAAACAGCCCCGGCTCCCCTTTAGGCTGTTCAAAATCGATCTCTTTTAGCGCCATGCCGGTCAGGCCGAGCACCTGCGCCTCGATCATCCCGCGAATGCCGATCATGATGATGTCCCTTACGTGCAATTAAAGGACAAAAGATACCACTATTGGGCAGCGCAGGGAGAGATATTGGGAAAGGGTGCCCGCTGCGCGCGGGCACGACAGCTTACGGATTCAGCTGGTAGTCGAGAGTGATATTGGCTTTCAGCACCTGCGATACCGGGCAACCGGCCTTCGCTTTCTGAATGATCTCATCGAACGCCGCCGGCGCAACGTCCGGCAGAACAATCTGACTTTGCAGCGCGATGTCGGTTATCGCAAAGCCGCCGTCGGTTTTATTGAGGGTGACCACCGCCGTCGTGTCGATAGACGTTGCGGTATAGCCCTCTTCGCTGAGCATCAGCGACAGGGCCATTGAGAAACAGGCGGCATGCGCGGCGCCAATCAGCTCCTCAGGGTTAGTGCCTTTCACCCCTTCAAAACGGGTGTTAAAGCCGTAGGGCTGCTGGCTCAGCGCCCCGCTCTCTGTCGACACGGTGCCTTTGCCATGTTTCAGATCGCCTTCCCAGTGCGCCAGCCCTTTCTTATGAATCGCCATGTGACTCCTCCTGTGATGATGTCGAACAAAAAGTATAGTGCGTGATGCCGAACCTGCGCCTTTTCTGCGGCCTGGGCATCACTGTGCCCTTAAGGATCTCGTGGTCAGCCTCGCTAACGACCATCGTGTGGCTGATAAGGATCGGTTTTGTCGTCCTTGCTGTCGTCCCGTTTACGCGGCACTTCGCCATGCTCGGCAGGCGCCTCGCGCGCAGGATGTTTTTCGCCCTGCTCACCTTGCGGCTGAGATGTGTTACTCATATCGGCGTTCTCCGATTACTTAGGCGACTGCTTGAGCAGACGATCGACACGCACCACCGGCGGCGTCATTTTGCGATCGAGGCTACCGTTGATGCTGACCAGATCGTCAGGCTCTACGTGCTGTTCGTTAAACGCGGCGGCCGGAATGATGGCAGTGATGGTGCCGCTTTTATCGCGAAACTGATAACGGTCATTGTCCTGGCGGGTGAGCACATTACCGCGCAGTGAAATAGTCGCGCCATCGTGCATGGTTTTCGCCTGCTCAACGGTCATGATCCGGCCATCCTCGACGCCGCGATAGCCGTCATCGAGTTTGTGCGGCGGCGGCGGTGCGGCATCCTGACTAAAACCGCCCTTATCGTCCGCCTGTGCAATACCCACGGCGAGTACACAGGCCATAGCGAGCGCTAATTTTTTCATCATCCCTCCGTCATTTTACCGATGATTAGAATAAAGCCTGGCTGAGGCGATTCATTTTTACAAAGTCAATTGTTCTGATATCGACTAATATAAGAATGTCCTTATCGTTACGCTGTTGCCGAAACGAAACGCGGGGAAAATAATAATGATTAAGAATCAACAGGATTGTCCCATCGTTGACGAGAATGAACGAGCACTACGCTTCGAATATCGATTCCGGCGCTATGGGATAATTGTTCTGAGTCTCATCATTCTTACCGCGCTAAGCGGTCTGTGGTCCTCCGGTTATTTCAGTGAAGCGCACCGGGAAAGTGCCAAAGGTGAATTAAGCGTCGATTATCAGCGGTATGCCAGACTGATGAGTGAAACCGAAGTGAATATTCAGATTAAACCCGATGGAGGTAGTGAAAAAATTATCAGCTTCACCGCCCCGTTTTTATCGCGCTACCAGGTCGGTGATATCCGCCCGCAGCCAGATAAAATGTACAGTGCCGAGGGGAAATTATACCTCGTGTATCAGCAAGCGGCCACCCGCTCGCCGATGTCCGTGTGGTTATCCATTACCCCAAAAACAGCCGGCAATATTTCCCTGCAGGCGGCAGTGAACGATCGCGCGCCTGTCACCTGGAACCAGTTTGTCTATCCCTAGGAGTGGCTATGGAAATGGTCCTCAGAGCCGCAGCAATCTATTTTATCCTGTTGATTATTTTTAAGATTGCTGGCAGACGAACGCTGATGCAGTTAACCAACTTTGATCTAATATTGCTGTTGATAATTAGCGAAGCCACCCAACAGGCGATGCTCAGCACAGACTATTCCGTCACCGGTTCGATGCTCACCATCGTCACTCTGGTGGGTGTTGATATTTTATTCGGCTATATTAAGAAACGCTTCTCGCAGGCGGAAAATTTCATTGATGGCAGCCCGGTTATTGTGGTGGAAAATGGTGCTGTCATCGACGAAAAGATAAAGCTCGTCAATATCTCTGTCGATGATATCCTGCTGGCAGCCAGGCAGCACCATGGGATCTATGAGCTCAAAGCGATCAAATTCGCTATCCTCGAGCGAAACGGCCAGATATCCATTATTCCTGAACAGGAATAGTCTCAATTTTATTTATCGCGCTCCGGTTGTTTATCACCTGATTCGGGGGCGCGGGTGGCGTCATCCTCTTCTTTTTCAACGCTAAGCATGTTTAATGTCACCATTTTTCCTCCTCGCGGGTTGACAGGGTTCTAACAGATTATAGAACGTCCTCGCCGATGCAGGCACGATCCAGCCAGCATCATCCGGATATGTCGTCTGATTCACACTGCGTATATTCCAGGATATTTCCCACCTCGTCATTGTCATTTGTGAGGAATAATTAACCGATCTGTGCAGTTAATATTGCGCTAGCCAAAAAAAATGAGGTCTCTATGTCTGTGATGGTAATTACCGGGGGAACCGCGGGGGCGGGCAAAGCCACCGCGCTGCGTTTCGCTCGCGCAGGATACCACGTGGCGCTGATTGCCCGAGATGAGACGGGTCTGCAGGAAGCCCAGCAGGCCTGCGAACGGTTTGGCATTAAAACGCTGGCCATTAGCGCCGACGTCGCCGATGCCGGGGCGCTGCAGCGCGCCGCCGCCGAGGTGGAAGCCACACTTGGCGCGATAGACGTTTGGATCAACAACGCCATGACCACCGTGCTGGCCCCCTTTCGTCAGATGAGCGAGGAGGAATTTCGCCGGGTGACGGAGGTGACCTATCTCGGCTATGTCAACGGCACCCGTGCGGCGCTGGAGGTGATGGCGCCCCGGGATCGGGGAGTGATTATTCAGGCCGGCTCGGCGCTGGCCTGGCGGTCGATTCCCCTGCAATCGGCCTACTGTGGAGCCAAGGCGGCGATCCGCGGCTTTACCGATGCCGTGCGTACCGAACTGATGCACGAGAAAAGCCACATCCAGTTGACCATGGTCCAGCTGCCGGGGATGAACACCGCCCAGTTTGGCTGGGCGCGGAATAAAATGGATCAGGCCATGCAGCCGGTGCCGCCGGTCTATCAGCCAGAAGTCGCCGCCGAGGCTATCTATAGCGTCATCCAGCGTCCGGTCAACGAACTGTGGGTCGGGAAAAGCACCATCCAGTCGATCCTCGGCCAGGTCTTCTTTCCTCGCCTGCTCGATCGTCTGATGGTGAAAAAGGCGTGGGAGGGACAGTTTACCGGCCAGCCGAAGCCGGCAGAGCATCAGGACGACCTGTTCACGCCGGTACGCGGCAATCACCCCGGACACGGCCCCTTTAACGATGGCGCACGGCGTAAAGCGGTGACCATCAGCGCCGATCTCCCGGGAAAAGTGGCTGCCGGCGTCGGGGTAGCGGTGGCGACGATGGCCCTGCGGGCGTTGTTCCGTCGTTCCGGGAAACGTCGTTAATCCAGGCTCCGGCTGAACCAGCGGTACCCATACCCGGAAAGCGCCAGCCGCGCATCTTTCCCGCCGTGTAGCCCATCCTGATAGAGCTTATCTTCCAGAATTGGGCTCCAGTAGCCCTCGGCCAGCGGCGGGAGCAGGACCTCTACCGCCTGCTGGCTGCAGTTCGCCAGCATCAGCACTTCCCGCGATTCGCTGCGATAGCACAGGCCCAGCACCGCAGCAGGTTTCACCGCGAGGATGGTGAAAGCAATGGAGCCCGGCTCGGTATATTCCGCCCGCGCCAGCACCATGTTGCGCACCCGGTTCAGCAGCGATCGGGGGTGGCGCAGTGCCGTTTCGACATTGATCCGCTGGTAGCGCCACCGCCCGCTGGCTATCGGTTTTACCGGCAGATCGTCCCGCGCCGCCCGGGAGAAGCCGCCGTTGGGCGCCGCCGACCACTGCATCGGCGTTCTGACTGCGTAGCGCTCCGGTAAGCTCAGATCGTCTCCCATGCCAATCTCGTCGCCATAGCGCATCACCGGCACGCCGGGCAGCGCCAGCAGGATCGCATGGGCCAGCGCCATGCGCCGGGTATCGCCATCCAGCATCGGCGCCAGTCGCCGGCGTACGCCACGCTGGTAAACGGACATGGCTTTATCAGGGGCAAAGGTGCGGATAACCTGGCGTTTATTGCGTTCGCCGATCCCCTCGAGATCCAGTTCATCATGGTTACGCAGCCAGTTGACGAAGCAGCACCCGTCCGGCGGGGTCACCATCGCCTGCAGGGCTTTTACCACCGGGGCGGCGCGCTGCTGCGCCAGACTGAGGTAGAGATATTTGTTAAGCCAGAAATTGAGCACCATCTGCAGCCGATCGCTGTGACCGAAGTAATGGCGGTAATCTTCTACCGCAACGTCCACTTCACCCAGCAGTATCGCCTCGGGATTGAGGCGCTGAACGACCTGCCGGAGATGGTTCAGCAGCGGGTAGCCGCGCGCCTCGTCGCCCTTCCCGGCCTGTTTCACCAGATGTGACGCGGCATCGAGGCGAAAACCTGACACGCCCGCCTGCAGCCAGAAGGTGATGATGTTTTCGATTTCAGCGATCACCGGCGGATGAGCAAGATTCAGATCCGGCTCATGACGATAAAACATGTGGCGATAGTATTGCCCGGCCTGTTCGTCCCAGCGCCAGACGCTCTCCTCGACGCCGGGAAACATGGGGGGATCGTCCTTCTGCGGCGGCCTGTCGGCCCAAAGATAGTATGGCCGCCACGGCGACCGGGGATCGCGTCGCGCCGCCTGAAACCACGGGTGCTGGGCGGAAGTGTGCTGGATAACCAGCTCAACAATCACCCGCAGCCCCAGCTCCCGGGCGCGGGCAATCAGCTCAATCACGTCGGCGATGGTGCCAAAGCGCGGATCGGGCTGCAGATGGTCGCTGATATCATAGCCATCATCCTGCAGAGGGGTGAGATAGAAAGGCGTCAGCCAGAGCACCGTCGCCCCGAGGCTGCGAATGTAATGTAGCTTTTGGCGAATACCGGCGAGATCGCCGTAGCCGTCACCGTTAGCGTCATAAAACAGTGAACTATCAACCTGATAAATGACCGCTCTGTGAAACCACTGTTCCCGTTGCATCACTATCACCTTGCTTATTCACCCTGACGGGTGGCCCGTCACTCGCCAGCAGATTCAGCGCGGTTTACGTCCGCCCCTCGCCGTCGGCCGGGGTTTAGCGACAGGCGATACGGTAGCGTGTTCCGCTGAAGGCGCCCTATTCGCCACCGCGTCCACCAGAGCCTGCTGTCTGGCGGTTAATTTCAGAGGAACCTGTTCCTCGACAGCATGGAGCGCGATCGTGTGGCGTTTAACCATAGTTTTTCTCCGGCGGCTTATTTTCCGGCCTCAACGCCAGGCAGATCGGCACGATGCAGAAATTGCCCGACGATCGTCGGCTGATGATGAAGCAGCCAGTCAGCCATGCCTCGCTCCTCCGCCAGCATCGCCTCCAGGGCGTGAATGGCATGGTGGTCGCCCACCCGTTTCGCCGCCGTCAATAAGGCGGTATAGCAGGCGACCTCGAATTGCGCAAAAACATAGGCCGTGATAATGACCTTAATGACCTCATCGCCGGGCAGCATCATCCCAATGGACTGGCCCAACGCGGCGACCCGGCTCATCGCATCCTGCAGCGCGGAGCGGGAAATATGATTACGGGCAATGATATCCTGCAGAGACGATAATTGCCGGCGGGTTTCATAGAGATGTTGTTCAAGACGCGTGCGCAGTGGCGGATAGTTTTCACTCCTTCTGGTTGCCGTGATTAATATTACTTCGGCCTGTTTCTCCATCGCATGAGCATCGCGCAGCCAGTTATGATAATTTTCAATATCCGTCATAAATACCTCTGATAACCAATCCTTTATTTGGATGTGGGATCTTCATTCTCTTCCGCCGCCTGATCCGCTCGCGCTGCGCTATATCCGGATAAATGCCCAACGATATTCGCATAGATGCTAATGAGAATGACCCACAGGACGCTGTTTTTCCACCAGGTTAACGAGGGTATTGCCAGAATGACCCACATCACGGCGGCCACAAGATGGCAACGTTTAATCAATGCCGGTGTCAGTTTCATTTTTATTACCTGCTATGTTATAAATACTTAACCGTTAACCAGCATGTTGCCGATTCATTTACTCTTCGCGTATTGCCGATAAATAAATACGAGTATCCGACCAGATTTATTATTACCAGCCCATATAAACAGAAACCTGCGGACCGGCAGGCCCACAGGTTTTTGTTTCGGCGCCCTTTTTAAAGCGCCTCAGGCTTCAGTCATTAACTGTCACCGGCTTTACGACCACCGCCATGACTGTTCTTACCACCCTTTTTACCGGCTTCGGATGCACGTTCAGGATCATTTTTAAAGTTCCCGCCGCTGTGCTGTCCGCCTTTACGCCCGGCTTCGGATGCTTTTTCACGATCTTCTGCAAAGTTACCTGAACCGCCTCTATGCTCTGCCATAATTTCACCTTTTAGGTTTACTCGATCTCGGTTGGTAAATGGAAAATGACCCTGTTACAAATCATCGCCCTCGATATCTAACACTAGAGGAATGCTCGCAGGAGTCAAATTAACGCCAGGTGTTTATCCATATCAAATAGAAAATAAAAAGAAAATAACGAAGCGGTAATAAAAATAAATACTGCGTAACTCACTTATTCGCCTTAGGTTATCACCATTTTCTATCGTGAAACTTTTCCCCTCGGCGCTTTTGTAAAAAAATGAAAATGATAGATGTTATTTATTTTTTTCTTCAGCCAGACACCACCGTCATAAAAATACTCACAATGAAGTAGTTCATCAACCATCCATAGGTGCAAAAAACTATTTTTTTCACAATGCACACCCCTTCGCCTTTAAAAAAGCATACCGTCATTCAGCCCGCCCGGTAAAATAGCCCCGAGCCGCAAATTAAGAATGGAATAATCCTAATTTAACACCACCAATAATAACGCAGCGACATACAACGAAATCCGCCAAGGATCAGCCGGTTAAAGTCAAATAAAGCCCCTATTTTGCCTGTTAAACAAGAGAGATGATCCTCTCGCGCTGCCTGGCCTGGGGTGAAGCTGACCTATCCTTAGGTCTGGCCCGTTCTGTCTGAAGGAGATGACTATGCAAGATGAAAAACCGCCAATGAAAAAATTACCCACCTCCATGTTGCCAGAAGAGACGGCTCCCCGTCCGGAGTTCCCGGAGCAAGAACAAACCCCGCCGGGTCTGGATGCGGAGATGGAGTCGTCACCGGACCACGGAGAAACCAGCTACACCGGCACCGGGCGGCTGGCGGGTAAGAAAGCGTTAATTACCGGCGGCGACTCCGGCATTGGCCGCGCGGTGGCGATCGCCTTTGCCCGCGAAGGGGCCGATGTCGCCATAAGCTATCTGCCGGAGGAGCAAGAGGATGCCGATGAAGTCATCGCGCTGATCAAAGCCGAAGGTCGCACGGCAGTGGCCCTGCCGGGGGATATTCGCTCCGAGTCCTTCTGTCAGTCGCTGGTGGCCGACGCGGTGGAACAACTGGGAGGCCTGAGCATCCTGGTCAATAACGCCGGACGTCAGCAATACTGCGAGACGCTCGAGGAGCTCACCACCGAAGACTTTGACGCCACCTTTAAAACCAATGTCTACGCGCCGTTCTGGATCACTCGCGCGGCGCTGCCCCATCTCCAGGCCGGGAGCGCAATCATCAATACCACCTCGGTGCAGGCCTATAAACCCAGCCCAATCCTGCTCGATTATGCCCAGACCAAAGCCTGTCTGGCGATCTTTACCAAATCGCTGGCCAAGCAGGTGGCGAAACGAGGCATTCGCGTCAACGCCGTGGCGCCAGGCCCATACTGGACGGTGCTGCAATCCAGCGGCGGCCAGCCGGACGAGAAAGTGAAACAGTTCGGCAAAGACACACCGATGGGCCGCCCGGGGCAGCCGGTCGAGATCGCCCCGCTGTACGTCACCCTGGCATCAGACGCCTGCTCCTATACCTCCGGTCAGGTGTGGTGTTCTGACGGCGGGGACGGCGTGGTCTAAATCCGTCGCCTCCGGGCCGATAAGCGGGCCGGCGTTATGCCGGTCCCTCCCCAACACGATCGCCGCGCAGCCCCTGCGTGGCGATTTTTCCTCTCCCGCAGCGTGTTTAGCCGGCTGCATGCTATGATATCCGCCCGCCGCTGTGCGCTGACCCTGAGGACAACTGATGAGTAATGAGATCCCCCTGAAATTTTATGACATCGTGGACGAGTACGAGACCGAAGCGGCCTCCCCGGTTAAAGAGACGGAACGCGATGCGCTGGCACGCTATTTTCAACTGCTGATTGAGCGGCTGATGAATAACGAAGAGATCGATGAAGAGGCGCAGCAGGAGATGGCCCGCGAAGCGGCCATTGATGAACGCCGAATTGACGATATTGCCAACTTCCTTAATCAATGGGGCAACGAGTAAGTCTCATCGTCAGCTCACCGGCAGGGCCACCGCCCGCCGGTGTTGCCGCTGAATGCAACACTCATGTTCAGGCCACGGCGGCAATCTCCCCCAGACGTCGCTGCAGCGCATCCAGAAACAGCGGTAGCCCATCGGGCTGATAGTCGCGGGAAAGATAGATGCCATAGACGCTCAGCGCCTTCGGCGTCCAGTCAGGGAGCACCACCTCCAGCGCCCCGCTGGCCAACGCGCTCCGCGCCTCCAGTTCGGGGAGCATCGCAATGCCGCACCCGGCGACCGCCGCCTCCAGCAGCAGAGAAGAGATCCCCGCGCTCAGATTGCCGCTCACCGCCACCGACGCCTCCTGCCCCTGCGCATCGCTGAACTGCCAGCGCTGGCCGGCAAAGTGGCTGTATAACAGACAGTTATGCTGTTGCAGATCGTCAAGCGTCGCCAGCGGGCCATGCTGCTGGAGCCAGCGCGGTGCGGCACAGAGGAGCGAACGACACAGCCCGAGGCGGCGAGCGATCGCCCCGGGCTCGGGGTTGTCGGTAATGCGAATGGCCACGTCGATGCGCTCGCCGATCAGGCTGACCGGATGGTTATTGATATCCAGCTCCAGGCGCAGCTGCGGATAGCGAGCGAGGAAGTCCGGCAGCAGCGGAGAGATCAGCTGCATTGCCGTGAAGTGCGCGCAGGCGACGCGCAGCGTGCCGCTGGGGTCGGCCCGCTGGCGCTCGCCGGCGATTTCATCGGCGATCCGCGTTAACCCGCGGGTCTTAAGCAACACTTTTTCCCCCGCCGGCGTCAGGGTCAGCCGGCGGGTGGAACGATGGATCAGCCGGGCGCCAGCCCAGTTCTCCATCTGCTCCAGATAGCGACTGACCATCGGACGCGACATCCCCAGCGCCCGCGCCGCGGCGCTGAGACTTCCCAGCTCGCAGATGCGCAGGTACACCTGCGCAGCAATCACCCTGTCCATCATGCCCCCTTCATCTGCACGATTTATGAAACTCAGCATCTCTTATTTCAGGAATTCTATCAAATAGCGAAATCCGTACAATGGAACGCATTCACCTGTTACTGAGAACACATCATGAAATTATCTGCTCTTGCTGTTGCCACCGCCCTGTTCAGCGGTTCGATCTTCGCGGCGCCTCTGACGCTGCAAACCTACAATCCGCAGGAAAAGGGCATCTTTGCCGTTAACTCCACTCTCGTTTCCGGCCCACACGAAGCAGTGCTGTTTGACGCGCAGTTCAGCGTCAAAGACGGCGAAAAGCTGGTAGACATGATCAAGAAAAACGGCAAGCCGCTCACGCGGATTGTGATCACCTCTGGCGATCCGGATTTCTATTTTGGTCTTGAACCGCTGATGAAAGCCTTCCCGCAGGCGGAAGTGGTCGCCACGCCGGAGGTCGTCAAACATATTGAAGCCACCAAAGCGGCCAAACTGGCGTACTGGGGCCCGCAAATGAAAGATGGCGCGCCGACACAGGTGTACGTTCCGCAGGCGCTGAAGGCCAACAGCTTTACCATCGACGGTGAGAAAATAACGATCATGCAGCCGCATGACTACGCGGCGTTCGTCTGGATCCGGGCGAACAAAACGATCCTCGGCGGCACAGGCGTGGCGTGGGGCATGCATCTCTGGACCGCCGACACCCAGACATCGGCCAGTCGCCAGCAATGGCGCCACACGCTGGACCAGATGATCGCCCTGCACCCGCAGCGGGTGATCCCTGGTCATTACCTCGGCACCCCGCCGGAGGGAGACAGCGCGGTGCGCTTCACAAAAACGTATCTCCAGCAGTTTGAGCAGGCGCTGAAGACGCATCAGGATTCGGCCGGGGTGATCAAGGCCATGGAGACGCAGTGGCCGGGCCTGGCGGAGACCAGCTCGCTGGAGTTAAGCGCCAAAGTTAATACCGGCGAGATGAAGTGGTGATCCCGGCTGTGCGTGAGGGAGACTGTTCTTAATCTGGCGCGCGAAGGTTGCTATTGCCCTGAAAATGGACCACCCTAGCTGAGGTCGCACAAAAAACGTGCGGCCGACTTTGGGTTACATTTCATCCGGTCACCACCGGGTTTGCCCTTGAAACCAGAACAGGATAAAGGAGTCAGAATGAAATCGAACCATCAGGCACGTCATCTTCTCGGTCTGAACTATAAGCTTTCCCAGCAGAAAAAAGTGGTGCTGGAAGGCGATGAAGAAACCACCCTCAACCACATCCATGCTACCGGCCGCAAACGCCGCGGTGGTTAATTTTCAGTCTGAGTGATGATAAACAACACCGTCCTGTTGCCAGGATGGTGTTTTTTTATGGCAATTGATTGCTTGTTTACCCGCTTGACGACCATCTGCTCTATACTCTGCCCGCTGCTTTCCACCCGCCCTCGCTTATCGCCGCGCCGGGACTGTGGTCATGATCAAGGAGTTAGTGCGATGCAATTTACCCATAAGAAAAACCGTTCCCTGTACATCCCTTACGCGGGTCCCGTTCTGCTTGAATTCCCCCTCCTCAACAAGGGCAGCGCCTTCAGTCTGGAAGAGCGCAGCAATTTCAACCTTCTTGGCCTGCTGCCGGAAGTGGTTGAAACCATCGAAGAGCAAGCGGAACGCGCCTGGATCCAGTATCAGGGATTCAAAACTGAAATCGACAAACACATCTACCTGCGTAACATCCAGGACACCAACGAAACCCTGTTTTATCGCCTGATCGGCAACCATCTCGAAGAGATGATGCCGGTTATCTATACCCCGACGGTGGGCGCCGCCTGCGAACGTTTCTCCGAGATTTACCGTCGCGCCCGCGGCGTCTTCATCTCTTACCAGAATCGCCATAACCTTGACGACATCCTGCAGAACGTCCCGAACCATAACGTGAAAGTGATTGTGGTCACCGATGGCGAGCGTATTCTCGGCCTCGGCGACCAGGGGATCGGCGGGATGGGGATCCCGATCGGCAAGCTGTCGCTGTACACCACCTGCGGCGGCATCAGCCCGGCTTATACCCTGCCCATCGTGCTGGACGTTGGAACAAACAACCAGCAGCTGCTCGACGATCCGCTGTATATGGGCTGGCGCCATCCGCGCATTACCGACGACGAGTATTATCAGTTCGTTGACGACGTGATCCAGGCGATTAAGGCCCGCTGGCCGGACGTCCTGCTGCAGTTTGAAGACTTTGCGCAGAAGAACGCCATGCCGCTGCTCAACCGCTATCGCAATGAAATCTGTTCATTTAATGACGATATTCAGGGCACCGCGGCGGTCACCGTCGGGACGCTGATCGCCGCCAGCCGCGGCGCCGGTAGCCAGCTCAGCGAGCAGAAAATCGTCTTCCTCGGCGCGGGTTCCGCCGGCTGCGGCATCGCCGAGCAGATTATCGCCCAGATCGTCCGCGAAGGCGTTAGCGAAGAAGAGGCCCGCCAGCGCGTGTTCATGGTTGACCGCTTCGGCCTGTTAACCGACGGCATGCCTAATCTGCTGCCGTTCCAGAACAAGCTGGTGCAGAAGCGTGAGCATCTGCAGGGCTGGGATACCACTAACGATGTGCTGTCCCTGCTGGACGTAGTGCGTAACGTGAAGCCGAACATTCTGATCGGCGTCTCGGGTCAGCCGGGGCTGTTCACGGAAGAGATTATCCGCGAGATGCACAAGCACTGCCCGCGGCCAATCGTGATGCCGCTCTCTAACCCGACCTCACGGGTGGAAGCGACGCCGCAGAATATCCTGAGCTGGACCGACGGCGAGGCGCTGGTCGCCACCGGCAGCCCGTTTGCCCCGGTCACCCTGAAAGGCAAGCAGTACGCCATCGCGCAATGCAATAACTCTTATATCTTCCCGGGCATTGGTCTGGGGGTCATTGCTTCCGGCGCGTCGCGGGTCACCGACGAGATGCTGATGGCCGCCAGTGAAACCCTGGCGAAACACTCGCCGCTGGTAAACAACGGCGAAGGTCCGGTGCTGCCGGAGCTGAAGGATATCCAGACCGTCTCACGGGCAATTGCCTTCGCGGTCGGCAAGGTGGCGCAGGAGCAAGGCGTGGCGGTGAAAACCTCCGCTGAAGCGCTGCTGCAGGCCATTAGCGATAATTTCTGGCTGCCGGAATATCGCAATTATCGCCGCACCTCGATTTAATCACGCTCACCGGGTCGACATATCGGCCCGGTTATTAATAACGTCAGAATAATATCTCCCGCCACAGAAACATCTTTTTCGCCCATATTCATTCATCGTAAAAATATAAAACGGATAGCATTTGCCGCACGCCCTCCGCTGTGCAAAATAGTTGTTTCTCACCCCCTCACAACGGAATGTGAAATGCTAAAATTAACCCCTGGCGCGAATAAAGCGAATGCGATTCTGATCCGTATTGTATTGTTTCTTATCGGCGGTATCGCCATCATCACCGGAATGTGCCTCTTCAGCGGTGATATGTGGATGCTCACCCCGCGGGCGGAACAGTATCAGCCCGCCACCGGCGATCTGGTGGATGTCGTCATCTATGAACCGAGTAAATTTTTCTTCGCCCTGCTCTACGTGTTTATTATTACCCTGGTCTGGCTGCTGGCGGTACGTAAAATCCCCTGGCGGCCGATACAGCATCCTATATTACCGCTGATGGTACTGATTGCCGCCGGGATAGTTATTTTCCTCCATCCGGAGGTTACCCCCGGACGAGATGCCAGTATTCAGTACGGTAAACACAACGTTTATTACAGTGCCATTTTCTGGAGCAAAACGAATTCAGATCGACATGTCATTCAACCCTCTAAATATGAAATTTTTGTTGAAGCGAAAGATCCCCGCTGGCTTATCGACAGAAACAATCTTGGCCGCGCCTGGCGCTGTGAAGTCAAGCGGTATAGCCAGTTTTACACCCTGTCATTCAATGAGGGCTGGTTTCCGGACGGCGATCCGCAGGTCATGGCCCGCCAGTGTACTCAGGTAAGCGATCTGAATGCGCTCAGTGAAACGGCAATCATGATTGCCCGCCCGATCGCCACCGTCCCTGTGGAGGCACCGTAAATGAGCCAGCAAAAAAATGGTTCTGCAACCATGTTCTGGCAAACACATAAGCCCTCTGCGCCAACCCGGCATCGTAGACAAAGACGGCGCAGGTGAAAGCTGGCGGGGCCCCCTGCCAGTTTTGTCACTGGCGTCGCTAGCCTTTCCCCACTACACTGCCAGCACCCACCCACTGACTGAATAAAAAAGGAGGCCCCCCATGCTGTATTGTGAAATGTTTATTGTTTCACATGCATTAGGCAATTGCGCCAGCTCAAGCGTTATCGGTATCGTGCTGCGATAACTATGGCTTGAGCGAAGACACTTCACGCAATCCCTTCTCTCCGGCTTACCGGGTTATCGTCAGCGAGTTTTGACGAGGCATTTGCATGCCTGTAACTCTTGAGTAAGTTGACTATGAGTACATTACTAACTGCCCATGCGCTCCACGTGGAGACTGCCTTTGGGCCGCTGTTTAACACCCTCTCCTTCACCCTGAAGAAAGGCGACCGTATCGGTCTCATCGGCCATAACGGTTGCGGCAAAAGCACCCTGTTGCAGGTGCTGGACGGCACCCTCGCGCCCACCTCGGGCAGCGTCTCACTCGCCGGTCAGTGTCTGATGGCCCGCGTTGAACAGCATCTGCCGGAGGCGCTGCGTTCGCAGTCGCTGTTGCAGGCAGTACTGGCCCCGTTACCCGCTGATGTACGGGAAGCGCAGCGCTGGCTGGCCGAACGCCTGCTGGCGCAGATGGGCTTTACCCCGGCGGTGATGGAGCAGCAAACCACTACCCTGAGCGGCGGCCAGCACACGCGCCTGCTGCTGGCCCGGGCGCTGATCCGCCAGCCTGACCTGCTGCTGTTGGATGAGCCCGGCAACCACCTCGATCTGCCGACCCTGCTGTGGCTGGAAAGCTTCCTGCAAACCTGGCAGGGGAGCTTCGTGCTGGTGTCACACGACAACACCTTACTGGATGCTGTAACTAATGCCAGCTGGATCCTCCGCGACCAGACGCTGCACAGCTTCGCCTTGCCCTGCAGCGCTGCCCGTCAGGCACTGCAGGAACAGGATGAAAGCGCCGCGCTGCGCCATAAGGCCGAGCAAAAGGAGATCGACCGGGTCAGCGCCAGCGCCCGGCGCCTGGCCACCTGGGGTCGCGTCTATGACAACGAAGACCTCGCCCGTAAAGCCAAACAGATGGAGAAGCAGGTCGCCCGCCTGAAAGACGAGCAAACCGAGCTCAGCGTCGGCCCGCCGTGGCGTCTGTCATTGCAGGGGGACGCCCTGCCGGCTGACCGCCTGCTGGAGATGGACACCCTGCCCGTCGCGCCCGCGCCGGGCCTGCCATCCCTCTTCACCACCGGCGTGGCGCGCCTGCGCAGCGGCGATCGCGTGGCCATCATGGGACGCAACGGCGGCGGTAAATCGTCCCTGCTGCGCCTGCTGTGGCAGCAGATGAACGACGCATCGCCACTCCCGGGGCTGCGCCTGCATCCCCGGCTGCACCCCGGCTACTATGACCAGACGCTGGAGCAGTTACCGGACGATGCCAGCCTGCTCGACGCGCTGACGCCGTTCGCCCCGTCGGCCGACACCCGTAAACGGGCGCTGATCGCCGCCGGGTTTGGCTGGGCGAGACATAGCCAGAAGGTCAGCACCCTCAGCGGCGGCGAGCGATCGCGGCTACTGTTTGTTGGCCTCTCGCTGGCGCGCTACAGTCTGCTGCTGCTGGATGAACCCACCAACCATCTTGATATGGAGGGTAAAGCGGCGCTGGCGCAGACGCTGCGCGATTACCCCGGCGGCGTGCTGCTGGTCAGTCATGACCGCCAGCTGATTAGCGAAAGCTGTAACCGCTTCTGGCTGATCGACAACGCCGGGTTAACGGAATGGCACAGCCTGGAGGAGGTCTATGCCCGTCTGCAGGCCGTGGCGCCCGCCCCGGACAGTCGACTCGCTTTGCAGAGTACGCCCGCCGGGGCTGACGATGATGAGGAGGCGCTGCTGGCGCGGCTGATTGACCTGGAGCAATGGCTGGCTGACGATATGGCCCGCAAGCCAAAACATCAAAAGCCGTCACTTCAGGCGCAGTGGCGTGAGGAGATTGCCCGCCTGCTTAACCAGCTGGCGTAATCTTCATGTTCCCCCACCGGCTAAGGCGCAACGTGCTTAGCCGGTGTTTCCGGACCGGGTAAATTGCTGCTCGGTCATTACCTTTCCCCACTGCTCCCCCTGCCATTCGCGGGTTAACGTGAAGCCAAAGGATTCATACAGTTTGCGGGCCGCGTCCAGCCCTTTAAAGGTCCACAGCTGCACCGCGCTAAACTGGCGACTATCGCAGAAAGTCATCGCCTCGCTGAGCAGACGCCTGCCGATGCCGGTTCCCCGGCAGCTGTCGTCGAGAATAAACCAGCGCAGATGCGCCTCCTGCTGGCCGAGGCCCTCGCCATCGATAGCCAGCGAGCCGACGATTTTCCCTTCGCGGATCGCCAGCCAGATCTGGTTGGCCGGGGAGGAAAGCCGGGTGGCAAATTCCGCTACGCCGCTGGCGACCTTGCCTTCAAAAAAAGCGCCAAAATCATGATGACGGGCGTAATACTCCCCGTGCATCTGGGCTATCCGGCCGATCATCCCCGGCTGATAGCCGGTCATCAGCGAAATTTGCGGAGCCGTATCCGCGAGCGCGCTATCCCGACACTGCGCCAGCGCCCGGGCATAGGCCGCCAGTCCAGTGGCGACAGTGTGCTGCTGCGTCTCATCCAGATGGTCTAACGCCTCCACCACCTGACGGGTACCCCAGGCGTTAATTTTCGCCACCGTATCGTGCCCCTTTGCCGTCAGGGCGAGTGATTTCGCGCGCGCATCCTCCGCGCAAGGACGCTCCTCCAGCTCACCGGCCGCCAGCAGACGAGAGACCATCCGGCTGACGCTTGATTTATCCAGTCCCAGCAACGTGACCAGCTGCGCGGCCGTCATCTCCCCCCTCATCGATACCTCAAGCAGGGTGTGCACCGCCGAAGGTGAATAATGGGTGGCGGCAAGCGTGGTGCTCATAAAGCCCAGCTCGCGCACCATTAACCGCGAGGCGGTACGAATCTGTTGGATTAAGGGGGTGTCAGGCATGGCAGCGGGTCCGAAACATGAAATGGTTGTACAATACAACCATCATCTTCATCCTGCGTCAAGATGCAATATGGTGAGATAAGCGTTGCCGTGTGACGTGTGATTTCGCCGCCACAGGGATCATGAAAGCGAATGCCGCGGGCGCCGGACAGCGCCCGCGATGAATATTATTGCGGGTTCTTCGCTTTCCAGGCTTCCCAGGCCGATTTGATCTCCTGCTTCGCAGCGGCGGCATCGTTAAAACCGGCCAGCTCAACCTTTTTACGCCCCTCCGGCAGTTCTTTATAGACCCGGAAGAAGGCCTCCAGCCGCTGCTGCTCGATTTTTGGCAGATCGGTGATGGTCTTGATGTCGTCATAGGTTGGGTCAATTTTACTGGCCGGCACGGCGATGATTTTGTCGTCTTTCTCACCGCCGTCTATCATCTTAAGGACACCGATCGGCCGCAGCTTAATCAGTGTACCCGGCGCCATCGGCGCGCGAGTGTAAAACACCACGTCCAGCGGGTCCCCATCTCCGGCCAGCGACTGGGTCAGCGAGCCGTAGTTCGCCGGGTAAGCCACCGGCATCGACTGAAAGCGGTCGGCGATGATAAACCCCGTTTTGGCGTCGGTTTCATACTTAATGATGCCCCCTGCCGGGATCTCGGTGACGGCGTAAAATTCTTCCGGGTTGTTTTCCGGCTGGGGGAATTCCAGTACGTTCTGCGCCTGCGCGGCGGCGGACAGAAACAGACCGGCAGTGAGGATGGTTTTTACCAGATGCATTGTTGTATCACTCTGTTGTTATAAGAAATTGATGCGCAAAACGATAGAGTTGGGTGATGAAGAAAACATGACCATTCAGTGACGCTATTATTACCTACCAAAATTAGAGGTATTGCCTGAATTTTGTGCTACCGCTGTAGCAAAAAACCACATCCTGTACTAAAGCGCCTTGTATTTTTCTCCATCGCGTCTAATCCTTATTGGGTACTATTGCATTAATAAAATTAAACAATCCCCTCACAAGGAGACAGGCATGAAGGCTGCTGTTGTTACCCACGACCATCAGGTTAACGTCACGGAAAAAACGCTGCGCCCGCTGGAATACGGTGAAGCGTTGTTGAAAATGGAATGCTGCGGCGTGTGTCATACGGACCTGCACGTGAAAAACGGCGATTTTGGCGATAAAACCGGCGTCATTCTCGGCCATGAAGGGATCGGGGTGGTGCAAAAAGTCGGACCGGGCGTCACCTCCCTGAAGCCAGGCGATCGCGCCAGCGTAGCGTGGTTCTTCGAAGGCTGCGGCCACTGCGATTACTGTAACAGCGGCAATGAGACGCTGTGCCGCTCGGTGAAAAACGCCGGCTATACCGTCGACGGCGGCATGGCGGAAGAGTGCATCGTCACCGCCAACTACGCGGTAAAAGTCCCGGACGGCCTCGACTCCGCCGCCGCCAGCAGTATCACCTGCGCGGGCGTCACTACCTACAAAGCGGTCAAGGTCTCTCACATCAAACCGGGTCAGTGGATCGCTATCTACGGTCTCGGCGGGCTGGGCAACCTGGCGCTGCAGTATGCGAAAAATGTCTTTAACGCCAAAGTGATCGCTATCGACGTCAACGACGGGCAGCTGGAGCTGGCGGCCTCGATGGGCGCCGATCTGACCATCAACTCCCGTAATGAAGATGCGGCGAAAGTGATTCAGGAAAAAACCGGCGGCGCGCATGCTGCCGTGGTGACCGCGGTAGCTAAAGCGGCCTTTAACTCGGCGGTGGATGCCGTTCGTGCCGGTGGCCGCGTGGTCGCGGTGGGCCTGCCGCCGGAGGCGATGAGCCTCGATATTCCACGTCTGGTGCTCGACGGCATCGAGGTGGTCGGTTCTCTGGTCGGTACTCGTCAGGATCTGGTGGAAGCCTTCCAGTTTGCCGCCGAAGGCAAAGTGGTGCCGAAAGTCACCCTGCGCCCGCTGGAAGATATCAACGCCATCTTTAAAGAGATGGAGCAGGGTCAGATCCGCGGCCGTATGGTTATCGACCTGCGCAGCTAATCACCAACGCCTCTCCCGCCCGGGAGAGGCGCTTGCCCCATGCTTCCCACTCGCGAAGTAAATCCAATTTCCGCAAATGCTTAGCGCAATTCCTTGGTTCCTTTGTTTTTAGCCGCGCCCGATGATGGCAACACAATAGATAACAAAGGAATTCACCATGCATCGTCATTTTCGCCTGCCCGCGCTGGCCGCCCTGTTTCTCTCCGGCGCCTTTTCCGTCTGGGCCGCCGACACGCCGGTTAAAGGCGGCACCTTAATTTATCTGGAGCAGCAACCGCACACCAATCTCTATCCGCCCGCCGGCGGCTTTTATCCGAATGGCGGTATTCTCAATCAGATAACCGACAAGCTCACCTGGCAGAACCCGAAAACGCTGGAGATTGAGCCGTGGATTGCCGAGAGCTGGACCAGCAATGCCGATAAAACCGAGTACACTTTCCACCTGCGCAAAGGGGTCACCTTCTCGGACGGCACGCCGCTTGACGCCGCCGCCGTGGCCAAAAACTTCGACACCTATGGTCTGGGAGATAAAGCCCATCGCCTGCCCGTCTCGGAGGTCATCAATAACTACCAGCGCAGCGAAGTGATCGACCCGCTGACGGTGAAATTTTACTTCAACAAACCGTCGCCGGGCTTCCTGCAGGGAACCGCCACCATCGGCTCCGGTCTGGTATCACTCAGCACCCTGCAGCGCAATTTTGAAGAGCTGGGCGATGCCCGGCATATTATCGGCTCCGGGCCCTTTGTGGTGCAGGATGAAAAGCCAGGCCGCGAGCTGACGCTGGTGGCGCGCAAGGACTATCAGTGGGGGCCGAAAAACAGTGCCCAGCAGGGGCCCGCTAACCTCGACGGCATCACCTATATTGTGACCCCGGAAGACAGCGTGCGCATCGGCGCGCTGCTGGCGGGTCAGGCGGGCTTTATTCGCCAGGTGCAGGCCTACGATGAAAAGCAGGCGACCGATCAGGGATTTAAGGTCTACGCCGCCCCTACCCGCGGGGTCAACGACAGCCTGAGCTTCCGCCCGGATAACCCACTGGTCGCCGACCTGCGGGTGCGCCAGGCCCTGCTCCATGCCACCAACGCCAAACAGGTGGTGGAGACGCTATTCTCCGCTAACTACCCGCAAGCGACCTCCGTACTGGCCAGCTCCGCCGCCGGCTATGTCAATCTGAGCGATAAACTGACCTTCGACCAGGCCAAAGCCCGACAGTTGCTGGACGACGCCGGCTGGAAGCCCGACGCCGACGGTATTCGCAGTAAAGACGGCCAACGGCTGGCGCTGACGGTATATGAATCGCTGCCGCAGCCGCAGAATAAGGAAGTGCTGCAGCTGATCGCCCAGCAGTGGCGCCAGGTGGGTGTGGCGTTGACCGTCAAAGCCGGGGATGCCGGTAGCCGTACGCTGGACAATCTTGACCCGCAGAAAACCCCGCTCACCGTCTCAGAAGTGGGCCGCGCCGACCCGGATGTGGTGAAAAGTATGTTCTTCCCCAACAACCGCGATGCGCTGCTGCAGAAAGGCGGCTCCAGCGATAAAGTGCAGCACTTCCGCGATGATAAGCTGAATGACCTGCTGACCGGCATCTCCGCGGCGGTAGAGCCGCAGCAGCGCTTGCAGTTAACCGGTGACGCCCAGCGCTATCTGATCGATAACGCCTATGTGATCCCCATTTTCGAAGAGCCGCAGGTGTTCGCCGGCGCGCCGTGGGTCAAAGGCGTCAGCTTCGAGGCCGTCGGTCGTCCGTCGTTCTATGGCGCGTGGCTGGACAAGCACTAAGAGGCCGGGTATGAGCGCTTATCTTCTGCGACGGTTCGGCCAGGGGCTGCTGGTCCTGTGGGCGGCATTTACCCTCACTTTTTTCCTGCTGCAGGTGCTGCCGGGAGATGCGGTGCTGATCAAGTTTCAGAATCCGGATCTTGGCCTGAGCCCGGCGCAAATCGCCGACATGCGACTGGCCTACGGCGCTGACAGCCCGCTGTGGCGCCAGTACCTGCACACGCTGCTGGCGATGCTGCACGGCGACTTCGGCTATTCCCTGCAGGCGGGTCTGCCGGTCAGCAGTCTGCTTGCCAGCAACCTGCCGGATACCTTAAGCCTCGCGCTGCCGGCCTTTCTGCTGGCCGTGGCGCTGGCTTTCGCCCTCGCCTTCGCCTCGCGTCTGCCGGGGCTGCGCTGGCTGAGTAACCTCCTGCAGTCGCTGCCGGTGCTGTTTATCTCTCTGCCGACTTTTTGGCTGGGTATCGCCCTGATCCAGCTCTTCTCGTTTCAGCTGCGCTGGATCCCGGTGATCAACCCCGGCCCACTGGAAGGGCTGATTTTACCGGTTATCGCCGTCGCGCTGCCCATTTCGGCCCCGCTGGCGCAGATCCTGATGCGCAGCATGGATCAGGTGGCGGTTCAGCCCTTCGTCGCGGTCGCCCGCGCCAAGGGAATGAGCGAGACCGGCGTCCTCTGGCACCATGTGATGGGTAATGCCCTGCTGCCGGCGCTGAATATTGCCGGGCTGCTGCTGGGCGAGCTGATTGCCGGGGCGCTGATCACTGAGACCGTCTTCGGCCGCAGCGGCCTCGGCCAACTGACCCAGCAGGCGGTCAATAACCAGGATATCGCCGTGCTGCAGGCAGTGGTGATGATCTCCGCCCTCGGTTTCGTCCTGATAAACCTGCTTGTCGACCTGGTCATGCCGCGACTGGATCCCCGACTCCATTTACAGGCCGGAGGTGCGAAATGAGCCTGGTCGATTATGCCATCGCGGTTCGCCGCCGCCCGGAATGGCGCAGGGTGCGTCTGCAGCCTGGCCTGTGGCTGGCGTGGGCGGTGATGATCACTGCGCTGTTAATGGCCCTCGCCCCGCAGTGGTTTACCTCCGCTAACCCGCTGGAAGGGATCCCCGGCGCTCAGCGCCTGGCGCCGCAAGCGCACTACTGGCTGGGTACCGACCAGCTGGGGCGCGACCTGTGGACGCGGGTGGTTTACGGCGCGGTACATTCCCTGTCGGCGGCGCTGATCGCCGTCGCCATCGGCCTGGTGGTAGGTACCGCCCTTGGTACGCTCGCCGGGGCGCTGACCGGACGCGTTGAATCCACGATCATGCGCCTGGTCGATGTCCTGCTGGCCATCCCCTCCCTGCTGCTGCAGCTCACGGTAATTATTCTGCTTGGTTTCGGCACGGTGAATGCGGCGGTGGCGGTTGGCGTGGCGGCTATCGCCAGCTTCGCACGCCTGGCGCGGGCGGAGGTCGTGCGCGTGCGCCACAGCGATTACGTCGAGGCGGCCCGGGGCAGCGGCGGCACCTTTTTCGCCGTCTTCTGGCGCCATATTCTGCCCAACTCGCTCACTGCGGTGCTTGCTTTCGCGACGCTGCAGTTCGGACAGGCGATGTTGGCCCTGGCCACCCTCAGCTTCCTCGGCTACGGCACCCCGCCGCCGGTCCCGGAGTGGGGATTATTGATCGCCGAAGGTCGCAACTACCTGTCGACCGCCTGGTGGCTGACCACCTTCCCCGGCCTCGCCGTGGTCGCCGTGGTCCTTGCCGCCAATCGTCTTAGCCGCCAGTGGAGTGGAGTACGCCCATGAACGTTCTGTCCGTTGAAGATCTGCGCATCAGCTACCGCTCGCGGGGCGAATGGCGCGAGGTGGTGCACAACGTGAGTTTTTCCATCCAGCGTGGCGAAATGCTGGCCTTCGTCGGAGAATCCGGCTCGGGGAAAACCACCACCGCGCAGGCCATAATCGGCCTGCTGGCGGATAATGCCCGCCGGGATGCCGGGCGGATTATCCTCAATGGCGAAGTGATTAGCGACTGGTCGGCAAAACGCCTTAACCGCCTGCGCGGAGTGAGCATCAGCCTGGTCCCGCAGGATCCCGGTAATTCGCTCAATCCGGTAAAAACCATTGGCCAGCAGGTGGAAGAGATCCTGCGGCTGCATCAGTCCCTCTCCGCCGCTGAGCGCCGACAGCAGGTCCTTAACCTGCTCACTAAAGTCGGTCTCAGCCACCCGGAACAGCGTTTTGACCAGTATCCGCATCAGCTGTCTGGTGGGATGAAACAGCGGGTGCTGATCGCCATCGCCATTGCCCTGCAGCCGGATCTGATTATTGCCGACGAGCCCACCAGCGCTCTCGACGTCACGGTGCAGAAGCGCATTCTCGACATGCTCGATATCCTGCGTCGCGAGTCGGGTACCGCCGTGCTGTTTGTCACCCACGATCTGGCGCTGGCCGCAGAACGCGCCGACCGGATCATGGTGTTTCGTCAGGGAGAGATTCAGGAACAGGGCGCCACCGAGACGATTGTCCAGCGTCCGCAACACCCTTACACCCGCCAGCTGCTCCACGACCTGCAGGATGCGCCGTTGGGGCTGACGGCGGCTCGTCACCGACCGCTGGCCACGCCGGCCATTCGCGTGGAGGGGATCAGTAAACGTTTCTCGCTGGGCAAACAGGCGCTGCAGGCGCTCGACAGCGTCAGTTTTGAGGTCAGACGCGGCACCACCCATGCGCTGGTGGGCGAATCCGGCTCCGGGAAAACTACCCTGGCGCGGATCCTGCTGGGCTTTGAGCGCGCCGATGCCGGACAGGTGACCATCGACGGTATCGACGCCGGGCATCTCAGCCGCGAGGCGCAGCGTCAGCTGCGGCGGAAAATCCAGTTTGTCTACCAGAACCCCTTCGCCTCGCTCGACCCGCGCCAGACGCTGTTTGCGATTATCGAAGAGCCGTTAAAGAACTTTGAGCGCCTCAGCGCGTCGGCGCGTCGCCTGCGCGTGGAGACCGTCGCCGCGCGGGTGGCGCTGGCCCCGGAGCTGCTGTCGCGTACGCCGCGGGAGCTCTCCGGCGGCCAGCGGCAGCGGGTGGCGATTGCCCGGGCGCTGATCCTCGAGCCGGCGATACTGGTCCTTGACGAAGCGACCTCGGCGCTCGACGTCACCGTTCAGGCGCAGATCCTCGCCCTGCTGCAGCAGTTACAGCAGCAGCTGGGTCTGAGCTACCTGTTCATTACCCACGATCTGGCGACGGTCAGGCGGATTGCCGACAGCGTCACGGTACTGCGCGCCGGCCAGGTGGTGGAGCATGGCGACGTTGACCGCCTGTTCGCCACTCCGCAGCAGGCCTACACTCGCGAACTGATCGCCGCCATTCCCCAGGTTTCACCCCGCTTAGCACAGGCCCACACGGAGAACGCATAATGCCTAAACGCCTCGGCTTTTTTACCCGTCTGCTCGATCAGGGCTCCGCGCAAACGCGCTACCGGCTGGCGGCCGAACAGATCCGCCACGCGGAGCGTTTGGGCTTCGACAGCGCATGGATTGCCCAGCACCATTTTCATGAACAGGAAGGCGGCCTGCCATCGCCGCTGGTGTTTCTCGCCCACGTGGCGGCACAGACCGACCGGATCCGTCTCGGCACGGCGATTATCACTCTGCCGATGGAAAATCCGCTGCGCGTCGCCGAAGACGCGGCGGTACTGGATTTACTCACCGACGGGCGTCTGGAGGTGGGGTTTGGCTCCGGCGGCACGCCAACGTCGTTTCTGCCCTTCGGCCTGACCAGCGAGCAGCGCGGGGCGGTGTTTGCCGACCATCTGCACCTGATCCATAGCGCCTGGCGCGGCGACACGCTGAGCCACCCGGGCAACCGTCTCTATCCGCCCGCACCGCAGTTGGCGGAGCGTATCTGGATCGCCACCTTCTCGGCGGAGGGCGCCATCCGCGCCGGTCAGGCGGGACACGGCCTGATGCTGTCGCGCACCCAGCCACGGCCCCCCGGCGAGCCACGTCTGCCGCTGGACGCCATTCAGAACCCGATCATCGACGCCTACCTGGCGGCGCTGCCGGACGGCGTTGCACCGCGGATCCTCGCCTCGCGCACCGCCTTCGTCGCCGACAGTCACGCCCACGCCCTGCAGATCGCCGAGCCCGGTCTGCGCAAGCAGGCGACACAGCACCGGGCGGCGGGTCATACGATAGAAGGTGACAGTGTCACCGACTATCTACAACAACTGGATGCCCACGTCGGCGATCCTGAGCATGTTATTGCCTCCCTGGCGCAGGACAGCGTGCTGGCCCGCGCCACCGATATTTCGTTTCAGGTGCACTCGGTGGAGCCTTCGCACCGGGATACGCTGCGTTCCATTGAGCTGATCGCTCAGCATATTGCCCCCCACATCAGATAAGGAGTCACCATGACGCTGAGTCAGGATATTCTGGCCGAACTGGCGGAGATTGCCCCCGGTTCCCCGCTCGACCAGGCGCGCGCCGTACGCGATGCCGCCACCCGTCACGCCCAGGGAAGTTATGAAGTGCTGTTCCGCCAGCAGGACGCTGACTTTCCTCTTGATGAACGCTTCGCGGTGGCCGCGAAGGTGGCGAAACTGCACCAGGCGGACGCGCTGGCGGCGCACTATGCCGGTTTCGGGCTCGCCGATCCAACCACCGATCGTCTGGTCCCGGCGCTGGCCTTTGCCCGCCTGCTCACCTTCACCCCCGTCGAAGCCACCCCCGGCGCGCTGCACACCTTAACCGGCGCGGGCTGGAGCCTGCGGGGCATCGTCACTCTGGCGCAACTGGTGGCCTTTGTCAGCTTCCAGAGCCGACTGCTGCTGGGCCTGCGGGCGCTGAACCATAAGCCCATTGTCAGCGCCGATACGCCGCTGGTCGCCGGATACTGGCATACCACACCGCACACCCAGAGCGGCAAAGCGGCCCCGGTTCGCTTCACCCGCGACGAGCTGCACTGGGAACCCTGGCTGGCCGATAAACCGCTGGCGGAATTCAGCGCTGAAGAACAGGCGATTCTGGCCAAATATGGCCATAGCGACTCCCCCTACTTTCGCCTGCTGGCGCGCAACCAGCCGGTGCTGGAGCAGCGGACCCTGACCGATAAAGGCATTTTCTATACCCCCGGAGGATTGCCGCGCGCAGAACGCGAACTGGCCGCCACGGTGACCAGCAAAATCAACGGCTGTATCTACTGCGCCTCGGTGCATGCCCGTAAAGCGGCGCAACTGGCGAAGGACGAGACCGCTGTCGACACGCTGCTGGCGGTGACGCCGGGGGAGAATTTGAGTGACGGCCAGTCGCCGCGCTGGCAGGCGGAAATCGACGCCGCCGCTGCGCTGTCGGTGACGCCGCCCGGGCTGAATGCCCGCCATCTGGCGGCGCTTGATGAGCAGGGTTTAGATACCCTGGCCCAGCTGGATCTGCTGCAGTCGGCAGCCTTTTTCGCCTGGGCCAACCGGCTGATGCTGACCCTTGGCGAACCCTGGCGTGAGTAAGCGTCGTTAGCAAGCTTGTCGGCGCTGATGGCAGCCATAGATGAGCAAGGCGCTCATCGCCAGAAACGACAGCGTGGCGGCAGGAAGCGCCACGCTGTTCCAGCCAAAGCCCTGGGCAATCATCATCCCGCCGCAGAAGGCGCCGATGGCGCTGCCGAGGTTGAAGGCAATCTGCCCTCCTGCCGCCCCCAGCATCTCGCCGCCTTTGGCGTTCTGCAGCAGCAGGATCTGCAGCGGCGCCGACAGGGCGAATAGTCCCGCGCAGCAGATAAACGCCAGGGTCAGCGAAGCGACTTTATGCTCACCGAAGGCAAAGATCAGCAGTAGCGTCACGGCAATGACCCCGTCGGTCATGGCCGCAATACGCAGCGGGCTGAAGCGTCCGGAAATTTTGCCGCTGAACAGATTACCGACCACCATTCCCAGCCCCGCCAGCATCATAATCAGCATCATCCTGCTTTCGGCAAAGCCGGAGACATTGAGCATGAAGGGCTTAATATAGCTGAACCAGGCAAACACACCCGCATTGCCAAACATGGTGGCGGCAAAAATCAGCCACGGCGCCGGGGAGGCCAGAAAACGGAACTGCTCGCGCAGCCGGGTGCTGGTGCGATCATAGAGGGTGGGCACCCAGCAGAAAATAGTCATCAACACGGCGACGTTAAACACGGCGATAAGGGCAAAGGTATAGCGCCAGCTGAAGTGATGCCCAAGCCAGGTGCCGCCGGGGACCCCCACCAGGTTAGCCACCGTCATCCCGCCGATCATCCCCGCCACCGCGGCGGTCACCTTCCCCGGCGGCGCGATTTTCGACAGGATAATCGCGCCGACGCCAAAGAACGCCCCGTGAGGAAAACCGGAAACCAGGCGGCCAAGCGCCAGCATGGCGTAGCTACTGGAGAGGGTAAACAGGGTATTGCCGAGAATACACAGGGCAGCGAGAAACAGCATCACCGATTTCAACGAAAACCGGCTGGAGAGCAGCGCCATGATCGGCGCGCCGATCACCACACCGAAGGCATACCAGGCAATCATATTGCCGGCGGCGGGGATCGAAATCCCGACATCGTGCGCCATATCCGGCAGCACGCCCATAATGCCAAATTCCGCCATGCCGAGTCCGAAGGTGCCCAGCGCCAGTGAAAAAATCGTTTTTTTCATACATCTTATAGGGGTATTGAGAGACGGCCGGCATTATTGACCATCCCGCCCCGACACACCAGCTAAAAACGCCCGACGGCAGTTTCCTCCATACAACGGCCTGATTCGTTCATGCTCGCCGCCGCCCGGCCGGCCATCATCGAGCCGGCGACGGCGTGGCTTAGCAATGACCCTCCCCTATTAAAATCAGTGGGCTCAAAGCGATAAATGCCCAATTGATCTCAACTTAACTTGAGGTTGTAAAGTCTTCCCATCATTCACCTCTGGAGAATCATCGATGCAAACTGTTGATGTCGGTTTTACCCATGTCGCCTTTACCGTCCGCTGTCTGGCCAGCAGCATTGATTTTTATACCCGCTATACTGCGATGACCGTCATTCACCAGCGCGAGCCCGGCTTGCCCTCAGCGCGTAAGGTGGCGTGGCTCAGCGATCGCACCCGGCCCTTCGCTCTGGTGCTGGTGCAGAGTGACGATCCGGCCGACACGCCGCTGGGCCCGTTCGGCCATCTCGGCGTTGCCTGCGCCACCCAGGCGGAGATCGATGAGAAGGTCGCTCAGGCGCGGCGGGAAGGCGTTTTGCGGCGGGAACCGGAACAGCTGGGCGATCCGGTGGGATACTTCGCCTTCTTTGCCGACCCGGACGGTAACACCCTGGAGCTGTCATGGGGGCAGCGGGTAGGGCTGGAAGTCATTGCGGCGGGGAACGCCAGCTAGCCCGTCCCCTCCGCGAATATTTTCCACCGCCTCGCCGGCGAAGGATTACACTTCAAAGGGATACCTCGGCAACACGGAGCATGGCGATGGGTAATAAGAAAAACGGTAATCCGGTCGACGCGGCGGTGAAGACCGCCCCGCTCGACAATAAAGCGTATGAGAAGGCGTTGCGCAAACTCCATGTTGAGCTGGTGAAACTGCAGCGCTGGGTGGTGCATAAAGGGCTGAAGGTGTGCATCGTCTTTGAAGGCCGGGACGGCGCCGGCAAAGGCGGCACCATTAAGGCGATCACCGAGCGCGTCAGCCCGCGTATCTTCCGGGTCGTCGCCTTGCCCTCACCCACCGAGCGTGAGAAAAGCCAGCTCTATTTCCAGCGCTATATCAAGCACCTTCCGGCGGCTGGCGAGATTGTGATTTTCGATCGCAGCTGGTACAACCGCGCCGGCGTCGAACGGGTGATGGGCTTTTGTACGCCGGAGGAGGTGCAGAAGTTTCTCGACGGTGCGCCGATGGTGGAGCGCGGCATGGTCGAATCGGGCATAATTCTGCTCAAGTACTGGCTGGAGGTCTCACCGCAGGAGCAGGAGCGCCGCCTGCGGGATCGCATCGACGATGGTCGTAAAATCTGGAAGCTCTCGCCGATGGACATTAAGTCTTTCAACCGCTGGGATGAATATACCGCCGCCCGCGACGCCATGTTCGCCGCCACCGATACCGCCTGGGCGCCGTGGTTCGTCGCCCGCTCGGAGGATAAAAAGCGCGTACGCCTGAATATCATCACCCATCTGCTGTCGCAGATCCCCTATGAAGCTTTACCGGTGGAGCATGTGACGCTGCCGAAGCGCAAAATTGGCAAAATGAAACAAACCAATTTCCCCTTCCGCTTTATTCCCGAGAAGTTCTGATTATTCCCCGCCGCGCTGGTTAATACCAGCGCCGGGTTTATTACAATAACCATGAGTATTTCATGCGGTTACTTTCCTCTGGAAGCGGCCTCGCAAAATAAATATTAAAGTTGCTGCTGGGATTTATTTTTTAGTGAGTAAAGTGAATAATAACAGAACCAACCGCAAGGAGCCTATGATGAAAAGTAATACGCTACGTAAAAGACCCACTGACGTACCCGTCCAGAAGGCGTCAGCACAGCCAGGTAAGGATTTACGAGAAGCAGATAAACAGCGACAGCACAAGGAATTCATTGCCGCAATGAATGAATTTATTGCAAAAGGAGGCACTCTTACTGATGATGAATTTTTCAGGGTACTATGATGCTTGAACAATTCAATGTTTATCGAAATTGTTCTGCTCAGACAAATAAAACCCTGCCGTATTATATGAACGTGCAGAATGATTATTATGCAGACCTGGCCACGAGAGTCATTATTCCTTTAATGCGAACACAACAGTTACCACGCTGGCATCAGCATGTCGTACCAAGGATAAATATAGAATTTGACAGCTTTTTACTTTGTACGCCAATGATCAGTAACTTAAATAATAAACGGATCCAGCCACAGGATTTCGTCTGCAATCTGAGTCATGCGCGCCAGGGCGTTATCGATTCAATCGATACACTTATCACGAACTGCTGACTGCCGGGAACCCGCTCCGACATCTCCGGAGCGGGTTTTGCGCCGTGAAGGCTTACTTCATCCCTTCGCGACTCTCTTTGATCGCCTCCAGGCGTTCGACATCGCGATACCAGCGCGGGTGATGTTTCTTCGCCCAGCGGCGACTGACCTTACCCTCAATCATCCCATTAATCGACCCTTTGACCCAAAATGCCATATACATATGGATGAGGATCGCGTGGATCAGGATAATCGCCGACGTCGCATGAATCAGCAGGCTATAGCGAATCACCTGAATCGGGAAATATGCCGCGAAATACGGCCGCCAGATAATCACCCCGGTCACCAACAGCACGAAAATCATGCTCATAATGGTCCAGAACATCATCTTCTGCCCGGCGTTATATTTACCGACGCGCGCGACCTTATGTTCGTTGCCTTTCAGCACCTCCACGATGCCTTTCAGCCAGGGGATATCCTGTTTATCAGGGATATTGTGGTGGACAAAACGCACAAACATAAACATCAGCGCGACAAAAATCAGCACCCCAAAGAACGGGTGCAGGATACGCCCCATCTGCGGGGTGCCGAAGGTTTCCGTCAACCATTGTAGCGTCGGGAAAAAAAATGAAATCCCCGACAGCGCCACGAGGAAGAAACAGATAACCACCGTCCAGTGACAGGCGCGATCGATAAACGTCGTGCGCACAATCATCTTCGATTTACTCATCATGCTTCTCCTCGTCGTCATCAATTTCCTTGTTCGGCCCGATACCGATGTAGTGGTAGATAAGCCCGGCGAAGGTAGCGATAAAGCCCGCCGCCGCCAGCGGTTTCAGCGCCCCCTTCCACAGACTGATACTGGTATCGATCTGCGGTTCCTTCGGCAGCTTGTGATATAGCTCCGGCTGGTCGGCATGATGCAGAACGTACATCACGTGGGTGCCGCCGACGCCCTGCGGGTTGTAAATCCCGGCGTTGGCATAACCGCGTTTTTTCAGCTTAGCCACCCGCTCCTCGGCCACTTCCAGCATCTCTTTCTTCGTACCGAAGTGGATCGCGCCGGTCGGACAGGTTTTCACGCAGGCCGGCTCCTGACCGACGCTGACCCGATCCACACACAGCGTGCATTTATAGACCCGGTTATCCTCTTTATTGAGGCGCGGGACGTTAAACGGACACCCGGCAATGCAGTAGCCGCAGCCGATGCAGTTTTCCTGCTGGAAATCGACGATGCCGTTGGCGTACTGAATAATCGCCCCGGCGGAGGGGCAGGCTTTCAGGCAGCCCGGCTCTTCACAGTGCATACAGCCATCCTTGCGGATAAGCCACTCCAGCTTGCCGTTCTGTTCAGTCTCGCTAAAGCGCATTACCGTCCAGGACTTGGCGCTGAGATCCGCTGGGTTGTCATACACGCCGACGCAGTGCCCCACTTCATCGCGAATGTCATTCCACTCGGAACAGGCCACCTGGCAGGCTTTACAGCCCACGCAGGAAGAGACATCGATAAGCTTGGCGACTTCCGCCTTATAGTCCCGCGCGCGTGGCGCGGGAGTTATCGGGTTGGTCGCGGAGCGTTTAATAATGTCTTGTGTTTCCATCGCCATTGAATCGCTCCTTACGCTTTCTCGATGTTGACCAGAAACGCCTTATACTCCGGCGTTTGCGAGTTGGAATCGCCGACGTTAGGCGTCAGGGTGTTGGCGATATAGCCTTTACGGGCCACGCCTTCAAAGCCCCAGTGCAGCGGGATCCCAACGGTTTCGACCTGCTGGCCGTTGACGTTCAACGTGCGCAGTCGGCGGGTCACCACGGCAACCGCGCGAATAAACCCGCGTTTGCTGCTGACTTTCACCCAGTCGCCGTTGGCGATACCTTTGCTTTTCGCCAGCCCTTCGCTGATTTCGACAAACTGTTCCGGCTGCGCGATGGAATTGAGCAGCGCATGCTTGGTCCAGGTGTGGAAATGCTCGGTCAGACGATAGGTGGTGCCGACATACGGGAACTTATCCTTCTTACCCAGGCGGATGGCGTCCTCTTCATACAGACGCACCACCGGGCTGGAGACCACCTTCGGGTGCAGCGGGTTGGTGCCAAGCGGGGTTTCCATCGGCTCGTAGTGCTCCGGGAACGGCCCTTCCGCCAGTTTATCGAGCGCAAACAGGCGGCCAAGTCCCTCCTGCTGCATGATAAACGGCCCGGTGTTGCTCCCCGGCGGCGCAGTATTGAAGTCCGGAATATCATTTCCGACCCACTTGCTGCCGTTCCACTGGATCAGCATCCGCTTCGCATCCCACGGCTTGCCGTTAATATCAGCCGAAGCGCGGTTATACAGCACCCGACGATTGAGCGGCCACGCCCAGGCCCATCCCAGCGTATTGCCCAGGCCCGAAGGATCGGCGTTATCACGATTCGCCATCTGGTTACCCTGCTCGGTCCAGCTGCCGGTATAGATCCAGCACGACGACGCGGTGCTGCCGTCATCGCGCAGCAGCGCGAAGCTATTGAGCAGTTGGCCTTTTTTCGCCAGCAGAGCGCCATTTTGATCGTAGAGATCCGCCAGCGCGTAGCCGTTGTTCTCTTTAGCCACTTCTGCCGATTCCGGGTGATCTGGCTGCTTATAGCTCCAGCTCATTTTCAGCAGCGGTTCCGCGCCCTTCCCGCCTTCGCGACGGTACAGCTCGCGCAGACGATGATAGATCCCAGCCAGGATTTCGCCATCGTTGCGCGCTTCCCCCGGTGCGTCCTGGCCTTTCCAGTGCCACTGCAGCCAGCGACCGGAGTTGGCGATCGAGCAATCTTCTTCGGCAAAGCAGGTCGACGGCAGGCGGAAGACTTCGGTCTGAATCGCGGCCGGATCGACATCATTAGACTCGCCGTGGTTCTGCCAGAAGGTCGAGGTCTCGGTCACCAGCGGATCGATAACCACCATATATTTCAGCTTACTGAGACTGCGGACCACTTTGTTTTTGTCCGGGAAGGACGCAACCGGGTTGAAGCCCTGGCAGATATAGCCGGTGACGTTGCCGTTATCCATCATATTGAAATACTTGATAACGTCGTAAGCCTGATCCCATTTCGGCAACCAGTTGAAGCCCCAGTCATTCTCTTTCTGCGCCGCATCGCCGTAGAACGATTTCATCAGGCTAACGAAGAATTTCGGATAGTTGCTCCAGTAGTTCACCTGGTCGGCCAGCGTCGCTTTCGGCGTGTTGGCGCTAAGATAACTTTGCAGATCGCTCTGTTTATCGGACGGCAGCGTCAAATAACCCGGCAGACTGGTCGACAACAGACCCAAATCGGTCAGCCCCTGAATATTGGAGTGTCCGCGCAGCGCGTTGACGCCGCCGCCAGCCATGCCCATGTTGCCGAGCAGCAGCTGGATCATCGCCATGGTGCGGATGTTCTGCGCGCCGACGGTGTGCTGCGTCCAGCCCAGGGCATACAGGAAGGTGGTGGTGCGATCCGCGACGCTGGTTGAAGCCAGCACCTCGCACACTTTGAGGAAGTCCGCTTTCGGCGTACCGCAGATATTCTCCACCACTTCCGGCGTGTAGCGGGAAACGTGCTGCTTCAGCAGATTCCACACGCAGCGCGGGTGGGTGAGCGTTTCATCGCGTTTGGCGTAGCCGTTTTCATCGAACTGGTAGTTCCAGGACGATTTATCGTACTGGCGTTTTTCCGCATCGTAGCCGCTGAACAGGCCCTCTTCGAAGGCAAAATCATCCCGTACCAGCAGGCTGGCATTGGTGTAATGCTTCACGTACTCGGCATTGATCTTATTATTTTCGATCAGGTACAGCAGCACGCCCGACAGGAAGGTAATGTCGGTACCGGAACGAATCGGCGCATAGATATCGGCCACCGACGCGGTACGCGTAAAGCGCGGGTCGACGACGATAAGCGTGGCATCGTTATTGTTTTTCGCTTCCATCGCCCAGCGGAATCCCACCGGATGCGCTTCGGCGGCGTTGCCGCCCATCACCACCACGACGTTAGCGTTTTTGATATCAACCCAGTGGTTGGTCATCGCACCGCGACCAAATGTTGGAGCAAGACTTGCTACCGTTGGTCCGTGTCAGACGCGTGCCTGGTTGTCTACCGCCAGCATGCCGAGCGAACGCACAAATTTTTGCGTCAGCATGCCAGTCTCATTGCTTGCCGCCGAGGCGCACAGCATGCCGGTGGAAAGCCAGCGGTTAACCGTCACGCCCTGCTCGTTCTTTTCAATAAAGTTGGCGTCGCGGTCGGCTTTCATCAGTCTGGCGATGCGGTTAAAAGCGTCATCCCAGGAGATGCGCTGCCATTTATCCGAGCCCGGGGCGCGGTATTGCGGATAACGCAGGCGGTTTTCACTGTGGACATAGTCCAGCAGGCCTGCGCCTTTCGGGCACAGCGCGCCGCGGCTCACCGGATGGTCCGGGTCCCCTTCAATATGGTAAATCGCTTCTTTGGCGTTTTTCGCGCCGTCGCCGAGGCTATACATTAATAGCCCGCAGCCCACGGAGCAGTAAGTGCAGGTGTTGCGGATCTCTTTCGCACGCAGCAATTTGAAATTGCGTGCCTGAGCCAGCGCCATTTTAGGGGCAAAGCCCAGGGCGGCGGCTGTGGTTCCGGCCATACCGCCTGCGCAGATCTTAAAGAACTTTCTGCGGCTGACGTCCATTGCATTCCTCCATGCAGGATGTTGATTCATCGCGCGGAGGAAACTAACAGCAATACCTTTGTTTTATTTGCGTCAAATCAAGGTCGAAAACGCTCGCCCCCTTAATAGTCAGCGGCGACGAGTTTGACTAATACCAAAGAGTTAACGCCGGCGGGAAATATCGACCATCGACCGGCAAAAGATGTTATAAATTCCGGCTGCGTTTGCGTCACTATCAGGTTAAATATGCAAAAAAAGAGAGCGACATCAATCGGCTTCGCCGCCATTATATTATGGAGCACGATGGTCGGATTGATTCGCGGCGTCAGCGAAGGGTTAGGCCCGGTTGGCGGCGCGGCGATGATTTATAGCCTCAGCGGCCTGCTGCTCATTTTTACCGTTGGCTTTCCCAACCTGCGCCAGATCCCGCGCCGCTATCTGCTGGCCGGCAGCGTGCTGTTTGTCAGCTATGAAATCTGCCTCGCCCTGTCGCTGGGGTTCGCCGCCACTCGCCAGCAGGCCATTGAAGTGGGGATGGTCAATTACCTGTGGCCCAGCCTGACGATTTTGTTCGCCATTCTCTTTAATGGCCAGAAAAGCAGCTGGCTGGTGATCCCCGGCTTATTGCTGGCGCTGTTCGGCGTGAGCTGGGTACTTGGCGGCGAGCACGGGCTCAATCCCGAGGAAATCATCAATAACGTGGTGTCCAGCCCGCTGAGCTACATTCTGGCATTTGTCGGGGCGTTTATCTGGGCGGCGTACTGCACGGTGACCGCGAAGTACGCCAAAGGTAAAAATGGCATTACCCTCTTTGTCCTGTTAACCGCCCTGACGCTATGGCTGAAATTTCTCGCCAGCGACCAGCCGCCGATGCTCTTTAGCTGGCCGGTAGTCATTAAGCTGATGACGGTCTCTGTGGCGCTGGGGCTGGCTTACGCGGCGTGGAACGTCGGCATCCTGCACGGCAACGTCAGCCTGCTGGCGGCGGCCTCGTACTTCACGCCGGTACTCTCTTCCGCGCTGGCGGCAGTATTGCTCAGCGCCGCGCTGTCGTGGTCTTTCTGGCAGGGGGCCGGGATGGTGTGTCTCGGCTCCCTGCTCTGCTGGTATGCCACCCGCCGCTAGCCGAGATCGCCGCCCGCCACCGGTAGCGTCACGCCGGTGATATAGCTGGCTTCATCGCTGGCGAGAAAAAGGATCGCGTTCGCCTGTTCCGCCAGCGTGCCGTACCGGCGCATCAGACTGCTCGCCACCGTCTGATCGACCACCTGCTGATACCACGCCTTTTCCTGCTCGCTCGGCTGCTCATCGTTGCGCGGCGTCAGGCGCGGCGGCGCCTCCGTCCCGCCAGGCGCGACGGCGTTAATCCGAATGCCGCTGCCGCTATACTCCATGGCAATCGACCGGGTTAGCGCGTTAACGCCGCCTTTCGCCGCCGAGTAAGGCACCCGGTTCACCCCCGCCGTCGCCACCGACGAGATATTGACGATGCTGCCTTTCCCCTGCTTCAGCATCCAGGGGAGCGCCGCGCGGCAGCCCCACAGGGTAGGAAACAGCGAGCGGCGGATCTCTTTCTCAATTTGTTCTGGCTGATACTCGGCGAAAGGTCGCGCCCAGATAGTTCCCCCGACGTTATTGATTAACACATCGAGGCGGCCAAAATGCGCTACCCCGGCGGCAAACGCCTGTTCAGTACTCTGCCACTGCTCAAGGTCAGCCTCCAGCGCCAGCACCTGACTTCCGGCCTGGGCTAGTACGGCAGCCAGTTCGTGTACGTAAGGCGAGCGGTCAATCAGCAACAGGGCGGCGCCTTCAGTTGCCGCCTGCTCCGCGGTCCGCCTGCCAATCCCCTGCGCCGCGCCGGTGATAGCGACGACTTTATCGGTAAAACGCATCATGCCTCCTTATGCCGCCGCGCTCTGGCTGGCGATAAATTTCTCATACCAGAACCCTGCCGGGGAAATTCCTCTGTCGCGCAGCGCCGTGGCAACCGCGTTCACCATCGGCGGCGGTCCGCAAAGATAGATGTCAACGTCGCCGTTATTCAGCATGGCGTCATCCAGATGGTCGGTGACAAAGCCGCGCTGCGGGCAGGTACTGTTTTCATCCGCCACCACCGGCAGCCAGCGATATCCCGTCAGTTGTTGATTAAACGCATTCAGCGCGTCGGTTTTCACCAGATCACAATCGCGGGTCACCCCGTACAAAAGCGTTACCGGACGCTGGCTACCTTGTGTTTGCAGGGTGTGTAACATGGAGAGCAGCGGCGCCAGCCCTGTGCCACCCGCCAGCATCAGCAGCGGGCGTTCGCCGCTGCGCAAATAGAAGCTGCCCATGGGGCCGCTGAGGGTCAAGCGATCGCCGGGTCGCGCCTGCTGGGTTAACCACTGGCTCATCATGCCGCCAGGCACGTTACGGATCAGAAAGCGCCCTTCGAGAGAACCCGGCAGCGAGCTGAATGAGTAGGCGCGGACATGAGGCGTGCCCGGTACCTGAATGTTGATATATTGCCCCGGCAGAAAAGCCAGCGGCTCATCAAGGGCGACCACCAGTTCGATGGCGGTATCGGACAGACAATTCACCTGCCGCACCTCCGCCCCGGTGTTGGTCAGCGCGGTTTTGCACTGGGCGGCGGCCACCGGCACATCGATCACACAGTCGCTGGTCGGGACCATCTGGCAGGTCAGCACCTGGCGGGCCTGCGCTTCGTCGTCGCTTAACGCCTCGTCGAGATAATCCTCCCCCAGATCGTATTCACCGCTGGCGCAGTGGCATTTGCAGGTGCCGCAAACACCGTCCGAGCAGTCCATCGGCAGATTCACCTTCTGGCGATAGGCGGCATCCAGCACCTTCTCCCCGGCATGGCATTGAATAAAGCGGGTAATGCCGTCCTCAAAATTAAGAGCAATATTGAAGGTCATAAGCGCCTCTTAAATGTGGTAAACGTCAATCACCTGACGGATATAATCGTTATTCAGGCGCACGGTTTTGCGCACGATCTGCGGTCTGCCGTCCTGCTCAATTAGCGTGCAGCAGGTAGAGCCGAAATAGGCATCCGTGTGTTGATAGCGATGGCTCCAGGTAACCCAGTTGTAGCGCACCTCCAGCCCCTCGTCGCTGTCGCCCATCAGCTCAACATTGCTGATGATGTGGGTGGTGCGCGGCTCCGGCGTACTGGCGCCGGAACGTTCGGTTTTAATGCGATAGACGCGATCTTCCAGGCCTTCACGGTTGGGATAATAGATAAGGGAAATCTCTTTTTGCGGGTCGCGCGTCAGCTGGTCATCGTCGCCCCACGCCGGCATCCAGTAGACCACCTGCGGGCTGTAACAGCTCAGCCATTCGTCCCACTGACGATCATCCAACAGGCGGGCTTCGTAATAGAGAAACTGGCGAACGTGTTCGAGATTCAACATCAGGCCACCTCCACGCGCTGGGTAATCGACTGGTCGTAACGCTGCTGTTCCTGTTCCAGCGCCGCCAGCATGACCGTTTGCCAGTGATGGTGATGGGCGATGTACAGCGCTTCATCTTCCGATTTCACCCCGCTGAGTCGTGGCGTGAAACCGGCATGTTTGGCGTGCTCATCCGGGCCGTCGACCCAGCGCAGCGCGCCGCGGCTCAGATCGCTCCATGGCAGATTTTCGCCGAGATAGCCGCGCTGACAGGCGCTGAACTCTTCCAGATCGTCCGGCGTCCCCATCCCGCTAACGTTAAAGAAATCTTCATACTGGCGGATGCGTAGCGCCCGCGCCTGGTCTGATTCACCTTTTGGCGCAAAACACCAAATGGTGACTTCGGTTTTATCGACCGCAATCGGACGGATCACGCGGATCTGGGTAGAAAACTGATCCATCAGGTAGACGTTGGGGTACAGGCACAGGTTGCGGGTTTCGTTGACCATCTGGTCGGCGCGTCGTTCGCCAAATTCCGCCTGTAGACGCTCGCGGTGGGCATACACCGGGCGCACTTCCGGGTTCAGCGCCCGGGTCCACAGCAACATGTGGCCGTTGTCAAAACCGTAGCCGCCGCCGACGCTCTTTGACCAGCCGTTGGCGTCAACCGCATGCGTCCCTTCCGCTTCATAGTTGCGGCGTGACATGGTTGAGGCGTAGTTCCAGTGGACCACGCTGACGTGATAGCCATCGGCGCCGTTCTCCGCGCCCAGCTTCCAGTTGCCTTCGTATACATAGCTCGACGAGCCCTTCAGCACTTCCAGTCCTTCCGGCGCCTGATCGACGATCAGATCGATGATTTTGCGGGTTTCGCCGAGATAGGCCTCCAGCGACTGCACGTCCGCATTGAGGCTACCGAATAAGAAACCGCGGTAAGACTGAAAACGCGGCAGTTTTTGCAGATCGTGAGATCCTTCCTGTTTGAAGGTGTCAGGATAGGCGCCGGTGCTCTCATCTTTGGCTTTTAATAATTTGCCGTTATTGCTGAAGGTCCAGCCATGGAACGGACAGGTAAATGAGTTTTTATTTCCGGTTTTGCGTCGGCATAACATGGCCCCGCGGTGGGCACAGCTATTAATTAACGCATGCAATTCATTCTTTTTATCACGAGTGATAATAACCGGCTGCCGTCCCAGCGTCAGAGTATAATAATCTCCCGGCTCGGCAATCTGGCTTTCATGGGCGAGAAAAACCCAATTTCCTTCGAAGATATGTTTCATTTCAAAATCAAATAACTGCTGGTCGGTAAATATAGAGCGGTGGCAACGGTAAATATGATTTTCACGGTCGACAATTAACGCGTTGTTAATTTTGTCTTTAAGCGCTGAGAGCGTTTTTTGCATGAGTTAACTCCTCCTGCAGGATTCAGGATGAAAGAAACAGGGTGAATTTGTCGTTTTCGGGTGCAATGTCTGGCCCGGGCAGCGGCGTGCCCGGGGCCGATAATGCCGGTTACTCTTTGGCGCGCAGGCGGGTGCCGCGGTGCTCTTCGTCGGCGTTCAGGGCTTTACACAGGGTGAAATCAAAACAGACCTCGGTGTGCTCTCCCTCAAGATCGCGCTGCGCGATGGTCTCGCGGTCGGTCACTTTTACCGGGTCGGCAATCAGACCGTCGCGGGTAGCAAAGGCAAAATCATCCCACAGATATTTATCGCCGCTGAGGTTAATCTGGCTGGTCAGATGCTTATGGCCCGGGGCGGAGACGAAGAAGTGAATGTGCGCCGGACGGTTGCCGTGGCGGCCTAACTGATCCAGCAACTTCTGCGTCGG
Source organism: Klebsiella variicola (assembly GCF_000828055.2). Lineage (NCBI taxonomy): Bacteria > Pseudomonadati > Pseudomonadota > Gammaproteobacteria > Enterobacterales > Enterobacteriaceae > Klebsiella > Klebsiella variicola. Next base: position 2,512,751 of record NZ_CP010523.2, on the reverse strand, counting down.
ACCATCCGGCGGGCAGCCATAGCCGGAAGGCATGATGCTGCGCACGCTGTAGCGGCCATCGGCGCCAGTGCGGATCCGGCGACGGAGGTTGTAGTCGCTCTGACTTTGATCGAAAAACGAGTAATTACCGAGGGTATTGGCGTGCCAGATATCAACAATGGCGTTAGCGATCGGCTGGCCCTGATTATCTTTAACCTGACCATGCAGCCACATTACTTCCCCGGCATCAGTGCCATCATCCATCCGGGCGTGGCTGTCGGCCAGCGGCGCATTGGCCACATACAGCGGCCCTTCGATGGTGCGCGGGGTACCGGTTTCCCGCCGCGCCGCCGCATCAATGGCGTCCTGACGCAGGTCGAGGAAATGCTCCAGTCCCAGCCCGGCCGCCAGCAGCGCCGCTTCCTGACGCCCACCCAGCTCGTGCAGATAGTTCACCGCGTGCCAGAACTCTTCTTCTGTGACGTTATAGTCATCGATCAGCGTACAGATATTCTCCAGCAAACGGTGGACAATGGCTTTAAAACGTTCATTACCGCCAGGGACATTTAACCCCGCGCCTTCACGTAATAATTTCTGCACGGCTTCTTGTTGTACGAAAGCATTACTCATAATTATTCTCTCTTATCGTTGTAGGATATTTGCCGGGTGTTCCCGGCATGAGGTCAGATGTTATTATTATTAGCTATCGTCTTCACGAACAGATGAGGGATGACGGCACAGCGCCTCGACGCGAATATCCATAAAAGGATACAGCGGCAATCCCATTAAAATTTGATGCAACTCTTCGGCATCTTTTACATCGAAAATACTGACATTGGCGTAAAGACCGGCGACGCGCCAGATATGTCGCCACTTGCCTTCACGTTGTAATTGTTGCGAATAGGCTTTTTCGCGTTGTTTAATTTCATCCGCTTCGGCGGCAGGAAACCCGATCGGAATATTAACGGTCATCTCCACTTTAAATAGCATGATTTTCTCCTGTTATGCTTTACGGGAATAGAAGCGCAGCTTGTCTTCATCCAGCTCCACGCCGAGCCCTAGCGTCTGCGGGAGCGCTACCTGACCATCGGCAAAGGTGAGTGGCACGCTGACAATATCGTCTTTGAGGAGCAGCGGGCCGAACATCTCAGTGCCCCACTGCAGCGGCAGCGTCGACCAGGCGTGCAGCGACGCGACGGTACCGACGGTCCCTTCCAGCATGGTGCCGCCATACAGGCCAACCCCCGCCGCCTGGGCGACGCGGGCCAGCGCCAGCACGCTGTTCGGTCCCCCGGCTTTGGCGATTTTCAGGGCATAAGCGCCGGTAAATCCCTGTTGCGCCAGTTGGTAACCCTCGTAGGCGGTCGCGACCGCTTCATCCGCGAGGATCGCGGTTTCAATATGCTGGCTCAGGCGCACCAGTGCAGCATTGTCGTGGGCGCTGACCGGCTGTTCGATAAGATCGACGCCCATCGCCGCCAGTTCGCGGCAGCCTTTCGCGCCGGTGGCGGCGTCCCAGGCCTGGTTAACGTCAACGCGGATGCTGGCGCGATCGCCTAATGCTTCCACAATGGCCCGGGTATGACGCAGGTCGGTGGCTAATTCCCGCGCGCCAATTTTCAGCTTGAACGCCTGATGGCGGCGCCCGGCTAACAGTGTTTCCCCTTCGGCGATATCTTTCGCGGTATCGCCGCTGGCTAAGGTCCACAGCACCGGCAACGCCGTTTGCAGCGCCCCGCCGAGCAGCGCCGACACCGGCAGCCCTAAGGCTTTGCCCTGGGCATCCAGCAGCGCGGTTTCAATGGCGGACTTTGCAAAGGTGTTGCCTTTAATGGCGCTGTTCATACGCGCCGTCAGCGCATTCAGGTTATCGGCCGGCAGCCCTTTCAACAGCGGCGTCAGATAATGGGTTATCGCCAACGAGATAGCCTCCGGGCTCTCGACGCCATAGCTCAAACCACCGATGGTGGTGGCTTCGCCGATGCCGCAGATGCCGTCGGAGCGGGTAAGCCGCACGATCACCAGCGTCTGGCAGCCCATGGTGGTCATCGATAACTTGTGTGGCCGGATGGTCGGGACATCCACTATCCAGCTCTCAATACGTTCTACGGTGGCGGTCATTTTCGGTTCCTGATGAGATGTATAACTTTTTGTACCCACATCCATAACGGGGAGGTGTGTGCCATTGACAATAGGGTTCAGCCTGGCGGCTGGTCAACGGCGATAATCGAAATGTTGTGCGATTATCGGCACGTTTGTTAAAAGGCAGTTAATAATGTGATCGCGGTGGTAAAACCGGCACAATTCAGGACGGTGCAGTTTGCGCACGGTATAGTGATGCCCCGTGAGCTTTGCATTGCAACGGAGAGGGAATCAATGCGTGACCATACCCCCACCACCTTGAGCGCCAGGCAGGCCGAGCACGATCCCAACTTTATGCTGTCTCTGGCCCGCGGGCTGGAGGTCCTTAACGCTTTTACTCCCCAGCGCCAGCGGCTGACCATTTCTCAGTTGAGCCAGAAAACCCAAATCTCCCGCGCGGCGGTACGCCGTTGCCTGTATACCCTCGCCGCGCTGGGCATGGTGCACAGTCCGGATGGCCGCAGCTATGAACTGCTGCCCCGGGTGCTGGCCGTCGGCCACGCCTATCTGGCCGGTACGCCGCTGGCCAAGGTGGCGCAGACGGCGCTGGATAGCCTCGGCAAAGCGCTCGGCGAATCCTGCTCAGCGGCGACGCTGGATGGCGATAACGTGCTCTATATCGCCCGCGCGGCAGTCAATAATTTACTGAGCATCGACCTGGGGCGCGGCAGTCGCCTGCCAGCATGGGCGACCTCTATGGGACGGGTATTGCTGAGCGCACTGCCGGATGAACAGCTTGAAGTGACACTGTCACGAGCAGCGTTAATCCGCTACACCCCGCATACCCTGTGCGATATGCCCGGGCTACGCGCGGAGATCGCCCGGGTGCGCATGCAGGGCTATGCCCTCGCCGACCGGCAGATTGAGGTGGGGTTGTGTTCGCTGGCGGTGCCCGTGCTGTCACGCCATGGCCAGGTGGTGGCGGCGCTGAATGTCGGGGTTCCCGCCGCGACGACCAGCGCCGCGGCGTTAAAAGAGAAGGCCCTCGCCCCGCTACGACGCGCGGCGATGGACCTGTCGCTACAGCTATAGCGCTGACTGCGGTTTCGCCACGCTCGCCAGGCTGCGCCAGATCCCGGCCGCCAGCAGCAGGAGCAGTACCCCCGCCGTCGCCAGCACCAGGCTGTGAGCCTGGGTAAAGGCCGCCTTCGCCGCCGCCATTAGCGCCTCAGCCATCCCGGCGGGCAGCGCCTGCGTCAGGCTGACCGCCTCGCCGATTGACGACGACGCCTGCTGCGCCATGGACTCACTCAGCCCGGACGGTAGCACAATGGTGCCGCTGTAACTGCGGGTCAGGATCAGCCCGAACAGCGCAATACCGAGACCGGCGCCCAGCTCATAGGCCATGGTTTCGATGGCCCCGGCCGCCGCCGCTTTCTCCTTCGGCGCCGCCGCCATAATCGCGGAGCTGGAGGCCAGCAGCGCGCTGGCGACGCTGAAGCCCAGCAGCGTCATCAGCCCCCATGCCTGCCACGGTTGTGTGCTGAAATCGGTCAGCGCGAGGCCCAGAAAACTGAAGGCGCTGAGCAACATTCCGCCCGTCGCCACCTGCCGCAGCCCCAGTTTCGACACCAGCATTCCGGCAATCGGGCCGCTGAAGCCGCTGGCAACCATCACCGGCAGCATAAACATCCCCGCCTCGAACGGCGTTTTCTGATGCACAAACTGCAGCTCCTGCGCCATCAGCAATTCAAAACCGACCAGCGTAATCAGGGCCGTCATCGCCATCATCACCCCGCTTAAAATAATACGATGGGTGAAGAGCCGCATATCCACCATCGGGCGGGCCGCCGACAGCTGCTTGCGGATAAACCAGGTGAGCATCGCCGCCCCGCCGATCGCCACCAGTGCGGTGAGCCACAGCGCCAGCTGGCCCTTCAGCGCCGATTTCGCGCTAAACACCAGCATCAGGATCGACGCAATCAAAATAAGCGCCTGCAGCAGATTGAGCGGTTGTTCGCGGCGTGCAGGCTGGCGCGGCACCACCTTCGCATTAACGGCGATAACCACCAGCACGATCGGTACGTTGATCAGGAATACCGACCCCCAGTAGAAATGCTCCAGCAGCATGCCGCCCACCAGCGGGCCAAAAGCCTTGCCGCCGGAGCCCACCGCCGCCCACAGACCCAGCGCCATATTTCGCTGGCTGGCCTCGGCAAAGGTGCTGCGGATCCCGGCCAGCGTCGCCGGGACGATCATCGCCGCCCCCACCGCCAGCAAAGCGCGTGAGGCAATCAGCGTCAGGGCCGTCGGCGACAGCGCGGCGCACAGCGAGGCGACGCCAAAAATGGCGCTGCCGAGCAACAGCAGGCGCTTGAAGCCGATTTTATCGCCGAGGGCGCCCATCGGCAGTACCATCCCGGCCATCACTAATGAGTAGATATCAATGATCCACAGCAGCTCATTGCCGCTGCTACCCAGCGCGACGCTGAGCGTCGGCGCGGCCACATGCAATACCGTGGCGTCAATCGCCACCGGAATATAAACCAGCAAAATCGCCATCAGCGTCATCCATTGCCGTGACATAGCTTGTACCTCAATGTTGGAAATTGGACACACGTCCAGGATGGCGATCCTGCCGGATTGTTGAACGCATGTCCAACTTTTTGTTACACTCGGCCAAAGCCAGATGACAGCGGGGTTCTATGCACTATTTACAGCGGGATGCACGACGGGAAGGGATTATGCAGGCCGCCATGCGGCTGGCGCTGCGCGGCGGCTTTGCCGCCATGACCGTGCGGCAGATCGCCCGCGAAGCCGAGGTGGCCGCCGGGCAGTTGCACCACCACTTCTCCTCCATCGGCGAGCTGAAATCACAGGTTTTCATCCGTCTGATCCGCGAGATGCTCGATATGCCGCTGGTGGCCGAAGACGCCAGCTGGCGCGAGCGGTTATTCTCGATGATCGGCAGCGAAGATGGCCGGCTGGAGCCCTATATCCGCCTGTGGCGCGAAGGCCAGGTGCTGGCCGACAGCGATCCGGATATCAAAGCGGCCTACCTGCTGACGATGACCATGTGGCATGAAGAGACCGTCGCCATCATCGAGCAGGGCCTCGCCTGCGGTGAATTTCGATCGGCTGAGCCTGCGGCGGATATCGCCTGGCGTTTTATCGCCCTGGTGTGCGGCCTCGACGGGATTTACGCCCTTGGCACCCAGGCCCTGGATGATGCGGCGTTTAGCCGTTATTTGAATAAGATGATTACCATGGAATTGTTTTAGCGGACGCTGCCAGAGCGTGGCAGGGATCCATCGCGGGCACTGACTGCTGGCGGAGGCCATTGACCCCGTTGCGCCGTTAGTTTGCCGGATAGCGGCTACGCCTTATCCGGCCTACAAAACGCTTCTATCTTCATTCGATAGCTTTCCCTCAGGCCCGGTCAGCGCAGCGCCACCGGGTATCAGGAAATTTACTTCCCGGCTTCCGGATGGGTATCGAACGCCGCCATTACCGCCGCCAGCGCCGCTTCACTAAAGCCATGTTTAGGATCGTCCACGCCCAGCCCGAAGCGGGTCTGCAGCGCTTCATACAGCGCGGAGACATCGGCAAAATCGATCTTCTCCACCACGTGGTTATTCTCCCAGTGGGTAAAGTGGAAATTGGTGAGGGTCATTTTGCCGCCGTCCGGCAGATGACGGCACATCAGCAGATGGTGACGGAAGTGAGACTGTGGCCAGTGCGCCGACCAGAAGTTGCCCATCACATAATCAGACGCATACTGGCGACCTAAATCGAAATGGTACATCGACTGCCAGTGCTCGTGGTGGTTGAACTGCAGCGTCCATTCATCCCCTTCATGCACCAGACGATAGCTGCCATGCGGCGTTTGCTGGGGGATATCGGCCAGCAGTTTGATCGGCGCGGTCAGCGTCTGGCCGCCGAAGCCGACGTCGGCGATCCAGCGCTCGCCGGCCACTTCCACCAGCAATAAACGGTGAGTACGCGGCGGCATCTGCGGCGGATTGGCCAGCACCACGCGGCCCAGCAGGCTGCGGACGTTAAAGCCTATCTCGCGCAGCGCGCGCTCCAGCAGACCATTCTGTTCAAAACAATACCCCCCGCGGCGGGCGGCGATCAGCTTCTCTTCCAGAGCCCGATCGTCAAGGTGGATCTCACGCGGCAGCAGGACGTCGAGGTTTTCAAAGGGGATGGCGCTGTTATGCTGCAGATGCAGTTCCCGTAGGGTATCAATGGATACATCAGGCTCACCCGTCCAGCCCAGACGGGAAAAATAGGCGCGTAAAAAGGGACTCATCAAGGCCTCCAGCTGTAGGTGTCCGACATTTATAGCCTATTTTTCCGCGCCGACCGTCTTTTTTGTGCGCTTGTCGTTAACCGCGCGTGCTGCGCTGCATCAGCGCCAGCGCCGTCAGCATCAGGACCAGACCGGTCAACAACGTCAGGCTGGCCATCGCCATGCCCTGACCGACGGAACCCTGTTCGAACTGGCGCCAGATAAACACCGCCACGGTTTGCGTACCGGCCGGAGAGAGCAGCAGCGAGGTCACCAGCTCCCGGGAGGCCACCGCGAACACCATCAGCATCGCCGCCAGCAGCGCCGGAAAGACCAGCGGCAGGACAATCAACCGCAGCGCCTGCAGTGGCGACGCCCCGTGCACCCGGGCGGCGGACTCAAGATTGGGGCCCAGCTGGCGCAGCGCGCTGCCGACATAGCGCACCGGCCAGGGCAACAGCAGGCAGCAATAGGAGAGCAGCAACATCCACAGCGTGTTATAAGGCGAGCGCGGCCAGAAAGGCTGATTCCACAGCAGGATCAAACCGACTCCCACCACCACGCCCGGCAGCGCCGCCGGCATCAGCGACAGCGCGTCCACCATCCCGCGCCCTTTAATCTTCTGCACCATCACCAGCCAGGCGGCCAGCAGGCCCAGCACGCCGACGATCAGCGCCGAGCCCAGGGCCAGCGACAGGCTGGTGCCGAGGGCCGACAGGGCATCCCCCTGCTGGTCAAACAGCGCCGCGAAGTGACGTAGCGTGACATTCTCAACACTCACGCCCCCTGAGAGCGTGCCCATCACGCTGGTGAGCATCATCGAGGCGGCAGGGACGCCGACCGCCAGGCCGCCGACGGCCGCCATCACCAGCACGGCGGGCAGCGTCATCCAGCCCAGCGATGCCCCGCGGTTTTCTCCCGGCTTGCCGGTGACGCTGGTGACCTCTTTCTCCCCCACCAGCCGCTTTTGCAGCCACCAGGCGAACAACGCCACCGCCATCAACAGCAGCGACAGCAGCGCGGCGCCGGTAAGGTCCACCGGCCAGTCGGCCAGCTTTTTCTCAATACCGACCGTCAGCATCACCACTCCCGCCCGGCTGCCCAGCGCCGCCGGTACGCCAAACTCCTCGATAGCGAGGGTAAACGCCAGCAGCGTGCCCGCCGCCAGCGCCGGGGAGAGCATCGGCAGTGTCACGTGCCAGAAGGCGCGCCAGGCGCTGGCGCCATGGACGCGGGCGACCACCGCCAGCCGGGTCCCGCTCGCCAGCAGGCTGCGGGAGACGGCAAAGTACACCACCGGGAAAATATTAAAGGTCATCACCAGCACGATACCGCTGCGGCTGAACAGCAGATCGTTCAGTTGCCAGCCGGTCAGCTGCTGCAGATAGCCCTGGCTTTGCAGGGCCAGCATCCAGGAGAGCGCCGAGATATAGGGTGGCGTCAGAAAGGGGATCAAAAACAGGAGATCCCACAGTCGGGGCAGCGGCAGCGAAAACATACCGCGCAGGATGCCGAGCGGCAGGCCAATCATTACGCTGACCAGCGCCACGCCGGCGGCGATCCACAGCGTACCGCCGAGCATCGCCGGTAACTGGGGATCGGCCAGCAGCGCCGAGACGCCGCCAAAGGCGTCCCCGAGCGAACCGGCGCTAAAATGGGGAAAAATCGCCTGCAGCAGAATAAACACTAACGGCAACGCGACCAGCATCACCAGGGCGGCGAGGGTCGCGCCGGAAAGGAATGTTTGTTTCACAACCGGTTCCTGAAGCTGAGGGGTCCCCCGGCGGCCAGCGCCGGAGGAACCGAGTCAATTACTGCGCGTACAGCTGACTGAAGCGGGCGAGCACGGCGCCCCGCTCGCTGCTGCCTTCGCTGGTGGTGGGCAGCACCTTCAGCGCGTCCAGTAGCGGACGTTTGGCCGCCACGTCGCGGCGGGCGGGCATCAGCCAGGCATCGGCAACCCTCGCCTGCCCCTCCGGCGACAGCACGTAATCGATAAAGGCTTTGGCATCGTCGGCATGCTGGCTGGTTTTGAGGATCATCATCGGGCGCGGGGCAATCACTGTTCCGCTGGCCGGGAAGATCACCTTCAGCGACTCGCCCTGCTGAATATTGCCGTAGGAGACATAATCCACCGCGCCAAACACCGCCGCTTTCGCCCCCTGCATCACCGGCGTCACCGCCTGGGCGTTGGGTCCGCTGACCACCATGCCGTTCTTTTTCAGATCGTCAAACAGTTGCCAGGCCTGGTCGCCCATGCTGTTTTGCAGCCCGATCAGCAAATCCAGCGACGCACCGGAGAGCGCCGGGTCGGGGGTTGTCACCTTGTCTTTAAACGCCGGCTGGGTGAGATCCCGCCACTCTTTCGGTTCCGGGGTACCGCTTTTACTGTTCCAGACAATGCCCAGGGCGGAGACGCCCTGGGCGATATAGTCCGCCGATTTCAGGTTCGCCGGTACCTGGTCGGCATTGGCGCTCGCAAAAGGCAGCAACCAGCCCCGCTGGTGCAGATCTTCGGCGGTATCCCACGAGGCGGAGATCAGCACATCCGCCTGCGGGTTGGCCTGCTCGGCCTCCAGTCGGGCCATTACTTTGCCGGTGGTGGCCTGGAAAACCGTCACCTTCACCCCGGTCTGTTGTTCAAAACCGCTGGCCAGGCTTTTCGCCAGCGAGCCGGGTCCGGCGGTGTAAACGGTCAGCGCATGGGCGCTGGAGAGCATCATGGCGGAAAGAGCCATCGCGAGTACCACTCCTTTCTTAACGGTCATAACGGTGTTCATGCAACTTCCCCTGAGGTTGGCGTAACGGCGCGGACAGCGGCCACGCGGCCCGCGGATAAATAGACAATCTGGTCAGCTAACAGCTCGGCTTCACGTCGGTCATGGGTGACATACACGGCGGTGATGCCGAGCTGTCGCAACAGGCGGCTCATTTCGCCGCACAGCGATTCGCGCAGTTCGCTATCCAGGTTGGAGAGCGGTTCATCAAACAGCAGCACCCGCGGTGCGGCGACGATCGCCCGCGCCAGCGCCACCCGCTGCTGCTGACCGCCAGAAAGACCAGAGGGTTTACGTTCGGCGAAACCGTTGAGGCCTACCCGCGCCAGCGCCTCGCTGACCCGGCGCTCGCGTTCGCTACGGGAGACGCCGCGCATGCGCAGCGGAAAGGCGACGTTCTGCGCCACGCTCATATGCGGCCAGAGGGCGTAATCCTGAAAAACCATGCCGATATCGCGCTGCTCCGGGGGCAATCCCCATCCTGCGCGGGCGACCAGCCTGTCGCCAAAGCGGATTTCGCCGCTGGCCGGCACGCTCAGCCCGGCCAGCAGACGCAGCAAAGTGCTTTTGCCGCAGCCGGACGGCCCCAGTAGCGCCACGATGCGGCCGGGGTCGATATGCAACGAGAAACGGTCAAGAACGGGAGTCTCTGCGAAGGCAAAAGAGACCTCCTGCAGGGTGATAGGGGTCAGCGTGCGCATCATCGCCCTCCCTTTCGGGACAGCGAGACCTGCCCGGCGGCCGACATCCGACGGGGCACGCTCACCTGGGATAACATCAGGGGAGCCAACATATTGTGATCCTCTTTGGGACTTAGTGCTGGCGACTATAGTCAGACGAGATGACGTATTGATTACATTTTCATTGCGGCTTAACGTGTTACCTGCCAACCGACCCATTATTCAAGGAACGCCTATGAGCCGCTTTCGCCACGTTGAACTGCAGTACGCCAGCCGCCTGCTCAACCACGGCCCGACCATTTTGATCACCAGCTACGATGCCCCGTCTGACCGGCGCAACGTCATGGCCGCCGCCTGGTCAATGCCGGTGGAATTCGCCCCGCCGCGGGTGGCTATCGTGGTGGATAAAAGTACCTGGACGCGGGAGATCATCGAGCGCAACGGCACCTTCGGCATTGTGGTCCCCGGCGTCGCCGCCGCCAGCTGGACCTACGCCGTCGGCAGCGTCAGCGGCCGCGATGAGGACAAATTCAATGCCTGGGGGATCCCGGTAGTGACCGGTCCGGAGCTGGGGTTGCCGCTGATCGAGGAGAAGTGTCTGGCATGGATGGAGTGCCGACTGCTGCCGGCGACGGCGGCCCAGACCCAGTACGACACCCTGTTCGGGGAGGTGGTGTCTGCCGCCGCCGATGAACGCGCGTTCGTCACCGGACGCTGGCAGTTCGACGATGATAAGCTCAATACCCTGCATCATCTTGGCACCGGCAATTTTGTCGCCAGCGGTCGTCATGTGCGGGCAAACTCCCTCGACGAGTAAGCGTGACCTGCCGCAGGCGGCAGATTTTTCCCCTGCCCAGCCTGCGGCCCCCCCTTTTCAACCCGGAGGGCGGCGGCGATCGGCGCTGGGGGTCAGGCCAAACACTTTTTTATACAGAGTGGTAAAGTGGTTGCTGTTGGCGAAGCCGCACAGATAAGCCACTTCGGTAATGGACATCTCCGTTTCACGTAATTTGACCCGCGCGGAGACCAGTCGCAGACGTTTCAGATAATTATCCGGCGTTAAGCCCGTGGCCTCTTTAATATGGCGAAACGCCGTGCGGGTGGTGAGATGAAATTGCTCCGCCAGCTGCTGCCAGTTATGTTCTTCGAAACAGTGCTCCTGCAGCCAGGTGAGTAATTTATGCAGTTTATAGCGGGTGCTGCTATATTCGGCTTCCGACTCGGCTGTAAGAATGGTGGTCACCAGCTGGAAAAAGAGAGACTCCCGTTGCGGGGTATTATCCGCCGCCCTCAGCGCCGGGGAAAATATCTTTTCCACCAGTTCCCGACAATAGCTGCGGGTCTCCGGCGCCAGCCAGCCATAGCAGGCGGCGCGCTGCGCCGATAATTGCTGCAGCAATCCCTCCATCTGCTGTAAATAGCGAAAGGCCACCGCCGGATTAATTAAGACATTAATCAGCTTCAGCGTCCCCAGTTCATCATAATAGTGGACATCGCCAGGCTGGACGTAAAATACATCGCCCTGCTGGATATACAGCGGGCGGCCATTAATAACGTGTAATCCATGCCCCTCCTCGACGATCACCAGCTCGGCAAACTCGTGGCCATGCTCCTGGCTATTATCTTCCGGGTCGCTGGCGTACATGCCGAGCTTATCCTGGGGATGGGTGAAATAATACTCAACGGTCAGTGTCATCATTACAGCAAATCCTGAACAGCCTGGTGCGCAGGGGCACGATAATCTATTCCGGCCTTCGCCACGCGCCCGATGTGCGGATTTGTGATCGCCAGCGCCCCCACCTCATTATTCCTGCCATTTTCACTGACGGTTTGGCATTGCCAGAGTGGTGGCGCCGCCAGACGACGGCCTATGCTGCGCCTAACCTAATGGAGAGGACGCAGTATGTCACAGGCAATTCAATACAATTCCAGTGTGGCGATGACCCGCCATCCGCATTTATTACAGCGTGCGGCCGCCCTGACGCCCGCGCTACATCGTCAGCGCCAGGCGCCGCAGGCCATCGTCGAAGCCGTCGCCGATCCGGCGGCGCTGAACGGCTGGCGGGGACACACCGTCTGCACGCCTGAGCAGTTTTATCAGCAGCCGCTTCGCGTCGGCGACAGCATCATCATTGATTTTGGCAGCCATTTTGTTGGCTACCTGCAGTTCAGCTGCCGCAGCGTCGGCAGCCCGCCGGATGCCCCGGCCCATCTGCACTTCACCTTCGGCGAAACGCTGAGCGAAGTCTGCGAGCCGTTCAGCGAGTACCAGGGGTGGCTGAGCAGTAGCTGGTTGCAGCAACAGGATCTGTGGCTCGACGTCCTGCCCGCCCGGGTTGACCTGCCGCGTCGCTACTGCCTGCGCTACCTGAAGGTGGAGGTCAAAGCGCTGTCGCGCAAATTTCGTCTGCAGTTCGATGAGATAGCCCTGGAAACCGTTACCTCAGCCGGCAGCCCGCAGCCGGCGGTCATCGCCGATCCGCAGTTGAAAGCCATTGATAGCGTCGCGGTTCGCACCCTGCAAAACTGCATGCAGGAGGTATTTGAGGATGGGCCGAAACGCGACCGTCGGCTGTGGCTCGGCGACCTGCGCCTGCAGGCGTTGGTCAATGACGTGACCTTCGGCCACCACGATCTGGTCCGCCGCTGCCTGTACTTGTTTGCCGGCCATACCCGGGAAGACGGCATGGTCTCCGCCAATGTCTTTGTCCAGCCTGATGTGCGCGCCGATGACACCTTTCTCTTTGATTATTCATTATTTTTTATCGACGTACTTTATAACTACCTGCAAAGCACCGGCGACACGGAAACCGTCGGTGAGCTGTGGCCCACGGCGCGGCGGCAAATCGAGCTGGCGCTGACCCGCTGCGATCCCCACGGCCTGGTGCGCGACAGCGATGACTGGTGGGTATTTATCGACTGGCAGGCGGATCTGAATAAACAGGCGGCGGCGCAGGGGGTGCTCATCCACTGCCTGCAGCGCGCCCTCTGGCTGGCGCAGCGTTTTGAACCGCAGCGGGTAGCCGACTACACCGCTACGCTCGCGCAGCTGAAAGAGGCCGCCCTCCGCCACCTGTGGGACAGCGAGCGGCAGGTGTTTATCAGCGGCGCCGCGCGCCAGGTCTCATGGGCGTCGCAGATCTGGCTGGTACTGGCGGAGGTTGGCACCGCCGGGCAGCGGCAAGCGCTGATGCGCCGCCTGCAGCAACAGCCGCCCGCCATTGCCATGAATACCCCGTACTTGCGCCATCATCACATTGTCGCCCTGCTGCAGTGCGGCCTGCGCGAGGAGGCGGTGGCGGAGATCAAAGCCTACTGGGGGGCGATGGTTGACTCCGGCGCCGATACCTTCTGGGAAATTTTCGACCCACAGCATCCTGACTTTTCCCCGTATGGCAGTAAGCTCATTAACAGTTACTGCCATGCGTGGAGCTGTACCCCGGCCTGGTTTATTCGCCAGTACGGACTTTAACAACAACGATAAGCGAGTGATTTATGGCAGAAACAACGTTTACCCTGTGGCGGCAGCGCCTTGGCTATGGCATTGCCGATCTCTCCTGCAACCTTGTGTGGCAGATGATCTCTCTGTATCTGATGTTCTTTTACACCGACGTGATGGGCCTCCCGGCCTATTACGTTGGGCTGATGTTCCTGGTTACCCGGCTGGTGGACGGCGTGGCCGACGTGTTGATGGGGCTGGTGATCGACAATACCGCCACCCGCTGGGGGCGCTGCCGTCCCTGGCTGCTGATTGGTGCCCTGCCTTTTGGTCTGCTGTGTATTCTGGCCTTCTATGTGCCGGATTTCGGCACCACCGGCAAACTGCTGTACGCCTTTATCACCTATCTGTGTCTGTCGTTCCTCTACACCCTGGTGAACATTCCGTTCTGCGCCATGCTGCCGTTTTTAACCAGTGATTCCGCAGAGCGCACCACGCTGTCGGCGGTACGTATTCTGCTGGGATCCCTCGGGGCCACCATCGTCGCCGTGGCCACCCTGCCGCTGGTCGGCATGCTGGGCAAAGGCGACCAGCAGCAGGGGTTCCTCTATACCGCGGTGATTTTTGGCGTACTGGCGGCCTTTTTCCTGCTGGTGAGCTTTCGCAACGTCGAAGAAAAGATCATCCTCAGCGGGGAGCGCATGACCCTGAAACGCGCCTGGATTAGCCTGCGCGCCAATCGTCCGTGGTGGATCTTCGCCAGCAATATCTTTCTGATGTGGGGGGCATTCTTCTTTCAGACCGGAGCGCTGGTGTACTTCTTCCACTATTACGTCGGGAATACCGAGCTGACGGCGGTTATCGCCGGGATCTCCACCTTCGTTCCCCTGCTCGGCACCCTCACCGTCCCGCTGCTGGCCCGACGCATGAAAAAACGTCATGTCTATCTGGTGGCCAGCGCGGTCAATCTGCTCGGGATGGGGATGATGATGCTGTCTGGCACCTACGCGCTGGGGCTGATCGTCGGGGCGGTGATCCTCTCCCTTGGTGCCGGTCAGCGCACGGCTATCTATTTCTCGATGCAGGCCGACCCGGTGGATTACGGCGTGTGGAAAACCGGCATTAATACCGCTGGGATCCTGACCTCGATAAACGGCTTTCTCGGCAAGGTGGCGATGGCCGGCGCCGGGGCTATCACCGGGGCACTGCTCTCCTCCGGCGGCTATATCGCCAACCAGGCGCAAAGCGACAGCGCCCTGTTGGCCATCAAGGCCTGCTATCTGTATATTCCGGCGCTGTTGATCCTCGCCTCGATGCTGTGGATGGGCCGCTTCTACCGCCTCGACGATCACTATGAGCAGATCCGTGCCGACCTCGATGCCGGACGCGGCGCCTCGCCAGCCCCGGCCCCGACCACCGGAGAATCCCCCGCCATGTAAGGCGCCCCGCTGATTTAACCTCTGGATAAATTAAGGACTTTTATGCGTATCTCTGTGATTAGCGCAGCGGTTTGCTGCGCCCTTTTTCCACTCACCAGCGCCGCCGGGTTGAGCGTCGAACAACGGCTGGCGCAACTTGAAGCGCGCCTCAATCTCGCCGAACAGCAGGCCAGCGAAGCCAGCCGCCGCGCGCAGCGGGCAGAACAGCAAACCGCCGCCGCCGAACAGCGCGCGGCGGCGGCGGAGCAGCAGGTGCAGGCGCTCAGCCAACAGACCACGGCTCGCGAACAAAAACAGCAGGCTACCAATCAGCAACTGAGCGAACAGCTGGCGAAGCGCGCCCCGGACGATGGCTTTACCTTTAACGCCTACGCCCGTTCCGGAATGTTAGTCAACAGCCACGGCAAAGGCGCCCGCGGCGGGCCAGGCATCTCCCCGGCCAGTTCGCTCAACGGCGATGCCCACGTCGGTCGTCTCGGCAACGAAAAAGATAATTACGCTGAGCTGAGCTTTGGCAAAAAGCTCACCTTCAACGATGGCTCATGGGCGCGCTTTAAGACCATGCTCGCCGACGGGGCCACCAACCCGGATCCGTGGGTTCAGGACAACGACAGCCACCATCTGAACATTCGTCAGCTGTACGTCGAGATGGGCGACTTCGCCGAGTTCACCGGACCGTTAAAACGCGCCTCGATCTGGGCCGGCAAACGCTTTGATCGGGATAACTTCGATATCCACTTTACCGATAGCGACATCATGTTCCTCGGTGGCACCGGCGGCGGGATCAATGATGTCGACTGGGGAAGCGGCCTGCGCGGCGATTATTCGGTGTATGCGCGTAACTTCGGCGACCTTGGCAGCGATAATTACGCGGATAATGACATCCAGAATCTGCTGTTCACCGCCAACCATTTTTACGGCAACTGGCAGCTGATGACCACGGTGATGACCGCCCAGGGTAACGATGACCTGAAAGATAATACCTCGACCACCGGGAGCTATGCCCTGCGCAGCGATAACACCGCCAAAAACGGCTACTACGCGATGCTGGCCCTGCACGACAAACAGCAGTTCTACGGCCTGGCGCCAGGGGTGTCGGAAAGCGCCCTGCAGTACGGCGTCGGGCTGGGCGCCGAAGCGCGTCAGCCGGGGAGCGATGGCGACCTGACCGAGAACGCGGCCTCCCTGCGCTTTGCGTCGTACGGGATCCTGCCGCTGGGGAAAAACTGGCAGCTGGCGCCGTCGGTGATAGCCCAGCACAGCGAAGACCGCTATCGCGACGGCGACCGCTACGACTGGGCGACGTTTAACCTGCGGGTATCGCAAGGGATCTCCGCTCACTTCGCCCTGCTGTATGAGGCCTCGTGGCAGTATATGGATCTCAATCCGAACGGGCGCAGCTATCGCTATAATGACAACGTTTATCAGTATCAGGCGGTCCGCGGTGATTTCTACAAGCTGACCTTCGCACCCACCTTTAAAGTGGGCGATGTGTTTGATATCAAAGCGCGGCCGGAGATACGTTTCTTTGTCACGTGGATGAACTGGGATAAAGACCTGGATCGTTATGCGATCAACGATGATTTCGGCAGCAAAGGCTTTACCGCTGGCGGGACATGGAACTTCGGCGTGCAGACGGAGATTTGGTTCTGACCGAGCGTCACTGGCGGGCATCATGCCCGCCAGTGGCAATTACATGCTATAACCCGGCTTCTTTATCAGCTGCGCCATCTGCGGGGCGATCTCACTGTCCCACACCGCCTGCCACGCGTCCGGCTCAACCTGAGTCAGCGCGACGCTGACGGCGCTCTCTTTGCTGTTCAGATGGCGGATCAGCACCTCTGTGATGTCAGCGGCCAGCGCGGTTTTTTGTTCGTCAGTCAGTTCACGGGGAAAACATTTAATATCTACATGCGGCATAGCAAAGACTCCTTGTGGTCAGAGCCATAACGCTACCACAGAATGGCCGTTCTGGTTGCCATCGCGTGCGTTAAATCAGCTTGTTACGGCGTAGCGCCACGGCCAGCTCCGGTCGCTGACAGACCGCCCGGGCGATGGCGGCGAATTTTGGCGCGTGGTCGTCAAACCACGCCTGTCGCGGCCCCCAGCTGTACATCGCCGCGATATAGCAATCCAGCAACGTTACCGACGCGCCCAGCGCCCACGGCCCGGCAGCCAGCTGCTGTTCGAACCAGAGATAGAGATTTTTCCGGTACTGGCGACAATTCTCCACCAGCTGCTCCGCGGCGGCGGGCGCCCAGCGTTCCGGATAATCGGCATAGGTAAAGGTAGGATAGACGTTGGCCACCAGCCAGACCAGCAAACGCTGGAACTGTTGACGCTGCGGCGTCCCCGGCGCGGGGGCCAAATCGGGACGCTGATCGAGGATCATCAGCGCGATGGCGGCGGTTTCGGTCATGATGCTCCCATCGGCCAGCCTCAGGGTGGGCACCTGGCACAGCGGATTAATCTGCCGCAGACGCTCGCGCGCCGGACCGGGCTGGTCAAAGCCCTCCACGTCAACCACCTCGTAGGGAATATCGGCCAGGGAGAGCATCAGCTCGCTAATCGTCGAGCCCCATCCCGGCACGCCATAAACGGTAATCATGGTCTGCCTCCAGGGTAAAGCCTAAGTGTAGGCAGAAATTCGCCGCTCACCCACCCGGCACACCATGCCCTGAAAAGGCAGGCCTACGCCGATTCTCGTGCCACCAGCTGAAAGCCGATATCTATAATCACCCCGCTGTCTTCTCCCCCTTCGATGCGGTCAGCCAGCAGCGTAGCGGCCCGTTCACCGATGGCATGACGGTCGACGCTGACGGTAGTGATAGCCGGACGATTGCTGGCGGCGAAATCCAGATCGCCAAAACCGATCACCGCCAGATCCTGCGGTACGCGTAGCCCCCGGCTTTCGGCTTCCATAATCGCCCCCTGGGCGAGGGTGTCTGAGCTGCAGATGATCACATCAAACTCGCTGGCGGCGAGCAGCTCCGCCAGACCGCGCCGCCCCAGCGCCAGCGACGCCGGGAGCGGCACTTCAACCTGAGGCGCATCGTCCAGCCCTTTTTTAGCCAGTCGGGCACAGAGCCCCTGCTTACGCAACATCGCGCGCGCATCGCCCGCCCACAGCAGGCCTGGTCGCTGGTAGCCTTTCTCCAGTACATACTCGCCAATGGTTTCGCCAACTTTTTCATGGGAAAAACCGACCAGCATATCCAGCGGCGTCGGGGTGAGATCCCAGATTTCCACCACCGGCGTGGCGGCGTTAAGAATCGTTTTCTTTAACAGCGGCGCATGCTGGATGCCGGTTAACACCACGCCATCAGGGCGCCGCGAAAGCAAGGTAGAGACCAGCTCGGCCTCGGTCTGCCGGTCATAGCCCGCCACGCACAGCAGCATATGGTAGCCGCGCGCCGCCAGGGTATCGCTCAGCGCCTGGATGGTATCGACAAACATATTGTTATTGATTTGCGGTACCACGACCGCCACCAGCTTGCTGCGCCTGGAGGCGAGGCCGCCGGCCAGCGCATTGGGGATATAGCCCGTCGCCTGCACAGCCTGCATCACTTTCTCTACCGTTTTTGGCCTGACCAGCTGGGGCGTATTCAGCGCCCGACTGACCGTCATCGGCGACAACCCGGCGCTGCGAGCCACATCCTCCAGCGTCGGCGCCCGCGTCGGTTTTTTGCTTTTCACGGCTAAGCCCCTGTGTTAAGTCGTTTCCTGTGGGCATTATTGATGATGCCCCACGCAATTGCCAGCGCCCGCCGCGTCTCCCCTAACAGAATCAACGACCTGCAATAGAAAATGTTATCGCTATCATTATGACTTGTCACTTTTCACAAACTGTTTTGGATTGTGACCTGCACAGCAAAGTTTTCGCCTTTATAACGGCCAATTGTGATCGTTTGTACAAATTAAAACCACTAGCGTAGCGTCAAAAGCATTTCACCATTACAAATGATAGCGCAATCATTTTATTATCAAAAAGGACACTACTATGACCTCAAGCGCCAATTCCGAGTCCGTAACCTACGCCAAAGCTTTCGGCGTCAAAACCGCCGCTGAAACCGGTGACCGCATTGACCACGTTAAACTGTCGCTGGCTTTTCTGCCGCTGGCCACCCCCGTCAGCGATGCCAAAGTGCTGACCGGTCGCCAAAAACCGCTGACCGAAGTGGCGATTATCATCGCGGAAATTCACTCCCGGGATGGATTCACCGGCGTCGGCTTTAGCTACTCGAAACGTGCGGGCGGCCAGGGTATTTACGCTCACGCCAAAGAGATAGCCGATAATCTGCTTGGCGAAGATCCGAACGACATCGACAAAATCTACACCAAACTGCTGTGGGCCGGGGCTTCCGTCGGCCGTAGCGGCATGGCGGTACAAGCTATCTCCCCTATCGATATTGCCCTGTGGGATATGAAAGCCAAACGCGCCGGTCTACCGCTGGCCAAACTGCTGGGTTCACATCGTGATTCCGTGCAGTGCTACAACACTTCCGGCGGCTTCCTGCATACCCCCCTGGATCAGGTGTTGAAAAACGTGGCTATCTCCCGTGAAAACGGCATCGGCGGGATTAAACTGAAAGTCGGTCAGCCTAATACTGCCGAGGATATCCGTCGTCTGACGGCGGTGCGCGAAGTGCTGGGTGATGACTTCCCGCTGATGGTCGATGCCAACCAGCAGTGGGATCGCGAAACCGCCATCCGCATGGGGCGCAAAATGGAGCCGTTCAATCTGATCTGGATTGAGGAGCCGCTGGATGCCTATGACGTCGAAGGCCACGCGCAGCTGGCTGCCGCGCTGGATACGCCGATTGCCACCGGCGAGATGCTGACCAGCTTCCGCGAACATGAGCAGTTGATCCTCGGCAACGCCAGCGACTTCGTGCAACCGGACGCCCCGCGCGTCGGTGGGATCTCCCCGTTCCTGAAAATAATGGATCTGGCCGCGAAGCACGGTCGCAAGCTGGCTCCGCACTTTGCCATGGAGGTGCACCTGCATCTCGCCGCCGCCTACCCGCTGGAGCCATGGCTGGAGCACTTCGAGTGGCTGAACCCGCTGTTTAACGAGCAGCTAGAACTGCGCGATGGGCGGATGTGGGTTTCCGAACGCCATGGTCTGGGCTTCACCCTCAGCGAGCAGGCCCGCCGCTGGACCCAGCAAAGCTGCGAGTTTGGAACTCGCCCGTAATGACTTTTCCCGGATGACGGCGTCCACGCCTTATCCGGGCTACCGGCCCGCAAACCACTGAGAACCCGTAGCCCCGGTAAGCGCAGCGTCACCGGGAATAAACCTCTGACCCGCTGTACTCGCAATACACGAAATCCGTCAGCAAGCATCAAAGCGGCCTGAAAGATGACGTGTCTTCACAACCCTGCAAAGGAGTTGAATAACATGCAACAGCAAATAAAACGCAGCAACGTGCGTTACGGTATATTGGTTTTTTTATTTCTCGCGACCGTATTTAATTATGCTGACCGGGCCACCCTGTCCGTTGTCGCGCCGATGATGAGTAAAGAGTTAGGTTTTGACCCTGAAGCAATGGGCCTGGCCTTTTCGGTGTTTGGTATTTCCTACGTCATTATGCAAATCCCCGGCGGCTGGCTGCTGGATAAATATGGTTCGCGGTTGGTCTACGGCTGCGCGCTGATTGGCTGGTCGGTCGTCACTATGTTTCAGGGCACTATTTATCTGTTTGCCAGTCCGCTGGTGGTGCTGGTGATCCTGCGTCTGATGATGGGGGCCATTGAAGCGCCCGCTTTTCCGGCCAACAGTCGCCTGAGCGTCCAGTGGTTCCCCAATAAAGAGCGTGGATTTGTCACCTCGGTCTATCAGGCCGCGCAGTATATTTCGCTGGGCATTATTACGCCGCTGATGACCATCATTCTGCATAATTTAAGCTGGCACTATGTTTTTTATTATATTGGCGCTATCGGGGTGGTGCTGGGAATATTCTGGCTGGTAAAAGTGAAGGATCCTTCACATCATCCTAAAATTAACCCGCAGGAGCTCGATTATATTCGTGAAGGCGGCGGCGTACCGGAATTAGGTAGCCAAAAAACGCCGCAAAAATTAACTCTCGCGCAGATTAAAAGCATCTGCGTCAATCGCATGATGATCGGGGTTTATATCGGCCAGTTCTGCGTCACATCGATTACCTGGTTCTTCCTCACCTGGTTTCCGACTTACCTCTACCAGGCCAAAGGCATGTCAATCCTCAAGGTCGGGTTTGTCGCCAGTATCCCGGCCATAGCTGGATTTATCGGTGGCCTGCTGGGCGGCGTGTTTTCGGACTGGCTGCTGAAACGCGGTTACAGTCTGACCACCGCTCGTAAGCTCCCGGTGATCTGCGGCATGCTGCTCTCCTGCGTCATTGTCGTCGCCAACTACACCTCCTCGGAAGTGGTGGTGATCGCCGCCATGAGTCTGGCGTTCTTTGCCAAAGGTTTCGGGAACCTCGGCTGGTGCGTGCTGAGCGACACCTCGCCGAAAGAGATGCTCGGTATTGCCGGTGGCGTGTTCAATATGTGCGGCAACCTGGCGAGCATCATTACCCCGCTGGTCATCGGGGTGATCCTCGCCAACACCCACTCGTTTGATTACGCCATCCTCTACGTCGGTTCCATGGGCGTGCTGGGCCTGTTCTCCTATCTGTTTATCGTTGGGCCGCTGGATCGCTTGACGCTCACTCCGCGCACCGTTTGATTGAAGACCCTGGCGAGCATTCGCCTCCGCTGTTTCGCGTCGTACTCCGGCGAAACAGCGGTTTTTTAGTAGGTTATCCCCGGCGGGTTGACCACCGACTGCGCCACCGCCTCGCCCTGCTCTCCCCAGCGCGCCAGCACCTGCTGATATTCACCGCGGGCAATCGCCCCGTCGAGGGCTGCCTGCAGGGCAAAGACCAGGCCGTTGCCTTTTTTGGTGGTTGTCGCCACCCACGCTTTTTTCGGCCCCAGGCCCACCACCCGGGTCTGGCCGTTAAGGGCGGCCTTATAGGCTGCCACCGACTGCGGGCCGAAAAAGATATCCGCTCGCCCGGACTGGATATAGAGGTTGCCGGAGGCATCATCGGTCAGGTAGACCGGCTGGGCCAGCGGCCGCCCGGCGGCACGGTTGTCGTCGTTCCAGCCCAGCAGGATCCGCTCCTGGTTGGTGCCGGAACCGACGATCACTTTGCGCCCGGCGAGGTCAGCGGGTCCGTTTACCGCGGCGATGTCGCTGGTGGATTTCACCGAGAAGGCCAGGGAATCCACCCGGTAAGTCGCAAAATCGAACTTCTCTTTGCGCTTCTCGGTCACCGCGATATTGATCAGCGCCACGTCATAGCGGCCGGAGGCGATGCCCAGCGGCCAGTCCTCCCACGCGGTGGGCACCAACCTGAGCTTCAGGCCAAGGCTTCCGGCCAGCAGGCGGGCCATATCCGGGTCGCTGCCGATCCGCGTGCGGTTGTCGCTGGCCAGCAGCGCCAGCGGCGGCGAATTGAGCGCCGAGATCGCCACCGTCAGCGTCCCCGGCTCGACGAAGCGATAGCCCGGCGGAATTTTCGCTATCGCCTGCGGGTCGCGGGTGACCGGCAATGGCTGCTCATTGGCGCGCAGATCCAGCGCCGCCTGAGCGCTCATGGCAAAAGCGCTGAGAACAAGGGTCATTAGCGCTCTGTTCATGACGGCAGCACCCTGGATAAAAACTGTCGGGTACGCGGATGCTGCGGATGGTTGAGCACCTCGTCGCTGCTGCCCTGCTCGACGATCCTGCCGTCGACCATAAACACCACCTGGTCGGCCACCTCGCGGGCAAAGCCTACCTCGTGGGTCACCACCACCAGGGTGGTACCGGAGCGCGCCAGCTTCTTGATGACATCCAGTACCTCGCCCACCAGCTCGGGATCCAGCGCCGAGGTGGGCTCATCAAACAGGATCACCCGCGGGTCCAGTGCCAGCGCCCGGGCAATCGCGATACGCTGCTGCTGCCCGCCTGAGAGATGCCGCGACCAGGCGTCGGCTTTATTGCGCAGTCCTACGACGTCCAGCAGCTCATAGGCGCGGGCAATGGCCTCTTTGCGCGTGACCTGCTTGTGGGCGATCGGCGCCTCAATCAGGTTCTCCAGCACCGTCAGGTGCGGAAACAGGTTAAAGTTCTGGAACACGTAGCCGACGTTGATCCGCTGGCGAAGAATTTCCTTTTCTTTCATCTCATACAGCTTGTCGCCTTTGCGGCGATAACCAATATAGTCGCCGTCAATCTGAATAAATCCCTCATCGACACGTTCGAGGTGATTGATGGTGCGCAGCAGCGTCGACTTGCCCGAGCCGGAAGGGCCGAGGATCACCGTTACCGTGCCCGGGGGGATCTCCAGCGACACATCGTCCAGCGCCTTGTGGCGGCCATAGTATTTGCTGACCCCGGTGATAGAGATATGGCCATTATGAGAGCTGGGCATGAACGGCCTCCTGCGGCTGTGGTTGACGTGCGGGTTGATTCAGACGACTGCTGCGGGCGCTGTTTACCGCCGAGCGGCGCTCGCTGCGCGCCAGGGCGCGTTCCACCAGATACTGAATGGCGGAGAGGACGCTGGTGATCGCCAGATACCAGGCGGCGCCAACCATCAACAGCGGGATCACCTCCTGGGTACGGTTGTAGATCATCTGGATGGTGTAGAACAGTTCCGGCATCGCCAGGACGTACACCATCGCCGTTCCCTTGGCCAGACTGATGATCTCATTGAAGCCGGAGGGCAGGATGGTGCGCAGCGCCTGCGGCAGAATAATGCGCAGCGTACGTCGCCAGGCGGGAAGCCCCAGTGCAGCGGCGGCTTCATACTGCCCATGGTCGACCCCCAAAAAGCCACCGCGAATGATCTCCGCGGTATAGGCGCTCTGCACCAGCGTCAGGCCCACCACCGCCGTGGAGAATTGCCCCAGCACGTTAATGGTCTGATAGCTGGCCCAGGTGACGCCGGTAAACGGGATCCCCAGCGACAGGGTGTCGTAGAGATAGGAAAAGTTGTACAGAATAATCAGCACCACAATCAGCGGCAGCGAGCGAAACAGCCAGATATAACCCCAGGCGAGGCTGCTGAGCAGCCACGATGAGGATAAGCGGGCCAGCGCCAGCAGGCCGCCGAAGATCACGCTCAGCACCGTGCCGAGCAGGGTCAGGAGCAGGGTTTGTCCCAGCCCCTCGAGGATCACCGGGTCGAAGAACCAGCGGGCGAAGACGCCCCACTCCCAGCGCGGGTTAAAGGCCACCGACTGGATCACCACCGCCAGCACCAGCAGGGCGACCAGGGCCCCGACCACCCGCAGCGGATAGCGCGCCGGCACCACTTTTATTGTTTCAGATGAATGCATCATGCCTCCTCAAGCGCTGTGACTGAAGGCGCTCACCGCCAGCGCTTTAGTGAACCGCAGCCGGCCGTCATAGGGCGGCTGACTGTACTCTTCCGGGTCTCGCGTGAGGTCAAACTGCGCCTCATACCCCTGGCTGAGATAGAGCTTTACCGCCTCCGGCTGACGGAAGCCGGTGGTCAGGTAGATATGGCTGTACCCGGCCAGCACCGCCCGCCGTTCCAGCTCCTGGACCACCTTCGCCGCCAGCCCCTGCTGGCGCAGACGGCGGTGCGTCCAGATACGTTTGATCTCCGCGGTGTGGCGATCTTTCGGTTTATAAGCGCCGGTGGCGATAATTTCTCCCTCACGCTCAAGGACGATAAACAGCCCCTGCGGCGGCAAATACCACTCAGTCAACTCCACTTCCGCATCGCGGGAAAAATAGTCGCCGTAGCGGGCGGCATATTCGGCAAACAGCCCGCTAATAATCGGCTGCAGCTCCGGTGCGTCCGGAGAAATATCGCGGAATGCTTCGCTCATCGCGCCTCCTGTCAGTCGCCCAGTCCGGGTGGGTTGATTTCTGATTGCGGAATACTCTCCACCCCTTCGCCCCAGCGGTTAAGCACTTTGGCGTAATCGCCGCTGGCGATAGCGCCGTTCAGCGCCGCCTGGACGGCATTCACCAGCCCGCTGTCTTTTTTCAGCGTCACCGCGATATGCGCCGCTTTCGGCCAGCCACCATCGACGCTGCCCACCAGTTTGGTTTTGCCGGTCAGCGCCGCCTTCCATGCGCCAATCACGTTGGGGCCGAAAAAGGCGTCGGCGCGCCCGGTCTGCAGGGCCAGCGTCTGGGCGGCGTCATCCTTGGTGTAGACCGGGGTAAACGGCTTCAGCCCCTTCTTGACGTTCTCCGCGTTCCACGCCAGCAGGATCGCCTCCTGGTTAGTACCGGAGCCGACGATAATCTTCAGCCCGGCGATGTCCTCCGCCTTGTCAATTTTGTTCAGCGGACTGGTGCTTTTGACGTAGAAGCCCAGCGAGTCTTTACGGTAGGTGGCGAAATCGAACTTCTCTTTGCGCTCTTTGGTGACGGTAATATTGCTGATCGCGGCATCATATTTGCCGGAGGTAACCCCCAGCGGCCAGTCTTCCCATGAAGTAGGAACCACGTTCACTTCCAGTCCAAGGCTCTCCGCCACCAGCCGGGCGATATCCGTCTCGCTGCCGAGCAGGGTTTTGTTGTCATCGGCGAAGACCGTCAGCGGCGGTGAGTTCAGGGCTGCCACCGCGACGGTGAATTTCCCCGGCACCGCCAGATGCAGATCTTTCGGCAACAGCGCAATGGCCTGTGGATTTTTCGCTGTGTGAATCGGCGTTTTGTTGGCCTCCAGGCTCACCCCGGTGCCATTGATCTTGACGTCCTGGGCCCACGACGAGGCGCTAAATGCCAACGCGACGGCCAGCAAGAGTGTTGTTTTCTGCATAGCGTGATTCTCTTTTATTATTTTTGGAATTGATTAGCAGGTAGCGCCAGACCCAGACTTTCCCGCAGGGTGGTGCCCGGATAGTCGCGACGGAACAGGCCGCGCGCCTGTAACAGCGGAACCACCTCATCCACAAAGCGCGGGAAGGTTTCCGGCGTGCCGCCCTGAATAATGAAACCGTCCGCCGCGTGCTGTTCGAACCACAATTGCAGGCCATCGGCGACATCGCTGGCGGTGCCGGTAAAGCGCGGACGCGGACTCGCTGCCTCCAGGGCCACCTGGCGCAGGGTTAATCCCCGCTCGCGGGCGTGACGTTTAATCTCGTCGGTGGTGCTGCGGAAGCTGTTTTGTCCGAGGTCGCCAATATCCGGGAACGGTTCATCAAGCGGATACTGCGAAAAATCATGATGTTCGAAATACCGCCCCAGATAATTCAGCGCATCCTCGATGGAAACCAGCGCCGCGGTAGTCTGGTACTGACGTTCCGCATCCTCGGCGTCATCCCCGACGATGACGCTGACGCCCTGGAAGATATGCAGTTGGTCCGGGGTGCGCTGATATGCGCTGAGTTGGCTTTTGACATCCTGATAAAATGCCTGCGCCTCGGCCAGCGATTCCTGATGGGTAAAAATGGCATCGGCGTGGCGTGCGGCTAATTTCTTGCCGTCGTCCGACGCGCCGGCCTGGAAAATAATCGGTCGTCCCTGTGGCGTGCGGGCAATATTTAGCGGCCCGGCCACTTTAAAGAAATCGCCATGGTGATCGAGCGTATGCAGTTTATTTTTATCAAAGAACTGGCCAGTCTCCTTATTGCGCACAAAGGCGTCTTCTTCCCATGAATCCCATAAGCCTTTCACCACCTGCAGATATTCATCGGCAATGCGATAGCGCAGCGCATGATCCGGATGCTGGGCCCGGGAGAAGTTTTTCGCCGACCCTTCCAGCGGCGAAGTGACGACATTCCACCCCGCCCGTCCCTGGCTTAAATGGTCGAGGCTGGCGAACTGGCGGGCGGTAGTAAACGGCTCGCTGTACGAAGTGGATAAGGTCCCCACCAGTCCCAGACGCCGGGTGACCGCGGCCAGCGCGGAAAGTACCGTTAAAGGTTCGAAGCGATTTAAAAAATGGGGAATCGATTTTTCATTGATATATAACCCGTCGGCGACAAAAATAAAATCCAGCTTCCCCTCTTCCGCTTTTAACGCCGTCTGCGTGACAAAGTTAAAATTAATACTGGCGTCCGCCTGCGCCGCCGGATGACGCCAGGCGGACATATTTCCCGATGCGCCATGTAATATCGTTCCCAGACGCAATTGTCGATTTTCAGACATAGTTCCCCCTTCCCCTGTCATCCATTAAATATGTTGTAATGCCTGTTCCGCCAGCTGGGCGAAATAGTGCGCTGCGGGCGTAATAAGCCGTTCGTCCGGATTAAATGCCGGATGGTGCAGACCATATTCGCTGGCGCTGCCGATGCTGACGAACGCCCCGGGAATATGCTGAAGATAGACCGCAAAATCTTCGCCACCGAGATGCAGATCGGCGTGATGGGTGCGGTACCCGGCCTGGGCCGCCACGTCGCTGGCGAAGTCGGCCCAGCGGGCGTCATTGACCAGCGCCGTCGGGCCGGCATACCAGAAGACGTCAATCTGTGCGCCAAAGGCGCTGGCGAAACCGGCCGCGATCTCGCTGACCCGGGCCTTGACCCGCTGCTGCACTTCACTGCTGTGAGTGCGCAGCGTCCCTTCCAGCTCGACGCTCTCCGGCAGCACGTTCCAGGTATTGCCTCCCTGGATCCGCGTCACGCTGAGCACCACCGAGTCGAGGGTGTTCACTTCCCGACTGGCCACGCTCTGCAGCACCGTCACCAGCTGGCTGGCCAGCAGGATCGCATCCTTTCCTTCATGTGGACGGGCGGCATGCGCCCCCTTCCCGGTCACTTTGAAGACGAAGCGGTCGACGTTGGCGTAGAACGCGCCGCCGCGGGTGGCAAATTCGCCCACCGGCAGGCCGGGCTCATTGTGCATGCCAAAGATCGCCGACACGTCCTCCAGCGCCCCGGCGCGGATCAGGGTTTTCGCGCCGCCAAAATTTTCCTCCGCCGGCTGAAACAGGATCCGCACCCGCCCCGGGAGTTCCGCTTCCCGCTCCTTCAGCAGCAGCGCCGCCCCCAGCATTACGCTGGTGTGAATATCATGGCCGCAGGCATGCATCACCCCTTCATTTTGCGAGCGGTAAGGCAGACCGGTCGCCTCCTCGATGGGCAACGCGTCGATGTCCGCCCGCAGGGCAATCACCTTGTCGCCGCTGCCGACTTCGGCGACCAGCCCGGTTTTCAGATCGAAGGGCAGCAGAGTCAGCCCGCCGCTCTGCAGCCAGTCGCGGATCCGCGCGGTGGTGGCTACCTCCTGCAGGGAGAGCTCCGGGTTCTGGTGCAGCTCGCGCCGCCAGCTAATCAGTTGTTGTTCAAAGGACATTCAGCACCTCCTTGCCGTAGTGAGCCTGCGCCAGCAGGCGCAGGGAGTGCAGGCGCGCTGGCCCGTCGCTAATAGGGGTATCAATGATTAATTCATCCAGCTGATCTTCCGCCTGCAGCGCGTCAAGCCGGGCTTTAACCTGTTCGGGAGTACCGGAGATCAGTGAAGATTCGCGGCGGTGGATGCGTGTCGGCCGGCTGCCAGCCTGGCGGGCAAAGGCGACGGCCTGAGCCTCACTGCCGACGGTCACCCGCTGGCCGTTCTCCAGCTCCACGCCCCACACCTCGACCTGCTGCGCCAGCGCAGCGGCGGTGGCCGGATCGTCAGCCACCACCACCTGCACGGCGACGATCGCCTCACGCGGGCTGAGCTCGCGCCAGCGGTTGATCACCGTGCGGCGCAGCGCGCTGTCGCCATTGAGATGGGCCGCAAACACGAAGTTCCAGTCAAGACGGGCGGCCAGTTCCGCACTCTCCAGGCTGGCGCCGAGCAGAAATCCGTCGGCCCGGCGCGGCGGGATCGGCGTGGCGCGCAGGCTCTCCTCTCCCCCTGGCTCAGTCAGTGACAGCCAGTTATCCAGCTGCGCCAGCTGATCGGCAAAGGTCCCTTTCTCCTCCTGATGCAGGCCCTGCTGCAGGGCGCGGGTGGAGAGCGGCAGGCCGCCAGGCGCCTTGCCCACCCCGAGATCGATGCGACCCGGCGCGAGGGCAGCCAGCAGGTTAAAGTTTTCCGCGACTTTATAGGGGCTGTAGTGCTGGAGCATGACGCCGCCGGACCCAAGACGAATGCGCCGGGTGTGGCCCAGCAGCCAGGCGATAACCAGCTCCGGCGAGGGGCTCGCCAGCTGATCGGTATTGTGGTGTTCGGCGACCCAGAAGCGGTGATAGCCCCAGGCTTCGGCGTGTTGCGCCAGCGTTAATGTACGCGCCAGCGCCTGCGCGGCGGTTTCCCCGGCGGCAAGCGGACTTTTATCCAGGATACTGATTCGATAAGACATTTCGCAGGCTCATATGAAAGTACGTGCCTGCATTATTAAAATCTCAGCTAACTATTGAGAAACAATTAATTCACATGTGTACTGCTGAAAATTAGATATGCCCGCCTGGCCGCTGCGCTTCCAGCTCGCGGAGCAGCGCCTCAGCCTGCCGCGGACTGCGCACCCGGACGAAGCGAATATGACGATATTGCGGATCCTGCATATCGGCCAGATAGCGTCGGCGATTCTGCCGCCAGGTTTTCAGCGTCCAGAGGATAATGGATTCCCGGCTGCAGAACGAACGGCGAAAGCTCTCGCGGTTGCCCGTGCCCGGCCACAGCTCCTGATGCCGCCACGCCCGGCTCGTCGCCCGCCACACCGCCTGGCGCAGCGTGCGCCAGAGGCTATAGTCGACCCAGATCACCAGATCCACCTCGCGCCATTTGACGCTGCGGCTGCGATTGTAATTGCCATCCAGCACCCAGCCCGGCGAGGCCGTAGCGGCGGCAATAGCGGCGAAAAACGCCTCATCCGGCGTGCCCTGCCAGTTCGGCCGCCAGTACAGGCGATCGAGCTCGATCCAGGGTAGTCCCAGCCTGTGCGCCAGGCGCCGGGCCAGAGTGGATTTGCCTGAGCCGCTGGTGCCGACCACGTTGATGTTCATCTCTGTTTCTCCCTGGTAGCCAAACGAATACTTATTTCAATGTTAAATGGCGTATATAGTAGTGATGTTTATCAATGATAAAAGGTGTTTTCAGGATGAACCCCTATGAAGCCCGCTACAGACAACTGTTAGCCAACGGAGCCAGCGCCTGGGCGGGTGATGGTTTTGCCAGGGCAAAGATACAACAGGAAAAAACATTTCATTGGCTGGATGCCCATGGCTATTTACCCGCTCCCGGCGCGCCGGTACTTGAACTGGGATGTGGCAATGGTGCCATGGCAGCCCAGTATCTGGCGGAAAGAGGCTATGCCGTATCGGGTGTTGATGTGTCCGAAACGGCGATCCGCTGGGCAGAAGACCGTTTTCAGCAAGCGGGTCTGGACGCCACATTTTTCGTCGGCAACGTCTGTCATCTTTCTCAATGTGAGGATGCCCAGTTTGCCTTAATCATTGATGGCAGCTGTTTACATTGTCTGCTGGAAGATGAGCGTCGCCGTTTTTTCGCCGAGGCGAGAAGATTGCTGAAACCCGCAGGCCGGCTGGTGATCGGCTCGATGTGCGGGCTTCCTCGTTATGCTGAAGACCTCGCCACTTACGATCCTGTCAAGCATCATCTCCTGAAAGAGGGGCAGCCCTGGCGTACGCTTAAACCCCTCCCGGCTTTACTGAATGAGATACAGCAGGCGCAGTTTAGCGTCCTTGCCACCGATGTTAAGCACAATGCCTGGTGGGATCATGCCACCATCGTTTGTTCGGCAAACGGGCCGTCGGCTGATCCTCAGGAGAGTTAATTTCAGGCTGACCGCGCCATCTGTTATGCAGCGCCAGTGAAGATGGCGCTGCCGCCAACAAAGCAGTCTTTATCCAGCGTCAGGCTGGCGATTTTATGCACCGGGCCACGCATACGGACCTGAAAATCCGCGTCGAAGGTGATGTGCAGCTGACCACCAGGCATGTTGACATCCACCCGATCGTCCACCTTCCCTAACCGGCGCATCGCGCTGGCAGCCGCGCAACTGCTGCTCCCGGAGGCCATCGTGAACCCCGCGCCCCGCTCCCAGATACCAATCTTTAGCGTATGGCGATCGATAACTTCCACGAACTGGACATTGGTGCGTTTGGGGAACAAGGAATGGTTTTCGATTTGCGGCCCTAAACGATGAACCTGCGCCAGGTCGAGCTTATCGACGAGGACAACGCAGTGGGGATTGCCCATGGAGACCAGCACGACGGACAGGGTTTCATCCGCCAGCGGCAAAGGATAATTCACCGCCTCAGGCAAATTCACTAAGGCGGGCAGCGCCGCCGGATTGAAATTCGCCCGCCCCATGTCAACGCTAATCTGATGAACATCGCCATGCACAGTGCAATAGACGTCACCGCCCGCCGTATGTACCAGAAAGGGCTCATGGCCAACACGACCGATATCAAAAAGATAACGCGCATAGATCCGTAGCCCGTTACCGCTTTTCTCCGCTTCGGAGCCGTCCGGATTGATAATACGCAGTGTGGGATTGATCTGATCGCCGCTGTCGATCAGCAGACCATCCGATCCCACGCCATAGTGGCGATGGCACAGCATTTGAATATGCTCGTTGCTCAACTGTTCGGCAACGTCGCGATGGCATACCAGGTAATCATTACCCAGCCCGTGATATTTATGAAAGTGTAAGGGTGTCATTGTGTGGGTTCGCCTGGCGCTGCAGTTTTTTGGACATCTTACATTACATTCACCGTCTTGATGAATTAAACCCTGCGTTGTTAACCGTGGTGGTCATTCTGCTCCACTGCGTCCGGCTATCAGACTGGCGCCTCCCCTCCGTCGGGCTTACACTCTGCGTACCTGTGAGCGGTATTCATCAATCCGGAAAGATTATGCTAAAAGAGAACGTAAACGATCTGCTCTCCTTTATGGTGGTGGCGCGTGAGCGCAGCTTTACCCGCGCAGCGGCCCAGCTCGGCGTGTCACAGTCGGCGCTCAGCCATGCCATGCGCCATCTCGAAGCGCGTCTCGATGTGCGGCTGCTGACCCGCACCACCCGCAGCGTGGTACCGACCGAGGCGGGTGAGCGACTGATACAGCGCCTCGGTCCGCATCTGGAGGAGATGGAGCGGGCGCTGACCGCGCTGCGCGATACGCGCGAACGCCCGGCGGGCAACCTGCGCATCACCGCCGGGGAGCATGCCACCAGTACTGTACTCTGGCCGGCGCTAAAGCCATTTATGCTGCAATATCCGGATATTAACATCGAAATCACTGTTGATAATGGCCTCACGGATATCGTGGATGGCCGGTTTGACGCCGGGGTGCGACTCGGCGAACAGGTGGCGAAAGAGATGATTGCCGTGCGCATTGCCCCGGATATGCGGATGGCGGTAGTGGGTTCGCCAGCCTATCTGCAGCAGGCCGGTACGCCGCAGACGCCCTGGGATCTTGCGCAGCATCGCTGCATCAATCTGCGCCTGCCGACACGAGGTGGACTTTACGCCTGGGAGTTTGCCCGCGACGGCCGGGATATCCAGGTCCGGGTGGAGGGGCAAGTGATCCTCAACAGCCTGCCGCAGCGCATCGATGCGGCGGAGGCGGGCCTCGGTCTGGCCTACGTTCCGGATGACTGCGTGGCGGAGGCCTTAGCCAGTGGCCGGCTGGTGCAAGTGCTGGCGGACTGGACCCCTACCTTCCCCGGCTACCATCTCTACTACCCCAGTCGACGCCAGCATACCAGCGCTTTCACTCTGTTGCTGGAAACTCTGCGACGCTGATCTCATTGATAAATCTGTCAAATGCTATCGGTAAATGTTTTAGGTGCGTAACTATTACGTTACGTGTAGGATTCAGCGCCATGTCTGAGCTTATCTCCTACGTCAGAATGATGAGAAAGCCAGCATAATGTGCCAGCCGTCATCCACTCCGGCTGCAAACATGGGCATTGACAGGAAACTGATACATCAATGAATACGAAACACGACACTGCAGCGGAGCACCATGCTGCGAAACGCCACTGGCTCAACTCACATGAAGCGGGTTATCACAAAGCGATGGGCAACCGTCAGGTACAGATGATCGCCATCGGCGGCGCTATCGGTACCGGTTTGTTCCTCGGCGCCGGGGCACGTTTACAAATGGCAGGGCCAGCGCTCGCCCTGGTCTATCTGGTCTGCGGCATCTTCTCCTTCTTTATTCTTCGCGCCCTCGGCGAACTGGTTCTCCACCGCCCCTCGAGCGGCAGCTTCGTCTCCTATGCCAGGGAATTCCTCGGTGAAAAGGCCGCTTACGTGGCCGGCTGGATGTACTTCGTTAACTGGGCCATGACCGGGATCGTCGATATCACCGCCGTGGCGCTGTATATGCACTACTGGGGCGCGTTTGGCGATGTGCCACAGTGGGTCTTCGCCCTCGGCGCGCTGGCGATCGTCGGTACCATGAACATGATCGGCGTAAAATGGTTCGCCGAGATGGAGTTCTGGTTCGCGCTGGTCAAAGTGCTGGCGATCGTTGCGTTCCTCGTGGTCGGCACCATTTTCCTCGGCTCCGGTAAGCCGCTGGACGGCAATGCCACCGGCTTCCATCTGATCACCGATAACGGCGGCTTCTTCCCTCACGGCCTTCTGCCGGCGCTGGTGCTGGTGCAGGGCGTGGTCTTTGCCTTCGCCTCCATTGAACTGGTGGGCACCGCGGCCGGTGAGTGTAAAGATCCGGAGTCGATGGTACCGAAGGCCATCAACAGCGTGATCTGGCGTATCGGCCTGTTCTACGTCGGTTCGGTGGTGCTGCTGGTGCTGCTCCTGCCGTGGACCGCCTACCAGGCAGGACAGAGCCCGTTCGTCACCTTCTTCTCCAAACTGGGCGTACCGTATATCGGCAGCGTAATGAACATCGTGGTGTTAACCGCCGCCCTCTCCAGCCTCAACTCCGGCCTCTACAGCACCGGACGTATCCTGCGCTCCATGTCGATGGGGGGCTCCGCGCCGAAGTTTATGTCGAAAATGAGCCGTCACCACGTCCCTTACGCCGGGATCCTGGCGACGCTGGCGGTGTATGTGGTGGGGGTGTTCCTCAACTATCTGGTGCCGTCGCAGGTGTTTGAGATCGTGCTTAACGTCGCGTCGCTGGGGATCATTGCTTCCTGGGGCTTTATCGTGGTGTGTCAGATGCGTCTGCGCAAAGCGATCAAGGAAGGAAAAGCGGCGAAGGTGAGCTTCAGAATGCCGGGGGCGCCATTCACCTCCTGGCTGACGCTGCTGTTCCTGTTCAGCGTGCTGGTGCTGATGGCCTTCGATTATCCGAACGGCACTTACACCATTGGCTCAATTCCACTGCTGGCGGTGCTGCTGGTAGCTGGCTGGTTTGGCGTGCGTAAACGCGTGCATGCGATCCACAGTACGGCGCCGACGCTCAGGAAGTAACTGGCAGGACTCCCGGTTTGCCCGCGACGGACAAACCGGGAGGTCAGGATTTAGTTATCCTCAACCAGCTGCGACACGTCGCTACTGTTAATTTCCCGCTTATTACCAGACTCATCGATATAGCTGGTCATCCCCGTTTCTTTATCCAGCTGCGGCTTGCCGTGGGTGACGATCGTCTGACCGCTTTTGGTGGTCATAACGTAGTTGGACGAACAGCCTGCCAGCAGCGCCAGCATCGCACCGGCGCAAATCACCATAAATGGCTTTTTCATTTTATCTCCACTGATTACCACTGCCCGCGCAAGGCGGGAAAGCGTTAAGTGTATAATCATCTGGTTTATCAGGCCAATACGCGTTTGTAACAGAGGGTGAGGTGCCGGGCGGCATGCGGGGCGCGACCTTGACCGATCGTCGTCGCCCCGGGCATCTTACAGCGCGATGCGGATCACGTCGTCCGGCGCGGTGGCCTCTTTCTCACGGCTGGAAGCCTGTTTCACGCTGACATACAGCGTTTTGCCGTCATCAGAAAGCGCCAGGCTGTTGGGGTGAGTCGGCGTTTTAAAGGTCTTCACGATCTTGTAGCGCTTGCCATCGATAACGCTGACTTCCCCGGCCTTACGGTGCGTCACATAGGCTTCATTACGCGTCGGGTTAAACAGCACCGCCAGCGATTCCGGCGCGGCGATTTTCTCCAGCACCTTACCATCGCGGGTATCGACCACCAGCACTTCCGGCTGCTTGCTGTCGGTAATAAAGGCGCGGTGACCGGCGGTATCAAGGCTCAGGTTTAAGTAGAAGTGCGCTTTGCCATCGTCCTGCAATTTCTTGCGCGACACAATGGTATTGCTCTCGCTGTCGATGGTCAGCAGTTCGCCGTCGGCATTGGTGGTATAGAGGCGTTTCGCCTGCGGATCGATCGCCAGACCCGTCGCCATTGCCCCGGTGCCGGTAATAGTGGTTTTCAGCTTCAGGGTCGCGCCATCTACCACCCAAATCACGCTCTCTTTGCCCAGACCGGTAATGTAGACCGTGTTGGTCTGCTCATTGACCGCCAGCTCGCGCGGTTGCAGTGGGCGTACGGTTTCACTGCGCTGACGCTCGTCCAGCACCAGACGCCCTTTCACGGCGCCGGTTTTGGCGTCAATGGCGGTGACGGTGCTGTCGACGGTATTGCCAAACCACAGCGTGCCGGTGGCATGGTTGATAGCAGCGCCGAACGGCTTCAGATCGTTGTGAATAATCTGCGTCACGTCCAGGGTGGTGGGGTCAAGACGATAAACAATACCGCCCTTGTCCAGTGAGCGACTCTGCGACGTGGCGACCCATAACGCGTTCTCCTGCTGGCTGTAGGCCATTTCGTAGGCCCCTTTCCCGACGGCCTTACGCAGCATCTCATCCGCAGCGTGGGCGCTAAAGCTACCTGCCAGCAGCAGAGAGGTGAATAACAGTGAATGGCGCAGACGCGGCGCGGCAAAATGACGTAGTGACATGACGACTCCCTTTGATAAACCAGTATGTGCTGACCCGACATCGCTTCCGGCGGTAAAGTCCTGGCTTTACCCTTATTTTTGAATGCGAATAGTAATCATTATTTATCTCAAAGTGGAGCGCTAATTGTTGTTGTTCGGTAAATTCATCAGCAAGAAGCACTATCCGTTAACCAACGGCGGTTAATAATTTTCAAATGTTTTACAAACGGGGTAACATATCTACATATGTTCCATTTGGTTCGTCTCCCGAGTACTATCGATGAAAATCCTGTCCGTGCGTCACGCCGCCCTGCCGGCGCTGCTGCTACCGCTGATTGCCGCGGCCCAGACCGCTGATGAACAAACCATGGTGGTGACCGCCGCGCCAACCACTGTTTCTGAACTGGATACCCCCGCCGCCGTCAGCGTGGTCAATGGGGATGAAATGCGCCAGGCCGCCCCGCGCGTCAATCTCTCTGAATCACTGGGCGCCGTACCGGGCCTGCAGGTGCAGAACCGGCAAAACTATGCCCAGGATCTGCAACTGTCGATTCGTGGCTTTGGCTCTCGCTCCACCTATGGCGTGCGCGGGCTACGCATCTATGTCGATGGTATTCCGGCGACCATGCCAGACGGCCAGGGGCAGACCTCGAATATCGATATTGGCAGCGTCGACACCATTGAGGTGCTGCGCGGCCCCTTCTCTGCCCTGTACGGTAACTCGTCCGGCGGGGTGATCAACGTCACCAGCCAGACCGGCACCCAGCCGCCCACCGTGGAAGCCAGCAGCTACTATGGCAGCTTCGGTACCTGGCACTACGGGATGAAGGCCACTGGCGCCGTTGGCGACGGCAGCCATGCAGGCGATGTGGATTACACGGTCTCGACCAACCGCTTCACCACTCATGGCTATCGCGATCACAGCGGCGCACGCAAAAATCTGGCGAACGCCCGACTGGGGGTGCGCATCAACGATGTCAGTAAGCTGACGCTGCTGCTGAACAGCGTGGATATCAAAGCCAATGACGCCGGCGGCTTAACCGCCGACGAATGGCGCGATAACCCGCGCCAGTCGCCGCGCGGCGACCAGTATAATACCCGCAAGAATACCCGGCAGACCCAGGCCGGCCTGCGCTACGAGCGCCAGCTGAGCGCCCAGGACGATCTCAGCGTCATGATGTACGCCGGTGAACGTGAAACCACGCAGTTCCAGTCGATCCCGCGCGCGCCGCAGCTGAAACCGAGCCATGCCGGCGGGGTGATCGATCTCACCCGTCACTACCAGGGAATCGATACCCGCCTGACCCATCGCGGAGAGCTGCTGGTGCCCGTCACCCTGACCGCCGGTCTCGATTACGAGAACATGAGCGAGCGCCGTAAAGGGTATGAAAACTTTGTGATGGTCAACGGCGCGCCGCAGTATGGCGAACAGGGTGCGCTGCGCCGTAACGAACGCAACCTGATGTGGAACGTCGACCCCTACCTGCAGACCCAGTGGCAGTTAACGGACAAACTCTCGCTCGATGCCGGGGTTCGCTACAGCTCAGTATGGTTCGACTCGAATGACTACTACATCACCCCAGGCAATGGCGATGACAGCGGTGATGCCAGCTATCACAAGTGGCTGCCCGCAGGCTCGCTGAAGTATGCTCTGACCGACGCGTGGAACGTCTACCTCTCCGCTGGCCGCGGCTTCGAGACGCCGACCATTAACGAACTGTCATACCGCTCCGATAACCAGAGCGGCCTTAATTTCGGCCTGAAGCCCTCCACCAACGACACAGTGGAGATCGGCAGTAAGACGCGGCTCGGCAATGGGCTGCTCACCGCCGCTCTGTTCCAGACCAATACCGATAATGAGATCGTGGTCAACAGCAGCAGCGGCGGGCGCACCAGCTATAAAAACGCCGGCAAAACCCGTCGTCAGGGGATGGAGCTGGGACTGGATCAGCAGTTTGGCGAGAGCTGGCGTCTGAAGGCGGCATGGACCTGGCTGGACGCGACCTATCGCACCAACGTCTGCGACGACGCCAGCTGCAACGGCAACCGCATTCCGGGGATCGCGCGCAATATGGGCTACGCCTCCTTTGGCTATCAGCCGGAGCAGGGCTGGTACGCCGGCAGCGATATTCGCTACATGAGCGACATCATGGCCAATGACGAAAACACGGCTAAAGCGCCTTCCTGGACGGTGGTTGGCCTGACGACCGGCTATAAATGGAGCTACGGCAGGATGGACATGGATCTGTTCGGCCGCGTCGACAACCTGTTCGACCGGGAGTACGTCGGGTCCGTTATCGTTAATGAGTCCAACGGGCGCTACTACGAGCCTGCTCCCGGACGCAACTACGGCATCGGCCTGAACCTCGCCTGGCGCTTCGAATAACACGCCCCTTCCCCGCCGGCGGTGATTGGCGGGGAAGGCTTAACGATGTGGCGTTTTCCTCACGGATGCGGGTTAAAGCAGATTTCGCAGGGATAACTCGAAAATGATCTTTTCCGCCTGGCAGGAGAAAGCGATGGCGAGATCGAGTTTAACCTCGTCGCCAGCGGCGGCGATGGTGTAATCGACCTGCGGCGGTTCACTGGCCGGCGCCGCGGCGGCAGCACGTTCGCGCACAGCGGCTACGGTGGATTCCGCTTCTTCGCGGCTCGGGAACATTTTCTCAGCCCGGTAGACGCAGTCCTCGTTATCAATGATGGTACCGACATCAATGGCGCAGCCTTTGGTGCTGCATTTATCTACTACATCTTTCATCGTAATAACCTCTCGAGTTTTCTTAAGGATAAGAATCCGCTCACCGAAAAGCAAACCATTAATATCCGTAAGGATTAGCAATTTTTCTATTATATCGCGCCGCGGCGGGCGCCAGCTTGCGCCATCGCAAGGTGAGGCAATATGACTGCCGACGATCGCCTGACGATACGCGATGCCATCGCAGCAATCGTGGCCTCCATCACACTATTCTGCACACCATCTCGTCTGCCTCGCCTCACAGCGTTAGTCTGGTCACAGAACAACGCCAACAAGGAGCTGCTATGGCACTGCCGATGATGATTGATTGCGATCCGGGACATGATGACGCGATCGCCCTGGTCCTCGCCCTCGCCTCGCCGGAGCTGGAGGTGAAAGCCGTCACCGCTTCCGCGGGCAACCAGACCCCGGAGAAGACCCTGCGCAACGTGCTGCGTATGCTGACGCTGCTGAACCGGCCGGATATCCCGGTGGCCGGCGGCGCGTGGAAGCCGTTGATGCGCGATCTGATCATCGCCGATAACGTGCACGGCGAGAGCGGACTGGATGGCCCGAGCCTGCCGGAACCAACCTTTGCCCCGCAGAACTGCACCGCCGTCGAGCTGATGGCCAGGGTGCTGCGGGAAAGCCAGGAGCCGGTGACTCTGGTGGCCACCGGGCCGCAGACTAACGTGGCGTTGCTGCTCGCCAGCCACCCGGAGCTGCACGCGAAAATCGCCCGCATCGTGATCATGGGGGGCGCAATGGGGCTGGGCAACTGGCAGCCGGCGGCGGAGTTTAATATTTTCGTCGATCCGCAGGCGGCGGAAATGGTCTTTCAGTCCGGGATCCCGGTGGTGATGGCGGGGCTGGATGTTACGCATCGGGCGCAAATCCTTCCCGCCGATATCGAGCGATTCCGCCAGATTGGCAATCCGGTGTCGACCATTGTCGCCGAGCTGCTCGACTTCTTTATGGCCTACCACAAGGATGAAAAGTGGGGCTTCGACGGCGCGCCGCTGCACGATCCCTGCACCATCGCCTGGCTCCTCAAGCCGGAGATCTTCACCACTATCGAACGCTGGGTCGGCGTGGAAACGGAAGGAAAATATACCCAGGGGATGACGGTGGTCGATTACTACCATCTGACCGGCAATCGGCCCAATACTACCCTGATGCTGGATGTCGACCGTGAAGCCTTTGTCGATCTGCTCGCCCAGCGGTTAACCTTTTACGCCTGACACGCCTCCCATGCCCCTTTTCCCTCACGGGAAAAGGGGCAGAGTAAGTTGGATCCGCCGGACTAGTCGTCGGCCGCGACGCGGATCACCACTTTACCGAAGTTCTCACCTTTCAACAGGCCGATCAGCGCCTGCGGCGCCTGATCCAGACCGTCGATCAGCTGTTCGCGATATTTAATTTTCCCCTCTTGCACCCAGCGCCCCATCTGCTGCTGGAATTCCGCGATCCGATGCCCGTAATCCTGGCCGATAATAAAGCCCTGCATCCGGATGCGCTTCTTGAGGATGGTCGCCATCAGCAGCGGCAGACGATCCGGTCCGTCTGGCAAACCGGTGGCGTTATAGCCGCTTACCAGCCCGCAGACCGGTACCCGCGCTGCGGTATTCAGCAGCGGCAGCACCGCGTCAAAAACCTTGCCGCCGACGTTTTCGTAGTAAACGTCAATGCCCTGCGGGCAGGCCTGGGCCAGCTGTTCGGCAAAATCATCCGCACGATGGTCAAGGCAGACATCAAAGCCTAACGTCTCAACCGCATACCGACAC
Source organism: Klebsiella variicola (assembly GCF_000828055.2). Classification (NCBI taxonomy): domain Bacteria; kingdom Pseudomonadati; phylum Pseudomonadota; class Gammaproteobacteria; order Enterobacterales; family Enterobacteriaceae; genus Klebsiella; species Klebsiella variicola. Next base: position 2,472,730 of record NZ_CP010523.2, on the reverse strand, counting down.
TTCTCCGCGCCTCCAGCGATGCCGACGGTGCGGCAGCCCTTAATTTTGCCGATCTGTCCGACCGTGGCGCCAACCGGCCCGGTCGCCGCAGCGACCACCAGCGTTTCGCCCGCCTTCGGCTGGCCGATGTCCAGCAATCCCATGTAGGCGGTGAAGCCCGGCATCCCCAGAACTCCCAGCGACCATGACGGGTGTTGCGGGTCGTCACCCAGCTTCACCAGTCCGTTGCCGTCGGAGAGTTCATAATCCTGCCAGCCGCTGTAGCCCAGCACCCAGTCGCCGGGTTGATAATCGGCATGATTTGAGCTGACCACGCGACTCACGGTCCCTCCCACCATCACCGCGCCAATGGCCACCGGTGGCGAATAAGAAGGCGCGTCGCTCATGCGCCCGCGCATATAGGGATCGAGCGATAAAAAAACGGTACGCAGCAGAACCTGCCCCGGCCCCGGCGTCGGCACCTCGCTCTCTTCCAGGCGGAAATTCTCTGCCGTCGGTTCACCATGGGGGCGGGAAGCCAGTACCCAGCGGCGATGGCGTTGCGGTTGATCTGTCATAGCAAACTCCTCTTGTTAGCAGACAGTACTGAGGCTAGCTGCTTTATGCGCAACGTGCTTTACCATTAAGAGCCGGATGGCGATTGATTAAGGCGAACCACCAGATAGACGCAGGTCTCCGCGGATTCATTGATAAAGCGACAATCGTTGGGCGGGCCAAGCTCCAGACAATCCCCCTTCTGCATCTCATGACGGGTAGTCCCTTCGACAAACACCAGCTCGCCCTGCTGCAGCCAGATCAGCTGGCGGGCGAGCGCATAGGAAGAGGCCGGCATGGGCACATCGCTGCCGGGCGGCAGCTCAATCTGCACCAGATCGATCGGCAGATCGCTGCGCGGCGAGACGTGGCGGCGGAGATAGTGGCTTTGCGGGTCGTGCCACACCGGCTGGCTGGCAAAGCGCAGCAGCTTACCCTCCTGCATTTCCGCCCGGGCGATCAGCGTCGACATACTGATGCCGAAGGCGCCGGAAAGACGCCCCAGCATCGAGGCCGTCGGGCTGCTTTCGCCGCGCTCGATTTTATGGATCATCGCCCGCGAGGCGCCAGCCCGTTCGGCGAGGTCGTTCAGCGACCAACCGCGGGACTCACGCTCGATGCGGATGCGCGCACTGATGCGCTGATTGAGGTTGTCTTCTATAGTATTCATAACGTAATACTATAGTGTGCACCCACCCATTACACAACTGCTCGTCGGGCCGCGTGCTTACCGGGTCATCCGTAAAAATTATGCGGAAAACGGATGACAGCGCGATGTTCATTATTGTAATAATATCGTACTACTATAGTGTACAAAAAACTGAGGTTTGCTATGTCCATCCGCCCTGCCATTAAAGACGACTGTGCAGCGATCGCCGAAATCTATAACCACGCCGTCGTGCATACCGCCGCCATCTGGAATGATAAAACCGTGGATACCGACAACCGTATCGCGTGGTTTGAAGCCCGCCAGCTGGCCGGCTTTCCGGTGCTGGTGAACGAGGAAAACGGCGTCATCACCGGCTATTCCTCGTTTGGCGACTGGCGCGCGTTTGACGGTTTCCGCCACACCGTGGAGCATTCGGTGTACGTTCACCCCGATCATCAGGGGAAAGGGCTGGGTCGCAAACTGCTGGTTGCGCTGATCGCCGAAGCGCGTCGGCTGAATAAACATGTGATGGTCGCCGGTATTGAATCGCAGAACCACGCTTCGCTGCATCTGCATGAAACGCTGGGCTTTATCACCACCGGGCAGATGCCGCAGGTAGGAACCAAATTTGGTCGCTGGCTGGATCTCACCTTTATGCAGCTGCAGCTGGATGAGCGTCAGGACCCGGACGGCAAGGCATGAATGCGTCGCTCACCCTCGCCTGTCTGGTTGCCGCAGGCGTTGGTCTCGTGGTGCAGAATACCCTGATGGTGCGCATCACCCAGTCGGCGTCGACGATCCTTATCGCCATGCTGCTCAATTCGCTGGTGGGGATCGTTATTTTCGTGACGATGTTACTGCTGCGCCAGGGCGTCGCCGGCTTTCAGGAGCTGGCCCTGAGCGTGAAGTGGTGGACGCTGATCCCCGGCCTGCTGGGGTCCTTTTTCGTCTTCGCCAGCATCAGCGGCTATCAGAGCGTGGGCGCGGCCACCACCATTGCGGTACTGGTCGCCAGCCAGCTGGTTGGCGGGTTGATCATGGATTTAGTTCGCGCCCACGGCGTGCCGGTACGGGCGCTGATCGGGCCGGTATGCGGCGCGGTGATGCTGGTGGTGGGCGCCTGGCTGGTGGCCAGGCGCCAGTTCTGAGCGCATCTTCAGAGGATCGCGCCGCCTTTCGTCAACTGCTCGCGGCGCGCGTCCTGCTCTTCCTGATGCTGTCGCCCATGGTGGGCGATGGCAGTGCGCAGGCGCTGCTGCTGGGTATAGCGTTCCTCACGGCTGAGTTGTGGATCATCGCTCAGGGCGATCAGCAGCTCATTCATATGAGTGATAACGCCCTCGGCAAGGGTGTCATCGACTTTGACGATAACCTCATCCAGATGTGCCATCCGGTTCTCCTTTCGCTTAATTCAGCTTCGCTTTGGAAAAATCGCTCCCCATCATGCTCACGCGGTAGCCGCTGACGTTGCTACGGGTGGCATAGAAGGTCTTGCCGGTCGCCAGGGTGATCCACGGCGCCTGCTGGTAGAAGATCTCTTGCGCCTGTTCATAGAGTTTGGCACGTGCCTGCGGATCGCTCACCAGCAGCGCTTTCTTCACCAGCGCGTCATAGGACTTATCGCACCAGCGAGCGGCGTTGGAGCCGGTCTGGATATTATCACAGCTGAGCAGCGTGCCGGCAAAGTTGTCCGGGTCGCCGTTGTCCGACATCCAGCCATACAGGGCGCTGTCGTGCTCCCCTTTGCGCATACCGGCAAGGTATTCGCCCCATTCATAGCTGACAATCTTCGCTTTGACGCCCACTTTAGCCCAGTCGTTTTGGATCATTTCGGCGATCCGCTTCGAGTTCGGGTTGTACGGACGCTGGACCGGCATCGACCACAGGGTTACTTCCGCTCCTTGCTCCAGACCCGCCTGCTTGAGCAGCGCTTTGGCTTTCTGCGGATCGTAATCATAGTCCGGGAGATCTTTCTTATACCCGAGCATCGTCGACGGGATCGGTGATTTCGCCACGCTGCCGGAATCGAGGAATACCGCCTTGACGATCGCCTGCTTGTCGGTGGCATAGTTTAATGCCTGGCGCACCAGCACATTATCAAACGGTTTTTTCTCCGTGTTGAACGCCAGATAGCCGACGTTCAGCGCCTCAACCGCATGCAGCGCCAGATCTTTATTGCCCTTAATCACCGGGAACTGAACCGGCGAAGGCGCAGGAATAATCTGGCACTCGTTGGTCTGCAGTTTCGCCAGACGGGTCTCGACGTTCGGCGTAATGGAGAAGATCAGGTGCTTAGTCGGCACCTCGCCTTCCCAGTAGTGGGGGTTGGCGATATAGCGGATTTGGGAATCCACTTTATACTGCTGCAGGGCATACGGCCCGGTACCGACAGGCCAGTTATCAACATTCTCCGGCGTCCCTTTCTTCAGCATCGCCTCGCCATACTCCGCCGACAGAATAGAGGCGAAGTCCATGCCCCAGTCGGCAAGAAACGCCGCGTTCGGCTCGTTAAGCACGAACTGGACGTGATAGTCATCGACCTTTTTCACCGACTTAATCAACTTATCGAGGCCCACGTCGTGGAAGTACTCATAGTTCCCCTGCGACACTTTGTGATAGGGATGCTGAGGGTCCATCTGGCGCAGCACGGAAAACAGGACGTCGTCGGCGTTAAAATCGCGGGTTGGTTTGAAGAATTTGTTGCTGTTGAACTTCACCCCCTGACGCAGAGTAAAGGTCCAGGTTTTGCCATCCTCAGAGACGTGCCACTCGGTGGCCAGCGACGGGATCGGCGTGTTCTTCACCGGGTCAAAGGTGACCAGGCGGTTATACAGCACCTGCGAGCTGGCGACGAACGACGGGCCGGAGCTGGCGATTTGCGGATTAAAGGACTCCGGAGAGGCTTCTGAGCAGTAGACCAGTGTGTCATTGCCTGCGGCCCAGGCGGCGCCGGCCGGCAGCAGTGCGCTCAGCAGCAGCAGCGCCAGCGTGGTTTTCCCTGTAGACATGGTTATAAGTCCTGATTATTGATTATAAGAACCGTAATATCAGCACAGGCGCCCGCCCCCGGCAAATAATCAATGGCTATCACCTTATGCAAATCACGCTGAAATCGCTGGTTTAATCGGCGTAGCGCTGTTTTTTACGCCAGCAAGTGTCGGGATGTTGTGAGCCACACATAATTCCTGCAAAAAAATGTGCGATAACCGCCCTGCTCACGCTCACTGTCAGTAGTGCCCGGTACACTGGGGGAACCGCAGAACAAGAGGTTTCCACCATGACAATCACCTGCAATCTGTACATTGACGGCCAGTGGCACGATGCCGAAGGCCGCCGCACCTTTACCCGACGCCACCCGGCCCACGACGACGTCGCCTCGGTGGCTGCGGCCGCCAGTCTCGCCGACGGCAAACGCTGCGTCGAAGCCGCGGCCAAAGCCTTCCCGCTGTGGCGTGATACCTCTCCGGCGGAACGACGCCGTTTACTGCTCGACGCGGCGGAACATATGCTGTTGCGGGAGGCTAAATTTATCGCCGCCATGGCGGCGGAGACCGGCGCGACCGCGCACTGGGCCGGCTTTAACGTTCATCTGGCGGCCGATATCCTGCGCGAAGCGGCGGCGCTGACCACCCAAATTGAAGGGCAAATTATTCCTTCCAACGTGCCGGGCAACCTGGCGATGGGCGTCCGCCAGGGGGCGGGGGTGGTACTGGGCATGGCGCCGTGGAACGCACCGCTGATTCTGGCTACCCGGGCGCTGGCAACGCCGCTGGCCTGCGGCAACGCAGTGATCCTCAAGGGCGCGGAGCTGTCGCCGGCCACTCAGGGACTGATTATCGACGCCCTTGACGCGGCGGGCTTCCCACCGGGGGTGGTGAACTATCTTACCTGTGCGCCTGAAGATGCGCCGGCGCTGGTGGAATCGCTGATCGCCCACCCGGCGGTGCGGCGCGTTAACTTTACCGGATCCACGCCGGTGGGGCGGATTATCGCCCGCACCTGCGGGCAATATCTTAAACCAGCGGTGCTGGAGCTCGGCGGTAAAGCGCCGCTGCTGGTGCTGGACGATGCTGATATCGAGCAAGCGGCGGCGGGCGCGGTTTTTGGCGCCTTCGCCAACGCCGGCCAGATCTGCATGTCCACCGAGCGCATTATTGTCGACAACGCCGTAGCAGAGGTGTTTATCCCGCTGCTGGCCAGGCGCGCCGCCGCCCTGCCCGCCAGCCTGACGGGGCCGGTGGTTGATATGAACACCATCATCCGCTGCAACGCCTTAATCGACGATGCGTTAGCCAAAGGCGCTCGCCTGCTAACCGGTGGTAAAGCCAGCGATACCCACATGGCGCCGACCTTGCTGGACGGCGTGACCCGCGAGATGCGGCTGTGGAACGAAGAGTCCTTCGGCCCGGTAAAAGCGATTATTCGGGTTAAGAATGAAGAAGAGGCGCTGACGGTAGCCAACGACAGTGAATACGGTCTTTCCGCTGCGGTCTACAGCCGCGACAGCGCCAGAGCGTGGAACGTGGCGCAACGTCTGCAAACGGGCATTTGCCATATCAATGGCCCAACGGTGCATGATGAAGCGCAAATGCCGTTTGGCGGCTGCAAAGCCTCGGGCTATGGCCGCTTTGGGGGTCGGGCCGGCATCGCGGAATTCACCGAGCTGCGCTGGATAACACTCCAGACCCAGCCCCGCGAACTCCCTTTCTGAGCCGGTATTCTTTTAACCCTGGCTGGCAATGATCTGCGCCAGCCCTTGCGGATTCTCCCACGCCATCGAGTGCCCCCCGCGGGGCACAATCCCGACCGGGATCCCTTGCGCCTCAGCCAGGTCAATATCGGCATAAGGCAGGGAGAGCTCACCGACGATGAGCCTTTTTTGACAGTGCAGCTGGCAGAGCTGAGTAAACCAGGGGGTATCGCTGCCACGCATCAGGCTGCTGGCGGCCCGCCAGACGGCCCAGGGCGCGCTGTTTTGCAAACAGCCAGCCCATGGCGAGCGCTCCTCAGCCAGCATTCTGGCATAGCCTTCGGCAATAAAGGCCGCCTCTGTCTGCGCCGCAATGCGCCTGCTGTACTCACCGCCGCCGGCAAACAGATTGGGTTCAGAGACCAGCAGCGTGGTCACGCGCTCGCCCAACAGCCCCGCCGCTTCGATGGCGATGCTTCCTCCCATGCTATGACCGAACAGCGCGAAGCGCTGCAGACGCAGGTGGTTAAGTAGCTGCTCCACGACCCGCGCCTGAATATGTATGTTGTAACTAAAGTCGTGCGGTTTATCGCTGTAGCCGAAGCCTGGCAGATCGATGAGTATTTTACGCCGTCCGTTCAGCGCAGGATCGCTGGCGACGCGGGGATAATCGTAGGATGACGCACAGCCGAGACCGTGGATAAACACCACCGGGAGGCCATCTCCCGGAAGATCGAGCCAACGCAGCGTGGCGCCTGCGACGGAAGAAAAGAAACCGTTCACCTGTATGCCTCCATGATAAGGTTACTGGTTTTTTATACAGTAACCTTACCCTTTCCGCCACCCTTTTCTGCCGTCCGGCATCTGAGGGTTAAAACAGCGAGACGAGCAGCGCCATCGGAAAGCTGAACGGCCAGGTGGCGCCGATCAACAGGGCCGCCAGCAGGCGGATCACCCGGCTCTCTTTGGTCAAAAACCAGCTAATCACGGCGCATATCACGCCCATAATGGCGTAAAACACCAGCATTTTTTGATATAACGTCATTCTTACTCTTCCTTCCCTGAGGGGCGTTCCATGGTGGGATGATTATCTGCCATGACGTCGTGATTCAGAGATACCTGTATAACAAATTCTGAAACGGGCTGAATATTGAGAATAAAGCCTGATTCGTCTTAATCCGATAGCGCAACCGCAGGTGCCGTACTATACCTTTATGGACTTACTCATTAAGGTGGCGTTATGGATGTCTCCAGCAAAACCGTCATTCTGATTAATGTCTGCGCCGCGTGCGTACTTATCAGCCTGCTGTCCGTGAGATTTGGCTGGTTTTAATGATTTTACTCAGCAACGAAACCTAAAAAAGCAGCCCCCAGGGGCTGCTTTTTTACGCGCGAACACGGGCAATATTATAAAGGTTATAAGCGACAGGTGCTGCCTGGCCTGCCGCAATAACCTTATTAAGCTCCGGGTTATAGTGCGGCAGAAAATTCATCTGTTCGCTATCCCATTCGGCGGCAGCGCAGACGGCCTGCCCCACTCCCGCGCTCTCACAGCCCTGAATGCGTTTTGCCGGGGCGTTACCATAGCTCAGCGTCACAGCGCCGATAGCCAGCAGAATAAAAGCCAAAATTTTCACAACGACATCAACGTTAAAACCTAATATGCGCTAAATGATCGCATGAGCAGCGACGGAAAGTCAAACCCGGGAGCACCCGCAACCCGCCTGCAGCCCGCATTTTGGCCGGACTCACGGAATATTTAATATTCAGAACAAATATCATGCAATAACAGCAAATATTAAATCCTTATTTATAGTCGTGAAATAATTTCGGTTCAGGGCAATTCCATCGGTCTGATAAAGATAATATGTCTCCGTTCTCAGGGGGAAAAGATTGTCGCCGCATTCACCAAAAATGCGATATTCCGCGCAGGGCCTCCATCTTAATACGATAAAAGGCCGCTACAAGCCGTTGTTACATAACCCCTTCATTGTGGATCTCGCGGTTAATCGCCAAAAATAGCGCTAAATGACAACAAATATCATTTGCCTTCCATTCAGATAATACTTACATTCATAACTATTAGTAATGTTTTGGCGCCAGGGCGCTTTTTATATTTCGAGGTGGATATGTCCGGAATCATCACGCTGGTCATCGCGCTGATCCTGCTGGTCGCGGCGGTGTATAATCTTATTTCCTATATTCGTGACCGTCGTAGCGCCAGTTTACCGAGCAAAAAAACCAAGCGCTGAATGGCGGCCAGCGATGCGTTTCCTGATGGTCATTCGGTCTTCATCCCGCGATGCGGCGGGTATAAAAAAGCCCCTGCCAACAGGCAGAGGCCAGTATACGGTCGCGAACCGCGACGCTGTCGCCTCACCCGCCGGGCGCGACGCGCCCAGGGTGACTGGCGGACCCCATCCGGCGCTTATCTCCGGCACTCACATTGGCTTAGCTCTTGAAGGGGCATCAGAATAATCTCATATCCCCCTCGCAGAGTTTTGACAATTTTTGCCATTGTGACTATTAGCGAACTAACACAACCGTCGCGCAATCATCGCCAGCCACTAAAGGGTCAATGCTTTAGCCATGCTTAACCATGACATGGCGGACCACCGTGTAATCCTCAAGGCCATACATCGACATGTCCTTTCCGTAGCCCGACAGTTTCTGGCCGCCGTGCGGCATTTCACTCACCAGCATAAAGTGGGTGTTGACCCAGGTGCAGCCATACTGCAGCCTGGCACTAAGCCGGTGGGCACGGCCTACATCTTTCGTCCATACTGAGGACGCCAGACCATACTGGGAATCATTCGCCCAGCTCAGGGCCTGTGCTTCATCGCTGAAAGGCGTCACGCTGACCACCGGGCCAAACACTTCGCGCTGCACAATGGCGTCTTCCTGCCGGGCGCCGGCAAGCAGCGTCGGCTGGAAGTAATAGCCCGCGCCGTCAGCCCGGCGACCGCCGGTGACCACTTTAATATGCGGCAGTGCCTTTGCGGCTTCCACTGCGGCACTAACCCTTTCAAGATGCACCAGCGAGCTCAGCGGTCCCAGCTCGGTAGAGGCATCCTCTGGCGCGCCCATTTTCAGGCTGGCCACCGCCGCCCCAAGTTTCTCCACCAGTTGGTCGTAAATACCCTGCTGAGCGTAGATCCGGCAGGCAGCCGTGCAGTCCTGGCCGGCGTTATAAAAGCCGAAGGTTCGTACCCCGTCGACTACCGCATCGATATCCGCGTCGTCAAAAACAATGACCGGCGCCTTGCCGCCCAGCTCCATGTGGGTGCGTTTGATCGACGAGGCGGTATGGCTGATGATATGGGCCCCGGTGGCAATCGACCCGGTCAGCGACACCATTCGCACTTTGGCATGCGAGGTCAGCGGGTCGCCTACCGTTTTGCCGCGGCCAAACAGCACGTTGATCACCCCTTCGGGGAAGATATCTTTTGCCAGCTCCGCCAGCTTTAGCGCCGTCAGGGGGGTGATCTCCGAGGGTTTTATCACCACGCAGTTGCCTGCCGCCAGCGCCGGGGCCAGCTTCCAGGCCGCCATCATCAGGGGATAGTTCCACGGAGCAATGGAAGCCACCACGCCCACCGGGTCACGGCGGATCATTGAGGTATGCCCTTCGAGATACTCTCCGGCGGCCATTCCCGGCAGGCAGCGGGCGGCGCCGGCGAAGAAGCGGAAGACGTCCGCAATGGCCGGCATCTCATCGTTAATCACGCAGTGCAACGGCTTGCCACAGTTCAGCGACTCCAGCTGCGCCAGGGTCTCCGCCTGCGCCGCGATAGCGTCCGCCAGCTTCAGCAAGCATTCCGAGCGCGTTTTCGGCGTTGTCTGGCTCCAGGCATCGAACGCCCGATCCGCCGCCTCAACGGCGGCATCGACCTGGGCCGCTGTCGCTTCGGCAATCTCCAGGATCACATCGCCGGTCGCAGGGTTGTATACCGGCACCTTTTCGCCTTCACCTGCCACTAACTTACCGTTTATCAAAAGGTTGTGTTGCATAGCATTATCCTGTTTCATGGTTTTATTTCCCGTTTCCGGCGTCGTTATCGCCGTCGCGGGTGAGCCACCAGGCCCCTAAGATTGGTATCGTCGTTACCAGCATCACCAACAGCGCGACAACGTTGGTGACGGGCACATCGCGCGGCCGCCCCAGCTGATTCAGTAACCACAGCGGCAATGTTCGCTCATGCCCCGCGGTAAAAGTGGTGACGATAATTTCATCAAACGACAGGGCGAAGGCCAGCATTCCCCCCGCCAGCAGCGCCGATCCCAGATTGGGCAACACCACGTAGCGAAAGGTCTGCCAGCCGGTCGCGCCCAGGTCCATCGAGGCTTCCACCAGGCTCCACGAGGTCCGACGAAAGCGGGCAATGACGTTGTTAAAGACCACCACCACACAAAAGGTCGCGTGCCCCACCACAATGGTCAGTAGCCCCGGCTCGAGACCGACGGCTTTAAACGCCGTCAGCAGCGCCAGGCCGGTAATGATCCCCGGCAGGGCGATCGGTAACAGCAGCAGTAGCGATACCGCATTCTTACCAAAAAAAGTGCTGCGCCACAGGGCACCTGCAGCCAGCGTGCCAAGTACTAAGGCAATGGCCGTCGACAGGGCGGCAATTTTAAGTGACAACGTCACAGATTCGAGAATATCGCTACGCCCTGCTGCCTCGCTAAACCAGCGTAGCGTCAGCCCCTGCGGCGGAAAGCTGAAGGCCGCATCCTCCGTATTAAAAGCATAGATGGCAATGATCAGCAGCGGGAAGTGGAGGAACACCACGCCGCCCCAGGTCGCCAGTTGCAGATACCAGGGTGCGCGTTCAGAGTGCATCGAAGGCTCCCAGACGTTTCACGAACGCCAGATAAAGGGCAATCAGCACGATCGGCACGAGGGTGAACGCCGCCGCCATCGGCATATTGCCTATCGCCCCCTGCTGCGAGTAGACCATGTTGCCGATAAAGTACCCCGGCGGCCCGACCAGCTGCGGCACGATAAAGTCGCCCAGCGTCAGCGAGAAGGTGAAAATCGATCCGGCGGCAATACCAGGGATAGCCAGCGGCAGAACCACATAGCGGAAGGTCTGTCGTGGCCCGGCGCCAAGATCGGCCGACGCCTGCAGCAAGGAGCCCGGAATGCGCTCCAGCGCCGCCTGCACCGGCAGGATCATAAACGGCAGCCAGATGTAGACGAACACCAGAAAGCGTCCCAGCCCGGAGGTGGACAAGGTGTTGCCGCCGATCGCCGGGACGGTCAGAAGCGCATTCAGCGCCCCTTCCAGTCCAAGATGGCCCAGAAACCACTGCGCCACACCATCTTTGGCCAGCAGCAGTACCCACGCGTAGGCTTTGACGATATAGCTGGCCCACATCGGCAGCATCACCGCAATATAAAAGAAAGCCTTCATTTTGCCGCTGGTATAGCGAGCCATGTACCAGGCCATCGGCAGCGCCAGCATGGCGCTGGCGAGCGTCACACTCAGCGCCATTACCAGGGTACGGACAATAATGTCGTAATTGGCGGGATTGAACAGCGCCCGCAGGTTGGCCAGCGTAAAGTCGCTGGTCACCGACATGGTGAAGTCGTCAAAGGTATAAATACTCTGCCACAGCAGGGTCAGGAGCGATCCCAGATAGACGATACCAAACCACATCAGCGGCCCGAGCAGCAGTAAAAACAGGCCCAATGCTGGCCGACGCCAGAAGATCCCGGATACGCGCCCGGCCTGCGCAGGAATCATCGCCATGGTCATCTCAGCCTCCGCTTTCCAGCGGGGTCATCGCCGACCGCGACCATGACGCCAGCACCGTTTGCCCCATTCGCGGGGCGCTGGCTGCCGCCGCGCCATCGATATTCGCCTGGCTGACCAGCAGCTTGTCCCCCTCCGCCAGCCTGAGCTCAATCCGCGTCGCCGCCCCCTGATACTGTACCGCCTGCACTACGCCCTGAACCTGAACCTCGCCGCCGCCCTGCAGGCGAACATGCTCCGGACGCAGCGACCAGCTACCCGGCATGCCGCACAATCGCCGGGCCGCCTCGGCTTCAAAAACGTTGGCGGTGCCGACAAAGCCAGCGACAAACGCGGTCTTCGGATGCAGATAGAGATCCTGCGGCGCATCCACCTGTTCGATGCGCCCATTGTTAAACACCGCCACGCGGTCTGACATCGACAACGCTTCGCTCTGGTCGTGGGTCACGAAGATAAAAGTTATCCCCAGCGACTGCTGCAGCTTTTTCAGCTCCACCTGCATCTGCTCGCGCAGCTTCAAATCCAGCGCACCCAGCGGCTCATCGAGCAGCAGCACCCGCGGCTGGTTCACCAGCGCCCGGGCAATAGCGACCCGCTGCCGCTGGCCGCCGGAGAGCTGAGAAGGCTTACGATGATGAGCAAAGCCAAGGGCCACCTTTTCCAGCGCTTCCTGGGCGCGGGCATGGCGCGCTTTCTTCGCCATGCCTTTGACCATCAGGCCGTAGGCGACGTTGTCGAGGATCGACATATGGGGAAACAGCGCATAGTCCTGGAACACCGTATTCACATCCCGCTGCCAGGGCGGCAGTTCGCTGGCCGGCTGACCGAAAATACGGATGGTGCCGCCGGAGAGCTGCTCGAAACCGGCAATCAGCCGCAGGCAGGTGGTTTTACCCGAACCGGAGGGCCCCAGCATCGAGAAAAATTCCCCATCGCGAATGCCTATGCTAACCCCATCTACGGCCCGCACATCGCCGTACAGGCGCGATACATTCTGAAACTCGACCGCGTACGTCATTGTCTGCCTCCCGTCCTTAGCGGCCGCCCATTATCGCAATATAGTCCTGAGTCCATCTGCTGTAGGGTACGTATTTCCCGCCTTCGGCAACCGGCGTTTTCCAGAAATGGATCCGGGTAAACTGGTCATAGCCGTTGGTTTCACAGCCTTTGTCACCGAGCAGCGCGCTGGCTTTACACCCCTCTGGCACCACCGGGAGCGAGCCGAACCACGCCGCCACATCGCCCTGCACCTTCGGCGTGAGCGACCAGTTCATCCATTTGTAGGCGCAGACCGGATGCTTCGCTTCGCTGTGCAACATGGTGGTATCCGCCCAGCCGGTCACCCCCTCCTTCGGAAACACGGTGGCGATGGGCTGGCCTTCAGCCTTCAGGCCGTTGGCCTGATAGGGCCACGAGCTGGAGGCGGCCACCCCTTCGTTTTTGAAGTCGTTCATCTGTACGGTGGCGTCATGCCAGTAGCGATGGATCAGCGGCTGCTGGTCGCGCAGTACTTTCAGCACCGCGTTATACTGGGTTTCGGTCAGTTGATAGGGATCTTCGATCCCCAGCTGCGGCTGGGTGGCTTTGACAAACAGCGCGGCGTCAGCGATATAGATCGGGCCATCATAGGCCTGCACGCGTCCCTGATTGGTTTTGCCGTCCGGCAGGTTCTGTTTAACGAAGACCACGCTCCAGCTGTCCGGCGGCGTCGGGAATACACGGGTGTTGTACATCAGCAGGTTCGGCCCCCACTGATACGGCGTGCCGTAGGCTTTACCGCCGACGTTAAACCATGCCCCTTGCGCAATGCGTGGATCGAGGGTGCGCCAGCCGGCAATCAGCGCGGTATTAATCGGCTGAACGCGTTTGCCCATGATCAGACGCAGCGAGGCATCGCCCGACGCGGTCACCAGATCGTAGCCCCCCTTGGCCATCAGGCTGACCATCTCGTCAGAGGTAGCGGCGGTTTTGACATTAACCTGACACCCGGTCTCTTTTTCAAACTGGGTGACCCAGTCGTACTGCTTGTCTGTCTGGCCGCGTTCGATATACCCCGGCCAGGCAATAATATCGAGCCGCCCTTCCGGTTTATCCAGCGAGGTGAGTGGCTCTGCCGCCTGCACGGTCAAACAGGCCATGCTCAGCACATAAAGGCTGCAACGGGCAAATTTTTTGCTCATCAGGTGTTACTCCTGTCACAAGGTAATTAGCGGCAGCCGTGCCGTAAAAATATCTCCTGAAATAAGGGTAGTCAGCGGATTAACGCCCCCTGGGGAATTTATTCAGGTTGTGACCCGGGACGCATTACGCAAAAATCGCCAACACAAGCAGGACTTTATGGATTATAGACAACGAGTTAGAGAAAAAGGAGGGGTATGCGTATTTCCTATGATGAGCGCCGGTAAAATAATGACCGGCCTCAATAAAAACTCACCCTCGTTTATTTTTCCCGAGAGTTGATGGCGACGGAAAATAGCCTGAGTCGTCAGGTAAGCTGCTCACTAATAAGTTCACCCAACCGCCTCACCCCCTGCTCTTCGCGTTCCCCCCAGCCCCAGGCGGTATTAAAACGGAAAAACGAGGTCCAGCTGGCGGAGGTGGAGAACATTTTTCCTGGGGCAATGCTGATGTGCGAGGCCAGCGCCCGGGCGCTTAGCTCACTGGCGTCGGCCCCTTCCGGCAGTTCAATCCACAGAAAGTAGCCGCTGTCGCTGTGGTGGACGATAACCTCCGGCGGCAGATGGCGCAGCAGCGCCTGCCAGGCCAGCTGTTTACGCTCCGCCAGCTGGCGGCGCAAACGGCGCAGGTGGGCGTCATAGCGCTTGGTGGACAGATAATCCACCAGGGCTAGCTGCATCGGCGAGCTGGTGGAGAGCGTACTCATCAGCTGCAGTTGCTGGATCCGCCGCGCCTGTTTGCCGGCCGCCACCCAGCCGATACGAAACCCGGGCACCAGACATTTTGAAAACGAGCTGCAGTGCAGCGTCATATCCTGATGGTCCCAGTATTTCGCCGGGAGCGGTTTCTCGCGACCAAAGTAAAGCTCGCTGTAGACATCATCTTCTATCAGCATCACGTTATAGCGCGCCAGCAGCGCCACCAGCGCCGCTTTTTTTTCGGCACTAAGCGTAAAGCCGAGCGGGTTCTGCCCGTTGGTCATTAACCAGCAGGCCTTGACCGGGTAATTTTGCAGGGCCGCTTCCAGCGCCGTCAGGTCAATGCCCTCTTTGACGTCGGTCGCCACCGACAGCGCCTTCAGGCGCAGCCTCTCCAGCGCCTGCAGGGCGCCGTAGAAACAGGGGTTTTCCACCACCACCCAGTCGCCCGGCTCGGTCACTGCCTGCAGACTGAGGTTAAGCGCCTCCAGCGCCCCGGCGGTAATCACGATCTCGTCCGGCGAGATGTTCATCCCCTGCAGGGCATAGCGTCGGGCAATGGCGTGCCGCAACTCCGCATTGCCCGGCGGCAGGTTCTCAATGACGCTCATGGCGGTGGCGGTTTTGCTCACCTGCGCCAGCGAGCGGTTAAGCTGCTGCAGCGGGAAGAGACGCGGGTCCGGAAAGGCCGAGGCAAAGGGCAGCATCGACGCCTGGCGGCTGGCCTGTAGCACCTCAAAGATATAGGTATTGATATCGACAGCTTCATCGCGGGTCACCTGGGCAGGCGGCGCCGGCTGTCTAAGCTTCACCGGCTGAGGGGCGACATAATAACCCGACTGCGGACGGGCGACGATGCGCCCCTGGCTTTCCAGCAGCTGATAGGCATGGCTGACGGTCATAAAGCTCATGCCGCTGCTGATCACCTGCTCGCGCAGCGACGGCAGCCGATCGCCAGGCAACCAGACGCCAAGCGCGATCTGTTCGGTCAGCTGTTGCGCCAGCTGTTGATACTTTTTCATTGCGGCCGTCCCCGTACGATAACCTCCCATTATCATATATCAGTTATAAAAAAATCATAGTTTGCTGTAACTGTTATATCTGCAGCGGCAGTCGCGTCCCGTCATAGCACGGGATAGGTTTAAAATATCACCACCCAGAATAGTGAGATTAACGCAAACCAGAAGATAATCATCACGCCGAGCGTAATGCACAAACTCTGTAATCCTTTTTCAGACATGGGCATTCCTTTTTATTTATTCCCGAGCGCATACAGTACAAATTACCCACGGAGTCGACAATTTATTATTATTTAATTTACGATTAACCCGCTCAGCGTTTTTACTTATTCTCATACTAATGCGTGAGAATAAATGACGCTAAAACTCGTTGTGCATTATCGCAAGAATTAATACAGCACCGTGTGATATTCGGGATATATTATTCCGGCCAGAAACAGTGCCGTGCCGGCGGCCGAGTCCGCCGATCAACCGCTCCCGGGATAACGGCCAAATCTCCGCTGGTCTGTTGGTTAAGCGACCCACCCCATCGGTATTTATTCGTACCGGCCGATGATTGGGACGCGAGGTGAAAAATCATAACAGAGGCCAACTGTTATGATAAAAAATGGCGCGACTGCCTCTGCCCCCCAGCCACCACCCTGCCTAAAATTGCGCTGAATCAATTTTGTAGTGGAGTCCTGCATGTTCGGTCTTGATGCATTCCATCTTGCGCGAATTCAATTCGCCTTTACGGTCTCATTTCATATTATCTTTCCCGCCATTACTATTGGGCTGGCCAGCTACCTGGCGGTACTCGAAGGTCTGTGGCTAAAAAGCAAAAATCCCACCTGGCGCTCGCTGTACCACTTCTGGTCGAAAATCTTCGCCGTCAACTTCGGCATGGGGGTGGTTTCCGGGCTGGTGATGGCCTATCAGTTCGGCACCAACTGGAGCGGTTTCTCTCAGTTCGCGGGGAGCATTACCGGCCCCCTGCTGACCTATGAAGTCCTGACAGCGTTCTTTCTGGAAGCGGGCTTTCTCGGGGTGATGCTCTTCGGCTGGAACCGCGTAGGGCCGGGGCTGCATTTTTTCGCCACCTGCATGGTGGCGCTGGGCACCATCATCTCGACCTTCTGGATCCTCGCCTCCAACAGCTGGATGCAGACCCCGCAGGGGTTTGAGATCGTTGACGGCCAGGTGGTGCCCGTCGACTGGCTGGCAGTGATCTTTAACCCGTCGTTCCCCTACCGCTTATTGCATATGACAGTGGCGGCGTTTCTCAGTAGCGCGCTGTTTGTCGGCGCCTCGGCGGCCTGGCATCTGCTGCGCGGCAATCAGTCGCCGGCGATCCGTAAGATGTTCTCGATGGCGCTGTGGATGACGCTGCTGGTCGCCCCCGTCCAGGCGCTGATCGGCGATATGCATGGTCTGAATACCCTGAAACACCAGCCGGCGAAAATAGCCGCCATTGAGGGCCACTGGGAAAACCCGCCGGGCGAGGCAACGCCGTTGCTGCTGTTTGGCTGGCCTGATATGGCGCAGGAGCGCACCCGCTACGGGCTTGAGATCCCGGCCCTGGGCAGCCTGATCCTCACCCACAGCCTTGATAAACAGGTGCCGGCCTTGAAGGAGTTCGCTCCTGAGGATCGCCCGAACGCAACCGTGGTGTTCTGGTCGTTTCGCCTGATGGCCGGTCTTGGCATGCTAATGCTCCTGCTCGGCGTACTGGCCCTGTGGCTGCGTCGCGGCGGCCGACTGTACCATTCCCGGCCATTTCTGCGCTTTGCGCTATGGATGGGCCCTTCAGGACTGATTGCTATTCTCGCCGGCTGGGTAACCACCGAAGTGGGCCGTCAGCCATGGGTGGTGTATGGCGTTCAGCGCACTGCAGACGCCGTTTCCGCCCACGGCGATCTGCATATGTCGGTCAGTTTATTGACCTTTATCGTGGTCTACAGCGCCGTCTTCGGCGTCGGCTACAGCTATATGCTGCGCCTGATCCGCAAGGGGCCGCAGGAGGTGCAGCCCGCGACAACCGGTACGCCAGCCCGCCCGCTGTCCGCCGCCACTGAAGGTTATCTGCAGAAGGAGTCCCGCTAATGGGTATCGAATTATCGGTGATTTGGTTCGTGATTATCGTCTTTGCCACGCTGATGTACATTGTCATGGATGGCTTTGATCTGGGCATCGGGATGCTGTTCGGCACAGTACGGGGCAGCACCGAGCGCGACGTAATGGTCAACAGCGTCGCCCCGGTGTGGGATGGCAATGAGACCTGGCTGGTACTGGGCGGCGCTGGTCTGTTTGGCGCTTTTCCCCTCGCCTACGCGGTGATAATCGACGCCCTGTCGATCCCCCTGACCCTGATGCTGATCGGCCTGATTTTTCGCGGCGTCGCCTTTGAGTTTCGCTTCCAGGCCACGCCGTCGCACCGCCCCTTCTGGGACCGTGCCTTTTTTGGCGGTTCCCTGCTGGCGACCTTCAGCCAGGGCGTGGTGGTCGGGGCGGTGATCAACGGTTTCCCGGTCAGCGGCCGAAGCTTCAGCGGCGGCATGTTTGACTGGCTGACCCCGTTCAGCCTGTTTTGCGGACTCGGGCTGTGCGTGGCCTATGCGCTGCTCGGCGCCACCTGGCTGGTGATGAAAAGCGAAGGCGCGCTGCAGCAGCGCATGCGAAGCGCATCGCGGCAGCTGCTGGTTGCCCTGCTGGCGGTGTTTGCCGTCATCAGCCTGTGGACTCCGCTGGCGCACCCGGCAATTGCCGCCCGCTGGTTCAGCCTGCCGAATCTCTATTTCCTGCTGCCGGTGCCGCTGCTGGTGATCCTCATCAGCGGCTGGCTGTGGCGTACGCTGCATCAGCGCGACCGCCATGTTTCGCCCTTCACGCTGACGCTGGGCCTGGTCTTTCTCGGCTTTAGCGGACTGGGGATCAGCATCTGGCCGCATATTATCCCGCCGGCCATCACGCTGTGGCAGGCTGCCGCTCCCCCGCAAAGCCAGGGCTTTATGCTGGTGGGCGCACTGCTGATTATTCCGGTCATTCTTGGCTACACCTGCTGGAGCTATTACGTGTTCCGCGGCAAAGTTCAGCCCGGGGAGGGATATCACTGATGCATACTGCCTGGCCTAAACGTCTGCTGTGGCTGATCGCGCTCTGGGGAGGCAGCGTACTGACGCTGGCCGCCATCAGCCTGCTGTTTCGCCTGCTGATGACGGCAGCAGGCCTTAAAGTTTGAACCAGGATGCAGAGCAATCCGAATCTGGACTTCTCCATCTTGTCTTCACTTTTGCCTGCTGAAATACGCGGACACATCAGAAGAAAGGATATTGCTATGAAGAAGTTAGCTTTACTGTCCGCCGTGATGACGCTGGGAATATCGTCATGGGCGTTCGCTGCCGACAACCCGCCACCGCCGGCAGAAAAAGGCGCGCAGCATCAGGGTAAACCGCTGGCGAAAAACGGCCAACACGATGGTAAGCAAGCGCAACACAACGGCAAGCAGCCACAACGAGATGGCAAACAGCCGCAGCATGATGGCAAACAGCCGCAGCATGGTGGCAAGCAGCCGCAGCGTGACGGCAAGCAGCCGCCAAAAGGCGGCGAGCACAGCGGGAAACCGCTGCCGCCAAAAGCATAACCCCTCAGGCCTGGCCTTCTGCGCCAGGCTTTTTTTCACCTTCTTTCAGCTGACATTGACAAACTCTTGCCCTTCTTTGAGAAGCCGAGAAAAAAACCTGCACAACGCCTGGCATAGTAAGCCCACCCCATTGATTCGCAGAGTAAAGGTATGTTGAGGAGAAGCATGAGCGCGCTGCTGTTGCTGTGCGCGCTGTTTTCAGGACATCTGCTGGCCCACCGCCAGGGGCACGATTACTTTCCGGTGCAGAGCCTCGAACAGCAGCTGCTGCACGAGGCGGACAGCGACGAGCTTCGCAGCCAGTGCGAGGAGGCCGCCGCCGATCTGAACGAGCATCACCGCTGGCAGGATGCCCGCAAACCGCGGGCGCCGCATTGCCCGTAGCGTCGCGCTGGATCAGGCTCCTTTGCGCTTCGGCAGGGTCTTCATCAGCTCATCCGGGCTGACGGAGGCGACGATGCTCCCGGGAAGCGGCATTTTGAGGATGTGGTTTTTAATCTTCCCGACGACATGCATTTCGCACGGGCGACAGTCAAACTTCAGGGTCAGCACTTCATCGCCGTGGATCAGCTGCATCGGCGTGGCTTTCCAGCTCTTGATGGAGCCTTTCGCCTGTTTCGGACAAAGATTAAACGCAAACCGCAGGCAGTGTTTGGTGATCATCACCGGCACATCGCCCTTCTCTTCGTGCGCTTCATAGGCGGCGTCAATCAGCTGCACGCCATAGCGCTGGTAAAAGGCCCGCGCCTTATGGTTATAGACGTTGGCGAGGAAGGAGAGATGGGTCTCCGGATAGACCGGCGGCGGTACGGAGACCGGCTTGCGGGTGCCGCGTTGCCAGGCGTTGAGGCGCGCTTCGTCCAGCATTTCAGCCGTTTCACGACGCAGCTGGTTGAGCAGACTGTTGGGGACAAACAGTGGCGGCAGGTTGACCTGCACGTCGCGTGGGTAGTAAATGGTCTGCCCCAGTTTTGTGACGCCGTCACGCAAATTGGCCAGCGCTTTTTCTGCCTGATTGGCTTCGGCGAACGCTCCGTCGAGAGTATGGGTCACGCTGACGCCATCTTCACAGGTCATGGTCAGAACCAGCTGTTCCTGCCAGCCGCTCAGCGTAACGTCCACGGCGATGCGGCGTTCGCTGGAAGTCTTCAGAAGCGCCTGCTGCCAGTTGTGATCGAGGTTACGGTTGAGCGCCTGGTGCGGACGCGCTTTGTGCAGATCCGCCGGCATCTCGTTCGGCCACACCCGATAGCGATTTTCGCCGGTTTTCTCCACCGTATTGGCACGGAAGCCCACCACTTCACGCTTGATCATCACGTTAAGGCCATCGCCGTTGGTTAACGGTTCGCTCACTTCGACATCAAGATGGTCTTTCCCCACCTTCAAGACTTCGCCCACCGGCAGCCCGATAAATTTCGGCGAATCAAACGCGCCGATATCGCCTTTGCGGGCATTGACGAAGTAGTCGGTACTGCCGCGATGGAAGGTTTTATCGGTAGAGGGAATGAAGAAGTGCTCGGTGCGCCCTGCCGAGGCGCGCGCCAGATCGCCGCGGTCTTCGATAATGGCATCCAGCATTTGACGGTAGTGCGCAGTGATATTTTTCACATAACTCATGTCTTTGTAACGGCCTTCAATTTTGAAGGAACGTACCCCGGCGTCGATCAGCGCCGCCAGGTTGGCGGTCTGATCGTTGTCCTTCATCGACAGGAGATGTTTTTCATAGGCCACCACCCGTCCCTGATCGTCTTTCAGGGTATACGGCAGGCGGCAAGCCTGCGAGCAGTCGCCCCGGTTGGCGCTTCGTCCGGTCTGGGCGTGCGAAATGTTGCACTGCCCGGAATAGGCCACGCACAGCGCGCCATGAATAAAGAATTCAATGGTGGCGTCGGTATGGTCATAAATAGCTTTGATCTGACTGAGATTCAGTTCACGCGCCAGCACGATCTGGCTGAAGCCGGCGTCGGAGAGAAATTTCGCTTTTTCCACGCTGCGGATATCACACTGGGTGCTGGCGTGCAGCTCAATCGGCGGCAGATCCAGCTCCATGATCCCCATATCCTGCACAATCAGCGCGTCAACGCCCGCCTCATAAAGATCGGTAATCAGCCGCTGCGCCGGCTCCAGCTCATCATCATGCAGAATGGTGTTCAGCGTGACAAAGATTTTGGCGCCATAGCGATGGGCAAAAGGCACCAGACCGGCGATGTCGCTCAGGCTGTTGCTGGCATTGTGACGAGCGCCAAAGTCAGGCCCACCGATATAAACGGCGTCGGCGCCGTGGAGGATCGCTTCGCGAGCGATACCGGCGTCGCGGGCAGGACTAAGAAGTTCAAGACGATGATTGTGCAGGCGCATACGCGTGTTGTTATCCAGTATAAGGGGGTCGAAATGGCGGCTATTGTAGTCAGAACCGGGCACAGACGAAAACCTTTTCCACCGTCGCGCGACGACGAATTTTCATTTTTCAGCAAAGTATTGACGGAAAAGATAGTTCCTTCACATCCTCGCGCAGCGTACTGTCATCTCGTATTCCGGATTTTCCTCGTCACGTTGTGAGTGGTTATCATCAGTCATCTTGTCTGGCCGCGGGTTCGCCCGCGGTTTTTTCTTTTGGATAATGGATAAGAGAATGGAAATGGGCCGCCTGAACGCCGCGGTTACGATACGCATGCGCCTCATCGCCGGCGAAGCGCCGTCCCTCCCCTGGCTGCAGTAAATGCCACTCCCCCTGTAAACAGAGATCCAGGGCGCCGCTAATCACCACCACATGTTCAATCACCCCTTTCTCATGCGGCGTCGATTCGCTCAACGCGCCGGGGGCAAGGGTTATCGAAAAATGGTCAAAGCGCAGCTCCGGGTCCCACGGGAAGACCGGGGTCACCACCATCGCCTGCTGCTGCGGATCAAAAGCGGAAGGCGCTGCGCTGGCGTCCGGAACGATAAACGCCGAAAACGGCACGTTCAGCCCGGTGGCAATCTTCCACAGCGTCGCCACCGTCGGGCTCGATTCATTACGCTCAATCTGCCCCAGCATGGCTTTCGACACCCCCGTCTCTTCTGCCAGACGCGAGAGACTCCAGCCACGCTGCTGGCGCAGGGTTTTGAGCGTTGCCGCCAGATGTTGCGCAATATTCATCCTACCTCCTGACTTGTACAGGCAAGAGTATATCCCCATTTGCCTGATTCTACAGGGCGTTTCTCGGCATATCACCGTGAGAACAGGTGTCTTACGCTCTCCACATCCGCACCTTGTGCGTTATAACGCACAGTGATAGAGTATTTGTATGTTATAACGCACAAGAGAATCCTATGCGCTCGTTTACCCTTCCTCTTCCCACTCTGTTGGCGGGTTTCGTCGCTGTACTGGTGGGCTACGCCAGTTCAGCCGCCATTATCTGGCAGGCTGCTGCGTCTGCTGGCGCTACCCCCGGGCAGATCGCCGGCTGGATGACGGCCCTTGGCCTCGCCATGGGTATCAGCACCCTTGCGCTGAGCGGCTGGCGTAAAGTTCCTGTGCTCACCGCCTGGTCAACGCCGGGCGCCGCGCTGCTGGTCAGCGGTCTACAGGGAGTCACCCTCGCCGAGGCCGTGGGGGTGTTTATCTTCGCCAACGCGCTGATCGTCCTTTGCGGCGTGACGGGCCTGTTTGCCCGGCTGATGAAGATCATTCCCCATTCACTGGCCGCCGCGATGCTGGCCGGGATCCTGCTGCGTTTCGGTTTGCAGGCCTTCGCCGGCTTACAGGACCATCTGCTGCTGTGCGGCGGCATGCTCGCCGCCTGGCTTCTCTGTAAAGCGCTGTGGCCCCGCTTCGCGGTAGTCGCCGCGCTGGTGGTGGGGGCGCTGATCGCGGCGGCCTCCGGGGACGTCGCCAGGACGGCCGTACCGCTGGCCTTCGCGGCACCGGAGTGGATCGCGCCGCAGTTTACCCCGGCGCTGCTGCTCAGTGTCGGCCTGCCGTTTTTCCTCGTCACCATGGCCTCGCAGAACGCCCCCGGGTTCGCCACGCTGCAGGCATCCGGCTACACTGTACCGGTATCGGCACTGCTCGTCGCCTGTGGAGGTCTGGCGTTGTTGCTGGCGCCGTTTGGGGTCTACTCCATCTGCATCGCGGCGATCACCGCTGCGATTTGCCAGAGTCCGGAGGCGCACCCGGATCCGCAACAGCGCTGGCTGGCGGCCATGGCCGCAGGCGGTTTTTATCTGCTGGCGGGTCTGTTCGGCGGGTCGATCACCGCTCTGATGTCGGCTTTACCCGCGGCGTGGATCCAGATGCTGGCCGGCCTGGCGCTGCTCGGCACCATCGGCGGCAGCCTGTTTCAGGCGGTACATCAGGCCAGTGAACGCGATGCGGCAGTACTGACCTTTCTGGTCACCGCCAGCGGCGTGACGCTGGCGGGAATTGGTTCGGCCTTCTGGGGCGTGGTGCTTGGTGGGGTAAGCTATGGCGTGTTATCCGCGCTGCGCCGCCCTTAGCTGGGACGGCGTCAGGCCGGTGGCCGCTTTCACCCGATGGCTGAAATGGCTGGCGGAGCTGAAGCCGCAGGCCAGCGCAATCTCCGTTAACGGCAGCGCGCTGTGGCAGAGCAGATTTTGCGCCCTGGCCATTCGCTGCTGCATCACATATTGATGCGGGGCCATATTCAACGACTGGCGGAACATGCGGGCAAAATGGAACTCACTGAGTCCCGCCTGCTGCGCCAGGTCGGCCAGGGTCAGCGGCTGATCGAGGTGGGCATCGATCCAGGCCAGCACGTGACGCTTCACGCCCGGCGCCAGCCCTCCGGTGACCGTCGGCAAACGCCACTGCACGGTGGAGTAGTGCTGGATCAGATGGGTGAGCAGTAAGCTGCTGGCGGCGCTGAGGGTCAACTGGTTCGCCGGCTGTCGCCAGTCATTGGCCAGTAAAAACTGGCGGTACACCGCGGTAATTTTGTCATCGCTGGCGAAGGTTTTTTCCTGCAGGGTGAAGTTTGCCGGGCTACGATCCCACACCTCTTCGCCGACGCGGCGCAGGTGCTCATCGGTACAGTAGAGATGCACAAAAGACAGATCGCCGCGGATATCCCAGACGCTCTCATCGCCTTTCGGCATCAGACAAAAGCGATCCGGGCCGCCGCCATTTTTCCAGCCGTGCGGCGTCTTTTGATAGCTTTCATAGCCATCGGCGACGTACAGGCTCAACGTATGGTGATCGCTGCGCACCGTCACGGTGTCGCAATTGTTGTACCAGGCGGCCAGTTGAATTCCGGAATTCAGCTCCACCGTGCCCCGCAGCACCGCGTTCTGTCGCCGTAATGTTTCAAACGTCCCGTAACCCATTGCCTTCACGCATCTGCCCGTAAAAGCTCTAGTCTAGGGAGACTCCGGCGCGGTTTCCAGTCCTCACCGCAGGCGAATGACAAATAAGCGCAAGAATTTGCAAGCCGACAACAAGCGGGTGAAAGCTGCCGGTTGCGACAGGCGGCATACTCCTCCCTTCAACAAGCAGAGGAGAGTCAGGGTGAACGCATTACTTTATGCACTCGTTGTCGTGATCTGGGGGACAACGTGGATTGCGATTTTTTTACAACAAGGGCCGGTGGCGGCGCCGGTATCCATTTTTTGGCGCTTTGCCGTGGCCAGCATCACGATGCTGACGATTCTGCTTGTCACGCGACGGCTACGGCCGCTGGGCGCGAAAGATCACTTTTGCTGCCTGCTGCAGGGCTGCTGCGTCTTCTGCTTTAATTTCTGGTGTTTTTATACCGCCGCGGCCTGGATCAACACCGGTCTGGAATCGGTGATCTTTTCCATGGCCGTACTGTTTAACGCCATTAACAGCTTTCTTTTTTTTCGCCAGCAGCCGCCGGGCCGCTTCTGGGCCGCCGCCGCACTGGGCCTCGCCGGTATCGTCACCCTGTTCTGGGATGACCTGCTGGCCAATGGGCTAAACGCCTCGCTGCTGTGGGGGATCGGTCTGAGCGCCCTGGGCACCTACGGCTTTTCACTGGGCAATATGTTCAGCATTCGCCACCAGCGGCGAGGGCTGGAAACCCTCACCACCAACAGTTGGGCGATGCTCTACGGGACGCTGGTGATGGGCGCGATCGCCCTGCTACGTGGCGATAATTTTATGCCGGAGTGGACCGTCAGCTACCTCGGCGCCCTGCTTTACCTGGCGCTGTTCGGTTCGGTCATTGCCTTTGGGGCCTATTTCACTCTGGTGGGGCGCATTGGCGCCAGCAAAGCCGCCTACAGTACGCTGCTGTTTCCGCTGGTCGCATTATCCATTTCCACCGTCTATGAAGGGTATATCTGGCACAGCAACGCCGTGATCGGGCTGGCGCTGATCCTGTTGGGTAACCTGGTAATGTTTGCCAAACCGGAACAGCTGCTGCTGCGCCGAAGGCTGGCCTGAGGAGACAGAAGAGAAACAGCGCCGTCGTCAGACGGCGCTGGCACGATTAACGCTGAGAGGGATCGAATTTGACGGCGTCGACCGCCATATCATCGATCACCTGCTTCAGAGTATCGACGGTCAGTGGCGTATTCTCATTCGCCAGGGTTTTGCCTTCCCCTTTACGAACGACCTTGATGACCGGCTTATTGGTGCTGGCGTCAATGACCTCCGCCTCAAAGTACAGATCGGTGTCCATGGTACGATGGCCGGTGGCGGCCTGGGTGCCGGCGACAATCATAGCGACCGGGATCACTTCATAGAACTGCAGCCCCTCTTTGCTGGAATCCACCCCGGTGATCGCCCCGCGGAAGATGAGGCTGCGCTTGCCGGCGGTAGTGGCCAGCGGTTTACGCTCGGAAATAGCCTGTTTCAGCTCTTTGTTGGTGTAGTTAAGAATATCCTGCAGCGCCTTTTCCCCTACCTGGGTGGTCGGCTTCGGTACCGGATAGTAGGTCACCGGGTGATAAACGATATTGTCATAGTTGGCTGGATTGAAGTTCGGATCGATCCAGCGCAGCTCCGGCTTGCCGGAGGCAGAGGTCGTTTCTTTCAAACTGGAATAATCTTTTAAGAAGCCCGAATACTGATTCGGTTGCGCCACTTTCGCCGCACAGCCGGTCAACGCCAATATTCCCGCCAGAGCGGCGACTTTCAGTAAAACGCGAGTACGCATAGAGAGATCCCTGTAAATGCAGTTTTTTTTCGGCAGACGTTATAGCAAATAGGACCCACTAGTTTTGTGACAAAAAAAGGGCTTCGTCAAGGAAGATTTATAAATATTGATAGGATGAACATTACGTTATTAAATAATCACTTAAAACAGGCAGAAGGCTGCTTTTTATCCCTCTTTTATACGGTGACTTCCTCACTTATTTTCCCTGCTCTTCACCTTACTACGCGGCGCGGGCAACGTCCTGATTCCCCACGCCGCCGCGTATCAGGCAGGCTTGCGCGCCAACAGGGTGGCGAAGCGCAGTTTGACGCGATTGCCGTTGGCGTCGGTGCGATGCAGCTCGCCGACGTCCTCATTGTATTTCAGCAGCTCCCAGCCCTGGTAATAATCACGAAGCTCATCGGGTTTAAAGGCAAACGGGAAGCCGACGGTGCAGGGATAATCTTCGGTATCCATTGCCGCCACAATCAGGTTATAGCCGCCGGCGGCGGTGCAGTGCTGCATATTGGCGATCAGGCCCGGGATGGTGTCAGGCTCCAGGAACATCATCACCACGGTGGAGAGGATCAGGTCATACTCCCCGTCAAAGGTCAGGCTATTGAGGTCTGTTACCGCGGTTCGGAGATTTTCCAGCGCCTCGGCAGCGCGAATACTTTCCAGATTATTGATGCTCACCGGATTTTTATCCCACGCCGTCACCGTGAAGCCGTTCGCCGCCAGATAAAGGCTGTTACGCCCGTTGCCACAGCCCAGATCCAGCGCCCGCCCCGGCGGCACCACTGTCGCAGCATGCAGCACCTCGGAATGGGTGCGTGTCAGGCCATATTTTTCACTAAAATAATCCGCGTCACGCGTTGTCATGATCCTTCCTTCTTATTCAGGAGTGTTTCCCGGTCGACCTGTACCAGCAGTTTCCCGCTCACCAACAGCAAAATTGTGCGCAGTAACAGCAGGCCGACAACCAGATTGCTAAAAATAAACAGCGGCATTGCCAGATGGTGAAAAAAGCCGTCCGCCCTGGCCTGGCCGAGATGCAGGCCGGTAGTGGCCAGCGCGGAAATACCGAACGAGAAGCTCCAGAAGGAAGCATTGAACGGCTGGCGAAGATACCAGGGCATCAGGCGCAGCATGAACAGTAGCTGCAGCAGGCCGTAACCAAACAGCAGCTTCGCGAAGGTATCCGCTTCCCCACCGTTGACGCTGAGCCAGGCGCTGCAGGCCACCAGCGCAGGCGCCAGTTGGATCCCCAGCGAGGTGCGCAGCGGCGTCGGCAGCTCGCCCGCGCTGCGCAGACGCTGGAGGATCGCCGGCTCGAGGCTCAACCAGGAGAAGACCCCGGCGCCGAGGAACACCAGCCCGGCGTCGGTAAATCCCAGCGCGCCGCAGGCCATCGCGCTAATGAAATTATTGGCCACCGTGGGCAGATAGAGCCCCGGCGTGGTGGCCTCGTGAGGATGCGTCCCCCGCCACAAGCCGCCACTTTGCCAGGCGGCATAGGCAAGCTGCAGCGCCACCCCCGGCACAAACAATCCCAGCGCCAGCGGTCGCCACCAGGGCACCAGCCCGATCGCCACCAGCAGCGTGGTGGCCGGAAACAGGCTGACAAAGCTGCTGCTGACCGGATGACGCATCTCCCGTAGCACGCTCGCCGGAAAGCGAATTGCCCGGCTGATAAACGCCATGCTGAGCAGAGCCCACATCGCGATCGCCAGCATCACCAGACCATCGCCGATGCTGCGGCTAACCGGCCAGAGCGTGCTGGCGTAGCGCCAGGCGAAGCCCATTCCGATGGTGCCGAGCACCATACCAAAATAGCCTGCCGGCAGGTTCAGCGCCTGCCGCGGCGTTTGCTTGCTCTTCATTTTGTTGATGATATCAATTTAATTTGAAGTTGCATTTTAAAGGAACCTTATCCCGCGCGCTACGGCGATCTTTGCTATGTTTATGTTAACCATAAGTAATGAGGATCGGGAATGCGTAAATACCGTCTCAGCGAACAGACCCGGCAGTATTGTTACCAAGAGGAGGCTGGCAAACAGAGCGTCACCCTGCGCCAGATAGTGGCGCTTATCGATTTCGCTGACGTCAAAGCAGGCAGCGAAGGCGGTTGGGTGGACGCGGAAAGCGCTCTCAGCCAACAGGGAGAGTGCTGGATCTACGATGCCAACAGCGTGGTTTTCGCCGGGGCAAGTATCCGCGACGACGCTCGCTTAACCGGGCCCTGCGTGGTCAGCCACGAGGCCGCCATCGGCGGACGGGCATGCATTCATGCCTCGCACATTAGCCATCACGCGCAGATAAGTGACAACGTCACGATTAATCATAGTCTGGTGCGCGGTTACTGTCGCCTCGCCGACGAGGCGCGTCTCCTGCCGCACTGCCAGGTGATTGCCGCCCGCGGTCTGACCGCCGATCGCGACAAAGTCCTGCAGATTTATCAGCGAGCCACCGTTAGCGCCTCGCGTATTCTTCATCAGGCGCAAATCTACGGCGATGCCTTTGTCGAGCACGCTTTTGTCGAACATCGCGCAGAAGTGTTCGACCAGGCAAGACTGGAGGGGAACGAAGAAAACGACGTCTGGGTGTGCGATAACGCCCGGGTTTATGGTCACGCGCGACTGATCGCCGGTCGCGGAGAGGATGCCATTCCCACCGTGCGCTACAGTTCGCAGGTGGCGGAGAATGCGGTGATTGAAGGCAACTGCCTGTTAAAGCACCGGGCGATGGTCGGTGGCGAGGCGCAGCTGCGCGGTGGTCCGATTCTGCTCGACGACGATGTGCTGATCCAGGGGCGGACCGTCATCATCGGCGATGTGATCGTTGAGCACCAGGTCTCCATCAATGACGAGGTGCAGATTGCCGCACAGGAGGGAGAGGCCATTCATCTGCGCGGCCCGAAAACGCTTGACGGCCAGCAGCACATCACCCGCACGCCGCTGTTAGGCGCCCTCTAGCGCCTCGTCGCGGTCAATAATGCGCGCGTAAATATTCTGATCG
This sequence comes from Klebsiella variicola, assembly GCF_000828055.2. NCBI lineage: Bacteria > Pseudomonadati > Pseudomonadota > Gammaproteobacteria > Enterobacterales > Enterobacteriaceae > Klebsiella > Klebsiella variicola. The sequence goes on along the minus strand of NZ_CP010523.2, from coordinate 2,443,472 downwards.
TCATAGCTGCCGTTCAGATACTCGGCCTGCCTGAGGCAACCTTCAAGAACGAACCCATTGCGCAACGCCACCTGGTTACTGCGGGTATTGGCCACCCGGCATTTGATCACAAACCGGCGCACCAGCCCGCTGCGGGCATAATGGTGGATAAAGGCCTGCAGGGAGCGGGAAAGCAGCCCCTGCCCCTGGTGATCTTCATCGATCCAGTAGCCGATATAGGCCGTTTTGTTCTGCGGCTCGATCTGGTTGAACGACAGGACGCCCACGAGTCGATGGTCGAGAAACAGCAAAAACATTTTGGCGTAATCCCGCTGATGCAGAATCACGTTACCCTGCACATGGCGGCGGGTCTCCTCTTCGCTGTTCACTTCGGCGGGCCAGTTGAGCGATTGCTGCAGCCAGTGGCGGTTTTTCACCACCAGCTGGTGCAGATCGCTGACGTAGCGCTCATCAATCGCGATAAGCGTCAGTGCGTCGGTCACCGGGATCGTCTCAGGTACTGCGGGAATGTCTGTAGTCATGGGGCTCTCTACTGGCCCGCAGGGGTTGCCTGCGGGCCGCGGCTGTCACGGGATTATTTCATGATCCGGTCGTCAACGTAGTTACGTTTATCCGGCGCCGGCGGGAAGTACTGATAGAGCCAGGTTTCGCTGATGGCTTCGCCCTGACAGCGCAGGAACAGGCGCATCTCCACCGGGTCGGTCGAGTCGGAGGTCGGATACCAGTCGAAGAGGATCCGGTAGCCATCGAACGGCTCGACGTAGAGGATCTCAATCTGCTTCGCTTCCCCGCTGGAGAGGGTGATCACCGGTTCAATACCGCGCGGCGCGGCGGCCTTCAGATCGCCGCCGACAAAGTCGATGGCAAAACGACGCGCCCACTTATCCGGATAGTGCTCGCCCGGCGCCCAGCCTTCCGGGAAGCCCCCCATCCCGGTGCGGGTGGCGAGCACACGCGCCAGCGGGGTGCTCACCGGCGGCTGCGCGCTCCAGTAGAGACGGTAGCGGAAGTCCAGTTCGTCGCCCGCCTTCACCGCTTTTTCCGGCTGCCAGAAGCAGACGATATTATCCAGCGTTTCGCCGGTAGTGGGGATCTCCATCAGGCTGACCGCCCCTTTCCCCCACTGGTTACGCGGCTCAACCCACAGGCTGGGGCGCTTGTTATACCAGCCCATCACGTCCTGGTAATGGGAGAAATCGCGGTCCAGCTGCAGCAGACCGAAGCCGCGCGGGTTCTTGTCCTGGAAGGCGTTGAACTGCAGCTTCTGCGGGTTATTCAGCGGCCGGCAGACCCATTCGCCGTTCCCCAGCCACATCGACAGCCGATCGGAGTCGTGGATCTGCGGGTGGATGGTATCGCACATCCGGCGCTCGTTGTTGCCGCAGCTGAACATACTGGTCATCGGCGCGATACCCAGCTGTTTGATGTCCTTGCGGGCATAAAGGTGATTTTCCACGTCCATGATGACCTGGGTATCCTGGCAATGGATGGTGAACTTGTAGGCCCCGGTGATGCTCGGGCTATCCAGCAGCGCATAAACGGTAAAGACCGTGGCGTCCCCTTTAACCGTTTCGAACCAGAAGGAGGTGAAATCAGGGAACTCTTCCGGGGTATCGGTAAAGGTGTCTACCGCCAGCCCACGAGCCGACAAGCCGTACTGGTAGGTGCTGTCTACCGCGCGGAAATAACTGGCGCCAAGGAACGCCACGATATCGCGGCGCGCCAGCTCCGGCGCTTTAAACACCCGGAATCCGGCGAAGCCGAGGTCGGACTGCCCTTCCAGCTGGCGGGTGTCGACCCCGGCGTCATTGTACTTAAACAGCTCAGGGCGGAAATGGATCTCGCGCGCCTGCTGAGTGGCGGCGTCAAGAGAGAACATCCGCACGCGGCGACGGAACCCCATCCCGACGTGGAAAAACTGGATGTCCAGTTTGCGTTCTTCGATGTTGTTCCATAGCGAGTGGTTGGCGTCATACTGGATGCTGTTATAAGCCTGCGGAGTCAGATTGGCCAGCGTCGGCGGCAGATCGCGCGGGGCGCCGCCCCATGGCTGGCGCGCCAGATCGTGGGCCATCGCCTGCAGCACGGTGTAATCGAAACGACGCGTTTGCCCGTCGGCAATACCCGCGTCTTCGGCAAAAGCGGCCTGACTGAATAAGGAAGCGACTCCTGACGTCCCGCATACGGCGGCAACAGCCATGGAAGATTTAAGAAAACGTCTGCGGTTCATGCCTGAGAAAGCGTCCTTCTGCACGGGTGAATTGATTCGCAACGCGTCATCACGCTGCGTGATAAATTCCGCCCACTCTAGACAAAAACGATTAATAATCCAATTGTTGCCCGCAGAAAAAAGGTAAAAAAGCCCTGTCTACCGGAACAACCCGTTTTTTTACTTTTCCTTCGACGTGCGGCCGGGGAAAGAACAGACTGCCGGCCGCTTTTTCGCCTGACCATTGAGCGGATAGCTCTTCCTCGCTTCGGTATATTCATCACACCTATGCCCCGCCGCCCTGCGTTTTTTTTAGGCACGATTGGCGCAAATTTCCGCCACATCCGGTGCTAACTTTTCACCGGTAACCGCTATATTTCTTCATGTTAGCGGCCAACACGGGAGAGCCGTTCGGGCTGTCCCGCCACGCTCTCCAGGGAATTCATTCAGGAGTCATGCCATGCAAGTGAAAGCAGCCGTCACGCTGGGCTACCAGCAACCTTTCGTCATCAAGGATGTCGACGTCTCCCTTCCGGGGAAGGATGAGATATTAGTGAAAATTGTCGCCACCGGGGTCTGTCATACCGACGCGGTGATGCGCGATAACCCGGGAGTGGTGCCTATGCCTGCCATCCTCGGCCATGAAGGCGCCGGGATCGTCGCCAGCGTCGGGGAGGCGGTCAGCGGTATCAGAGTCGGAGACCACGTGGTGCTCAGCTATGCCGCCTGCCACCATTGCGAAAATTGTTTAAGCAACCACCCTTCAGCTTGCGAAAATTTTAATACGCTTAATTTTGGCGGCCGACGCGAGGATGGCACCACCCCCTATCGGCTGGGCGATCAGGATCTGTCCCTGTTCTTTGGCCAGTCGTCCTTCAGCCAGTATGTGGTCACCCGCGCCAGCAACGCCGTGGTGGTCGACCCGGAGGTCGATCTCACCCTGCTCGGCCCGCTGGGCTGCGGCATCCAGACCGGCAGCGGGACGGTGCTCAACCGCCTGAAACCGGTGATTGGGGAATCGATTGTGGTGTTTGGCTGCGGCGCCGTGGGGCTCAGCGCCATCATGGCGGCGAAATTAACCGGCTGCTCTCAGATCATCGCTGTCGATATTCATGCCAGTCGCCTCGCCCTGGCGGGCGAACTGGGCGCCACCCATCAGATCAATGGCAAGGAACAGGATGCCGTGGCCCTGATCAAACAGATCACCGGCAAAGGCGCTCACTACGCGGTGGAAACCACCGGCGTATCGGCCATCGTGCTGCAGGCCGTACACGCGGTGAAACCATTAGGTACGGTGGCCATCGTCGGCTTTACCGGGGATATCACCTTTAACGTGCAGAACGATCTGATGGCGGAGGGCAAGTCGCTGGTCGGGGTGATTGAGGGTGATGCCGTCCCGGCGCTGTTTATTCCACTGCTGGTGCAGCAGTATAAGCAGGGGAAATTCCCTATCGATAAGCTTATCGTTCGCTACCCGCTGGCCGATATCAACCAGGCTTTCGCCGATTCGGCGTCTGGCAAGGTGATAAAGCCCGTGGTTGTGATGTGAGTGAATGCCGCCACCAACCGGTGGCGGCAGTTGCTCAGCCGCACCTCAGCGCATTTACTCCAGCGTCACGTGATGCTTCATCACCCGGCGAAACAGCGCCAGCCGGGCGCGCATAAAGCGATTTTCCACTTTAAAGCCGGCACGCTTATGCAGGCCAATGCGCAACAGACGATCCCGTCCGCGCAGGCACGCTGGCCAGCGTACCGCGCCGGCAAGCGCCTGGTCGCCGCTGGCGACGCGGGCAAACTGGGCCCAATAGTCAGCCACCTGAGCGGCGAAGGCCAGATCCGCTTCGCTGGCATACTGACACACCGGGTCGGTCAACCGCAGGTTATCAAACACGTAGGGCACCTCGTTGCCATGCCAGGCGCCGTGCGGATAGGTGTCATGCTCCGCCTCCGCAACATAATCAAACCAGTAGCGCCAGCACGGCTGCCCCACGCGCTGCTGCGCCTGCATCACCACATAGCCGAGGGTGGTGAAGGCCATGTCGCGGCACACTTCCCGCCCCAGCGCCTCATCGCCCTTCACGCCGGGATAAAGGAGTTTGATCAGCCCCAGTCCCAGGCGGCGCTCACGGCGCAGCTTCTGGATCTGCCCGGCGATATCGACGCCAAACACGGCCATCACGCTGGCTTCATCGCTGTTGGAGCCGATCATCACCGGCATTGGATGCTGGCGCCCGGCAAAAAAGGTCTCCAGCATCGGCTGCGGCAGCACCGCGTCGCCGACGATGGGGGCCGGCCCTGTGTTCAGCGGCGCGGTGAGCGACCAGAAGGCCTCCGCCGGGATCGCCCGCAATTCCTCAGCGCTGGCTTGCGGTAAGGCAAAGTGTTCCGCCAGCAGGCGGCCTTTCTCCAGCGCCTTCTCTCGCGGCAGGTCGGGTAACGTATACCCGCTCTGAATAATCGCTTTATGGAACAACCCTTTCGCTTTCGGCGAGGCCATCAGCGACAGCACGCTGCGCGCCCCAGCGGATTCGCCAAACAGCGTGACGTTGGCGGCATCCCCGCCGAAGGCGTGGATATTCTCCTGAACCCACTGCAGGGCGGCAATCTGATCGAGCAGCGCGAAATTATAGAGACGTTCGCCCGCCTCTTCTTCCAGCGCCGGATGGGCGAAAAAGCCGAGATGGCCCAGCCGGTAGTTGACCGTCACCACCACCACATCGCGGCTGGCTAACGCTTTGCCATCGTAAGGCGGCAGGCTGCCGGCGCCGATGGTAAACCCGCCGCCGTGCAGCCAGACCATCACCGGCAGCGGCTGCGCCGCAGCAGCAGGTGCCCAGATATTGAGATATAAGCAGTCTTCGCTGAAAGCGCCGGGATCGCCGCCGCCGAGCTCACGGCAGTAGTCAATGTCCTGCCAGCTGGCGGCGGAAAAGGCGTCGGCCTGGCGGACGCCCTGCCAGCGGGCAGGAGGCTGCGGCGCGCGCCAGCGCAGCGGGCCCACAGGCGGCGCGGCATACGGAATGCCGCGCCAGATATGGATCCCCTGCTCTGCGCTCCCGGATACGGTTCCCTGGCGGGTTTTCGCCAACGGTTTCGACGGATGTTGCATAACCTGCTCCCTGTAAGGCTGATGCCAGCAGGGTACTGATTTTACAGCAGACCGCAACGTCGTTTGCTGCGCTCCTCCGCCTGTCGGTACAGGGCAAACTCATCCTCCACCGGGCAGCCCAGCGCCGTCTCAAAGGCTTCGCGGCTGGCATTCCCGTGGCTGCGCGCCTGCGTTTCGTTGCCCAGATTAGACTGAAAAATGCCCGCCGCGCTGACCGGTAAAAAATCTTCATAAATAATCGGCTGGGCGACCACCCACCCGCGCTCAATCAGCGGCTGCGGATCGTCCCCCGGGCGAAACGCCTGGCGATGCGCCTCGCCGGCGGGCGTCAGGCGGTAGCGAAACCAGGCCAACCCCTGCTGACGGAGCAGAAATTCGCTGTCGGGGAATTCGCGGAATACCTCCTGCAGATGCAGCTGATGGCTGAGATTGTCCTTTCCTGTCCCTGCCGCCTGCAGCAGTCGGTCGTACAGTGCGCGTCCTTTTGGCGTTAGCGCAATGCCGCGTTGCTCAATTTCGCCAAAGCGGGCGCTGTGGGTGCCTTTATGCTCACCGGCGAACATCACCGGCTCCTCAAGCGCCTTAAAGCTGGTCTGCCGCAGGAGGATCGGGACCTCCCGGCGCGGTGGCCCTTCAATCAGCGCTTTGGGTTCAATACCACACTCGGGCATCAGGGCCTGGGCGCGGTCAATATCCAGCGTCCGCGGCGTGAGGTGATTGATATGGCATCCCGGAAAGCAGACCACATCGGCAATCAGGCGGTGCTCGCGATGCAGAGCATGGTAGGTCTCCTCATCGACGGTGGCATGCCGGTGCCAGCGGAAGGTCTCCAGCGCCTCCTGCACAAACTCGCGCGCGTCGGCAGAGGTGAATTCGCCCTCAGCTTCATACTGCGCAATCAGCGCCAGACAGCGGGGGGTAAAGATTTTGCGCCGGGCAAGGATGGCCTCGGCCCGCTCGCGCAGGGCGCGATTTTCAATCAGCTCCAGGCGCAGCAGCGAGGTGAAAACCCGAAACGGATTGCGCGCCAGCGCGGCATCGTCGATGGGACGAAAGGCCGTGGAATGGACCGGCACGCCGGCCTGTGAGAGATCGTAATAGCTGACGGGATACATCCCCATGATGGCAAACATGCGACGCAGCGTCGCCAGTTCCTCCGCTGTGCCCACGCGGATTGCGCCGTGGCGCTCCACGTTTAAGCGCGCCAGCTCGTCGGCATTGGCCAGTTGTTCATGCAGCTGCGGATTATTTTCCAGTACCGCGAGATTGACGTCAGCCACCAGCTCCAGCAGCGTCCCGTATTGCGGAACTTCCTGCTGGTACATAGCCGACATGGCCTGCGAAAACTGCTCCCGAATCTCATCAGCCGTGATGGTGTTCGCCATGATGTGTTACCTCCAGTGAATACTTCCTGGAGTGTAGGAAAGCTGCCTCCTGGCGGGGGGAAGAATTTACAAACTGTGATGGCGATAACCTGCTTCCGCTAGCAGTCATTGCACAAAACATAACCCACGGTTATGAAAAACACCCGGTAATTTCACTTTAAATTAACAATACATTTACACACACTGTTTCTGGCGACATTACAACAACATGCCCCTCTACCGTCTACACGGAGTACCCGATGAACGACAAATGGTCCCCGCGCGAGGTTATCCATCGCGATTACAGTAGCCACCCGCCCGCTTACGCGCCGGGCTATAAAACCAGCGTCCTGCGCTCACCGAAGAATGCCCTGATCTCCCTGCAGAACTCATTGTCAGAGATCACCGGGCCGGTCTTTAGCCGTGACGATCTGGGCCCTCTGGATAACGATCTTATCCTTAATTACGCCAAAGAAGGCCTGCCGATTGGCGAGCGGATCATTGTGCACGGTTACGTGCGCGATGGTTTTGGCCGACCGATGAAAAACACCCTGGTGGAAGTCTGGCAGGCCAATGCCGGCGGCCGCTACCGACATAAAAAAGATCAGTATCTGGCCCCGATTGACCCGAACTTCGGCGGCTGCGGCCGGGTGCTGACCGATGAAAACGGCTATTACTGTTTTCGCACTATCAAGCCCGGCCCCTACCCGTGGCGTAACCAGGCCAGCGACTGGCGTCCGGCGCATATTCATTTCTCGCTCTCGGGTGAAGCCTGGGCGCAGCGCCTGATCACTCAGATGTATTTCGAAGGCGATCCGCTGATCAAACAGTGTCCGATCGTCCGAACCATTAATAATGACGACGCCGTGCGCACGCTGATCGCCGAGCTGGACATGCACGCCGCCGTACCGCTGGATTGTCTGGCCTACCGCTTTGACCTTGTTCTGCGCGGCCATCGCGCCACGCTGTTTGAAAATCGCACTCAGGGGGCCGCCCGATGAAAGAGTATCTGCCTGAAACCGCCTCGCAGACGGCGGGACCCTATGTTCATATCGGTCTGGCGCCTGACGCCGCGGGCTTTCATATTTTTGAGAAAAACTTTGGCCCGGTCCTCACCACCGCGGATACCACCGGGGAGCGGATCACCATTGAAGGCCGGGTTATCGACGGCTCCGGAACACCGGTCCGTGATGTGCTGCTGGAGATCTGGCAGGCCAACGCCGCAGGACGCTATAACCATCCTGACGACCGTCAGCAGCAGAAAGCTGTCGACCCGGGCTTCCGCGGCTGGGGGCGTACCTGCTCTGATTTCACCTCCGGCGTCTGGCGCTTTGACACCATTAAGCCGGGCCCGGTTGTCGGCCGCGATGGCCGCCTGATGGCGCCGCACGTCAACCTGTGGGTGGTCGCCCGGGGGATCAACATCGGCCTGAACACACGGATGTATTTCGCCGATGAACATGAGGCCAACGCCAGCGACCCGGTGCTGAATCTGATCGAGTGGGAAGTGAGACGCAAAACCTTAATCGCCGAACGCGAGGTTCGTGGTTCGGAAGTGGTCTATCGCTTCGATATTTATCTGCAGGGCGAAAACGAAACCGTCTTTTTCGATATCTAGCGGCCACGCCGATAAACGCCTTCCCCTCGTCCTGCGGGGGGAAGGCGTTTTAAACCGTGGGGAAAGATCTTGTAATGTAATCAGGTCAAATGTTAATAATATTTTGCTATCTGGTTATCAAATTTAAACAAGGCCGCTTGTCTCTTTCACCGCTGTGTTTTTAACATCATCTACTATGGAAAAAAATGGTCTCTTCAGTCAGCGCATTCGCTTGCGCCATCTACACACCTTCGTGGCCGTCGCTCAACAGGGAACGCTGGGGCGCGCGGCTGAAACTTTAAATCTGAGCCAGCCTGCACTCTCGAAAACGCTTAACGAGCTTGAACAGCTAACCGGTACCCGGCTGTTCGAGCGGGGCCGCCTGGGGGCGCAACTCACCCTGGTCGGCGAACAGTTTCTGACTCATGCCGTTAAGGTACTTGATGCCCTTAACTCAGCGGGTCAGGCGCTGAACCGTAAAGAGGGGCTGAATAACGACATTGTGCGTATCGGCGCGCTGCCTACCGCCGCGCTGGGGATCCTGCCAACGGTGATCGGCCAGTTCCATAAGCAGCAAAAAGACATCACGCTGCAGGTCGCCACCATGAACAACACCATGCTGCTGGCGGGGTTAAAATCCGGGGAGATCGATATCGGTATCGGACGCATGTCCGACCCGGATCTGATGAGTGGACTCAACTATGAACTGCTGTTCCTCGAATCCCTGAAACTGGTGGTTCGCCCGGGACACCCCCTGCTTCAGGAGACCGTGACCCTGAGCCGGGTAATGGAGTGGCCCGTCGTCGTTTCGCCGAAGGGCACCGTACCGCGGCAAAACGCCGAAACGCTGCTCCAGAGCCAGGGCTGTAAAATGCCCGCGGGCTGTATCGAGACCCTCTCGGCTTCGCTGTCACGCCAGCTGACGGTCGATTTTGACTATGTGTGGTTCGTACCTTCCGGGGCGGTGAAAGACGATCTTCGCCGGGGTGTGCTGAGCGCCCTGCCGATTGCCACCCAGGGCGCCGGAGAGCCCATCGGCATTCTGACCCGCGTCGATGCGACGCTCACGCCAGGTACGCAAACCTTGCTCAGCGCCATCCGCAAGTCAATGCCTGCCTGACCCCGCTTTCTCCCCGGTAGCCCTGCCGGGGAGCCTACGTACGTCGATGTGGTGCGACGGACGGCGCAACACATTTAGCAAAATAATCATTTAGTGCGAAATCATTCATTAACAATTGCGTAAATTTCTTTAACAGATCTATCATATCGCGATTTCACCAAATGGTTCATTTGAAATCACATCAAGCAATAAACCTGCGTTTATGAAGGTACAAACCTCTTCATTCAAAAATAAAACAGAAAACACCTGTTTCATTTGGTTCATGATGAAGTGGCGGGAGTGGTTAAGGAGATTACATGGCAACTGGCAACGCGCCGCGCGGATTCCCCCGGATCCTGCAGTGGCTTCTCGCCGGACTGATGCTCATCATCGGTCTGGCTGTGGGTATTCTTGGGGCAAAACTGGCCCTCGTCGGCGGTACACTGTACTTCGCGCTGATGGGCGTGGTCATGGTCATCGCGGCGGTGTTGATTTTCCGCAACCGCCGCGGCGGTATTCTGTTATACGCCGTGGCGTTTATCGCCTCGGTGATCTGGGCGATTAGTGACGCTGGCTGGAGCTACTGGCCGCTCTTCTCGCGCCTGTTTGCGCTCGGCGTCCTGGCCTTCCTTGCCGCCCTGGTCTGGCCTTTCTTCGCCACCCCACCGGCGAAAAAAGGCCCGGCATATGGCGTCGCCGCCGTTCTCGCCGTGGCGCTGGCGGTGAGCTTTGGCTGGATGTTCAAATCCGAACCACTGGTTAGCGCCACTGAAGCGGTGCCAGTGAAGCCCGTCGCGCCGGGCGAACAGCAGAAAAACTGGGCGCACTGGGGTAACACCACCCACGGCGACCGTTTCGCCGCGCTGGACCAAATCAACAAACAGAACGTCAACCAGTTGCAGGTGGCCTGGGTGGCGCATACTGGCGATATCCCGCAGAGCAATGGCTCCGGGGCGGAAGATCAAAACACCCCGCTGCAGATTGGCGATACTCTGTACGTCTGCACCCCTTACAGCAAAGTGCTGGCGCTGGATGTGGACAGCGGAAAAGAGAAATGGCGTTATGACTCCAAATCCTCTTCGCCCAACTGGCAGCGCTGCCGCGGCTTAGGCTATTACGAAGAGAGCCAGGCGCAAACCGCGCCAGCGTCAGGCACGCAGCCTGCCGCCTGTTCCCGTCGTCTGTTCCTGCCGACGATCGACGCCCGCCTGATCGCCATTGATGCCGATACCGGCAAACTGTGCGAAAGCTTCGGCGATGGCGGTATTGTCGACCTCAGCGTCGGCATGGGTGAAGTGAAAGCGGGCTACTATCAGCAGACCTCCACCCCGCTGGTAGCGGGCAATGTGGTAGTGGTGGGCGGTCGCGTCGCGGATAACTACTCCACCGGCGAACCGCCGGGCGTGGTCCGCGCGTTTGACGTCCACACCGGCAAACTGGCGTGGGCGTGGGATCCCGGCAATCCAGCGCTGACCGGTGTTCCGCCGGAAGGCCAGACCTATACGCGCGGTACGCCAAACGTCTGGTCGGCGATGTCCTACGACGCGAAGCTGAATCTGATCTATCTGCCAACCGGCAACGCCACGCCAGATTTCTTTGGCGGCGAACGTACCGCGCTGGACGATAAATACAGCTCCTCTATCGTGGCTGTGGATGCCACCACCGGCCAGGTGCGCTGGCACTTCCAGACCACGCACCACGATCTGTGGGACTTTGACCTGCCGTCTCAGCCGCTGCTGTACGATCTGCCTGACGGCAAGGGTGGTACCACCCCGGTGCTGGTGCAGACCAGCAAGCAGGGCATGATCTTTATGCTCAACCGCGAGACCGGCGAGCCAGTGGCCAAAGTGGAAGAGCGTCCGGTACCGGCGGGCAACGTCAAAGGTGAACGCTACTCTCCGACGCAACCTTACTCGGTAGGGATGCCGATGATCGGCAACCAGACGTTGACCGAATCCGATATGTGGGGGGCGACACCGATCGACCTGCTGCTGTGCCGTATTCAGTTCAAAGAGATGCGCCATCAGGGCGTCTTTACCCCGCCAGGAGAAGACCGTTCCCTGCAGTTCCCGGGCTCGCTCGGCGGCATGAACTGGGGCAGCGTTTCGGTGGATCCGAACAACAGCCTGATGTTCGTCAACGATATGCGTCTGGGTCTCGCCAACTATATGGTGCCGCGCGCGAAGGTGGCGAAAGACGCCAGCGGGATCGAGATGGGCATCGTGCCGATGGAAGGTACGCCGTTTGGCGCCATGCGCGAACGTTTCCTGTCGCCGCTGGGCATTCCGTGCCAGAAACCGCCGTTCGGCACCATGTCCGCGGTGGATCTGAAAACCGGGAAACTGGTGTGGCAGGTACCGGTTGGCACCGTAGAAGATACCGGGCCGCTGGGGATCCGGATGCACATGCCCATTCCGATCGGCATGCCGACCCTTGGCGCGTCGCTGTCGACGCAGTCCGGACTGCTGTTCTTCGCCGGTACCCAGGATTTCTACCTGCGCGCCTTTGATACCGCGAACGGGAAAGAGATCTGGAAATCGCGTCTGCCGGTCGGTAGCCAGTCCGGCCCGATGACCTACGTCTCACCGAAAACCGGTAAGCAGTACATTATTATCAATGCTGGCGGCGCCCGTCAGTCACCGGATCGCGGCGATTACATCATCGCCTACGCGCTCCCGGATCATCACTGATCGACCTAAGCAAAAGGGCCCATCCGGGCCCTTTTTTTATCGGTGACGATACGCCATCAGCGTTAGCGATTACTGGTCGCCAAAGTGGATCACGGTGCGAATCGATTTGCCTTCATGCATCAGATCAAAGGCCTCGTTAATCTGCTCCAGCGGCAGGCGATGGGTAATAAACGGGTCGAGGCGAATTTTACCAGCCATGGCGTCCTCCACCATTCCCGGCAGCTGACTGCGCCCTTTCACGCCGCCGAAGGCGGAACCGCGCCACACGCGGCCGGTCACCAGCTGGAACGGACGGGTCTTGATCTCCTGGCCCGCACCGGCTACACCGATGATCACGCTCTCACCCCAGCCTTTATGGCAGCACTCCAGCGCGGCGCGCATCACGTTGACATTGCCGATGCACTCGAAGCTGAAATCCACCCCGCCGTCGGTCAACTCGACAATCACATCCTGAATCGGCTTATCGTAGTCGTTCGGGTTGATAAAGTCGGTTGCGCCCATCTCTTTTGCCAGGGTGAACTTATCCGGATTGGTATCGACCGCCAGAATGCGTCCGGCCTGCGCCTGCACCGCGCCCTGGATCACCGCGAGACCAATGCCGCCTAAACCAAAGACCGCGACGCTATCCCCGGGCTTGACCTTCGCCGTGTTGTGCACCGCGCCGATACCGGTGGTGACACCGCAGCCCAGCAGGCACACTTTATCCAGCGGCGCCTGCGGATTGACTTTCGCCAGCGAGATCTCGGCGCAAACCGTATATTCGCTGAAGGTGCTGGTGCCCATATAGTGATAAATCGGTTCGCCGTTATAGGAGAAACGGGTGGTGCCGTCCGGCATCAACCCTTTGCCCTGGGTGGCGCGCACCGCCTGACAGAGATTGGTTTTACCCGACTTACAGAACTTGCACTCGCCGCATTCGGCGGTATACAGCGGGATCACGTGGTCGCCCGGCTTAAGGCTGGTAACGCCCTCGCCCACTTCCACGACAACCCCGCCGCCTTCATGGCCCAGTACCGCCGGGAAAACACCCTCTGGATCGTCGCCGGAGAGGGTAAAGGCATCGGTGTGACACACGCCGGTGTGGGTGATTTTCACCAGAACTTCGCCTTTCTTCGGCGGCGCGACGTCAATCTCAACGATTTTTAACGGCTGGCCAGGACCAAAGGCAACTGCTGCGCGTGATTTCATAACTGTCTCTTCCTCGTCGTGATGTTATTTTAAATAGGATCGTAGCAGATGACCGACCTCTGCCATTCTCGCGGCCCGCTGGTCCGGGGTGGTCTCGCCGCTAACCAGCTCGTCCTGCAGGTGGATCTCCACCATTTCGCCCATCAGGCCATTTGCCGCACCGCGAATCGAGGCAATCTGCTGCAGGATTGTCATGCAGGGTTCGCCGGACTCCAGCGCGCGCTCGAGGGCCTCGACCTGGCCGCGGATGCGGCGTACGCGACTGAGCGCCCGTTTTTTATCTTCAGGTGAATGTGGCACGATTACGCCTCCGTATCATATAGGGGGGTATACTATATTTTATTACCCATAAAGGCAAAAAAAACCCCGTCGCGGGACGGGGTCAGGCAAAAAGGGTAACGATCATTTAGCGCTTACGAGGCATCATCCGCAGCAGGGTATTATCTTTCCACCAGTAATGATGGACCAGCGCGGCAAGGGCATGCAGGCCAATGACGAAGTACCCGGCGTTGGCTAACCATTCATGGATCGCCTTCAGGGTATCCACCCGCTCAAAATCGCTCTGTGGGGCATACGGCATGGTCAGGCCAAAGGCGTACCAGGGATTTCCGCGCCAGTACATCATCACCATCCCGATCAGCGGCAAGGCAATAAATAGCAGATAGATAACCAGATGGCCGAGATGAGCAAAACCGGTCATCATCGGCGACGGTTTCGGCACGATCGGCGGCGCTGGCGACTTCAGCCGCACCAGCAAACGCGCCACCATCAGCGCGCAGATGGTGATCCCGCAGGAGACATGAATCATATTAATCAGCGGCCGGTCACTACGGGGAAAAAATCCACGTAGCTCCATTGCCGCATAAGCCACCACCACCAGCAAAAAGACCAACCAGTGAATACCGATCTGCAGCCCCGAATATTTATCGCGCATGGAATTTCCTTAATGGAAAGAGTGATATCGCCAACATAGCGGCCTTCTCTTAAATTTTCATTAACCTTTACGTTGAATTAACAATTGATTACCGCATTGCGCCGACCCGGGAAGGCGCAGCATGCCCCGACGTGCTGAAGCGAACAGGCAACCGGCAGTCGGTACGCTATTACAAAATTAAACAGTTTTGTCACCTTCCACCGCCCTGTCCTTCTCTATAGTAGAGAGCATCTGTCGAGCCACGTTGCGCATGGAGATGAGAATGAAGAAAATCGGCTTACCGCTATTGTTGCTGGCGTCGCTGGCTGTCCCGGCTTTCGCTGCGGACTGCCAGCCTAACGGCATTGGCGGATCATTTTGCATAAACGATGATGGCACCACCACCGACACGGTACCGAATGAAGTGAATGGTATGGATACTTACTCAAACAATGGCGGGTATACCAGCTCCCTGCCCGATCAGTCGGGGGCCGATGAAGCGCTGGAAGGCTCGACGATGTCGACGCAACAGGATACGGTCGCCAGCAGCGGCCAGGGTGATAGCGCGCTGGCTGGCCGCGACTGGCATGCACCGTCCAATCTCAATGATGGCGCCGCCACCTCCAGCATGAGTCTGCTGGATAAACCCTGAGATCGGATGCTAAGCGAGACTCCAGCCTGCGGCGCCGATAGCGACGGCGAACAGCAGGCAGGCCAGCGCCGTTTTGCGTAACAGCATGGTATAGAATGAAATCGCAACGCCAATAAAGACCACAATCAGAATCGGCCACATGCTTAATAGCAGCAGCAGAAAACCCTCAATATTGTTATGGATTACGCTCTCCACATCCGCATCCTTGCCTCATCGTCGATAAAGTAAGCAGAATTTAATATGTAACATGAATACATTCAAATAAAATATAAATGCAAATGATTATGCACAGCATTCTGCGGCGGACGGAGGCTCGCCTGTCGCGGCGTCCTGGGGGTGCCATCAGGAGCCGCCACGAAAAGAGACGTCAGGATGGTTCCAGGACCACTTAGTGGTACGCTCGTACTCTTGCAGGGATCGCGCTCCCCTTCAGACCTTCATTCGCCGCTGATATCCGACACTACGCGCCGGCGATGGCAGTCGCCTGGTTGCAGTTTATCCCCCTGAGCGGAACGCACATCCAGATACTGAAGCGGCTGACCGTGTTCGTTATCCAGCAGGACAGAATAGGTTTCCCCCTGATCAAACATATAACGCTCTCCCCATTGCCGCATCGCCACAACAATGGGAAACACAGATCTCCCCTTTTCAGTCAGGACGTATTCCTTGTAGGCGCTGCCATCCGATGCCGGTAAAATCGCGAAAATACCGATATCGACCAGGTGCTTCAGCCGCGAGGCAAGGATATTTTTGGCCAGCCCTAGATTCTTTTGAAACTCGCTGAATCGCCGCACATCGTCAAATGCCTCGCGAATAATCATCAGGCACCAGCGTTCTCCAATTGATTCCAGCGTTCTTGCCACCGGACATTCACTGGTTCTGAGTGATTCCTGTTTCGCCATCTGCGTGCTCTCCGTCTATCAGTCTGCTGTTGCCAGCTTAATCTCCCCTCGTAGCAGTTGCAAAAGAAAACCACTATGGCTAGTTTTATAAGCATACTAGTTTTAAAAAGCAACCAGAGTGCAGGCCTCTTATGAAATGCAAGGCAAGTTTGTGTACCGAGCACAAGATCCCGACCGCGTCCGCCCCTGTCACGATGCTGACCGCGGGGATAACGGCGCTGTTTTCATTGACCTGCGCGCTGGCGGTAGCCAACGTTTATTCAGCTCAGCCTTTACTCGACTCGATGGCGGTCAGCCTGAAGGTGTCGCCCGGTATGATTGGCAGCGTCGTCACGGCAACGCAGGCGGGCTATGCCATTGGTTTGCTGTTCCTGGTTCCGCTCGGGGACTGGTTGAACCGTAAATACGTGGTGTTGACTCAGCTGTTGCTGTCAGTGGCGGCGTTAGTCGTGGCAGGGTTATCCCCTAATATCGCGATCCTGCTGGGTGCCATGCTGATCGTCGGGCTGATGGCCGTGGTGGTGCAGTTGATGGTGGCGTGGGTGGCGATACTGGCGACGCCGCAGAAACGAGGCCAGGCGGTAGGTACCCTGACCAGCGGCATTGTTTCAGGCATTCTGTTATCTCGTTTTATATCAGGGGCGATCGCTGATATCGCCGGCTGGCGAGCCGTTTATCTCACGGCTGCCTGTCTGATGTTGTTGATTGCCGGCGTCGTCTGGAAAGTCATGCCTTCGCCCCCGCCGCAGCCGCAAAAGCCCACTTATCTATCCTTACTGAAGTCAGTTTTTCAGCTGTATCTCACTGAACCGCAACTGAGAAAGCGCGGGATCCTGGCGCTGCTGATCTTCGCCGCTTTCAGCATGCTGTGGACGACCATGGTCATGCCGCTCACCGCTCTTTCCCTGTCGCACACCCAGACAGGGATGTTTGGCTTAGCCGGCATCGCTGGCGTGCTGGCCGCCTCAAGGGCGGGCAGATGGGCTGACCAGGGATGGGCGCAGCGCACGACCGGCCTGGCGCTGGCGCTGCTGGCGCTCTCCTGGCTGCCTATCGCCTGTGCCGAAACCTCTCTGCTCTGGCTGATAGCGGGCGTTATCGCACTGGACTTTGCGGTGCAGGCCGTTCATGTCACCAACCAGAGTCTGATTATTGCCGCCAGGCCTGCAGCGGCAAGCCGCCTGGTTGGGGCTTACATGTGTTTTTATTCGCTGGGCAGCGCGGCAGGCGCTATCGTCGCCACCCAG
Source organism: Klebsiella variicola (assembly GCF_000828055.2). Taxonomy (NCBI): domain Bacteria; kingdom Pseudomonadati; phylum Pseudomonadota; class Gammaproteobacteria; order Enterobacterales; family Enterobacteriaceae; genus Klebsiella; species Klebsiella variicola. The sequence goes on along the minus strand of NZ_CP010523.2, from coordinate 2,426,502 downwards.
CTCTATTCTCACTGGGGATGGCAGGCGGTTTGCCTTGCCGGCGCCGCGGTCAGCGCCTGTGCTTTTCTGGTCTGGTCAGGATCGCGTCAATCATGAACGTCGTGCTCGCTGTAAAATGGCGCAGCGAAAAAGAGCGGAAAAGTGACCAGAGAAGCCCCAGCTGTTTGTATCGAATGGATTTTTTCAATGCTTTTAAACAGTTATGTACATGTTGTATAATGACGTGCACTTTAACTAAAAAAAGAGTGCGACCATGATTGATTCTTCATTGCCATTAACCGACATTCACCGCCACCTTGACGGTAACATCCGGGCCCAAACCATCCTCGATCTTGGCCGCGAGTTTAATATCGCCCTTCCCGCTTCCACCCTCGACACGCTGCGTCCCCACGTCCAGGTCACCAGCCTTGAGCCCGATCTGGTCAGTTTTCTTGCCAAGCTCGACTGGGGGGTAAAAGTCCTTGCCTCACTGGAAGCCTGCCGTCGCGTGGCATACGAGAACGTCGAAGACGCCGCGCGCAATGGCCTGCACTACGTTGAGCTGCGCTTCTCTCCCCGCTATATGGCGATGACCCACCAGCTTCCTGTCGACGGCGTAGTAGAGGCAGTGATCGCGGGCGTACGTGAAGGCAGCCGCGATTTTCAGGTCGACGCCCGCCTGATCGGCATTCTGAGCCGCACCTTCGGTGAAGCGGCCTGTCAGGAAGAGCTGGCGGCGCTGCTCGCCCACCGCGAGGGCATCACCGCGCTGGATCTGGCCGGTGATGAGCTGGGCTTCCCGGGCGCGCTGTTCCTCAACCATTTTAATCAGGCCCGCGACGCTGGCTGGCATATTACCGTCCACGCTGGCGAAGCGGCCGGACCGGAAAGTATCTGGCAGGCCATCCGCGAGCTGGGCGCGGAGCGCATCGGTCATGGGGTCAAAGCGGTAGAGGATCCGGCCCTGATGGACTACCTGGCCGAACATCAGATCGGCATTGAATCGTGCCTGACCTCGAATGTGCAAACCAGCACCGTGGCTTCGCTGGCCCAGCATCCACTGAAGCAGTTCCTTGAGCACGGCGTGCTGGCGAGCCTCAACACTGACGATCCGGCGGTGCAGGGCGTCGATATCATTCACGAGTACACCGTGGCGGCGCCGGCGGCGGGCCTGAGCCGGGAGCAGATCCGTCAGGCACAGATCAACGGTCTGACCCAGGCGTTTCTGAGCGAACAGGAAAAAGCCGCTCTCATTCAGCGGGTGGCGAAAGGTTGATCACCGGCCCGGCGGCAGCGCTGCCGGGCTCCCCCTCACACCAGGCTGAGCGTGGCGCGATGTCTGGCCGACTCGATACCCAGCTCAATCAACGTCATGATCTGAATCGCCTCGCTGGCCGGGACCGGGTTTTCTCCCTCCCCGTTAAGCGCATCGCGAATGGCGGCATAGTAGGCGGGATAGTTGCCCGGCAGCGTCAGCCATGTCTCCTCGCTTCGTTCGTCGCCTTCGGCGCGGGTCAGAGTACCGTCGCGCATATCATACCCCCAGTCCTCCTGCGGCAGTCGTTCACCGTTTTTTAGCCGTTCCTCCTGAGGATCAAGGCCGAACTTAATATAGCTGGCCCGCGAGCCGTGGACGATAAAGCGCGCGCTCTCCGCCGCAGCGAGCAATGTGCCATGCAGCACCACCCGCCGCTGGGGATAGGCCAGCACGGCATGAAAATAGTCGGTGGATTGCGCGCCGGGGCGAAGTTGAGCGAGATCGACTGTGATACTCACCGGCAGGCCAAAGAGCACCACCGCTTGATCGAGCAGATGTGGCCCCAGATCGTACCAAATGCCACTTCCGGGACCACCCTGCTCACGCCAGCGCTGACGCACCTGGGGGCGGAAGCGATCGAAATGCGACTCAAAGTAACACACTTCCCCCAGCTGACCTTCGTTAATTAACGCCCTGACGGTTAAGAAGTCACTGTCCCAGCGGCGGTTATGAAACACCGACAGCACCCGGCCGCAATGCTTCGCCAGACTCTCCAGCTCGCGTGCTTGTGACAGTGTCACGGTAAAGGGTTTATCCACCACCACATGTTTGCCCGCTTCCAGCGCCGCTTTCGCCAGCGGAAAGTGGGTATCGTTCGGGGTGGCGATGACCACCAGATCAATATCAGGATCGTTGAGCAAGTCCTTTGCCGCACTCACCACCCTGACCCCCGGCCAGTCGGCATGGACTTTGCCGGCCTCGCTGCTGGAGACCCTCGTCAGCGCCATGCCCGGCGTGCCGCCGATCAGCGGCGCGTGAAACGTTTTGCTGGCGTAACCGTAGCCTATCAGCCCTACCCGGATCGCGTCACTCATGTTACCGCCTCACTTATTCAGCTAATGTCAATATCGCGTAGATGAGAATAATCTTACAAACAATGAGCAAAATTTATCATTTGATTCACAGCTGTTTTCCCGCATGCGTGCAAAATCAGACAGATACCCCTTGTGATCTGCTGACCTTGGAGTAACATTTCCCACTGTGTTCAAAGGATACTGAAGTGTTATGACGACTGTTTTTACCCGTATTGTAGAACTTATTGGCTGGATTGTTTTTGGGATTTCCGCACTGCTTTTGGTTATCGCCCACCATATTGATAACTACCAGTCGCCACCGCCAGCGGATGTGGTGCAGACAAAGTAGCGCCGCCGTGAAACAGTGACCCGCCTCGCAACTGTGCAACCGGTTTCAGAAACCGGTTGCACAGCTATCCTTGCTTTGATTACACTCCCTCTATCATCAGACTGGGAGCTTTTTCATGGCCGCTTTTCCGCACAATTTTTTATGGGGTGCCGCTACCGCAGCGTATCAGGTTGAAGGTGGGCACGACGCAGACGGTAAAGGACCGTCAATCTGGGACATCTACTCTCACCTGCCGGGTACCACCTTTGAAGGCACCACCGGCGATGTCGCAGTCGACCACTATCACCGTTTTCGCGAAGACGTTGCGTTAATGGCCGAAATGGGCCTGCAAAGTTATCGATTCTCCATCTCCTGGCCCCGGCTGCTGCCCGCCGGGCGCGGCGAAGTGAATGAAGCCGGCGTACAGTTTTACAGCGATCTGATCGACGAACTGCTGGCGCACAATATTGAGCCGATGATCACCCTCTATCACTGGGACCTGCCGCAGGCCCTGCAGGATGAGGGTGGCTGGGAAGCACGCACTACCGCCGAGGCCTTCGCCGAGTACGCCCGCCTGTGCTATGCGCGCTTTGGTTCACGGGTGAAGCTGTGGGCGACCTTTAACGAAACCATCGTGTTCATTGGCCACGGCTACATTAATGGTCTGCATCCCCCGGCGGTGCGCGATCCGGCGCGTGCCATTCAGGCGTGTCATCACGTGTTTATCGCCCATGCGCTGGCGGTCAAGGCATTCCGCGAGATGAACGTGGCGGGCGAGATTGGCTTCGTCAATGTGCTACAGCCGCATACTCCGCTCACCGACAGTGAGGCGGACAAAAAAGCCACCGAACTGGCTGACGCCATCCACACCCACTGGCTTTACGACCCGGTACTGAAAGGCACCTATCCTGCCGCCCTGCTGGCGCAGACCCAGGCGCTGTGGGGGGTACCGCGCTTTGCCCCGGACGATGACACACTACTGCGCGAGAATCGCTGTGACTTTATCGGGCTGAATTACTATCGCCGGGAAACGGTGTCCGCCCAGCCGCCCAACATCCCCACCGGTGGCGAACCTGGCGTGGAGGGGTTGTTCTATTTCGTGCGTAATCCGCAGAGCACCTATACCGAATGGGGATGGGAAATCTGGCCGCAGGGGCTGACGGACGGCATTATGATGATCAAGGAACGCTATGGCGATATCCCGATCTATATCACCGAAAATGGCCTGGGAGCGAAAGACCCGATAATTGCCGGAGAAGTGGTCGACGATCCGCGAATCGACTACCTGAGCAGCCATATTGGCGCCCTGGAAAAGGCGCTGGCGCTGGGGGCGGATGTGCGCGGCTATTATCCCTGGTCGTTTATCGATCTGCTGAGCTGGCTCAACGGATATCAAAAGCAGTACGGCTTTGTCTATGTCGATCACCAGCAAAATCTGGCACGCAAACGAAAGAAGAGTTTTTATTGGTACAAATCTGTTATTGCCAGTCACGGCGAACAGCGTTAATCTTCTCTTGCGGGCGCCATTCGGCGCCCGGTCTGGTTTTAGAATATTCTTAAACTTCTCCCTGCTCTTCAAGGTCGGCTCTCGCCCCTTGTCATGGGTTTATATAACCTGAATCATTCCACCCGGCCCCATTCAGAAGGCGCCGTTGGTTGAGAGTAGGTTTAGTGAATGCTGATAATATTCAACATAATTATTCCGATTATAAAATGGATACGAAAATGACCGTTCTGGACTATTTATTAAAATTCCGCAAAATCAGTTCGCTCGAAAGTCTTGAAAAACTATTTGATCACCTTAACTACTCCCTGACCGACACCGAAGAGATCGTGAATATGTATCGTGCGGCCGACCACCGCCGGGCAGAGCTGGTCTCCGGTGGTAAATTGTTCGATGTGGGCCAGGTGCCTAAATCCGTTTGGCGATTCGTGCAGTAAGGCTGTCATCCTTCACGCCAGTTGCTTATACTTCCCGGCCTGATTTTCATTACTGGCGTTGAATAGGGGAGTAACATGACGTCTCAATCTGCAGAACGCATTGGCGGATGGCTGCTGGCACCGCTGGCCTGGTTGCTGGTGGCGCTGCTGAGCGCCTCCTTATCGCTGCTGTTTTTTGCTAATGCTCTCATGTCGACGCAGACGTATGCCCTGCTCCGCGCCATGAGCACCGGACATCTGGCGCTGTGGCTCGCTTCGCTGCTGTTTGCCGTCGCCATGTGGTATTACACGCTCTGGCTGACCATCGCGTTCTTTAAGCGGCGCTCGCTGGTCCCTAAGCACTATATTATCTGGCTGCTCATCACCCTGCTGCTGGCGATAAAGGCATTTGCCTTCTCTCCCGTCTCGGATGTCCTTGCTTTGCGCCAGCTGCTGTTTCCACTCTTGGCTGCCGCGCTCCTGGCGCCCTATTTTCGCCGTTCCCAGCGGGTAAAACGGACCTTTGTTCATCCGTAATAACCCCACACTTAACCTGTTGTCGCCGGTATCGTTTTATTCGATAATAAGCGGCTTTTTTTCGTTTCAGGTCGCATGATGGCTGATTATTTACTGCTCTTTATTGGTACAGTCCTGGTCAATAACTTCGTTCTGGTGAAGTTTCTTGGTCTGTGCCCGTTTATGGGGGTTTCCAAAAAGCTGGAAACCGCAATGGGGATGGGGCTTGCCACCACCTTCGTGATGACGCTGGCCTCTATTTGCGCCTGGCTGATTGATACCTGGATCCTTATCCCCTTAAATCTGGTCTATTTACGCACGCTGGCCTTTATTCTGGTCATCGCCGTGGTGGTTCAGTTCACTGAAATGGTCGTGCGTAAAACCAGCCCGGCGCTCTATCGCCTGCTGGGTATTTTTCTGCCGCTGATCACCACCAACTGTGCCGTACTCGGGGTGGCGCTGCTGAATATTAATCTGGGGCACAATTTCCTGCAGTCCGCGCTGTACGGCTTTGCCGCCGCCGTCGGTTTCTCGCTGGTGATGGTGCTGTTCGCGGCGATCCGCGAACGCCTGGTGGTGGCCGATGTGCCCGCGCCGTTTCGCGGTAATGCCATCGCATTGATTACCGCCGGTTTAATGTCTCTGGCCTTTATGGGCTTTAGTGGTTTGGTGAAGTTGTAATGAGCGCAGTCTGGATAGCCGTGATCGCCATCAGCCTGTTAGGGCTGATTTTCGGCTTAATACTGGGGTATGCCTCCCGCCGTTTCGCGGTGCAGGACGACCCGGTGGTGGAAAAAATTGATGAACTGTTGCCGCAGAGCCAGTGCGGGCAGTGCGGCTACCCCGGCTGTCGTCCCTATGCGGAAGCTGTTGGTGCCCAGGGTGAAAAAATTAACCGCTGTGCGCCGGGTGGCGAAGCCGTAATGTTAAAAATCGCCGCCTTACTGAACGTCGACCCGCAGCCGGTCGATGGCGATGAACAGGAGGCGGAGCCAGTTCGTATGCTCGCGGTAATCGACGAGCCGAACTGCATTGGCTGCACCAAATGCATCCAGGCGTGTCCGGTGGATGCGATTGTCGGGGCAACCCGCGCCATGCATACCGTGATGAACGACCTGTGCACCGGTTGTAATCTGTGCGTAGCCCCCTGCCCGACCCAGTGCATTTCGCTCGTTCCGGTGGCGACCACCCCGGAAACCTGGAAATGGGATCTCCATGCGATCCCGGTGCGCAATATTCCTGTGGAACAACATGTTTAAGTTATTTTCCGCTTTCCGAAAAGATAAAGTCTGGGATTTTAACGGCGGTATTCATCCGCCCGAAATGAAAACCCAGTCTAACGGTACCCCACTGCGCCAGGTGTCCCTGCCGCAGCGCCTTATCATTCCGCTCAAGCAGCATATTGGCGCCGAAGGCGAACTGTGCGTCAAGGTGGGCGATCGGGTGCTGCGCGGCCAGCCGTTGACCCGCGGATGGGGAAGAATGCTGCCCGTACACGCCCCGACCTCCGGTACCGTTACCGCCATCGCCCCGCACACCACCGCTCATCCTTCGGGGCTGGCGGAGATGAGCGTGATCATTGACGCCGACGGCGAAGACCGCTGGATTGAGCGCGATGGCTGGAGTGATTATCAGGTCCGCACGCGCGAAGCGCTTATCGAACGCATTCATCAGTTTGGCGTCGCAGGCCTCGGCGGCGCCGGTTTCCCCACCGGCAGCAAACTGCGCGGCGGCGGCGATAAAATTAAGACGCTGATTATTAACGCCGCCGAATGCGAACCCTATATCACGGCGGACGACCGCCTGATGCAGGACTGCGCCGCGCAGATTGTCGACGGGATCCGCATCCTCGCGCATATTCTGCAGCCTGACGAAGTGCTGATCGGCATTGAAGACAATAAACCGCAGGCCATTTCGATGCTGCGGGCGGTGCTCTGCGACGCCCATGGCATCTCGCTGCGCGTGATCCCCACTAAATACCCCTCCGGTGGGGCCAAGCAGCTTACCCAAATTCTCACCGGCAAGCAGGTACCGCACGGCGGTCGTTCGTCGGATATTGGCGTGCTGATGCAGAACGTGGGGACGGCCTATGCGATAAAACGCGCGGTGATTGACGGCGAGCCGTTAACGGAGCGCGTGGTCACCCTGACCGGCGAGGCGGTCTCGCGGCCGGGCAACGTCTGGGCGCGCCTTGGTACACCGGTTCGCCATCTGCTTAACGACGCCGGCTTCTGCGCCAGCGCCGAGCCAATGGTGATCATGGGCGGCCCGCTGATGGGCTTTACCCTGCCGGGGCTGGATGTCCCGGTGGTGAAGATCACCAACTGTCTGCTGGCGCCTTCCGCCAGCGAGATGGGCGAGCCGCAGGAAGAGAAAGGCTGCATTCGCTGCAGCGCCTGCGCCGACGCCTGTCCGGCCGATCTGCTGCCGCAGCAGCTGTACTGGTTCAGCAAAGGCCAGCAGCACGATAAAGCCACCGCGCACAATCTGGCGGACTGCATAGAATGCGGCGCCTGCGCGTGGGTTTGCCCAAGCAATATTCCGCTGGTGCAGTACTTCCGTCAGGAGAAAGCGGAGATCAGCGCGATTCGCCAGGAAGAGCAGCGCGCCGCAGAAGCTAAAGCGCGATTCGAAGCCCGACAGGCGCGCCTGGAGCGTGAAAAAGCCGCCCGCGCCGAACGGCATAAAAAAGCCGCCGTTCAGCCTGCTGCCAAAGATCAGGATGCGATTAACGCCGCCCTCGCCCGGGTACGCGACAAACAGCGTGATGCCGCGCAACCGATCGTGATTCAGTCTGGCGCCAAACCGGATAACAGCGAGGCGATCGCTGCACGCGAAGCGCGGAAGGCCGAAGCCCGGGCACGCAAGGCACAGCAGCAGGCCGTGTCGGTGGAAACCCTGTCGACCGACGCAGCAGATCCACGCAAGGCGGCGGTGGAAGCCGCTATCGCCCGCGCCAAAGCGCGTAAAGCCGAACAGCAGGCCGCGCCGGTGGAAGCCCCGGTAGCCGAGCCGGTCGACCCGCGTAAAGCCGCGGTGGAAGCCGCCATCGCCCGCGCCAAAGCGCGTAAAGCCGAACAGCAGGTCGCGCCGGTGGAAGCCCCGGTAGCCGAGCCGGTCGACCCGCGTAAAGCCGCGGTGGAAGCCGCCATCGCCCGTGCCAAAGCGCGTAAAGCCGAACAGCAGGCTGCGCCGGTGGAAGCCCCGGTAGCCGAGCCGGTCGACCCGCGTAAAGCCGCGGTGGAAGCCGCCATCGCCCGCGCCAAAGCGCGTAAAGCCGAACAGCAGGTCGCGCCGGTGGAAGCCCCGGTCGCCGAGCCGGTCGACCCGCGTAAAGCCGCGGTGGAAGCCGCCATCGCCCGTGCCAAAGCGCGTAAAGCCGAACAGCAGGCTGCGCCGGTGGAAGCCCCGGTAGCCGAGCCGGTCGACCCGCGTAAAGCCGCGGTGGAAGCCGCCATCGCCCGCGCCAAAGCGCGCAAAGCCGAACAACAGGCCGCACAACCGGATCTCGCGTCAGCCGCAGCCAATGACGACCCACGCAAAGCGGCCGTCGCCGCGGCTATCGCCCGCGTTCAGGCGCGTAAAGCAACACAGCAGGCAGTTAACGAGGAATAAATGGTTTTCAGAATCGCAAGCTCCCCCTATACCCATAACCAGCGGCAGACCTCGCGTATTATGCTGCTGGTGCTGCTCGCCGCCGTGCCTGGCATTGTGGTCCAGACCTGGTTTTTCGGCTGGGGTACCGTACTGCAGATTGTCCTCGCCGCATTGACGGCCTGGGCAACGGAAGCCGCTATTCTCAAACTGCGCAAACAGCATATTGTGGCGACCCTGAAGGACAACTCCGCCCTGCTCACTGGCCTGTTGCTGGCGGTGAGTATTCCACCGCTGGCCCCCTGGTGGATGGTGGTGCTCGGCACTGCCTTTGCCGTGGTAATCGCCAAGCAGCTGTACGGTGGATTAGGCCATAACCCCTTCAACCCGGCGATGATCGGCTACGTCGTGCTGTTGATTTCATTCCCGGTACAGATGACCTCCTGGCTGCCTTCATATGAAATTGCCGCCCAGGTTCCGGCGTTCAGCGATGTGCTGCAGATGATCTTCACCGGGCATACCGCCGCCGGGGGCGACATGGCCAGCCTGCGACTGGGTATCGACGGCATCAGCCAGGCCACCCCGCTGGATACCTTTAAAACCTCTCTGCATGCCGGGCATAGCGTCCAGCAGGTGCTGCAATTGCCGGTTTACGGTGGCGTACTGGCGGGCCTCGGCTGGCAGTGGGTGAATATCGCCTGGCTGGCGGGCGGTCTGTTTCTGCTGTGGCAGAAGGCGATCCGCTGGCATATCCCGGTCAGCTTCCTCGTCAGCCTTGGCCTGTGCGCAACCCTCGGCTGGATCTTCTCGCCGCAGAGTCTGGCCTCGCCGCAGATGCATTTATTCTCCGGGGCCACCATGCTTGGCGCCTTCTTTATTCTGACCGACCCGGTGACGGCCTCGACAACCAACCGCGGACGTCTGATCTTCGGCGCCCTCGCCGGCCTGCTGGTGTGGCTTATTCGCAGCTTCGGCGGTTACCCGGACGGCGTGGCGTTTGCCGTTCTGCTGGCGAATATTACCGTGCCGCTGATCGATTACTACACGCGCCCGCGCGTGTATGGCCACCGTTGAGAGAGCGATGATGTTAAAAACGATGCGAAAACACGGCGTCACGCTGGCGCTTTTTGCCGCCGGCTCCACCGGGCTAACGGCGGCGATCAATGAGCTGACCAAAAGCACCATCGACCAGCAGGCGGCCCTGCAGCAGAAAGCGTTATTCGACCAGGTTTTACCTGCCGACCGCTATAATAACGATCTGCTCAAGAGCTGCTATCTGGTCAGCGCCCCGGCGCTGGGCAAAGGCCAGCATAAAGTGTGGATTGCCAAAAATAACGATCAGCCGATTGGCGCGGTCATGGAAGCCACCGCGCCGGACGGCTATTCCGGAGCGATCCAGCTGCTGGTTGCTGCCGATTTTAGCGGCACGGTCCTCGGCACCCGCGTGACCGAGCATCATGAAACGCCGGGCCTGGGCGATAAAATCGAGCTTCGCCTGTCGGACTGGATCACCCATTTTGCCGGGAAAGTCATCCACGGTCAGGGCGACAGCCATTGGGCGGTCAAAAAAGATGGCGGCGATTTTGACCAGTTCACCGGCGCCACCATCACCCCCCGGGCGGTGGTCAATGCCGTTAAGCGCGCAGGCCTGTATGCACAAACGCTGCCTGCGCAACTTCCTGAATTCACCGCCTGTGGAGAATGACCATGAGCGAAGTTAAAGACGTCATCGTCCAGGGCCTGTGGAAAAATAACTCCGCCCTGGTTCAGCTGTTAGGGATGTGCCCTCTGCTGGCGGTCACCTCGACCGCCACCAACGCCCTCGGGCTGGGTCTGGCGACCACCCTGGTGCTAACCTTAACCAACCTGACCATCTCCAGCCTGCGCCGCTGGACGCCGGCGGAGATCCGGATCCCCATCTACGTGATGATCATCGCCTCGGTGGTGAGCGTCGTGCAGATGCTGATCAACGCCTATGCCTTCGGCCTCTATCAGTCGCTGGGGATTTTCATCCCGCTTATTGTGACCAACTGCATCGTGGTCGGCCGCGCCGAAGCCTTTGCCGCCAAAAAAGGGCCGGCGCTGTCGGCACTGGATGGCTTTTCTATCGGCATGGGCGCCACCTGCGCGATGTTTGTGCTGGGCTCCCTGCGCGAGATCCTTGGCAATGGCACCCTGTTTGACGGCGCCGACAGCCTGCTTGGTAGTTGGGCAAAGGTGCTGCGCATCGAGGTTTTCCATACGGATACCCCCTTCCTGCTGGCTATGCTGCCGCCAGGCGCCTTTATTGGCCTCGGCATGATGCTGGCGGTAAAATACCTCATCGATGAACGTAGCAAGCAGCGGAAGGCGCAAGCGGCCCGGGCCGTTTCTGTCGCCCCGTCTGACGTGACAGGGAAAGCGTAACATGAACAAAGCCAAACGCCTGGCGATCCTCACCAGGCTGCGGGAAAACGATCCCCACCCCACTACCGAACTGCATTTCAGTTCGCCGTTCGAGTTGCTGATTGCCGTTCTGCTTTCTGCGCAGGCCACCGATGTCAGCGTCAACAAAGCGACAGCCAAACTCTATCCGGTGGCCAATACGCCCGCAGCGATGCTGGCGCTGGGGGTGGATGGGGTGAAATCGTATATCAAGACTATCGGCCTGTTTAACAGCAAAGCGGAAAACGTCATCAAAACCTGCCGCATCCTGCTGGAGCAGCACAACGGCGAGGTGCCGGAAGACAGAGCGGCGCTGGAGGCGCTGCCCGGCGTGGGCCGTAAAACCGCCAACGTGGTACTAAACACCGCCTTTGGCTGGCCGACCATCGCCGTGGACACGCACATCTTCCGCGTCTGCAATCGGACGCAATTCGCCCCTGGCAAGAATGTTGAGCAAGTGGAAGAGAAGCTTCTGAAGGTGGTCCCCGCCGAGTTTAAGGTCGACTGTCATCACTGGTTGATCCTGCATGGACGTTATACCTGCATTGCCCGCAAGCCGCGCTGCGGCTCCTGCCTGATTGAAGACCTCTGCGAATTTAAAGAGAAAGTCTACGCCTGATCCCTTCTTCTGAGCCATAACTTAACCCTGAGTTATGGCTCGAATTTGTGTATTTAACCCGCCGTTACCACCAGAAAATGTCTCTTATGATGGGTAATAATCCGGCTATATAACGAACAATCAGTGCTTTCATTTTTTCTCGATGCAAAATTTCTATACATTTGTGATCGAGATCATGCTCGCAACTTTATGTTGATTACATGTTGTGAAAATGAAAACAAATGTCAGGCAATACAACGATTGAGCAAAGATTACCAGGATAATAGACCATTAATTTTTAGGATAATGGACCATATCACTACCCATGAGGTCAATCAGTAGAATATATCGCCTTTTTAACGAAATCAGACTGATGAAAAAGATAAAAATAGCAATCATAACGAAACGGTGAAATTTAACTCTGGATAACATTCAGATGTCCGGAGCATTATGCCACCCACATTATGTGTAACAGTTTATTACAAAGGCCTTGCCTGATGCGCCAGGATAGTGAACATTACCTGCCGTTTTCCCTCCCAAAATAACTATAAAGGCGGCGGTCCAACGAGATTGCGCCCCGAACACCCCCCAGTAAATATGGGATGTAAAAAAAGAGGTATATGTGTCTACTGCAAACAATAAACCAGCAGAAAGCGTGAGTCTGAACGCTTTCAAACAACCACGCGCGTTCTATCTCATTTTCTCGATCGAGTTATGGGAGCGTTTTGGTTATTACGGCCTGCAAGGGATCATGGCCGTTTACCTGGTAAAACAGCTGGGTATGTCGGAAGCGGATTCCATTACTCTGTTCTCCTCCTTTAGCGCGCTGGTCTATGGTCTGGTTGCTATTGGCGGCTGGCTGGGCGATAAAGTGCTGGGCACCAAACGTGTCATCATGCTGGGCGCTATCGTGCTGGCCATCGGCTATGCGCTGGTGGCCTGGTCCGGCCATGATGCTGCCATCGTCTATATGGGTATGGCGACCATCGCCGTCGGTAACGGCCTGTTCAAAGCCAACCCGTCCTCCCTGCTTTCTACCTGCTATGACAAAAACGATCCCCGTCTGGACGGTGCATTCACCATGTACTACATGTCCATCAACATCGGTTCGTTCTTCTCGATGCTGGCAACCCCGTGGCTGGCCGCTCGCTTCGGCTGGAGCGTGGCGTTTGCCCTCAGCGTGGTGGGGATGGTGATCACGATTATTAACTTTGCTTTCTGCCAGAAATGGGTAAAACAGTACGGTTCGAAACCGGACTTTGCCCCAGTGCACATGGGCAAACTGCTGGCGACCATCGCTGGCGTGGTGGTGCTGGTCGCCATCGCCACCTGGCTGCTGCACAACCAGGGCATCGCACGTATGGTGCTGGGCGTCGTCGCACTGGGTATCGTTGTGATTTTCGCCAAAGAAACCATCGGTCTGAAAGGTGCCGCGCGTCGTAAAATGATCGTCGCCTTCCTGCTGATGGTAGAAGCGATTGTCTTCTTCGTACTGTACAGCCAGATGCCGACCTCTCTGAACTTCTTCGCGATTCGTAACGTTGAGCACTCGATCCTCGGTATCGCCTTCGAACCGGAACAGTATCAGGCGCTGAACCCGTTCTGGATCATGATTGGTAGCCCTATTCTGGCAGCCATTTATAACAAGATGGGCGACCGCCTGCCGATGCCGCACAAGTTCGCTATCGGCATGGTACTGTGCTCCGGCGCGTTCCTCGTCCTGCCTTTAGGCGCGAAGTTCGCCAGCGACGCCGGCATCGTCTCGGTTAACTGGCTCATTCTGAGCTACGCGCTGCAGTCTATTGGTGAGCTGATGATTTCCGGCCTCGGCCTGGCGATGGTCGCTCAGCTGGTTCCGCAGCGTCTGATGGGCTTCATTATGGGCAGCTGGTTCCTCACTACCGCCGGCGCGGCGATCATCGCCGGGAAAATCGCCAACCTGATGGCGGTGCCGGAAAACGTCACCGATCCGCTGGTGTCGCTGGAAGTGTACGGCCACGTGTTCCTGCAGATTGGTATCGTCACCGCGGTTATCGCCGCCCTGATGCTGCTCACGGCGCCGAAGCTGAACCGTATGACTCAGGACGACAGCGCGGACCTGAAAGCACGCGAAACCGCGGCAGCCTGACGCCGCAGGGAAAACCAATTATTTTTAAGCCGCTAACGTTAGGTTAGCGGCTTTTTTTTTACCCCTGGCGGGACTAACATACAGAAAACTGCAGCCACGAGGAGTTACGCATGAAACTGTTCTACAAACCCGGCGCCTGTTCCCTGGCCTCGCATATCGCCCTGCGCGAAAGCGGCCTGGATTTCACGTTGCAGAGCGTGGACCTGGCCAAAAAACGGCTGGAAAACGGGGATGATTATCTGCTGATCAACCCGAAAGGTCAGGTGCCGGCGTTGCTGCTGGATGATGACATCCTGCTCACTGAGGGCGTGGCTATTATGCAGTACATCGCCGATCAGGTGCCGGACCGCCATCTGCTGGCGCCAGTGGGCTCCATTGCCCGCTACCAGACCCTGGAGTGGCTGAATTACGTGGCCACCGAGCTGCATAAAGGCTTTACCCCGCTGTTCCGCCCGGATACCCCGGAAGACTATAAGCCTGTCGCGCGGGCGTTGCTCGAGAAGAAACTGCAGTATGTTGATACGTCGCTGGAAGATAAACAGTGGCTGACCGGCCATCGCTTTACTATCGCCGATGGCTATCTGTTCACCGTGCTGCGCTGGGGCTATGGCATAAAACTGGATATGGCTGCCTATGGTCATATCGACAGCTGGATGGCGCAGGTGGCAGCGCGTCCGGCGGTGGCGGCCGCACTGGCGGCTGAAGGCTTAAAATAAGGCCTGAACCTGCCCGGCGGACCGTCGGGCAGGCCCGGGGAGTTACAGCCGGGTGGCGCTGAAGCAGTGCTCCGGTACGGCAATGCGATCCTGCGCCGCCACCACCTGCAGTTCATACTCTTGCATGTTTTTGGTGGTGAGCATGATCTCGTACACCGCGGCGGTAACGTGCTCAAGCGCATCGCGCAGGCTGGCACCCTGCAGCAGTTTCACCAGCAGCAGTCCACTGGTCACATCGCCGACGCCAACCGGCTGACGCAGGCCAAAATCCACCAGCGGCCGACTGATATGCCAGGCTTCTTCGGCCGTCACCAGCAGCATCTCAAAACGATCCATGCTCAGACCGGCGCGGGAAAGATGTTTAACCAACACCACCTCCGGCCCCTGGGCAATCAGCTCCCGCGCAGCAGCTACCGCTTCGCTGACGCTGGCGACCGGATGACCGCACAGGATCTCCAGCTCAACCAGATTCGGCGCAATAATATCGCTGGCCGGCAGCGCATAACGCACGTGGAATTCCGCCACGCCGGGCGCGACGATGCACCCTTTCTCCGGATGGCCCATCACCGGGTCACAAAAGTACTTCGCCGCCGGATTGGCCGCTTTCACCTGACGCACGATACCGAGGATATGCTCGCCCTGTTCAGCGGAACCGAGGTAGCCGCTCAGAACCGCATCGCAGGTCTGCAGCTTGTCGATGTCGGCAATGCCCTGGACGATCTCCGTCAGGTGTGAAGGCGGCATCACGCAACCGGTCCATTTACCGTATTGCGTATGGTTGGAGAACTGAACGGTATTCAGGGGCCAGACATTGGCGCCCAGACGGCGCATCGGAAACTCGGCGGCACTGTTGCCGGCGTGGCCAAACACAACGTGAGACTGAATGGCGAGGATGTTCTTCATTTTCTTACCACAACCCTAAAAAGAAAAAGGGCGTGGTTTCCCACGCCCTGGTTTTATTTTTTATTTCCAGCAGACCAGGCAGTAATTCTTTTTACCGCGACGCAGTAAGGTGTAGCGGCCGAACAGACGGTCGCTGTCGCTGAATACATATTCCGGGTCGGCCTGTTTTTCTCCGTTGATGGTCACCGCGTTCGAGGCAACGGTTTTACGCGCCTGACCGCGGGACGGCTGCAGCTCGGAATCCACCAACGCCTGCAGGAGATCGGCGCCTTTTTCCATTTCGATCATCGGCACGCCATCCTGCGCCAGCTGTTCGAAATCTGCTTCGCTCAGGTCGCTCAGGTTACCGTTGAACAGGCTTTCGGTAATGCGCTTCGCCGCTTCCAGGCCTTCTTCGCCGTGGACCAGGCGCGTCACCTGCTCTGCCAGCACGTACTGGGCGCGCGGCGCTTTACCGCTGTTTTTGTCTTCTTCTTCCAGAGCATTGATCTCCGCCATGTCCATAAAGGTGAAGAACTTGAGGAAGCGATAGACATCAGCATCCGCGGTGTTGATCCAGAACTGGTAGAATTTGTACGGACTGGTTTTCTTCGGATCCAGCCACACGGCGCCGCCTTCGGTTTTACCGAATTTGGTGCCGTCTGCTTTGGTGATCAGCGGAACCGTCAGGCCAAACACCTGGTTCTGGTGCAGGCGACGGGTCAGATCGATACCGGAGGTGATGTTGCCCCACTGGTCGGAGCCGCCGATCTGCAGCGCTACGCCGTGCAGCTTGTTCAGGCAGGCAAAGTCGTACCCTTGCAGCAGGTTGTAGGAGAACTCGGTAAAGGAGATACCCTGATCGTCACGATTCAGACGCTGCTTCACCGCTTCTTTGTTGATCATCTGGTTAACAGAGAAGTGTTTGCCGATATCGCGCAGGAAGGTCAGCACGTTCATGCTGCCAAACCAGTCATAGTTGTTCGCCGCGATCGCCGAGTTGTCGCCACAGTCAAAATCAAGGAACGGGGCCACCTGTTTGCGGATTTTATCCACCCACTCCTGCACGGTATCCTCGGTATTTAGCTTACGCTCAGCGGCTTTAAAGCTTGGGTCGCCAATCAGACCGGTTGCGCCGCCCACCAGCGCTACAGGTTTATGACCTGCCTGCTGGAAGCGTTTCAGGCATAACAATGGAACAAGATGCCCCAAATGCAAGCTGTCAGCGGTAGGATCGAAGCCGCAATAGAGCGCGATCGGGCCTTGCGCCAGTCGCTCTGCTAACGCTTCCTCGTCCGTCACCTGGGCTACCAGCCCCCGCTCTTGCAATTGTTTAATCAAGTTACTGCTTGCCATCAAATTCTCCATGTATAAACGACTGCACCTCTGCCGGTACACGACTTTTCGCCAGATGCGAAAAGTACATAGAATAAAGCGCCGGCCCTTTCAGCGCCAGCGCTTCGATAACTAATTTCGGCGTTTACGGTGCCAGGCGGTCTATTTTCCAGGCGCCATTATCACGCTGGTATAAAAAGCGGTCATGCAGCCGATGTTCGCCCCCCTGCCAGAACTCCATCTGCTCGACGCTGACGCGGAATCCGCCCCAGAAACTCGGCAGCGGCACTTCCCCCTGCTGGAATTTCTGCTTCAGCTCGAGGAATTTGCTCTCCAGGATCCCGCGGGCGGAAATGCGACTGGACTGCTGGGAGACCCAGGCGCCGATTTGGCTATCGCGCGGACGGCTGTGGAAATATTTGACCACCTCCAGCGTCGACAAGCGCTCCGCTTTGCCGATCACCATCACCTGGCGCTCCAGCATATGCCACGGAAACAGCAGGCTCACCTGGGGATTTTTTTCAATCTGATGGGCTTTGCGGCTGCCAAGGTTGGTATAAAACACCAGCCCTTTTTCATCGTAATGCTTCAGCAGCACAATACGCTGGTAAGGTTGGCCGCGCTCATCAACGGTAGCAACCACCATCGCGGTCGGGTCTGCGAGTTTCGCGTCACAGGCCTGACGCAGCCAGCGTTCAAACAGCGGCAGGGGTTCAGCAGGAAGATCGTGGCGACGCAAACCGCCACGGGTATATTCACGGCGCAAGTGCGCGATTTGCTGGAGTTCGTCGTTATCAGACATGGCCATTGAGGATGTAGTCATAAGGTGGCGTTATTGTGCGCCCCCCCGACAGAAATCTCAACGTTTGGCCGTCTGCAGCTGACAGTTATCGAGGATGATGCGATCGCGTTTATAGACGGTAGCGGTATCGCCCTTCGACCAGAAGACGTAGACGCCGTCGGTGTAGCGCGCCCCCGAAGCCGACAGCCCCTCAGCCAGGTTCAGTTGCTGATTATCATAGATAAAACTCACCTGTTGGCGGGTGTTATTGCGATGGACCGTTAACGGTTTCTGGTCGCATTGATACTCCAGCGTGTCCGTCTGCATCCGCTCGACAAACTGGTTGTAGTAGCTACAGCCCGCCAGCATAAAAGGTACAACTGCGATAAGAATTTTTTTCATTCGTTTGCCTTCGACTTTCCCGGTCACGGAGGGCACTCCGCCCACCGCTTAACTTGTCCAGTTTACCGGTCGCGCCGTGTTTAAGATTTCAGTTAACTCCGATTCTGCGGCGGGTTAGCCGGGAAAATGGCGCCCAGCACCGTGGCTTCGCTGGCGCCGGTCACTGAGGGAAGATTACCCGGCAGCCCCGCCAGCGTGCGCCAGGCCAGCCAGGCAAAGGCCAGCGCCTCCATATCATCGCCGCTGATCCCCGCCTCATCGGTGGTGGAGACTTCGGTTCCCGGCAGCAGTGCCGCCAGGCGCGCCATTAACAAGGGGTTACGCGCGCCGCCGCCGCACACTAACAAACGCTCGCAGCCGCCGCTTAACAATACCTGCTCACTGATGGTCACAGCGGTTAATTCCGCCAGCGTGGCCTGCACATCCTGCCCACGCAGTCCCGAATAACGGGCCAGATGTTTTTCCAGCCAACCGTAATTGAAATATTCACGACCGGTGCTTTTCGGCGCCGGTAAAGCAAACCACGGATCGCTCAGCATGTCCTGCAGCAGCGGCAGCAGCACTTTACCTTCGCTGGCCCACTGGGCATCCTTATCATACGGTTTACCCTGCTGACGCCAGATCCAGGCGTCCAGCAACATATTTCCCGGCCCGGTATCATAGCCGCGCACCGGCTGCCCCGGCACCAGCAGCGACACGTTGGCGATGCCACCGATATTCAGCACCATCCGCCGTTCAATGGGATGCGCCAGCAGCGCATGATGAAATGCCGGGACCAACGGCGCCCCCTGCCCGCCAAGCGCCATATCACGCCGGCGAAAATCCCCCACCACCGTGACTCCGGTATGCGCGGCGATCTGGTTGTTGTCGCCGATTTGCAGCGTGTGCGGCGCGTCGCCTTGCGGTTCATGCCATACGGTCTGTCCATGGCAGCCGATAGCGATAACGTCGGTGGGCTTGAGATTTTCCTGGCGCATCAGCGCCAGTACGGCATCGGCAAACAGCCGCCCCAGACGAGTGTCCAGACGCCCCAGTTGTGAGAGGGTCAACGACTGGCCCTGGCAAATCGCGAGGATCTCTTCTTTTATTGGGTGTGGTATGGGCCAGGTGAGACTGGCCTGCTGCGCCACGATGTTTTCGTTGATGGCGGCCAATACGACATCGATACCATCAAGGCTGGTACCGGACATAACGCCAATAAAGCGACCCGATCTCATACGTTTTTCCTTCATTCCATGACCCTCGTATACGCCTCACTCCACCATAAAGCGCCCGCTAATGCTATGTTGTTATAATACTTTTTAACAATAGAGCGACATTTCAGAGAACACCGTAAAGAACCGGCGTTTAGTTTAGGTTGAAGCATCATTAATTATTATTTTTTGTATAGTCAGGGCGGAAGCTATGCCCGCCGGCGACTAAATGCCATATAATTAACCGTATGGACGTTCAATTGAACACCTTCGGTGAACAGGAGATTCATAAATGATTTTACGTGTTTTGGCTGTATCGATGATTGGTTTTACGCTCGCAGGCTGCGTGAGCAGCAGCGGCCTGTCCGGCGACGTTTATTCCGCATCTGAAGCCAAACAGGTGCAGAGCGTAACTTACGGTACGATTGTGCATACGCGCGCCGTGCAGATCCAGAGCGGCGACGACAGCAATGCCATCGGCGCCATTGGCGGTGCAGTGCTCGGCGGGTTCCTCGGCAACACCATCGGCGGCGGTACCGGACGCTCTCTTGCCACCGCGGCTGGCGCTGTCGCGGGCGGCGTCGCAGGCCAGGGCGTTCAGGGTGCAATGAACAAAACCCAGGGCGTAGAACTGGAAATCCGTAAGGATGATGGCAACACCATTCTGGTGGTGCAGAAACAGGGCAGCACGCCGTTCTCTGTGGGTCAGCGCGTCGCCATTGCCGGCAGCGGCAGCCAGGTCACCGTTTCTCCTCGATAACACCCCTTGCGATGCGGCCCGTTGCGCCGCATCGTATTTTTCAGCCGCGGTTATTCCACCGTAATAGATTCGTATTAGCAATCAGATATATTATATTCAAGTAGTTCATCAATCATTGCGCCTGCGCAATATCTTATCTCACCGCCCCCACTACTCTCAGATTGTCATAATACTTTGTCGACTGAACGTCGCTGTTGCTTTTCTCTCTGGGATCTTGCCTATGCTCAAACATGTCAATCATGTTGCTAAACGTTTTATTATATATGTTTTTATTTGCTTACTGGCCGGGTTCGGCATTGCCGGAGTGACCGCTTTTTTTCATACCAGTTTCAGCACTACCTCATCAATATTATTTCCTCTACTGACCAGCTTTCTGATGGTCTTTCATATTACTATTGCCTGTTTTATGGGCATGAAATACTGGAGCAGCAAGCGCCGCCTGTACCTTACACCTGTTGCTTTCGGCTTTGCCTGTTCAGCGCTGCTGATGCTGGGCACCCTCAGCAGCTATCCGGACTGGCTTACCTGCAGCACGACCCCGGTCATTAATCAAAATGACGCCGTTATCTATTATTTCTTTCGCAATATAATGATGGCTGTATTATTCATGTCATCTATTGTTTTGTATTACTTCCGCCAGCGCATCATGCACTCGCTGAAAGCACACATAATTACATTCGCGGCATGTATCGTTTTTACATTAACAATTATTTTTTTATCGTGGGTGTACTCCAGCCACTCGCCGTGGCTGAGCATCAATTTTATCGACGATCTTAGCCATACCTTCACGCCACTGTGGCAAAGTATTATCGGCTGGCTGCTGATGGCTATCTGGTTTATCACGCTTATTTTATTAATTAGCCTGAGTAAATTACGCAATATTTTCTGGTTTAGCGGCGCTTTTTTTTGCAGCGCTTATCTTTACACCCTCTTCCAGCTAGTCTCCACCGCCGGGGACCTCGATCAGACCTGGTACCAGGCGCGTTTTTTCGAAACGCTTTGTACCCTGTTCCTGATTCTGGTGCTGCTGGTCGACGTCTTTATGCTCTACCGTGAGTCTAACCATAAGTATGTCAACTCGTACCAGAACTCGATTCGCGACCCGTTGACCCGGCTTTATAACCGCAGCTTCTTCTACGACACCCTGAACCAGCAGCTGGCGAAGGTAAACCCCCAGCATCCGCTGTCAGTGATTATCAGTGACCTCGATCATTTCAAACGCATCAATGATAACTATGGCCACGTCGCCGGCGACAAGGTGATCCAGTTTGCCGCCTCGGTACTGGAGAACCATTCGCGCGCGGATGACGCTGCTGCCCGCATTGGCGGTGAGGAGTTTGCCCTGCTGCTGGTCAACACCGCCGAGAAAGACGCCCTGGCGATCGCCGAGCGTATCCGCCTGGCCGTCAACGCTGAGCAACACCCTCTGCCGGAGCGAATGACCATCAGTATGGGGTTGTATACGACGCGCGATAGAAGCGTGAGCGCAGAAACGTGCGTCGAGCGCGCAGATGCGGCCATGTATGAAGCGAAAAACAGCGGGCGTAATCGGGTGGTGGTCTGGCGTCACCCTGGCGACTAAAAAAAACGGCCCGGGGCAACCCGGGCCGCTAAAAAATTAATCTTTTGCCTGGAGATCGAGGATATTTTGTTCAAGTTTACGAATTAAGTGGAGCAACGTTTCCACTTCCTGCTTTGAGACCCCCGACAGGATTTCATCGCGGGTCTTGCCTATCACCTCTTCCATCTCATTGATCAACGGTTCAGCTTTTTCAGTGAGC
Source organism: Klebsiella variicola (assembly GCF_000828055.2). Lineage (NCBI taxonomy): Bacteria > Pseudomonadati > Pseudomonadota > Gammaproteobacteria > Enterobacterales > Enterobacteriaceae > Klebsiella > Klebsiella variicola. Next base: position 2,404,834 of record NZ_CP010523.2, on the reverse strand, counting down.
TTGATGCGTTTGGCCCGCCGGTCGCTTGAACAGGTCTGGCGAGAAATAAGCCCTTTCTCCTCCAGCTGATCGAGCGTGCGCACCAGCGACGGCTGTTCAATGCCGATGGCTTTCGCCAGCTGGATCTGCGACTGCTCAGGCGGCAGCTGGTGGATGTTATGCAGCGTGACCCAGTGAGTCTGCGTTAACTCCAGAGGTTTCAGGCGATGGTCGATTAGCGCGCGCCAAACGCGGACTAAACGTGCCAGATCAGAACCAAGTGGCGATTCCAATTTCATCTCCTTATAATTAGCTTGCTAAGTTATTATACTGATTTTAGAATAGTGTGCAGCATTTGAATTATCAAAACAAATGAATTACTTGATTCAACAAAAACCAAAACAATGATTTACACTGTTATAGCGTAGCACGCTCTGAGGTTACCCCTGTAATGGCAAAGGATTTTTGCTTGTGAAACTGAGTCTTAACACATCCGGATTGCCGCTGCAGGACCTGGTGTTCGGCGCGTCCGTCTATTTCCCTCCGCTGTTCAAAGCCGTCTTATTAGGTTTTTTTATCTGGTTGTTTTTACATCGTCAGCTGCGTGACTGGATGTATGCCGGCGACATCTGGCATCCCCTGCTGATGGACCTCTCCCTGTTCGCGCTCTCGGTCTGTCTGGCCCTGGTGTTACTGATTGCCTGGTGATCTCCTTGCTATGAAAAAACTAAAATATCTGTCAACGCTGTTGGTTGCGGCCATCGCCCTGATCGCCGCATGGTTGTTATGGAATTTCTACACCCAGTCCCCCTGGACCCGCGACGGCAAAGTGCGTGCAGAGCAGGTCGGGATCACCCCTCAGGTCTCCGGTAGCATTCTGCAGTTGAACGTGACTGACAACCAACGGGTCAACGCCGGGGATGTTCTGTTCACTATCGACGACACCCCCTACCGTATCGCCGTGCTGAACGCCCAGGCGCAGCAGGCGAAAGCGCAAGCCGAGGTGGCGAAAGCGCAGGCTGAGCAAACGAAGGCCGCCAGCGAGGCACGTCGTCGTCGCAACCTGTCGCAGAATGCGATCTCGGCTGAAGATCTTGAGAACGTCAACACCGCGCTGAATACGGCCACCACCAACCTGGCGGCCGCCAGAGCGGGACTGGGCGTCAGCGAAGCGATGCTGAAACATGCGCAATGGCAGCTAAGCCAAACAACGGTCAAAGCGCCAGTGGACGGCTGGGTGACCAACCTCTCCACCCGCGTCGGCGATTACGCCACTACCGGCCACCCGGTCTTTGCTCTGGTAGACAGCCACTCGTTTTACGTGCTGGGCTACTTTGAAGAGACCAAACTGCGTCATATCCGCATCGGCGATCCGGCGCAGATTATTCTCTACAGTAATCAGCAGACGCTGCACGGGCATGTCGCCAGCATCGGCCGGGCGATTGTCGATCAAAGCGTGGAACAGGGAACCGGGCTGGTGGCCAACATCAAACCGAATATCCCCTGGGTACGCCTCGCGCAGCGCGTTCCGGTGCGGATTGCCTTTAATGAGCTACCGGCGGACGTCACTCTGGTCTCCGGCACCACCTGCACTGTCTCGATCGGCGGGCAGTAATGAATCTGCAGGCCCTGTCGTGGCGCACACTGCCCTGGGTTAAAGCCACCCGTCCACAGTGGCGATACGCGTTGCGTAATGGCATCGCTATGTGTCTCGCGTTAAGCATCGCCTACGCGCTGGATCTCGATGAGCCGTACTGGGCGATGACCTCCGCGGCAGTGGTCAGCTTTCCCACCGTCGGCGGCGTGATCAGTAAAAGCTTTGGCCGCATCGCCGGCAGCCTGCTCGGCGCCTGCGCCGCCCTGCTGCTGGCGGGCCATACGCTGAACGATCCCTGGCTGTTTCTGTTCAGTATTTCCGGCTGGCTGGCGCTGTGCACCTGGGCCTGCGCGCTGTTCACCAACAACGTGGCCTACGCCTTTCAGCTTGCCGGCTATACCTGCGCCATCATCGCGTTTCCGGTGATTAACATCAGCGACAGCTACGAACTTTGGGTGATCGCCCAGTCGCGCGTCTGCGAAGTCATCGTTGGGATCCTCTGCGGCGGACTCATGATGATGATCCTGCCCAGCACCTCCGACGGCAGCAACCTGCTGACGGCCCTGAAAACCATGCACGCCCGGCTGCTGGAGCACGCCAGCCTGCTGTGGGTGCCGGAGACGACGGATGCCATCCGCACCGCTCACGAAAGCGTGATTGGCCAGATCCTCACCATGAACCTGCTGCGCATCCAGGCCTTCTGGAGTCACTACCGCTTCCGTCGGCAGAATCCCCTGCTGAACTACCTGCTGCATCAGCAGCTCCGAATGACCAGCGTCATTTCCAGTCTGCGACGTATGTTGCTGAACTGGCCGGACGCGCCGGCGAACACTCGTCAGGTGCTGGAGTCGCTGCTTGCTGAACTCGCTGCTCCCCATGCTGACAGCTATCATGTCGCCCGCATTCTGGCGCCTCTGGCGCCGCCGCCGGAGGCCGATTACCGTCATATCGCCTTTTGGGCGCGACTGCGCTATTTCTGTCGTATTTATCTGGAAAGCAGTCGCTGGATCCGCCGGGTAGAGAATGCGTCGGCGATCGCCGAGTTCAACGTACCTTCGGCGCCAGCCCTGGCCCGCCACACCGACCAGGCAGAGGCCTTGCTCAATGGCATCCGTACTTTTTGCGCGCTGGTGACGATTGGCGCATGGGGGATCAGCACCCAGTGGACCAGCTGCGCGGCTGCCCTGACCCTGGCCTCCATCTGCTGCGTGCTCTATTCGGTCTCGGCTTCGCCGTTTCGATCGCTGACGCTGCTGATGCAGACCCTGGTGCTGCTGTCGCTGTTCAGTTTTGTGGTGAAGTTCGGCCTGATGGTGCAGATAACCGACCTGTGGCAGTTTCTGCTATTTCTGTTCCCGCTGCTGACCACCATGCAGTTGCTCAAGCTACAGTGGCCCAAATATGCCGGCCTGTGGGGACAGCTTATCGTGTTTATGGGCTCGTTTATCTCCGTCACCAATCCGCCGGTGTACGACTATGCGGCTTTTTTCAATGATAACTTAAGCAAGATTGTCGGCGTGGGCTTTGCCTGGCTGGCTTTTGCGGTGCTCAGTCCGGGCTCAGACGCCCGCAAAGGGCGACGCCATATCAGAGCGTTACGGCGTCACTTTGTCGATCAGCTCAGCCGTCATCCCCAGCATAGCGAACATGAATTTGAATCGCTGGTGTACCACCATGTCAGCCAGCTCAGTCAGAGTAAAGATGCCCTGGCACGGCGCTGGTTACTACGTTGGGGGGTGGTGCTGCTCAACTGCTCGCACGTCGTCTGGCAGCTTCGGGAATGGGAAACCCGCTCCGATCCCCTCGCCCAGGTGCGCGACCTGTGCATCAATTTGCTGCGCGATGTGATGAGCGAGCGCGGCGTGCAGCAGCGCCCGCTGGCCTCCACCCTGCAGGAGCTGCTGCGGATCTGCGACGTCCTGAACCACCATCATCAGCCAGCGGCCCGGGAGCTGGCCGCCGCAATCTGGCGACTGTATTGCGCCCTGTCACAGCTCGAACAGGCCCCGATCGCCGGCACGATTGGCGAAAAGACTACTTAATCACCCCGCAGGCAAACCGCTCGCCGCCGCCGCCCAGCGGCTGCGGGTTGTCGGCCATATTATCGCCGCCCACGTGGACCATCAGCGCTTTCCCCTTCACCTCATTCAGCGTTTTCAGACGTGGGGCAATAATTGGCTGGTCGGCCACGCCCGCGTCGTTGACCACCAGCAGAGGCAGATCGCCAAGATGCCCGGTGCCCAGCGGCCCTTCGTGTTTCCCGGTATGTTGCGGGTCATAATGTCCGCCCGCCGCCCCGGCGGCCACCGCTTTGCCCTCTTTCATCGCCGGCTGGCAGCTGCCTTCGGCATGAATATGAAAGCCGTGCTTGCCCGGCGGCAATGCCCGCAGTTCGGGGGCGAACTCGAGGCCGCGGTCGGTTTCGGTGATTTTTACACTGCCGATGGACTGCCCGACGCCCTGGGGGGTCACGAGATTAAGTTGAACATCTTCACTGACGGCCTGTACGCCAGCGCAAAATGCGAGGGATAAGATCGCGAGAATACATCGTTGCATAACACCTCCGGATGGCTGTCTCCCTGTTAAGTGTAAACCAGGAACGCCTTTCCGGAGGCGAAATGCCCGTTACGGTACGTCGTAACCGAGCGCGGCTTTGCGGATACGGAACCACTGCTGACGGGTCATGCTAAGTTTTTCGGCCACGATCGCGGAACGCACGCGTTCGATTTTGCCCGAGCCGATAATCGGCAGCGGCTGCGAGGGCAGACGCAATATCCAGGCGTAGACCACCTGCTCGATGCTGTCGGCATTGAGCTCATGCGCTACCTGCGCCAGCTCATCGCGCAGCGGCTGGAAGCCCTCTTCATTGAACAGGCGTCCGCCGCCAAGGCAGGACCACGCCATCGGACGAATACGCAGCTGCTGCAGCTGATCGAGCGTGCCGTCGAGCAACAGCGGCTGATGCACCGGCGAGATTTCGACCTGATTGGTGGCCAGGGTAAACGGCAGGCGCGACTGCAGAAGAGTGAACTGGGCTGGGGTAAAGTTAGATACGCCAAAGTGGCGCACTTTTCCGCTGTGATGCAGCGCGAGGAACGCCTCAGCCACTTCATCGGCATTCATTAGCGGATCCGGCCGATGGATCAGCAGCAGATCGAGATGGTCCGTCGCCAGATTACGCAGCGATTGCTCAGCGCTCAGCACGATGTGGTCGCGGTCGGTGATATAGTGGCCGATGGTGTTTTCAGCCCGCGCCCGGGTGGCGATGCCGCATTTGCTGACAATTTCCATGCGATTACGCAGATGCGGCGCCAGCTTCAGCGCTTCGCCAAAGGCAGCCTCACACTGATAATCGCCATAGATATCGGCGTGATCGACAGTGGTTACGCCTAAATCGAGATGCTGTTCAATAAAGCTGACCAGCTCGCCTGGCGACATTTTCCAGTCCATCAGACGCCAGTAGCCCATCACAAAACGCGAAAATTCCGGCCCCTGGGGAGCCATAGCAATACGCTGAACCATAACCGCTTCCTCAATAAAAAAGTGTACTGAGTATACGTACTTTTTGGTTTAAAACAGTGAGGGTTGCTGCGGTTCTTCCGCCGGTTCCGGCTTGTTCGCGCGTATTTTGCGCAGCAGCCGTTGGCGGCAGAGACGCAACACCTCCTGTTTCTGCGCATCGCTCATCGTTTGCCAGTTAAAACGTTCCTCACGGCTGCGGAAACAGCCGCGACAGTAGCCGCGCTCGTCGGTCTGACATATTCCCCGGCACGGGCTCTGCACCGGGAAAAACTCTAACTGCTCTGCCACCACACGTCTCCTGTCCCTCGTCTCCTTTCATTGAAGACGTTTCCCCGCGCCGACGCAAATTTTGTTCACTACGTGCTGCGCCAGCTAACATTTTTCCGCCGACGCTTGCATTAGACCAATCGGTCTACTACAGTGTGCTCCATGAACAGACACAGCGAATGCGATACCCGAGAACATATCCTGGTCACCGGCGAGCAGCTCTGCATGCATCGCGGTTTTACCGGAATGGGCTTGAGCGAACTTCTGAAGACGGCGGAAGTGCCCAAGGGCTCTTTCTACCATTACTTCCGCTCTAAAGAAGCCTTCGGCGTCGCGCTGCTCGAACATCACTACACCGGATATCTGCAGCGCCTGGTCGACCACTTCGATCATGGCGACGGCAACTATCGTGACCGCCTGCTGGCTTATTATCAGCACACGCTGAATCAGTTCTGCCAGCAGGGGATTATTAGCGGCTGTCTTACCGTCAAGTTGTCGGCAGAGGTTTGCGACCTGTCGGAAGATATGCGTACCGCCATGGACCATGGTGCCAGTCAGATTATCGCCCTGCTGGGCGACGCGCTGGAGAAAGGACGTCAGGAAGGCAGTCTGGCGTTTGACGGCGAGGCCATGACCCTGTCGCAGGTGCTGTATTCCCTGTGGCTCGGGGCCAACCTGCAGGCCAAAATTACGCGTAGCGCAAGGCCGCTGGAAAGCGCCCTTGCCCACGCCAAACAGATTATTGCGGCGCCTGCGGTATAACAGGCGTTTTTATTTCATCAGTTACTAGACGACCGGTCTACTCAGGAGTCACTATGTCGGAAGCAAAATTATTCAGCCCGCTGAAAGTCGGTGCGGTCACCGTCCCTAATCGCGTATTTATGGCGCCGTTGACGCGTCTGCGCAGCATCGAGCCGGGCGATATCCCTACCCCGCTGATGGGCGAATACTACCGCCAGCGCGCCAGCTCCGGCCTGATCATCACCGAAGCGACGCAGATTTCTGCCCAGGCCAAAGGCTATGCCGGCGCGCCAGGCCTGCACAGCCCGGAGCAGATTGCCGCCTGGCAGAAAATCACCGCCGGTGTTCATGCGGAAAATGGCCGTATCGCCGTCCAGCTGTGGCACACCGGGCGTATTTCCCATAGCAGCCTGCAACCTGGCGGCGCCGCGCCGGTAGCACCGTCTGCGCTGAGCGCCGGTACTCGCACCTCCCTGCGCGATGAAAACGGCCATGCTATTCGCGCCGACACCTCGATGCCGCGTGCCCTGGAAACCGAAGAGATCCCGGGGATCGTCGACGATTTCCGTCAGGCGGTCGGCAATGCCCGTGACGCTGGCTTCGATCTGGTCGAGCTGCACTCGGCCCACGGCTATCTGCTGCACCAGTTCCTCTCGCCGTCGGCGAACCAGCGTACCGATCAGTACGGCGGCAGCGTTGAGAACCGTGCCCGTCTGGTACTGGAAGTGGTCGACGCCGTGAGCAAAGAGTGGAGCGCTGACCGGATCGGCATCCGCGTGTCGCCGATTGGCAGCTTCCAGAATGTGGATAATGGCCCGAACGAAGAAGAAGACGCGCTGTATCTGATTAGCGAACTGGCAAAACGCGGTATCGCCTATCTGCACATGTCCGAGCCGGACTGGGCGGGCGGCAAGCCGTACAGCGAAGCCTTCCGTCAGAAAGTTCGCGACCGCTTCCCGGGCGTGATCATTGGCGCTGGCGCCTACACGGTAGAAAAAGCCAACGATCTTATCAATAAAGGGCTCATTGATGCTGTGGCCTTTGGCCGCGATTACATCGCCAACCCGGATCTGGTGGCCCGTCTGCAGAAAAAAGCGGCGCTCAACCCCCAGCGCCCGGAAACTTTCTATGGCGGCGGCGCGGAAGGCTACACCGACTACCCTACGCTGTAATCCCTCCATTGATAGCGGCGACGTATCGCCGCTATACTCAAGGTTCTGATCTATCAAATAAACTGCATAGGGGACATTATGCGCTTACTCCACACCATGCTGCGCGTTGGCGACCTGCAACGTTCTATCGACTTCTATACCAACGTGTTGGGCATGAAGCTGCTGCGCACCAGCGAAAACCCGGAGTACAAGTACTCCCTCGCCTTTGTCGGCTACGGCGAAGAGAGCGAAACCGCGGTGATTGAACTGACCTACAACTGGGGCGTGGACAGCTATGAGCTGGGCACCGCCTACGGCCATATCGCGCTGAGCGTCGACAACGCCGCCGAAGCCTGCGAACGGATCCGCCAGAACGGGGGCAACGTCACCCGTGAAGCCGGCCCGGTAAAAGGCGGCACCACCGTCATCGCCTTCGTGGAAGATCCGGACGGTTACAAAATCGAGCTCATTGAAGAGAAAGATGCCGGCAAAGGTCTGGGCAACTAACGCTTCCCGAGCCAGGCCTCTTTAATGCCATGGCTCGCCCGGGCGCTGCGGCGCCCGTTGTTTTCACCCCTGCCTGCTGCAAGCCGCGGCAAAATTTGCCATAATGCGCGCTACTTTTTTCCAGCTAAGAGAATCTGATGTCCGAGAATGCTCAACTGAATGGTCTGTGCGACCGTTTCCGCGGTTTTTATCCGGTGGTGATTGATGTTGAAACCGCAGGATTTAATGCCAAAACCGACGCCCTGCTGGAGATCGCCGCCATTACGTTGAAGATGGATGAGCAAGGCTGGCTGATGCCCGATGAAACGCTGCATTTCCATGTTGAACCTTTCGAGGGCGCCAATCTGCAGCCCGAAGCGCTGGCCTTTAACGGAATTAACCCGCACGACCCGGAGCGCGGCGCCGTCAGCGAATACGATGCCCTGCATGCCATCTTCAAAATGGTACGCAAAGGGATGAAAGAGAGCGACTGCAGCCGGGCCATCATGGTGGCGCACAATGCCACCTTTGACCACAGCTTCACCATGACCGCCGCCGAACGCGCGGGGCTAAAACGCAACCCGTTCCATCCGTTTGTTACCTTCGACACCGCCGCGCTGAGCGGGCTGGCGCTGGGCCAGACGGTGCTGTCGAAAGCCTGTATCGCCGCGGGTATGGCGTTCGATGGCGCGCAGGCCCACTCCGCCCTGTACGATACCGAGCAGACGGCGCAGCTGTTTTGTGAGATTGTGAACCGCTGGAAGCGTCTGGGTGGCTGGCCGCTGCCCGTGGCCACCCCGGAGTGATAAAAAAAGCGACTTCCAGGAAGTCGCTTTTTTACTGATGGCGGGAATTACTCCGCTTTCGGCTCGTCGGTGTGGTACTTCGCCGCCGTCTCTTTGATCAGCTGCTGCAGTTCACCGCGCTGGTACATTTCGATGACGATATCGCAGCCGCCCACCAGTTCACCGTCTACCCACAGCTGCGGGAAAGTCGGCCAGTTGGCGTATTTAGGCAGCTCGGCGCGGATATCCGGGTTCTGCAGAATATCAACGTAAGCAAAACGTTCGCCACAGGCGGACAGCGCCTGAACGGCCTGGGCAGAGAAACCGCAGCTTGGCAGCTTCGGCGACCCTTTCATGTACAACAGGATCGGGTTTTCAGCGATTTGGCGTTGGATCTTTTCTAAAGTCGAGCTCATTGTCGTGCTTCCTTAAACTTCTTTCTACGGCAGTAACTTGTCATTGTAGCGTCCTGTAGGCAGGACGGATAATAACATTTTTTTCACTATTCATATTTTATCTTCTGTTGCGCGAAGTTGCCTTAAAAATATCATTTTGCCGTCGCAGGCGGGCGCTCATTGCGCATTTTCTGTGCGAGACGGTCAATGTCTGACGCGTTTTCTTGCAATCGTTAACCAATCGACATTTTTGATACAAAAGAATATTAACTTTCCGGGTTTTTATGCTTTAGAATCATTCCGGTTTGTCATTCATCGTCAGGCATTTGTACATGTCTGTAATTAATCAGGGGATTGCTCAGTGGCGCGGCTAAACAAAATCGCGATATCGCTCTGTGCATTACTGTTCACATCTATCTCATTCACGCCACTGGCTCAGGCGTCAGGGCATACGCACGCCTCCGCTTCGCCAAAAGCGTTGCCCGCGAAAAGTGGCTCAGAGCGCAAGAAAAAAGCTACCAGTCAAAAAAGTAAAACCACCGCTAAAACCACCAGTAAAAAGTCCTCGAGCACCCGGCTCCCTTCCCGCACTACCGCAGCAAGCCAAACCGCACTTCATCGTCAGGCCGCCGGCGCGACGAAAAAATGCGTGCTGCGTAAAGGTTATAAAAAGCAGTGCGCGAAAACGGTCGCCGCCAGCGCCGAGCCGACCCTGGCGCTGAACAGCGTCAAAAGTAAATGCGTGGTGCGTAAGGGCTATAAAAAACGCTGTAAACCTGAGGCCAGCGATGCGAATTTAACGATCGCCGACGCCCATAAAGTCCGGGTGCAGAAAGCGCAAAGTACCGCCATGAACAAATTGATGGGCCAGTTGGGTAAACCCTATCGCTGGGGCGGCACCTCGCCACGTACCGGCTTTGACTGCAGCGGACTGGTTTATTACGCCTATAAGGACCTGGTCAAAATTCACATCCCGCGTACGGCTAATGAAATGTACCACCTGCGCGATGCGCGTCCGGTGGATCGTGATGAACTGCAGAGCGGCGATTTGGTCTTCTTCCGCACCCGCGGACGCGGTACTGCCGACCACGTTGGCGTCTACGTCGGCAACGGGAAATTTATTCAATCACCACGCACAGGTCGTGATATACAAATCACCTCCCTGAGCGAGGATTACTGGGTTCGCCATTATGTTGGCGCTCGTCGCGTCATGACGCCGAAAACCATTCGCTGATCCTGGTCTGCCGCTACGGCGGCAGACCGCCTCACCTGCGCGTCTTTCCCTTCTACCGTCAAAGGATACTGCATATTCATCTCCTTGCCCGGCGCTTCCCGACGATAGCGGGTGGGCGACATACCAAAGTGACGGTGAAAGGTCCGGCAGAAAGCGGCCTGTCCGTCGTATTCCAGGCACTGAGAAATACTCTGTATCGACGCTTGCGTCTGCGTTAAATAGATTGTCGCAATGGTCATTTTTCGCCGACTGACGTAGTTCGCCAGCGTGCAGCCGGTCACCATGGCGAACTGCCGCTGGAAATACCAGTGCGAATAACCGGACTTTTTCGCAATCGTGCTGACCGGCAGGGTGTCTAAAATATGGGCTTCGATCCAGTCAACGATCCCCCGCACAACCGGGATCATCTTCGGGCTCACCGCCTCACCTGTTTTTGCCATCGTAGCCATCCTGTGGGAAATTCATGTCGGCGGTCATATTTGTCATACAAATAGCAAAATAGACAATGAATTATTGGCATAGCGGCGATTGCCTGGGCGCATATTTTAATTAAACCATTAATTTTAAAGACATATCACCCTCAACCATGATGCGCGGCTGCGATCGTCAGAGAAAAACAGAAGACGTTAAACCTTCCCTGCGAGAGTCGGAAAAGCGCAGACGGCGTCTCCTTATACATTTTTGCAACATCTGCGAGCGGTTTGACGCCTCGCCCCGTAGAAAACGGTTAAGCCTTCATCAGTTGCGCCTGCGGCAATAGCCTTTATCGTTGTAAGGCTTTTCACTGCTTGCGGCAAATGTTAACATTCTCAATACAATAACAGCCCGTGACGCGACAGCGTCGGGTGGCCAGAACACGATTCAGGCGAAAGCCTCATCTTGTCAATGTGAGCTAAAACAAAAAGTTATAAGGAGAGTAGCAATGTCGTTTGAATTACCTGCATTACCATATGCAAAAGACGCCCTGGCGCCGCACATTTCCGCAGAAACCCTGGAATATCACTACGGTAAACACCACCAGGCGTATGTCACTAACCTCAACAACCTGATCAAAGGCACTGCGTTCGAAGGCAAATCTCTCGAAGAGATCGTCCGCACTTCTGAAGGCGGCGTATTCAACAACGCAGCCCAGGTCTGGAACCACACCTTCTACTGGAACTGCCTGGCGCCGAACGCCGGCGGCGAACCGGAAGGCGAGTTAGCGGCCGCGATTGCCAAATCCTTCGGCAGCTTTGCGGATTTTAAAGCCAAATTTACCGATGCCGCAGCGAAAAACTTCGGCGCGGGCTGGACCTGGCTGGTCAAAAATGCCGACGGCAGCCTGGCTATCGTCTCCACCAGCAACGCCGGTACCCCGCTGACCACCGACGCGAAGCCGCTGCTGACCGTTGACGTCTGGGAACACGCCTACTACATCGACTACCGCAATGCCCGTCCAAGCTACCTGGACCATTTCTGGGCGCTGGTTAACTGGAAGTTTGTTGCGGCCAACCTGGCGGCATAAACGACAAACCGCAGCAGGGTCTCCCCGGCTGCGGTTTTTTTTAGCCCTTCCCTACACTCGCGTTACTGGCGGGCAAAGGCCTCTTCCGGCTGCGCTCGTCCGCTGAACCAGACCAGCAGCAGCGCCAGACCGGCGATAATCGCCCCCATCACCGGCACAAACGCATAGCCCAGTCCGCCAGAGATCACCGCCCCACCGGCGGCGGCGCCCAGCGCGTTGCCGAGGTTGAACGCGCCGATATTCACCGAAGAAGAGAGCCCCGGCGCTTCATGCGCCACGCGCATGACCCGCATCTGCAGCGGCGGAACCACCGCAAAGGTGGCTGCGCCCCAGACAATCATGCTGATGGCCGCTCCGGCCTGGGATTGCGCCAGCAGCGGGATCGCCAGCATGATCGCCATCAGCAGCAGCAGAAAGCCTTTCAGCGTGCCAGAGACCGACCGGTCGGCGAATTTGCCGCCCAGATAGTTGCCCAGCGAAAAACCAACGCCAATCAGCACCAGCATCGCGGTAATAAACAGCGATGAAGCGTGGGTCAGCGTATTGAGCACTGGCGAGATATAGGTATACAGCGTAAACATTGCCCCGGCACCGAGCACGGTAGTCAGCAAGGCGGAGAGTACCTGCGGGCGTAGCAGGACTGAAAGCTCTTTTTTGACATCCGGGCGCTCACCGGCGCTGCCCTTCGGCAGAGAGAACCACAGACTGACCATCGCCAGCAGGCCTAACCCCGCGGTGGCCAGGAAGGACATCCGCCAGCCGATGGTTTCGCCAAGCCAGGTGGCCGCCGGTACACCGCCGATGTTGGCGATGGTGAGCCCCATAAACATCGTGGCTACCGCGCTGGCCTGCTTATGCTTTGGCACGACGCTGGCTGCGACCACTGACCCCAGGCCAAAGAAAGCACCGTGGTTGAGGCTGGTAATAATGCGCGACAGCAGCAAGGTGGTGTAATCCGGCGCAATGGATGACAACAGGTTGCCGACGGTGAAGATCCCCATCAGAAAAATCAGCGCATTGCGCCGCGCGCGATGTGACAACAGCAGGGTCATCAACGGCGCGCCGACCATGACGCCGATGGCATACGCACTGATCAGCATTCCCGCCACTGGGATTGAGACGTCCACACCTTTCGCAATCACCGGCAGCAATCCCATTGGGGAGAACTCGGTGGTACCGATGCCAAAGGCGCCGATCGCCAGCGCAAGTAAAGGAAAGTTGATTTTCATTCAATGACTCCATCAGACCGTCAGAGAGGACGGCGTAACATCAGAAGTCAAAAGCATGACATCAATCACAAAAAAACAAAAGTGAACGAAATGACAAAAGATTTTTGCAGAATTGATAATAATGGCGGGATACGGGGAGGAGGCCGCGCTCCTCCCTCACTGGAACATTAGTGCAGTATGGCGGTCAGGCTGAAAGCAACGATCACGCCGAGGGCAATAACCGTGGTGATCAGCGAAAACTTTAAATTGGTATCCATCATTTTTCCCTCTTGTTATCCCCACACCAAAAGTGAGCTTGCTCATTTTTGCACAAAAAATCGCAAAAATCTTCCGGGATTTAGGGCGATGCACATTTTTGCTCTTCCACTTTGCCCCAAGATCGGACAAAATCCCACGCTAATTTAAAAGCGTATCGGCCATTGACCCCTTCCTGTCGTTCTGTGTCGTTTTCCCGACGTGATGCAATGTTGAAAATTGTATTCAGGGTGTGTGTAGGCAAACGTTTACGTATCGATGATCAGGCGATCAGGTCAAGGCATGGAGTGAGATGTAATGGCAACTATTAAAGATGTAGCGAAGCGCGCAAACGTTTCCACTACAACTGTATCACATGTAATTAACAAAACCCGTTTCGTTGCCGAAGAGACGCGCAATGCGGTGTGGGCGGCGATCAAAGAGCTGCACTACTCGCCGAGCGCCGTGGCCCGCAGCCTGAAAGTCAATCATACAAAATCGATTGGTCTGCTGGCGACCAGTAGCGAAGCCGCCTATTTTGCTGAAATTATTGAGTCTGTTGAAAAGAGCTGCTTCCAGAAGGGCTACACCCTGATCCTCGGCAACGCATGGAACGATCCGGAAAAACAGCGCGCCTATTTGTCGATGATGGCGCAGAAGCGTGTCGACGGTCTGCTGGTGATGTGTTCCGAATATCCGGATTCGGTATTGAGCATGCTGGAAGAGTATCGCCATATCCCGATGGTGGTGATGGACTGGGGCGAAGCAAAAGCCGACTTCACCGATGCGGTGATCGATAACGCCTTCCAGGGCGGCTATATCGCCGGACGCTACCTGATTGAACGTGGCCATCGTGAAATCGGCGTGATCCCGGGTCCGCTGGAGCGCAACACCGGCGCAGGCCGCCTGGCCGGCTTTATGCAGGCAATGAAAGAGGCGCATATCAGCGTGCCGGAAAACTGGATTGTGCAGGGCGACTTCGAGCCGGAGTCCGGCTACCGCGCTATGCAGCAGATCTTAAGCCAGCAGCACCGTCCGACGGCGGTGTTCTGCGGCGGCGATATCATGGCGATGGGCGCTATCTGCGCGGCGGATGAAATGGGGCTGCGGGTGCCGCAGGACATTTCGCTGATCGGTTATGATAATGTGCGTAACGCCCGCTATTTCAGCCCGGCGTTAACCACTATTCATCAGCCGAAAGATTCCCTGGGCGAAGCCGCATTTAACATGCTGTTGGATCGTATCGTTAATAAGCGTGAAGAGTCGCAGTCTATCGAAGTTCATCCTCGTCTGGTCGAACGCCGCTCCGTGGCGGATGGCCCGTTTGTCGATTATCGTCGGTAAGGCATCTGGCGGGCGCGGATCACTCCGGCGCCCGCAGCCATTCCCGATTCAGCGTGTCGCTGTCCCCCAGATAGTCGAGCATCCAGTTCAGCGCCGGTGAGGCATCACTCTGCTGCCAGGTCAGACAGCAGGCGGCATCCGGGAACGGATTCTCCAGCGCCAGCGCGGTCCACACGCCGCGATCTACCCATGGTCGGGCGAAATGGCTCGGCACCATGCCGACGCAGAGGCCCGCCGACAGACAGGTGGCCGACGATTCCCAGTCGGGGACCACCACCCTCTTCTGGTTATCCAGCAGCCAGGTTGTTCGTTTGGGCAGTGAACGTGACGTATCCTCCCGCACCAGCGACGGCCAGTTACGCAGGACATCATCGCTCAGGGGTCCCTCCATCTTCGCCAGCGGGTGATCGCTCGCCACCACGCAGTCCCAGCTCAGCATCCCCATATCGCGAAACGCATAGCGGCCCCCGACCGGAATAGATCGCGTTGCGCCAATCGCCAGTTCTACACGGCCGTCGGCCAGCGCATCCCATACGCCGTTGAACACTTCCTGGAAAACGATGAGCTCGACGTCGGGAAAATGGCGATAGAAATCGACGATCATCTGGCGCATCCGCGCCGGTTTCACAATATCATCCACCGCGATCGACAGCTGCCCGCGCCAGCCGTTGGCGATTTGCTGGCACTGCTGGCGGGTGATCTGCATTTTTTTGATAACAGAGCGCCCTTCCTGTAAGAACCAGACCCCTGCGGGCGTCAGCTCCACATCACGATGGCGGCGCTCAAACAAGGGAACGGCCAGCCACTCTTCAAGCTGACGCACGGTATAGCTGATGGCGGAGGGCACCCGGTGCAGCTCCTGCGCGGCCGCGCTGAAGCTGCCGTTGCGGGCCACGGCATCAACCACTTCCAGAGAGTATTCAGACCACATTTTCTGCCTGCAAAATTTTTGAATGCATGTGACAAATATTAGCGTTTCACAAGCCACAATGCACTCCCTACACTCTGCGGCATCGTACCTGTACTCCAAAAATGAGAACGTTATGTCACAACCTGGGAAAGGATTTTTAGTCTGGCTGGCCGGCCTGAGCGTGCTGGGCTTTCTGGCCACCGATATGTACCTGCCGGCGTTTGCCGCCATGCAGCAGGATCTCAATACCTCCGCTGCCTCCATCAGCGCCAGCCTGAGCCTGTTCCTCGCCGGCTTCGCGCTGGGGCAGCTGTTCTGGGGGCCGCTGTCGGACCGCTATGGGCGCAAACCGGTGCTGTTGAGCGGCCTGGCAATTTTCGCGGCCGGCTGTCTGGGGATGCTGTGGGTGCACAACGCTACCCTGATGCTGGCGCTGCGCTTTTTGCAGGCGATTGGCGTCTGTGCCGCGGCCGTTACCTGGCAGGCGATGGTCACCGATTACTATCCTGCCCAGCGCACGAACCGCATCTTCGCCACCATTATGCCGCTGGTAGGACTGTCGCCAGCGCTGGCCCCGCTGCTGGGTAGCTGGCTACTGGTGCACTTCGAGTGGCAAGCCATCTTCGCCACCCTGTTTGCCATTACTCTGCTGCTGATGCTGCCTGCCCTGCGCCTGAAGGCAGCCGCAAAGTCGGTAGCAGTGACACAGCAGAAGATCACCTTTCTCGCGCTGCTGCGCTCCCGGGAATACAGCGGCAACGTCCTGATCTACGCCGCCTGCTCCGCCAGCTTCTTCGCCTGGCTTACCGGTTCACCTTTTATCCTGCACGAAATGGGCTATGGCCCAACCGCTATCGGCCTGAGCTATATCCCACAGACCATCGCCTTTCTGGTGGGCGGCTATGGTTGTCGCGCACTGCTACAAAAATGGTCAGGACAACAGATGCTGCCGTGGCTGCTGGTGGTCTTCGCCGTCAGCGTTGCCGCCACCTGGCTGGTCGGCCTGCAAACGCATGCCTCGCTGGTGGCGTTAATGATCCCGTTCTGCATGATGGCGGTGGTCAACGGCGGGATCTATCCCATTGTGGTCGCCCAGGCGCTGAAGCCCTTCCCTCAGGCAACGGGCCGCGCGGCGGCGCTGCAGAATACGCTGCAGCTGGGATTGTGCTTCCTGACCAGTTTGCTGGTATCGGCGCTGATCGCCACGCCGCTGCTGACCACCACCAGTGTGATGCTGGTCTCGATTGGCTTAGCCGGAATCGGCTATCGCCTGCAGCAAACGCCGGAGCTGACCCCCCACTCTTCCCACGCGTAACGCCCATCGCCGTTGCCCGGACCAGTCGTTAGCATGCTAAGAAAATTTTATTGAAAGCCAGTACTTAGCGTCCTATACTGGATCCGGGTTCACATAAATAGAAAATAGTTAAATATTAACGGATGCAGGATGCCTCCGTTTCACCATGGAAGGCCTTTCGGCAAGGGTTATCTCCCTTCCTCTGTTCTACGTCGGATAGCGACTTCACGGATTATCCGTGAGATTTCTCACAAAGCCAAAAAAGCGTCTACGCTGTTTTAAGGTTCTGATCACTTGGGCGTGATGGAGAAGCTATGAGTTCATCGTGTATAGAAGAAGTAAGTGTACCAAATGATGACTGGTACCGGATTGCAGCTGAATTATTGGGCCGTGCGGGAATAGAAATCAATGGCTCCGCGCCGTCAGACCTGCGAATTAAAAACCCTCTTTTCTTTAAACGTGTCCTGCAGGAGGGGTCGCTGGGGTTAGGCGAAAGCTATATGGACGGCTGGTGGGACTGCGAGCGTCTGGATATATTCTTCCACAAAGTGCTTCGCGCCGGACTGGAAAAACAGCTCCCTCACCATTTCAAAGATACACTCCGCATCGCAGGCGCTCGCCTGTTCAATCTGCAAAGTAAAAAACGCGCCTGGATTGTTGGCAAAGAGCATTACGATCTCGGCAACGATCTCTTCAGCCGAATGCTTGACCCCTACATGCAGTATTCCTGCGGATACTGGAAAGAGGCGCAAACCCTCGAAGCGGCGCAGCAGGCTAAACTGGACCTCATCTGTCGTAAGCTGGAGCTTGAGCCGGGGATGCGGGTACTGGACATCGGCTGTGGATGGGGCGGGCTCGCCGAGTATATGGCGCGAAATTACCAGGTCAGCGTTGTCGGCGTGACCATCTCCGCCGAGCAGCAAAAGATGGCCCAGGCACGCTGCGCTGATCTTGACGTGGAGATTCGGCTCCAGGACTATCGCGATCTGCACGACAGCTTTGACCGTATCGTCTCCGTCGGTATGTTCGAGCACGTGGGACCGAAAAATTACGCCACCTACTTTGAGGTCGCGGATCGTAATTTGAAACCCAACGGCCGTTTCTTACTGCACACCATCGGTTCCAAAGTCACCGACCATAACGTCGACCCGTGGATCGATAAATATATCTTCCCCAACGGCTGTCTGCCGTCGGTTCGGCAGATCGCCGATGCCAGCGAGAAGCACTTTGTGATGGAAGACTGGCATAACTTCGGCGCCGATTATGACACCACCCTGATGGCCTGGTATGAGCGTTTTCTCGCCAGCTGGCCGGAAATTGCCGATAACTATTCTGAACGTTTCAAACGGATGTTCAGCTATTATCTGAACGCCTGCGCCGGCGCCTTCCGCGCCCGTGACATTCAGCTCTGGCAGGTAGTGTTCTCGCGCGGCATTGAACATGGGCTACGCATCGCCCGCTAACAAAATCTCCCCCGCTCACCGGCGGGGGATTTTTTTCAGGCTTCATTCACCTTAGACGCAACGTCTTTCGCGGCCAGCACGCGTTCAACCGTATCGACAACCGCCTGAGTTTGCGGGTCAATCTCAATATTGACGCGGTCACCCAGCTTTTTCGCGCCCAGCGTGGTCCGCTGCAGCGTTTCCGGGATAAGATGCACGCAGAAGCGGGTTGCCGTCACCTCGCCCACCGTCAGGCTAATGCCATCAATACCGATGAATCCTTTATAAAGGATATATTTCATCAGCGTCGGATCCTGCACTTTAAACCAGATCTGACGGTTATTTTCGGAAGTGAGGATCTTCACGATTTCCGCGGTGGTCATAATATGGCCGGACATCAGATGCCCGCCGATTTCATCACTGAATTTCGCCGCCCGCTCGACGTTCACTTCATCCCCGATCTGAATATCGCCGAGGTTGGTAATCCGCAGCGTCTCTTTCATCAGATCGAAGCTGATGTGCGCGCCGTTTATTTCGGTCACCGTCAGGCAACAGCCGTTATTGGCTACCGAGGCGCCGGTTTCCAGCCCCTCCAGCATATGCGCCGGTAGCTCCACCACATGGGTGCGAAAATTGGGTTTATCATCAATGGAGACCACTTTCGCGGTTCCCTGAACAATACCAGTAAACATGTTAGGCTCCTGTTGAAAATCATGACGGTATCATTACCGTTTTCGCTATCGGGAACAATAACAGGAGGGCAAAGCGGTTGCCAGCGCGCTTCGTGCCTCGACTCTTTTTTCACTGGCTTAATGGCTAATCCTCGCTACAATAGACTGGAAATTCCTCATTTTTATCCCCTTGCTGCCAGTTACGGCGGCTTTTTTAGTCTCAAAATAACAACAAAATAAAGGTGTTCACGTGCAGAAGTATTTCGTTGAAGCGCGTCAGTTATTAGCTCTGGCTATACCCGTCATCCTTGCGCAGGTGGCGCAGACAGCGATGGGTTTTGTCGATACCGTGATGGCGGGTGGCTACAGCGCCACGGATATGGCCGCCGTGGCCATCGGGACCTCCATCTGGCTGCCGGCGATCCTCTTTGGCCACGGGCTGCTGCTGGCGCTGACCCCGGTGGTGGCGCAGCTTAACGGCTCCGGACGGCGGGATCGCATCGCACAGCAGGTGCGTCAGGGCTTCTGGCTGGCCGGCTTTGTCTCGGTGCTGATTATGGTCGTGCTGTGGAACGCCGGCTATATCATCAGCTCCATGCATAATATCGACCCGCTGTTGGCTGAGAAGGCGGTTGGCTATCTGCGCGCGCTGCTGTGGGGCGCGCCGGGCTATCTGTTCTTCCAGGTTGCCCGTAATCAGTGTGAAGGGCTGGCGAAAACCAAACCCGGGATGGTCATGGGCTTTATCGGCTTACTGGTCAACATTCCGGTGAACTATATCTTTATCTATGGTCATTTCGGCATGCCCGAGCTGGGCGGTGTCGGCTGTGGCGTAGCGACTGCTTCGGTTTACTGGGTGATGTTCGCCAGCATGCTGTGGTGGGTGCGTCGGGCGCGTTCGATGCGGGATATCCGCTGCGCCGAGCGCTTCAGCCGCCCCGATGTCGCCGTCCTGTTACGGCTGGTGCAGCTGGGGCTGCCCATTGCTCTGGCGCTGTTCTTTGAAGTCACGCTGTTTGCCGTCGTCGCGCTGCTGGTCTCCCCGCTGGGGATCATTGACGTCGCCGGTCACCAGATCGCGCTTAACTTCAGCTCATTGATGTTCGTTCTGCCGCTATCGCTGGCGGCGGCGGTCACCATTCGCGTCGGCTTCCGTCTCGGACAAGGTTCAACGATCGATGCCCAGGTTTCGGCCCGCACCGGCGTGGGCGTGGGCGTCTGTCTGGCGGTATTTACCGCTATCTTTACCGTGCTGATGCGTGAACAGATTGCCCTGCTGTATAACGATAATCCCGAGGTGGTGCTGCTGGCCTCACACCTGATGCTGCTGGCGGCTATCTATCAGATCTCCGACTCCATCCAGGTGATCGGCAGCGGCATTCTGCGCGGCTATAAAGATACCCGGTCTATCTTTTTTATTACCTTTACCGCGTACTGGGTGCTGGGTTTGCCGAGCGGCTATCTGCTGGCGTTGACCGATATGGTTGTGCCACGCATGGGGCCCGCCGGTTTCTGGTGTGGATTTATCATCGGCCTGACCTCCGCCGCCATCATGATGATGCTGCGGATGCGTTTTCTACAGCGCCAGCCCTCCAGCATCATCTTACAGCGCGCCGCGCGCTAGTCCCTGCAAAGCCCGCCCCTCCGGCGGGCTTTTTCGTTCTCCGGCATTGCGACCACGTTGTACATTCCGTTACTCCCCGACACCAAAGACTCACTGATGGCACTCCCCGAGACGCATATAGTGTGGTCAACAGCCCCGCAGTGGGGTTACTCAAGAAACCAATTCGAGGATTTCAGAATGAAAAAAGTATTAGCTCTGGTTGTTGCCGCTGCTATGGGTCTGTCATCAGTTGCTTTCGCTGCCGATGCCGCAAGCGCCACCCCGGCCGCAGCTGCCAGCCATACCACCGTTCACCATAAGAAACATCACAAAGCGGCCGCGAAACCGGCAGCCGAGCAGAAAGCCCAGGCGGCGAAGAAACACCACAAAGCCGCTGCAAAACCGGCTGCTGAGCAAAAAGCCCAGGCGGCGAAGAAACACCATAAAGCCGCTGCGAAACCGGCAGTCGCGCAGAAAGCCCAGGCGGCGAAGAAACACCATAAAGCCGCTGCGAAACCGGCAGTCGCGCAGAAAGCGCAGGCTGCAAAGAAACATCATAAAGCGGCACACCACGCAGCTAAACCGGCGGTTAAACCGGCGGCATAATGGTCAGGGCGTTAAGGTGATAAACCGGCGCTGAACAGCGCCGGTTTTTTTTCAGGAGGACATCATGCTGCAACGCTATCGCTTCGAATTGCTGCTGTTACTGCTCATCGTCTGCGCGCTGTTTACCCTGCGCTTGATGTTTAAATAGCGGGCTGCTGAACCCATTTACGGGCCGGCGGCGTATAGTCGCGAAAACCGGCGATAATCTCGTCTGCCGAGGTAGCAAACGGCAGCATCTCCGCGTAGCGCGGGTGCATAAATCCTTCCCGTACCATGTTGTCGACCATCGCCTGAAGCGGATCGTAATAACCCTTGATATTCAGGAACGCGCACGGTTTCTCATGGATCCCCAGTTGCGCCCAGGTCCATTGTTCGAAAATCTCTTCGAGCGTCCCCGCCCCGCCCGGCAGGGCAATAAAGCCATCCGCCAGCGCCGCCATTTTGGTTTTCCGCTCGTGCATATCCTCGACCACATGCAGCTCCGTCAAGCCGCGGTGGGCAATTTCCCGCTCCACCAGGCCGCGCGGCATCACGCCGATCACCACGCCACCGGCCTCCAGCGCCGCATCGGCGACCGCCCCCATCAGACCGACTTTGCCGCCGCCATAGACAAGCGCCAGCCCCTGCTGCGCCAGCGTACGTCCGACCAGACGGGCGGTGTCGAGATACAGCGGATGTTCGCCAGCTGAAGAACCGCAAAAAATACCAATCGATTTCATCTTCGTTATGACTCCTTCTCTTCTGGTGGCCGATAATTTAACACAACGGCAACCCTACCGCGCAGAGTTAGACGGGCAGAAAAAAGCGAGTCATGACGCTCGCTGGCGAAGAAATATCCTTGTGGTTCAGTAAAATATATCCGGAATGGGTAAAAGTTCCGCAATCGCATGCAATGTGCAAGAAAAGTGACGTTTACCTCTTGCCACATCCTCTCCCTGCCGCTAATATGCGTCCCCGTTGTCACCACAACATTGCGTTCGTAGCTCAGTTGGTTAGAGCACCACCTTGACATGGTGGGGGTCGTTGGTTCGAGTCCAATCGAACGCACCATAATGCGTTTATAGCTCAGTTGGTTAGAGCACCACCTTGACATGGTGGGGGTCGTTGGTTCGAGTCCAATTAAACGCACCATAATGCGTCTGTAGCTCAGTTGGTTAGAGCACCACCTTGACATGGTGGGGGTCGATGGTTCGAGTCCATTCAGACGCACCAATCAGTTATCCTTCTGTAATTTCTGTGTTTTATCACCTGCCCCCCGATGGTATTGCTGACTTAAAATGTTGTGTATTGGCAAAGATTTTTCCTTGCATATTCCACACTCGTGCAGGGGAAGCCAACCCTTTTAAGTACATTTTTGAGCACATCGAAATGGCGCTTTAGTCCACGAACGACGGGAAAAGTATCATTGCAGCAAGGCATTTTTTCCCGGCGGAAAACATTTCAGGCTTCAAAAATTCAGGCGTTGACGTTACAGAATACTGCAGACAAAACTAAGGTGACGACTATGCCATTACCGACACGGCCATTCGTAACGCTGCGATTCATCCTCAAAACTACTCTCTGACCGACATGGAAGGCCTCTCCCTGTTTGTCAGCAAATCAGGAAGCAAAAATGGCACTTTCACTACTATCATAACGGAAAACAATGCCGCATGAGTTTCGGCCTCTAACCTGAAATTTCACTCAGTGTGGCCCGAATTTTACGTCATGAAGCCCGTTCACAAATTGCACTGGGTCTCGTCCCTCAGATTCAGACAAAATTAACGCTGGCAAAACGACACTTCAAGTATTTGAAAGGGCACCCATCACACTCATATTTTTACTCCACAGTCATGAGCATCAAAAATCGATCAACAGACCACGCCGTTTAATTTTTAATGATAATCATTCCATTCATCATAAATATATGCATATGAAAATCGATATATCAGATACCCCACCAGGAATTCCACAACTGAAAGTAAACCCCAGAGAAATTTATATTCATTTACTGAGAAAAAAAAGAACCAGCCAGCCAGCGCGATACCTAAAGTACCTAATCCCATACCTGCTCCCCTGATAACACGGAAAAGTATGATGAGTAATGTTCGTTTTATATTCATAATCCACCAAAGAAATATTCCATAATGGAAACTATTCCCTGGCGTAAAAAAGCGAGCGCGGTACAGCAGGGATGAAACCATGCCACAGTAGAATAAAGAAAGTCCAGCCCCGACCGGGCCAGACTAACTTTTTAAGATTAACGCCCGAATTACATTGAGAAATTACATATAAAAGACCTGAGCCATTGATGATGTCATAATATGGCGGGCGGTTCGCACATATCCAGAATAAGCGGCGAAAACGCACCATGAAAGACATTGGTATCCTGATTTACATCAGTAAGCGCCGCCTGACCGTTATGTCGTATAACCCGCTAATATTATCCAGTCGATACTGACAGGGATAATATTCCCCTGGCCATAAAGCGCAGCGGCAGCTTGCGCACCTACCGTCTGACAGACAAGACCCGCATATTGTCTTCAGACACGGCGAAGACTGGCCTGCGCCATCGCCAGGGCATCTTCCCCTGCCGGCAGCCGCGAAGGGGGCTGAGGATCGTTCACCATCCGCCAGACGGCCTGAGCCACATCGACAGCCTGCGTCACGCTGGCGTTATCCTGGATGCTGTCGAGGATCTGCTGCCCGAGCGCCGCATAGCTCTCCGGGAGCTGGCCCATCGTTCGACGAGCGTTTTCCCCGAAGCGGGTCTGCGGGGCGCGTCCCGGGAGGATCAACCCGACGCGAATATTAAAAGCACGGAGCTCCAGCGCCAGCGACTCCGTGAAGGCATTCACCGCCGCCTTACTCGCGGTGTATACCGCCAGCAGGGGCATCGGTTGCAGGGTGACCGCCGAGGTAATATTAACGATCGTCCCGCTTCGGCGCGCTCTGAACCGGGGGATCACCGCCTGGGTCATGGCAATCGTTCCCAGGGTATTGGTGGCAAACAGGTCTGCTATCGCCTCGCGCGACGCGCCCTCCAGGGCATTAAGCATCCCCACCCCGGCGTTGTTAACCAGCACATCAATCTCTCCGGCTTCGGCAATGGCCTCTGCGATACTCTGCGCCGAAGTGACGTCAAGACGCACCAGCCGCAGACGGTCGCTGGCCGGCAGCAGATCCTCGCGTAGAACCCGCATTGTGGCAATAACCTTCCAGCCTTGCTCGAGAAAATAACGCGCCGTCTCCAGGCCAAAACCCGATGAACAGCCGGTGATCATTATCGTTTGCATATCTCTGTCTCCGAATGGCTTCTTCCTTTTGATCATAGACAGGCCGTGTCGGACGATATAGGGTCAATAATCCATCATTCTTTAGCAGGAGTCCGGAAATGAGCGATCCGTTGGCGGAGGTTATTGCCATGCTAAATCTCAGAGCGGTGCTGACCAAAACCGTTGAGGGGGCGGGAGACTGGCGAGTGATACGCTCGGACCAGGGGTTGTCATTTTATGGCGTCGTGCTGGAAGGCGGCTGTCGGCTGGAAATAGACCAGCATGAGCCGCAGATCCTGCGCGCCGGGGATTTTATTCTGATCCCGGCGGCGTACCGCTTCGCGCTAACCAGCCTGACCCCGCCCCCTTCACCGGCGCTGGAGACCATCCCGGTGCAACTGGCGGAGGGACACTTTCGGCTGGGAGCCCTCGACAAGCCTGCGCAGATGCAGGCGCTGATTGGCCACTGCGCTTCCGGTTCAACGAACGCCAGCCTGCTGGCCTCGCTGTTGCCAGCCTTTGTGGTGGTCCGCAATCAACCGCGGCTGGCCACCTTTGTCGGGCTGCTGAAAGAGGAAGCGCAGGCGGATCGCGCGGGCAAATCTTTCGTTCTGGCGCGGATGGTTGAGCTACTTTTTATCGAGGCCATCCGTTCCTGCGGAACGCTCGCGACCCCCGGTCTGATGCGCGGGCTGAGCGACCCGCGGGTCGCTCAGGCAATCCGCCTGCTGCATCAGGCCCCCGCCAGACGCTGGACGGTCAACGCCCTGGCCGCCGACTGCGCGCTGTCTCGCTCGACGTTATTTGAACGCTTTACCGACCTGACCGGGATGACCCCGATGGGCTATCTGTTAGGCTGGCGAATGACCCTGGCCATGCAGTGGCTGAGCGAGACGGGCATCAGCATTGCGGATATCGCCGAGCGCATCGGCTATGGCTCGGCCAGCGCGTTCAGCGTAGCTTTTACCCGCTATACCGGGATATCGCCGGGGAAATATGCCCGCCAGCGGGCGACGCAGCCTCCCCCCGGGCCAGCCCTGACTTAACCGGCTGCAATCTCCGTCTGCAGCCAGCGCTCAAACACCTGCAGCGCCAGCTCTCCCTCCCCGCCACCGGGTTTGATCAGACAAAAGCGCTTGGCCAGCGTCGGGGAGCCCGGCCACGGAGCGACCAGCGTCCCGGCGCGCAGCTCGCTTTCCACATACATCTTCGGCACCAGCGCCACCCCCTGCTGGCTCAGTACCGCGGCGATGGCCATCTCATGCAGATCGTAGCGCGGCCCCTGCGCCGGATTATCCAGCGCCAACCCGCATTCCCGGGCATAGAGCAGCCAGGCGTCAGGGTTCTGCCGCCGGTGAATGCGCGGCAATCGGTTCAGTTGCCCGGGGAGATCGTCATTCGTCAGCAACGCCGCATGACAGACCGGCAGCAGATACTCCTCGAACAAAAACATCACATCCATGCCAGTCCACGCCGGGTGATCAAAATGGATGGCGGCATCAAAACCGCTGCCCGGGAGGATGAAGGGATCGCTGCGGGCGGCAATATTGACCACGATATGCGGATGCTGCGCTGCAAAGCGTCCAAGCCGGGGGATTAACCAGCGGCTGGCAAAGGTGGGGAGCACGGCGATCTCCAGGCTATGTCCATCGGAGGGCATCCCGCTGACATCGTGGGTATCCCGCTCCAGACGGGCGAGGATCTCGCGTACCTGGCGGGCATAGCGGGCGCCAGCCGGATTGAGCCGCACCCGGCTCCCCGTCCTGTCGAAGAGTTTACTGTCGAGGAGCGCTTCCAGACGGGCAATCTGCCGGCTGATGGCCCCTTCCGTTAACGCGAGTTCCGCCGCCGCGCGGGCAAAGTTGCCGTGACGGGCAGCGGCCTCAAAAGCCAGTAGCGCAGCGCTGCTGGGGATTTTACGACGCATAGCCAATGCTCCTTGTGCAGTCTCACCGAAAGTCAGTGACAGAATATCACTGACCATTGAATTAACATCGTTTTTCAGCGCCATTTTTAGCCGATAGGATGATGAAAAGTCACTAAAGCGCTTTGCGCGCTCAATCATCTGTCCATCGAGGTCACTATGCTCTATGTCGTCGAATGCGCCTACACCGATCCCCAAAGCGAAACAGCGTGGAATACCTTTTACAATCAGGAAAAACTGCCGGCGCTGGTCTCTGTGCCCGGTTTTTACGCCTCTCAGCGCTTCCGCGCCCTCAACGAGGAGTGCCCCCGCTACCTGGCGCTGCACGATATCCACGATGCTACCGTCATCGACAGCGACGCCTACCGCCGCAACGGTGGCGGCCATTTTGCCCGCTGGCAATCGGCGATCACCGACTGGCACCGCCACCTCTATGTTGCAGATAGCGGCGTGCGGGAGGTCCGGTCTGATGAGGTGCTCCTGCTGAGCGATACGCCTCAGACGCTACCCATCTCCCCGGCAATCGTCCTGCTGCCTGGCGGCCTGGCGACGCAACAAACCCGGTATGCCGCCATCGTCCCGCGTGACGACCTGCATCACCTGGCCACGGCTGCCGCCGTCTTTATCTATCAACCCATCACCGCCCGGTTACGTAACCCGGCGCAACGCGCGTGAGGTCGCCATGACACCAGCTCCCTTTTATACGTTGACCGCAGGCGATCTGACGGTGACCGCCGTCAGTGATGGTCAGATGTCGGCGCCACTGTCCTTACTCTCGGGTATCACGCCTGAGGAGGCGGAGCGCCTGCAGCGGAACGCCGGGTTAGCCTCACCGGAGGCCATTGCGATCGGCGCCTACCTTATCCGCGGACGCGGGCACACCGTACTGGTGGATACCGGCACCGGGGGAGTCAATGGCGTCGGCGGTGCGCTTATCGCCACTCTGGCGCTGCTCGGCGTACGCCCTGAGGAGATTGACACCATCCTCCTCACCCACGCGCACCCGGATCACATCGGCGGGTTGCTGACGGCAACCGGCGCCCCGGCGTATCCCAACGCCACGGTGTTCCTGCCTTCGCGGGAACGCGCTTACTGGCTGGCGGAATCCACACTGGACAACGCCAGCGATCGCGGCCGGCGCAACGTGCTGCTCGTCCACCGCGTACTGGCAATCTGCGCGGCGCAAATTCGCGAAGTTGATGGTGAGGAGACGGTCGCCGGGATCCACCCGTGCCCTCTGCCCGGCCATACGCCCGGCCATACCGGGTATCGTCTCGAGACGGGCGATACCTCGCTGCTCATCTGGGGGGATATTGTCCATTTCCCGACCATTCAGACCACCCGGACGTCGGTGTCGGTCGCCTTCGACGTCGATCCTGAACAGGCCCGACAAACCCGGGAATGTCTGCTGCGCCAGGCCGCCAGCGAACAATGGCTGATCGCCGGCATGCATCTTGGTTTGCCCGGCTTTGCCAGGGTGGTGGAGACGCCTTATGGTTATCTGTTGCAGTCGGTGTAAAGGTCGCAGAGGTAAGCCCTGCTTGTCCGCAGGGACAAGCAGGGCTTTATGTCAGGGGGTTGGGCAGGCCGCTAACTGCGGCTTTTCCAGGCTTTTTTGCTTTTGCAGCTGGCTTTGGTGGCGACCCACGGGTGGCGTAGCTGAGTCAACTGAAGATCCTGGGAGGCCGGGCTGGCCGACCAGCGTTTGTTACACAGAGGCTTACGAGTTGCAATGACCATAAAAACGCTCCTGAAAAGTAATGAACAATTCCCTGGGTAGTTCCATAAGTTCAGAATCAGCTTATCATCGCGTAACGGAAGTTATTTCAATCTTTGTTTTACTATGTAAATGGTGAAAGCCTCCTGAAATGACCAAAATTGATCTAGATCAATATAAGTGCATTTAGTTTTTCCTGACACCTATATATTCAACCGCTTACCAGCGGCTGACGTTTGTTTAAGACTTTTCCTATACCATACAATCCTGCAGAGCAATAATCATTTATCAGATTTTTATTCTACTTATGTATACAAACATGGTTATTTGTTTTGATTATTCTAACAAATAAAATTCACTTGGTCAGTCAGCAGCAGGCAGGTACTCTGCACCGGCAATAACTGGATTTGTCAGGGAGTGGTGGATGACTAAGGGCTATAAACTGCTTGGCTATAAGTTAGCAGATAATATTTTCTACTGCCTGCATCATCGGGAAATTATCGCGCTGCGAGGGACGCGAACGCAAGTTCAGCTACGCAGTACCATGGCCTGTTTACTGGAATATCTGTTGGCGCATGGCAGAGAACGGGTGGTCAGCGATGAAGAGTTGATGATTAACGTCTGGGAAAAAAATAACCTTCGCCCGTCTGCGCAGCGATTATGGCAGGTTATTCAGACGTTAAAATCCCGTCTTAGCCAGGCAGGCGTTGAAAGCGCATTAATTATTCGGGTCAAGTGCGCCGGGTATTATATTAACAATGCTGTCGTAGCCGAAATTTACTCATTCAAACCACCGGGCATGATGAATTATATTAATGCCTCGCCTGCTGATATGAATAAACTTCTGGTACGCAGCTAATCCCCTCTCCGCGCCGTTTACATCGCTTGTAACAGGGTTTATCCGTTGAATATTTTAATTCACAGCAATAATCTTTTTTTTAATATCGGCCTCGCCCAATGTTTCAGAGATATTCAGGAGACCCTGCCCGGGCTGAACATTATTCATTCGCTGCCACTCAGCCATTTTCCCGATCCGGCTGGGCTGGATGTGATTATTTTATCGCTGGAAAACTTTCACGATTATCAGGCCGCCGCTGAATTAGCCCTGCGTTATCAGAGTCTGGTGGTCGGCTTTACCTCGGCCGGCAACGTGAGGCGCGGACGCGCCTTTTTCGCGGATACCCTCCTGTGGGTTAGCCAGCGGGAAAGCGTTCCGGAGGTTGGCCGCCTTTTGCGCAGGCTGGCCGATCGTCGCTGGCCTCTGGTGCCGCGTCATCAGCGTCAGAGTACCTCTTCCCGTCAACGAGCGCCCCTCAACCTTCTGGAAAGGCGGATAATCGCCGCCACCATGAAGGGACAGTCGGTGAATCAACTGGCGGCCACGTTGGGGATCAATCGCAAGCGAGTCTATAACGGACTGGAACGGATTAAGGTTAATTTTCACCTGGTCAGCCATGCTCATTTTCATCATTTTATGATCTCCGGGCCAACGTTTAACCCGCTCTCACCCGACCTTGCCAGTTATACGCCATGGGCAAAGCCTGCCCGACAGCGGCAGGCCGCGTTGCACACGGCGGAAAAACATTCATATTATTTGAACAAGATTCGCAAATTGTTTTGATTTTAGCCTGCAACATTCAAGCGTATTCTTTACCACATCAGGGCGAAAAGCCCTTTATCAGACACCAGATTAAGGAATACGACCATGAAATCCATCAAAACTTTCGTTGCAGTTGCGGCACTGTCTCTGTTCTCTTCTGTCAGCTTCGCCCAGAGCGTCAGCGCTACCGCCTCGACCCTGGACCGGGCTGAAGCAAAAATCGCCGCCCAGGCCGCGGAACAGGGTGCATCCTATAAAATCACCAGCGCCCAGTTTAATAATCGCGTCCACATGACGGCTGAACTGAGCAAATAAGCCTTTTAGCCGTTAGCGATAAATACAGCGCCGTTTTTAACGGCGCTGTATTTTTTTCCGCCTTTCCCTTTTCAGCGTTTTGCCGACAGGCATGCTGTGGCGCTCGCTCCATTCCCGACCAATACTGACTGTATCCTCCAGAAAAGAGAGCCTGATGATGAAAGCCTGGACAGTCAAAAAACCCGGTTCGCTTGAGAACCTGCAGCTTGTCGATCTTGCTGACCCCGGGGCGCCCGCTGCAGGAGAGATCCGGGTGGAGCTGCACGCCACCTCGCTGAACTACCATGATTTGCTGGTCGCAACGGGGGTAATTCCCACCGCCGATCGGCGGATCCTGATGGCGGATGGCGCCGGCGTGGTGGAAGCGGTTGGCGCCGGAGTGAACGAATTTCAGCCGGGTGACCGGGTGGTCGCTGGCTTTTTCCCGCAGTGGCTGGATGGCCACCCCGGTCCGCTGGTGAGCGACTTCAGTCAGACCCCGGGCGATGGCGCGGAGGGGTTCGCCTGCCAGTATGTCGTCAGGCCGGCCAGCCATTTTACCCATGCGCCTGAGGGGTGGAGTTTCAGGGAGGCGGCAACCATCACCACCTCCGGTCTTACCGCCTGGCGCGCGCTGGTCGTCGAAGGACGGTTAAAAGCAGGCGATACGGTGCTGACGCTTGGTACCGGCGGCGTGTCGATAACCGCCCTGCAGCTGGCGAAAAGTATGGGCGCGCAGGTGATCGTCACCTCGTCGTCAGATGAAAAACTCGCCCGCGCTCGCGCCCTGGGGGCCGATCATCTCATCAATTACCGCACCACCCCGGCATGGGGCGCCGCGGTGCAGGATATCACCGGCCATCGCGGGGCCGATCTCATTCTGGAGCTGGGCGGTCCGGGCACCCTGGGGCAGTCGTTCGAG
Organism: Klebsiella variicola; assembly: GCF_000828055.2. Taxonomy (NCBI): domain Bacteria; kingdom Pseudomonadati; phylum Pseudomonadota; class Gammaproteobacteria; order Enterobacterales; family Enterobacteriaceae; genus Klebsiella; species Klebsiella variicola. The sequence continues at coordinate 2,374,129 of NZ_CP010523.2, read as the reverse complement.
GCGGTCAGTGTTGGCGGACACATCGCCCTGATCGGCGTCCTGACCGGCTTCGAGGGCCATGTCCCCACCCATCTGCTGATGAGTAAACAGGCCCGACTGCAGGGGCTGGTGGTAGGTAATAGACGGCAACAACAGGACTACGTCAACGCCCTGAACCTGCAGGCGTCGCGGCCGGTTATCGATAAAGTGTTTGATTTTACAGCCTTACCGGATGCCTTTCGCTATCTGCAAAGCGGCGCCCATTTTGGCAAAATTTGCGTGGAGTGGTGAGGGGATGAACAGGGCCTCCGTGCCCTGAGAACGGCTTTATTCGAAGAAGACGTCCGGATTTTCCGACAGCGAAACAAAGGATTTCGTGTTTTTATCCAGCGCCTGAATGTCGCCGCTTTCAATGTCGTAGAACCAGCCGTGCAGGCGCAGGGTATGGTCGCGCAGACCGACCGCCACCGACGGATGGGTTTTGATGTTGTTCAACTGAGCGATGACGTTTTCCTGCACCATGCCGTTGACCTTATCGGTTTCGCTGGCCCAGGTTTTCTTTTCCACCACTGCTTTCGCGGCATCAGCATAGCGCAGCCAGTGGGACACCGCCGGCATCGGCTCAAGGCACTGGCAGGTGGCGATCGCTTTCATCGCGCCGCAGTTGGAGTGGCCGCAGATCACGATATCCGTCACGCCCAGCGCAACGACGGCATATTCGATGGTAGCAGAAACGCCACCTGGCTCCGGCCCGAAAGACGGCACGATATTCCCGGCGTTACGAATGACAAAGAGCTGTCCCGGCTCCTGCTGGGTTACCAGTTCAGGCACCAGACGGCTGTCTGAACAGGAGATGAAAAGCGCTTTGGGATTCTGGCTGGAGGCCAGGCTACGGAAGAGCTCTTTACGCTGGGGGAAGATCTCTTTCTGGAAGTTGAGGAAGCCCTCAATGATATGTTGCATAGCAGTGTCTCTTCTCTGTAGTTATTACGGTATGACAAAGATCACAGTTATTCAGTTTACCATTGATGACAAGAATGGGAATCGTTATTCAAACAGTTGCGCAGAAAACGCGCGCCGCCACCGCCCGCGCCGCCCTGCCTTATCCACACCTTTTTGACGTGATTTCCTGAACCAGTTTGCTACTCTGTCTACCCCAACCGTTCACAGGTTACCGACCGCCTGCCGGCGGCGGACATCACAGGAGTCGCTATGTTCTTATCCAGCCTGATGGCCATTGCCGCGGTGCTGATCATGGGCGTGATCAGTCCCGGCCCAAGCTTTATCTTTGTCGCGCGCAATGCCGTCGCTCGCTCGCGCGTGCACGGTCTGGTGACCGCCCTCGGTACTGGCGCCGGCGCCGCCATTTTTTCCATTATGGCGATGCTGGGCCTGCAGAAGGTGCTCACCGCGGTGCCGGAGCTGTTTATTGGCCTGAAAGTAGCGGGCGGGCTCTACCTGTTATGGCTGGGCTATAAGATTTTCCGCGGGTCGGCGCAGCCGATGGACTTTTCCGCCAGCGGCATGGCTGGCAACCATTCGCTGCTGAAGACCTTCCGCGATGGGCTGTATACCCAGCTGAGCAATCCCAAAACCGCGCTGGTGTTCGCCTCAATTTTTACCGCTCTGCTGCCAGCGCAGATCCCCACCGCGTTTTACTACATCGTGCCGCTGATGAGCTTTCTGATTGACGTCAGCTGGTATTCGCTGGTGGCGCTGGTGCTGTCTGCCGATCGCCCGCGGCGCGTCTACCTGCGGCTGAAGCGGCGGATCGACATCGCCACCGCGACGGTGCTAGGGGCGCTGGGCCTGCGGCTTATCGCCACCTCCCTCACCCGCTAACGGGTTACACGGTATGGATGCGAATATCGTGCTGCTGAAAGGCAACGCGATATTCGCGACTGATGTTCTCTTCCACCACCAGCACATCGATATCGCTGCTCGCGGCCACCACAAACCGTGCCACTGCCGGAATTTTATCCGAGGTCAGGCCGACGATAATTTCGCTGCACTGCTTAATCACCGCTTTCTTGAACTCGCAGTCGGCGTAGTCAAAACCGGTCAGGCCCGACTCTGGCGCCATGGCGCAGCCGCCGATAAAACCCTGGTCGAATAACATGCCCTGCACCTGAGCCACCGCCGCGGCGCCGACGCAGCCGCCGCTCGCCCGCTGCACCTGGCCGCCGAGGATCACCACGTCATACAACGGTTTTTTCACCAGTACCGCGGCGATCTCCGGGGAGTTCGTTACCACCGTCAGCGCCAGCTCAGCGGGTAGCGCCTCGGCCATCGCCAGATTGGTGGTCCCGGTATCGACGAAAATCGTGCCGCCGGGCTTCACCAGCCTGGCACACTGTTGCGCGATCCTGAGTTTTGTTGCTCGATTTTTATCTTTCCGTTCACTGTAGTCCCCGGCTTCCGGCAGGCTCAGCACCGCCCCGCCATACACCTTTTTACAGAACCCTTCACGACTGAGTTCATGCAGATCGCGGCGGATGGTGTGCTCCGACACCTGAAGCCGCGCCGCCAGCTCCGCGCACACCACTCTGCCATTTTCCTGCAGGATCTGGCAAATCAACGCTTGTCGCTGTTGGGGAAAAGCAGCATAATCGAGCACGAAAACTCCTTAAATTATCAAAAACGAGCAACAGCAAGCATGATCGTCTGCGCTGCTTTGATTGTCAATGTTCCTGCCCGGAGGTTTACCATGAAAATTGCCCATTTCGCCCTGTGGACCCAACAGCTCGACGTCCAGGCCCGCTTCTGGGTGGAGTTCTTTGCCGCCAGCATCAATGAAAAATACCTCAGCCAGACCAACCCCGGCTTTGCCTCCTATTTTGTCACCATCGACGACGAGGTGGTGATCGAGCTGATGACCAGGCCTGGCCTGCAGCCGGCCAGCGCGGATAATAACCATACCGGCTGGGCGCATCTGGCCCTCTCGGTAGGCGGGGCGGAACAGGTCGATGCCCTCGCCCAACGCGCCGAGGATGCGGGGATACTGGTTTCGCCGCCGCGTACCACCGGCGACGGCTATTATGAGGCGGTGATCGCCGATCCCGATGGCAACCTGATTGAAATCGTCGCATAGTCAGCAGACCGCCAGTATTCAGGAGGCATTCATGGCACGTTACCGAATTATCGACACCGCGACCTGGCCCCGCCGGGACCATTTCACCTTTTACCGACAATTTGCCAACCCCAGCTTTAACCTCTGTGTCCCGATAGCGGCGCAGCGCCTGTACGAATGTGCGAAGGACCGTCGGGTCTCGTTTTTTCAGCTTGCGCTCTATGCGCTGCTGCGCGCGGCCAACGGAGTACCGCAGCTACGGCAACGCGTGCGCAATGATGAGGTGATTGAATATGACAGCCTGGCGGTAATGACGCCGGTGATGACCGTCGAGGAAGGATTCCGCCAGGTATGGTGCGACAACGCCCCCGAGTTCACCGCCTTCAGCGATGCGGCAACGCCGAAGATCGTCGCGGCAAGAGAGACAACGCCGGCGCCGCTCATCGTCGATGGCGAGCATTTTATCTGCGCCAGTTGTCTGCCGTGGCTCCACTTCACCTCGATGACCCATGCGGAATATGCCGTAGGCGCGGCGGTGCCCGCGCTTACCTGGGGGAAACTACAGAACGGCGTGATCCCGGTGGCCGGGCGGTTTAACCATGCCTTCGTCGACGGTCTCCACGCCAGCCGCTTTTTTGCTCTCGTGGAAGAGGGATTTAGCGACCCCGAGCGGCTCTGGCAACCGTTAACCGAGACCGCACCCTCACTGCTCGCCCCTGCGGCAAAGAAACGCTGAGGTCCTCGCCACGCTCACCGCCTGACAGCCTTCCTTCGGTCCGGCGGTCGCTTTCCTCTCCTGTTGCCTTTGCAACAGCCGGCGCAAAACGGCGCTGCATTTGCAGCAGTCCGCTCCATCAGCTGACATAGCCAACCCGCTTCCTATCACGACTGCGCCTTCCTCTCTCGCTGGCACGTGTTTTGCTTACCCACACATATAACCCACAGGCATTATGAATTATTTATTTATCTAATTTTTGCATAAGCTATTCACTGAATAAGAGAGAAGATGATGTCAGCCAGTTCACCCGCACAGCCTTACACCCAGTCCACGCCGCAGGCGCATATTATTGCCAGCGATGCGGAAGCCCTCGCCATCGCCCATGAGATCGCCGCCGTGCTCAAACCCGGCGCCGCCGAGCGCGACCGGACGGGCATTGTCCCGGCGGAGATCGTCAACACCTATTCCAACAGCGGACTGTGGGGCATCACGGTGCCGCGCCGCTTTGGCGGCGCCGAGGTCTCGGCCGCGACCCTCGCGCAGGTTATCGCCATTCTCTCTGCAGCGGATCCGTCGTTAGGCCAGATACCCCAGAACCACTACTGCCTGCTGGAGGATATTCGTCTGCAGGGTAGCGACGACCAGCAGGCGTTCTTTTTCGCCCAGGTATTACAGGGCTATCGCTTCGCCAATGCCCTGTCGGAAACCGGGGGGAAAACGGTCCTTGATATTCGTACCCGTATCGAGGAAGGCGCAGACGGTCTGCGGATCAATGGCCGTAAAGGCTACTGCACCGGCTCGCTGTACGCCCACTGGATTGGCATTCTGGCGCTGGACGCCGACGACCGCGCCCAGCTCGCTTTCGTCCCCCAGAACAGCCCGGGGCTGACGGTGGTCAACGACTGGGCGTGCCTCGGTCAGCGCACCACCGCCAGCGGCACCGTGCTGGCCGATAATCTTCCGGTTAATCCTTTCCACCTTTTCCCAACCTGGAAGTCCTACGCCAGCCCGACCCTTGCCGGCCCGTTCGCCCAGCTGACCACCGCGGCGATAGACGCCGGGATCGCCCGCGCGGCGCTGGACGATACCGTGGCGTTCGTACGCCACAGCGCCCGGCCGTGGATCGACGCCGGTGTGGCGCAGGCGAGCGACGATCCGCTGACTATCTACCATATCGGTCAACTGGACAGCCGCCTTGCCGCAGCCGACGCGCTGCTGGAGCGGGCGGGACGGGTGCTCGACCGCTATAAAAATGACCTCAGCGAGGAGCATGTCGCCGAGGCGTCGCTGGCCGTCGCCCGCGCCAAAATCTGGACCACCGAAGTGGCGCTGGAGGCCGCCAGCCGCCTGTTCGAGCTGGGGGGTACTCGCGCCACCGGTGAGTCGCTCAACCTCGACCGCCACTGGCGCAATGCCCGGGTGCACACCCTGCACGACCCGGTTCGCTGGAAGTATCAGCTGCTTGGCAACTGGGTGCTGAACGGCATTCGCCCGCAACGACATGACTGGAACTGATATGACGAGTCTGCTGGCGTTTTTCGCGGAAATCGACTGGAACGATGTGGCCCAGGCCGCCCTCGATACCCTTACCATGCTGGCCTGGTCGCTGGGATGGACCGTACTGCTGGGGCTTCCGCTGGGGATTGTGCTCTATCTCACCGGTGAGCCGCGTTTGCTGTACGCCCCGCGCCTTTACCGCCTGCTGTCATTGTGCGTCAACGTACTGCGATCCCTGCCGTTCATCATTTTGCTCATCGTGATGATCCCGGTGACCACGTTGCTGACCGGCACCTCGCTGGGGGTGGAAGGAACCATTCCGCCGCTGGTCGCCGGCTGCGCCCCGTTCTTCGCCCGGCTGGTGGAAACCGCCCTGCGCGAAGTGGAGCACGGCCTGGTGGAGGCCAGCTGGTCGATGGGCGGCAGCACCTGGCAGCTTATCTGGCACACGCTGCTGCCGGAGTCGCGGGCCGGGCTGATCGCCGCCGTGACCGTGACGGCCATTTTGCTGGTCGACTACACCTCGATGGCGGGGGTGATCGGCGGCGGCGGGCTGGGCGATCTGGCCATTCGTTTTGGTTATCAGCGCTTTCAGACTGACGTGATGGTGGTCACCGTCCTGATGCTGATTGCGCTGGTACAGCTTCTGCAAATGAGCGGCGACCGCCTGGTGCGCTACGTCAGCCGCAAATAACTTACCCTTCTCTGCTCAGGAAACCCTTATCATGAAAAAATCCATTATTGCCGCCGGACTGCTGGCCCTCTTCTCCACCGCAGCGCTGGCTAACGAGACGCTGATCGTCGGCGCCACGCCGGTGCCGCATGCGGAAATCCTTGAATTTGTGAAGCCGGTGCTGGCAAAGGAAGGCGTCGATTTACAGGTCAAGGTGTTTAACGATTTTATTCAGCCTAACCAGCAGCTGGCGGAGAAACACCTCGACGCCAACTACTACCAGTACCGGCCATTCCTCGATAACTACAACCAGACCCGCCACACCAACCTTGTACCGGTGGTGGGAGTGCATATCGAGCCCTTCGGCGCCTACTCCAGCAAATACACGACCCTCGCCGCGGTGCCTGACGGCGCCACGATCGCCATCCCTAACGATCCGGTGAACACCGGCCGCGCGCTGGTGATGTTAAGCAACGCCGGGCTGATTACCCTCAAGGATCCGCACAACCCGCAATCGGCAACCAAGGACATTACCAGCAACCCGCATCACTTTAAGATCCGCGAACTGGAGGGCGCCATGCTGGCGCGCGCGGTGAAGCAGGTCGACCTGGCCTTTATCTTTGCCAACTATGCGCTGGAGGCCGGTATCGACACCGATAAAGCGTTGCTGGTGGAAAAAGGCAGCGATCTGTACGTCGAATATCTGGTGGCGCGCCCGGACAATATTCAGGACCCGGGCATTCAGAAGCTGGCGCAAGCGCTGCATTCGGACGCAGTTCGTCAGTTCATTCTGACGCGTTATCAGGGCAAAATTTTACCTGGATTCTAATCACCGCGGGCAGCGGCGTCAGCCGCTGCCCGGGCTAACGGAGCGCATCATCGTGACGCATATCCCCGCCCCACCGACCCACATTGAGTTTGCTGGTATCAGCAAAGCCTATCCTAACGGCGTGCAGGCGCTACAGGACATTGACCTGACCATCCGTCAGGGCGAAATTTTCGGCATCATCGGCCGCAGCGGCGCCGGAAAATCCACCCTGCTGCGCCTGTTTAATCGTCTGGAAAATGCCGACAGCGGCGAGATGTTCATCCACGGCGAGTCAACCGTGCGCTACTCCACGCGCCAGCTGCGCGATCTGCGTCGGCGGGTGGCGATGATTTTTCAGCACTTTAACCTGATGGCCACCAAAACCGTGGCGCAGAACATCGCCTTGCCGCTGAAGATGGCTGGCGTCCCGGCCGGCGAACGCCAGCGTCGGGTCAGCGAGATGCTTGAGCTGGTGGGCCTCAGCGCGCTGCGCGACAGCTACCCGGCCCGCCTCTCCGGTGGCCAGAAACAGCGGACCGGCATCGCCCGGGCGCTGGTCACTCAGCCGGAAATTCTGCTGTGCGATGAGGCAACCTCGGCGCTGGATCCGGAAAACACCCTGTCGGTGCTAACCCTGCTCAAGGAGATTAACCAGCGCCTGGGCCTGACAATCGTGCTGATCACCCACGAAATGGAGGTCATTCGCACCCTCTGCGATCGGGTCAGCGTGCTTGAGGGCGGGCGCATTGTCGAACAGGGCGATGTCTGGCGCGTGTTTGGCAACCCGCAGCACCCGGTGACGCGCGCCATGCTCGGCCTGCAGCACCCCGATCGCCCGGAGGCCGGGCCACCGCTGCGCGACGGCGAGCAGATCGTGACCTTACGTTTTGACGGCAGCAGCGGTCGCGAACCCAATCTGCAGCATATCGCCAGCCTGCTGGGAGGCGACGCCCGACTGCTGTACAGCAACTGCGAGCGCATTCAGGGCCGGGTGATCGGCCAGCTGCAGGTCCGGCTGAGCGGGCCGCTGGCCGCCAGCGCGCTGGCGCAGGATGGCTGGGTCGCAGACAGCATTCTGACCCACCATCATCAGACAGCGGAAATCACTGCTTCTTAGCCATCGAATGGGATTATATTCCCGATCCTTTGCTAAGGATAATTAGTTATAAATCATAGCATTTCAGTGTTAGACAGGGCGAAGTGCGCCTCTTATCTTTCGTCATGAATTGTAAATAACCACGCAATTATTTGATGAGGTAGCACTTTTGTCCAGATTACAACAAGGATTAAAAACCCGAAAAACCCGCTTCGCCCTGGCGCTAAAAGTGGCCCTGCTCGGCGGCGTGGTAGCATTTTCTTCTGTTGCCCATGCGGAAGGGATCCTGAAAGAAGGCATCACCCCGGCCACCGACGCCAGCCAGATCCCGGCCAGCGCCAAACTGCGGAAAGACACGGTGGTGGCCGGGATCTCCGAGCCGCAGGGGATCTTTAACCCCTACTTTTTCGTCAACGGCTGGGATGAGAACGTGACTAACGTCATTTTTTCACGCCTGATTGACTGGGACAGTCAGGGTAAGCTGGTCCCGGGACTGGCGGAGAGCTGGACGGTCAGCCCGGACAGTAAAGTCTATACCATCAAATTGCGCCCTGGCCTGACCTTCAGCGACGGTTCACCGCTGACGGCGGAAGATGTCGCCTTTACCCTGACGGTCCTGCTCGACCCCAAATATGATGGCGATACCGACATCACCCTGGCCAATATCGCCGGCGGCGCGGACTACAAAGCCGGCAAAGCTGACAGCGTCAGCGGCCTGAAGGTCATCGACCCGCTCACCCTGCAGGTGACCACCACGCAGCCAGGCGCCACCACGCTGGCCAAAATTGGCGGGCCGGTGCTGTCGAAAGCCTGGTACGGCAAAGGATATCAGCGGGGAAATCTCGACTATCTGCGTTCACTGCACGGCAAGCCGCTGGGCAACGGCCCTTACGTGTACGACAAATACATTCCCGGTCAGGAAATACGCTTCCATGCCAATAGCCATTTTTACCGCGGAACGCCGCCAACACCGCGCTTTATCTACCGCGTGACCAATCCGTCGACCAACTTCCAGCTGTTCCAGACCGGGGAGACCGACTATGACGCCTTTACCTCACGCCCCGACGATATTGAGCAGCTGAAAATGCTCGGCTTCGCCAACATTAATCTTTACGGCTCCAGCGACTACAGCCAGGTGGAGTTCAACGTGCATCGCCCGGCGCTGCAGGATAAGCGCGTGCGCCAGGCGCTGATTTACGGTCTGGATCGGCAGAAGCTGATCGACGTGGTCTATCAGGGGTACGGCAAAGTCGCCATCGAGCCGATCGCCCCGATCTCCTGGGCCTTTAACGCTGAAGGCGTCAACCCTTACCCTTACGATCCGGCACAGGCCAAAAAGCTGCTGGATGAGGCCGGCTGGAAACCTGGCGCCGACGGTATCCGCGCCAAAGACGGCCAGCGCCTGGAGCTGACCCTGCTGGTGAGCAAGAAGGTGCTCAACGACGCTCTGATCCCCATCGCCAAGGAGAACTGGCGGCAGATTGGCGTACTGCTGAAGCCGCAGGTGGTGGATTTCAATGCCCTGATGGCGCAGCGTAAAGCCGGAAATTACGATCTGGCCTCCTTTAGCACCAGCACCCTCAACGACCCGCACGATGGGGTATGGGATTTTTACAGCAGCGAAGCTAAAGAGTCCGGCTACCATAACGCGGAAGTCGATAAGCTGATTAACGCCGGCAACGCGGTGCTCGAAATTGAACAGCGCAAGCCGATCTACCACCAGCTGTATAAAGTGCTGGCCGACGATCCGCCGGTGATCCTGCTTGGCTATCGCAACATTCTTTCCGCCAGCAGCGCCCGCGTCAGCGGCTTTAAGCCGGATATCTACAACGGCCTGACCGGCAGCCTGCCGGATGTAAAAATCGTCAAGTAAATCCCCCTGGCCGCCGGGTTAACCGGCGGCTGATGTGAGACCATCATGAAAAATTTCATCCTGAGGCGCTTGCTGCAAACGCTGCCGATGCTGCTGCTGGCCTCCTTCATTATTTTTATGCTGTTTGCCAAAACCCCCGGCGACTTTATCGATGGCAATGTCACCCTGACCGCCGCCCGCGCCGCAGAGCTGAAGGCGATTTACGGCCTCGACCAGCCGCTGTTCACCCGCTACCTCCACTGGCTGGGACAGCTGCTGCGCGGTGATTTAGGCTTTTCACTGCAGTATCAGATCCCGGTCAGCCAGTTGCTCAACCAGTACATCTGGAACTCTTTTCTGCTGGCCAGCGTCGCGCTGGTCTTTTACTGGGGCATTGGCCTGGCGGTCGGCGTGGTTTCTGCCCTGCGACCCGGCTCCTGGTTTGATCATCTGGTGAGCGTCGCGGTGTTTGCCGCCATGTCGTTCCCCACCTTTTTCCTCTGCCTGCTGCTGATTAAATGGTTCGCCGTCGATCTCCACTGGTTACCGGTAGGCGGGATGACCAATACCGGCAGCGACGAGAGCGGCTGGCAGTATGTGCTGCAAGTGGCCGCCCACCTGGCGCTGCCGGTGCTGGCGCTGGTGATGCTGCAGGCGGGCAGCCTGACGCGCTATGTGCGCGCCAGTATGCTCGACGTGGTGAAAATGGATTTTATCCGTACCGCCCGCGCCAAGGGATTGCAGGAGCGCACGGTGATCCTCAAGCATGCCCTGCGCAACGCCCTGCTGCCGATTATCACCCTGCTGGGCTTCGAGCTGCCGGGGCTGTTCTCCGGGGCGATCATTACCGAAAAGGTGTTCAACTGGCCAGGGGCAGGCCACATCCATATCGACTCGCTGGCCGCCCGCGACTATCCGGTGCTGATGGGGTTTACCCTGTTTCTGGCGGTGCTGACGATCGTCGGGAATTTGCTCGCCGACGTGCTGTACGCCTGGGCCGATCCGCGTATTCGGGTGAGGTCATGATGATCCTGTCTTACTTTGCTTCCCGTCGCCGCCAGCGGCAGGCGGCTATCCCGGCGCTGGCGCATATTCCCCCCTCTCCCTGGCGCCAGGGGTGGCGACAGCTGCGCCGTAACCGGCTGGCCATGTTCTGCCTGATCCTGCTGGCGGTGATGGCGGTATGGTGCGTGCTGGGGCCCGTCTGGTCGCCATGGAGAGATGATGCCACCGATGCCCTGAGCATCAACCAGCCGCCCGGGGCGGAACACTGGCTCGGGACCGATTTTCTTGGTCGCGATGTCTACACCCGCCTGCTGCTGGCCGGGCGCATCTCGCTGATTATCGGCCTGCTGACCATGGTGATGTCGGTGTGCCTCGGCTACCTGCTCGGCGCCCTCTCGGGTTATGTCGGCGGGTTAACCGACAAACTGATCATGCGGGTGGCCGACCTGGTGATGACTATCCCCGGGTTACCGCTGTTGATCGTCGCCGGGGCGATGCTTTCTGAGCTCGATTTTTCCCCGGACTCGCGCATTTATATGGTGGTGGTGATGCTCAGCCTGCTGGAGTGGCCCCGACTGGCGCGGCTGGTGCGCGGACAATGTCTCTCCCTGCGCGAACGCGATTTTATGCTGGCCACCCAGGTGCTGGGCCTGTCGGCGCGTCGCCAGCTGTTTGGCCACCTGCTGCCGAATACCATTCCGATTCTGGTGGTGATGGCGACCATGGCCGTCGCCAACGCCATTCTCAGTGAATCCGCGCTGAGCTATCTCGGCCTCGGCGTGGTACCGCCGACGCCGTCATGGGGCAATATGATGGATGCTGCCAATAGCCTGATCGATTTCCAGCGCCGCCCCTGGCTGTGGATGCCGCCGGGCATCGCCATCTTTATCACCGTGATCGCCATCAACGTGCTGGGCGACGGCCTGCGCGACGCCATGGATCCCAATATGAAACCGAGGCTGAAATGACCACGCCGTTAGTCTCCTTTAATCATCTCTCCGTCTCTTTCGCCGGCGAACGCACCCGCGTGCGCGCGGTGCAGGAGGTCTCTTTCACCATTCAGGCCGGACAAACCGTTGGCGTGGTGGGCGAATCCGGCTGCGGCAAAAGCGTCACCGCCATGGCGCTGATGGGTCTCCTGCCACCGCAGGCGGCGCGCATCGACGGCGGCGAGATCCGCTTCGCGGACCGCGATCTGCTGCGGCTGAAAGCCAGACAGATGGCCGACCTGCGCGGCCACCAACTGGCCATGATCTTTCAGGAACCGATGTCGGCCCTGAACCCGGTGTTGACCATCGGGGAGCAGCTGTGCGAACCGCTGATCCGCCACCTCGGCGCCACGCCGAAAGCCGCCTGGCAGCAGGCCATCCAGCTGTTAAGCGAGGTCGGCCTGGCGCGCGGCGACAGCCTGATGACCCGCTATCCTCACCAGCTTTCCGGCGGCATGCTGCAGCGGGTAATGATCGCCATGGCGCTAAGCTGTCAGCCCAAACTGCTGATTGCCGACGAACCGACCACCGCGCTGGACGTCACCGTGCAGGCGCAAATCCTGCGCCTGCTGCGCGACCGGGCGCGGGCCAGCCAGATGGCGATGATGCTGATTACCCACGATCTTGGAGTGATCGCGCAGATGGCCGAGCAGGTAGTGGTGATGTATGCCGGACGGATCGTGGAACAGGGCGCCACCGCAGAGGTGCTACGGCATCCGCAACATCCTTACACGCGTGGGCTGATCGCCTCCCGCCCGGTGCCGGGTGAGCGGCGTCGGCGGCTGTACTCTATTCCCGGCCAGGTGCCGGATCTGGCCGCTCTGCCGGCGGGCTGCGCCTTTGCCGGGCGCTGCGAGCGGGCGACGGCGCGCTGTCGGGAGGCGATTCCGCCGCTGCTCGGTGAGCGCCAGCGGGCCGCCTGCTTTTACAGCGAATTTGCGGAGGCGACAGCATGAGCGAACGCTATGTTATTGAAGTGGATGGATTGAAAAAATATTTTCCGCTGCGCGACGGCCTGTTTGGCCAGCAGACTGGCGAGCTTCGCGCGGTGGACGGCGTCAGCTTTAACATCCGTCCGGGCACCATTTTTGGCCTGGTGGGCGAGTCCGGCAGTGGTAAAACCACCGTCGGCCGGACTCTGCTTGGCCTGTATGAGAAGAGTGCTGGCAGCGTGAAATTTCACGGTCAGGAGCTGGCCGACCTGACCGCGCCTGCCCTGCGCGCCATCCGGCCCAGAATGCAGCTGGTGTTTCAGGACCCCTATAGCTCGCTGAACCCGCGGCTGCGTATTGGCGACGCGATTGGCGAAGCCATGCTGCAGCACAAGCTGTGCACCCGCGATGAGCTGTATGACCGGGTGATCGCCGTGATGAAGATCTGTGGCCTGGCGCCGGAGCACTATGCCCGCTTCCCGCATCAGTTCTCCGGCGGCCAGCGCCAGCGGATCGGTATTGCCCGGGCGCTGATCCTCAATCCGGATTTTATCGTCGCCGATGAGCCCATCTCGGCCCTTGATGTGTCGATTCAGGCGCAGATCATCAATTTGTTTTCCGACCTGCGCGACGAGCGCGGCGTCACGTTCCTGTTTATCTCCCATGACCTCGGGGTGGTGGAACATTTATGTGATGATGTGGCGGTGATGTATCTGGGACAGCTGGTGGAAAGCGCCAGCCGCGATGCGCTGTTCAGCCGCCCCCTCCATCCCTATACCCGCGCCCTGCTGGCCGCGGTGCCAACCCTCGATCCGCACAGTGAACCGCAGGCGCTGATGCAAGGTGAGATCCCGGATCCGGCCAATCCGCCCCCCGGCTGCCGCTTTTCATCCCGCTGCCCGCAGGTCAGCGAGCGGTGCAGGAGAGAAGCTCCGGCGCTGCGCGAGGTGGCCCCGGGCCATCGGGTCGCCTGCCATGGGGTCGCGTCCTGAGCACAGTCGATGGGGTTATTTATTTCTAAACAACCGTCCGATTGTGCACGGCAGCGCCAGGATTTACTATCCGCCCCGTCTTGTGAGACGCGTTATGAATGAAGCGTAATATTTTTGTTCATTTTTGCCCGATGGCTTCGGGCATTTTTTTCTCTACGCCCGGGAGCGATCCTGTCGGCAACACATTTAGCGGGGCGCGGTCGCCCGTCTGTCAAAACGCAGCAATGGAATTGCCTGTCCGCGCCCCGCTATCCCTTTCCCTTTATCTTTCCCGCCGGTGATTAAAAACCGGCAAAAAATAAGAAATGATGAGATTGCCAGGGGTATAGCTTTCTCTTATGTTTTAAGCGTGTACTCCCCATTAAGGAAACAACATCATGCTTAAGCGTCGCACTCTTAAAACAGCACTGGCGGCGGTTATTTCTCTTGCCGTCATGGCCGCGCCGGCGTATGCCAACCCGGGTAATGGCAACGGTAATGGCGGTGGTAATCACGGGAACAGTGGTAACCATGGCAATAGCGGCAATCATGGCAATAATGGCGACCATGGTAATAAAGGCCAGAATAAAGGTCAGTCTGCTGACGAGCATGGCAACCGCAAAAACTATGGTAAACCCGACCACGTCGACAGCGATATTAGCTTCTCACGGGCGCGCTCCCTTGCCGTGAACTACGGTCTGGTCGGCTATCAGGCGCTGCCTCCGGGTATCGCCAAAAATGTTGCCCGCGGCAAACCGCTCCCTCCGGGTATCGCGAAAAAGACCCTGCCGGCTTCCATGATTAACGACCTGCCCTATTATCCAGGCTATGAATGGCGCGCGGTCGGCGATGACCTGGTGCTGGTCGCCCTGAGCACTGCCATCGTGACCGCCGTGATTAACGGTGTGTTTGACTAAATCACCAGCTTATTGAAAAGCCTCGCCCCGGCGAGGCTTTTTTGTGCCTGGCGCTGGAGAATGACAACTCACTGGCATAATCGCTAAGATAATGGCTCAACCAACCCGGGACAGACTATGGACAAAGACACAGTAGTGACGCTGTTGAAATACAAGCGCTGGATTGACCTTGCCACCTTACAGGCGATCCGCGCAATTGACGGTACGGTATATGGCGAAAAACGTCACCTGACCATCAGGCTGATGAACCATATCCATGTCGTTGACATGATTTTCCGGGCGAACCTGCGCGGCAGGCCGCACGGTTACACCGCGCTGAATACCCCCGAGACGCCAACCGTTGATGCGCTGGAAACGGCCATGACCGCTTGTACGGACGAATACATTCAGTACGTCAGCGCCATGACCCCCGCCGATTTCCACGAACGTATCGCCTTCAAATTTGTCGACGGCGGTGACGGCAATATGACCGCGATGGAGATGCTGAACCACATGCTCTTTCACGGCGCCTATCACCGTGGGGCGGTGGGCTGGATGATTGGCGAATGCGGCGGTGTGCCGCCGAAAGAGGTGCTGACGGTTTTCCTGCGCGACCATCATTCCTGAGGATGCGAAACCATCAGCCGTGAATCGCGCGGAGGATCAGCAGAAGTTCTGCCTGATGACGAGTATGGGTTTTCCGGTACAGGGCGCTGAGGTGGGTTCTGATGGTGGCGATGGATACGCCCAGATGTAAGGCGCATTCATCCGGGGTCATGCCCCGCACCAGCAGCTCCGCCACCGCATTCTCGGCGGGCTTGACGTTAAACAGCTCCATCAAGGCGCTGCCGGTGAGAAACGGCTCGGGAATAATCACGCAGGCGACCCCGGCAAGACGGGCTGCCGGGATCACGAGGATCGGTTTCGGCTGACGCCCGGCGGTATAGCACAGCCCTGCCTTCGGCGGCTCTGCCGTCCGGGTGGCCTGCTCGATGGCGCGTTTCAGCTTTTTACTGTCGGTATCGAGGCACAGCGTATCGCCCCCGCTATACCAGGAGAGGCGGGCGTTGGCGCGCAGGTAGCGTTCGGCATGCGCGCTGGCGTAGAGAATTTTACCGCCATGATCCACCAGCCATACCGGGTAGATCCCGTTGTCCATCACCGCGCTCTGGTATTTTATGGTGTCCCGCAGCTGTTCAAAGCGGGCGTGAAGCTGGCAGGCGGTTTTTAACGCCGGGATCAGGCGCCTGAACAGTTCAAACTGCCCCGGCTGCGGATAAGCCGCCGTATTGGCCGTCATCAGTGACAGATAGGTGGCATAGCCATTGATGGTGCACAGCTTGACGCTGGTGAGATGATTCAGGTCGTTGGGGTGATGAAATTCATTGTAATAGACGCTGCCGGCAATAAACTTATCGCCTAAATATTCCCGGTCCCGATATATTTGCCCGACCGGTAACGCGGTCAATATTTTTTCGGCGGGATCGATAGCCAGAAATACATCGCGATAGGCGGTAAAGACCTTCTCCTCGAGCAGGAGTGAATCAGTCAACAGATGGGCATTGCCTTTGTCGTAAAACAGAAATGCCGCGTACTGATGGCCGGTCAGGAACGCCAGTTTCTGCAATGCCGATTTCCACAAATCGGGATCCAGGGTGGCCGTCAGCACCGTTTCCAGGATCTCGATGTAAATCAGTTCCGGATCAATCGCCATACCGCCACCTGTGAGTCACTGTTTCCGCGGCCGGGGCGGCGCATGTGGCCGCTCTAATCAGCATAGTTCCGCCAGTGAAACAATGACAGTTCAGGTTCGCTGAGCAGCCCGGGAAGCGTGACGCCACCGCGCTATCAAGGGGTTCAGGATCCACTGTCGCGGGTTTGGATAGCGCCCGCCTTCCGGCATAGCGTCCGCCAGACCATCAGGGCGCACACCAGGGTGACGACCGCCAGCCCGCTAAACAGTAGCGTATAAGCAGAGTCATAGCTCTCGCGCAGCGCCCGGAGGGAAAAGTCAGGCAAAAGCGCAGCCGCCTGCGGCATATTGCCAGCCCCCAGCCAGCCTGCGGCGCGGTCAATCACCTCAGGCGCATACACGTGAACGCGACTTTGCAGGGTCAGGTTATTGCTTGCCGTTAATACCGCCGAAACGACCGCCAGGGCGATCCCCTCGCCGGCAACGCGAACGGTATTGAACAGGCCTGCCGCCATACCGGCTTTCGCCATCGGCACAGCGGAAATCGCCAGGCCGTCCATCAGCCCCCAGGGAAACGCCGCCCCAGCTCCACAGAGGATCAGCGCCAGCACCAGCTGCGGGAGATGGTGGCTGTGAAAAGCGTTCCCCAGCAACAGCAACCCGACGGAGGCCATCATCAGTCCCGCCGTGGACACGTGCCCCGGTGAAAACCAGCGGGTGAGCAGGGCCGCAACGGATGGGAAAACCAGCATCGGCGTGGTCAGCGCCATCAGATACAGTGCGCTCTGCGGCTCACTCATCCCCTCTCCGCCCATAAAATGCAGGGGAACAATAATCAGCAGGACAACGTAGCAACAGCAGGTGGCGACAGGCAGCAACAGTACGCCAACAAAACGCGGATGACGCAGCAGGGAGATGTCCAGCACCGGGTTGTTCACCCTCCGGCAGCGCACGACAAACGCCACGAACAGCCCCCCGACGCGATGAGCAAGGCCAGCGTGGTCAGGGATAAAAAACCGCGGGCCGGAATGACCATGAGCGATGCAGTAAACAGCATCAGGGCCAGCGTAAACAGGAGTAAGCCGAGGTTGTCGGGTGTCCGCGGCTCGCTTTTTTCTGCCGCAGGCAGATACGCCAGACCGATAAGCAGAACTATCGCCGAGAGCAGCGCAAACAGGGCGTATACGCCGCGCCAACCCACCGCGTCGGTCATGAAGCCGATCAGCAGCGGGCCAAACGCCAGGCCAACGCCGAACACCGTGCCCAGGATGCTGAATGCCCGGGTCCGCTCAGCGCCATCATACAGCTGGGCCAGCGCCGCACTGCCGCTGGCTAAAATCATCGCCGCGGCCAGGCCCTGCAGAGCCCTCAACACGCCTGACAGGAAGAGATTGTGCGTCAGGCAAAACAGCAGGCTGCTCAGGCAAAACAGCGCGGCGCCGGCGATAAAAATACGTTTTCTGTCGATGGCATCCGCCGTCACCCCTGCGGCCAGCAAAAAGCTGCCGAAAGTCAGCATAAAGCCATTGGTCAGCCACGACAGCGCAGCGGGAGAGCCGCCCAGCGACTGCTGTATCGCGGGGGTGGTCATGACGCCGCCGGTAAAACTTAACGGCAGCAGCAAGGCCGCCATAAAGACAGAAAGCGCGGCCAGGGCGCTGGCGTATCGGGAAGGTGTTCTGGCGGTGAGTAACATCGGGCGGCCCTCATCAGTCGGCAAGGAATGAATAAACTGTCGCCATCCTATTGCGGATGTTATTGCCGATAAATAGACTGAAAATATCTTCTTAAGAGACATAAGGTTTATAATCGATGGACAGCCTCACCTCGCTGACGTCCTTTGTCCGCACCGCCGAAACGTTAAGCTTTGTTCAGGCCGCCAGGCTGCTGGGCATATCTGCCTCGGCGGTGGGTAAGAATGTCGCCCGGCTTGAGCATAAACTGGGAGTCCGGCTGTTCAACCGCAGCACCAGAAACGTCAGCCTGACGGCGGAGGGGGCCGCATTTCTGACGCGCTGCCAGAGTATCCTGGAGCAGATCCAGGAGGCCGAGTCAGAGCTGACCAGCAGTCTCTCACAGCCCACCGGCAAACTGAGGATTTCACTGCCCGTCATTGGCTACCGCCTGTTGCTCCCCGCCCTCACCGCCTTTACCCGTCTTTATCCGCAGGTTGAACTGGATCTCGACTTTAGTGACCGGCTGGTCAATCTGATCGATGAAGGATTTGATGTTGCTATCCGTAGCGGTGAATTAGCGGACTCCCGCTTGATCGCCAGAAAGCTGGGGGGCTTTCGTTTTGTGCTCTGCGCCAGCCCGGCCTATCTGGCGGAATACGGGCCCCCCGACTCGCCAAAGGAATTGGCGGCGCACAAGTGCATTTTTTTCCGCTTCCCCGCGACGGGGCTGATCCAGCCCTGGGAACTGCGCGATATGCGGCTGACGGGAGATTTCAGGGCCGCTGCCGTTGTAACGGTCAATAACATTGAGGCCGCCATTCGCTTAAGCGCGGCGGGGATGGGCATCGCTTATGTGCCTGATTTTGTCGTGCGCGAGGCCATGGATGAGGGACAACTGCAGGAGGTGTTGCCCGGCTGTTGCGTCAAGGATGGGCATTTCTCGGTCCTGTGGCCCGCCAGCCGCTACCTGTCACCAAGAATACGCTGTTTTATCGATTTTATGGCTGCGGCAGAGGTACCTTTGTCACCAGCATCGGCGCCCCCTTACCTCTGAAAAGCCCTGCGCCGGATATCCTGCCGCCCGGCCAGCGAAAGCCGGCGGCAGGTGCGCATCATCAATCATCCGTCAGTACAATGCGTCCTATAACCCGGTACTTTTGCGCATCAAAGAGGTAAAACCAGACCGCGATGGCGGCGCCAAAGCAGAAGCAGGCCAACACGATCCACGGAATGGCATGATAAAAGGAGGAGCTGGCGGCAGCGCCCGCGGCAAACGCCATATTTTTGAATAACAGGTAGACGATATAGATCATCCCCATCCCCCCAAGCAACGGCGCAACGCCTGTTTTAAACCAGTGTCCTTTGCCAATATTTTCTTTATTACCGTGGAAGTAAACGATCACCGCAAAGGCGCAAAGCGCCTGGACAATCATAATGCCCATCGTACCCAACAGCGCCAGCAGGGTGTAAATATCCGCGTAAGGATCTTTACCGGTGATAAAGAATAGCAACACAATCAGCGTGGCGATAACGGTCTGCACCGTAGAGGCAACATGGGGGGAGCCGTGGCGCGAGTGTGAACGACCCAACGTGCGCCCGGCAAACGGAAACAGATTTTCCCGCCCGAGCGCGTAGAGATAGCGCGCCGCGCAGTTATGAAACGCCATCCCGCAGGCAAAAGAGCCAGTGATCACCAGCAGCTTAAACACCCCGACCGCCCACTCCCCCAGATACTGGCGAGCCGGACCGTAGAAAATCTCTCCTGCGCGGTTAGGATCCTGCGCAAGGGCAATAGCCTGCTCCGGTCCCGTTCCGGCAATCGCCATCCACGAAATGAACACGTAGAACACGCCGATACCAATCACGCCCAGCAGGGTAGCCAGGGGAATGATCTTTTTCGGGTTCTTCGACTCTTCACCGTACATTGCCGATGACTCAAAGCCCACCCATGACCAGAAGGCGAAGAATAATCCAATTCCGGCACTGGCGCCGACCACCCCTTTCGCCGGGGTAAAGGCGTTCAGCGGGTTGATCGACTCGGGGACAAAACCCTGTGGCCCTCCGCCATGGATCAGCACCGCCACCGCGACGGCGGTGAGGATCAATATTTCCAGTACCAGGCACAGGCCGAGCACCCGGGAAGTGAGCGAAATATCGAAATAGCTCAGCACTCCGGTGGTCATTAGCATGACGAAGGCGAAGATGAGCCAGGGGATATGTACGCTGAAGACCGTATTGATTAAATCCTCACAGAAAAAGGCGAAGATCCCGACCAGCGCAGCCTCAAAGACAATGTAGGTCATGGTCACCGTCACTCCTGACGCCATGCCAACGATCCGCCCAAGGCCGTGTGAAATAAAGCCATAAAATGCGCCGGTAGCGGTAATAAACCTGGCCATCTGCGCATAGCCGATGGCAAACAGGGCAAGGATAAGGGTGGCGACCATAAACCCCGCGGGCGCAAACTGACCATTACCACTACCCACCGCGATCGGCACATTGCCCAGCATCGCAGTGATCGGCGCTGCCGTGGCGATAGTCATAAACAGCACCCCGCCAAGGCCTACCGCATTTGGCCGCAGCCGCTGCACAACATGTTTTTCCGCCGCTGGCGCGGGATTGGCAAGAATTTCATTGCTCATGATGAACGCTCCGTTCAGTTCAGGCACGCGGCGGATTCAGGCAGGATCTGCCCACCGTCAACAATTAGCGACTGGCCGGTGATGTAGCCAGCCTGACGGGAGGCGAAGAACAGCGCTGCCGCAGCAATATCTTCCACCGTTCCGAGGCGTTTGAGCGGCACGGCGCTGGCCATCCCGGCGATATAGTCCTCGCCCATATCCATCAGCCCTTCCGTGACGATATTCCCCGGCAGGACGGCATTGACGGTAATGTTGTCGCCGGCCAGTTCCAACGCCGCGCTACGCATAAAACCCAGCTGGGCCGCTTTGCTGGCGGCATAGTGAGCCCAGCCCGGATAGCCCGTTACCGGCCCGGTAATCGAAGAGGTGAGGATGATGCGACCATACTCTGCCCGTTTCAGCCATGGCAGCGCCGCCTGAACAGTTAAAAAAGTCCCTTTACTGTTGATCGCCTGCACCTCATCCCACTGCTGTTCGCTCATGTCTGCCAGCGGCGCCGAAGGAAAAATCCCCGCGTTGCAGCAGACAATATCCAGACCACCCCACTGCTGTGCGGCTTCTGCCACACAGGCTTTTACCTCTTCGGCATGACTGACGTTGCAGGTCAGACCGCGTAGCGTTAATCCCTGCTCCGCCGCCTGGCCGATCGCGCTATCGATACGCGATGGTGTGCGGGCGGTAATGGTCACCTTCGCCCCGGCGCGGGCAAAGCCGAGTGCAATGCCAAGACCGATCCCACTACTCCCGCCGGTCACCAGCACATGTTTGTTCATAAAATCTGACATCAATTTTCCCCGTCTGTGAAAGTTCTGCGATCCCATCCGTTTGGCCTGGCCGTGCAGCGATCTCCGTCGCTGGCAGGAAAAGAATAATCACGTAAATGTTGAATGTTCAACATTTTAATGTGAGATTTCAGCATAAAAATAATGCGCTATGATTGGGCACAAGACTGGTGCAATAGACAGATTAATTTATCTATATATATCAAGGAATTAATAATAAACTTCACGCTTTGATTACGCCTGAATGAGAAAAACACACATTATACGTTCCGTTATGGTGCAATCGGCTGAATCCAGCCAACTAAATCATACTAACTTACTGTTATTAAAATAATTAATAAACAAAAAGCATAATTGAAGCGCAACAGGAAACAAAAAAAACCTCACACATCTTGCAAATCCCGCAACCACAACATAAAAATGTGTTAAGCGTGTCATTTCAAATTGAGGACAGCATGTTTAACGACGAGTATTTAACAACACTTACCCTGAAGCTGCGGCCGCTCCTGCCCCGCTGGGGCCTCAGCGAAGGCGCAGAGATTGGCCTGCTGACGGTTTCAGAAAATGCCACGTTTCTGGTCAGCGATAAGATGACGCAGAGAAAGATCGTGTTGCGAGTGCATCGCCCAAACTACAGCTCAGCGGTGGAGATCCATTCTGAGCTGATGTGGCTAAACGCCCTGCATGCCCGGGGAGATATCAACATCACCGTACCGCTTGTACTGGATGATGGGACCTGTATCGCCAGCCTCATCGACGGCGAAACGGTCACCCACGTCGTGGGATTCACCTTTGTTGCGGGCAGCGAACCTGATACTGGTAGCCATCTCACCGGCTGGTACCATGCCCTGGGACGGGTTGCGGGAGAACTGCACAGGCACAGCGAAGGCTGGGTAAAACCCGAGGGTTTTCATCGCAAGGTGTGGAACACCGAGACGATTATCGGACGTCATGCCTGGTGGGGCGACTGGCGGAAGATGACGCAACTGAGCGCCGACGATATTACGCTGCTGGAGGCGGTGGAGGCCACAGTGGTCGCCAGACTGGAAGCGTACGGACAGGGCGCCGACCGCTATGGGCTGGTGCACTGCGACATGCGGCTGGCCAACCTGCTGGTGAATGATAATTCGCTGACGGTGATTGATTTTGACGACTGCGGCATCTGCTGGTTTGGCTGGGATTTTGCCACCGCCGTCAGTTTTATTGAAGACGACCCGGCCCTTGCGGACTACCGCGCTGCGTGGCTTGCGGGCTACCGTAGCGTCCGTCCCTTCAGTCAGCAGGACGAAGTGATGCTTCCGGTGCTGGTGATGCTGCGCCGCTTACAGCTGACGGCCTGGCTGGCCAGCCATAGTGAGACAGCCACCGCCCGTCGCTACAGCCCGCAATGGGGCGCCATCACCGTACGCCTGGCCCAGGCGTTTCTCCTCCAGGCGTCACCGCTTAGCGCTACCGTTAACTGCAAGGAACCTGCTGATGAACAATAAAACCCCCATTCTTCAACTGAACCGTTTTGACGCGTTGACCGGCGTGGCCGACGAAAACCTGAGCCGACAAATTGCCCGTCGCCACGCCACCCAGGGGACCGGTTCGGTGCTGTTTTATCCACAACCGATCGTCATGGCGTCGGCCTCCGGAGCCTGGATGGAGGACTCCGCCGGCAACCGTTATCTGGATATGTATAACAACGTGCCGGGCGTGGGGCATTGTCATCCGCATATCACCCAGGCGATGGTGCGCCAGGCCGGGTTACTGAACACCAACACCCGCTATCTATTCCCGGTACTGGAGCAGTACGCGGACAGCCTGCTGGCGACGTTCCCCGCCGGGCTGTCGAATGTGATATTTACCTGCACCGGCAGCGAGAGCAACGACATCGCCCTGCGGATGGCCCGCTTTATCAGTGGTCGGCAGGGGATCATCGTCACCGAGAGTGCCTATCACGGCAATACAACGGCGGTGATGGAGGTCTCTCCCTCCGGGCACAAAGAGGCCCTCCTGCCCCCGTGGGTGCATACCATTCCCGCCCCTGACCTGCGCAGGCTGTCAGCGGGCCAGACGCTGTCTGACCTCTTCGCCGCCGACGTTGAGCGCGCCATGGACGAGCTGGATGAGCGGGGCTACGGCTGCGCGGCGCTACTGGTGGATACCATTTTTTCCAGCGACGGCGTTTTCGCCGATCCGCCGGGATTTCTGGCCCAGGCGGTAGCCCGCGTACAGGCCCGGGGCGGACTGTTTATCGCCGATGAAGTCCAGCCGGGCTTTGGTCGGACAGGCTCTCATTTCTGGGGCTTCCAGCGTCACAGTGTGCAACCGGATATCGTCACGCTCGGCAAGCCAATGGGGAACGGTTTTCCCATGGCCGCGGTGATCACGCGTCCGGCTATTCTGCAGGCGTTCAGCGAAAAGACCGAGTACTTCAACACCTTTGGCGGTAACCCGGTGGCTGCCGCCGTGGGCCTCGCGGTACTGGAGGTGATTGAACAGGAGGCCCTGATGAACAACGCCCAGCGCAACGGGGACTATCTGCGTGCCGGACTGCGCCAGCTGGCCCAGGATTTCCCGGCCATCGCCGACATTCGCGGCGCCGGACTGTTCAACGCCATCGAGTTTGCCCGGCCAGACAGCGGAGAGCCGGATCCGCAGCTGACGAGTCGCGTTATCTATCACCTGAAGCTTGAGGGCGTGCTGATTGGCGCGGCCGGTCGCTTTGGCAACAGCCTGAAGATCCGTCCGCCGCTGTGCTTCAGTCGCGATGATGCAGATTTCTTCCTCGAACGGCTGGCGAAAGTCATGGGCCGCCTGAACGGATAGTCTAACCGACAGGGCAAACATCCAGTTTGTTTGCCCTCGGCGTGCAGGTATATTAACGGCATCAGCGACTTCAGGGAGAGTAACCAGCGTTCATGTCGAAGAGAAAAGAAGACCGTCAGCAACAGATCCTGCGCGAACTGGCTGAGACCCCGACCCTGCGGATTGGGGATATGGCGCGCACCCACGGTGTCTCTACCGAAACCATCCGTCGCGATCTCGACGAACTGACCCGCCGGGGCGTACTGAACCGAACTTACGGCGGTGCGGTGCGGGCCATGAACAGTGAACCGACGGTCACGGAGCGCCACCAGCTGTTTACCGAAGAGCGCGAGCGCATCGCCCGGGACGCCGTCCATTGTATGCGCGAGGGCAAAATATTTATGATCGGCTCCGGCGCTACCACGGTACATGTTGCCCGCCGGATGGCCAGCGAGCTGCGGGATATTACGGTCATCACCCACGCCTTCGGCGTCGCAACGGTGCTGTCGATGAATCCAACCATCCGGGTGATCGTTGCTCCCGGGGAGTACTGCGCTACCGAAGGGGCAATGACCGGTGCGCAGACGCTTCTGTTCCTCAGCCAGTTCACGGCGGACTATACGTTACTGGGGGCCAGCGGTATCGCCGCCGATGGGCCAAGCGAGGCGTTAATCGACAGTGGAACGGTTTACCGGGCGATGATCCAGCGCGCCGCGAAGAGCATTGTCGTCGCCGACCACTCGAAGTTCGACCTCACCTACCCCTACCACTACGCGGGCTGGTCGGGCATCAGCCGTTTAATTACTGACCAGCCCCTGCCCGACCATCTCGCTACTGTACTCGGCCGGGAAAAGGTGGTCGTGGCGCGTGGTCATGCCGCTCCTGAACAGCAGTGACCCGCGCCGGTACGTTTACCCTTTGGCAAAATTGGCCTGGATCCGCTGCTGCAGATAATCCTCGGCGCTGATGGGCGGGTACTTTCTCTGCGGCCCGAGGATCTCGACATCTTTATTGGCCTGGCAGAAAAACGCCAGGCTGTAGCGCGGCCCCTGATATTCGTGGGGCAGCGGGTTTCTCACCCGGTGGAAGTTAGACGGCAGCTGGTCGTCGCTCCAGCGCATCAGCATATCGCCGATATTGCAGGTGATCACCTCCTCCCGCGGTTCAATGCTGGTCCACTGCTGGCTTTCGCGGTCTTTACCGGGACAAACCTGCAGGCCACCCTGGCCGGGGCGCTGGAACAGCAGCGTCAGACAGTCAAAATCGGTGTGCGCGCCGGCCCGCCACATCCCCTGCTGCGACTGCTCGGTCGCATAGTAATGCAGCATGCGCAAGGTGCTCTGGTAGGTGTCTCGCTGCGGATCGTGCGCGGTGGTGAAAAACGATTCCGGAAAACCGAGCTTCAAAGCAAAGCAGGAGAGGATCTTCATCCCCAGCTGCCAGCACTGCGATTCAAACCCGAGCATCGTCTGCTTGAATGCTGGCAACTCCCGATCGCTGGGCCAGCGCCCGGCCATCAGCGGCCGGGTGATCTGATACGACTCTTTTTGATCCGGCGTGCGGGTCGATGGCCGAACCTGCGCTTTGCTTTCCCAGCCGGCGTTGCCGGCCAGCGGATACTGGCGCTTCACCTCGTCGGGCAGGTCGAAAAACGCCTCGGTCATGCTGAACGCCTGGCGGATATCCGCCAGCGGAATACCGTGGTGGCTGACCTGGAAGAAGCCGATCTCCACCGCCGCCTCCCACAGTTGTTCGGCAATGTCATTTTTTCTTTCGGCAAAGTTCGACAGGTCGATACAGCGCACTTCGCGGGCGAAGGTCTCTTCGCCCTGGGCGCCCATCAGCGCCTCTTTTTCCAGTTCCTGTAAGGCGTAGCGTTGATTCTGAGTGGTTGCGTTCATCGTCATTATCCTGTTATCAGTTAAACAGCGGCGCGCTGCTGGAGGGTACGGACGGCCGCCAGCGCGTCGTGGCGCATCGCGTCAAGGTCGAGACCGGGAATGGCGTCGTCTTCCACGATGGGGCGGCCATTGAGCAGCAGCGCCTTCAGCGCGGCGCGCCCACCGCAGGCCACCGGCCCAATGGCCATATCATGCAGGCCGAAGTAGCGCGGATCGTCCAGCCGGTAAATGGCGAGGTCCGCCTGCATGCCGATCTGCAGGGTGCCGGTCTGCGCTAAGCCAAGGATCTGCGCGCCGCCGGCGCTGCCCCAGCGCACCACATCCTCCACCGTGGCCGCATCGGCTCCCCCCTCGAAGGTGCCCCCGGCGTAGCGCGGCTGCGCCAGCATCCCCTTGCGCGCGCGTTGCAGCAGCCATGCGGCATGGGCTTCGCTTTGCATATCCGCCGCTTCATTCGAGGCAGCGCCGTCCACCCCCAGCGAGACCGGGACCCCGGCCTGCTCCAGCGCCAGCAGATCGGCGATGCCGCTGCCCAGCCGGCCGTTGCTTTGCGGGCAGTGGGCGATGCCGGTTCCGGTGCGGCCCAGCAGGGCAATCTCCTCCGGCAGCAGCTTCACCAGATGGGCAAACCACACGTCATTTCCCAGCCAGTCGTGTTCCGCGCAGAACTGAACCGGCGTCATGGCGAATTTCTGCCGCGCGGCGTCGAGATAATCGACGGTTTCCGATAAATGGCTGTGCAACCGGATCCCCAGCTGGCGGGCCAGCTTCGCCATCTCCCGCAGCTGGGCGCCCGGCGCGGAGTGCAGGACGGTAGTGGGCGCCATCACCACCCGGCGCAGAGAATCGGGCCGGGGGTCGTGATAGCGGCTGACCAGCCGTTCGATATCCGCCATATAGCCGTCGAAGGTTTCCGGACGCAGCGCCACCGGCAGATCCTGCTCCACCGCCCGGCCCTGGGTCGCCCCACCCCGGCACAGGACGATACGCATCCCCAGCGCTTCCCCTTCGCTGAAGACAATCTCCGAGGTATCGAAAGGCATATCCGGCCAGTACAGGTAGTTGTGATCCGCCACGCTGGCGCAGCCCGAGCGCAGAAGCTCCACCAGGCCAATGCGCACCGCCAGACGAAAGGTATGTTCATCGAAAGCCGCGCGAAAGCGGTACGGCGTGGCGCTCAGCCAGGCCGTCAGGCTCTGGTTCAGCCCCTGCGGCTCGCCCTTCAGCAGCGACTGAAAAAGATGGTGGTGCGTGTTCACCCATGCCGGATAGATCACACAGTCGCGGGCATCGATCTGTCGCTCTTCCGGCAGCGGCGTCAGGCTGCCGATGGCGGCAATCTTGCCGTCGCGGATGCGAATATCCGGCCCGGCCAGCCGCGCCGCCTCTCCGGGCAGACCGCTGAGGATGGCATGGGCATTTTTAATCATTAATGACATGGCGTCGCTCCTCAGGGTTTAACCTGCATGGCCTGAACAAATTCGGTGGTGTAGGCCTGTTTCCAGTCGGTGGCCGCCGCCAGCAGACCGGCGCTGACCATAAAGTCGCGGGTCTTCTGCCAGCGCGCGTCGGTCATCGTCCCCCAGCCCTGGCTGGCGGCATCCCCGCCGTCGATCAGATGATGCTCACGGATCTGGGTCACGCCCCAGGCGAGCAGGTCGTCGGTCATTTTCGGGTTGTCCTGCTTAATCAACGCATTTCCCGGCGCCGGATTGTTGAGGTAACTCACCCAACCCTCCATTGAGGCGCGCACAAATTTCGCCATCGCCGCTTTACGCTCGGCGATGGTATCCGGGCGGGCGATAAGGATGCCGCCGTAGGGGGGATAACCATGCTCAGAAAAGAGGAAGAAGTTCGCCTTCACCCCGGCCTTCTGCACCTGGAACACCTCGGAGCTGACATAGGCCTGCTGGGCGACGGCGTCATCGACGACAAAGGGTTGAATATTGAAGGTATAGGGGCGAACCTGAGCGTCTCTCAGCTGATATTGCGCCTTCAGCCACGGCCACCACGTCGCCTGACCGGAGCTGGAGACCAGAAGCGTTTTGTCTTTCAGCCCCTGCAGGGAGGTGACATCGGCATGGGTCAGCAGCCCCTGGGGATCGTACTGAAAGGGCGCGGCAATGGCTTTCGCCTGGAAGCCGCGCTGAATGCCTTCCAGCAGTTGCAGATCGTAGCCGATGATCACATCGGCCCGCTTCGACAACAGCAACTGCATGCCGTTGACCTGGGGTCCGCCGGAGCGGATCTCGACGTCGAGACCATATTTTTTGTACAGCCCAGTGGCCTGGGCCTGATAATAACCCCCCTGCTCAGCCTGAGCGTACCAGGAGGTCAGCAGAACGATTTTCTCCTCGGCCTGAACGGCCAGCGAGACACCGCCGAGAGCCATCAGGCCCAGCCAGCGAAAGCCCCGGGGAAGGCGTGCACGACTTTTCATTATCCCTCTCCTCTTCATGCCGGGAGAGGGGCGAGCAAACCACGGCTCAGCCTCCCATCCCGGTCAACATTGAACCGCGACATGGTGACTGAGCAATGTCCCGTATGGATAACCCGTACTGACCGCTTCTACTCACACTCAGCTATACAAAAACAATGCCAGATTTGATCGCCCACGAGCGGCCGCGAGAAATCGCCTGCGCCGCCGCCCACGGGCATGCAACCTTTGATTCATGCACACAAAAAACGCACCATTATGGTGCACTAATGAATGATTTTAGTGCCTGCCCGGTCGCTCACAGCTGACTGAAGAGCATCTCCAGCTGGTTCAACATCATCGAGGCGGCGAGGGAAAGCTGGCGGGCGGGCGAGACGCACAGCGCCAGCGTGAAAGGCTTAAGCTGCGGATCGGTTAGCGGTACAAACGCCAGCTGGCCTGACTCGATCTCATCGAGAATATCCAGCCGGCACAGGATGCCGATGCCCATCTGCTCTTTGATCAGGGTGCGGATCATGTGAATGTTATTCGACACCGCCACCTCCTTCACCTCGTTGCCGCTGATATTCACCAGCGCCTCCACCGGCTCGCTGATCATCAACGGGGCGGACGGCAGGATAAACGGGTAGTCGATGCACTGACTAAAGCGCACCGCGCTGCGGCTGGCCAGCGGATGGCCGGTCGGCACCACGATACCCATATTCATCTCGGCAAACGCCCGCACCTGCAGTTCGCGGGAGGTCTGGGGATTGAGCATGATGCCGAAATCCGCCTCGCCAGAGATCAGCGCCTGCTGAATGTGGATATTGTTGATGGTGGTCAATGTAAAAGAGATGTTGGGATAATGTTTATGCACCTCTTTGAGCATCGTCGAAAAAAAATGCCGGTTAATGGCATCGATGGTAGCGATACGCACATGCCCCCGCCGCAACCCGCGCAGGTCATCCAGCTGTTCGCAGACCCGGGTAAAGTCCTTTTTCCAGTTATTGGCCGCGTGCAGGAGCAGCTCCCCGGCGGCGGTCAGCCGCAGCCCGGTGGGATGGCGCTCGAAGAGCGGCATCGCCAGCTCCTGTTCCACGCGCAAAATCTGACGGTCGATGGAAGACGCCGACACATGCAACGCCTCTGACGCTTTACGAAACGATCCCTGACGGGCCACTTCGGTGAAATAGAGCAGAAATCGGGAGAAGGCAAACATGGTTTGGGTGCTCTCTTTTTTGCAACGGGTTGTGCGAATCAAAGCTCTGGACGCAACAGTTTTATCACAATACCGTAGCATTCATAGCGGAGAAACGATCGTTTCACCCATTTTCTTGCACGCCGGACAGTTTACCGCGAAGAGGAGTTATCTCTTCGCCGACCCTGGCCGCCCTGCAGACAGCGGAATGAGGGAGAGTAAACGGTAATGCACAGCCACGATCTTATTTCGGTCTCGGTTGGGGAAATACGCCCCAACGGACAGGGAAATCTATCCGTAATATTGCAGGCGGCGGCCGGGGAAATATTACCGGCCTACTCTGCCGGGGCGCATATCGATATTATTATTCCCGGCGTTGGCCCCCGGCAGTATTCCCTGTGCGGCACGCCTGACCGCAGTAATACTTATGAAATTTGCGTCAGGCTGACTGACACCTCCACCGGCGGCTCACGCTATTTGCACCAGCAGGTGAAATCCGGCGATCGGCTCGCCATTTCGCCTCCGCGCAACCATTTTCCCCTGCCGGAGGCCGGGCGCTACCTGCTGTTTGCCGGCGGTATCGGCATCACGCCGTTGCTGGCGATGGCTGAAGCAATTGCCGCCAGAAAGGGGGCGCTGGAGCTGCATTATTATGTCGCCAGCTCGCGCCAGACGGCCTTCTCCCCGCGCCTGACCCAGCTGGCTGCGGGCGGCACGGTGGCGATCCACTGTAGCGAGGAAGGCGCGTCGTTTCGCCAGCGGATCCCCGCCTGCTTAACCACACCCGATCCTGATACCGCAGTGGTCGCCTGCGGCCCGGAGGGTTTTATTCAGCGACTGCAGTCGGTCATGGAGGAATATCGCTGGTCGCCGTCGCAATTCGTCTTCGAGCGTTTTACTCCCGCGGCGGAAAATAATACTGCGGCGAAAAATGCGTTTTATATTGAACTGGCCTCCAGCGGGCAGCGCCTGCAGGTCGCCGCGGATCAAACCATTGCTCAGGTATTACAGCACGCCGGCGTGGAAGTGATGCTCTCCTGCGAACAGGGAATGTGCGGCTCCTGTATTACCGGGGTCCTCGACGGGATCCCCGAACACCGGGACAGCGTGCTGACGGCGGAAGAGAAAGCGGGCAACGACCAGATCACGCTCTGCTGTTCGCGGGCGAAATCGCCGGTTCTGGTTTTGGATCTGTGAGGAGACTGACGATGACGTTCCCCTCCTCTTCCGCGCCGCTCGCCGGTATCAGCCGCGCCCGACTCCCGGCCTGGGCGCTGCCCGACGGCTGGCCGACGCGGGCCAACGGTGAACCGGTGCTGGCGGACCTGGCCTTTCGCGATGGACGGATTGCCGCATTGACCCCGACCGACCAGCCGACTCCCGGCCTGTGGGACCTGGCGGGGGCCCTGACGCTCCCCGGCCTGGTGGAACCTCATGCCCATCTGGACAAGACCTTTACCATTGAACGCTGCCGTCCGGCGCAGGCCGGGCTGCTGGCGGCGATCCACGCCATGCACGAGGATCGCCAGCACTGGACCAGGGCGGATATTCAACGTCGGGCGTCCGCCGCGCTGGCCCGGGCGGCAGCAAATGGTGTGACCCATTTGCGTAGCCATATCGACTGGTTTACCGCCGACGCACCGGACGCCTGGCAGGAGATCGCCCGCCTCGATACCGTCGGCATCACCCTGGAGCGGGTGGCGCTGGTCCCGCTGACCCTGTTTCGCGATCCGGCGGACGCCGGGGCCATTGCCCGAACGGTCGCCACCAGCGGGGAGGGCTGCCTGCTGGGCGGCTTCATCCACTCCTCCAACTGGGACGCTGCCGCCATGGCAAACCTGCTGCGTAGCGCGGCCCGCTGGGAGCTGGATCTGGATTTGCATATTGATGAGGAGCTCAGCGAGGTGTCTCAGGGGCTGACCTGGCTGGCGGACCATCTCTCCCGCCACCCTTTTCCCGGGCATATCTGCTGCAGCCACGGCTGCGCGCTGGCCGCCGGCAGCGACGAACAGGCGGCGCCGATCCTGCGCCAGCTGGCGGCGCACGGCGTCACCCTTATCGCTCTGCCGATGACCAACCTGCTGCTGCAGGATGCGACGTTCGGTCGCACGCCGCGCCAGCGGGGGATCACGCTGCTGCACGAGGCGCAGGCCGCCGGCGTGGCCACCCTGCTCGGCTGCGACAACGTACAGGATGCCTTCTGCCCGGCGGGGAGCTATGACCCGCTGGACACCCTGGCCTGCGGCCTGTTCAGCGCTCAGCTCAGCGACCTGTTCGACCGGCAGTCGCGGCTGATCTGCGATCGCGCGGCGCTAACCGGTTCGCCGGCAGACGCGGCGCCCTTTGCCATCGGCGCGGCGGCCAGCGTAGTGATTTTCCCGGGTAGCGACCGTTTTACCTGGCCTTTAAACAGCGCCGCCCGTCTGGTGGTTAACCACGGCAGGTTAACCCACCGGCGCGTGTGGCAAGAGGAGATGGCACATGAGTCTTGAAGCAGGCGCGGGGGCGCCGCTGGCGCGGTATGCCGCCTGGCGCAGAGCCGGCGATTTTATCTTTCTCTCCGGCATTATTCCGGTCAATCCCCTGACCGGCACCATCGTCAACGGCTTTCAGGATGTGCCTGAGTCGGTGCGAGAGCTGCTGGGGGCGACCGGTGAATTTTCGACCGATGCGAAACAGGGCCCGATCCTCGCCCAGAGCTGGTACGTACTGGAAAGCATCCGCCGCACCGTGGCGTCCGCGGGAGGGCAGATGAGCGACGTTATCAAGCTGGTGCAGTACTTTCGCAACCTTGACCATTTTCCCTATTACAGCCGGGTCAGAAAGCTGTTTTATCCCGACCAGCCGCCCGTTTCCACCGTGGTCCAGGTCAGCGAAATGCTGCCCGACGCCACGGTATTGATTGAAGTTGAAGCGACCGTCTGGTTACCCCAGCCAATTCACTCCGAGGCACCGCGATGATTAACGGTTACATTCCTGCAGCGCGCTTTCTCCCTTTCCTGAGCTGGACGGACGTGGCCGCCCTGCCGGATAAAAGCAATACGGTTATCGTCCTCCCCACCGGGGCGATCGAACAGCACGGCCCGCATCTGCCCTGCTCGGTGGACAGCGTGATATCTTCCGGCGTGGCGGGCCATGCCCTCGCCCGGCTGCCGGCGGCGATCCCGGCCTACGCCATCCCGCCGATCGTCTACGGTAAGTCCGAGGAGCATCTGCATTTTCCCGGCACCCTGACCCTCAGCGGCGATACGCTGCTGCATACCCTGCTGGAGATCGCCGAATCCCTCTATCGGGCCGGTTTTCGCAAGCTGCTGATGATCAACGGCCACGGCGGCCAGCCGCAGATCCTGCAAATCGCCTGCCGGGAAATGCGCCTGCGCCACGGGGATTTCATCGCCATCCCGCACGATGTGTTCAACGTACCCAACTGCGAAAAACAGTTTCTCAGCCCGCATGAACAGCGGATGGCGATGCACGCCGGACATAGCGAAACGGCGCTGATGCTGGCGCTGGCCCCGGAGTGCGTTCATATGGAGCGGGCGGTCGCCAACTTCCCGCCGGAATTCCCCTGCCCGACCCTGTCGAAAGGCCGCCCGGCGGCGGCGTGGGCGTCCTATGACTTTGGCCCCAGCGGGGTGATTGGCGACCCGACCCCGGCGACGCGGGAGCAAGGCGAAGGGCTTCTCGACTCCCTCGCCGCCAGCTGGGCGCAAGCGATCATCGAGATCCACCGCATGGCCTGGGTCGAACGTCACGAACCGACCTGGGGCAAACAGCACTGGCACGGCTTTGTGCAGTCCCTACCCCCCTCTTTCGCTGCTGAATCCAAGGAGCCATGATGAATACCAGACCGACGCTCGTTTTTACCCTGCTGACCGTGGCCGCCCTCGCGACCTCAGCCTCCTGCTTCGCGGCGGAGAAGTTTACGTTTCTCACCAACTGGTATGCCCAGGCCGAGCACGGCGGGTTTTACCAGGCCCAGGCCACCGGGCTGTATCAGCACGCCGGTCTCGATGTCGAGATTAAAATGGGCGGCCCGCAGATCAACGTCATGCAGTTGATGGCTGCCGGTCAGGCCGATTGTACCCTTGGCGACAACGGTCAGGCGCTGGAGACCTGGCAGGCCGGGGTGCATGCGGTGACCGTCGCTACCGTGTTCCAGCACTCGCCGACGGTGTTTATCACTCATAACAAAGTGGAGAACCCGGCGGAGCTTAAAGACAAAACCTTCCTGCTCGCTACCGAGGCCTATACCTCTTTCTGGCCGTGGGCGAAGAGCGAGCTGGGTCTGGCTGGCAGCAAAGTGCGCCCCTATACCTTTAACGTTCAGCCGTTCCTCGCCGATAAAAACCTGGTGCAGCAGGGCTACGTGACCTCCGAGCCGTTCTCCGTCGCCAAAGGCGGGCAGCCGTTCTATGTCTATCCGCTCAGCGACTGGGGATATCCGCCCTACGGCAACTCGATTATCTGTATGGCCGACACCATCCGCAAACGTCCGGCGGCGGTGGCGGCCTTCGTCAAAGCCTCCATGGAGGGCTGGAAAAGCTACCTGCAGGATCCCACCCCCGGCAACAGTCTGATCGCTAAAGCAAATCCGCAAATGAGCGCCGAGCAGATCGCCTTTGGTATTGCCCAGATGAAGCAGTACCAGCTGGTGACCGGCGGCGATGCCAAGACCGGCGGCATCGGCATCATCACCGAGCCGCGGCTGAAGAAAACCTGGGACATGCTGGTGAAAAACAAACTGATCGACGCCAGCAAGGTGCCGTTTGAGCAGACTTACACCCTGGAGATGGTCAAAGACGCCGGAGTGATGCCATGAATACCGCCCCGAAACTGACCGTGATGAGCGACACCCGCTTTACGCCCGCCTCTGCCACCCCGGCCATCGAGGTGCTGTCGGCGGAGAAGATCTACAGCAACGGTACCCGGGCGCTGCTGCCCGTTAACCTGACCATCAATCAGGGGGAGTTTATTACCCTGCTCGGCCCGTCCGGCTGCGGGAAGAGTACGCTGCTGAAGATGGTCGCCGGCCTGGTGGAGCCCAGCGACGGCAAGCTGATGCTGTGGCGGCGCGATAGCCGGGAGAAAGCCCAGCATCCGCTGTCGTTCGTCTTCCAGGAAGCCACCCTGATGCCGTGGAGCAGCGTGCGCAATAACGTCAGGCTGCCGCTGGATCTGGCCGGCGTGCCGCGGGCGGAAGGTAATACCCGGGTGAGTGAAGTCCTTGAGCTGGTGGGGCTGGGCAAATTCGCCGACGTCCTGCCGCGCGAACTCTCCGGCGGCATGCAAATGCGCGTCTCCATCGCCCGCGGCCTGGTCACCCGGCCAAAGCTGCTGCTGATGGATGAGCCCTTCGGCGCGCTCGATGAAATCACGCGTAATAAACTCGACAGCGACCTGCTGCGTCTCTGGCAGGAGCAGAACCTGACGGTGGTGTTTGTCACCCACTCGATCCACGAAGCGGTGTTTCTCTCACAGCGGGTGATCATGATGGCGGCCCGTCCCGGACGGGTGGTCGAAGATATCGCCATCCGGGAGCCGTTCCCGCGCAGCGAGGCGTTCCGCGTCAGTCCGGCCTTTTCCCTGTATGCCCGTCAGCTGCAGGACAGTCTGTTGCAGGCCAGCCAGTCCGGTATGGAGTCATAATATGAAAAACACAACCTCAACGCCGTGGGTCCAGCATCCGCGTTTTCTCAAAATTCTCTATCCGACCCTCGTCGCGGTGGCGGTGGTGCTCCTGTGGCAGGGCGCGGTGAGCTATTTCCGCATCCCGGCCTTTCTGGTGCCGTCGCCGCTGGTGATGCTGGAAAGCCTGTGGACGCATCTCACGCCGCTGCTGCTGGCGCTGCTGTTCACCCTCAAGATCACCCTGATCTCGTTTCTGCTGTCGATTGTCATTGGCGCCGCGGTGGCGTTTATCCTGGTGCAGAACCGCTTTGTGGAAACCGCCCTGTTTCCGTATATCGTGTTTTTGCAGGTGACGCCGATTGTCGCCATCGCTCCGCTGATCATCATCTGGGTGAAGGATGCCACGCTCTCGCTGGTGGTGTGCGCCACCCTGATGGCGGTGTTTCCCATCATCTCCAATACCACTCAGGGACTGCGCAGCGTCTCCCCCGGCCTGCTGAGCTATTTTCGCCTCAATCACGCCAGCCGCTGGCAAACGCTGGTGCGGCTGCGTATCCCCTCGGCGCTGCCCTATTTCTTCGGCGCGCTGCGTATTTCCAGTGGGCTGTCGCTGATTGGCGCGGTGGTGGCGGAGTTTGTCGCCGGGACCGGCGGGACCAATACCGGTCTGGCCTATCAGATCCTGCAGGCTGGCTACCAGCTGGATATCCCGCTGATGTTTGCCGCGCTGCTGCTGATCTCTCTCGCCGGGATCGCGCTGTTTGGCGTGATGTCCTGGGTTTCGCGCCGGGCGCTCAGCGCCTGGCATGAAAGCGAAGCCGTGCAATCTCATTAATATTTTGCTGACGAACAGGAAGAAAAATGATGACTGATGAGCAGCGTCAACACGCGGTCGCGGCGATCCAGCAGGCACTCCCAACGCTGGAGTGGACCTTACAGCCGGCGAAGATCAAACGGCTTTCCCGCGATTTTCACTGGTTCAGTCCGGTACTCACTGAGCAACTGGCGGGGAAACAGGCGGACGCGGTGGTTCGCCCACGCGACGAAGAGGAGCTGCGCCAGCTGGTCGCCGCCTGCGCGCAGCACCAGCTGCCGCTGACGCTGCGCGGCAGCGCCACCGGCAACTATGGCCAACTGGTCCCCCTCGAAGGCGGGCTGCTGGTCGATATGACCGGACTCAACCAGATCGTCGCCCTCGGCAACGGCACGGTGCGCGCCCAGGCCGGCATTCGTCTGGCAGACATCGAAACCGCCGCCCGCCCAACGGGATGGGAGCTGCGCTGCATGCCGTCGACCTACCGACTGGCGAGCCTGGGCGGCCTCTACGGCGGCGGGTTCGGCGGCATCGGCTCCATCAACTATGGGCCGCTGGCGGCGCCCGGCAATGTGCTCAGCGTCAAAGTGATGACCGTCGAGCCGGTCCCCCGCGTGCTGACCGTCCCGGCTCCCGAAGCGCTGCTGCTGCATCACGCCTACGGCACCAACGGCATCATTCTGGAGGTTGAGCTGGCGCTGGCGCCCGTGCACCAGTGGATAGAGCGCCTGGACGTGTTTGACGATTTCGCTGATGCGCTGAACTATGCCAACGCCTGCGTCCGCTCGCCGGGGCTGGTAAAACGTCAGGTCGCGCTGCTGGCCACGCCGATTGCCGATTATTTTAGCCACCTCAACGATCGTTACCGCACCGGGCAGCATGCGGTTATCAGCCTGATCGCCGAGGAGAGCGAAGGACTCTGCGCCAGCCTGTTACAGCGCCATCGCGGGAGCAACGCCATCCGTCAGGCCAGCGACGAGGCCCGGACGCAAAACGCCTCGTTAATGGAATACTGCTGGAACCATACCACCCTGCATGCGCTCAAGGTGGACAATACGCTGACTTATCTCCAGACGGCGTTTGATCCGCTGCGCTATCCGCAGCAAATTTTACAGATGGAGCAGCACTTCGCCGGAGAGGTGATTTCCCATATTGAATTCCTGCGCGATATCGAGGGCAATCTCACCGCCAGCGGTCTGCAGCTGGTGCGCTATACCACGCCCGCGCGGCTCAACGCCATCATGCAGATATTTCGCGACAACGACGTCAAAATTAACAACCCCCACGTGCTGCAGGTTGAGGACGGCAAACAGGGCGTGATTCGCCCC
This sequence comes from Klebsiella variicola, assembly GCF_000828055.2. Classification (NCBI taxonomy): domain Bacteria; kingdom Pseudomonadati; phylum Pseudomonadota; class Gammaproteobacteria; order Enterobacterales; family Enterobacteriaceae; genus Klebsiella; species Klebsiella variicola. The sequence goes on along the minus strand of NZ_CP010523.2, from coordinate 2,336,769 downwards.
GACGTCGTGGCGGTGAAACAGTCTCTCGACCCGGCGGGATTGCTTAACCCCGGCAAGCTGCGCGGCTGGGCGCTGCGCGACCAGCTGGAGCTGGACAGCAACCCGCTGGCACTGGCCACCCGCGAAACCCCCACGACCTGATCGCCCCATTCCGGGGCGCGCTAACCGGTCGCTGGCCCGCTTCTCTTCCTCCTGCCCGCGCGGCGAGTTTTTTTACGCCACTCATTCATATGAATGAGTGGCGTCTCTGTTTCCTCCGTTATACTCATCAAAAAAGCGACGATAAATTTATTATCACGGGTTAATTCCGCGGTTCAGTTTTCGTGTCGAATTAAATAGTTATTCCGAACACGCTCTGGCGGATTATTTATTACGCGCTGTCATTTTATTACAACTTGCCGATTACCGGCCTGAACGACAAAAATGACCGTAAAATGAGTCGACATAAATTTGCCCCTATGAATTAAGCACATGATAAAAACGTCGTAAATTATTTTTATTCAACACAGCAATAGTGAGGATAATATGAGCGATGCCATTTCTTCGCAACTTGAAAACATCATTACGATGCTGATCGCCATCAGTATCGCCTCGGAAAGACTGGTAGAGATAATCAAAGGGTATTTTCCCTGGCTTAATCTGGAAAATCAGGATCCGGTCATCGAAGGACGACGCAAATCAGCCCTACAGATATTAGCGGTGGTTGCCGGTATTCTGACGGCGTTTTTGACCCAACCTTTCGTCGCCGGCAGTTTCTCGGCCATTAAACATCCGGACCTGATGACATTATGTATTGGCCTGATGGCAAGCGGCGGATCGGCGTTCTGGAACGTCATTCTTAATTATCTGTTGCAAGTGAAAAACCTGAAAAAGCAACAAGTCAGCAGCGTGAAAGCGGATCCAGTAGCCGATCCTGCCCCCCCTTCTCCGGTTTATCATGACGTGGTTCCTGGCGCAGAGCCGGTCAGCTCAAACCCCTGTTTCAATCCGGAGGGTAAATAACATGGTATGGCGTGTCGCAAAGAGTCTGCTGATACTCAGAGATCAGATTAATCAATATGCTCCGCATCGCAACAAGGACAGCGATGGCACCATTGGTGATGAACATCATGCCCACACCAACTCGGATCATAATCCGCAGGTGATAGATGGAAATATTGGTGTGGTAACGGCTATCGATATTACCCACGATCCTCTACATAAATGTGATGCTCAGGCGATTGTCGATGCGCTGGTCGCCAGCAAAGACAAACGAATTAAATATATTATCTGGAACAAACGGATCATTAGCGCTTCTGTCCAGCCTTGGGTATGGCGGGATTACCATGGCGTCAGCCCGCACGATAAACATTTCCACTTATCCGTGGTGCCGGTGAAAGCGCTGTACGATTACACCTTACCGTGGCTGTTATTTAATCCACATAAAGAATGATCCAGTTTTTTTCCGATTACCGTGAGGCGAATATGACTCAACAAATCGACATTGAGAAAATAAAAGCGGCACTCAACGCCATTGAAGAACTCGAACAGATTGCCCGTTCAACGCAGCCGGCCGATATTAAAAATTTTTGTGTGGAATATAACAAAACATGGAAAAAGAAAGTGGATACCCTGCTGGCACTGATTATTGATGAACCCATCAGTTCGCTGTTAGTTAAACTGGTGCCTTACTTACCCACACTGCTGGTGATTATTAACATGCTAAAGGCGGGCGTTGAGCAATATTGTCAACTGCATCTCGCGGAGGAGCCTCCCGTAGATAAATAATTGCCACCCATCCGGCCAGGGCCTGCTCAGGCACTGGCCTCCCTCCCCAATCCCCCATCTGTCCACGTTTCTCTCAGCCCAACGCCGACCTTATCCTGCGCCGGACAGTCCCGCCATATGGACGATAAGCCCCACCGCGGCGGCGGCGGCCAGTACCCAGGTCAGCTTCCACTTATAACGAAACAGCAGCCCAGCGGCGCCCAGGGCTATGGCTGCGGACCATGGGTCGAAACCGGATGGCCCCCAGACGCTATGCCAGATAAAAAACAGCGCCAGATTCAGGATAACGCCCACCACCGCGGCAGTGATGGCGGTCAACGGCGCGGTAAATCCCACCTTATTATGGGTCGTTTCAATAAACGGCCCGCCGGTGAGAATAAAGATGAACGAGGGCAAAAAGGTAAACCATGTCACCAGGCACGCCGCCGCGATGCCCCCCAGCAGCACATCATCGACGCCCAACACCGCTTTGGTGTAGCCGCCGACAAACCCGACAAAGGTCACCACCATGATCAACGGTCCGGGGGTCGACTCCCCAAGGGCGAGGCCATCCATCATCTGCCCTGCCGTCAGCCAGCCATAGTGGGTCACCGCCCCCTGGTAAACATAAGGTAAGACGGCATATGCCCCGCCAAAGGTCATCAGCGCGGCTTTGGTAAAGAACCAGCTCATCTGGGTCAGCGGATGCGCCCAGCCCAGCATTAGCGTCAGAGCGGCCATCGGCACCAGCCACAGCAGCATCCCGGCGATCAGCACCTGAGAGGTACGCCGCCAGCTGAAAATGGCATGGGCCGGGATCGGCGTCGTGTCATCAATGATGGCGGCTCCGCCAGGGTGACTCTGCGCACGGTGGGCGTCCGCTTTGCCGAATATCGCCGGCGCCAGCCGTCCGCCGATAAAACCCACCAGTGCCGCGGCGAGGACGATCAGCGGAAAAGGAACGTTCAGCGCAAAAATAGCGACAAAGGCAGCGGCGGCGATGGCCCAGTAGGCGCCATTTTTCAGCGCCCGCGAGCCGATGCGGTACGTCGCCTGCAATACTATCGCCGCTACGGCGGGTTTGATGCCATAAAAGATCCCCGCCACCACGGCGACATCCCCCCAGACGAGGTAGATCCACGCCAGGGCGATGAGTAACACCAGCGAGGGCAAAATAAACAGCACCCCGGCGATGACGCCTCCCCAGGTTTTATGCATCAGCCAGCCGATGTAAGTCGCCAGCTGCTGGGCCTCCGGGCCGGGCAGGACCATACAAAAATTGAGCGCATGCAGGAATCGCCCTTCCGAGATCCAGCGTCGGTTATCCACCAGCTCCTGGTGCATCATGGCGATCTGTCCGGCAGGCCCGCCGAAGCTGATGAAGCCAAGCTTGAGCCAAAAGCGAAATGCCTGCCAGAAGGAGACGGAAGCGACGACGGAAGGACTGTCACTCTGCGGAAGAACGACCGTTTTGCTCATGATTGCCAGACCTCATTTCACAGGACCTCAGTAAGCCGTCGAACAGCGAGCAAGCTGTCGCCAGCAGTTGGTCATCGTCCGTAATGGTTTCCCGCAGCCCTGCAAGAATGCTTTCTACCCCCGCCGCCTCCGGGGTCGGTACCCCACCGACGTCCAGGAAGTGGATCAACCGCCCCAGACTGTCGGGGATCACCGCGTCCAGCGCAAAGCGCCGGACCAGTACTTCGAAGGTCACCTGCGTGCCGACGTGGCTGAATGGCGCGCCGTCAAAATCAAAACCGACCGCTGTCGCCGGACAGTCCTCAGGCGCGGCCAGCCACAGGAATAGCGCCTCGTCGTCAATAAAGCGCCGGATAAGCCAGGCGCTGGCCAGACGATCGACCCACGGGCGTCGGCGGGTGGCCCACAGCCGGCCGCGAAAGGCGCCTCTGTCCAGCAGGCTCAGTTCGCCCGCCACCGACTGCGGCTCGTTCGGCGATAGCCGCTGATTAATGACCTGCTCGATAGTGGCCAGTCGCTCAGCGGCTTGCTCCCGGGCGGCCCCCGGAAAGAAATCAATGGCCTCGATCCGCCGGTAGTCACGCTGAATTTTACGCAGTTGTTTGAGCTGAGCCGCCAGTTCGTCGTTGGATAACGTCCCCTGCAGCGCCTGCAGATCCTGCAACAGCGCGTCGTACTGTTCACGACGATCGAATAGCGGCCTGAGCGCCTCTTCTTCCGCCGCCTCAATCGTGAAAACATACCCGGTCCCCCCTTCCGCGCGGATCGCCTGGCAGGTGCTGAGGAAAGTGTCATAGCCCTGGCGCACGTCGGGCAGCAGATAGACCCCATCGCGCAGGACCGCTGCCCCGCTCTGCTTCAGGGTTCGCCAGACACGCATGCGCAGCGTGGCTTGAGACGTTGTCAGGTTAAGGATCAAGAGATGCATTGTCATGTTGTAGAGATTACTACAGCATGTAGCGTCTGTGACGTTTTTACGCGCAAGGAGTCAGATGAATTTCAGCAATGCATAGCTGAAAAAAGCAAAAGACGGCCTGCGCAGCGGCAGGCCAGGCGCTAAGCGCGGGGTGGGGATAAGGGGCGCAGCAGCAGGGTCAACAACGCCACCGCAACCGGGACCAGGGAGCCCCACAGCACGGCGTTCCAGCCGAAGGCGTTGAGCAGAACCCCGGACGAAAACGACCCCAAGATCATCACGCCGAAGACCAGAAAATCGTTGAGCGACTGAACCTGGGTCTTCTCTTCCGGGCGGTGGAAATCGATGATTTTCGCCGAGGCGCCGGTGAAGCCAAAGTTCCAGCCGATGCCGAGCAAAATCAGCGACAGCCAGTAATGATACACGCCGAGACCGCTCAGGCCGACCGCCACCGACGCGGCGGTGATCAGCAATCCCGCCGCCGCCATTCGCACTGCGCCGAAGCGCTGGATCAGCCGGCCGGTGAAAAATCCCGGGCCGTACATCGCCATCACATGCCACTGGATCCCAAGGTTGGCGGCCTGCTGGGAAAGACCGTGCATATGCATGGAGAGCGGCGCGGCGGTCATCAGAAAATTCATCACCATATAGGCCACCGCGCCGCTGAATACCGTGGTGGCAAAACCCGGCTGGCGGACAATCTCGCGCAGCGGCCGCCCTCCGCGCACGCTGGCCGCGGTGGGCTCCGCCGGCGTCACCCCTCTCAACAAAAAGGCGGCCAGCACTGCAACCAGCGCCTGAGCGAGGAAGGTGACGGCGAAGGTATGTGCCGGCCAGAGGTGCATGGTGCCGGTGACCAGCATCGGGCCAATGATCCCGGCGGCCACACCGCCGCCCATCACCAGCGACAGCGCACGGGCGCGACGCGCCGGGGCGACGCCGTCGGTGGCGGCAAAACGAAAACTGAGCGCCACGGCGGCATAGGCGCCGCCAAGCATCGCGGCGAGACAAAACAGCAGAAAAGAATTCAGCACTACCGCCAGGGCGGCCGCCAGTCCGGTCACCATCCCGGCGCCGGTGCCGAGCCTGAACGCCGCTTTGCGGCCCCGCTTTCGCGCCAGCGCGCCGAAAGGCAGAATGGAGGCCGCCATCCCCAGCACAAACAGGGTGATCGGCAGCGTGGCCAGCGACGGGCTGGGGGCAATCGCGTTACCCACTATCGCGCCGGTAGCGTAGAAGACCACCGAGTTGGCGCCGGCCAGCGCCTGAGCGGCAGCCAGGCGAAAGATGTTTTTGTTCTGCACCGCCAGCGGCAGCATGTGTTCTGTAGACATCCGTTGTTTTCACCGGTTTGAGAGTGGCGCCAGGCTGGCCGTCTGGCATCGCGCCCTGTTTGTTGGGTTCCCTGACCGTTACCTTAGCCGCAAAATACGCTTTTGCACCATAGCGAATCGCAATATTACCCGGCGATCTGGCCCCTCTTCTGCGTCAGATCGCCGGGCCGGGCTTCGCCGCCCGTTTTATTCCGGGGATCCGTCGCGCCGCGCGGCGGCAAATTTCGCCGCGATCATTGCGGCCGTCGGCTGGACGCCGCCCAGACTCCACTGCTCCGGGTCATGTTCGTCAATGCGGATCCAGACGGACTGACGGAACTGCGGATCGCCCTGCCCCTCAATCTCCACCAGCAGATCGGTCATCCGTCGCAGCAGCTCACTTTTCTGTTCCGCGGTCATGATCCCTTTAATGGTTTGCACGTTAACAAATGGCACGCTATTCTCCTTAGCATCTAAGTCTAAAATTCAAACTCAGAGTAGAAGGTCAATCTCGCGATGTCAAAAAATAAATCACTGCCCTACCTCGACCCGGCGCTGTGCGGCCTGGCGGAAGGGGCGAAAATCCTCGGCGACCGCTGGGTGCTGTTGATCCTCCGCGAGGCGTTTTACGGCGTGACGCGCTTTGAAACGATGCTGTCGCACACCCATATTACCCGCCAGACGCTCACCATCCGGTTAAAAACCATGACCGAAACGGGATTGCTCAGCAAAGTGCCCTACCGGGAAGCCGGCTCCCGCGAACGGTATGAATATGTTCTGACTGATAAAAGCCGTAGCCTGGCGCTGGTGCTGTTCGCCCTGATGGAATGGGGCCATCAGCACGTGCTGCACAGTGCGCCGCATATAGCATTGGTGGACAGCGCCAGCGGCGAGGCTGTCCATCCGGGGTTTATTACTGCCAGCGGCACCGTGGCGAGCCCCGCCACCCTGCAGATCGTCAAGGCAGACGAACGCTAATAGCGCCGCTACAGAACTTTCGTACGCCTCTGGCGAAAGCCGCCGCAAGCGGGTATGTTGCATAGCCACGGTACCCGACGAGCGCGGGACATTTTTGTTTCATCGAACGGTGCGATAAAGGATGAAGGTATCCGGTAACCCCGACCCGACCATTCCGACGCGCAGATCGCGCATGCTAAAGGTAGAAAATGTCGCTTCGTTCTCTGCGGGCTTTATGTCTGACCAGCTTTTTTATTGCCGATGTGCGCGACGGCCTCGGCCCGTTTCTGGGGATCTTTCTCACCCAGCGTCACTGGCAGGCGGAGGACATTGGCCTGCTGATGTCCGTCGGCGGTATCGCCGGCCTGCTGGCGACCCTGCCCGCCGGCTTCATCACCGACAGCTCGCGGCATAAGCGCTTGCTGCTGGCCGGGGTCTGCCTGGCGATCACCCTCACCACCCTGCTGCTCTGGTTTAGTCAGAAGACCAGCGTGGTCGCCCTCTCGCAAGTCGCCAGCGGCATCTGCGCGGCCTTTGTCGGACCGCTGATCGCCGGGATTACCCTCGGTCTTGCCAGACAGCGCGGCTTTAGCGCCCAGATGGGGAAAAACGAAGCCTTCAACCACGCGGGGAATTTCTTCACCGCGCTAATGGCCGGGGCTATCGCCTGGTACTGGGGCATCGGCGGCATTTTCATTCTGATGGCCTGTACCACGCTGCTTACCCTGGTCGCCCTGCTGGCGATCCGCGGCTGCGATATCGACGATGACGCCGCCCGCGGCATCGAAGCGGCATCCACGCCCTCCCTGCCGGGGTTTGCCATCCTGTTCCGCCATACGCCGCTGCTGATCGCCGGCGTAACCCTGATGCTGTTCCATCTCGCCAATGCCGCACTGTTGCCGATGCTGAGCATGCGGATCGCCGCCGCGCCGGGACACCTCAATCCCGGACTGTTTGCCGCCGCCACGGTGATTATTTCGCAGGTGGTGATGATCCCGGTGGCCATCCGGGTCGCCGGCAGCATCGACAAATACGGTTACTGGCGATGCATCCTGCTGGCGCTGCTGATCATGCCCATCCGGGCGGCGCTGGCGGCGTCCAGCGACGCCCCGGCGATGATGGTCCCGGTGCAAATTCTTGATGGCCTGGCGGCAGGGATTTTGGGGGTGGCGGTGCCCAGCTTTATCGTCTCGCTGCTGCGCGGCAGCGGGCACGTTAACGCTGGACAGAGCGTGGTGATGCTGATGCAGGGCGCCGGGGCGGCAATGAGTCCGGCGTTAACCGGGTCTATCGCCGGGCACTACTCCTATGCCACCGCCTTCGGCGTGCTGAGCGTTATCGCGATTGTCGCCCTGATGGTATGGTGGCGCAGCGCTCCGCTGCTCACCGTCTCCGCGTCACCGCCAATCGGCGAGAGCGGGCAGTAACCTACGGCACAGCGACCTGGGGAGAGAGGAAATCGCCAGCCGGGTAGCAGCCCCCTGCAGCCCGGCTGGCGTATGAGAGGCGTTAATTCACCCGTGCTTGCAACGTAATGTGCTGCAGGGCGTTCGCCATATCTATCTGAATCAACTCCTTGACACCTTCGCGCTTAATAAACTGGCTCCGGTGCTTACTTTTCACCTCTTCAATACTTTTTTTGATCTCTTGCGCCGGCAATTTATACCAGCCGCGAGCCTGTTTCTCACCGCCCATTTCCAGCCACAGCGATGAATAACTGGCTTTCACCAGATCGCTTTTCACGTGGAAATCGGAATCGATCGCGTAGACCGTGGTGATGCTGAAATAACGCAGGAAACCATACAGCACGCTCATGATGATATTTTTCGGCCGCGCGCCATGCAGCTCTTTAGTCAGCACCTTCACTTCGTCATTGGTGATATCTTTTCCGCCCTGGATGCCGCCAATATAGGCGCGGCCATCGTCGGTACAGGAAAAACAGACGCTATAGACGCGCCGGTCACCGAGAAACAGCTGCAGCATCAGCTCGCCCTCCTCCTGAAACGGCGACGCCAACAGTTTAACGTCAAGATTATCGCCATTTTTCAAAGGAATAGAGAACATCGCGCGACCAAAATCTGCCACATTGTACAGCTGCGGCAGGACATCAGGGTGAAACGTTTTCTCAATAAAATTCAGTGAACCGTGGGCAATATCCAGCTTGCGTCGTTTTGACAGCCGTTTATTGAGATACGCTTTAAACGGTTTATCCTCAAAAGGCACCAGCCCTTTGGTCACGGCGGTCAACCGCGCACACTGATATTTTGCACAAAGTTCTTGATATTCTCTGTATTTACCTCCTGCGAGCGAGAGCTCTCTGCATTTTCGTAAAACTTTTTTATAGTTTATTTTGACCTGACCGATCACTTTATTATGTTTACGCCATTCTTTGATGGCGCCTGCAACAGTATGTTCCATTGATTAAGATCCATAGATTCATCCATAATCGCGGCCATATTAACATAAAAGCTTTTCGTCAATGCTTAATTACTCCTTCGTTGTCCTTTCATTTAATATATACACAGGAAATCATTCTGTATGGTGATTAATAAAGCCAACTCCCGCCTGTCAACGGTTATTTATAGTAGGGAAAGCCTGCCGCCCCGCGACTTAACGCTCTGTGCGTTCGGCGCGGAGAGCGGCTACATCCGCTGGCGGTTTTGCCCTATACTTGACGCTGATTAAAAACCAGCAACGATAGGTAACTTATGGAAATTGATCTCGACAACCTGGTCTTCAGCGGCCTGGATGAAGCAGAAGAACGCAACGCGGAGCGTCTGGAAGAAGCGGACAAAAAAGCGCAGGCGATCGTTGCCGATGACGATTGCGGCGACGCCTGCAAAATCTGATTGTCAAACCGGCCAGCAGGCCGGTTTTTTTTTGCCCCTCCCGCCTGCTCAGGTCGGCAAGAACCCTTTCAGCGTATCCAGCAGCGCCTGCGCCGCCTTCGACAGCGGCATATGCCCGGCATGGATCGCACCGACGCACTTCTCAATCGGCGGATCGCTGAGCGGGATGCAGACGGCCCCCAGGGAGGTCATCTGCGTTTTACACAGCGCCGGTACCGCGCTGCCCCCCAGGCCGCTGGCCACCATTCTCCCCACCGTCACCAGTTGGTGACTCTCCAGCGCTACGTCCAGCTGGCGACCGCTGCGCGCCAGCGCCTCCTCCAGCATCAGGCGTACCGCCGAGGGACGCTGCAGGGTAATAAAATCGAGGGTCAACAGCTCCTGCCAGGTGAGCTGCTTTTTCTTCGCCAGCGGGGATTGCCGGGGAACGATCGCCACGAAGCGGTCCACCGCCAGCGGGGTAAACAGCAGGTTGTGGGTGGGCGATGGCTCGAAGGCAATACCCATCTCCACTCGCCCCTCGCGCACCATCTCGATCACCTGCTCATTAATCACGTCATGCACCGTGACGTTCACGCCGGCATAGCGGTCGCGAAAGGCCTTCAGCGCCTCCGGCAGGACGTTGGCGGCAAACGACGGCATCGCGGCCACCGAAATTTTACCCCGTTGCAGGGTAAAGCTCTGACGCATGGCCTCCTCGACGTTATCCCAGTCGGCCAGCAGCTGACGGGCCATCGGCAGAAAGAGTTCCCCCTCCTGGGTAAGGGTCACTTTGCGGGTGCTGCGCTGCAGCAGCGCGCCGCCCAGCGCCTCCTCTAACCCTTTGATGGTCAAACTGAGGGCTGGCTGCGACAAATTGAGCCTTTCGCTGGCGTGGGCGAAATTCAGAGTGTGAGCTACCGCTAAAAACGCGCGTAACTGTTTGACACTCATTCTCATTTTTCTTCCTGTTAACTAATTGAAAAAAATTAGTTAACAGGAAATTAATTAAAATTCCAAATGAGTGGGTCACAAATTCAAAATTATCAAATCAGTCTCCAGCGCCAATGATAAGGCTATCGCAAGGCAGGAGAGACAAGATGGCAGGACTGGATAAACGCGTCGCCAGCTATGAAGCGGCGCTGGAAGGGTTAACGGACGGCATGACGCTGCTCGCCGGCGGTTTCGGCCTGTGCGGCATTCCCGAGAACTTGATCGCCGAGGTGCAGCGTCGCCAGGTGCAGGGGCTGACGGTGGTCTCCAATAACTGCGGCGTCGACGGCTTCGGTCTCGGTATGCTGCTGGAGTCACGCCAGATCAGCAAGGTGGTGGCCTCTTACGTCGGGGAGAACGCGCTGTTTGAACAGCTGGTGCTGAGCGGCGAGCTGGCGGTTGAGCTCACTCCTCAGGGAACGCTGGCCGAAAAAATTCGCGCCGGCGGCGCCGGGATCCCCGGTTTTTACACCGCCACCGGGTATGGCACCCCGGTCGCCGAAGGCAAAGAGGTGCGCCAGTTCGACGGCAGGCACTACATCCTTGAAGAGGCGATCCGCGGCGATTTCGCGCTGGTCAAAGGCTGGAAAGCCGACTGGTACGGCAATGTGGTATATCGCCATACCGCGCAGAATTTCAACCCGCTGATGGCCACCGCCGGGCGTATTACGGTGGTGGAGGTGGAAGAGATTGTACCGCCGGGCGAACTGCCGCCCTCCGCCATCCACACCCCGGGGATCTATGTCGACCGGCTGATCGTCGGGCAATTCGAAAAACGTATTGAACAGCGCACCCTGCGCGCCGGAGGGAAGTGAGATGCTGACCCGTGAACAAATGGCGATGCGCGTCGCCCAGGAGCTACGCGACGGCGACTACGTCAACCTAGGGATCGGTATCCCGACGCTGGTGGCCAATTACATTCCCGCCGGTATTGAGGTGATGCTCCAGTCGGAGAACGGCCTGCTGGGGATGGGCGAATTTCCAGACGAAGCCACGATCGACGCCGACATGATTAACGCCGGCAAGCAGACCGTCACCGCGCAAACCGGGGCGGCCATCTTCGACTCCGCTCAGTCGTTCGCCATGATCCGCGGCGGCCACGTTGACCTGACCGTTCTTGGCGCCTTTGAGGTCGACGTCGCGGGCAACATCGCCTCATGGATGATCCCTGGAAAAATGGTCAAGGGGATGGGCGGCGCCATGGACCTGGTAGCCGGCGCGCAGAACATCATCGTGGTGATGACCCACGCCTCAAAAAACGGCGAATCCAAACTGCTGCCGCAGTGCACCCTGCCGCTCACCGGCGTGGGCTGTATTCGCCGGGTGCTCACCGATCTGGCCCTGCTGGACATTGTCGACGGCACGTTTGTCCTGCGCGAAGTGGCCCCGGGAGTGAGCCCCGACGAGGTGATGCGTAAAACGGCGGGACGACTGATCGTGGCCGACGATGTGCGCGAAATGCGCTTCAGCTAAGGAGAGACCATGACCGATATTGCCATTGTTGCTGCAGTACGCACTCCGGTCGGCAGCTTTCGCGGCGCCTTCGCCCCTCTTTCCGCCGTCGACCTCGGCGCGGCGGTGGTGCGCAGCCTGCTTGAACGCGGCCAGCTGCCCGCCGCGGCGGTCGACGAACTGATTTTCGGCCAGGTGCTCACCGCCGGCTGCGGGCAGAACCCGGCGCGCCAGACCGCGCTGCGGGCTGGCTTGCCGATCGACACCCCGGCGGTCACCGTCAATCTGGTGTGCGGCTCCGGGCTGAAAGCGGTTCAGCAGGCGGTGCAGGCGATCCGCTGCGGCGACGCCGAGATCGTCATCGCCGGCGGCCAGGAGAGCATGAGCAATGCCCCCTATCTGATGCACGGCGCCCGCGACGGCCTGCGTTTCGGCCACGCCAGCCTGCAGGACAGCATGATTCTGGACGGCCTGTGGGACGCCTTTAACGACTACCACATGGGCATTACCGCCGAGAATCTGGCTGATGCCTTCGACATCAGCCGTGAGCGCCAGGATGCCTTTGCCGCCGGGTCCCAGCGCAAAGCGGCGGCCGCCATCGCCGCCGGACGCTTTCGCGAGGAGATCGTCCCGGTCAGCGTCCCGCAGGGCAAAAAGCCGCCGCGTGTCGTGACTGACGACGAGCAACCGCGCCCGGAGACCAGCGAGCAGCAGCTGGCCCAGCTGCGCCCGGCGTTTCGTCCCGCTGACGGCAGCGTCACTGCCGGAAACGCCTCGTCGCTGAACGACGGCGCCGCGGCGGTCCTGCTGATGCGCGTCGATAAAGCGCACGAGCTCGGGCTACCGGTGCTGGCGCGCATTGTCAGCTCAGCGGTCGCCGGGGTCGACCCATCGGTGATGGGCATCGGCCCGGTGAGCGCCTGCCGTAAAGCGCTGCAGCGCGCCGGCTGGACGCTGGACGAGGTGGATCTTATCGAAGCTAACGAGGCTTTTGCCGTCCAGGCGCTGGCCGTCGGTCAGCTGCTTGAGTGGGATAGCGAGAAGGTCAACGTCAACGGCGGCGCCATCGCCCTTGGCCATCCCATCGGCGCCTCCGGCTGCCGGATCCTCGTCAGCCTGGTGCATGAGATGCAGCGCCGGGGCGCCAGCAAAGGGCTGGCAACCCTGTGCGTCGGCGGCGGCCAGGGCATCGCCATGACTCTACAACGTTAACAGGAGCCACTATGTTTACACCACGCCTGGCGGTACTCGGCGCGGGACTGATGGGCGTAGGTATCGCCTGCCATTTCGCCCGTCACGGTCACGCCGTCCGCCTGTATGACACCGATCCGCAGCGTCTCGCCGAGGTTCCGGCGGTGGCCAGCGCCATCCTGCGCGAGCTGGAGGCGAGCGGCCAGCAGGATCCCGCCGACCGCGACGCTGTGCTGGCCCGTCTGACCCCCACCCCGGCGCTGAATACCCTGGCCGACACCACGCTGCTGATAGAAGCGATCCCCGAGCGGCTGGCACTGAAGCACGCCCTGTATGCCGAACTGGAAACGCTGATCGCCGACGAGGCGATTATCGCCAGCAACACCAGCGGCCTGCCGCCGGACTCGCTGGCGCAGGGCATGCGCCACCCTGAACGGCTGCTGATCGCCCATTTCTGGCATCCGCCGCACCTGATCCCGCTGGTGGAAGTGGTGCCCGGGAGCGCCACACTGCCCCATCTGGCGCGCCAGGTGAGCGACTTTTGCGCCGCCTGCGCGCTGGAAGCGGTGGTGCTCAATCGCGCCGCGCCGGGCTTTGTCGGCAACCGGCTGCAGTTCGCCCTGCTGCGCGAAGCGCTGCATATCGTCCACAGCGGCATTGCCTCTGCCGAGGTAGTGGACCAGGTGATGCGCGCCTCGCTGGGCCGCCGCTATGCGATGGTCGGCCCGCTGGAGGCAGCGGACATGACCGGGCTGGCGACGGTCCAGGATATCTGCCAGCACCTGCTGCCGGAGCTGGCCAGCGGGAGCGAGATGATGTCGCTGGTGGCGGAAAAGGTGGCGCGAGGCGACACCGGCGCCCGCAGTGGACAAGGCTTTTACCGCTGGGATGAGGCGCGGCAACAGCGCATCCAGTCGCGCCGGGAACATCAGCTTCGCTACGCTCTGAAGCCCTAGTATCGCGTTCTGTACCCCTACAATAACAATGAGAGTGAGACGTCGTGATGAGTGTGATAATTGCCCTGGCCGCACTGGCGTTACTGATGCTGGCGGCCTACCGTGGATACAGCGTGATCCTCTTTGCGCCGATCGCCGCCCTCGGCGCGGTGCTGGTCACCGACCCGGGCGCGGTCGGCCCGGCCTTTACCGGCCTGTTTATGGAAAAAATGGTCGGCTTTGTGAAGCTCTATTTCCCGGTGTTTCTGCTGGGCGCCGTGTTCGGCAAGCTGATTGAGCTGTCGGGATTCTCGCGGTCGATTGTCGCCGCCGCCATCCGCATCCTCGGACGCCGCCACGCGATCCCGGTGATCGTGCTGGTGTGCGCCCTGCTAACCTACGGCGGGGTGTCGCTGTTTGTGGTGGCTTTTGCCGTCTACCCCTTCGCCGCCGAACTGTTTCGCCAGAGCGGGATCCCCAAACGGCTGATCCCGGCCACCGTCGCCCTCGGGGCATTCTCGTTTACCATGGACGCCCTGCCCGGCACGCCGCAGATCCAGAATATTATCCCCACCAGTTTCTTCGGCACCAACGCCTGGGCGGCCCCCTGGCTGGGGCTTATCGGCTCGCTGTTCATTATCATTTTTGGCTTGCTGTGGCTGGAGCGTCAGCGCCGCAAAGCACAGGCCCGCGGCGAAGGCTATGGGACCGACCTGCAAAATGAGCCGGAGACCCCGGATGACATCGATCTGCCGCATCCGCTGATCGCTATCGCCCCGTTGCTGTTAGTGGGGGTGCTGAATCTGCTGTTTACCCACTGGATCCCGCAGTGGTACGGCGCCAGCCATGAGCTCACCCTGCCGGGTCTGGCGAAGCCTGTCGTCACCGAAGTAGGGAAAATCACCGCTATCTGGGCGGTGCAGGCGGCGCTGCTCTCCGGCATTGTGCTGGTGCTGGTCTGCGGCTATCGCAATATCCGCGGCCGGCTGGCGGAGGGGAGCCGAACGGCGGTGGGTGGGGCTATTCTCGCGGCGATGAACACCGCCTCTGAGTACGGATTCGGCGCGGTTATCGCCGCCCTGCCGGGTTTCCTGGTGCTGTCGAAAGCCCTCGCGGCCATTCCCAATCCGCTGTTAAACGAGGCGATCAGCGTCACGGTGCTGGCCGGGATCACCGGCTCGGCCTCCGGGGGGATGAGCATCGCGCTGGCGGCGATGTCCGAGACCTTTGTCGCCGCCGCCCACGCCGCCAATATTCCGCTCGAGGTCCTGCACCGCGTCGCCGCCATGGCCAGCGGCGGCATGGACACCCTGCCGCATAACGGGGCGGTGATCACTCTGCTGGCGATCACCGGCCTGAGCCATCGCCAGGCCTACGGCGGTATTTTCGCCATCACGGTGATCAAAAGCCTCGCGGTACTGTTTGTCATTGCCACGTTCTATGTGACCGGCATTGTCTGATACCCGATTGAAGGAGTAATAAAATGAATTTGCACGGTAAAACAGCGCTGGTCACCGGCTCCACCAGCGGCATCGGTTTAGGGATCGCCAAAGTGCTGGCTCAGGCGGGCGCGCAGGTGATCCTCAATGGCTTCGGCGACAGCAGCCACGCCCGGGCTGAAGTCGCCGCGCTGGGTAAGATCCCCGGCTATCACGACGCCGACCTGCGCGACGTCGGGCAGATCGAGGCGATGATGCACTATGCCGAAAGCACCTTCGGCGGCGTCGATATCGTGATCAATAACGCCGGCATCCAGCACGTCGCCCCGGTGGAGCAGTTCCCGGTGGACAAATGGAACGACATCATCGCGATCAATCTCTCCAGCGTCTTCCACACCACCCGCCTGGCGCTGCCGGGCATGCGCCAGCGCAACTGGGGGCGCATTATCAACATAGCCTCAGTGCATGGCCTGGTGGCGTCGAAAGAGAAATCGGCCTACGTCGCCGCCAAGCACGCGGTGGTCGGGCTGACCAAAACCGTGGCCCTGGAAACCGCGCGCAGCGGCATCACCTGCAATGCCATCTGCCCGGGCTGGGTGCTGACCCCGCTGGTGCAGCAGCAGATCGATAAGCGCATCGCCGAGGGGGTCGACCCGGAGCAGGCCAGCGCCCAGCTTCTGGCGGAAAAACAGCCCTCCGGGGAGTTTGTCACCCCGCAGCAACTGGGCGAAATGGCGCTGTTTCTGTGCAGCGATGCCGCTGCCCAGGTGCGCGGCGCCGCATGGAATATGGATGGCGGCTGGGTGGCGCAGTAGACGAACTCGGGGAGTCAGGTAATGGCTCCCCTGTTACTGCAGCGCCAGGCTGACTAACCGCTAATTGACTTCAAGGTGGCAGCTGCAGTGATCAACACGCCAATCACCACAGGATAAAAAACAGCATAAATGATATAACACTCAATTTTCCGGTCTCTGGTATAGAAATAGATGGTGTTACCAATACTAATGAGAGACCCCAGGAAACCAACGGTGGCTAAAACAGCTATAAACGTTAATAGCCAGTAATATGCCCCACCCACACCACGGTTGCTGAGACAACCCAACATTGCCAGCGCTTGCAACAAACACAGTGCCATTGCGCCGGAGCAATTTTCGCAAATTTTGCCGTAAAGTCTGAATGTTGACCACACCTGTAAATTAATTTTATTCACTGACCACTCCTTGTTTAAGGCAGCAAATGATTTAACCCTGTGAAATTCAATTTCTATTTCCTGAAATGCTTAAAAGCATTAATTTAATCAACGAATACAATAACCTACTATTGAAAACAATAAAAAGCACAATACAGTTATATATTAATATTATCCCTCCTTTCTCTCGGAAAATTATGAGTTAGTTAACCAAAAAAGACTTTTCTCAATCTAGTCTCCCTGCATATTAAAACGTGACCGGGCAAAAGCATCATAGACTTGCTGACTGGTAAATGCCGGGAAGGTCGCCCGCGCTGCCGCTTCGCGTAGCGCGGCGCAGTATGCTTTATTTCCCTCGACGGCGTCGATTTTTTTCAGTTTACCATCGCGGGCAAACTCAAGATGCAGACGGCACTTTTTCCCGTGCCACGCATATCGATCGGCAAGCTGGGCCTCCAGCGCGTTTTTAATCGCCCTTGCCTGCTGCCCATATTCATCCTCGTCGCTAAAACGTCCGGAGCTACAGCTGCCGAGGGCCGAGGTTTTATGGCAATCGGACGGGTGCAGCGGTGCGCAGCCGCTAAGCACCGCAAGCAACATCACCGGCATCACTCTTTTTTTCATAACTCTTCCCTGTTTGTACAAGCACTGAAAGACCGCCTAACTGTAACGTGAAAGCGAAAGCATGCGGCCTGCCAATTATCAGGGGTGACAATTAAAACATCGCCAGAAAGCGTTTCACCGTGCGTGAGCGCTCGAAGCGCCGCCAGGCGATGGCGATATCGGTCTTCAGCGGCGCCCCACTGAGC
Organism: Klebsiella variicola; assembly: GCF_000828055.2. Taxonomy (NCBI): domain Bacteria; kingdom Pseudomonadati; phylum Pseudomonadota; class Gammaproteobacteria; order Enterobacterales; family Enterobacteriaceae; genus Klebsiella; species Klebsiella variicola. The sequence continues at coordinate 2,319,522 of NZ_CP010523.2, read as the reverse complement.
GGGTGATAGCTGACGTTCGGCTGTTGAATGCAGGTCATCGACTGCGGGACCAGCGCGAAGCCGAACCCGGCATTGACCATGCTCAGCGACGACGAAATCTGGGACGACTGCCAGGCACGCTCCATGTCGATCCCGGCGCGCAGGCAGCTGTTGTACACCAGCTCATACAGCCCGGGGGCCACCTCCCGCGGGAAGAGGATCGGCGCCACGTCGCACAGCTGTTCCAGGGCCAGGGTCGGCTGCGTCGCCAGCGGGTTATCGCGCGGCAGCGCGATGACCATCGGCTCCTCATCAATAATCCGCAGATTAAAGGCTTTACTGCTCTCACACGGCAGACGGACGAAGGCGATATCCAGCTCGGCCTCGCTCAGGGCGGTCATCAGATTGGCCATATTGTCTTCCATCTGGTGCAGGGTCACCCCGGGGTGGTCGAGCTGAAAACGGTGCAGCAACGTGAAGATTTGCGGATGGAAAGCATCAGAACTGGTAATGCCTAGCGACAGGCTGCCGTTCATCCCGCGCGCAATGCCCTTGGCCTTCTCCAGCGCCGCATCGCTCATGGCGAGGATCTGGCGGGCATCCTCATAGAACGACTCTCCCGCTTCCGTCAGCTCCACCCCGCGGGTTAAACGCCGAAACAGCGGGGTCCCCACCTCTCGTTCAAGTCGCTGAATTTGCTGACTTAACGGAGGTTGTGAAATACCCAGCTCCTTGGCGGCCTGGGTGAAGTGCCGCGTCCTGGCGACGGCGACAAAATAACGAAGATAACGAAGTTCCATATCGAAAACGTCTCAAACCAGCATGGTTTCTATATTGGAACTGTGAGCTGAATCGGGTCAACATTTATTTAACCTTTCTTATATTTGTTGAACGAGGAAGTGGTATATGAATCACTCTGCTGAATGCACCTGCGAAGAGAGTCTGTGCGAAACCCTACGGGCGTTTTCCGCGCAGCATCCCGAAAGCGTGCTCTATCAGACATCGCTAATGAGCGCCCTGCTGAGCGGGGTTTACGAAGGCAGCACCACCATCGCGGACCTGCTGAAACACGGCGATTTCGGCCTCGGCACCTTTAATGAGCTGGACGGGGAGCTGATCGCCTTCAGCAGTCAGGTCTATCAGCTGCGCGCCGACGGCAGCGCGCGCAAAGCCCAGCCGGAGCAAAAAACGCCGTTCGCGGTGATGACCTGGTTCCAGCCGCAGTACCGGAAAACCTTTGACCATCCGGTGAGCCGCCAGCAACTGCACGACGTTATTGACCAGCAAATTCCCTCTGACAACCTGTTCTGCGCCCTGCGCATCGACGGCCATTTCCGCCATGCCCATACCCGCACCGTGCCGCGCCAGACGCCGCCGTACCGGGCGATGACCGACGTCCTCGACGATCAGCCGGTGTTCCGCTTTAACCAGCGCGAAGGGGTGCTGGTCGGCTTCCGTACCCCGCAGCATATGCAGGGGATCAATGTCGCCGGGTATCACGAGCACTTTATTACCGATGACCGCAAAGGCGGCGGTCACCTGCTGGATTACCAGCTCGATCACGGGGTGCTGACCTTCGGCGAAATTCACAAGCTGATGATCGACCTGCCCGCCGACAGCGCGTTCCTGCAGGCCAATCTGCATCCCGATAATCTCGATGCCGCCATCCGTTCCGTAGAAAGTTAAGGGGTTCACATGGACAAACAGTATCCGGTACGCCAGTGGGCGCACGGCGCCGATCTCGTCGTCAGCCAGTTGGAAGCGCAAGGCGTACGTCAGATCTTCGGTATCCCCGGCGCCAAAATCGACAAGGTGTTCGACTCACTGCTGGATTCCTCGATTCGCATTATTCCGGTACGCCACGAAGCCAACGCCGCGTTTATGGCCGCCGCGGTCGGACGCATTACCGGCAAAGCGGGCGTGGCGCTGGTCACCTCCGGTCCGGGCTGTTCCAATCTGATCACCGGCATGGCCACCGCCAACAGCGAAGGCGACCCGGTGGTCGCCCTGGGCGGGGCGGTGAAACGTGCCGATAAGGCGAAGCAGGTCCATCAGAGTATGGATACGGTGGCGATGTTCAGCCCGGTCACCAAATACGCCGTCGAGGTGACGGCGCCGGATGCGCTGGCGGAAGTGGTCTCCAACGCCTTCCGCGCCGCCGAGCAGGGACGCCCGGGCAGCGCGTTCGTCAGCCTGCCGCAGGATGTGGTCGATGGCCCGGTCAGCGGTAAAGTACTGCCGGCCAGCCGGGCACCGCAGATGGGCGCCGCGCCGGATGACGCCATCGACCAGGTGGCGAAGCTTATCGCTCAGGCGAAGAACCCGATCTTCCTGCTCGGCCTGATGGCCAGCCAGCCGGAAAACAGCGCGGCGCTGCGCCGTTTGCTGGAGGCCAGCCATATTCCGGTCACCAGCACCTATCAGGCCGCCGGGGCGGTGAATCAGGATAACTTCTCTCGCTTCGCCGGTCGGGTCGGGCTGTTTAACAACCAGGCCGGGGACCGTCTGCTGCAGCTCGCCGACCTGGTGATCTGCATCGGCTACAGCCCGGTGGAATATGAACCGGCGATGTGGAACAGCGGCAACGCGACGCTGGTGCATATCGACGTGCTGCCCGCTTATGAAGAGCGCAACTACACCCCGGATGTCGAGCTGGTGGGCGATATCGCCGGCACCCTCAACAAGCTGGCGCAAAATATCGATCACCGGCTGGTGCTCTCCCCGCAGGCGGCGGAGATCCTCCGCGACCGCCAGCACCAGCGCGAGCTGCTGGACCGCCGCGGCGCGCAGCTGAATCAGTTTGCCCTGCATCCGCTGCGCATCGTTCGCGCCATGCAGGATATCGTCAACAGCGACGTCACGCTGACCGTGGACATGGGCAGCTTCCATATCTGGATCGCCCGCTACCTGTACAGCTTCCGCGCCCGCCAGGTGATGATCTCCAACGGCCAGCAGACCATGGGCGTCGCCCTGCCCTGGGCCATCGGCGCCTGGCTGGTCAATCCTGAGCGCAAAGTGGTCTCCGTCTCCGGCGACGGCGGCTTCCTGCAGTCGAGCATGGAGCTGGAGACCGCCGTCCGCCTGAAAGCCAACGTGCTGCATCTCATCTGGGTCGATAACGGCTACAACATGGTGGCTATTCAGGAAGAGAAAAAATATCAGCGCCTGTCCGGCGTCGAGTTCGGGCCGATGGATTTTAAAGCCTATGCCGAATCCTTCGGCGCCAAAGGGTTCGCCGTGGAAAGCGCCGAGGCGCTGGAACCGACGCTGCGCGCGGCGATGGACGTCGACGGCCCGGCGGTGGTGGCCATCCCGGTGGATTATCGCGATAACCCGCTGCTGATGGGTCAGCTGCATCTGAGTCAGATTCTGTAAGTCATCACAATAAGGAAAGGAAAATGAAAAAAGTCGCACTTGTTACCGGCGCCGGCCAGGGGATTGGTAAAGCTATCGCCCTTCGTCTGGTGAAGGATGGATTTGCCGTGGCCATTGCCGATTATAACGACGCCACCGCCAAAGCGGTCGCCTCGGAAATCAACCAGGCCGGCGGACACGCCGTGGCGGTGAAAGTGGATGTCTCCGACCGCGATCAGGTATTTGCCGCCGTTGAACAGGCGCGCAAAACGCTGGGCGGCTTCGACGTCATCGTCAATAACGCCGGTGTGGCACCGTCTACGCCGATCGAGTCCATTACCCCGGAGATTGTCGACAAAGTCTACAACATCAACGTCAAAGGGGTGATCTGGGGTATTCAGGCGGCGGTCGAGGCCTTTAAGAAAGAGGGGCACGGCGGGAAAATCATCAACGCCTGTTCCCAGGCCGGCCACGTCGGCAACCCGGAGCTGGCGGTGTATAGCTCCAGTAAATTCGCGGTACGCGGCTTAACCCAGACCGCCGCTCGCGACCTCGCGCCGCTGGGCATCACGGTCAACGGCTACTGCCCGGGGATTGTCAAAACGCCAATGTGGGCCGAAATTGACCGCCAGGTGTCCGAAGCCGCCGGTAAACCGCTGGGCTACGGTACCGCCGAGTTCGCCAAACGCATCACTCTCGGTCGTCTGTCCGAGCCGGAAGATGTCGCCGCCTGCGTCTCCTATCTTGCCAGCCCGGATTCTGATTACATGACCGGTCAGTCGTTGCTGATCGACGGCGGGATGGTATTTAACTAATAAAAAATAAGCTCTGACATGGCTTGCCCCTGCTTTCGCGCAGGGGCTTTTTTTTGGTTTGTAAGTGTAAGCATCCCGGGGAAACGAAGCATCAATACTTGAGGGCTTCTGGCACGACGTGGGCTATAGCAGGCTGAGATTGCTTTTCCAGCTCACGCACCCGAGGGATCACTTCCCTTCCGAAGAACTCGACTTCCTCCTGGAAATGCAGGAATGCCAGCAGCAGCAGATTGACACCTGACTGTTTGAGCGCAATGATGCGCTCTGCAATCTGCTGCGGCGTGCCAATCAGGTTGGTTTTAAAGCCGTCGTTGTATTGCACCAAATCTTCAAAGCTGGATTTGGCCCAGTTGCCCTCGCCCTCCGGCGATGCGCTGCCGGCGTTTTTCACTTCGTGCTGGAACCCTTTCACCGCGTCCGGATTGGCGTTATCAATAATTTCCCGCAGCACCGCCTGCGCCTCTTTTTCGCTTTCACGCGCAATAACGAAGCCGTTAACCCCGATCTTCACCTGATGCTGGTTTTGTGCCGCCTTACGCTGGATGTCATCCACCTGTGCTTTGATGCCTTCAGGCGTGTTGCCGTTGGTGAAATACCAGTCGGAAACGCGCGCGGCCATGTCCCGCGCGGCACGCGAACTACCACCCTGGAAAATTTCCGGCAGCGGCGCCAGCGGCTTGGGCTTGAGGGAATAATCACGAAAGCGATAGAAATCGCCGGCAAAGGTAAAGCTGTCTTCGCGCCAGATGCCCTGCAGGCAACGGATAAACTCTTCTGAACGCAGGTAACGCTCTTCATGGTCCAGCCAGGGTTCGCCGATAGCTTTAAACTCACCACGGAACCAGCCGCTGACGATATTGACCGCGATGCGCGGGCCGTACAGATGACTGATAGTGGCGATTTGTTTTGCTGCCAGAGTGGGGTTCCAGGGGCCGGGAAGCAAGGCGGCGATCACTTTCAGATTTTCAGTTGATGCGAGTAGCGCCTGCGAAAAAGAGACCGACTCATGTTGGTTGTCAGCACCATAGCCGGCCGTAAAACGGATCTGCGTAAGCGCATAGTCAAAACCGGCACGTTCAGCAATTTGCGCCAGCTTACGGTTGTAGTCGATATCCCAACTGGTACGCTGCGGGATATTACTGATCACTAACCCGCCCGACACGTTCGGCACCCAATAGGCGAACTGCAGCGGATGATTACCTGGCTCTGAAATGGACATAGGGCACTCCCGTCATTGATGAATTTATCTGTCCGCCTTACAACACGTTGCAGGCGAGTTGCTGTAGCCGCGAATTACCATCTTTCTATATAACGTTTTTTGATTTTAAAAAATAAAAAGACAGCATTTGGTTATAAAGGTGTTTGCAGAATGCATGCCAAAACAGGAGGCGAAATAATTTTTTTAAAAACAGCTAATTATAAAAAAAGAAAGGAACTTATCTGCTGCATTTGCAACATGCCTGGTTACGCATATGTTGCAAATGCAACTTATACAACTTGCCGGAAGATAAATTTATCCTGACATTAATTTGGATAACAGGTCTGATTACGGATGCTGTCGTTTCTGACAAGCATGAAATAAGCAACTACGACGGCAGTTTCATTAACCCCGCAGTGGTTTCGTCGGCTGAGACCAGCTAAAGTCGAAAGGTCAAAAATACAGCCTTAACGTACAATATTTTTTGATATCCAAACTGCCCCCTTAACGGTACGTCTGTCTTCGACGGACTTCAGAACGGCAATGATCTGGTGTTCGATGAATCGGGCTTTACGCATGGTGATCTCCTCAGAGGACATAATCAGTATGTCGGAAGATCTCTAAACGTGAATGGTTCGTTTTACCGGGAAACCCTGCCAGTCATATAACATAAGTAATTAACAAGAAAAAAATCAGATATCCTTGCCAGGTGGGCAGGACCGGCCAATGATTTCAGCCAGGAAATCCATCACCACGACAGCAGAGCGATCGCGCTTAATTTCAGGGTAGGCAACCAGCCAAATGTTCCTCACGGGCGAAGGCAGATTTTCCGGCAGCCTTACCAGTTCGCTGTCATTATCACCCATAAAGCAGGGTAAAGTAACGATGCCCAATCCTTTCCGGGCTGCCTGTTGCTGCGCCATCAGATCGCTTGCCCGAAAGATAACTCGTCGCCCGTTCAGCAGTGATTCCAGCCATTGCTGCTGCGTGACATGTGCAAGCGTGCTGTCATAAGCAATAAATACCCAATCTTCTTGCGGAATTTCTTGCCAGAACTGAGAAGCATAAAGACCAAAGCGCATGGTACCTATACGCCTTGTCATCAGGTCTGGATCGTCAGGCCTTTCCAGGCGAACCGCAATGTCAGCCTCACTTTTATTCAGAAGAACATGGTGCGAAACGCCGGATAATGACAACGTGATACCCGGATGTTTCCGGGTGAATCCTGCTATAGCAGGCGCAATGAGGTGTGCTGCAACGGCAGGTGACGCGCTGATATTTATAGGCACGGCCGGTTCGGCACACAATGACCTCGCCTGGATTCGAATACGGTCTGCAATACGGTACATTTCGTCAGCGCCGGAGGCGATAATCCGCCCATGCCCGGTAAGCGTGGTACGGCGTGGCAAACGCTCTGTGAGCCTCAGGCCCAGAGAACTTTCAAGGGCCGCAATCCGGCGGCCCACAGTGGCATGGTCTACGCCAAGTTCCCTGGCTGCGGCCGACAGGGAACCACACCGGGCAAGGGCGAAAAAAAAATGTAAATCCTGCCAGTCCATATCTCACCTCTTGTGCATTTTTACACATGTATGGTGCTTTTATACCTGTATTCTTCCTGTAATAAACTCATTTATAGTTTTCTCACTTTATAAGTGAGGAAAAAATAATGTCGTTAGCAATGATTATTAGCCAGCCGGGTGGACCTGAGGTTCTTAAAGCGGTGGAAAGAGAGCTAGTCAGTCCCGGTCCCGATGAAGTCAGTATCAGACACGAAATAATCGGCGTGAATTTTGTTGACATCTATTTTCGCTCAGGGCTCTACCCTCAGCCCTATCCCCAGGCGGTGCCTGGTTTTGAAGGGGCCGGAGTCGTCACAGCAACGGGCAGTAACGTCAGGTCCTTTGCAGCAGGAGACCGCGTTGCCTATACGGGAAATCCGATGGGCGCTTATGCTGAATGTCGCAATATACCTGCCAGCCGCCTTATCAGGATCCCGGATGGTGTGGACACTCGTACAGCCGGTAGTACGATGCTTCGGGGCCTTACCGCGCATATGTTACTCAACAAAGTAAGGGAAGTCAGGGCTGGCGACTGGATACTGGTTCATTCTGCTGCCGGAGGGCTGGGGCAGATAGTGACCCGCTGGGCAACGATGAAAGGTGCCAGGGTTATCGGTACAACGGGTTCACCGGAAAAAGTAGCAACGGCCCGCCTTGCTGGTGCGAGTGAAGTTTTGCTCCATACCGACGCTGCATGGCCGGACAAAGTCCGCGAGATCACGGAAGGGTATGGCGTACATCTGGCCATCGACGGTATAGGAGGAACAATGCTCTCCAGAACGCTCGGCGTGGTCCGCCCTTTTGGCACTGTCGCCAGTCTTGGACAGCCTGCCGGCCCCATACCTCCCGTGCGGGTGGAAGAACTGGGATTTGCCCGATCTATAGCACTAATGCGACCAAGTTCACTCGCCTATTCAGATGATGCTGCGCTATACAGGAAAGGGGCTTCTGACCTTATGTCAGCGCTGTCGGCAGGACTTGAAAATCACATTGGCGCTGAATTTATCCTTACCGACGCAGCAGAAGCACACCGGGTTCTGGAGGCGGGTCATACAACAGGAAGCGTCATTCTCACGGTTCAGGCTTAAGACTCGGACGTGAATGAAACAAGAGACGCAGGCATCTTTAAAGAAATGCCGTATCAGTGACGTGACGACCAGGCTGGATTTATATCCCTTAAGGACAATCGTTCATCCCTTATCGTCTCGTTCAGGTACTGCCAGGGAGATATGCAAGAAATTAGATAAAGGGGATGAGTCTGCTAAATTACTAACGTTCATACAATGTCCGCTCCCGGCACTCAGGCATTGCTTAATGCACGACGTAAACGATCGCCATGTTAAACGGCTATTTCTGACAAAGCGCGGCCCCTCTGAAGCGCCGTGAGGTCCGCTCTGAACGAAGAGCGGATCTTCAGTGCAAAAGAACAGCAAGGCCCGCCTTTGTGATTAATACTGCCTTATCTACAACTGCTGAGTTACCCAGCTACCATTTTCAGCGAAAAATACCGTCGCATCGGCTCCATTTACCAGGGATATTTGAGGAGGCATGTGACCAATATCAACATCATAGAGTACGGGCACGGCAATATTCTCAAAAGCGGCTTTAAGGGCATCCAGATAATTATGTTTAGTCGGGTCGCTTACGTCGGGTGCAGCACTTCTGCCGATAAGAACACCATTTAAGTTATCAAACCAACCCTGTAATCGTAAGCTAAATAATGCGCGTGTTAATTCACAGGGAGCCATTTCCACATTTTCAAAATAGAGGATTATTCCTTGAGGGCTATTGCTCGCCTTGAACAAGGGCACATTCCCGAATGGTGTACCTGCTAACCTGGATATTATTTCGAGGCAGCCGCCGATCAGTTTCCCGCTAAATGTCAGAGAAGATGTAACACCATCAAGGCGTTTCCACTGTGTTTTTTGGGTCAGATTGAAACCTCCGTCTGACGCTGTTCCCCATTGATTTTCATCCGCTTGAAATGCTGTTGAAGAGTACTGTTTGATTACAGTTCCCCGATTCGATTCCAGAATTTCCCATACGGCCTGAGTGGTGGCATCTAACTTTTGAGCGCCAAGATCCATGAGGTTCGGCCCATGCAAAGTAGCCCAGCCCGATATCGTCGTCAGTGGGAAATGAAGTGTACTAAGATCTGAAAAGCCCACAAACCATTTTGGTTTAGACCGGGACAACAGATCAAAATCAATCAAATCAAGTAATTCCATCGCCAGATCACCGCCCCAAGGTGGCATAACAGCTTTTATATCTGGGTCAGTAAGATAAGACATTAATTCTTCAACGCGAGAAAATTTAGTGGCGCTTTTATTTTTGTGCTGCGAGCGTAAGCAGTGTCCTTGGCGGACCTGGTAACCTCTTTTCTTTAGATTTTTTATGGCGAGTTCCAGTCTGGGATGCAGATGTTCAGGTACGCCAGAAGAGGGAGCGGTTACACCAATAACATCTCCTGGAGCCAGCCTGGGTGGAAAGAGGACACTCATGGATAAATCCTTTTCAGAACATATAGAATTCCATAATCCATAATTAAAGCCAGGATGTAAAATTAACAGGCGAACACTCCGCTTGTTTTTTCTATGAGCCTTTAAAAGGTCTGCTCATGGCACCCAAGGGACTTTACCGGCGTAGATGATGCGTCAGGCGACTAATCCTCAAAAGTGCTTACTGCTTATTCGCGGGACCGTCGGCTGATTTGGGTTGGATCATGACGACTACTCTTTTAGCTATTCCCGGTTTCCCCTTTTCAAAGCGCCATTTACTCATCATTTTCTCGATGATTTTATGTTCAAACTCCGGAGTCGTTGTCGATTCCAGTATCTTAACATTCTGAACTCTGCCATCTGAATCAACATCATACTGAATCCGCAGAGCATTCGGCAGGAGATTTCCGTTCTTATCATGAGTGGTAATTGCTGTGTTTGCAGAGGAAATGCTGCCTGAAGGTGTGCTGGCGCTGGCCGGTATACCGGCGCAGAGTGCCAGGAACAATGGCAGAATCAGGGTGAATAGTCTGATAGCTTGCATAAATCGTCCGAATTCCAAAATTAACCATGAATCTTCACGTTACCAACGGCGCGAGTGACAGGCTACCAGATGAAATGATCAGTGAATACCGCGTCTTCAGCGGCAATCCCTTTGACCTTCTTACCAGGCGCTTCGTACCACATCCATTCCCGGGGTCGTTTCGCTATCAGGACTAGTGGGAGCTGAGCGAGTGTATCAATGATTCCTTTTGCCAGCTGTCAGCTCGTCAGGGAACATGACCGAGCTAACACCCTTAAGTGATGAGAGACGACCATGGAGTTCGTCCGTAAAGGTAAAATGCGTCGTGCCCGGATTTTCAGAGATACACACTGGTACAGACAGGTGCCGGGTAACGGCCTCGAAGCGTGAGAAGACTTCGTCGTCACGGAGTGACTGGTAGCTGACCGCCGGGAGTAACAGGACATTCGCGCCAGCTGCCTGGGCATCATCAGCCAGATGTAGAATGGCGTCGATACGGACCGATCCCACACAGACCATAACCGGGATGTCCCCGGCATGCTGTTTTGCCAGAGTGGCTACGCGCTTGCGCTGCTCCCGGGTCAGATAGGCGTAGCGTGCGGTTGACCCCAGGATGCCCATAGAATCAACCCGAGCATCTGTACGGCGGGAAAGCATATGGCTGAACCCCTTTTCATCCACGCCGCTGGCGGCTATTGGGGTTAATGGAAACGCCGATAACCGCTAAACATACCTGTTTCTCCTGAAGGATATTACTGCTGTTGTTCTTCGATGAGAGCAACGTCAAACCACAGGCCGGGCATCATTTTTTCCAGGCCGTCGGTCAGCATCTTCCCGGCTTCGTGCAGTTTCTCCAGCGGCATCTGCGGCAGGCTTTCCAGAATGAACCACATTTGCTGAGCGTCCACGCCCAGACGGGTTCTGATCCCCTGTCGCCAGTTCCAGCGGCGGCAGGTCGCGCCGGTATCATCACACCAGATAACCTCTCCTTGTGAAGGATATTCAACGGCCGTTTCACCCTCTTTGACGGTATCAAAAGGCTCTGTTCCGTTTGCCACAGCCAGACGTGGTGACCCCTGATAGGCAGAGATATTCTCCCCACCAACCGGTACGGCGTAGCGGAGACTCACGGCGTTATAAAGATCAACGATGGGATCGAGCGCGGGCATCGTTCCGTCACGTAATACGCGCTTACGTAACGCATCAGCTGAGCAAGGGGTGCGTTTAGGTTTAGCACCAAACTTTTGAAAAACGTCGGCCCAGGCTGCCAGATGAGATCCCGCCCATTCCGGTTCGCCGGCCACAACGGCTTCACAGGCTTCCCGCAGCGCGATTTCTCCAGCGTCGGGATGAAGCACTGGCGCAGCTTTTACGCAGATACTGAGTGCCCGAAAACCTGGGGCAATACGATAAATTTCAGGGGCAATTGACGGAGAGACGGTTAACACGTGATAATCCTTTAATGACTAATTTATTCTATGATAATGACCGATGACCAAAAAAGTCAATTTAATGACCGATGCAAATGCTATCGTCAACACGGTGAATGAAGCCGTATCTCAGCGAATTAAACAGTATCGTAAGCAAAAGAAAATCTCCCTCGATGAACTCTCCCGTCGAGCCGGCGTCAGCAAGGGAGCGCTGGTTGAGATAGAAGGATGCCGGGCCAATCCCAGCATTGCTCTGTTATGCCGCCTGGCTACCGCGATGGGGGTTTCGGTGGCTGATTTTGTGGATGTCAGTTCCAAACCGACTGTGCATCTCATTGCTGAAGATGAGATCCCAGAATTGTGGGAAGGTGAAAAAGGCGGGAGAGCAAGACTGCTCGCAGGGTCGGGTGGGCCTGATATGACCGAGCTCTGGATGTGGGAAATGCAGCCGGGGGAAAAGTTTGCTTCACCGGGCCACACGGAAGGAACGCTTGAACTGTTTTATGTTCAGTCGGGCATGCTCACATTGGGGGTAAAGGACCATTTGTATCGGGTAAAAACCGGCTGTTCGGCAACGGCCAGAACGGACGTTCCTCATTTCTACGAAAACCAGGGGGAGAGCCCGCTGGTATTTATCATGACAGTACATGAGAAAACATCCTGAGTGGTTGCCCGGTATGCCTGTAGGGCTTGTCTCATCAAAGCAAGTTTGCAAGGAGTCGTTTAGTGGATAATCAGCATCTGCGTTTTACCCAAGGCCAGTTTACTGTCACAACCGATCCCGCCTTTTTTCAGCAGGAAGCCATTCACGATTACCTCTCGCAATCGTCCTGGGCGCCTGGCATTGATGCTGAAACGGTCAGAATATCAATCCAGAACAGCCTTTGTTTTGCGCTTCTGGATGGAACAAGACAAATCGGCTTCGCCCGTCTGGTCACCGACTATGCCACTTTTGGTTATTTGTGCGACGTCTACGTGCTGAACGAGTATCAGAAAAGTGGTCTTGGTCGTTGGCTGATTGAATGCTGTCACGCCCATCCCGTGATGTCACGCCTGCGACGGATAATGCTGGTAACCTCTAGCGCGCCCTGGCTATACCAGAAGCTGGGGTATAACCCATTGAACCAACCAGATTTTGTCTGGCAAATCAATCGACCCGATATTTATCGTCAACCCGGGCAAAAGTAAGACTATTTTTTGAGAGTAATGATAAATGTTAATCCGTAGGGCCCGTCCCTCTGATGCAGAAGAGCTTGCCATTTTAGCCGAACGCACCTTTAGAAAAACGTTTGAAGCGGGTAATACTCAGAAGGATATGGAGCTTCACTGCCAGGCAAGTTATTCAACAGATACTCAGTTGCAAGAAATCCTCAGAGAAGACTGGATTACATTAGTCTGCGAATACGAAAGCAAACTGATAGGGTATGCCCAACTGAGGTGGGAAGCATTTCCTCCCTGTGTAAATAGCATTCACGCCGGGGAAATCCTGAGTCTGTATATCGATGAACCTTATCATGGCAAAGGTTTTGCACAAGCGCTGATACACAAGTGCTTTGCTGAATTTGCGGCACAGGGATCGGATATTGTCTGGTTAGGTGTCTGGGAACATAACCCAAGGGCAATCTCTTTTTACCGTAAGCTTGGGTTTACCGAGGTGGGTGAACATATCTTCCAGGTTGGGACAGATCCCCAGAGAGATATCATTATGAAACGCTCAACGGGTGTTAGCTGAACAAACATTACGACGTCCGCTCTGGCACACAGCAGGCGTGATCGACACCAGGAGACGTCACGCGCTAGCGGCTAAGCGTAGCGCCGGCTCGGAAAATCCCGGATGGCGGCGCGTGGCGCCTTATCCGGCTACGCGGTTGTGCCACTCTTGTGCCGTTATTTTGCCGGGTGGCGGCTGCGCCTGACCCGGCCTACAAAAACAGGGCCGCCCGTACTCTTCTGGTGGCATGCCCCTGGCCCGCGCCTGCGCAGCGCCGCCGGGCTGTTACTGCGCCTGCTGCTGCGCTTGCGCCAGCTGGCGGACGATCGCCTCGCGCCGCGCATCCCCTTCCGGCAGCCGGGCCAGTAACGCCTGCAAGGCTGCCACGGCTTCGGGGTAATCTTCATTACGCACCGCGCTCAGGGCCAGCATCTCCAGCACCGGCAGGCTGTTCGGCTGCCGCTGATGCAGGTCACGCAGCAGCAACTCGCCCATCCGAACCTGACCGCTATCCCCCGCCCGCACCAGCGCGCTGGCGTAATCGAAAGCCGCCGCCGGGTCATCCGCCGCCAGATCATGCGCCCGGCCAAAGGCGCCGATCGCTGTCTCGCCATCGTTCAACAACAGGCCAAGACGCCCAAGCAGCTGCCAGCCGGCGAGGTCGTTCGGCGTAGTCTGCAGATGGCTGCGCAGGCCAAGCCGCAGCTCCGCCAGCTCATCCATACGCAGCGGCGGCGCCGTCGGGTCCTTAACCTGCTGCAATAGCGCAGGATAATGCCGTTCAGCCTGCTGCCAGAGCAGCACCTGGCCAATATCGCTGGTTTTCAGATACAGGCCCAGACTCAGAACCACCAGCAGCAGCGCGCCCGGAAGCAGCGCCCAGCGGCTTAGCGGCCGTTCGCCAGGCTGTGCCTGGGGCGGAATATCCGTCAGCAGCGTGCGCTGCAGCTCGACGACCAGCGCCGGGTTGTCCTCGCCGCGCTCCTGCGCCAGCTCCTGCAGGCGCGACTGGTACAGGACGCGGTTGAGGGCATCGCGGTCCACCGCCCCTTTGCCCGGCCACGGGTAATAAAGCAGCCCCAGCGCGCCAGCCAGCAGCAGCGCGACGATAACCACCAACAGGCTCATCGTTCTTTTCCTTCTTTCAATAATGCCTCCAGACGCTGGCGCTCTTCAGCGCTGAGCGCCGCGTCAGGAATGTCGCGACGACGCGCGCGGGCGATAATCACCCCCGCGCCCGCCAGCACGAACAGCCCCGGCCCCAGCCACAGCAGCACCGTGCCCGCGGTCAGCGGCGGCTCGTAGCTGACAAAATGACCGTAGCGGGCCACCATATAGTCAACGATCTGCCCTTTCGTTTTCCCCTGCTGCATCAGCTCGTACACCTTCTGCCGCATATCAGCGGCAATCATCGCGTTTGAGTCGGCGATGCTGTTGTTCTGGCATTTCGGGCAGCGCAGCTGGGAGGTGATCTCGCGGAAGGCCTGCTCCTGGGCCTCATCCTTAAACTGCCAGGTGTCGATGGCGGCCCACGCCTGGCCGGTCAGCATCAGCGCCAGCAGGATGACCATTGCACATCTCATCAGCCCGCCCTCCGGTTGTATTGATCCCACAGCGGCTGGAGCTCCTCGCGCCACACCCGTTCGTTCAGGTCGCCGGCGTGCCGCCAGCGGATGATGCCCTGACCGTCGATGAGAAACGTCTCCGGCGCGCCATAGACCCCGAGATCCAGGCCAAGCATGCCGTTGCCATCGTAGAGGCTCAGCATGTACGGGTTCCCCAGGCGCTGCAGCCAGCTCATCGCCTTCTGCCGATCGTCTTTGTAGTTCATCCCCACCACCCGCACGCCCTGCTGCGCCAGGCCGTTGAGAAACTGATGCTCGGCGCGACAGGTTGGACACCAGGTGGCCCAGACGTTAAGCAGCAGCGGCTTGCCGTCAATCAGCGTGCGCCGGTCCAGCGTCTGGCCGGGGGTATTCAGCGCTTCAAGGCGAAATTCCGGCAGCGGTTTGCCAATCAGCGCCGACTCGAGGGTCGTCGGGTCATCGCCATCGGCGTTGCGCATCAGTTGCCAGAACAGCGCAGCGGCCAGTGCCAGAAACAGCACCAGCGGGATAAACAGTAGCTTCCGGTTCATGAGGCCTCCTGCAGCTTCTTACGCATCCGGTAGCGCGGGTCGAGCATGCAGCACAGACCGCCGAGGGCCATCAGTACCCCGCCGTACCAGATCCAGCGAACGAACGGTTTATAGTACAGACGCACCGCCCAGCTGCCGTCGCTCAGCTCTTCCCCCAGCGCGGCGTACAGATCGCGGGTCAGCCCGCCGCTGATCGCCGCCTCGGTCATCATCATCCGGCTGGCGGTGTAAAAGCGCTTCTCGGCATACAGCGTCGCTTCCGGGCGGCCGTTGCGGGTCACGGCAATAATGCCTTCGCCGCCGGTCCAGTTGGGGCCGACGATATTGCGCACGCCGTTAAACACAAAGTGATAGTGATGGATATCGATACTGTCGCCGGGGCGCATCCGTACATCGCGTTCCACGCTGTAGTTCTGGCTGAAGGTGATGCCGATAACGGTCACCGCCACGCCGACGTGGCCGAGCACCATCCCCCACTGGCTGCGGGTCAGAGTGCGCAGGCCGCGCCAGAAGCCGTGGCGATGGGTGGCCCGTTCGTGAACCTCCATCAGGGCGAAGATCAGCACCCACAGGGCCATCATCAGGCCGATGATCGCCATGGCGGTGATACGGTCCTGCAGCAGCCACGGCAGCGCCAGAGAAAGTGACAACGTCACCACCAGGGCAATAATCAGGCGTTTAATCTGCCTGGCGACGTCATCGCGCCGCCAGCGGATCAGCGGTCCCAGCCCCAGCAGCAGCGCAAAAGGCGCCATCAGGGCGGTGAACATGGTATTGAAGAACGGCTCGCCAATGGAGATGCTGCCGAGGCCCAGCTCTTTATGCACCAGCGGCAGCAGCGTTCCGAGGAGCACCACCAGCATCGCGGCCATCAGCAAGATATTGTTGCCAAGCAGGAACGACTCGCGCGACCACAGCGTATGTTCCACCCGCGCCCGCACCCGGCCGCCCTTCAGGGCGTACAGCAGCAGCGATCCGCCGATGGCGACAATCAGCAGTACCAGAATAAACAGCCCGCGCGACGGATCCGAGGCGAAGGCATGCACTGAGACCAGCACCCCGGAGCGCACCAGGAAGGTGCCCAGCAGACACAGAGAGAAGGCGGCGATGGCCAGCAGCACCGTCCAGGCGCGGAAACTGCCGCGCTTCTCGGTCACCGCCAGGGAGTGTAACAGCGCGGTCCCCACCAGCCACGGCATAAACGAGGCGTTTTCCACCGGGTCCCAGAACCACCAGCCGCCCCAGCCCAGTTCGTAATAGGCCCACGCCGAGCCCAGCACGATGCCGAGGGTGAGGAACATCCATGCCGCCTGGGTCCAGGGACGCGACCAGCGCGCCCAGGCAGTATCCAGCCGCCCCGCCAACAGCGAGGCGATGGCAAAGGCGAAAGCCACCGAGAAGCCGACGTAACCCATATAGAGGATCGGCGGATGGAAAATCATGCCGATATCCTGCAACAGGGGATTGAGGTCGCGGCCATCAATGGGGTACTGCGGCAGGCCGCGGCTGAACGGGTTGGAGGTAAAGAGGATAAACAGCAGGAACCCAAAGGCGATCATCCCCATCACCGCCAGCACCCGGGCGACGGCGTCGAGCGGCATCCGGCGGCTGAAGAGGGCGACGGCGAAGGTCCAGACGCTGAGCAGCAGGACCCACAGCAGCAGCGAGCCCTCGTGCGCCCCCCAGGTCGCCGCCACCCGATACCACACCGGCAGCGCGCTGTTAGAGTTTTCCGCCACGTAGCGGACGGTAAAGTCATTGACCACGAAGGCGTGCACCAGCAGCAGGAAGGCGCCGCCGATACAGGCGAACAGCCCACAGGCCAGCGGCCGGGCCAGGGCCATCAGCCGCCGGTCCTGCCGCGCCGCGCCCCACAGGGGATAGACGCTCAGGAGCAGCGCCAGCCCCGCCGCCAGACACAATAAAAAGTTGCCCAGCTCCGGCATCATGGCTGCGCCCCCGTTTTCTCCGGCGTCATGGCGTTTTTCACCTCCGGCGGCGTGTAATTTTCATCATGCTTGGCCAGTACCTGCTGGGCGGTGATATGCCGCTCGCCGTCCAGCACGCCCTGGGCCACCACACCCTGCCCTTCACGAAACAGGTCCGGCAGAATGCCCTTATAGCTGACGTCCACCACCCCGCGGGCGTCATACAGCTTAAAGCGCACGTCGAGGGTTTGCGGGTCGCGCTGCAGGGAGCCCGGCTGAACGTAGCCCCCCACCCGCAGCCGCTGCCCGGTATGGGGCAGCGCCCGGGTTTCCGTTTTGCCGTAGATAATTTCCCCCGGGGTGTAGAACAGATCGATATTGCTGCTCAGGGCGTACAGCGTCAGGCTGACGGTCAGCCCGAGGCCGGCGAGCACCGCCAGCACGATATACAGCCGGGTTTTACGACGCGCTTGCATCCGCGGCCTCCTTGTCGTGTTCGCGGGCGGCAGCGATCCGCCGCTCGCGCGCCTGCTGGCGTCGTACCTCATGGAACAGCGCCCGCCGCGCCCACAGAGTGTGCACCGTCAGCAAGCCAAAGGCGGCGACCGCCACGGCCACCGCCAGCCAGACGTACACGGCATAGCCGCCCATATTCAGGAAGGCGGCGAAAGACGAAAAAGCGGGGCTCATCGGGCAGCTCCTTTATTCACCAGCGCCACCACCCACGGTCGACGACGCTCCAGCTGCAGGATCAGGTTACGCAGGCGCATCAGGGTCAGCGTGACCGACAGCATGAGGAAGGCAAAGATGCAGATCCGCAGCGGCAGACGCATGCTTGGGTCGATGGTTTGCTGCAGGTTGGTCGAGCCCTGGTGCAGGGTGTTCCACCAGTAGACCGAGTAATGAATGATGGGCAGATTGACCACCCCGACCAGGACGAGGATCCCGGCCGCGCGCCCGGCCAGCCGCCGGTCGTCAAAGGCGTGCCACAGGGCGATGACTCCGGCGTAAAGAAACAGCAGCACCAGCTCTGAGGTCAGGCGGGCGTCCCAGATCCACCAGGTTCCCCACATCGGCTTACCCCATGCCGCGCCGCTGACCAGTGCCACCAGGGTGCAGACCGCCCCCACCGGCGCCAGGGCGGCGATCGCCAGGTCGGCCATTTTGATCTGCCAGACCACCCCGACGAAGGCCGCGACGGCCATCGCCAGGTACAGCCCCATCGACCACATCGCCGCCGGGACGTGAAGGTACATGATCCGATAGCTTTCCCCCTGCTGATAGTCCGCGGGGGCGAAGCCAAAGCCCCACCCCAGGCCGATGACCAGCAACAGCGCGCTCAACGCCGCCAGCCAGGGGATCCAGCATCCGCACAGACGGTACAGCCGCTCGGGGATCGCCAGTTGATGTAACGCTTTCCACATAGACGCTTACTCACACGGTTATGATAGCCGCGCCCGCAGGCGCAGCGAATTATTGCACGGTCAGCCGCAGCGCGGCGGCGGTGGCGAACGGGCACAGGGTGGCGCTGGCGGTTAAGAACGCCGCCAGCATCGCCAGATAGCCGCTAACCGGGAGCCCAGCGGCCGCCGCCTGACAGGCCGCGGTGGCGAAAATCAGCAGCGGCACCGCCAGCGGCAGCACCAGCAGGCTCAGCAGGACGCCGCCGCGCTTCAGACCGACCGTCAGGCCAACCCCCACCGCGCCGAGAAAACTGAGCGTCGGGGTGCCGAGCAGCAAGGTCAGCGCCAGCACGCCGGCATCGTGCAGACTCATCCCCAGCAGCAGCGCCGCCAGCGGCGAGACGATCAGCAGCGGCAGGCCGCTCATCATCCAGTGGGCAACCACCTTCACCAGCACAACCGCCACCAGCGGCGTCGGCAGGAGCATCAGTTGCTCCAGGGAACCGTCCTGCCAGTCGTCGCGAAACAACCGATCCATCACCAGCAGCGCCGCCAGCAGCGCGGCGACCCACACCACGCCCGGCGCAATCTGCGCCAGCAGCTGTGGCGCGGCGCCGACGCCGAACGGAAACAGGGTGATGACGATCAGAAAGAACCAGAGCGGATTGAGGATCTCCGCCCCGCTGCGCCACGCCAGGCGCAGTTCCCGGGCCAACAGCGCTCGCATCATTGCCCGCCTCCCGCGTCGCCGCCGAGGCGCAGGGTGCGCAACGGACAGCGCAGCGGCCGCAGCGGCTGATGAGTGGTGAGGATCGCGCTTCCCCCCTGCCGGGCGTGCTGCTCCAGGCGGCGGGTCAGGGTTTCCATCGCCGTGGCGTCGAGCGCTGTGAACGGCTCATCGAGGATCCACAGCGGCGCGTCGGTTAACCACAGGCGGGTCAGCGCCACCCGCCGCTGCTGCCCGGCGGAGAGCTGGCTCAAGGGGAGGTCTTCATAGCCCGCCAGGCCGACGGCGGCGAGGGCGCTTTCCCGCTGCTGAAGGCGGCTGGATGGAAAGAAGAAACGCAGGTTTTCATCGGCGGTCAGCGCCGCGTTGACGCCGGGTTTATGGCCCAGCCACAGCAACTGACGATGAAATGACTCCCGGACCTTCGCCAGCGGCTGCCCCTGCCAGCTCACCACCCCGCTTTCCGGGCGCGCCAGGCCGCAAAGGATCCGCAGCAGCGAGGTTTTCCCCGCGCCGTTATCACCGGCGACCTGCAGCAGCTCGCCGGCAGCGAGGGACAGCGTCAGCGCCGCAAATAGCGGTCGATCGTCAACGATGCAGGTCAGTCGCTCTGCATGCAGCATGAAGGCAAACTCCTTGATTCAGACAGTATTTTACGTCGTGGCTAAGTATGGGTTGCGCCGCGCGGGCGACGCAACCCTGACGATTACTGTCCGGCCCCCGGCAGCTTCGAGATATCGGCGTTGCCTAACGCCTTCTCATCGTGCGCTGCGGTCTCCTTACGCACCTTCGCCACATCGCTGGCGCTGACCGCCGGCGCATTGTTGCCCCAACTGGTGCGGATGAAGTTGACCACATCCGCCACCTGCTGGTCGTCCAGACGCCAGCCGAACGACGGCATGGTCAGGTTGGAGACCGCATCTTTCACCGCCGGCGTGGTGCTCCCGGTCAGAACGATATGGATAAGCGAAGTGGCATCTTCGGTCTGTACCACCGGGTTGCCCTTCAGCGACGGGAAGGCGCGTTTATAGCCCGCGCCGTCGGTGCGGTGGCAGGCGGCGCAGTTATCAACGTACAGCGCGGCGCCGGTTTTGCTGTCGTTACCCTTCCACAGATCTTTCGCCACGCTGTCTTCCACCGGGGCTGGGGTCTGTTTGCCGCCGCGCGGCGGGAGCGACTTCAGATAGCGGGCGATGGCGGTGATGTCGTCATCAGAAAGATACTGCAGACTGTGCTCCACCACATCGCTCATGCCGCCGAAGACCACCGATTTATCGTTGCGTCCGGTTTTCAGGAACTCGGCCAGCTCAGCCTCGCTCCAGGTCCCCAGACCGTCGCGGTTTTCGCCGCGCAGGCTGGAGGCGACCCAGCCGTCAATCGGCGCATTGCTGCCCGCCAGGTAATCATCGCCTTCGCTTTCGCTGAGCGCTTTTTCCTGCATCGTCAGACTGCGCGGGGTATGGCAGGCACCGCAGTGGCCCAGGCCTTCCACCAGATAGCGGCCGCGCTCCAGCACCGGGTCAACCTGCGGGTTGGCGACAAAGTCGCTCGGCGTCGGGGCGAAGATGCCGCGCCAGAACGCCAGCGGCCAGCGCATCGACAGCGGCCACGGGATGTCGGTGTCCTTTTTGGCGGCATTCACCGGTTCCACGCCATGCATAAAGTAGGCGTACATGGCGCGCATGTCCGCTTCACTGATCCGCGCGAACGAGGGATACGGCATCGCCGGATAGAGCGTGGAACCGTCTTTCCGCACGCCCTTGCGCACCGCGTCGTCGAACTCTTCGAAGGTGTACCCGCCGATGCCGTGTTCTTTATCCGGCGTGATATTGGTGGAGTAGATGGTGCCGATCGGCGTCTCCATCGGCAAACCGCCGGCGAAAGGTTTCCCCGCTTTGCCGTTGGTGTGGCAGGCGACACAGTCCCCCGCCCGCGCCAGATACTCCCCCTGCTTAATCAGATTGCTGTCCGCAGGCGCCTCTTCGGCAAAAGCCGCGCAGCTCAATGCCCCAAGCACCAGGGCCGATAACCATTGCATTTTCATCATCTGCCTTCCTTTATGCCTGCACCAGGGGTCCCGGATTTTTCAGATACTGCTCGCGGATCGCCTTCGCTGACCAGTAGGCCAGCGCGGCCACCGTGCCGGTTGGGTTGTAGCCCAGCCCCTGCGGGAACGCGGAGGCGCCGATGACGAAGACGTTATGCACGTCCCAGCTTTGCAGATAACGGTTCACGGCGCTGGTTTTCGGATCTTCCCCCATTACCGCCCCGCCATTCATATGGGTGGTCTGGTAGGTGGTGGTATCAAAGTGGCTGTTGGCGTTTTTCGGGCTGCCGAGGATATATTTCGGCTTCATCGCTTTGGCGATCGGCGCCATCTTATCGAACATAAACTGCGCCATCTTGATGTCGTTTTCCTGCCAGTCGAAGGTCATGCGCAGCAGCGGCTGGCCGAAGACGTTTTTGTAGTTCGGATCAAGATCGAGGTAGTTCTGCCGATAGGACTGGTGCGCGCCGTGGGCATCCATCGACAGGTGATGGGTGTAGGTATCGGCAACCGCCGCTTTCCACTTGCTGCCCCACGCCGGGGTGCCCGGCGGTACCGGGAAACCGGAGATGGGCTTGGTCCCGGCCTGGTTGACCCAGAATGGTGAACCGCCCACAAAGCCCGCCGCGCCGTGGTCGAAGTTGTCGGCGTTGAAGTCGTCGACCCCGACGCCGTTGCCGCCCGCGCCGATAAACGGGTTGGTATAGGTGTCTTTGTCGAAAATGGCCTTGATGGTGGTCATGTTCTGGTAGGCGAAGTTACGCCCCACCACCCCTTCGCCGGTCTCCGGATTGTACGGTTTGCCGATCCCGGAGAGCAGCATCAGGTGCACGTTGTGGAACTGGAAGGCGCCGATAATCACCAGGTCCGCCGGCTGTTCCATTTCGCGCCCCTGGCCGTCGACGTAGGTCACGCCGGTGGCGCGGGATTTGTCGTCGGTCAGGTTGACCTTCAGCACGTTGGCGTTGGTCCGCAGCTCAAAGCGTTTTTCCTGGCGCAGCGCCGGCAGGATGTTCACGTTCGGCGAGGCTTTGGAGTACATGTAGCAGGCGTAGCCGCTGCAGAAACCGCAGAAGTTGCACGGGCCCATCTGCGCGCCGTAGGGGTTGGTATAGGAGTCGGAAGTGTTGGCCGACGGCAGGTTATAGGGGTGATACCCCACTTCCAGCGCCGCTTTTTCAAACAGCTGCGCCGACCAGGTGTTTTTCTGCGCCGGCAGCGGGAAGTCGTCTGAGCGGTCCGGGGCGAAGGCGTTGCCGCCGCGGCCTTTGCCGACGACCTTGCCTTTGATCGACCAGGCGGTCCCGGAGGTGCCGAACACTTTTTCCGCTTTATCGAAGAAGGGTTCCAGCTCGTCGTAGGTGACGCCAAAATCCTGGATGATCATATCCTGGGGAATGAAGTTTTTGCCGTAGCGTTCTTCATAGTGGCTGCGCATCCGCAGTTCGATGGGATCGACGCGGAAATGGACGCCGGACCAGTGCAGCCCGGCACCGCCCACGCCGGTACCCGGCAGGAAGGCCGCCAGCTGGCGATACGGCACCGCCTGCTGGCTGGTGTTATGCCGGATGGTGACAGTGCTTTTCGACAGATCCTGGAACAGCTTGCGGCGGATGTTGTAGGTCAGCTCATCAATCACCTGCGGATAGGCGCCATCCGGCCAGGTGTCGCGCATCGGGCCGCGCTCCAGCGCGACGACGTTGAGCCCGGCTTCGGTCAGCTCTTTGGCCATGATTGCCCCAACCCAGCCGAAGCCGACGATCGCGACATCGGTTTTTTTCAATACGGTGGCCATAATTACGCCCTCTCCCCATTAATTGATACCGGCGGGAAGGGGTAGCGTTCGCCCCGTTCAACCCAGTCCATAAAGTCGGCGCGCGCGCCGGGAAAATTAATCAGCGTCCAGCCGACCATGCCTTTATTGCCGCCATGGATCGGGTCGCTGAAGAACCCTTCGCGGGTGTTCTGTAGCAGATAGGTGAAGAACAGCGAGGCCGGCAGCTGTTTGAACTCGGCTTTGCCGGATTCCCACAGGCCGAGCGCCTCGTCCTGCTGCTCGCTGCTCAGTTCAGCGAAGGTTTTATGATATTTGTCCTGGCACCACGCCTCGGCATCAGCGATCCCGAGGTTATAGATCTGTTTAGGCACCAGCGGCAGCTGATAACCCATCTCTTTCGGCACGTCGGGGTTGAAGGGCCCCTGCATATACCAGATGGAGCCGGTGGCGTAGGGGGTATTGAGCTGGCGGTCGATAAACTCCGGGACGCCGGCCTCTTTGGCGCCGGGACCGAGTTCATCCGCCGGGATTAAGCGAGCGACGGCGGCGTTGATAAACGCCCACTCACGATCGTTGAAGAACTGCGGCTTCCAGTCGCTGGCCGCCGCCGTGTTCCCGGAAGCAGGCTCAGACGCGGGGGCCGCCTGCGCGGTCGCGCTGGTGGCCACGCCAATGGCCCCTGCTCCCGCGCCGCCGATCACCACCGTCGGGATCAGCGCCATCGATTTCACCAGGAAATCACGCCTGGAATTGTTGGTTTTCTCGCTCGACATCATCACATTCCTGTCATTGAAAATTACTGTTTTTGTCGCAGACAAACCCAGTGAATGTCGTGCTGGAACCGATACCATTGCGCTTTCAAACCGCTTAGCGTCTGGCCCGGCCCGGCAAGTCGGATAAAACATCGCCAGAGGCGATATCATTTATAGGGTTATCGTTTGGATAGTAGACGATTCTCAACGAAACGCGGGAAATCGGAGAGAAATTCACCGGAATGTCATCGTGAGAAGGGTGCTGCCATAACCTTGAGGCGGTAAACCGACGGTGTTCACACCGCGCTGAGCTTACCCATGCGCCATAAAAGAGTGACTTGTATCACAAATGTTATTTTTTGTTTATGGTACATGGCAGATTAAACGTCTGTAAATACTCGTATTAGGAATAATTAAACATTTTGAGCTGTTAAAAAAGTTAATAACCGTTGTTAACTATTTTGCATCTATTTCCCGGCTAACGCGTTCAGCTGGCGATCCCCATCCACAGGAGAAGAGTAGATATGTTCGATCATGTGAAGTTCGGCGCTAGCGACTATGCCGCCAGCAAAGCGTTCTTTTTACAGGCCCTGGCCCCGCTTGGCGTAACGCTGGTTGGCGAAGGCGAGCCGACCTACGGCGCAGAGCTGGCCGGCAGCGGCGATGTCTCTCTATGCCTCTATCAAAGTGCGGAAAAACCGGCGCCGCTGCACATTGCCTTTCGCGCCGACAGCCGCGAGCAGGTCGATGCCTTCTGGCAGGCGGCGCTGGCCGCCGGAGGAAAGGACAACGGCGCGCCGGGGTTACGGCCAAACTACCACGCCAGTTACTACGCCGCCTTTGTGATTGCGCCAGACGGACACAATATTGAAGCCGTGTGCCATCTGGCGTCTTAACGGGCGGTTACCGCTGCGGAAAAATCCACACATCCTCCGCCGGGAGCGTCAGATGGCAGTGTTCGGCATCGCGCAGCGCCGTTCCGTAGGCGCGCAGCGGAAAGTCGTCGCCTTCGGTACGGAACAGGTACTCCCAGCGGTCGCCGAGGTACATGCTGGTCAGCAGCGGGAGCTGGAGGCTATTATCCTGCGCCGCGCCGTCGAGACGCAGGCGCTCGACGCGGATCACCGCCGTCGCCGGCTGGCCAACGCTGACCCCCTCGCCCGCTCGACCCCACAGCGTCCAGCTGGCGCCTTCAACCCTCGCACGACCGTTTTCCAGCGCCGTCACCTTACCGTGCAGACGGTTATTGCTGCCCATAAACTCGGCGGCGAACAGCGTCGCCGGGCTGCCGTACATCTCCTGCGGCGTCCCCTGCTGCTCAATGACGCCATTGTTCAGCAGCAGAATACGATCGGAGATGGCCATTGCTTCATTCTGATCGTGGGTGACCATCAGCGCCGACAGGCCCAGCTTGATGATCAGCTCGCGCAGAAACACCCGCGCCTCTTCGCGCAGTTTGGCGTCAAGGTTGGAGAGCGGTTCATCCAGCAGGATCACCGGCGGGTTGTAGACCAGCGCCCGGCCGATGGCCACCCGCTGCTGCTGGCCACCGGAGAGCTGGTGCGGATGGCGGTTGCCGAGGTGCCCCAGCCCCAGCTGATCCAGTACGCGCTGCACCCGCTCTTTTATCTCCCCCGCAGCCACTTTACGCAGCTTCAGCGGATAGGCCACGTTGTCGAACACCGTTTTGTGCGGCCACAGGGCATAGGACTGAAAGACCAGGCCCAGGTTACGCTCTTCGGCCGGGATCTCGCTGCGCGGCGTGCCGTCGTACACCGTGCGGTTGCCGATGGCGATCCGTCCGCTCGTCGGTTTTTCCAGCCCGGCCACCGCCCGCAGTAGCGTGGTTTTGCCGCTTCCCGAAGGCCCCAGCAGCGACACCACCTCTCCCCGGCCAAGCGTCATGGAAACCCCCTTCAGCACCGGGTTGTCGCCATAGGTGAGATGCAGATTTTCTACCGATAACTCAATCATGTAATTTCACTCCAAAGCGCAGGGCGATACCAAGGCCAATCACCACCAGCAGAATATTGATAAAGGAGAGCGCCGCGACGATATCGATGGCCCCCGCCGCCCACAGCGACACCAGCATCGAGCCGATGGTTTCGGTACCCGGCGACAGCAGATAGACGCCGGTGGAATACTCACGCTCAAAGATAAGGAACATCAGCAGCCAGGAGCCAATCAGCCCATAGCGCGACAGCGGGACGGTCACGTGGCGGGTGATCTGCCCCCGGGAAGCGCCGGTGCTGCGCGCCGCCTCCTCCAGCTCCGGGCCCACCTGCAGCAGCGTCGAAGAGATGAGCCGCAGGCCGTAAGCCATCCATACCACGGTG
Organism: Klebsiella variicola; assembly: GCF_000828055.2. Taxonomy (NCBI): domain Bacteria; kingdom Pseudomonadati; phylum Pseudomonadota; class Gammaproteobacteria; order Enterobacterales; family Enterobacteriaceae; genus Klebsiella; species Klebsiella variicola. The sequence continues at coordinate 2,293,348 of NZ_CP010523.2, read as the reverse complement.
TAGGCCAGCCAGACGCTGAAGATGGTGTTGCGCAGCGCGCGCAAATGTACGATAAGGTGCTCCCGCAGCCAGTCGGCCACCGGCAGCGCCGAGAGCCAGCCGTGCTTCAGCGACTGATCGAGCCACATCGGCACAAACAGGAACACCCACAGAAAGGCCAGACCGGCCAGCAGCCCCGGGACCGCGCGCGGGACCAGCACGCTGTAGTCGAGAAAGCGGGTGACGTTGTCCGCTTTGCGGTGCATGGCGATACCGACAAACAGATAGCAGATCACCGCCAGCGCGCCGCCGACGATGCCGATAGCCATCGAGTTGACGATCGCCCGCAGCAGGTTGGGCTGCTGCCAGATATTGTGGAACGTCGTCAGCGACAGCTCATCCCACAGCGACACGCCGACGCCCCAGTTGGAGATAAAGGCGCGCAGCGCCACGCCGAGCAGCGGCACGCCGATGGTCACCGTCAGCCAGGCCACCACCACCGCCCCGGCCACCCAGCGCCATTTGCCCAGCGGCAGCGCCCGCGCCTGCGACGCCTTGCCCTTCATGGTGACAAAGCGGTTGGCGGTGCGCATCAGCCGCCGCTGGAGCATCACCAGCGGGATGGTGATGCAGATCAGCACCACCGCCACCGCCGCCATCAGATGGTAGGAGGGGGTGCCGAGCTTATTGGTCAGCTTGTAGAGATAGGTCGCCAGCACCATGTTGCCCTCGGGGTCGCCCAGCACCAGCATCAGACCGAAGACTTCCAGACCGAGGAAAAAGAGCAGCACGCAGGCGTAAAGAATGGATGGCCGCACCATCGGCAGACTCACCGAGGTCATCACCTGCAGCGGGGTAGCGCCGACGGTGCGCGCCGCCTCTTCCACGTCGGAACCGACGCTGCGCAGCGCCGAAGAGATATAGAGATAGGCGTGCGGCACGTGGGTTAAGCCGGCGATGACCACAATGCTGAACATCGAGTAGATATTCCACGGCACAAAGCCGATCAGCTGCTGCGCCCACTGGGAAAAGAAGCCTACCGGCCCGGCGGCCACCACGTAGCCAAAGCCCAGCACCATCGGCGAGACGAAGATCGGCACCAGGATCAGCGGCTCAATGATCCGCCGGCCGGGTAAATCGGTGCGCACCATCAGAAACGCCAAAATACCGCCCAGCGGAATGGCAATAATCACCAGGCCAAAGGCCAGAATAAAACCTGACCTTAATGCCAGATAAAAATCCGGGTCGGTAAAAATAAAGGCGAAGGCTTCCAGGCTCCAGGATTTGGAGCGGGAAAAGAACGGCGCGGAGAGAAAACTCTGCACCACAATAAATAACAGCGGGACGTAAATCACCAGCGCCGTGATGCACACCACCACGCCGCGCGGCAGCCCCTGCCACTTTCTGCGTAATACATTCATGGTTCATCCCTTTGGTCAGGAGAAAAAACCCGCCGGGTGTGAATAAGGGGCATCGGCGATGCCCCGAAGGAGGATTATTTCGCGGCGGCGCTGCGCCATTGTTTAATAAACTGCAGACGTTTTTGCGGCTGTAAATAATCGAGCAGCGTTTCGTTGACCGGGATCGGTTTTAACGCTTTGCCCAACAGCGCGGTCATACCATCGATATCATTTTTACCTTCAATATCGCGACGAATAGAGGGAATATCCGCCTGGCTGGCGAGGATCTGCTGGCCTTTTTCCGACAAGACATAGTCGAGCCACAATTTCGCCGCATTGGGATGTTCGCTCTCCTGGCTAATAAACGAAACGCGGGAGAGCACCAGCACGTAATCTTTCGGATAGGCGATGCCTAAAGAGGGATCGTTTTTCGCCCGTGCTTCGGCATAGGAGCCAAGGATGTTATAGCCGATCAGGTTTTCGCCAGAGGAGACGCGCTCCATCATCGTGCCGGTGGAAGACTGCACTGTCAGACCGCCTTTAGCGATATTCGCCAGGTCGGCAAAATAGTTCGCGTCGGCCTGGCTGTCCTGCACCGCCAGCATAAAGCCGAGGCCCGATTTTTCGATATCGTAGGTGGTGACTTTGCCTTTAAATTTATCGGCCTGGCTGGCGATCAGTTTTGCCAGCGCGGTATGCGAATCCGGAACCTCATTCTGCGGGATCAGCCGTTTGTTATAGATAAACACCACCGGCTCGTAGGTGGTGCCATAGGCTTTCTGCTGCCACACCGCCCAGTCGGGTAATTGCTTCACCTCCGGCGAGGCATATTGTTCCGCGTATTCGGTAGCTAATTTCAGCGCGGTATCCATCGACGAGCTCCACACCACGTCCCCGCTGCCGCCCCCGGCGGCCTGCTCGCTGATATAGCGGTTATACAGCTCGGTGCTGTTCATGTCGTTATATTCGACTTTAACGCCCGGATATTGCGCTTCAAATCCTTTAATTAACGGCCCGGCCGCTTTGGTATCGGTGGTGGAATAAATAACCACCTTGCCCTCTTTTACGGCGGCATCCACCGTTTTTTGATAATCCGCGGGATAGCCCGCAGGCACCTCCGCCCAAGCGGCACAGGCGAAAACGGCCGTCAGTGAAACCACTAAACCACTTATTTTCCTATACATGATACCAACCTTTAATCATCAATTAATAAACACAAATTTAACATATAGTGGTATCAGCTCCCCTTGCAACGCCGGGGATGGCTTTTTTCTGGCTTTTGTGACACTGGCAGAATTTAAAAATGTGGTGTTTATGGCGTTAATTAAAACGCGATCCCGGCCCCGTTTTTTATCGCCTGTCGCCTGACGCAGACACAGACGCAGTGACATTCCGCCGGGAGATGCCGCCCTTGACCTTCTGCGCCTGGCGGCGCAGCATAAAACGGCAAACATAACAAAATAACAACAGACTACAGGAGAGAATCAGTGCCTACAGGACACCGCTTTCTGGCGACGGATCTGCATCAGTTTGTCGTCTCACTGTTTACCCATCTCGGCAGTACCTCAGGGGAAGCCACCCTCGTCGCAGACCATCTGATCGCCGCCAATCTTGCCGGGCATGACTCCCACGGCGTCGGGATGATCCCAAGCTACGTGAAATCCCACGCCGGTGGTTTTCTGCAGCTCAACCGCCACGCCACGGTGACCAAAGACGCCGGCGCCGTGGTCACCCTCGACGGCAACGCCGGCTTCGGCCAGGTGGTCGCCCACGAAGCGATGCAGTTAGGCATTGAAAAGGCGAAGCAGCATGGTATGGCGGCAATCGCCCTGCGCAATGCGCATCACGTCGGGCGCATCGGCTACTGGGCCGAGCAGTGCGCCGCCGCCGGGCTGATCTCCATCCACTTCGTCAGCGTGATTGGCGACCCGATGGTCGCCCCGTTCCGCGGGAAGGACAGCCGCTTCGGCACTAACCCGCTGTGCGTGGTGTTTCCCCGCGCGGGCCATCCGCCGCTGCTGCTGGACTACGCCACCAGCGCCATCGCCTTTGGTAAAACCCGCGTCGCCTGGCATAAAGGCGAAGCCGTGGCCCCCGGCTGCCTGATCGACGCCGCGGGCCGACCCACCACCGACCCGGCGGTGATGCAGACCTCGCCGCTGGGCGCCCTGCTCACCTTCGCCCAGCACAAAGGCTATGCCCTGGCGACGCTGTGCGAAGTGCTCGGCGGCGCGCTCTCCGGGGGGCAAACCACCCATCAGGAGAGCCTGCAGACCAGCGTCGACGCCATCTTTAACTGCATGACCACGGTGATCCTGCGCCCGGACGCGTTCGATGCCCCGGACAGCCAGGCGCAGACGGAGGCCTTTATCGCATGGTGCAAGCAGTCGCCGCACGATGCCGATGCCCCGGTGCTGGCGCCCGGCGAATGGGAGGCCGCCAACCGCGAAGCGCGGCTGGCGCAGGGGATCCCGCTGGATGCCGGCAGCTGGCAGGCTATCTGCGCCGCCGCGCGCGACGTCGGCCTGAGCGAATCGCACTTCGACCGCTGCCGCCCTCTCGCCTAGCCACGTTTACCCCCGCAGAGCGTCTGACGTCGGCGCTCTGCGTCATCGTCATTAGTGACGAGGTCACGTTCCCGTCATCGCACCATTTTAATTTTCACATGTAAATCAACAAATTAAATTCTGGCACAAGACCTGCATAGCGCAGCAGGCCTGCGTCTGCATCACGACCAGGCGTTACCGCGATCGTTGCCCGTCGGGCCCGGCGCGACAGCGATCCTCTGTTCACTGTTAACAGGTCTGTTACTGATGAAAAAAATCACGAGCGTGTGCCCCTACTGCGGGGCGGGTTGCAAACTTAAACTGGTTGTCGACAACAATAAAATCATTCGCGCGGAAGCCGCCGACGGCGTCACCAACCAGAACCAGCTGTGCCTGAAAGGCTACTACGGCTGGGATTTTCTTAACGACACGCAGCTCCTGACGCCCCGTCTCAAACAACCGATGATCCGCTACCAGAAAGGCGGCGCCTTCACGCCGGTCAGCTGGCAGGAGGCGATTCGCTATACCGCCAGCAAGCTCAGGGAGATCAAAGAGAAGCATGGCCCGCGCGCCATCATGACCACCGGCTCCTCGCGCGGCACCGGCAACGAAACCAACTATGTGATGCAAAAGTTCGCCCGCGCGGTGCTCAACACCAATAACGTCGACTGCTGCGCCCGCGTCTGCCACGGCCCCTCTGTCGCCGGGCTGCAGCAGGCGCTGGGCAACGGGGCGATGAGCAACTCGATCAGCGACATCGAAAACTCGAAATGCCTGCTGGTCTTTGGCTACAACTGCGCCGACTCCCATCCAATCGTCGCCCGCCGGGTGATCAAAGCCCGGGAAAACGGCGCCAAAATCATCGTCTGCGATCCGCGGCGCATTGAAACCGCGCGCATTGCCGACCGTCATCTGCAGCTCAACAACGGCAGCAACATGGCGCTGGTGAATGCCTTCGGCTATGTACTGCTGGAGGAGGAGCTGTACAACAAAGCCTATGTCGAACGCTATACCGAAGGGCTGGATGCTTACCGCGAAGCGGTGAAGGATTATGCCCCGGAAGCGGTGGAAGCGATTGTCGGGGTCAGCGCGCAGGCGATCCGTGAGGCGATGCGCATCTTCGCCGCCGCCCCTTCCGCCACCATTATGTGGGGCATGGGCGTCACCCAGTTTGGCCAGGCGGTGGACGTGGTGCGCGGTCTGGCAAGCCTGGCGCTGCTCACCGGCAACCTGGGGCGGGCGAACGTCGGCGTGGGGCCGGTCCGCGGGCAAAACAACGTGCAGGGCGCCTGCGATATGGGCGTGCTGCCGAATCTGTTCCCGGGTTATCAGGAGGTCACCGACCCCGCCGTGCGGGCCAAATTCGCCGCCGCCTGGGGTGTCGACCCGGCGCTGATGGATGACCAGGTCGGCACCCGCATCACCGAGGTGCCGCATAAAGCGCTGACCGGCGAGATCAAAGCCTACTACATCATGGGTGAAGATCCGCTGCAGACCGAAGCCGACCTCGGCCTGGTGCGCAAAGGCATCGAGGCGCTGGACTTTGTGGTGGTGCAGGACATCTTCATGACCAAAACGGCGGAAATTGCCGATGTCCTGCTGCCGGCCACCTCCTGGGGCGAGCACGGCGGCGTATTCACCTGCGCCGACCGTGGGTTCCAGCGGTTTGAACAGGCGATCCCTCCGGCGGGGAATGTGAAGCGCGACTGGGAGATCATTAGCCTGCTGGCCAGCGAAATGGGTTATCCGATGCACTATGAGAACAACCAGCAGATCTGGGACGAGATGCGCGAACTCTGCCCGCTGTTCTACGGCGTGACCTGGGAGAAAATGGGCGATATGGGCCATGTCCAATGGCCATGCCCGACCCTCGACCACCCCGGCACGCCGTGGCTGTATAAAGACAACCGCTTCGATACCCCATCGGGCAAAGGACAGTTGTTCGCCACCGCCTGGCGCGCGCCGGCGGAGCGCCCGGATGACGAGTGGCCGCTGGTGCTCTGCACCGTGCGGGAAGTCGGGCATTACTCCTGCCGCTCAATGACCGGCAACTGTGCCGCGCTGCAGTCGCTGGCCGACGAGCCGGGACGGGTGCAGATGAATCCGTTGGATGCGCAACGACTGGGGATCGCTGACAAACAGCTGGTGTGGGTCAGCTCCCGACGCGGGAAGGTGATCACCCGCGCCGACCTCAGCGATCGCATCAATCCGGGGGCGGTCTATATGACCTATCAGTGGTGGGTGGGCGCCTGCAATGAGCTGACCCAGGATAACCTCGATCCGATCTCCAAAACACCGGAAACCAAATACTGTGCGGTGAAAGTGGAAGCGATAGCCGACCAGCAATGGGCGGAGCGCTACGCCTGGACGGCCTACAGCGATATGAAGGCGCGACTGAAAGCCGCCGCCGACGTCTGACCTCAGGGAGCGCGCCGCGCTCCCTCTGCCGCTGCCGGTGGGTTACGCCGCCGGCAGCTGTTTCTCCACCAGCGCCACCCACATGGCCACCCCGGGACTAATCAGCGCATCGTTAAAGTCATAGCTGGCGTTATGTAGCGGCTTCGACGGGGTTTCGCCGTCGGTGCCTATCCAGAAATAGGCTCCCGGACAGGCCTCCAGCATGCAGGCAAAATCTTCGGAGGCCATCGACGGCGCCTGGTTCCAGCGCACCGCTTCCGCGCCGAGGGTGGCGACGGCCACCTCGCGCACCTGCTGCGCCTGCAGCGCATGGTTTTTGGTCACCGGATAGCCCGGGAACCAGCTAATCTCACCCTGCACATCGGACACCTGCGGCTGGGTCGCCACATAGCTTTCGATTAGCTCGCGCACGCGGGCGCGAACGCGATTGCTCAGACAGCGGAAGGTACCGCGCAGCACCACGGTGTCCGGCAAGACGTTGATCGCCTCGCCGCCGTTTATCTGGGTGATACTGACCACCGCGGAATCCTGCGGCGACAGGCGGCGGGAAGGAATGGTCTGCAGCGCCATAATCAGCTGCGCCGCCGCGACGATCGGATCGGCCCCGCTCTCCGGCATCGCCGCATGGCAGCTCTTTCCGCGCAGGGTGATCTCGAAGGCGTCCAGCGAGGCCATCATCGCGCCATCGCTGAGCGCCACTTCGCCAAGGGGGATCCCCGGCCAGTTATGCAGCGCGTAGATGGCGTCCATCGGGAAGCGCTCGAACAACCCCTCTTCCACCATTTTGCGCGCGCCGCCGAGGTTCTCTTCCGCCGGCTGGAAGACAAAGTGGACGGTGCCGCTGAACTGGCGGGTCTGCGCCAGATGGGCGGCCGCCGCCAGCAGCATCGCGGTGTGACCATCGTGGCCGCAGGCGTGCATCACCCCGGGACGGCGCGAGCGATAGCTGACGCTCCCCAGCTCGGTGATCGGCAGGGCGTCCATATCGGCGCGCAGGCCGATGACCGGCCCGGGACCGTTTTCCAGCGTCGCCACGACGCCGGTGCCGGCCAGCCCGCGGTGTACCTGCAGCCCAAACGAGGCCAGCAGCTCCGCAACGCGGCGCGAGGTCTCCTGCTCCTGATATCCGAGCTCAGGCGCGGCGTGAAATTCACGTCGCCAGCCAACGGCTTCGGCGATCAGTGACGGCGATACGGCCATGTATTACTCCTTTCCTGCATAGCGTAATGCTGAATAATCGGTCATGCGTCGCGTTTTTTCCCCGTCGCTCACCGACGTCGGGTCGCTGCCGCTCCCTCCGTTATATCCTGTCGTTAACACGCTGACAACGTCACGAAATGCGGCGGCGGCGCGGCGTACAGCCCTGTCGCCGCCCTGCGGTCCTTTTTTGGTAGTGATTTCAACGGTGACAACGGCCAGGCGATTAATTATTATGCAACTCAGGACGGCAATTTGCCGAAGGATCCACTACTGACCTCTCCGTCATCGGAAATAAAATGTTTAACCCAGACCAGAATCGTCTTGCCCCCACGCTGGCGATGATCATGGCCGCGTCGCTCGTGGGATTTATCACCGGCTATACGGTGCCGTTAATCAGTCTTGAGCTGGCGCAGCAGCAGATCGCGCCGCTGTACGTCGGCCTGCTGGCCGCCCTGCCGCCCGCCGGCATGATGATCTCCTCCTTCCTCTCTCCTGCGCTGTGCCGGCGCGTTGAAATGGGCGTGCTGCTGAGCGGCAGTCTGATCCTGCTGGCGCTGGCGACCATCGCCTCATGCATGACCACCGATATGACGCTGCTTTTGCTGCCGCGCCTGCTGACCGGCCTGGCCTCCGGGGTCATTATCGTGCTGGGCGAAAGCTGGATCACCGGCGGCGCGGCGGGCAGCCAGCGCGCCACCCTCACCGGCATCTACGCCTCGGCCTTTACCGGCTGCCAGCTGGCCGGGCCGTTACTGATCTCCGTCGGCCCCGCCTGGCAGGCCTCGGCGCTGATGGCGATCGTCGCGGTCACCGCCGTCTGCCTGCTGATGCTGCGCCATCTGCCCACTGGCACCCGCGAAAGCCTTGGGGAGCGCGCCAGCTGGCGCAGCCTCGGCGCTTTCCTGCCGGTACTGGCCTCCGGGGTCTTCTGCTTCGCCTTCTTTGACGCCAGCATCCTCGCCCTGCTGCCGCTGTACGGCATGGACAAAGGGCTGAATGAAGGGATGGCGGTGCTGCTGGTCACCGTGGTGCTCACCGGGGATGCGATGTTCCAGACCCCGCTCGGCTGGCTGGCTGACCGGGTCGGCATTCGCCGCGTGCATCTGTCCTGCGCGGTAGTCTTCAGCCTGTCGCTGCTGGCCCTGCCGCTGATGCTCGGCTCGCGCATTCAGCTGATGGCCATTTGCCTGCTGCTGGGCGCCGCCGCGGGCGCGCTTTATACCCTGTCGCTGGTGCGGGCGGGGAAAACCTTCAATGGGCAGAAGCTGATTATGATTAACGCCCTGTTCGGCTTTTTCTGGTCCGCCGGCAGCGTCGCCGGACCGGTAGTCAGCGGCATGCTGATCGGCATCACCGGCTACGATGGCCTGATCGTCACCCTGGTGGCCAGCGGCGTGCTGTTCCTGTTGATTCAATGTCTATGCAAAAACGAGAAAACCCTGCTTGCCAGTGAGCAGGAAGAGGAGATGGACGAGGCGACGGAGTCCGCACGGTAGTCCTGACGGGCTGGCCTGGCGCCAGCCCGCTCGCCAGCAACCAGGCTGAGGTTTTACGCCATCAAACCTGCTCCAGGAGGACATCATGTTTTCATACATCATGCTTGGAACCAATGACCTGCCACGCGCCATCAAGTTCTATGACCCGTTAATGGCATTGCTGGGGCACGTCAAAGCCGGCCGTAACGAACAGGGAGCGTCCTGGGGCACCTTCAATGGCAACCACACCTGCGGCCTGTGCGTGGGCACTCCCTTTGACCAGCAGCCTGCCGGGGTGGGCAATGGAACGATGGTGGCGCTCAATGCCCGCTCCATCGAACATATTGCGGAACTGCATGCCCTCGCCCTGCAACTCGGCGGACGTGACGAAGGCGGTCCCGGTCACCGGCCGCAGTATGGCGACGGTTTTCACAGCGCCTACGTCCGCGATCCCGACGGCAATAAGCTGGCGTTTGTTTATTATGCGTCTGCAGTTTGAACGTTGAGATCTGAGGAGCTTGCGGGCTGCTGGCAGGAGAGGAAATTTGACAATCTCACTTCCTACCAGTAGGTTGTCCCGGCTGAATAGAACCCGCTGTAGATAGCGCACTTTTTCACCGCAATGATTGCTGGAGCGTGAAATGATCGAACGTTCGCCGAAAGCGCGAGAAATTATGGCAAATACGAGACAGCTGCTCACCGTCGGAGGGTATAAAAGTTTTAGCTATGCCGATCTTGCTGAGCGCGTGGGAATTCGTAAAGCCAGTATCCATCATCATTTTCCCAGCAAAGAAGATTTAGTTCATGCTGTTGTACAGGAGTACCGTGCAGAAGCCCGGGCGGGCATGGAGGCCATGGATCAGCAAATACACGATCCACTGATCAAAGTGAAAGGGTACGCCGATTTCTGGTCAGCCTGTATCAAGGATGGTACTTCGTCATTTTGCATCTGTGTCATGCTTGCCGTTGAGCTTCCGACATTACCTGCCGATATTGCCGCTGAGGTCACTGGTCATTTCAGCGATCTCTCTGACTGGCTGGCATCGTTACTTAGGGCGGGTGAAACCCAGGGCGTTTTCAAACTTAATGAAACGGCGGAAGTAGAAGCCAGCGCCCTGATGGCTGGTATACATGGTGCCATGCTGGCAGCGCGGGCATTCAATAATCCGCTGGTGTTTGATCAGATTGCCTGGCCTCTGATAAACAAAATCATAAAAGTCGCCTGACGATTGCCCGGTGACTTACCGGGCAATACTTGTTGCAAAACGGCCCCTTACCTCTCACACCTCGATACCGCTTTGATGACCTCACCTGGATTGCATCAAAACATGTTGATCTTTTACCTACCTACTAGTAGGTTTACTAACAGAAAGAAGCTCACGCCGATGCTTCGCTTGTCCAACATGCCAGCTTGAGAGGGTTAAAATGACCGACAGTATTCATCAGGGGAATCAGCAGAACTGGCTCAGACAGTATTATTTTTCCCGCACCATCTTCTCGATTTTATGGGCTGTTTCCACATTTATCGCTGCCCGGCATTCTTATTTTTGGGCCTCATTTTTGTTAATTCTTTATCCCGCCTGGGATGCGATAGCGAATTACATTGATGCGATTTGAAACGGCGGATTCGGCCGTAACCGGATGCAGACGGTCAATATTATCGTAAGCGCCGTCACAACGCTGGCGGTGATATTGGCTATCAATAGCAGCATAAATGATGTGATTCGGATATTCGGTTGCTGGGCAATATTATCAGGGCTACTACAGTTGGGCGCAGCGGTTCAGCGCTGGAAAAACTATCGTGCGCAATGGAGCATGATATTAAGTGGCGCCCAGTCTACGTTAGCAGGTGCTTTTTTTCTTTTTCAGTCCCGAACAATAGAACCACCGTCTGTAGACAACATTGTTGGTTATGCGGCCTTTGGGGCTTTCTATTTTTGTATTTCAACCGTGTCGCTAACCGTTCGACAAAAAAGAGAAGCACAACAACCAGGCTGAATGCACTTCTCGTTTAGCAAAAATCGTGGACAGAATGAGTTAACACTATGAATATCAAAGTACAGGTAAACAAACAGACGGTAGTGCGTCTGGCGCTGGTCGGCATTATTCCACTGTTCCTTATTTTATTATTCCTGTGGGCTGGTGGATGGCTTACGCCTGAAAGGCTGACATCGGATAAGCTTGTCACGGTATTACAACAGTCGGGTGGCGTTCATCAAGGCTATCGGCGGAATCATGCTAAAGGCATGTGCGTGCTGGGGAGTTTTATCTCAAACGGGAATGCCAGCACGCTATCGCGCGCCTTACTATTCAGCAAAGGCGAAACCGCGGTAACAGGACGCTTGGCTATTGCAGGAGGTAATCCGGCAGCTCCGGATTATACCGTGCCTGTCAGGAGTATGGCGCTGTCCTTTACTCAGGCCAATGGTGAACAGTGGCGAACCGGGATGAACGCCATGCCATTTTTCCCCGTCAGTTCCGTCGAAAGTTTCTATGAGCTTCAAACCGCGACGCTGCCAGACGCCAAAACCGGCAAGCCGAATCCGGAAAAAGTAAATGCTTTTGTCATGAGCCATCCGGAAATCAAGCCTTTTTTTGCCTGGGCAAAGCAATACATCCCCTCTTCAAGCTGGGCCAGCGATCGCTTTAACAGCCTGAATGCTTTTCGCCTGATCGATCAGACTGGCAATGAACATCTGGTACGCTGGAGTATGGTGCCGCACACCAGGTTTGTCCCCATAAGCGATATCGATAAACAGAACAAAGATTTTCTGCAACAGGATCTTCGGCAACGTCTGGAACAGGGCACGCTGGAGTGGGATTTAGTTTTCACGCTGGCTCAGGCGGATGACAAAGGTAACGATTCCACCAAAGCCTGGCCCGCAAACCGGAAAACGATTAATGCCGGAACGTTAGTCTTAAACAAGGCCATCCCTCAACAGCAAGGACCCTGTAATGACATTAACTACGATCCCTTGATCTTGCCTGATGGCATTGCCGCGTCTGATGACCCGATACTTAACGCACGCTCATCGGCTTATACCAAATCCTACAATCTGCGTACGCATGAACAGGCACAACAAGCAGGAGAGCATTTATGAAACAGGTTGCATACTTTCATCCGGCTCTGCGCGTCCTTCACTGGCTGATGGCCGCTGCGATCCTCAGTATGTTATTTATCGGCGTGGCGATGGTCTCGACCGTATCCTCCTTGCACAGCCTGTTGGTGTCGATCCACAAGCCTCTGGGGGTGATGATATTGCTTCTGGTTATCGTTCGCTTGTGGGTGCGATTCACCACGCCTACTCCCTCTTTGCCTGCCACCATCCCTACCTGGCAGCGTGGCATTGCCCACCTTTCGCACTGGGTACTCTATCTGATGATGTTGGCCCAACCGCTAATAGGTTGGGCCATGCTTTCAGCTGCAGGATATCCCGTCACCCTTGGCTACGGGATCGTCCTGCCCCCCATCCTGGGAGTCAATAATGACTGGTATGCGGAACTACGGCCTCTTCACACCTGGGTGGCTCTGGCATTATTCGCGACAGTGATGCTTCACCTGGCGGCTGCGTTACTACATGCTTTCGTGCTACGTGACGGCGTGTTCAACAGCATGACTGGCATCCGTAAACCGTAAGCTCACGTTGCGGCCGTCCCGGGATCCGCAAGCAACACATCGGCAATATCCAGCATGACACGCAGGCGGTCCATATGCCGGAGGTCAGAGTGATAACCCACCCATATATTTTTGGATGGCGGTGGCTCCGGCATGCTGATGGGTTGCAAACCGGTGATAGCATCGCCAAGCGGCCGCGGCAGCACGGCAATCCCCATCCCCCGCTGGCACATCTGCGCCTGTACGGCCCGGCTGGTACTGGTAAACACACGTCGTGACTGAGGGAACCTGTCGAGCAGCCAGGCGACGTCAGAGAAATGGGATTGCGCCGTATTCATCAGAATAAGCCCCACTGCAGCCGGGTCGTGTTGCGCGATCCCGGCCATATCCGGCGTTCCATACAGCGCATAGGGAATGGTCATCAGGCGGCGCTGGACAATATCCGGTTCGGTAAAGGGCACGATGCGAAACGCGATGTCGGCATCACGGCGCGACAGATTAAGCAAGCGGTAACTCGCGATTATCTCCGGTACAATCGCTGGATGGCGGTGCGTCAACTCGCTCAGAACCGGCGCCAGAACATAGTTAGCAAACCACTCAGCGCAAGATATCCGCAGTACCCCTTCGAGACGTTCGTGATTCCCTGCCAGGCGTCGCTCCATCGCCAGTGCGGAGTTTTCGACCGCCTCTGCCAGCTTCAACACTCTGTCACCAGCATCCGTCAGCACCAGCCCTTCCTTTGTCCGGCGAAACAGTGCCTGCTGCGCCTCAGCCTCAAGCGCCTTTATCCGCCGACCCACCGTCGGATGGCTTACGCCAAGGCTACGGGCCGCCTCCCCGAAAGACCCCTTACGCATGACAGCAAGAAACACCCGGACGTCGCCCCATTCCATGCTATTGCCTCGCCGTTCAAAAATGAACATCGAATATACAAAATCGTCAGTTCTAAAACAACTTTGTCGATATCACTATAGCCTCCTCAACCATACCGCTCAGGGCGACAATTCCAGGAGGCTTAGATATGAACAAATTAAAAGACAAAGTGGCCATTGTGACCGGTGGATCCAGTGGGATCGGAGCAGGTATTGCCCGTCAGCTGGCGGCTGACGGCGCGAGGGTCATCGTCAACTACGCGTCAAACAGAAGCAGTGCAGATAAGGTTGTTGCAGATATTGAAGCTGCCGGTGGACGGGCCGTGGCGGTAGCGGCAGATGTCACCAATCCATCCGAGGTCGAGGCGCTGGTTAACTCAGCCATTGGCAACTTCGGGCGCCTCGACATTGTAGTGAACAACGCTGGTATCTATCAGTTCGCCAGGATTGAAGATAGTACGGAAGTACTCTATCGCAGGCAGTTTGACATCAATGTTCTCGGCCCGCTGCTATTGGTTGGCGCCGCCACCCCGCATCTGGGTAAGGGCAGCAGCATAATCAACATCAGTTCGTTCGTCACTCGCGTCGCTATCCCCGAGAGCGCCATCTACAGCGGCACCAAAGGCGCAATTGACGCCATCACCAGCGTACTCTCACGAGAACTCAGCCCACGAGGAATCCGCGTCAACGCGGTCAACCCAGGACTTATCGAAACGGAAGGTAGCCATATTTCGGGCGCGATGAACTCGGATTTTCAGATATGGAATGAAAAGCAGACGCCGCTTGGACGCATCGGCCAGGTGCAGGATGTTGCTCCAATTGTCTCATTTCTTGCATCAGACGACGCGGGGTGGGTCACCGGCGAGGTGATTCTGGCCTCTGGCGGCATGCGCTGACCCCACCCTCACGACAGCCGTTTCTTACCGAGGACGGCGGCCATTCACTATGGAGTGTACAATGTCGACACCTACCATCATGCAAGCCGAGCCGCGTCGCTGGGCAATGTTTGTTATCCTGCTGGTCGGCGCGTTTTTGCCGCCGCTCGATTTTTTTATAGTCAATGTTGCGCTGCCTGCCATTCAGGGTGAGCTGGGTGCCTCATCCTCCGCGGAACAACTGGTCATTTCATCCTATGCTGCCGTGTACGCGGTCACATTAATTACCGGCGGCCGCCTGGGTGATATATATGGTCGTGGAAAGATGTTTTTTCTTGGGCTGGTCGGTTTTGCTGCCGCATCGCTGCTGTGCGGTTTAGCCTGGTCACCATGGGTACTGATTACCGGACGGGTGTTACAGGGAGCCACGGCCGCGATTATGGCACCCCAGGCGCTGGCTTCCGTACAGGCTATTTTCCCGGAGGCGGAAAAACCGCTAGCACTGAGCATCTATGGCGCAGTATTTGGTCTGGCGTCGGTTATCGGGCAGGTGTTGGGCGGCATTCTCATTTCAGTGAACCTGTTTCACCTGGGATGGCGAGCTATTTTTCTCGTTAACCTGCCGGTGGCGCTGCTGGTCATTCTCTGCGGCCTGCCGCTGGTAAAAGAGACACGGGCGCAATCTGCTCAGAAACTCGACCCGGTCGGTATGCTGCTGGCAACCGTCATGCTGAGCACGCTGATTGTGCCACTGATTGAAGGCCGTGAGGCGGGATGGCCCTGGTGGACATGGCTGTCATTTTTGGCCTTCCCGTTACTGGTCTCATTGTTATGGCGTTATGAACGTCGCCTTAGCCAGCATGGCGGTTCTCCGCTGCTTGATCCGACGGTGTTACGTGCCCCAGGCCTGGGCCAGGGACTGGCGATCGTTTTGCTGTTTTATTCCATCGGCGCCTTTTTTCTGTTGTTTTCTGTCTATCTCCAGGACGCGCTACATATAAACGCCCTGAACGCGGGCCTGATTTTTCTGCCTTTTGGCGTCGGCTTTCTTATCGGTCCGTTGCTGACCCCTTTCCTGAGACGTTTTGCCGGAAATTATCTGAGTGCAATAGGGATGGGATGCGAGACTTCCGGGCTAGCAGGCCTTGCAGGGTTGATTGCCAACACGATGACGGGCACGCCTCCGCCCATGCTGCCTCTCGCACTACTGCTCTTTGTCACCGGACTTGGCCAGGGACTGGCGATGCCTACGCTGGTGCGGATGGTGACAGGTCGCGTTGCGCCAGAGTTTTCAGGGATGATTGCCGGCGTGACCAGCTCGACGCTCCAGATCAGCACGGCGCTAAGCGTCGCCATCATCGGCGGCATTTTTTACAGCATGTTGGAAAACGGGAGAAGTGGCGCAAATATCACGCATGCCTTTATCGTCGCCCTGCTAACGATGGCGGTATGTCTCGCCACGGGCGCCGGGCTAAGTATCCGGCTTATCAGACGCTCCACTGGTTTATTTTCAACTGCGGCCCGTCTTCCTGGCAGCAAAAGCAACAGGCATGTGGCTGATTGAATACGCGATGCTCAAACAGTAAAGCCCCCTGACGCAGAGATAGTTTAAGCTTGTGTAACAGTATTTTTGGACATCACCGCTGCTTCGAGCACGCTGTCATTTTTAAATCATCCATTTGAGAAAAATCATGAAAAAGTCGATAGTTCCTGAAGAGTTTCAACATTATTTTAATGACTGGCACTTCTCCCCCATCATCGAGTCAGATGGCACAGTGTACCTATCAGGTGTTACCGCCGCGCGTAAAGACAAACCGATTAGTCAGCATCCTGAAGAACAATTTCATGATGCTTTTTATAAGCTGGGGGTTTATTTAGAAGCAGCCGGATTAACTTATGAAAACATACTTGAAATGACGACTTTTCATATTGACCTAAAAAAACATATAGACCTTTTTTCTAAGGTAAAAGATAGGTATATAAAAGCTCCATACCCGGCATGGACCGCCATCGGTGTATCAGAGTTCATTCCAGAAAATGCCCTTGTGGAAATGCGGATTGTGGCAAAAATGGAGGTTGTGTAATCCGATAATGGTGATGCATTTCTGATCAGAGCTCAGCGGGCTGGCCTGGCGCCAGCCCGCTCGGTTTACAGCACCTTGCTGAGGAACGCGGCGGTGCGTGGGTTGCTCGGCGCGCTAAAGATCTGCCCCGGCTTGCCCTCTTCCTGAATCACGCCCTGGTCGATGAAGATCACCCTGTCGGCTACTTCGCGGGCAAAGCCCATTTCGTGAGTCACGATCACCATGGTCATCCCCTCGCTGGCGAGGTTTTTCATCACCTCCAGCACGTCGCCCACCAGCTCCGGATCCAGCGCCGAAGTGGGCTCATCGAACAGCATAATCGAC
Source organism: Klebsiella variicola (assembly GCF_000828055.2). NCBI lineage: Bacteria > Pseudomonadati > Pseudomonadota > Gammaproteobacteria > Enterobacterales > Enterobacteriaceae > Klebsiella > Klebsiella variicola. The sequence continues at coordinate 2,276,559 of NZ_CP010523.2, read as the reverse complement.
GGCTTCATCGCCAGCGCACGGGCGATGGCTACCCGCTGCTGCTGGCCGCCGGACAGGCTCGAGGGCCAGGCGTCGCGCTTATCGCTTAAGCCCACCTTCGCCAGCAAGGCGTCCGCCAGGTCGACCGCCTGCTGGCGCGGCATATTGCGCAGATTCATCGGCGCCATAATCAGGTTTTCCAGCACCGTCATATGCGGGAACAGGTTAAAGCGCTGGAACACCATGCCGACGCTTTCGCGCATCTTGTTGAGGTCGGTGGTCCGGTCGTGGGCGGCAAAGCCGTTAACCACCACCTCGCCTTCGCTGACCGTTTCCAGGGCGTTCATGCAGCGCAGGAAGGTACTTTTTCCCGAGCCGGACGGGCCGATGATGCACACCACTTCCTGCGGTTTAATATCGCAGCTAATGCCGCGCAGCACGTGGCTGTCGCCGAAGCGCTTATGTAAGTTATTAATGTGAATCACTTTTGCCAAACCTCTTTTCCAGACGGTTAACCAGCTGCGCCAGCAGGAAGGTGATCACCCAGTAGACCAGGGAGATGGTCAGGTAGGGTTCCCAGTAGGTGGCGTAGGCGCCGGAGACGGTGCGCGCGGCGTAGGCCAGATCGGCCAGGCCAATCGCCGAAGCCAGCGACGAGTCTTTGACAATGGCGATGGCGTTGTTGCCCAGCGGCGGCAGAATGCGGCGAAACGCCTGCGGCAGGATCACCTTGCGCATGGTTTTCCACCACGGCATGCCCAGCGCGCGGGAGGCCTCCATCTGCCCTTTGTCGATCGACTGGATGCCGGCGCGGAAAATCTCAGACACATAGGCTCCGGCGTTAAGGGTGATCGCCACGATGCAGGAGAGGAACGCCCCGTAGCTGGCGCGCAGCTCGCGGGCAAAGTCAGCGCTCATCAGGCCGCCGGTTACCAGCAGGCCGTCGCGCGGGTTGATAAACAGCGGCACCAGCGCAAAGTGCACCACCATAATCTGCACAAACAGCGGCGTACCGCGGAAGGCGCTAACGTAAAAACGCACCGGAAACTGCACCAGGTAGCGGAGAATATATTTCCATGGCCCGTGCTCGGCCTTCGCCATCCGCCCGAGACCGAGAGTTAACCCCCACAGCGTCCCGAGGATCACGCAGATAATGGTACATTTAATCGTCATCAGGGCGCCGTCCACAAACAGCGGGCCGTACTCCTCGATGATCTCCCAACGGAATCCCGTCATAGTCCTTCCCTAAAAAATACGGCTATCGCCTGGGCGATAGCCGTGGTCACTGAAAATGGTGGATTATTGCGCTGGCAGCGTCGGCACGTTGTCGTCGAACCAGGTTTTATAGATTTTGGCGTAAGTCCCGTCAGCAACAATCTTTTGCAGCCCGGCGTTGATCTTGCCCAGCAGTTCGCTGTTGCCTTTCGCCACCGCAATACCGAAATACTGACGCTCAAATTTGGCATCCGGCACCAGCTTGAACTGCTTCTCCGGGTGCTGTTTGATGTAGTACTTCACCACCCCGACGTCGCCAACCGCGGCGCTGACGCCGTCCTCAAACAGCTCCTGAAGCATCAGCGGGGTATTGTCGAAACGCTTGATCGCGGTGCTGTTTTTGCCCAGCACCTCAGAAACCACGATATCGCCGGTGCTGGAGTTCACCACCCCGACCTTCTCGTTTTTCAGGGCCGCCAGCGAATCCACCTGCGAGTCCTGGGCGACGACGATAGACTGCTCGGCCGGGAAGTACGGCGCGGAGAAATCGACCATCTGTTTGCGTTTATCGGTGATGGTGATCCCGGAGATGATGATGTCGCGGTCGCCGGTGTTCAGCGTGGCGAAGATGCCTTCCCATGGGGTATTGACCAGCTTGACGTCAAAGCCTTCGGCTTTAGCGATGGCTTTGATGATGTCGATGTCGAAACCTTCCAGCTGTTTCTGGCTGTTTTCAAATTCAAACGGCCGGTAGGTGCCGCCGGAACCGACGGTATAGGTTTCCGCAGCCGCCTGTCCGGCTGCCGTCAGCGCGGCCATCATGAAACACGCCTTGAGCAAATTCTTGACCATGAGATTTCCTTTTTATGCATTTATTTTGCATAAAAATACACACACTGACTTTTATATGCAACCGGAAACCTTCCCGCTGGTGAATTATCTCTTCAACTGCCCCGTTTACCGCCGGATTTACCGATGGCCCGGTGCAGGTCGTTGATTCGTTTCAGGGATTTCACCGTTTTTTGTGGCGTGGTGGAGGCCACCGACAGGACAATCATCTCCAGGCAGACCAGCACCGTGCCGTGCAGCGGCATCCGGCTGCTGTCCCCGCCGCGCGGGACGTCGATCACCACCTGCGCCTCCTGGCTGAAGCGCGAGTCCACCGCCTGGGTCAGCAGGATGGTCGGAATACCCAGCCGCTTCGCCTCGCGCAGGGTGGTCATCCCTTCGCGATGGGGGGATTTTTGCCCCATCATGATCAGCACATCGCCGCGCTGCAGGCCGATAAGCTGCTCGGCGAGGCTAAAGCCCGTGCGGTTCATCACATACGCCGGCAAGCCAATGCGGCTGAACAGCCGGGCGGTGTACTCGGCGAGGATCCCCGAGGCGCCGATGCCGAAGATCCCTACCTGGCGCGCGTCGCTGAGCAATGCCACCGCCTGGGCCACCGCCGCGCGGTTGTCGGCGCGCGACAGGACCTCGCAGACCCGCTGATGGCCTTCAAGCACAAAATCAATACTGGAGTTGACGTCGCTGGAGAGCGCCGTGACCGTCGAGCGCATTTTTTCCGCCGAGGTAACCGAGGTGCCGAACCAGCGCTCCATGGTCTGCTTAAGCTCGCGCAGCCCGGCGAAGCCCAGCGCCTGGATGGCGCGCACCACCGTGGCGTCGGAGGTCTGGGTCGCCGTGGCGATCTCCATCGCCGTATGCTCCAGCACCACCTCGCGGTTGTCGTTGATATAGCTGACCACGGCCCGCAGCCGGGGGGAAAGCTGGTGCGCCCGGGCGCGATAGCGTTCGCCGAACAGATCGACTTTGCCCTTCTCTTTTTTTACCGCGCTTTTCATTTGGCCTCCGCCGGGATGGGCCTGCCGGCAATATGCGACTGCACCTGGGCCACCATCAGAGACAGCGCGGCGTAGGAGTTAGAGATCACCTCTTCCCGCGGCAGCAAAATATAGTGCCCGGTGCGGCAGGCACGCAAAAAGTCACACCAGCCGGGCATCACACCTTCCATCGCCTGCAGCTCATCCTGCGGCTTACCGCCGGTATCCGACCGCCAGGTGGCGAAGACAAAATCGGCATCCAGCTCCGGCAACTGTTCAGCGCTGACGTCAATGCGCTGACCGTCGGGGATCCGCTCAATCAGCGGCGGAAAGCGGAACCCGGCGTCGCGCAGCACCCGGCCCAGCGCATGATACGAATGGTGCACCGTGACCTTGCCGTTGTTCGCCTGGATCACGGAGACGCTGTACTGCGGTGGGTTGACCATCGCTTTAAGCTGTTTGATTTGTTCCTGATAGCGGCGCTCAAGGATCGCCAGCCGCGGCTGGGTGCCGGTCAGCTGCGCCAGCTTGCGGTAAATCTCCGGGGCGCTACCCTGCAGATGGTCGATGCTCACCGTCGGGGCAATCTTCTCCAGTTGCTCCACTGACACATGGCGGCTGGGCTCGGTGATAATCAGATCCGGCTTTGCGGCGGCTACCGCTTCCAGATCGATATCGGCGGTACCAATAAAGCGGATATCGCTGTTGTCGAAATCGACACCGGTGAGCTGGGCGCTGGCGCGCAGATAGTGGCTGCCGTCCGGGCGCGTCCGGCCGTGGCTGGCGATCGGCGGCACCCCGAGCTCAATCAACGGAATGGTAATATCGAGATCGTGCATCGAAACAATGCGCTGCGGATGCAGCGGGACGGTGACCGTGCGGCCTAAATCATCGGTGAAAGTTTGAGTTTGTGGGGCGGCGGCGCTGACGGCCCCCGTCAGCAACAGCAGCAATGAGACGAACCAACGCATACTACCTTCCTGGTTAAAGGGCATCACGGCGACGCCAGAGCAAGACAACAAAGAATGGGCAGCCCACCAGGGCAATGACAATCCCCGCCGGGATCTGCAGCGGGGCAAACGCCAGCCGGCCAAGGGTATCGGTTACCAGCACCAGCAAGGCGCCAATCAGCGCGCTGCCGCACAGCAGCGATACCTGGCCGCCGCGCAGCACAAAACGCGCCATATGCGGCGCCATCAGGCCCACAAAGCCCAGGCTGCCGACGCAGGAGACGCTGGCCGAGGTCAGCAGCACCGGCGCGAAAAAGCGCAGCATCGTCAGCTGCTGCAGACGTACGCCGAGGCCGATGGCGGTCCGGTCGCCCAGCAGCGCCACGTCCGCCGCCCGGGCGGTACAGAACAGGATGATGGCCCCGGGCAGCGCCCAGCAAAAGGCCACCGCCAGCAGCGGCCAGGTCGCGGCCTGCAGGCTGCCCGCCAGCCAGATCATCGCCGTCTGCACGTCGCGAACGTCGGCGGTGGTCATAAAGATGCCGACCGCTGCCGCCAGAGTCCAGGAGACGCCGATGCCAATTAAAATAAAGCGCGGCCGCGAACAGTCGCGCGCCAGCGTCAGGACCAGCAAGGCCACCGCCACGCCGCCGACCATTCCCGCCAGCGGCCGCCAGACCAGGCCTACCGCCGGGAAAAACAGCACCAGCGCCAGCACCACGATGCTGGCCCCCTCTTTGACGCCAATCAGCCCCGGGTCGGCCAGCCCGTTACGGGTGATGCTCTGCATCGCCGCGCCGGCCAGCCCCAGCATGGCCCCGCACAGCAGCGCCATCAGGATCCGCGGCAGGCGGATATCAAACAGAATAAAGCGCGGCTGCTCGCCCATATCCTGCGGCGCCAGCAGGGCCCGCGCCAGCGTCGACGCGGGCAACGGAAAGCTGCCGCGGCTGAGGCTGTACAGCCCGAGCGCCAGCAGCATCAGCATCATGATGGCGGCAATGTTGAGCGCCGCCGGGCGCAGCAGCAGCTGGCGGGAGGCGATAACCAGCGGCCGAAAACCGGCCCGGTGAACGGCGCGCGTCATTTAAAAAACCTCGCGGCGATAAAGATAAACAGCGGCGCGCCCACCAGGGCGGTCATCGCCCCGGTCGCCAGCTCCTGCGGCGCGACCAGCGTCCGGGCGGCGATGTCCGCCAGCACCAGCACCAGCGCCCCCACCGGCGCCGCCAGGGGCAGCGCCAGACGGATATCTTCCGTCACCAGACGGCGCACCACATGCGGCACCACCAGCCCGACAAAACCGATCGGCCCGGCCACCGCCACCGCCGCACCGCACAGCAGCGCAATCGCCAGCAGACCCAGCAGCCTCGTCTGGACGAGATTAACGCCAAGGCCCAGCGCCACCTTATCCCCCAGCGCCAGCACATTAAGCCGTGGGGCAATGAGCAGCGCGACGCCAAGGCCGATCAGCGCCGGAACCAGCGCCGTCTGCAGCGTGCTCCAGTTCAGTCCGGCCAGGTCGCCGGCCAGCCAGGTACGCATCGCCAGCAGCGTCTGTTCATCGAGGATCAATATCGCCGCCGTCACCGCCGACGCAAACGCTGACAGCGCCACTCCGCACAACGTGATGCGCAGCGGCGTCGCCCCGCCACGCCCGGCAGAGGCCAGCGCCATCACGCCGCCGAACAACAGCGCTGCGCCGCAGGCGGCGGTCAGCGGGCGCCCGGCGGGGAAAGCGCCGAGAGACAGGCCCAGCGCCGAGGTCGCCACCACCGCCAGCGAGGCGCCGGCGTTAAGGCCGAGAATATGCGGCTCGCCAAGTGGGTTACGGATCACCGTCTGCAGCAGCAGCCCGGCGACGCCGAGCGCCGCGCCGGTCAGCAGCGCTGCCGCCAGCCGCACCAGGCGCAGATCGACGATGATTCGCTGGTCGAAGTTGCGCGGATTGTACTCCAGCAGCGCCTGCAGCACCGTCTGTGGGGCGATCCAGCGGGCGCCTAAGCCAAGATGCACCAGCGAGGCGGCGATAAGCAGTAGCGTTAGCAGCAAGAGCGCCAGTCGGGGGCGGGCATGACGCCGCGCGGCGTACAGAACGGCGGCGCTCATGCGTCAACGGCCTGGCGGGCGCGAAACGGCATAAAGAACGGTTTGCCGGTTTGCGGGTTAATCGACATCTGCACGTCAACGTCAAACACGCGTTTAATCAGCTCAGGGCTACAGACGTCGTTGTCGCTAATCGTGCCGGCGATGCGCCCCTGTTTGAGGAATACCAGCAGATCGGCATAGTTCACGGCAAAGTTGAGGTCATGGAGCACCGTCACCACCGTGCGGCCATGTTCGCGGGTGAGAGTCTGGAGCAGCTCGAGGATATCGACCTGATAGCGCAGATCGAGCCAGGTGGTCGGCTCATCGAGCAGAATGGTGGCCGTTTGCTGGGCCAGCGCCATGGCGATCCAGCAGCGCTGACGCTGGCCGCCGGAGAGGCTGTCCACCGGCAGATGGGCGAATTCGGCGGTACCGGTTAAGCGCAGCGCCTCCTCCACCGCCAGCTCATCGGCCTCGGACCACTGGCGCATCAGCCCTTGCCATGGGTAGCGCCCGCGCGAGACCAGCTCGAAAACCGTTAACCCTTCCGGGGTCACCGGCGATTGCGGGAGGATGCCCAGCTGGCGCGAGACGGCTTTCGTCGGCATCTGGTGAATGGCTTGCCCGTCCAGACGCACGCAGCCGCCGAGCGGTTTCAGCATTCTGGCGATGGTCGAGAGCAGCGTGGATTTACCGGAGCCGTTCGCCCCGGCCAGCACCGTCATTTTGCCGGTGGGAATGGTCAGGTTGATATCGTCAACGATCAGGGTCTGGCCGTATCCGGCCGACAGGGCATCCAGTACGATCCCCTGCTCTGCAGGTTTCACCCGCTGTGGCATAACTCGCTCCTGCGCCGCAGCGTTCCAGGCCATCGCTGAACAGTCTGCAGTCAAACAAAAATAAATCTCATTCTCTTTTGATCATGACGGGGATAGATGTAGTAGTCAATACTCGCCATTGTCATCCATCCGTCGCGAGCACTACAGCGAGGCTGCGCAACAGTAAAACCAATAAAATCATTTAATATCAATAAAATAACAACACACCACCTCATTGAAAAGACGTGATAACCCCGCCATTTCCCACCGCCAATTTTTTATCTTACATAACATTTACTACTACATCCCTTCATGATTGAATGATTCTCAATTACACATCTGAAGGCGCGTTCAGACGCTAAACAGAGTGCTTTTATTATTCAGGGCAATGATTTTATTGGCTTAATCTGACCGCAAAGGCAGATTCGTTCACGAGAAACAGATAATGACTCAACCCCATGTCGCCTGCAGAGCGTTGCAAGGGCGCGCGCTTTTTTCGCTTCTTTTTTTAGCCTCACCGGGAGTAATGGCCGCCGACAATAGCGCGGCGAAAAGTAATAACGACGCGGAAGAGACCATCACCGTGGTGGCCGACGGCGCGCAGCAGAGCGCCACCAGCGGCTATCAGCCACTCAGCTCCGCCACCGCGACGCTGACCTCGATGCCGCTGCTGGATATTCCGCAGGTGGTTAATACCGTCAGCGATCGGGTTCTCGAAGATCAGCACGCCACCTCACTCGATGAGGCGCTGTATAACGTCGCTAACGTGGTGCAGACCAACACCCTCGGCGGTACCCAGGACGCCTTTACCCGCCGCGGCTTCGGCGCCAACCGCGACGGCTCGATCATGACCAACGGTCTGCGCACCGTGCTGCCACGCAGTTTTAACGCCGCCACCGAACGGGTGGAAGTCCTGAAGGGGCCAGCTTCGACGCTGTACGGTATCCTCGACCCCGGCGGGCTGATCAACGTCATCACCAAACGGCCGGAGCGGCAGTTCTCTGGTTCGGTTTCCGCGACGTCCACCAGCTTTGGCGGCGGTACCGGCAGCTTCGACGTCACCGGCCCCATCGAAGGCACGAATCTGGCGTACCGGCTGATTGGGGAATACCAGAATGAGGATTACTGGCGCAATTTTGGTAAAAACAAAAGCAGCTTTATCGCCCCTTCCCTGACCTGGTTTGGCGAGCGGGCGACGGTGACCGCGTCCTATTCGCACCGCGACTACAGCGCGCCTTTTGACCGCGGCACTATTTTCGATCTGAACACCGGCCATGCGGTGAACGTCGATCGCAAAACCCGCTTCGATGAAGCGTTTAATATTACCGATGGTTATTCCGATCTCGCTCAGCTCAACGCCGAGTATCGCCTTAACGACGCCTGGACCGCGCGCTTCGACTACAGCTACAGCCAGGATAATTACAACGATAACCAGGCGCGGGTGATGGCCTATGATTCGGCGACCGGCAACCTCACCCGCCGGGTCGACGGTACCCACGGTTCAACGCAGAAGATGCATTCCACCCGCGCCGACCTGCAGGGCAACGTGGTGGTGGGCGGCTTTTATAACGAACTGCTGACCGGCGTCGCCTATGAGAATTACGATCTGCTGCGCACCGATATGCTGCGCTGCAAGAACGTGAAAGGCTTTAACATCTATCATCCGGTCTACGGCACTCTCGACACCTGTAATACCGTCTCCGCCTCCGACAGCGATCAGCGTATCCAGCAGGAGAGCTATGCCGCATACGTGCAGGACGCGCTGTACCTGACTGACAACTGGATCGCGGTCGCTGGCGTGCGCTACCAGTACTACACCCAGTACGCCGGTAAAGGCCGACCATTTAACGTCAATACCGATAGCCGCGATGAGAAATGGACGCCGAAAGCCGGCCTGGTCTACAAGGTGACGCCGAACGTCTCCCTGTTCGCCAACGTCGCCCAGTCGTTTATGCCGCAGTCGTCGATCGCCAGCTATATCGGCGAGCTGCCGCCGGAAGAGTCCACCTCTTACGAAGTGGGCGCCAAATTCGACCTGTTAAACGGCATTACCGCCAATATCGCGCTGTTTGATATTCATAAGCGTAACGTGCTGTACACCGAGAGCATTGGCGATGAGACAGTGGCCAAAACGGCGGGCAAGGTGCGTTCCCAGGGCGTGGAAGTGGACCTGGCCGGGTCCATCACCGATAACCTCAGCGTGATCGCCAGCTACGGCTACACCGACGCCAAAGTGCTGGAAGATCCGGATTACGCCGGGAAACCGCTGCCAAACGTACCAAAACATACCGGTTCGCTGTTCCTGACCTATGACATTCATAACGTCTATAACAGCAACACCCTGACCGTCGGCGGCGGCGGCCATGCGGTCAGCAAGCGCTCCGGCACCAACGGCGCGGATTATTATCTGCAGGGCTATGCGGTGGCGGATGTGTTCGCCGCCTATAAGATGAAGCTGCAGTATCCGGTGACGCTGCAGGTGAATGTGAAGAACCTGTTTGATAAGACCTATTACACTTCCTCGATCGGCACCAATAACCTCGGCAACCAGATTGGCGACCCGCGCGAAGTGCAGTTCACGGTGAAGATGGATTTTTAAGCCGGACCATGGCGTCGCGCCGGATGTTCATTGCCGGGCGGCGCTGCGCTTGCGCCGGCCTGCAACTGCATGGCCTGCAGTCCTTCCCCTTCCTGTCGAGTTCGTAGGCCCGGTAAGGCGCAGCCGCCACCGGGCAAAAATGTGGCGCCTGGCGCCGGATGTTCATTGCCGGGCGGCGCTGCGCTTGCGCCGGCCTACAACTGCATAGCCTGGGGTCCTTCCCCTTCCTGTCGAGTTCGCAGGCCCGGTAAGGCGCAGCCGCCACCGGGCAAAAATGTGGCGCCTGGCGCCGGATGCCCATAACCGGGCAGCGCTGCGCATGCACCGGCCTGCAACTGCATGACCTGCAGTCCTTCCCCTTCCTGTCGAGTTCGTAGGCCCGGTAAGGCGCAGCCGCCACCGGGCAATGCGTTCAGCTTACCAGTCCTCCTCCTGGCCGAGGATGCGCAATATATCCTGACGATGCTGCAGCAGTTGCGGGTTATCGCGATGACGGGGAAAATCCAGCGGCAGCGCGAACTCGGCGATAATCCGCCCTGGACGCGGCGACATCACCAGCACCCGCTCGCACAGCAGCAGCGCCTCTTCGATATCGTGGGTCACCAGCAGGCTGGTATACCCCTGCTGCTGCCAGAGGGCGATCAGCTCCCGCTGCATGCTGATGCGAGTCAGGGAATCCAGCTTACCCAACGGCTCGTCGAGCAGCAGCAGGCGCGGTTCGTTCAATAAGGCGCGCGCCAGCGCCGCACGCTGCGCCATCCCCCCGGACAGCTGCCGCGGCCACGCCTCGCTGAAGGCCTGCAGCCCGATGCGGTCAATCAGCGCGTCGGCCTTCGCCTCCAGCCCCTTTTTGCCCTGTGCCTGCGGGCCCAGCAGCACGTTCTGCCGTACCGTCAGCCATGGGTAGAGCGTCGGATCCTGAAACACAAGGATCCGCTCCGGCCCCGGGGCGCCGGGCGCCGCACCGTCGATCTGCATCTGTCCGCTCTGCGGCGCTTCCAGCCCCGCCAGCAGCCGCAGCAGGGTTGATTTGCCGCAGCCGGAAGGGCCCAGCAGCGCCACGCTTTCCCCTGGGCGCAGCTGCAGACTGATATTCTCCAGCACCGGTACCGTCTGTTTGCCAAGCGTAAACGCATGATGAAGATGGCTGATGGATACCGCCGCGCCGCGCGCTATCGCCGGCGAATCTGGCGTCGCTGTTACCATTGCATTCCTCCTCGCTGCCAGCTCAGCAGCCGGTCACGCAGCATAAATAATCCGCTTATCAGGCCGGAGCATAACAACGCCATTACCAGCAGCGCGGCGTACATATTCGGATAGGCCGCCCAGCCCTGGGCCCACTGGAGGTAAAAGCCGATCCCCGACTTCACCCCGACCATTTCGGCGACAATCAGCACCGAAAACGACGCGCCGAGCCCCATAAACAGGCCGACAAAGACGTTCGGCAGCGCGGCGGGGATCGCCACCCGCAGGATCAGGAAACGCTGGCTGGCGCCGAGGGTCCGCGCCACGTCGTACCACGCCTTATCAATGCCCATCACTCCGGACCAGGTCAGCACCGTGACCGGGAACCAGGTGCTCAGCGCGATCAAAAACACGCTGGCGCCGAAGCTCGAGGGAAAAATAAACAGGCACAGCGGCAGCAGCGCGGTGGACGGCACCGGGCCCAGCAGACGTAACACCGGATGCACCCAGTAGCCAATCCGTTGCGACCAGCCGATGGCCAGACCGGTGATGAACCCGCTGCTGGTGCCCAGCAGCACGCCGAGCCCCAGCAGCCCCAGCGAGTGCAGCAGGCTGTCGAGCAGGCGCGGCCAGTCGTCGTGCAGTACTTCGATCAGCGCCTGCGGCGGCGCGAAAAACGGCACCGGCAGCACGGCGCTCTTGGCGGTCAGCCCTTCCCAGACAGCAAACAGCACCGGCAACAGCGCCAGCCACTTGCCGGCATGCCGCACACGCGCGCCGCGCGCTCGCCAGTAGCGATAGCTCAGCGCCAGCAGCAGTAATCCACTGCCGAGGGTGAATTGCGCCAGCGCCCACCCTTCGCTAAACGGCCAGCGCCGCCCGGCATCGGGCCAGGTCAGAGTAAACAGACCGCCCAGCAGCCACAGCGCGGCGGCCAGCAGCCCTTCTCCCCATAGCGGCGCGCGGCCGGTGGGGCGCGCCAGAGCCTGCTCAGGCGAATACGTTGGCATAGATACTCTCCGCGAACTGATGGGGATCGGTACCCGGCTTGATCACCTGCACCCGCTGCAGGTCGACCGCGTACTGCGTCAGCTCTTTCACGAATGCTTCGCCCACCGCATGATGGCCGTGGCCCTGCCCGTGCAGGATGCCGCTCACCTCCGCTTCACTGGTGTTCAGGGCATGGGCGAGGAAGGATTGCGCCACGCTTTCCGGATGCGCAGCGGCATAGCTGTGCGCCTCAAGGATCGCCTGGGTGAGCGCGGCGGCGGCCGGTTTATGGTCCCGCGCCAGGCTCCCGCTCACCCCCAGCACGCAGCAGCTGAGGTTGGCATAATCCCCGGTCATATTGCTGGCGATCAGCTGATACTTGCCGGTCTCCAGCAGACGATAGCTGAATGGCTCGCTGCCGCTGATGGCGGCGATTTCGCGCTTGTCCAGCGCCACGCTGAGCAGATCCGCCGGGTAGACTTTCCACTGCACGTCGCTGATCGGGTCGATACCGTGGCGCTTAAGCAGAATGGCGAAGAAGTTTTTATCCGGCCCGGCCATATCAGTGACGCCGATGGTTTGTCCCTTCAGGCTCTCGAGGCCGCCGAACGGCGAGTCTTTGGCCGTCAGCAGGTTCAGACAGCCGCCGTGGGTTCCGGCGGTGAGCTTGACGTCAAAGCCCTGCTCCAGCGCCTTCAGCCAGCGCAGCGCCATCCCCACCCCGGCGTCGGCCTTACCGGTGGCGATCGCCTCCAGCAGTACATCGGTGGAGTTGCCGAAGTTAACAAACTCAACGTCGAGGTTATATTTACTGAAAATCTTCTGCTGCTCGGCGACGGCGACCGGCGCAAGGCATACCGCGCTTTTATTGATCGCCAGCTTGATCTTGTAGGGCTCTGGCAGGCGCAGCGCCGGATGGGCATCGCCGCTGGCCATGTCCGCCATATCGTGAGCCCACAGCGGCAGAGAGACCCCGGCCAGCGCCAGGCCGCCGCTGAGCTGTAAAAAACGGCGGCGGGAAAAAGTGTTTCTGGTCATGGTGTCACCTCGGCGGCGGGCACGCTAAAGCTGGGGTCAAAGGTCGGCTTCACGTCCAGCCGGGTGCGGATCAGGCCGTTGGCGAGATAAAAGTCCGCCGTTGCCTGCTGCTGGGTCACCGTTTCCTCTGCCAGCGGCTGCCACTGCGACTGGCGGTTGGCAAATTGCGCGCGGGCGATCTCCGCCGGGAAGCGGATGATCTCCCCCAGCGTTTTGCCGTAGCTGTCGAGATTGGCGTAGGCCCAGCGCTCAGCGCCGGCCAGGCGCTGGAGATAATCCTGCAGCGCGGCGCGTTTTTGCGGATCGTTAAGCGCGGAATCCGTTGCCGCGAGGAAGGTATTCCCCGGCAGCAGCCCTTTGCCGCTCACCAGAATCTGCCCCTCGTTGGTCTTCACCATTTGGGTGGTGTAGGGCTCCCAGGTCGCCCAGGCGTCCACCGAACCGTTAAGCAGCGCCACTTTGGCGTCCACCGGGCCGAGGAACACCCACTGCACCTCCTTCGGTGAAATCCCCGCCTGCTCCAGCGCTTTCAGCGCCACGAAATGACCAATCGACCCTTTACCGGTGGCGATGCGTTTGCCTTTTAAATCGGCGCCGCTTTTTAACGTGCTGCCGGGGGAAACCAGCACCGCGGTCCCCGCCGGGTTGCTTTTATCCACGGCAATGGCCTTGACCGGCGCACCGTTGGCCAGGGCAAAGAGCAACGGCGCATCGCCGATGATCCCCGCGTCCACGGCGCCCGCGTTGAGGGCTTCCGCCAGCGGCGCGGCGGCCGGGAACTCGGCCCACTTAATGTCGTAAGGGAGATTTTGCAGGGCGTTGGCCGCCTCCAGCTGCGAACGCATGCCGCCTTTTTGATCGGCGATACGCAGGGTGATCCGCTCCTGCGCTGTCGCGTAGCCGCCCAGCGCCAGCAGCATCAGCGCTGCCGCCACCCGGCCTGAAAATGATAGACGCATCGTGATTATCCTTGTGATTGAAAGACGAAGTTGCCGGCTGCCAGCCAGGCGCTGTCGCTCTGTGGGGTATGTACCCGTCCGCAGAGCACGTTGCGGTAGTGGCGTTCCAGCGGGTTCTGTCGGCTCAGGCCATGATTTCCGGTCAGCTCGAGCGCAATATTCACCGCCTGAATGGCGTTGTCGGTGATGGTGACTTTCGCCAGATTGGCCTCGATAGCGGAAAAGCGCAGCGCGGCGGCCTGCTCCAGCAGGCTGCGGTTGACCAGCAGCAGCCCGGCGATCTGCCCGACTTTCTCCTGCACCCGTGGCAGACGAGAGAGCGGATGACCGAGACCGGCGGGTACCCGTCCCGCCAGCCACCTCACCAGCCAGTCGTGAGCGGCGTGGGCAATGCTGTCATAGATCGCCGCCAGCAGCGCCGTCTGCCGGTTGGCGAACAGGCGAAACGGTTCGGCCTGGGCGGCGGGTGGCGCATCGGCCGGCCAGACATCCACCGCGTGCTCTGCCGCCACCCGCACGTGGTTAAAAATAACTTCATGGCTGCCGGTGGCCCGCATCCCGGCGTGATCCCAGCTTTTCACCACGCTGATACCCGGGCTGTCGCCAGGCACCAGCCAGGTGCCCACCAGCGGCGGGTTATCATCGCTTCTGGCCCACACCGCCAGCCAGCGCAGCCCTTCAATGCCGGTGGTATAAATTTTATGGCCGCTGATGTCCCAGCCCTCCGCGCGACGGGTCGCCACGGTGTCCGGCAGGCCGCCCCGCGCCGGGGAGCCCAGCTCCGGCTCGACGCGCAGGCTGTTGATCAGGCCACCGTGTTCGACTGCATCGTGAAAAACCTGCTGGCGCAGCGGCGCGTGCCAGGCGTCGTTTTCCGCCAGCCGCAAATGGTGCAGATACTGCATGCAGACGATCAGCGCTGTCGCCGGCTCTCCCCAGGCGATGGCGGCGATGGCCTGCTGAAGCTGGGCCAGAGTGGCGCCCGCGCCGCCGCAGGATGACGGCACGGCGAGACTTAACCAGCCTCCCGCGCGCAGAAGGTCGATATTACGCCGTGGAAACTCGCCGCTGGCATCAAGGCTGGCCGCCTGCTCCGCCATCTGCTGGCGGAGCGCCGTCAGCTGCCGGGCCCAGTCGTCGCGCTCAGGATGGATCACGATGCGCGCTCCGCCACCGCACGCCGGGCAGCTTTTTCGCGGGCGATCGGCAGCAGGGCCCGGCCATAGTCGGCCGCGTCGTTCAGCGGATCGAATCCGCGGATCAGGAAGTTACGCACGCCGAGGTCGTAGTAATCGAGCAGCGCATCCGCCACCTGCTCCGGGGTGCCCACCAGGGCGGTGGAGTTATGTCCGCCGCCCACCAGCTGGGCGATGCCGGTCCACAGACGTTTGTCCACCACCCTGCCCTGCGCCGCAGTAGCCCGCAGCCGCTGGGCGCCGATGCTGTCCGGTTTGGCTTTGAAACCCCCTCCGCGCTGTGCCGCCTGCTCGGTGGCGACGTGAAGGATATGCTCGGCTTTCTCCCAGGCTTCGGCTTCGCTGTCGGCGATAATCGGCCGGAACGAGACGCTGAAGCCGATATCACGCTGGTGTTTCGCCGCTTCGGCGCGTACGCGCTGGATGGTCTCTCCGGTTTGCGCCAGCGACTCGCCCCACAGGGCGAAGACGTCGGCATGTTTGCCGGCGACGGCGATGGCCGCTTCCGACGAGCCGCCGAAGTAGATGGGAAGATGCGGTTTTTGCAGCGGGCGAATGGCGGACCAGGCCTGCTCGGCCTGATAGAAATCGTTGTGAATATCCACCGGCTGCTCGCTGGTCCACACCTGGCGCACGGTGTCGAGGAAGGCGTCGGTGCGGGCGTAGCGCTGGTCGTGGTCGAGATAATCGCCATCCCGGCGCTGCTCGGCATCGTTGCCGCCGCTGATGATATGCACCGCCAGCCGGCCCCCCAACAGGTGCTCAAGGGTGGCGAATTTGCGCGCGGCGAGGGTTGGGGAAACAAAACCGGGGCGATGGGCCAGCAGGTAATGGATTTTCTGCGTCGACAGCCCGGCCAGGGCCGTCACCAGAAAGCCGTCAGGTTGATCGGACCAGTGGCCGACCAGCAGACGATCAAACCCAGCGGCTTCATGGGTTTGCGCAAAGCGAACGATATAGTCGCGGTCAAAGATCGGCCCCACCGGGGCAATCGTTTCGGAAGAGAGGCGGTGGCCAATCATGCCGAGAAACTGAATGCTCATGAACAACTCCTTGCGTCAGGGTAATGGAGTGGCCGCGACAGCGGCGCTGGTCATTACCCTATACAGAGTGTGTTAATGAGCAAAATGCATTTTTATCATATCTTAATATGCTGAATTAGCATTAAACAAAAATGCATAGTGCTTTCAGTCGGATACTGTCAGCTGCTGCACCACTTTGCTGGCGAAAAAGGTCAGCGGCGGCTGCAGGTTTGCCAGATACTGGGCGTGGATCAGCCACAGTGAGACCGCAGGCTGAAAATCGCTGAGATTGAGGACCGCGATCTCGTCCCGCCACGGGCTGCTGGCCAGCGCCGCCCGCGGCACCAGACCCAGCCCCTGTCCCTGCGCCACCAGCGCTATCTGCAGCTGCGCGCCCGCGCTTTCGACATTAAGCTTCAACCGCAATCCCTGACTCTGCAGCTCGCGAATGAGCCCGGCGCGCAGGCCACAGCCGTCGGGGTTAAGGATCCAGCCCTGTTCGGCGCACTCCCGCAGGGATGACGCGCGCAAATTCAAACGCCGGCCGACGATCGGCACCACCTCCAGGGGACACAGCAGCCGTCCGCTGTAGCCCTCGGCGAAGCTTTGCTGGGCGGGCCCCATCGCCAGCATGCCGTCCAGCTCGCCGTTTTCCAGCCGGCGCTGCAGCTGTCCGCTCCAGCCGCAGGTGATCTGCGGCGACAGTCCGGGAAACTGCTGGCTCAGCGCCGACAGCGCCGCCGGCAGGGCAATCTCGCTGAGACTCTGCGGCACGCCGAGACGCAGCGCGCCGCGCGGCTCGCCTTGCGGATCCAACAGGCTGTAGAGTTTTTTCGTCTCACGCTTAATGCTCAGACACTGCTCGTACACCCGGTGTCCGGCGGCGGTCAGGGTCAGCGGGCGGGTCTGGCGCTCCAACAGCGTCACGTTCAGCTCCTGTTCCAGACGCTGAAGACGCCGGGTGATGGCCGACTGGGTGATCCCCAGATATTCCGCGGCCTGATTGAGGGAGGAAAACTGCACCGTGGCCAGCAAAGCGTCAATATCGTCAATGCGCATAGGATCCTTATGTGAAATTTGCATATTAATATATGCGTAAATTGCATTTAAATAATATTAACGCCTCTGTTAGCGTTTTGACCAGTCCCTCTCACAGGAACCGCACATGACTGCACCACGACTGGAAAAATTACGCCATTTCATTCATGAGGTAGACCGCCTGCACCGTGAGCACCACCAGACCGCCCCGCTGCTTGACGCCGTGGCGCAGCGACTGGCGGCGCTGGTGCGTTACGACGACTGGCTGCCGGAAGAGTACACCCTGCCGCATCCGCACCATTACCAGCAGTATCTGCTGCATGCCGACTCCGGGGAGCGCTTCTCGATTGTCAGCTTCGTCTGGGGACCGGGGCAAGCGACGCCGATCCATGACCACCGGGTGTGGGGGGCCATTGGTATGCTGCGCGGCGCGGAGGAAAACCAGCGCTACCAGCTGGATGCCGATGGTATACCGCGCGCGCTGGGCGCCGCCACGCTTCTGGAAGCAGGCCAGGTGGAGAAAGTCTCCGCTGACGATGGCGATATTCATCGCGTCAGCAATGCGCTGGCCGATCGCGTCTCCATCAGCATTCACATCTACGGCGGCAATATCGGCGCGGTGAAGCGCGCCGTGTACACCCCGGAAGGGCAGCAGAAACCGTTTATCTCCGGCTACTCTAACCGCCATTTACCCAATATCTGGGATTCCTCCCGCGAACATCAAGGATAACCACTATGTCCACCTACGCTTATCGCCAGGCCGCCGGGATACGCCAGGCGCTGCTCGACCGTCGTGAACTGGCGCTGATCGACGTCCGTGAAGAGGCCGATTTCGCCACCGCTCATCCGCTGTTTGCCGTCAATCTGCCGCTCAGCAAACTGGAGCTGGAGGTCCGCCGGCGGATACCGCGCTTCACCACCCCGCTCACCGTCTACGACAACGGCGAAGGTCTGGCGGAGATCGCCGTCGAACGGCTACGGGCCTGGGGCTATCAGGATGTGGCCCTGCTGACAGAGGGGCTCGCCGGCTGGCGCCGCAGCGGCGGCGAGCTGTTTCAGGACGTCAACTCCGCCAGCAAAGCCTTTGGTGAACTGGTGGAAAGCGTGCGTCACACGCCGTCGCTCAGCGCCCAGGAGGTTCAGGCGCTCATCGACAGCCGGCAGGAGGTGGTGATCGTCGACGCCCGGCGCTTCGATGAGTACCAGACCATGAGCATCCCCGGCAGCATCAGCGTGCCCGGCGGCGAGCTGGCCCTGCGGGTGGAGAGCCTGACGCCCTCCCCGCAGACGCCGGTTATCGTCAACTGCGCCGGACGCACCCGCAGCATCATCGGCACCCAGTCGCTGATCAACGCCGGCGTGCCAAACCCGGTCCATGCCCTGCGCAATGGCACTATCGGCTGGACGCTGGCCGGCCAGACACTGGCGCACCAGCAGCAGCGGCAATACGATCCCTCCGCCCGCGCCTCCGGCGTCCGGGCCGCTGAGGTGGCGCATCTTGCCGAACGGGCCGGGGTGGCGGTCATCGATGAGGCCACGCTGCAACGCTGGCTGCAGCAGAGCGACCGCACTACCTTCCTGTTTGATGTCCGCAGCCCCGAGGAGTACGCGGCGGGTCACTATCCCGGCAGCCTGAGCGCGCCAGGCGGCCAGCTGCTGCAGGAGACCGATCACTTCGCCAGCGTACGAGGGGCGCGAATTGTGCTGCTGGATGACGATGGCATCCGGGCGGCGATAACCGGCTCGTGGCTGGCGCAGATGGGCTGGGAGACGGCGCGGCTGAGCGCGCTGTCGGCCAGCCAGTTGAGCGAACGCGGGGTGCCGGCCGCCGAGGTGCCGCCCGGCCCGCAGGCGGAGGAGATAAGCCCGGCGCAGCTGGCGCAACAACTGGACGAACCCGGTACGGTGGTGCTCGATTTTACCACCAGCGCCAACTTTGTCGCTCGCCATATCCCCGGCGCGTGGTGGCTGACGCGCTCGCAGCTGCGCCAGGCCCTGGATGTGATCCCTCCCGCACAGCGATACGTGGTGACCTGCGGCAGCAGTCTGCTGGCCCGCTACGCGGTGCCGGAGGTGGCGGCCTTGACCGGTAAACCGGTGCAGTTGCTTACCGGCGGGACGCTGGCGTGGATCGCCGCCGGTCTGCCGCTGGCGCATGGCGATAGCGGCCTCGCCGTCGAGCGCCGTGACCGCTATCGTCGTCCGTACGAAGGAACCGATAATTCCGCCGAGGCCATGCAGGCTTATCTGGAGTGGGAGTATGGCCTGGTGGATCAGCTGGCCCGCGACGGCACCCACGGTTTTCGGGTGCTCTAGCGCGAGCGCGCCTCAGGCCTCGCGCAGGATCCACGAATACTGAAAGCTCTTCGGCGCCGGAAAATGGGTCCGGCGTCGGTAGGAGCCCAGCGACTGCGGGGTGCAGTAGGTGCAACTCCCCAGCCATTCAACGCTCGCCGGCGACACTCCCGCCTCTGCGAAGATCGCTTCGGCAAAGGCGCGCAGATCAAACCACAGATTATCGCTGCCGCGTGCGGCGGCTTTGAGCGGATCGCTGACCGGGCCCGAACGGGAATGAAACAGCCGCTGGCGATGGCGGGCCACCCGATCACCGCCGGGCTGGTCCAGCAGTTGCTGATAAAATCCGGCGGAGACTTCGTAACAGCAAGGGTGAATATGCGGCCCCACGGCGATGACCAGATCGGCCAATGCCACCCCCTGCTGGCGAAAACAGGCCAGACTATTATCGACAATGCCGCTGACCAGCCCCTGCCAGCCGGCATGCACGCTGCAGACGGAGCGACCGTCGCGCGAGGCGATCAGCATCGGCAGACAGTCGGCGGTCACCACCCCCACCTTTTGCCCGGCTACCGCGG
This sequence comes from Klebsiella variicola, assembly GCF_000828055.2. Classification (NCBI taxonomy): domain Bacteria; kingdom Pseudomonadati; phylum Pseudomonadota; class Gammaproteobacteria; order Enterobacterales; family Enterobacteriaceae; genus Klebsiella; species Klebsiella variicola. The sequence goes on along the minus strand of NZ_CP010523.2, from coordinate 2,256,783 downwards.
TAAACACCGCGTCGGCGTGCGGGCGCGTCGGCAGCGGCTGCTGATAATGATGAACCTCATTACCATGCACCAGCTTCACCGGAGCCAGCTCGGCATAGGGAAAGGCGGCGGTTTCGTGGACATCGAGAAAAGCGTGGCGGATGCCAGGGATAGCATTGAGCAAACGGGAGGTGTAAGCCATAGGGACGATAAGCGTCAGGGAATGATGTCTTACCATAGGCCAGGTGACGCGGACAGGCAAGGCGGCGGCCCGGCATTTTTTTGCCAGACCGCCGGATGCGTCTCAGACAATCGCGGCGCGCTGCTGACGATGCATCAGCCAGAACACCGCCACGCCGGCCAGCACAATGCCGGGCGCCGAGGCCGCCATCACCCCGATGGTGCCGGTGCCGAGGGCCAGCATCTTGCCGGCCAGCAGCGGGCCGCTCATTGCGCCAAGACGGCCCACCGCCACGGCGGTGCCGACCCCGGTGGCGCGGATCGCTGCGGGGTAAAAAAGCGGCGCCAGGGCATAGAGTACGCTCTGGCCGCCGGTGGCGAACAGCCCGGCGACAAACCCCGCCAGCAGCATTCCGTTTAGCGACGACGCGCTGCCCAGCGCCAGCAGGGAAGCCAGAATCCCGCTGTAGATCAGGAGCGACATCCGCAGCGGGGTGAGCTTATCCATTAGCGCTCCCAGCAGCAGCGTGCCGCAGGCGGCGCCGATCTGCAGAGAGAACATCACCCCCGCCGCCTGGCTGGCGCGGAATCCCTGGCCCACCAGCAGCATCGGCAGCCAGTTGATCAGCATATAGACCACCAGCAGGGTGAAAAAATAACCCAGCCACAACAGCAGGGTGGCGGCGGCATGCCCTGGGGCAAACAGGGTGCGCAGCGGCACGCTGGCCTCCGCGCGCTGAAACGCCTGCGACTCCGGTAGCCAGCGCATCAGCAGCGGGATCAGCAGTAACGGGACCACGCCGCCAATCCAGAAAATAGTCTGCCAGGCCGCGGCGAGACCGGAAAAGCCCAGCGCTGCCGCCAGCGCGGCGCCAATGGGTACGCCGCAGTACATCAGGCTTACCGCCCGGCCGCGGAAGCGTGAGCCAGCGGCTTCCGAGGTTAAGGCAATCAGGTTAGGCAATGCCGCCCCGAGCCCGACGCCGGTGAGCAGGCGCGCCAGCAGCAGCGTCGGGAAGCTCCATGCCACCGCGGTGGCCAGCGAGAACAGGCCAAACAGCAGCACCGACCCCAGCAGAATGCGCTTGCGCCCGTGGCGGTCCGCCAGCATGCCGCCCACCAGCGCGCCAGGCAGCAGGCCGAGGATCCCGGCGCTGAAGATCCAGCCCATCTGCATTTTATCCAGCGCAAAGGCCTGCGCCATGCCGACGGCGGCGATCCCCGCCGCCTGCAGATCCAGCCCTTCCATCAGGGCCACCATAAAACAGAGCCCGATGGTAACCACCAGGCGCGAGGGGTTTGCAGTCGTTATCTTGGTCATAGGGTACCTTGGCGATAGCCGAACAAACGGAGCAGGTGACTGGCGGCTGATGCTTTGTCAGCCGCACGTTTTTCGTTATTTATTGCGGTTCAGCAGATCCAGCGCGACGTCGACGATCATATCCTCCTGACCGCCGACCATCCGCCGCTTGCCCAGCTCGACGAGAATATCCACCGCGCTGAGGCCATAGCGCTCGGCCGCCGCTTCGCTGTGGCGCAGGAAGCTGGAGTAGACCCCGGCGTAGCCCAGCGCCAGCGTTTCGCGGTCGACACGCACCGGGCGGTCCTGCAACGGCCGCACCAGCTCATCGGCCGCGTTCATCAGGTCGTAGAGATCGGTGCCATGCTGCCAGCCGAGCTTGTCGGCGGCGGCAATAAATACCTCCAGCGGCGCATTGCCCGCCCCCGCCCCCATCCCGGCCAGGCTGGCGTCAATGCGATCGCACCCCTCTTCCACCGCGACGATCGAGTTCGCCACCCCGAGGCTCAGGTTATGGTGGGCATGCATCCCGGTGGCGGTCTCCGGCTTCAGCACCGCCTTCAGGGCACGGAAACGGTCGCGAATGTCGTTCATGTTCATCGCCCCGCCGGAATCCACCACATAGATACAGGTCGCGCCATAAGATTCCATCTTCAGCGCCTGCTGCGCCAGTGCCTGCGGGGAGATCATATGGCTCATCATCAGAAAACCGACGGTGTCCATTCCCAGCTCGCGGGCAAAGGCAATATGTTGCGCCGCGACGTCTGCTTCGCTGCAGTGGGTGGCGACCCGCACCACCCGCGCTCCGGCCTGATACGCCGCTTTCAGATCGTGCAGCGTGCCGATGCCCGGCAGCAGCAAGGTGGCGATTTTCGCCTGGCTGACCGCCTCCGCCGCCGCTTCAATCCACGCGATGTCGCTGTGAGCGCCAAAGCCGTAGTTGAAGCTGGATCCCTGCAGGCCATCGCCATGGGCCACTTCGATGGAGTCGACCCCAGCCTTATCCAGCGCGCCGGCGATCTGCTGCACCTGCGCCAGGGAATACTGGTGACGAATGGCGTGCATGCCATCGCGCAGCGTCACGTCCGAGATATAAAGTTTTTTACCGTTCATGCTGTCGCTCCCGCCGCGCTGTGCATTGCCCCGGCCATTTGCTCCGCCGTCGCCAGCGCCGCCGAGGTCATAATATCGAGGTTGCCCGCGTACGCTGGCAGATAGTGCGCCGCTCCTTCCACTTCGAGGTAAACCGCGGTTTTCAGGCCGGAAAAACAGCCGACGCCGGGCAGGTTGACCGGCTTATCCTCGGGGATAACCTCAAACTGCACCTGCTGCTTCAGCCGGTAGCCTGGGACGTAAGCCTGCACTGCCGCCGCCATTTCGGCGATCGAGGCGGCAATCGCCTCCTGCGACGCCAGCTCGCTCAGTACGTAGACGGTATCGCGCATCATCAGCGGCGGCTCCGCCGGGTTCAGTACAATAATCGCTTTGCCCTTGCCCGCGCCGCCGACTTTTTCAATCGCCTGCGAGGTGGTTTCGGTAAATTCGTCAATATTGGCCCGAGTGCCCGGTCCGGCGGATTGGCTGGCGATCGAGGCCACGATCTCCGCGTAATGCACCTTCGCCACTCGCGAGACCGCGGCGACCATTGGGATGGTCGCCTGCCCGCCGCAGGTCACCATATTGACGTTGCCCTGATGGAGATTGGCCGCGAGGTTGACCACCGGTACGCAGTACGGGCCAATCGCCGCCGGCGTCAGGTCGATGACGCGGATCCCCGGCTTCGCTTCGCGCAGCGCGGCATCGTTTTTGATGTGCGCCCCGGCGCTGGTGGCGTCAAAAACAAAATCGATGTCGGCAAATTCCGCCATCTGCATCAGGCCGCCCACCCCTTCGTGGGTGGTCGCGACGCCCATGCGCCGGGCGCGGGCCAGGCCATCCGACTGCGGGTCGATGCCGACCATCACCGTCATCTCCAGATGCTGGCCGTGGCGCAGGATTTTAATCATTAAATCGGTGCCGATATTCCCGGAGCCGATAATGGCGACTTTACGTTTACGCATCACGATGTCCTTCTCCGGCGGCGACGAAGCGTGCCGCAACTGAGCCAATACCTTCGATATGGGCGACAAAGCTGTCCCCCTCGTTAATCGCCACCATCGGGCCTAACGCCCCGGTCAGCACGATATCCCCCGCCCGCAGCGGTTCGCCGAGACTCGCCAGCTTGCGCGCCAGCCAGACTGCGGCGTTCAGCGGATGCCCCAGGCACTCGCTGCCGCGACCGCTGGAGACCAGCTCCTGGTTGCGGGTCATGTGCATGGCGCACTGCTTCAGATCCAGTCCTGCCGGGCGCTGCGCTGGGCCGCCAATGACGTACAGGCCGCAGGAGGCGTTATCGGCGACGGTGTCGACAAAGCCGATTGACCAGTCGCGAATGCGGCTGCCCACCACCTCCAGCGCCGGCAGCACCCATTCGATGGCGTTATACAGCTCATCAAAGGTGGTATCGGCATGCGGCAGATCCTGCTTCAACACCAGGGCGATCTCGGCTTCCACTTTGGGCTGCAGCACGCGGCCAAACGGCACCTCGGCGTTGTCGCCGTAGCACATGTCGGCAAACAGGGTGCCGAAATCCGGCTGGTTGACCCCCAGCTGCTGCTGCACTTTGGGATGGGTCAGGCCCACCTTGCGGCCCACTACCCGCCGGCCATGGGCCACGTGGTGCTGGACGTTCAGACGCTGGATGGCATAGGCGGCGTCGGCATTGTCGACGCCGAGGATATCGCGCAGCGGGGCGATCGCCTGGCCGGTCTGTTCCGCGTCGCGCAGCTGCCGGGCCAGCGCGTCAAGAGAAAAAGTCATCATTTACTCCTTAAGCCCGTGCGAGGAAATTGAGCACCAGCTGATTAAAACTGTCGGCATGTTCCCACTGCGCCCAGTGGCCGCAGTCGCGGTAAATATGCAGTTCCGAACCGGCGATCCCAGCGAGCAGGCGCAGCCCGGCGTCCATCGGCACGAAGCGGTCGTTGCGTCCCCAGACGATCAGGGTTGGCGCGGTGATTTCGCCCAGCCGCGGGCCAAAGTCAGGAAACTGCTTCGGGTTGGCTTCGAGGCTCTTGACGAAGTTGTCCAGATGGTCGCGGCGCGACAGCATATTGTTGAGACGCGCCTCGAACAGCGCCTCGGTGAGGTCGCGGGTGTCGAAGACGAAGATGCTCATCATCTTCTTCAGGTTTTCTATGGTCGGCTCGCGGTACAGGGCGTTCAGCAGCTTGATGCCCTCCGTCGGCATCGGCGTAAACAGGCTCATGCCGCCGGTCCCCCCGCCCATCAGCACCAGCTTCGCCACCCGCTCCGGCCAGCTCAGAGTGAAGGCCACCGCGCTATGGCCGCCCATCGAGTTGCCCAGCAGATGGACTTTATCGATCCCCAGCTGATCGACCACGCTTTTCAGAATCCGGGCGTTGAGGTCCGAACGCGAGCCGCTGTTGACGATAGCATCGCTTTTGCCCCACCCCGGACAGTCGAGGAGCAGCACGCGATAGCCCGCCTCGACCAGCGGGTCAATGTTACGGCTGAAGTTGGCCCAGCCGGTGGCCCCCGGCCCGGAGCCGTGCAGCATGACCACGGTCTCTTTCCCGTCGCCGCAGTCATTGATATGGATGCGCAGCGTGCGGCCCTCCTCGTCGACATTGAGGAATCGGCTGGTGGCGGCTTCGGTTTGCGGTTGATAGCTCATGTTAGTCTCCCGGTTAATCAAATCTCGGTGGTGGCGCTCAGCGAGCCGAACCCGGCGATCCACTCGGGGATCGGCCGGTAATAGCGGCCCTCACTGCGCCAGCGGCCAAAAGCGGATAGCGCGGCAAAAGCGGCCACCCAGGTCTTAATTTCGTGCGTCGATTTCCCGGCCATCGCCGACAGCTCGTCGTTGCCGATCGCATCCAGCTCCGCCAGCCGCCCCTGCTCCAGCAGGCTCATAAAGCGGTTGTCCCAGACCGGGTTGAGGGGATGGAGCGAATGCGGATCTTCGGTAAACCGTCTGGCGGCGTTGATCACCCGCTGCTGGCGCCGTTCGCGTTCGTCCGGCGGCAGCTGTTTTCCGCCGCCGAGCAGGCGATCGCGGAGATGGGCGTCGGCTTTCGCCAGCTCCGGCACCGGCGGCTGGTGCGAGAGTCCGCCCGAGCCGAGGATCAGCACCCGCTTATTGAGGGTATTGAGAAAGCGGCCCATCGCCTCGCCCAGCAGCCGGGTACGTTGAAAACCCGGCAGCGGCGCGGCGACGCCGTTAATAAACACCGGCAGCACCGGCAGGCGGTCCAGGCCACCCAGCAGAAACTCCAGCGGCTGGGCGAAGCCATGGTCCACCTGCATGTTGTACGACACCGCCAGGTCGATACCGCTGTTGATGACCGCGTGGGCGCAGGCTTCCGCCAGCTCGGTCGGCACCGGCAGGTCGCCGGCGGCGCTGGCGAAGTCGCCAATGGCGGTGGCGCCGACGCCGAGGCAGAACGGCGGCATCACGTCATAGAAAAAACCGTTGTAGTGATCGGGAGCGAAGAGCACCACCAGCTCGGGCTCGAAAGCGGCGATCCGCCGCCGGGCGTCAGCAATCACCCCGTTCACTTCATCAAGGACCGCCTGCTCCGGGTCCACGAATCCCACCAACGGAGTGTGGGAGAGACAGTGCAAATAGGCATCCATATCAGGCCACCTTCTCTTCAGTGCGGGCGGTATCCCCGGTTGCGAGGGTCATTTTTTCCGCCAGGGCGGTCAGCTGTGCGCCGAGGGTCTGCGGGATGGCGAGAGCGGCGACAAAGCGGTCCGGTCTGACCACGGCAATGGCGGTGTTATGCTGAGCAAACCAGCTCTTCAGGCGATTTTGCGTATCGCCTACCCGCAGCGTGCCGGGGGCGTTATCCTGCTCGCGATGGATCTGCACCTCCGGCACCACCTGGATAAAGCGCACGCCAATCGCGCGCCAGCGGGCGATCTGCCCGGCTTCGAGCCCCCACTGCGGGTTGCAGCCCCAGCCGATAATGGCGAAATTCGCGCCGATGACGTCGTCGAGCAGCACGCTCTCGCCGCTCTCCAGCGTCACCTGCGGTTGAATAAACATTTTGCCCACCGGCGAGGTCTTGCCGGCGGCGTCGATCAGCAGCGCCCCCTCGCGGTACTGCGGCATCGGCTTAAAGCGCATTTCGAGGAAGTAGCGCTTCACCGGCGGCAGGTAGTTCAGCAGCCAGGAGAGACCGTCGCGCACGGCCCCCTGCCAACGCTTCGGCGGCGCCAGCACGTGGCCGGCGGTGACCGACAGATCAATCATCGCTTTCGCGTGGTCGCGGCGCTCCTGCTGATAGCTGTCGAGCAGCGCCTCTCCCGCTTTACCGTTGACCACCAGCGCCAGCTTCCACGCCAGGTTGAAGGCGTCGCGCATGCCGCTGTTGTATCCCTGCCCCTGCCAGACCGGCATGATGTGCGCCGCGTCGCCGGCCAGCAGCACCCGGTCAATGCGAAAGCGCTCGGCAAGGCGGGCATTATGGGTGTAGACCCGCTGGCGGATCAGCTCGACGCGGTCCGGGTCCGGCAGCACTTTGCTCAGCAGACGACGCATATTGTGCGGCTCGCTGAGCTGGGCTTCGGTTTCTCCGGGCATCACCATAAATTCAAAGCGGCGCACGCCATGGGGCAGCGCGGCGGAAACGTAGGGTCGCACCGGGTCGCAGCACAGGTAAACGTGCGGGGTGGCCAGCGGGTCGTTAGCGATATCGATGACGATCCACTGATTCGGCGCGGTCTTGCCTTCGAAGGGGACGTTCAGCGTACGACGAATAAAGCTGGCGCCGCCGTCGCAGGCCACCAGCCAGTCCGCGCGCACCGTCTCCCGCTCGCCGTCCGGTCCTTTAAGATTTAACGTGACACCGTCACCGTTCTGGCTAAAGGCTTCTACTTCGCGGGAGAAGAGGCAGCGGACCTGCGGGAAACGCTGCAGGCCGTGATACATCACCGCATCGACCTGCGGCTGAATGAAGGCGTTGCGCCGCGACCAGCCAAACTCATCGGTCATCGGCTGGATATCAGCAAAGCAGCGCCCCTTCGGGGTCAGAAAGCGCATGGCGTGCCATGGCGTGGTGTGCGGCAGCACGTCGTTCACCAGCCCTACCGCCTGCATCGCCCGCAGGGATTCATCGTCAATGCCGATGGCCCGCGGGTAATCGATCAGTGTGTCGAGCTTTTCCACCAGCAGCACGCTGATGCCCATCTGGCCAAGGTAGTTGGCCATCATCAGGCCAACCGGACCGGCGCCGGCGATGGCGACCTGAGCGGTATGCTGCACGGCGGGTTGAATATCGGGTGTAGATGTTGTCATTTTCAGCGACCTCACGACTCGGAAACTGCCCGGCTGACAGGCAATTTGTTAATCATGTGTAAACGTATTTTTATAATGGGCTGAGTATAGGGCGGAGGTTTTCGGCTACAATCAAAACATCGCCGAATGTGCACCAGGTGCACAACGCTGTTTATAAAGCATTTTAAGGAAGGATTTATGCGTGACGATGGGTCCACTGAGTACAAAACGGTGCGTGGGTTAAGCCGGGGTTTATTGTTATTAAAATTGTTAAATAAATTCGACGGCGGCGCGACGCCGGGCCTGCTGGCGGAGTTTAGCGGCCTGCATCGCACCACCGTGCGCCGGCTGCTGGAGACGCTGCAGGAGGAGGGTTTTGTCCGCCGCAGCCGCTCCGATGACAGCTTCCGGTTGACCATTAACGTCCGCCAGCTGAGCGATGGATTTCGTGACGAACATTGGATTTCTGCCCTCGCCACGCCGCTGCTCGGCGAGCTGCTGCGCGAGGTGCAATGGCCGACAGACATCACCACCCTCGACGTCGACGCCATGGTGGTGCGCGAGACTACCCACCGCTTCAGCCGACTGTCGTTTCACCGCGCGATGGTCGGACGGCGGCTGCCGCTGTTGCTCACCGCCTCCGGGCTGACGTGGCTGGCCTTTGCCCCCGACGCGGAGCGCGACGCCATCGTCAGCATGCTGGCCGCCCGTCCGGAAGCTGAGTATCAGCTGGCCCGCGAACCGGAACGGCTGGCGGCGATCCTCGCCCGCACCCGCCAGAACGGCTATGGCGAAAACTTCCGCGGCTGGCAGCAGGAGGAGAAAATCGCCTCCATCGCCGTGCCGGTCAGCAGCCAGCAGCGGGTTATCGGCTGCCTGAATCTGGTCTATATCGCCAGCGCGATGACCATTGAGCAGGCGGCGCAGAAGCATCTTTCCGCCCTGCAGAGGGTGGCGAGTCAGATAGAGGCCCGCATGGAAGAGGAAGAAGTGTGGTACGAAATGCCTTGATCGTGATGAGGGTAAATGCGATCACCCATTGCGCCCGGCTTCGTTATATAATTTAATACATAACGAATTTTTCACGCCATTCGGGCCACACCATGTCAAAACACCCCTTACTGCTGGGCCTGACGCTGCTCAGCGCCAGCCTGTTCACCGGCCAGGCCTTCGCCGACCGCACCGTCACCGACCAGCTGGGTCGCCAGGTCACGCTCCCCGACCACATCACCCGCGTCGTGGTTCTGCAACATCAGACGCTCAACCTGCTGGTGCAACTGCATGCCGCCGAGGATATCGTCGGCGTCTTAAGCAGCTGGCAGAAACAGCTCGGGCCGCAGTTCGCCCGCTTTATGCCTGAGATCGGGCAGCTGGCGACCCCGGGCGATCTCACCCAGGTCAATATTGAAAGCCTGCTGGCGCTGCGTCCGCAGGTGGTTTTTGTCGCCAACTATGCGCCGCCGGCGATGATCGCGCAGATCCAACAGGCCGGGATCCCGGTGGTGGCCATCTCGCTGCGCCAGGACGCCGCCGGGGAAAAAAATAAAATGAACCCCACCATGGCTGACGAAGAGCAGGCCTATAACGCCGGGCTGGTGGAGGGGATCCGCCTTATCGGCGAGGTCGTCGAGCGCCAGCCCGAGGCCGAGGCGCTGATTCACTACACCTTTGCGGCGCGCAAAAAAGCCAATGCGCCGGTGGCCGATATTCCACCGAACCAGCGGGTGCGGGTGTATATGGCCAACCCCGATCTGAATACCTACGGCGCCGGTAAATACACCGGGCTGATGATGGCGCACGCCGGGGCGCTGAACGTGGCGGCCGCCAGCGTAAAAGGCGCCCGTCAGGTGTCGCTGGAGCAGGTGCTGGAGTGGAACCCGCAGGTGATCTTCGTCCAGGACCGTTATCCGCAGGTGGTCAAACAGATAGAGAACGACCCGCAGTGGCAGGCGATCGATGCGGTGAAACACCACCGCGTGTGGCTGATGCCGGAGTACGCCAAAGCCTGGGGTTACCCGATGCCGGAGGCCCTGGCGCTGGGCGAGCTGTGGATGGCGAAAAAACTCTATCCTTCGCGCTACCAGAGCATCGATGTGGACAGTAAAGCCAGGGATTACTATCAGCGTTTTTACCGCGTGGCGTGGACGTCAGATGCGCGCTAACCACCATCCCTGGCGGTTGCAGGGTAGCCTGGCGCTGGCGACGCTGGCGATCGCGGTCGCCTCGCTCTGTTTCGGCCAGTACCCGTTAAGCCTGCGCGCCGTTGGCCACACCCTGGTCCATTTGCCGCCAGGTGAAGGGGTGATCGGGCAGATCGTCTGGTCGGTTCGCCTGCCGCGCGTGGTCATGGCTCTGCTGGCCGGGGGCGCGCTGGGGCTGTGCGGCGCCACCTTGCAGGGCGTGTTCCAGAACCCGCTGGTGGACCCGCACATCATCGGGGTGACCGCCGGCTCCGCCTTCGGCGGCACGCTGGCGATCCTGTTGGGCGTCGGCGGTCTGCTGATGATGGCCTCGACCTTTTTCTTCGGCCTCATCGCGCTGGGGCTGATTTACGCCCTCGCCGCCCTGCAGGGGCGGGACAGCACGCTGGGGCTGATTCTGTCCGGGATCATTCTCAGCGGCTTCTTCGCCGCGCTGGTCAGCCTGATGCAGTACCTCGCCGATAGCGAAGAGACGTTACCGAACATTGTTTTCTGGCTGCTCGGCAGCTTCGCGACCGCCAGCTGGCATAAGGTTCTGCTTATGTCCCTGCCCATGGCGCTAGCCGCCGGGGTGCTGTGGAAGCTGCGCTGGCGTATCAACCTGCTGGCGCTGGAGGAACGCGATGCCCGCAGTCTTGGCGTTCCGGTGGCCGCGCTGCGTCGCGGCGTGCTGGTGTGCTGTGCAGTGCTGGTGGCAGCCCAGGTGGCGGTCAGCGGCAGCATCGCCTGGATGGGGCTGGTGGTCCCGCACCTCGCCCGTCTGCTGGTGGGCGCTGACCATCGTCGCCTGCTGCCCACCGCCTTCTGGCTTGGCGCCGCGCTGATGCTGGTGGTGGACGATCTGGCGCGCACGCTGACCCAGGCGGAAATCCCGATCGGGATCATCACTGCCCTGCTCGGGGCGCCGCTGTTTACCTTTTTACTGGTGCAATCCCGGCGCCGGAGTACCGCCCGATGAACAGCTCATTATCGCTGGAAGCGCTACGCTACGGCCACCGTCAGCCGCTCTTCGCCCCGCTCACGCTGACCTGCCGGCCCGGTGAGATCTGGGCGGTGCTGGGCGCCAATGGCCGGGGAAAAAGTACCCTGCTGGACACCCTGACCGGCGTGTTGCCGCCGCTGGGCGGCCAGGTGCAGTGCGAGGGGGGCATCGCCCTGGTCCCGCAGTCGTTTCGTCCCGCTTTTCGCTGGCGCGTGAGCGATGTGGTGCTGATGGGCCGCGCCCGTCATGTGGATCTCTTTGCCCAGCCTGGCGAGGAGGATGCCCGGCGGGTTGAGAACGCGCTGGCGCAGCTGGGGATTGCCGCCCTGGCCGGGGATGACTTCGGCGCCCTCTCCGGCGGCCAGCAGCAGCTGGTGCTGATTGCCCGCGCGCTGGTCAGCGCCAGCCAGAATATCCTGCTGGATGAGCCCTGCTCGGCGCTGGACCTCGGTAACCAGCAGGTGGTATTGCAGCTGATCGGCGACCTCGCTCACCGCCAGGCACGCACCGTCCTGTTCACCACCCATGATCCAAACCATGCGCTGCAGGTGGCCAGCCATACGCTGCTGCTTCTGCCGGAGGGCCAGTGGCTGGCAGGCGAGACCGCCGACGTGCTGAGCGAAACGCACCTCCGGCAAGCGTACGGCCTGCCGGTACGTCTGATCTACCATCCAGCGTCCGCGTCCCCTCTGCTGGCGCCGGGGTTTACTCTGCGTCGCTGAACGGCATAAAACCCGCCTGCCGGAGATACCTCTGGCCAACGTCGCCGAGGATAAAGCGATACAGGGCCAGCGCGGCGGGATCCGCCCTGAGACGCGCCAGCTGGTAATCGCAGCGAATATTCCACGGCGCCGGGATGGTCAGGGTACGCAGATCGTCGCAGGCGGCCAGCGCGGGGCCATAGTGCGCGTAGCCGATAAACAGATCCGCCAGATTCTGGCGAATAAGCCACGCGCCGGCTATCTCGCCCGGCGGCACGCTCAGTGAGTCTCTGCCGCCGACCCGCGGCTGCGCCCGCCCGGCTATCGCGTTGCCCAACCCAGGATAGTGCGCCTCAATTCGGGCAAACAGTTGCCAGGTATAATCTCCCGACGGATCGCATCCCGGCGTGGAGGTCGCCAGCCGCAGGCGGGGCGTGCTGAGCAGCGCCAGCCAGTCCAGGCCATCGTTGTCCGGCGACCGCCGGGCGGTCAGCATCAGCTGGTTGCCGGCAAATCCCTGGCATTCCTGCGCCAGACCGGCCTGCAGCAGCGCCTGCGGGTGCGCCGCGTTGGCGGACGCAAAAACCGCGCACGGCGCCCCGGCCTCGATCCGCTCGCGCAGCAGGCCGGCAGGGCCAAACTGCGCATCGACCGCCAGGCCAGTGTGCTGCTGAAAGTGCGCCACCAGCGGCAGGAAAGCGCTTCTCAGGCTTCCCGCCGCCAGCAGCGTGAGAGGAGTGGACATCATAGATAGTCGCTATAAACCGGATAATATAACGCTATATTACCCGGTTTGCCGTCGCGTCAGTAGCGAATTTCCGCCAGCGCGCGCAGCTGCTCGGGGGTGGCTACCGGCAGGTCGAAAAAGCGCAGATAAGCGGGGATCATTTCAAACAACATGTCGGTCCCGCGCTGGATATGGCACTGTCGCGCCTGAGCGGCCCTCAGCAGCGGGGTGTACTCCTGGGTCATCACCACCTCCCCCACCCAGGTGCCTGGCGCCAGACGGTCAACGTCCAGCGGCAGCGGATCGCTGGCCTTCATCCCCAGCGGGGTGGCATTGACCACCAGCTCGTGTCCGACAGGATCGTGCTGCATCAGGGTGATATCGAGCAGCGGATAGTGCTGATGCAGCCGTCCGGCGAGGGCGTGCGCCACCTCGGGCCGGGTATCGTACAGGGTCAGGGCGCTGACTCCCGCCGCGGCGAGGGAGGCGGCGATAGCCGACCCCACCCCGCCGCTGCCGACCACCAGCGCCCGCGTCCCCTGCGGATTAAACCCTTTACGACGCAGGCCCAGCACAAAGCCGTCGCCATCGAACATATCCCCGCTCAGGTTACCGTCGGCCTCGCGACGGATGGCGTTGCAGGCGCCGGCGATGGCCGCCGTCGGGCTCAGGCGCTGGACCAGATCGCAGGTGGCGATTTTATGCGGCATCGTCACCAGCGCGCCGATGATGTTGGTCATCGTAAACAGCGGCGGAATAAACGCGGCGTAGTCCTCCGGCCTGACCCCCATCGGCACCACCTTCACGTCCACCTGCTGGTCGACGAACCACGGGTTATAGATCATCGGCGCCTTAAAACTGGCGGTCGGATAGCCAAGGTGCGCTATCAGCCGCGTATTTCCACTAATCACCATGCCTTGCTCCTTTGCTTACTGCGATAACTCGATACGTTTGACGTCGCCGAGGATAAACAGATAGGCCACCACGCCCAGCAGCGCGGCGCCGCCGATGTAGATCAACGCGTAGAAGAAATTGCCGAACCCGGCAACGATAAAGCCGATCACCAGCGGGGTGAGGATCCCCGCGAGGTTGGCGCAGAAGTTAAACAGGCCGCCGGTCAGGCCGCCTAGCCCCTTCGGGGCAATATCGGAGATCAGCGTCCAGCCAAGCCCCACCATTCCCTGACCAAAAAAGGCAAACGACATCACCAGGATCACCGCCAGGTCGCTCTGCAGCCAGTTGGCGGTGATAATGCAGCTGGCCATCAGCAGACCGGCGACGATCGGCAGCTTACGGCCAAGGTTGGCCGACCCGGTGGCCTTGAGCAGTTTGTCGGAGATCCAGCCGCCAAACATCACCCCGCCCGCGGCGGCGACAAACGGCAGGATGGAGAAGAAGCCCACCTTCAGCCAGGGCATATGCCGCTCGGTGGCCAGCCAGGTCGGGAACCAGGTGAGAAAGAACACCAGCACGGTATTGCCGGCAAACTGGCCGATGCTGGCGCCGATGATCTGCCGTTTGCTCAGCAGTTGGCGGACCAGCGGCCAGCTGAATGCCACCTGCTGGTCCGTCGGGGCGCTCAGGCCGCCGCCGTTTTCGATATGCTCGCGCTCCTGCTGGCTGAGGCGCGGATCTTCATGCGGTTCGCGGTAGCAGCGCCACCACACCAGGGCAAACAGAATACCGACCGCGCCGACGCTAACGAACAGCACCCGCCAGCCAAAGCCGTCCATGATCCAGAACAGCAGCGGCGCAAAGCAGGCCAGCCCGAGGTATTCCCCTACCGTGTACACCGCTGTGGCTTTCGCCCGCTCATGCTGCGGGAACCAGGCGCTGACCACCCGGCTGTTGACCGGAAAGCACGGCGCTTCGCTAATGCCGAGTCCGAAGCGGCACAGCAACAGTGTTTTCAGCCCCACCGCCATGCCGTGGAACAGGGTAAACAGCGACCATAGGGTCAGCGACAGAAAATAGGTCACTTTGTTGCCAAAGCGGTCAAGGAACAGCCCGCCGGGGATCTGCGCCAGGGCATAGGTCCAGGCGAAGGCGGAAAAAAGGATACCCATGATCGCCGGGTCGATCCCCAGCTCACCGGTGAGCTTTGGGGCGGCGATCCCCAGCACGGTGCGATCGAGGTAGTTGATCATGGTACCAATGGCCAACAGCGCAAGGATGCCGATGCGCCGCCGGGAGCGGCGCACGGTGACGGCAGGCTGGGCGGCAGCCGTCGGGTTAGGGCTATATGAGCTCATAGTCAGTTCCTGTCTCGGGTACAGAGGATGTTGTTATTGTGTTTAAAGCATAATGAACCATTTGATTCGGGCTAACAATACTGCATCGCCGCCAGACGGACGGCGGCATTCGCCGCGCCATAGAGCGCGTAACCGGCCCGTCGTTCGGTTAACTCAAAGAAAAAGCGCCCGGCGGTAAAGGGGCGGGTATAAAGATGCAGGAAGGCCCCGCCCTGCGGATCGCGGTCGTAGAGGAGCTGCCGCCGCTGCAGTTGCCCAACGTCCAGCTCGCCGCCGAAGCGCGCCAGCAGATCGTCATAATAATTGGCCGGGATCGGCAGCGCATGGCGGGCAACGTCGGCAAGCTGGTCGCAGGTGGCCGGCAGATCGCGGCAGGCAAAGGCCGCATGCTGCAGCCCTGCCCCCTGGTAGCAGGCGACCGAGCGGGCAATCTGCGTCGCCCGGCTCTGCGAAATATTCAGCGCCAGACGGATATCGCCCTGCGGGCTGCGCACCGCCAGACTGCGCACCAGTCCATACGGGTCCGGCAGCGTCTGCTCATGCTCAAGGGTAAAACCAAACACCGTGCGGAAGAACATCACCCAGTTGTCGCGGCTGTCGGCCTCCATCCCCAGCGCCAGATGGTCGATACCGAGATAATCCTCGCGCACCGTCAGTCCGTCGCGCAGATGAAAATCGCGCTCATAGATCCCTTCCCCGGCCTCGATGAGATAGATAAGGCTACCGTCCGGGGCGCAGATCGCCGGGATCGGCGTTTCGTTCGGCCCGGCATCGCCCTGCCAGGTGGCATACCCCAGCGCCCGGGCGCGGGCCACAATCGGCGCACTGCGATCGACCCGCAGCGCCATGGCGCACAGCGATACGCCGTGGCGTTGATAGAAATGATCGGCCCAGCTGTGGGGCTGATGGTTGATGACGATCCGCGCCCCGCCGTTGCGCCACAGCGTCACCTGTTTGGAGCGGTGGCTTCCCTCGTGCTGAAAACCCAGCGCCTGCAGATGCTGCCCCAGGCGCTGCGCCTCGGCGGCGCTGGCGGCAAACTCGATAAACTCCAGCCCGTGATAGACCGGCAGCGGCGGCGGTGAAAACAGATCGGCATCGCACGTCGGGAGCCGACGGCGGGTTTGCTCCTCCAGCCACAGCAGCGAACGATAACCATCTTTGGCCGTCGCGCCGTTCGGCGAGGCGCGAAAACCGTCATTAAAGATCTCCAGCGACCAGGGGCCGCGATAGCCGCAGCGGGTGACCTGCTCGGCAAACGGCTCCAGCGGCAGCTCGCCCTGCCCGGGGAAGCAGCGGAAATGGCGACTCCATTCCAGGAGATCCATTTTCATGTACGGCGCATCGGCGAGCTGAACAAAGGTGATTTTCTCCACCGGCACCGACGGTAGCGCGTCCAGCGTGTCGCCGCGAGCCAGAATATGGAAGCTGTCGAGCACCAGGCCCAGCGCCGGGCTGTCCACCCGCCGTACCCGCTCCCAGGCCTGCTGCCAGCGGTTCACATGGGTTCCCCAGGCCAGCGCCTCATAGCCGATGGTGATCCCCTCTTCTTCCGCCAGCGTGGCCAGCGCCCGCAGATCCGCGACCTGCAATTCGCTATCCGCCGAGCAGTCCGGCTGCACATTGCTGCACAGCAGCAGCGTGTCGCAGCCCAGCTCGTGCATCAGGGCAAACTTGCGCCGAGCGCGGGCTATATTCGCCGCAAACTGCGCCCGGCTGGCGCCTTCAAAATCGCGAAAGGGTTGAAAAAGCGTGATTTTTAACCCTAAATCGGCGGCAAGCTGGCGGATTTCCGCCGGCGTCCCCGTATAATAGAGCAGATCGTTCTCGAAAATTTCCACACCCTGATAGCCCGCCGCCGCAATAGCGTGCAGCTTCTCAGGCAGGGTGCCGGAAATCGAAACGGTGGCGATAGAGCGCAGCATAAGGTCCTCGGGTCAACAACTGACGTGAGCCTTGAATATGTATCATTTGGTTCATTTGCGCCATACTAGGTTGCTAAATTGTGATCATTATGTGTATTTTTTGTCACCCAAGAAAAAGGAGTTGCCATGACCGTCGTTGCTCATGATGAAGCACAATCCCTGAAGGCGCGGATTTTCAGCGCCGCTATCGCTGTTTTTGCTGAACACGGGCTGTCAGGCGCCCGCATGGAGCAGATCGCCACCGAGGCGCAGACCACCAAGCGCATGGTGGTTTACTACTTCAAAAGCAAAGAGCAGCTCTATCAGGAGGTGCTGCAGTATGTGTATGCGCGGATCCGCGAAACCGAGCAGCAGCTGGGGCTGGAGAATGTGCCACCGGTGGAGGCGCTGGTGCGGCTGGTGCGCTGGAGCGTGCGTTATCACGCCACCCACGCGGACTATATGCGGGTGATTTGCATGGAGAATATGCAGCGCGGCAAGTGGTTACAAACCTCGGGTGAACTGAAACCGCTGAATCGTACCGCCCTGTCGATTCTGGAAGACATTTTACAGCGCGGCCAGCAGCAAAGTGTCTTTCAGGCGGGGCTCGAAGCACGCGATGTGCACCGGTTAATCAGCAGCTTCAGCTTTTATCAGGTGTCGAACTTCTACACCTTCAGCAGCCTGTACCTTGACGATCCGTTGCCCGCCATCGACGACGAAGCGATGGTGGCCCACCACTGTGACATTGCCGTCCGGGCGGTGATCCGCTTCGTGATTTCCTGACCCGCCGGCGAAAGACGTTAATGCCCGGAAAGGGCGTGAATGACTTTCTCCATGGCCTCCACGGTGAGCGCCGAACGCTGAATTTTGGCGTTCGCCAGCGAGGTGCGCAGTACGCCGGCAATGACAATGTGTTTCGGCTCCTGGCCCAGGTCTCGCATTTCCAGCACCACTTTACCCACCACGCGGCACATTTCCTGGTACAGCTCGTCGTCTTTGGCTTTATTTCCCATCTGGTTTTGCTCGCACTTTATTATTATCAATCAATTCATTATTGATAGATTTTTTCCGCAACGCAAATTATCCCCGGCGGAATAGGCCAATGGCGCGTTTTACTGGTTCATCACGCGAGAAAAAGCGCCTTCCGCTGCCCCTTTGCCTGCCCGGTGATGAAAAAATGTGTTGCGTACTTTTATGCATAACGTGCCGGTTTTGTTACGCGTTTTGTCCATAATTTGAAACGAGGTTTTTATTTTCCTTTTTGATTTCGGCAGCGTATAATGCGCTTCGATTCTTTCTTGAATGGTTTCAGCGCATTGGACTGCATGATAAAACGCATAACACCTTGCCACATTTCATGGGCTGAACCGCCAGCACACATTCTTCTGCACGCTCCGGGGTTGTCACCTATCCTTAGGGCGTGGCTTAGCAACTTTCGTAATACAGGTTTGGCTCCCCGGCAGTGCGCCCGCGGAGCGAGAATTCCATATCCTTCACAACTTAAAGACTAAAACTGTCATGAAAAAGACCAAAATTGTTTGCACCATCGGTCCGAAAACCGAATCTGAAGAGATGCTGACCAAAATGCTGGAAGCCGGCATGAACGTGATGCGTCTGAACTTCTCCCACGGTGACTATGCGGAACACGGTCAGCGCATCCAGAACCTGCGCAATGTGATGAGCAAAACCGGTAAGAAAGCCGCTATTCTGCTGGACACCAAAGGCCCGGAAATTCGTACCATCAAGCTGGAAGGCGGCAACGACGTCTCATTGAAAGCAGGCCAGACCTTCACCTTCACCACCGATAAATCCGTCGTCGGCAACAACGAAATCGTTGCAGTGACCTACGAAGGCTTCACGTCTGACCTCACCGTCGGCAACACCGTTCTGGTGGACGATGGCCTGATCGGCATGGAAGTGACGGCTATCGAAGGTAACAAAGTTATCTGTAAAGTGCTGAACAACGGCGACCTTGGCGAGAACAAAGGCGTAAACCTGCCGGGCGTCTCCATCGCCCTGCCGGCGCTGGCTGAGAAAGACAAACAGGATCTGATCTTCGGTTGCGAACAGGGCGTGGACTTTGTCGCGGCCTCCTTCATCCGTAAACGTTCCGACGTCGTCGAGATCCGTGAGCACCTGAAAGCCCACGGCGGCGAAAACATCCAGATCATCTCCAAAATCGAAAACCAGGAAGGCCTGAACAACTTCGACGAAATCCTCGAAGCTTCTGACGGCATCATGGTTGCTCGTGGCGACATGGGCGTTGAGATCCCGGTTGAAGAAGTTATCTTCGCCCAGAAAATGATCATCGAAAAATGTATCCGCGCGCGCAAAGTGGTTATCACCGCGACTCAGATGCTGGACTCCATGATCAAGAACCCGCGTCCGACCCGCGCTGAAGCCGGCGACGTGGCCAACGCCATCCTCGACGGTACCGATGCAGTGATGCTGTCCGGCGAATCCGCGAAAGGTAAATACCCGCTGGAAGCCGTCACCATCATGGCCACCATCTGCGAACGTACTGACCGCGTGATGACCAGCCGTCTGGACTTCAATAACGACAATCGTAAACTGCGCATCACCGAAGCGGTGTGCCGCGGCGCGGTAGAAACCGCTGAGAAACTGGAAGCGCCGCTGATCGTTGTCGCCACCCAGGGCGGTAAATCCGCACGCGCTGTGCGTAAATACTTCCCGGACGCCACCATCCTGGCCCTGACCACCAACGAAACCACCGCTCGCCAGCTGGTGCTGAGCAAAGGCGTTGTGCCGCAGTTGGTGGAAGAGATCGCCTCTACCGATGACTTCTATCATCTGGGCAAAGATCTGGCGCTGAAAAGCGGCCTCGCGCGTAAAGGCGACGTGGTGGTGATGGTTTCCGGCGCATTAGTGCCGAGCGGTACCACTAATACGGCTTCCGTACACGTGCTGTAATAATTTACAGGTTAATTGGTTTTTTTTAATAAAGCGCCTCTCGGGGCGCTTTTTTTTATTCATTGATTAGCTCTTCCTATTAAAAATGCAAATCGGAATTTACTATTTAATAAGAGATTATCTAAGATGAATCCGATGGAAGCGCGCTGTTTTCACTCGCCTTTTTCAGCGATTTTGTCCAATTCGATGCTTCTTTGAGCGAACGATCAAAAATAAGTGCGTTCAGGTAAAAAAAATATTCTCATCCCAAAAAACTTTGTGTAATACTTGTAACGCTACATGGAGATTAACTCAATCTAGAGGGTATTAATAATGAATCGTACTAAACTGGTACTGGGCGCGGTAATCCTGGGTTCTACTCTGCTGGCTGGTTGCTCCAGCAATGCTAAAATCGATCAGCTGTCTTCTGACGTTCAGACTCTGAACGCTAAAGTTGACCAGCTGAGCAACGACGTGAACGCAATCCGTTCCGACGTTCAGGCTGCTAAAGACGACGCAGCTCGCGCTAACCAGCGTCTGGACAACCAGGCTCACTCTTACCGTAAGTAAGAGTTCTGGTAATAAAAATGGCGCACTCTGTGCGCCATTTTTTTTGCCCTCAGCATGAGGGCTACTGGGTAAGCAGGCTGTTGTCTGACGGCGTGTTCTGCGCCGACAGCGTAGCTGGCGCACTCCCCGTCCCCGTGGACACCACCACCGGATATCCCGCCCTTCTCGACATCGCTTTTTTCAGCTGTGCATCATCGACCGCTTTATCCTCTGCGAAGTCGTGAAACGCCGCAGGCAGCGTGTAGGCGATGGTCCGGGTGTTTTCCCCTTCCGTCTGCGAAAGCGGCCTGTGGACCTCGACATAGCGTTTACCATCCGGTTCGACGGCAAACTTCACCGGCTGATTGATAATCCGTACCGGCGTCCCGGTTTTCACCTGGTTGAACAGCGCTTTGATGTCATCGGCGTTCATTCGCATACAGCCTGAGCTGACGCGTAAACCGACGCTGTCCGGCGCGTTGGTGCCATGAATCAGATATTCGCCGTTGCCATAGGCCAGACGCAGCGCGTAGCGCCCCAGCGGGTTGTACGGCCCGGCCGGGACCACCGCCGGTAACGTCACCCCTTTCTCCAGCGAACGCGCGCGAATGCCCGCGGTGGGCGTCCAGGTCGGGTTGGGGATCTTCTGCCCGATGCGGGTGGTCATCTCAGGCGTTTCCAGCCCTAACTGGCCGATACCCAGCGGATAGACCTGCACCTGATTCTCTCCCGGCGGGAAGTAATACAGCCGCAGTTCCGCAAGGTTGACGACAATCCCCTCTCGCGGTACGTCGGGGAGCAGCATCTGGGAGGGGATCAGGACCTGAGTACCAGGCTTCGGCTGCACTGGCGCGATGGTATCGTTGGCTTCGAGGATCAGCATCGCCGCGGTATCGAAATGGCGGGCGATCGCCTGCAGGTTGCGGTCTCCCTCCTGTACGGTCCAGTACTGGTTCTGGCCAATCAGCCGGCTGTTGGCGGGAGGAAGCGGGTAGTCGACGGCCCAGGCGGCCGAGGAGGCGCCAAGCGCGCTGAGAAGGGCTAAGGTGATCATCGTTTTGCGTTTCATACTGAGATTCCTTCTTTCGCTGATAAAACGCCAGGAGACTGAACGGCGGCAGGAGCAGAACCCCTACCGGACGTAACAGAATGAAATCTACCTGTTTATTCTAGCTAATATTTGCGGCTTTCGCGCGGATCGCACGGATCATGGCTTCAAGCCCTTGCGAGCGGGAAGGCGTCAGGTGTTGGGTGAGCGCCATTTTTTCAAACCACGGGCGCACATCGAACTCGATGATATCCTGGGCGGTCATCCGATCATAAAGGATAAACACCACCGCAATCAGCCCTTTGACGATCGCCGCATCGCTGTCACCGCGCAGGGTGATAACGCCGGAGGGGTCCTGCGCCATCACAATCCACACCTGGCTTTGGCAGCCCTGAATAATGTTCTGCACGCTATGTTCTTCCGGGCTTAGCGGCGCCACCCGCTGGCCCAGCTCAATGATATAGAGATACTTCTCTTCCCAGTTGGCGCAACGGCTAAAATTGCGCAACAGTTTGTCTTTGTCTGGTAGTGCCGCCATCGTCACGTCCTTTACCCTAATAATTTGTGGATCCGCTGCAGGCCGGCCACCAGGCGGTCCACCTCTTCCGTGGTATTGTACATCGCCAGCGAGGCCCGACACATAGCCGGTACCTGATACCGGGCCATCAGCGGCATGGCGCAGTGGTGCCCGGTTCGCACCGCGATACCGTAGTTGTCGAGGAAGCTGCCGACGTCATAGGCGTGATGCTGGCCGAGGTTAAAGGCGATCACCCCCTTGCGCTGCGCCGGCCCGTAGAGGATCAGATCCGGCACGGCGCGCAGAGCCTCCAGCGCATAGCGCATCAGGGTCTGCTCGTACTCCGCGATCTGCGTCAGCCCCAGTTGGCTGACGTAGGTCAGCGCCGCGCCGAGGCCAATGATCCCCCCGGTATTCGGCGTACCGGCCTCAAAGCGCCACGGCGCCCGGTTCCAGGTGGTGCCTTCCGTCAGGCTGACGGTGGCGATCATCGACCCGCCGCCTTCCCATGGCGCCATCGCCTGCAGTAGCTCGGAACGGCCATAGAGCACGCCGATCCCGGTCGGGCCATACAGCTTGTGTCCGGAGAAGACGTAGAAATCGCACCCCAGCGCCTGCACATCTACCGGGTGGTGCATCACCGCCTGAGCGCCATCCACCAGCACTTTCGCGCCATGCTGATGCGCAAGGGCAATCAGCGCCGCCAGCGGGTTTTCCGTCCCCAGCACGTTGGAGACCTCGGTTATCGCCAGCAGGCGGGTGCGCGTGTCAAACAGTCCCGGGACAACATCCAGTTGCAGGGTGCCGTCCGGGTTCAGGGGGATCACCCGCAGCTCAGCCCCGACGCGGGCGCACAGCATCTGCCACGGCACAATGTTGGCGTGGTGCTCCATTTCGCTGATGATGATGTTATCCCCGGCGCCGACGTTGGCGTTTCCCCAGCTGTTGGCCACCAGGTTGATACCCTCGGTGGTGCCGCGGACGAACACCACTTCCTCCGCCGACCCGGCGTTAAGGAAAGTGGCCGCCTGCTGACGCACGGCTTCCATCCGCGCGGTGGCTTCCGCGCTGAGGGTATGGATGCCGCGGTGCACCGCCGCGTAGCCGTGGCGATAGAATTCCGCTTCGGCGCCGATCACCGCCTCCGGCTTCTGGGCACTGGCGGCGCTGTCGAGATAGGCCAGTGGCTGACCATTGACCTCCCGGTTCAGTACCGGAAAATCGGCGCGAACCCGTTCTACTGAAAATGTCATACAGTGCCTCCCGGCAAACGCTGTCCAATCCGCGCCAGCACCTGCTCTCTGAGCGCATCGCTGCGGATAGCCTCGGTGAGCTCGGCGGCGAAGGCGTAGAGGATCATCTGCTGCGCCGCCTGCTGTTCGATACCGCGCGAGCGCAGATAGAACAGCTGTTCTTCATCAATGCGCCCGACGGTCGCCCCGTGGCTGCATTTCACGTCATCGGCGTAAATCTCCAGCTGCGGTTTAGTGTCGACCTCCGCCAGCCGCCCAAGCAGCAGATTGTTATTGGTCATCTGGCCGTCGGTTTTCAGCGCGTGCGGCGCGACGTTGATCAGCCCGTTAAACACCGCCCGACCCTTATCGCTGACGATGGTTTTGTGCAGCTGGCGGCTGTTGCAGTAGCCGACCTGATGGTCGAGCCAGGTGCGGCTGTCGCAGACCTCATTTTTCACCGGCATCGCCAGCGAATTGAGGCGCAGGTTGCTGTTTTCACCGCCCAGGCGGGTGCTGGTGTGATGACGCAGCACCTGGCCGCCGAGCAGGAAACTGCTGCTGAAGGCCGAGGCGTCGCGGCCCAGCAGCAGGTCGTTATGGGCGAAGTGGTAGCTGAGCGCGTTCTCAAACGCCAGCTTGATATGCTGGAGGTGCGCGTTATCGGCCACCGTCATGGTCAGTCGCCCGCCGGTGAAGTGCGGCTGCTCATTGAGGCTCAGGTAATGTTCGACCACAGTCGCCTCCGCCCCGCTTTCCAGCGCCAGGTGATGGCGATAATGGGCGGTATTCAGCGCATCGCCGGCCAGACCGCGGGTGATATGCATCAGCAGCAGCGGCTTATCCAGGCGGCGGTTGCGCGGTACGCGAAGGCGGGTCACCGTCTGCGCCAGGCTTTCGGTCAGATGGAGAAACACCTCCGGATGCAAAGCATCCGGCAGATGCTGGCGTTGGTTATCGACGCTGACCTCCACGCCGCTGGCGGCGAGATCGTCGCTCAGCTCAGGATGATAGCGGCCATCGATAAACACCAGCCGCCAGGCGTCCAGCGGCAGCGCCAGCGCATCACGCTGTTCAGCGCTGAGCGATGCCCCCTCGTCGGCGACAAAGTGACCGTTCAGTAGCGCATCCAGCGGGGTGTATTTCCAGTCCTCGTGCTTACGTGTCGGCAGCCCCAGGCGCAGCAGCTGCTGCAGATGCTGGGTGGCCTCCGCCGTACGCTGGCCGCCCTGCGCTTCAAACAGGTGGTGCCACTGCTGCAGCGCGTTACTGCTGTTCGGTAAGCCAGCCATAGCCCTGCTCCTCCAGCTGTTTGACGAGGGTGAAATCCCCCGACTTCACAATCCGCCCCTGATACAGAACATGGACGTAGTCCGGCTTGATATAGTCAAGAATGCGCTGATAGTGGGTGACAATGATGAAGGCGCGTTTGCCGTCGCGTAGCGAGTTGACACCTTCCGAGACAATCTTCAGTGCATCAATATCCAGCCCGGAATCTGACTCATCAAGAATGCACAGCTCCGGCTCCAGCACCGCCATTTGCAGAATATCGTTACGCTTTTTCTCACCGCCGGAGAAGCCAACGTTCACCGAGCGGGTCAGCAGATCTGCCGGCATCTGTAGCAGCCTGATTTTCTCTTCCATCAGGTCCTGGAAGTCGAAGCGATCCAGCGGCTCCTGGCCTCGATAGTTGCGCACGGCATTCAGCGCGGTCTGCAGGAAGAACTGGTTGCTGACGCCGGGAATTTCCACCGGATACTGGAAGGCCATAAAGATACCTTCTCCGGCGCGATCTTCCGGGGCAAGTTCCAGCAGGTCTTTACCCTTAAATTCGACGCGGCCGCCGGTCACCTCGTAATCCTCACGCCCGGCCAGGGTGGCCGAAAGCGTACTTTTCCCCGAGCCGTTTGGCCCCATAATGGCGTGGACCTCCCCCGGGCGCACCTCAAGGTTCAGCCCGCGCAGGATCGCTTTATCTTCGACGGCGACGTGTAAATCTTGAATACTTAACATCTTTTTTCCTTAATTATCAGCCGACGCTATGTTCAAGGCTAATGGCCAGCAATTTTTGCGCTTCGACGGCGAACTCCAGCGGCAGTTCGGAGAAGACGTCTTTACAGAAACCGTTGACGATCATCGAGATGGCATCGTCTTCGCTGATCCCGCGCTGCAGGCAGTAGAACAGCTGATCTTCGCCAATCCGCGAAGTGGTCGCTTCATGTTCCAGCTGGGCGCTGTTGTTGCGGCATTCCACATACGGGAAGGTATGCGCCCCGCAGTCCGGGCCGATCAGCATCGAATCGCACTGGGTGAAGTTGCGGGCGTTAGTCGCGGTCGGCATGATTTTGACCAGCCCGCGATAGCTGTTCTGGCTGTGTCCGGCGGAGATCCCTTTCGAGATGATGGTCGAGCGGGTGTTCTTGCCGATATGGATCATTTTGGTGCCGGTGTCCGCCTGCTGGTGACCACTGGTCAGCGCTACCGAGAAGAATTCGCCGATCGAGTTATCGCCGCGCAGAATGCAGCTAGGGTATTTCCAGGTGATGGCCGAGCCGGTTTCCGACTGGGTCCATGACATCTTGCTGTTCTCCCCTTCGCACAGCGCACGCTTGGTGACGAAGTTGAGAATGCCGCCGGTGTTGTTGTCGCCGGGGAACCAGTTCTGCACCGTGGAGTATTTCACTTCCGCATCTTTATGGATGATGACTTCAACGACCGCCGCATGCAGCTGATAGCTGTCGCGCACGGGCGCCGAGCAGCCCTCAATATAGCTGACGTAGCTGCCTTCATCGGCCACCAGAATGGTGCGTTCAAACTGCCCGGTCTTTTCGGCGTTGATGCGGAAATAGGTCGACAGCTCCATCGGGCAGCGGACGCCCTTCGGCACATAGATAAAGGTGCCATCCGAAGCCACTGCGGCGTTCAGCGCGGCGAAGAAGTTGTCATTGCCTGGCACCACGGTACCCAGATACTTTTTCACCAGTTCCGGATGGTCGTGGATCGCCTCGCCGAAAGAACAGAAGATGATCCCCTGCTCCGCCAGCTTTTCGCGGTAGGTGGTCGCCACCGACACCGAGTCGAATATGGCGTCCACCGCCACCTCGCGCCCTTCACGTACCGGCACGCCCAGCTGGTTAAAGGCTTCTTCCACCTCGCTGGTCAGGAAGGTGTTGGCCCCGGTCTGCTGCACCGCGCCCGGCTCTGAAGCGCAGGTCTCATCGCAGTTGCCGCAGGAGGGGGCGGAATAGTAGCTGTAGTCCTGATAATTCAGCTTATCGTAATGCGCCTTCAGCCAGTGCGGCTCCTCCATCTCCAGCCATGCCCGGAAAGCATTGAGCCGAAACTCCAGCATCCACTGCGGCTCATTGCGACGGGCGGAAATGGCCCGGACCACCTCTTCATTAATCCCTTTGGCAAGCTCATCGGTCTGCAGCCGGGTGAAAAAGCCCTCTTTATAATTGAGCGGGCCGCCGGTCCAGGTTTTGACATCGTCAGTTGCTTCAGTATTACGCGACATAGTTACTCCGCCTGCACCCCAAAACTTTCGCCACAACCGCACTCGTGCTGCGCTTTCGGGTTATGAAATTTAAAGATTTCATTTAAACCTTCCCGGACGTAATCGAGCTCCGTACCGTCAATGAACGGCATCGCCTGCAGCGGCGCCCACAGTTTCGCCCCGTCATGTTCAAAGAGCAGATCGTCGGCTGCCGGCTCGGCAATCATTTCGAGCACATAGCCAAAACCGGCGCAGCCGCTGGTTTTTATCCCCAGCCGCAGCCCTTTTTTGTCCGGTTGCTTGCGCATCAGATCGCGAATATGCGCGGCAGCGGCCGGCGTCATGGTCAGTCCCTGCCAGCTAAAATCGGCGGGATTAAAGGTTCCTGCTTGTACTTCCATCGATAGACCTCCAGGTTGGCGCCATCAAGGCATACCGCCATGTTAGTGATAATGATTATCACTTCAACCCATCTGCAGCAGGGGTATTGCCCCATTTAGCGCTTTTTATAAGCATAGACCCTCGCCCGGGGATTATCAGGGTGTGCAGGGTGAACTTAATCTTTTGATTTATAATATGTTATTCTGAAATCATTCTATATTCGCACGCAATGGTAAAGATGTATCGAAAATACCGATTTATGCAATAGCAGATGACCCGGTTCCTGTTTATCGCACAGCCTGGAGAAGGAAAAGTGACAGTGTCACCTAAAGGCCAACAAGGCCGAGAAGGCGCAGGTCCGGTGGTCAGGATAAGAAAGCGCCAGTCCGTGACGCTTTCGGAAAGCAACAATCGCCGCTCGCCAGGCCGCGATCCAGGGAATGAAAACTGTGATGAAACGGGTAAATGGATTGCCAGGCAGGGTCGCGGTTGGCTAGGTGCCTTTTCTGACCAGGCGGGCGGCCTGAACAAAAACCTCATCTTCCACCCCGTCCCCCTTCTGTCTGCCCAGTCTCACCAGTTCATCCACGATACTCCCCTGATTAATCTGCTTCTGTGTAGCCACTAAGCTAATGACCGCCGCGCCGATGGCCATGCCAATCAATGCCGTTTGTTCATCTTTATCTTTCATGGTGTCGCTCCGTCTGTCCTCCAGAGAAAGGCTAGCAAAAGATACCACCAGCTCAATTTCAAATTCATCTTCTTTACACCTCCCGGAAAACGCAGGCGCCGCGCTGACCTCTCCTTCCCCCTGGTGGCGATGGCGCAAAGCGCTGCCGCCTCATACCGGGTCTTTATTTTGCCAGCTTCACGTTGCGCGGAAATAAATAAAAATAACGCGCGCGCCGAAGAGTAAAAAAAGGAAATAACAGCCTCAGCGATAAAACCAGATTATTCCAGCAGGGAATAGCTGGGATGCTAATATTTCATTTCCCCACCGGTTTTTAGAAGCCTATAGTTTTTTTGCCTGCAGAACATCCACTTAGGTTAAAAGACATAAGGACATAATAATGATTGTTTCAGCCCCCAGCGATTATCGCGAAGCCGCTCGTCGCCGTCTGCCCCGCTTCCTTTTTGATTATATTGACGGTGGCGCGGTGGCGGAAAATACCATGAACGCCAACGCCACCGAGCTTGCCTCGGTAGCCCTTCGCCAGCGCGTGCTGTGCGGGGCGGGCGAACCGACGCTGGCCACCACGATCCTTGATGCTTCATGGGCGATGCCCGTGGCGCTGGGGCCCGTCGGCGCCACCGGGATGTACGCCCGCCGCGGCGAAGTTCAGGCGGCCCGCGCCGCCTCCCGCGCCGGGATCCCGTACACCCTGTCCACGGTGTCGGTCTGCTCGATTGAAGAGGTGGCGAGCCAGGCCAGCGGCGCACTCTGGTCCCAGCTGTACGTGCTGAAAGATCGCGGCTACATGCGTAATGCGCTGGAGCGCGCGTGGGCCGCCGGCATGAAAACCCTGGTATTCACCGTCGATATGCCGATCCCCGGCTCGCGGTATCGGGATAATCGATCAAGCATGTCCGGGCCGCACGCCACCCTGCGACAGTATCTCCAGGCCTGTACTCATCCACGCTGGGCAATGAGCGTCGGGCTGGCGGGCAGGCCCCTGTCGTTCGGTAATATCGAAGCCTACACCGGCCACAAAATGACCATGGACGACTACATGGGGTTCATCAGCAACAACTTCGACCCGTCCATCGCCTGGCACGATCTGGAGTGGATCCGCGACAGCTGGCAAGGGAAATTAATCATCAAAGGGATCCTCGATGCCGACGATGCGCGCAATGCCGTGCGCCTCGGCGCCGATGGCATTGTGGTGTCGAATCATGGCGGCAGACAGCTCGATGGCGCCATCCCCACTGCCCGGGCGCTACCAAGGGTGGTGGATGCGGTCGGCGACGATCTGACGGTGCTTGCTGATTCCGGAGTGCGCTCCGGCGTGGACGTCATTCGCCTGCTGGCCCTCGGCGCGAAGGGCGTGCTGCTCGGGCGGGCCTATATTTATGCCCTGGCCGCGGCGGGCGAAGCGGGCGTGGCGCATCTGCTGCGCTTATTTGCCGAGGATATGAAGGTCACCATGACCCTCACCGGCGCGACCTCGCCATCGGCCATCAGCCTCGATTGCCTTGACCGTCTCGAACAGGATCAACATCGCACTCATGCGGTGCCGGTATCCTTACCCGCCTGACGCTGCCCGGGGCCGGGCCTGACCGCGTTTATCGGCCAGGTCCGGCAAGAGGGAATTACCCCTGCGGGTGCAGCGCCGGGTGTTGCACTACGTCAGCCGGGGGCTGAGGTCGGATGCGGAACCAGATCGCGTACATGGCCGGCAGGAAAATAAGGGTCATGATGGTTCCCCCCAGCGTCCCGCCAATCAGCGTATAGGCGAGCGTTCCCCAGAAGACCGAATGGGTGAGCGGAATGAACGCCAGGATCGCCGCCAGCGCGGTCAGCAGAACCGGGCGGGCGCGCTGCACCGTCGCCTCCACCACCGCGTGGAACGGATCGAGCCCTGCCTGTTCGTTGTGGTGGATTTGGCCAATCAGGATCAGCGTATTGCGCATCAGGATCCCCGACAGGGCGATCAGGCCCACAAGAGCATTGATGCCAAACGGCTGATTGAACAGCAGCAGTGTCGGCACCACGCCAATCAGCCCCAGCGGCGCGGTCAGGAAAACCATGACCATCGCCGACAGCGAACGCACCTGCAGGATAATGATCAGCAGCGTGAGGGCGATCATGATGGGAAATAACGGCACCATCGCCCGCGTGGCTTTGCCTGACTCCTCGATCGACCCCGCCGTCTCGATGCGATACCCCGGCGGCAGCGAGTCGATAATGGGCTGCAGCGATTTCATCAGCGCGGTGGAGACATCCGGCGGCTGCAGGTTATCCGCGACATCTCCGCGGACGGTGATGGTCGGCGTGCGATCGCGACGGCGAAGCAGCGGGTCCTCCATTCTGATCGACACGTCGCCAATCTGTGACAAGGGAACCCGCTGCCCGCCGCTGCCCACCAGGGTGAAGTCGGCGATTTTCGCCGGATCCAGACGGATATCGCCCGCCGCGCGGCCGATGACCTGCACGGCGCGAATATCTTCCCGAACAGTGGTGATGGGGATCCCTGACAGCAGGAACTGCAGCTGCTGGGCGACGGACTGGGAGCTGAGTCCGCTCGCCTGCAGCCGGTCCTGATTGAGGCTGAAATGCATCACCGGCACCCGCGAACCCCAGTCGCTATTGACGGTGCGCATCAGCGGACTGGCCTGCAGTACCGATTTAACCCGTTCGGCGATGTCGAGCAAGGTGTGCGGATCGGGCCCCATCACCCGCCAGGCAACCGGATAGGGCGAATAAGGGCCAAAGACCAGCTGAGTGACGCGCACCCGCGCTTCCGGCGCCAGGCCATTGGCCACCGCCTCCCGCAGCCGCCGCTTGAGCGCCTCGCGGGCGTCCTGACCGTCGGTCAACACCACCAGTTTGGCAAAGGAGGGATCGGGCAACTCCGGGGCCATCGCCAGGTAAAAGCGCGGCGCGCCCTGGCCGATATAGCTGGTGACAATCTTCGCCTCCGGCTGCTGCTGCAGCCAGTGCTCAATTTTCGCCGTCGCGGCGCTGGTCTGGATAATCGACGACCCGTAAGGCATCTGTACTTCAACCAGTACTTCCGGACGATCGGAGGTGGGGAAAAACTGCTTTTTCACCACGCTCATTCCCAGTATCGCCACCATAAACAGCACCACCACGCTGGCGGCCACGCGCCATTTGCGGGCGATAACCCGGGTCAGCAGCCGACGGAAGCGCTGATAGCGCGGGGTGTCATACAGCGCGGCGTGGCCTGCCGCCGCGGGCTTTCTGTCCGGCAACAGGTGCACCCCCAGCCAGGGGGTAAAAATCACCGCCACAATCCAGGAGGCAATCAGCGCGATACCGACGATCCAGAACACGTTGCTGGCGTACTCCCCGGCGGTGGACTGCGCAAATCCATTGGGCATAAAGCCAACGGCCGTCACCAGGGTACCGGCCAGCATGGGCGCCGCGGTATGGCTCCAGGCATAGGCGGAGGCTTTGAGGCGGTCATACCCCTCCTCCATTTTGACCACCATCATTTCGATGGCAATGATGGCATCATCCACCAGCAGGCCCAGGGCGAGGATCAGCGAGCCGAGAGTGATGCGGTCGAAGTTTTTGCCGGTCGCCTCCATTACCACAAACACCACGGCCAGGGTTAAAGGCACCGCCGCCGCGACCACCACCCCCACGCGCCACCCCATGCTGACAAAGCACACCGCCATCACCACCAGCAGGGCGACAAAGAATTTGATCATGAACTCATCGACCGCGGCGCTGATATTCACCGACTGATCGGTCACTTTGGTCAACGACATGCCGAGCGGCAGGCTCTGATTGATGCTGGCCGTTTCGGCGTCCAGCGCTTTCCCCAGCGCCAGACCATTCCAGCCCTCGCGCATCACCACCCCCAGCAGCAGCGCCGGTTCGCCCTGATTGCGGATCAGGAAGGTCGCGGGATCTTCATACCCTCGCTCAACCGTGGCGACATCGGCCAGTTTCAGCGTTCTGCCCCCGGCAATAATCGGCGTGTCGCGGATCTGCTGCAGGCGGTCGAACGCCCCGTCGAGGCGGATAAAGATCTGCCCGCCCCGGGTCTCAATGGCCCCGGCGGCGGTCAGCACATTCTGGCTGTTCAGCGCGGCAAAAATCGCCTCTGGCGAAAGGCCCAGGGTGGCGAGACGATCATGAGAAAAGGAGAGATAAATGCGCTCCGCCTGTTCGCCGAGGATATTCACTTTTTTCACCCCGGGTACATGCAGCAGCTGCTGGCGCAGGGCTTCAGCGTCACGCACCAGCTGCCGCGGCGGCTCTCCCCGCGCTTTCAGAGCAAAGAGGGCAAAGGTGACATCGGCGAATTCGTCATTCATCATCGGGCCGGAGACGCCGGCAGGCAGGTTTTTCGCCTCATCCCCGAGCTTTTTGCGCGCCTGATAAAACTGCTCCGGCACCTCGGACGGCGGGGTCTGATCCTGCAGCGACAAGGTGATCAACGCCATACCAGGGCGGGTATAGGTCTCCGTGCGATCGTACCACTTCAGCTCCTGGAGCCGTTTTTCCAGCGGCTCGGCGACCTGATCCTGCATCTCCTGCGCGGTGGCGCCGGGCCAGACGGTAATGACCGTCATTTGCTTGACCGTGAAGGGCGGATCTTCCGCCCGCCCGAGTCCGAAGAACGCCACCAGCCCGGCGACGGAGATGAGGATAATCAAAAACAGGGTCACCGACCGCTCGCGGACGGCCAGCGCGGAGAGATTAAAACGCCCGGCGCTCATGGCTGGCTCCCGGCGGCATTATGCTCGCGTCGTTCCGCCAGACGCACCGCCTCGCCCTGGTGCAGAAGATGGGCGCCCAGGGCGACGATGGGCTCGCCGGGCTTCAGCGGGCCGGTCACCCGCGCCGTTTCATCATTCAGGCCGAGCACGGTCACCGGTTGCCAGGAGACGGTGGCCGGACGCGAGGCAATGCGCCAGACGCCAGGGCCGTTGCCCGGATCGTAGAGCGACGCCAGGGGCACCTCCAGCACCTGGCCTGGCGCCTGGTCGCTGCCGATACGCAGGGTCACGGTAGACCCCAGCGGCGCATTCGCCAGCGCCCCGTTCAGCACATAGCGCGCTTCAAAGGTGCGGGTGGTGGCGTCAGCCGCGTCCGAAAGCAGTCGCAGGGTCGCCGTGACCGGCTGAGATTTGCTGCCATAGCGTGTCGCCAGCGCCTCGCTGCCGACCGCCGGGCGCAGCGTCTCCGGAAGCTGCACCCGCGCTTCGCGCTGCCCCGCCCGCGCCAGGCGGATCACCACCTGCCCGGCGCTGACCACCTGCCCCGGTTCGGCAAGCGTTTCCACCACCACGCCGTCAGCGTCCGCCAGCAGTCCGGCATAGCCGGTGGCGTTTTGCGCCACATTGGCCTGCGCCTGGGCCGCGCTCAGGTCGGCTCTCGCCGCCTCTGCCGCTGCGTTAACCTGGTCGAATTCCGCGGCCGAGACGGCGCCGCTCGCCACCAGGCCGCGATAGCGGGCCAGATCGTTGGTCGCCTTTTTGGCTCGCGCCCGCGCGGCATCCACGGCCCGCTGTTGAGACTGCGCCTGCAAGGTTAAATCAGCCGGATCCAGACGCAGCAGCAGTTGACCGCGCTTGACGCTCTGCCCGGTCTCCACCAGCCGGGCAAGGATTTTTCCCGATACCCGGAAGCCGAGATCGCTTTGGGTACGAGCGACCACCACGCCGGTAAAGGCCCGCGAGCTGGCCTCCGCGCGCTCGACGGTCGCCACCCGGACCAGCGGCGGCCGGGTGCGGGGATCGTCATGATCGGCAGGTTCGCCGCAGCCCGCGAGGGCCAGCGGCAGGAGGCAGACGGCAAGATGGACGGCATTGAGCCTGAGCATGGGTCACCTTAATGAAAAGACCGGACAGTGACCGCATTCTCAGACTAGTGACCAATAAAGTCAATAGTCACCAATCAGGGGGAGAGACTTCTCAGGATCAGGGAGGCAAGCAGCACCGCCGCGGTGGGCGCGGTGTCGAGATTGTATTGCAACTGCACCGGGTTGATGAAAGGACACATCACCATATAGACCGCCAGGGTTGCCTCATCCAGCGGGGTTTTGCGCTCGAACTCACCCGCCTGGCGGCCTTCGACAAGGATTTGACCAATCAACTGCTGCAGATGACCGGCATACTGTTCCGTTGAAGGCCATTTATCGCGCGCTGCGACGGCGGCGATGTCGTACAGTTTGCGATCCTCAAAAAACAATTCACTGCCGGCCTCGGTCAGCGCCCGGAACAGGCGGCGCAGTTTCTCGCTGGCGGACGGCGCATCGGCGATAGCCGCGCTGACGGCCACCATGATCTTCTCCAGCCGGCTGGCGCAAATCGCCTCGCCAATCGCCTGCTTGGAGTCAAAGAATTTATAGATATAGGCTTTGGAAAAGCCTATCGCTTTGGCGAGATCGGTGACCGTCGTTTTCTCATAGCCATAGCGACTAAAGTGCGCCATGGCCGCGTCAAGAATCTGGTCCCGAACGCTGTGGTCATGGGGACCACGGCTTGCAGGGGGGGGGGTATTTTTCGTCATCCGTTTAGCTTAATGCGATCGCTATCGTTTGACAACGAGTGACGTTATTATGATTTGGTCACAATAACACCCCGCTCTGTGATCCTCTTGCCGCGTTACGCCTCACCCTCCTCTTGGTTTATCGCGCCGGCGGGCAGACAACCCAGGCCTTGCAGCGTCTGAAGCACCGCGCTGTCGAGTGGGGTATGCTGCTCCGCGCCTAAAAAATCAACCAGTTTATCGTTGCGCAGGCGTACCGGCAGACGCCAGAGATAGTGCATCTCGACCATTTCCCGCAGGGTGGCGTTAAAGGGCGCCGCCAGCTTTACCAGCCACCAGGGAAAAGACTTCACTGCCGCTCGGCCGCCATAGCGGACGACCACCCGCTGGATCGCCTGACTCATTTCGCTGCCGTCCGGGTCCCAGTGGCCCTGCATATGAAAGCGAGCAAACGGCTCAAGCTCATGCCTGCGGGCCAGCAGCGCGGCGATGGTGTCGGCGACGTCGGGCA
Organism: Klebsiella variicola; assembly: GCF_000828055.2. NCBI lineage: Bacteria > Pseudomonadati > Pseudomonadota > Gammaproteobacteria > Enterobacterales > Enterobacteriaceae > Klebsiella > Klebsiella variicola. Next base: position 2,222,381 of record NZ_CP010523.2, on the reverse strand, counting down.
GATAAGCCCACTGATGCCCGACGCCGATCGCCCCGGGGCGGCTAATGACGCGGGGAAGCTGACCAGGCTTGACCAGCCCCTGAGAAAACCAGTTATTTCCGGCGCGTGGACCAAAAAAATCGCCCGCCCGAACAATCAACGCCCGGCCGCCGCGCTGCACGTAATCCTCCAGCGCCAGCTCCATCTCCACCCGAATAGCGCCTTTACGGGTCACCGGTTGCTGAGGGGCCGCTTCAGCAATCAGCGGAAAGGCATCCGGTCCATAGTTGTAGACCGTGCCGGGCAGAACAACTAACGCCCGCTGTTGTTCGGCGGCCTGCAGGGTGTTGTGCAGCATGGGCAGTACCTGTTGCCGCCAGTGCCGGTAGCCCGGCGGATTGACCGCATGGACGATAACGTCGCAACCGGCAGCCGCCGCCGCAACCTGCCCGGCATTCAGCGCGTCGCCGGCTATCCACTGCATGCCATCTGCGGGACCGCGAATCTGAGCGCCGCGCTTCAGCGCCCGAACCTGCCAGTTGTCCGCCACCAGCCGGCGCGCCACTTCCCCGCCAATGCCCCCGCTTGCTCCCAGAATAAGTACCTTGCCGCTGCTGTTCATCCTCTTTCCCCGTTCGCTAATGGATGCTTGACAGCCTACCTGCCGCTCATATCAAATGAAATTGCATACCATCATCGAGCAGCTATACATTTTTGTATGAATACCTCTATTCCCTGGGAGTGGTACCGAACCTTTCTCGCCGTCCTGCAGGAAGGTTCCTTATCGGGCGCATCGCGCACCCTGAACATCACCCAGCCGACGGCGGGGCGCCATATTGCCGGGCTGGAGGCCGCGCTCGGCCAGGCCTTATTTACCCGCTCGCAGACCGGCCTGCTGGCGACCGACGCGGCGCTGGCGCTGCGGGTGCACGCCGAGGCGATGGACAATACCGCCCGGGCGCTGGAACGCACGGCGGCCAACTTCAGTCGCGACAAAACCGATCTGCGTGGCGTGGTGCGGGTGGCCGCCAGCGAGGTGGTCGGCGCCGAGGTGCTGCCGCCGCTGGTTGCCCGGCTCAGGCAGGCGTGCCCGAATATCGTCATCGAACTGATGCTCTCCAATCGGTTTCAGGATCTACTTCACCGGGAGGCGGATATTGCGGTGCGGATGGTCGCCCCGCAGCAGGAGCAGCTTATCGCCCGCCGTCTCGGCAGGATCGAGCTTGGGTTACATGCCACCGCCGCCTACCTGACGCGCCAGGGCCTGCCCGCTACCCTCGACGATCTGGCCAGCCACGCGCTAATTGGTTTCGATAGCGCCACCCCACTTGTTCGCCGGGCCCTGCAGGCTTACCCCCGATTTCAGCGCGAAGCGTTCGCGATGCGGACCGATAGCGACCTCGCCCAGTTGAGCCTGATCCGCGCCGGGGCGGGGATCGGCATCTGCCAGGTGCCCCTTGCGGATGGCATTATTCCCCTGCAGCGAGTACTGGCGGCCGACTTTTCCCTGAATCTCGATACCTGGCTGGTAATGCATGAGGATCTGCGCCACAGCCCTGCCTGTAAGCGGGTATTTGATTTTCTCGCCCAGGGGTTGCAGGCGTATATTCGTGGCCCACTGGCGAGCTGACCCGCCCCATCGCGCGGGCATTTCATTGCCTGCCGAAATAGTCACTCATTGACACTGTAAATATGGCATTGTATAAAACCCCGCCCCAATAATGAGTTTCATTTGCATTACTCCCATTGCTGGTCATCCACTCGCCTGTTTACAAGGATAGCGTTTAATGAAGAAGGTCCTCTGCGCGTTAGGCTTGATGTTCACCGCCGTCAGTTCCGCGCTGGCAACAACCTACCCCCTGACGATTGAAAACTGTGGCTATCAGGAGACCTTCACCCGGCCGCCGGAGCGCGTGGTCGCGCTGGGGCAAAATACGGTCGAAATTCTGCTGCTGCTCGGGCTGCAAAAGCAGGTGGTCGCCAGCGCCTTTTGGCCGACCAGCGTTTTACCGCAGCTGGCTGAGCAAAACGCGAAGATTAAAACCCTGACGGTGGAAATTCCGAGCCTGGAATCCGTGCTGGCGCAAAATCCCGATTTCGTTCCCGCCCAGTTGCCGCTGCTGCTGGGGCCGGAAAGCAAAGTCGCTAAGCGTGAAGATCTCGCTACCGTCGGCGTAAACAGCTACGTCTCACCGGGGATGTGCGCCACCAAAAAGGCCACCGGCGATATGTACGGCAGCCGGCAAAAGCTGTGGGATATGACCTGGCTGTATCAGGAAATTAGCGATTTTTCCCGCATTTTCAACGTCGAAGATCGTGGTCAGGCGCTGATAGCCGATTTCAAAAAACGTGAAGCCGACCTGCGCCAGGAGTTTGGTAAAAGCAAAAAGGATCTCTCCTTCGTCTTCTGGTTCTCCAGCGCCTCACCTTCGGCCGATGCCTATGTTGGCGGCAAAAACAGCGCCTCCGGATTTATCGCCAGTGTGCTGGGCGGACATAATGCGATTACCTCGGAAACCGAGTGGCCCACGGTGAGCTGGGAGAGCATTATTGCCGCCAACCCGGATGTGATCGTGGTCTCCAGCCTGGATCGTAACCGCTGGGCGCTGGATAAGGCCGAGGAGAAGATCAAATTCCTCAAAAGCGATCCCGCCGTCAGCCAGCTGGAGGCCGTGAAAAAAGGCCATATCGTGGTCATGGACGGTCAGGCGATGAACCCGACCATCCGCACGCTTTATGGCGCGGAACAGGTGGGCGAGCAGCTGAGAAAAATGGGGCTGAACTGATGAGCGTCGCCGTGCTTCAGACGCGCCGCAGCATGCTGCTCACCGGCTGGTGTTTACTGGCCGTGATCGTGCTGGCGCTGGTGATAGCGGTGGGCGTCAGCGTCGGCGAGCTGGCCATCCCGCTGCAGAATGTCTTTTACGCTATCAGCAACAGAACCGGCTTAACCGCTGAGCCTCTCAACCGTATCTATGAGAGCGTGATCTGGGATTTCCGCCTCAGCCGCGCGCTGGTCGCCGCCTGCTGCGGCGCAGGCCTCGCTATCTGCGGCGTCGTGCTGCAAAGCCTGCTGAAAAATGCCCTCGCGGAACCCTACGTCCTCGGCGTCTCCGCCGGGGCCTCCACCGGCGCGGTGTCGATCGTGGTGCTGGGCCTTGGCGCTGGCGCGATTTCCCTCTCGGCAGGCGCCTTTGCCGGGGCCTTCGCCGCCTTCGCCTTTGTCGCCTTGCTGACTAACGGCGCGCGCGGCGGCAATGAGCGTACGATTCTGGCGGGCGTTGCCGCATCGCAGTTATTTAACGCCATCACGGCTTACACCATCAGCACCTCCGCCAGCGCGCAGCAGGCGCGCGATGTGATGTTCTGGCTGCTGGGCAGCTTCAGCGGCGTCCGCTGGCCCGAATTCCAGCTGGTCATCGTGGTGGTGCTCGCGGGCCTGGCGGTCTGTCTGTGGTATGCCCGGGCGCTGGATGCGTTCACCTTCGGCGATGATGCCGCCGCCTCGCTGGGGATTGCCGTGCCACAGGTACGCCTGATCCTCTTCACCACCGCGGCGCTGATCACAGCCACCATCGTCAGTATGGCCGGCTCGATCGGCTTTGTCGGCCTGGTGGTGCCGCACGTGATGCGCTTCTTCTTTGGCCCGCTACACCGGACGTTGCTGATCGCCAGCGCGCTGGCAGGGGCGATATTGATGGTACTGGCGGACATTGCGTCGCGCCTGCTGATTGCCCCGCAGAGTCTGCCCGTTGGGGTGGTAACCGCCCTGGTTGGGGTGCCTTTCTTTGCCGTGATTATCTACCGCTCAAGGAATAAGTGATGAGTATTTGCGCTGAAAATATTACCTGGAAGGCAGGCAAAAAGGTCATCGTCAATAATGTCTCGCTGCGGGTGTCGCGCGGCGAAACGGTCGGACTGCTGGGGCCCAACGGCTGCGGCAAATCCTCGCTGCTGCGCGTTCTGGCGGGCCTGCGCCGCCCGGATGCGGGTCGCGTCACCCTCGACGGCCAGGACATCACCCGGATGGCGAAAAAGCAGCTCGCCCGCCGCGTGGCTTTCGTCGAGCAACACGGCATGACCGAGGCCAATATGCGGGTGCGCGACGTCGTGCGCCTGGGGCGCATTCCCCACCACTCCCCGTTTTCAAACTGGAGCGCTCAGGATGATGAGGCGATCACCGCCGCGCTGCAGCGGGTGGCGATGCTGGAAAAAAGCGAGCAGGGATGGTTAAGCCTCTCCGGCGGCGAGCGGCAGCGGGTGCATATCGCCCGCGCGCTGGCGCAGAGCCCGAGCGAAATCCTGCTGGATGAGCCTACCAACCATCTGGATATACACCATCAGATGCAGTTAATGCAGTTGATCAGCGAGCTGCCGGTGACCAGCATTGTGGCCATTCACGATCTTAACCATGCCGCGATGTTCTGCGATTCGCTGATCGTGATGCAGCAGGGGCAGATCCTCGCCAGCGGGACGCCGGAGGAGATTTTGTCCGAAGCGCTGCTGTGGGACGTTTTCCGGGTGAAAACCAAAATCGAGATCTCCCCTTACCACGGTAAAAAACACATTCATTTCGTCGTTTAGGTTGGGCGGATATGCCTCTCTTCTCCCTGCGCCCTGCGGCAACCCTCTGGCCTCCCGTGTTACTGGGAAGTCAGTTCGTTTTTAATATTGGCTTTTACGCGGTCGTTCCTTTCCTCGCCCTCTTCCTGCGCGACGACATGCTGCTCTCGGGGGGACTTATCGGCCTGATCCTCGGGCTGCGCACCTTCTCTCAGCAGGGCATGTTTATCATCGGCGGGACGCTGGCCGACCGCTATGGCGCTAAGGCCATCATCCTCGCCGGCTGCGTCGTTCGCGTCGCCGGTTATCTGCTGCTGGCGTGCGCTACGTCGCTGTGGCCCATTATCCTCGGCGCCTGCCTGACCGGCGTCGGCGGCGCTCTGTTTTCCCCGTCGATCGAGGCCCTGCTGGCGCGGACCGGTACCCACAGCCAGGCCAACGGGAAACGCAGCCGCGCCGAGTGGTTTGCGCTGTTTGCGGTGTGCGGTGAGCTGGGGGCGGTTATCGGCCCGGTGGCCGGAGGCCTGCTGAGCGGGATCGGCTTTCGGCATATCGCCCTCGCCGGCGCGGGAATCTTTCTCCTGGCGCTGCTGGTGCTCTTTTTCTGTCTGCCCGCCGACGGGCACACGACAACAACGCGCAGACGAGTCCCATGGTGGATGCCTTTGCGCCAGCCGCGCTTTGTCGCGTTTATTCTCGCCTACAGCTCCTGGCTGTTGAGCTACAACCAGCTGTACCTCGCCCTGCCGGTGGAGATCCAACGTTCCGGCGGTCGTGAGCAGGATCTGGCGCCGCTCTTTATGCTGGCCTCGCTGTTGATTATCACCCTGCAGCTCCCTCTCGCCCGCTTCGCCCGACGAATTGGCGCCGTGCGCATCCTGCCGGTGGGCTTTCTGCTGCTGTCGGCTTCTTTTGTCAGCGTGGCGTTATTTGCCGCCACCCCGCCCGCCGAAGGCTGGCTGCGATTAGTGCCGTCGGCCTGCTTTGTCACGCTGCTCACCCTCGGCCAGATGTTGCTGGTGCCCTCAGCCAAGGATCTGATCCCCCTGTTCGCTGAGGAGTCGACGCTGGGCGCCCACTACGGGGCGCTCGCCACCGCGGGGGGGTGCGCGGTGTTAGCCGGAAATTTACTGCTCGGTCATTTGCTTGACCAGGCGCTCACCCCCTCGCCGCAGGCGGTTTATCCCTGGCTCCTGCTGGCGCTGTTTCCGCTGTGCAGTGCCGTCGCCCTGCGGGCGATCTGCCGCCCGCTGGCGGCAACATGACGCTGAGCGGGCAACAGCCCGCTCAGGAGGTGAACCGGCGATGAGTGACACCGCCAGAGGAAGATAACGGGAATGCGCCCCGCCTTACTTTGCCGCCAGCTCGCGGCGAACGATCTCGGCGCCGGCGCTCAGGGCATGCAGTTTGCCGGTCGCGACATGGCGCGGCAGCGGCGCCATACCGCAGTTGGTGGACGGGTAGAGTTTGTCGGCATCGACGAACGCCAGCGCCTTGCGCAGGGTTTCAGCCACCTCTTCCGGGGTTTCGATAGCATGACTGGCGACATCGATCGCCCCGACCATCACCTTTTTACCGCGGATCAGTTCCAGCAGATCCATCGGCACCCGCGAGTTGTGGCACTCGAGAGAGATAATATCGAGGGAGGATTTCTGCAGCTGCGGGAAGGCCTCCTCATACTGTCGCCACTCAGAACCCAGCGTTTTTTTCCAGTCGGTATTCGCCTTGATGCCGTAGCCGTAGCAGATATGCACCGCCGTCTCGCACTTCAGCCCTTCGGTCGCTCTTTCTAAGGCGGCGATCCCCCAGTCGTTGACTTCATCAAAGAAGACGTTGAAGGCCGGCTCATCGAACTGAATAATATCGACCCCGGCGGCCTCTAACTCTTTCGCTTCCTGATTAAGGATTTTGGCGAACTCCCAGGCCAGCTTTTCCCGGCTTTTATAGTGGTTGTCATACAGCGTGTCGATCATGGTCATTGGGCCTGGCAGCGCCCATTTGATCGGCTGACTGGTGAGCTGACGCAGATAACGCGCGTCCTCCACGAAGACCGGTTTCTGGCGCTCCACGGCGCCCACCACGGTTGGAACACTGGCCTCATAGCGGTTACGAATTTTCACGATCTCGCGTTTGGCAAAATCAACGCCGCTGAGGTGCTCAATAAAGGTGGTGACAAAGTGCTGCCGCGTTTGCTCGCCGTCGCTGACAATATCGATCCCGGCACGCAGCTGGTCGTCGAGAGACAAACGCAGGGCATCGCGCTTGCCGGCCAGTAATTCCTCGCTGGACAGTTTCCAGGGCGACCACAGGGTCTCTGGCTGCGCCAGCCAGGACGGTTTCGGTAAACTGCCAGCGGTCGATGTCGGAAGCCATGTTTTCATAATAAGTAGCCTTTTATTTTGGTTTAGCAAAGCGCGAAGTTAGCAGACCATTGCTCAAGCAACGTCTTGTGCGGGTTGATAAAATGTTGTTGTGTAAATTTACCCTGCTCTATCGCCAACAGGCTGCGCTCTTCCCGGTCATAAACAATTTTTGTTAATGAATGATCCAGGTGGTTGAGATTGGGTTGATAGTATTGCCCCGCCGCGGAATTGGCATTGTAGATCTCCGGGCGGTATATTTTCTGGAACGTCTCCATCGTGCTGATGGTCGCGATCAGCTCCAGGCTGGTGTAATCGCTGAGCAGATCGCCGGTAAAATAAAAGGCTAACGGCGCGACACTGTGCTTCGGCATAAAATAGCGCACCTGCAGGCCCATTTTGCTGAAATAGCGCTCCGTCAGCGACACGCCATCCTGAGCATATTCAATGCCGAGGACCGGATGTTCATTACCGGTACGCCGGTAAACATCTTTGCTGGAGACGCTCAGGCAAATCACCGGCGCCTTGCTGAAGCTGGCCTTATAGGCGCTGGATTGCACGAAATCCTTAAAGATATTGCCATGCAGCTCGCCAAAGTTATCGGGCACGCTAAAGCTACCCCGGTTTTTATTATGTTCCAGCAGCAGCACGCTAAAATCATAATCCCGCACATAGGAGGAGAAGTTATTACCGGCGATACCGGCATGGCGCTCTCCGCTCTTTTTATCGACAATATGCGTTTGCAGGATCTCTATCACCGGGAAGCTGGCGCCATTCTGAGCAATATTCATCTCGACAGAAATAATATCCAGTTCCACCGCATAGCGATCGTTATGAGGATTATCCCAGTGCGCCAGGGTATTAAACCGGTTATTCATCATGATTAACGTATTGCGCAGATTTTCCTGACGGTTCTCCCCTCTGGCTAAATTGGCAAAGTTGGTGGTAATACGCGTATTTTCCGCGGGGTTATAGTTTTCATCAAAACGACTGCGCTTAATCGTATAGGTAAATTCGTTAGTCATGGCGATTGTCCATTCTGGTGTTGGGTATGAAGCTGAATGAGCAGATTGCCATTCCACAAGCAACGCGGGGTCAGGCCTGGCGCGCTTCAACCGATAAATGTTGTTGATTCGTTAATGAGTCTATTTTTGCCAGAGTCGGCGGTGGAGGGAAAGCGACTTAAATTCATTGCAACATGAGCCATCCTCATGTTGCTCCGCTGAGCGCTGGTTGCAAGGTGTGGAACCGGTCGTGGTCATGGCGCTATGGTCAGGCGCGGGCAACTCAGGCAACGTCTGGCGAATAATCATTTGTCCAGTGAATATATGCCAGGGTACAATCTTTAACCACTATAATACGTGCTTTGACGTCGCCGCCGTGCCGTACCCGTTTGCTGGAGCTTTTGTCGTAAAGAATGATTGTTGATATCAGTATTATGTCGATGTGCATGGCCGTGCTGCTGATTATGAGCGTACTGCTGAACTAAAATGCTTCCCCAATGACACAAGCTCTCATCTGACCTTCACATTCGCGAAGAAAAAAGGAGATTCAGAGGATTCGCGTCGCATGGGATTGTCCCGCCTGCCGCCGCCCTCTACTCTTTTGGTACTTGCTAATCGAGGAATACCAGATGAAAAAAGCTATGACTGCCCTGTTCGCCATCGCCGCGGTTGCCGCCGCCAGCGCCTTTGCGGCCGATAAAACCGACGTCCCGGCGCCCGCCGTTGATAACGGGGCCCGCCCCCCGCTGGAGATGGGCCGTGGCCCCCTGCCGCCGTTCCCGCCGCAGCTTCCGCCGCACAGACCGGTGCTGTTTTCGGCCACGGTAGCGACCGATACGCCGGCAGAAACCATTAACAAACTGACCGCGCTGATCCCGGCCAGCCCGGCGAAGCACTACGAAGTTCACGTTGAGGTGGTGCCCGTTACCGGGGATGCCGACGGGCAATAGCCCTTGCGCGGGTCGCCTGACCTGGGCACTGCAATAAAAAAAGCTGCCGCTTATCGCGGCAGCTTTGTTAACGAGAATGAAACAGAATGGCAGAGAATTAACTGCGCACTTTCCGGTAGATAAACAGCACGACCAGCGCGCCGATTACCGCAACCACAAAGCTGCCGAAATTAAACCCGTCGACCTTGCCAAAACCAAACAGGGTACTGATCCAGCCGCCGACCACGGCGCCGATGATCCCCAGAATAACGGTGACAATAAACCCGCCGCCGTCTTTCCCCGGCATAATCCACTTGGCTAAAATACCGGCAATAAGTCCAAAAATGATCCAGGAAAGAATACCCATGGTTAACCGTCCTCTTGTTACCTTTAAGCATTTAGTATTGAAAAGAGTAGCATATATAACGCGAGTGGATCGGCAATAATATATTTATTAGATAATTCCTTGCCGCTGCAGGGTGGTCCGTGCGACAAAATCTCTGGTCCTGACAAACCCGTTACCGTTTATTACCCTGAAAAAAGGGAGGCTATTCGCCTCCCGGTCACGGCTTATATTACTGCGGTGGTTAGCCGCGATGAACAGCATAATCGCGACTGTTCGTCGAAGATTTCGATTTGCCAGACCTGATGACGAGTGCCGACATGCAGCGCTTTACAGACCCCCCGCACCCGGCCCCGCGCGCCGAACGAATGTGGTTGGCGTTAACCTCCAGCCCCACCACCTTCTGTTCGCCTTCGCTGCACAGATAACCCGCTACCGACCCCAGGGTCTCCGCCAGCACCACCGAGGCCCCGCCGTGCAGCAGGCCAAACGGCTGCTGCGTACGGCTATCCACCGGCATCGTGGCCTCCAGCGTATCGTCGGTAAAGGTCTCAAAGCGAATATCGAGCAGCCCTACCATGTTTCCCTCACCGAGCCGGTTGAGCTGCTCCAGCGTGGCCTGACGTTTCCAAATCATCCTATTATCTCCAGTAACGCCTGCAGCGGATGGCGAACGCCGCTGCCTTCAATGCGCTTCACCTGACTGCGGCAGGAGTAGCCCGTCACCAGACAGCGGTTACGCGGCAGCCGCTGCATCGCCTGCTGCCAGGAGAGCGCGTAAATGGCCAGCGAGTTGGCATGGTTTTTCACTTCATGGCCATAGGTCCCTGCCATCCCGCAACACCCAACGCTGACGTTTTCCAGTTTCGCGCCAAAGTGGGCAAAAATCTCTGCCCACTGTTTTGTCGCCGCCGGTAGCGCAGTCACTTCCGTACAGTGACCGAACAGGTACCAGGGCTCGCCTCCCTGTTCGGGACGGGCGGCGGTCGTCAACGCCTTCGGCAACCACTCATGGACTAACAGCACCTGGAAATCGCCGCGCTTATCGCCAAGGGTTTGCTTATACTCATCGCGGTAGCAGAGCACCAGCGCCGGATCGACGCCGACCAGCGGCATGCCAAGCTGCGCCACGCGATTGAGGAAGTCAGCCGTCTTCTGCGCGGTGCGCGCAAAGCGGGTGAGGAATCCTTTAATATGCTGCGCCTTACCGTTCGGCGAGAATGGCAGCAGCACCGGCTGATAGCCTAGCGCTTCGACGAGGCGAATAAAGTCGGCCACCACCTGGGCGTCGTAATAGCTGGTGAAGGGATCCTGTACCACCAGCACCATCTTCGCTTTCTGCTCAGCGCTCAGCGCTTCGAGCTGCTCCAGCGTCATGTTGGCAGAGCGGTGGCCGGCCATCTGCTGCTTCAGCGACGGCGCCGAAAGCAGCGGCAGATCAACCATCCCGATGTGCTTCTCCGACAGCTTTTTCAGCCACGGCTGGTTAATAAAAAAGTTAAAGGTCTTCGGCGCCTGCGCCATCAGCGGCGCATAGGATTCGACCGAGGCCACCAGATGGTCGCGTACCGGGCGCAGGTAGCGGCTGTGATACAGCTGCAGGAAGCGCGAACGGAACTCGGGCACATCGATTTTGATCGGGCACTGGGTCGAACAGGCTTTGCAGGCCAGACAGCCGGACATCGCCTCTTTGACCTCGTGCGAGAAGTCATATTCCCCTTTACGCGCATGCCAGCTGTTCCGCGTGCGCGCCACCAGCGAACGCAGGCTGACGCCCTGCTCCGGCAGCGCCTTCTCCAGCTGGTTGGGATCGACGCCGCGGTCGGCCAGCAGGCGCAGCCATTCACGCACCAGCGTCGCGCGCCCTTTCGGCGAGTGGATGCGCTGGTTGCTGACTTTCATCGACGGACACATCGGACTCTTGACGTCAAAGTTGAAGCACAACCCGTTGCCATTACACTCCATCGCCCCGCGCCAGCTGCTGCGCACCGCGATGGGGATCTGCCGATCCCAGGTGCCGCGCTTCACCGCATCGACTTTCATCATCGGCGCGTCGACCCCTTCCGGAGGACAGATTTTCCCTGGGTTCAGGCGGTTATCGGGATCGAAGACCGCTTTGATCTTCCTGAGTTCGCCGTACAGCGCCTCGCCAAAGAAGGCCGGGCTGTACTCCGCGCGGAAGCCTTTGCCGTGTTCGCCCCACAGCAGGCCGCCATACTTCGCCGTCAGCGCCACCACGTCATCGGAGATCTGCTTCATCAGCACCTCCTGCTGCGGATCGCACATATCCAGCGCCGGGCGCACGTGCAGCACCCCGGCATCAACGTGGCCAAACATGCCGTAGCTCAGGCCGTGGCTGTCGAGCAGCGCGCGGAACTCGACGATGTAATCCGCCAGATGCTCAGGCGGTACGCAAGTGTCTTCAGCGAAAGGAATAGGCTTGGCGGCGCCTTTGGCATTGCCCAACAGGCCGACGGCCTTCTTGCGCATGGCGTAGATCCGCTCTACGCCATCGAGATCGTGACAGACCTGCCAGCCGATGACGCCCGCCTCGCTGCCGGCCATCAGCTCATCCAGCCGCTGGCACAGGGTAGTGACCTGCTGGTCAATCAGCGTAGCGTCATCCCCGGCGAATTCGACGATATTGAGCCCGAGCATCTCTTTATCCGGCACGTCGGTGATCAGTTCGCTTACCGAGTGCCAGACGATATCCTCGCGCGCCAGATTCAGTACCTTGGAGTCGACAGTCTCCACCGACAGCGCTTTCGCCTGCACCATAAAGGGCGCATTACGCAACGCGGAGTCAAAGGAGTCATATTTAACGTTGACCAGACGGCGCACCTTCGGCAGGCGGGTGATATCCAGCCGCGCTTCGGTAATAAACGCCAGCGTGCCTTCCGAACCGGTTAAAATACGGGTCAGATCGAACTCGCTCATCTCATCGTTAAAGACATGGCGCAGATCGTACCCGGTGAGGAAGCGGTTAAGTTTAGGAAACTTATCAATGATCAGTTCACGCTGCGTCTTGCAGCGCTGGTAGACCGTGTTATAGATCCGGCCAATCGTCGATGGGGTGTTGCCCAGCGTCTCCGCCAGCGCTACCGGCACCGCCTGGGTGTCGAGGATATCGCCGCCCATCAGCACCGCTCGCAGACCGAGCACGTGATCCGACGTTTTACCGTACACCAGCGATCCCTGTCCGGACGCGTCGGTGTTTATCATCCCGCCCAGCGTGGCGCGGTTGCTGGTGGAAAGCTCAGGTGCAAAGAAGTAACCATAGGGTTTAAGAAACTGGTTCAGCTGATCTTTGATGACCCCGGCTTCAACGCGCACCCAGCCCTCTTCGGGGTTAATCTCAATGATGCGATTCATATAGCGGGACATATCGACAATAATCCCGCCGTTCAGCGCCTGGCCGTTGGTGCCGGTGCCGCCGCCGCGCGGCGTGAAGACCAGCGATGTAAAGCGCGGTTCGGCGGCGACGCGCGCCAGCAAGGCCACGTCCGCCGTAGAACGCGGGAAAAGGACCGCATCCGGCAGCAGCTGATAGACGCTGTTGTCGGTGGCCATCGTCAGCCTGTCGGCATAGCTGGTAGCGGTATCGCCGGTAAAACCCTGTTGCTCCAGTACCTGCAAAAAATTCAGCACCAGCTGAACTACCCCTGGTGCCTGAGAAATTTGTGGGATCATCACACTTGACCCTGCCTGACTATGTTGTGTTTGAAAATATTGTGTTGGTGCTAACTAAACGTTTGCGTAGCGCATTCAACTTTTTATCACATTTTTTTCATATGCGCCCACGTGTTTTCTGTGCAAAATCAGCCCGGCAATATTATTGATATTATTATCAGTACATGGATTTACGCGGCGCCAGCTTTTTGGCGCGACTGGAAAGGTAAAATTTCTCTATGATAAACCCCCATCAGCCTCGGGACATTCCGCAAATACTGCTGTCGGTGCTGTTCCTGGCCCTGATTATCATATCCTGCCTGTGGGTTGTGCAGCCGTTTATTCTGTCCTTCGCCTGGGCCGGTACGGTGGTGATCGCCACCTGGCCGGTGCTACTGCGTCTGCAGCGCGTGCTGTTTGGCAAACGGATGCTGGCGGTGCTGGCGATGACCCTGCTGCTGTTTTTGCTATTCGTTATTCCTATCGCTCTGCTGGTCAACAGCCTGGTGGATAACAGCGTCCCGCTGATCAAACTTATCAGCAGTGGAAATGTGACGCTGCCGGATTTCGCCTGGCTGAACAGCGTGCCGCTGGTCGGCGATAAGCTGTACTCCGCCTGGCATGGTCTGCTGGATATGGGCGGCTCGGCGATTATGGCCAAGGTTCGCCCCTATATTGGCACTACCACCAGCTGGTTTGTCGGGCAAGCGGCGCACATCGGCAAGCTGCTGGTCTACTGCGGTCTGATGCTGTTGTTCAGCACGCTGCTCTACTGGCGCGGCGAGCAGGTGGCCTACGGTTTCCGCTACTTCGCTACACGCCTCGCAGCCAAACGCGGCGATGCCGCGGTGCTGCTGGCCGGCCAGGCCGTGCGCGCCGTGGCGCTGGGCGTGGTGGTGACGGCCCTTACTCAGGCGGTGCTGGGCGGGATCGGCCTTGCCATCTCTGGCGTGCCCTACGCCGCTCTGCTGACCGTGGTGATGATCTTTACCTGTCTGGTCCAGCTCGGCCCTTTGCTGGTTCTGGTGCCGTCGATTATCTGGCTTTACTGGAGCGGGGACACCACCTGGGGCACCGTGCTGCTGGTGTGGAGCTGCGTGGTTGGCACCATGGACAACGTCATTCGTCCGGTGCTTATCCGTATGGGCGCCGACCTGCCGATGATCCTCATCCTTACCGGCGTCATTGGCGGACTGATCGCCTTCGGCATGATCGGTCTGTTTATCGGTCCAGTGCTGCTGGCCGTCTCCTGGCGTCTGTATGACGCCTGGGTACACGAAGTGCCGCCGCCGCCGAAAGACCCCGATGTCGTCCTCGAAGAGCTTAGCGAGCTGGAGGCTGGGCGCAAGTAATGCCCTGGCAGGCGGGGAGACCCGCCTGTTTCCTTGCCCGCCTATTGTTAAGCAAAATTTATTGATCGCCGGCAACGCGCTGGCCCTGAGCGCCATTCCCCTCGCTTTCCTCCCCCGGTCCTTCACAACAATTTAACTATTGAGAGGAATCTGATCGACGGCAAAGGCCCCGCTGCCTACTATTAGCTCACGGTTATAAATCAACACCTTGATTTATAAGCATGGAAATCCCCTGAGTGAAACAACGAATTGCTGTGTGTAGTCTTTGCCCATCTCCCACGATGGGCTTTTTTTTGTCCTGCGCAACGCCACAGCGGACAGCCTGCAACAGGCAAAAAAAATCCCCGGCATCGCTGCCGGGGATCGGTGCTGTCAGGGCGAACTTATTTTTTCAGTTCCGCCAGACCTAACCAGGTTTGCACCACGGTATCCGGGTTGAGGGACAGACTGTCGATCCCTTCTTCCATCAGCCAGGCGGCAAAATCTTCATGGTCAGACGGCCCCTGGCCGCAGATGCCGACGTATTTGCCCTGTTTTTTCGCTGCGCGGATCGCCATCGACAGCAGGGCTTTCACCGCGTCGTTGCGCTCATCAAACAGCTCAGAGACCACGCCGGAGTCGCGATCCAGACCGAGCGCCAGCTGGGTCATGTCGTTCGAACCGATGGAGAAGCCGTCGAAGTACTCGAGGAACTGCTCGGCCAGCAAGGCGTTCGATGGGATCTCACACATCATAATGATCTTCAGCCCGTTCTCGCCGCGCTTCAGCCCCTGACGCTCCAGCTCTTCGACCACCGCTTTCGCCTGGGCGACGGTACGCACAAACGGCACCATCACTTCAACGTTGGTCAGCCCCATGTCGTTACGCACGCGCTTCATCGCTTCACACTCCAGCGCGAAGCAGTCGCGGAAGCTTTCGGAAACGTAGCGTCCGGCGCCGCGGAAGCCGAGCATCGGGTTCTCTTCTTCCGGCTCATAGCGCTCGCCGCCCACCAGGTTGGCGTACTCATTCGATTTGAAGTCCGACAAACGCACGATGACACGTTTCGGGTAGAAGGCGGCGCCAAGGGTAGCGATCCCTTCGGTCAGACGGCCGACGTAGAACTCTCTCGGCGAATCGTAGCCTTTCATCAGCTCGCGGATTTCGTTCTGCAGGCCCGGCTCCTGGTCGTCAAACTCCAGCAGCGCGCGCGGGTGAACGCCAATCATGCGGTTGATGATAAATTCCAGCCGCGCCAGACCCACGCCTTCGTTCGGCAGGCAGGCAAAGTCAAACGCACGATCCGGGTTGCCGACGTTCATCATCACCTTCAGCGGCAGATCCGGCATCTCGCCAACGCTGGAGCTCTTGACGCTGAAGTCCAGCAGCTCGGCGTAAACGTAGCCGGTGTCGCCTTCGGCGCAGGAGACGGTCACGTTCTGGTTTTCCTGAATGCGATCGGTGGCATCGCCGCAACCGACCACCGCCGGGATCCCCAGCTCACGGGCGATAATCGCCGCGTGGCAGGTACGTCCGCCGCGGTTGGTGACGATCGCCGAGGCTTTCTTCATGATCGGTTCCCAGTCCGGGTCGGTCATGTCGGTGACCAGCACGTCGCCAGGTTCGATGCGGTTCATCTCGCTGATATCGTGGATCACCTTCACCGGGCCGGCGCCAATGCGGTGGCCGATGGCGCGCCCTTCGGCGATGATCTGCCCCTGAGCGTGGAGGGTATAACGCTCCATCACCTGGCCGCGGGAACGCACGGTTTCCGGACGCGCCTGAACGATAAACAGCTTACCGGTGTGGCCATCTTTCGCCCACTCGATATCCATCGGACGGCCGTAGTGCTTCTCGATCTGCACCGCCTGCTTCGCCAGCTCCTGCACCTCCTCGTTGGTTAACGAGAAAACATCGCGCTGCGCCTGCGGCACATCTTCGATACGCACCTGCTTGCCGTGCTCCTGAGTCGGCGCATATACCATGCGGATCTTTTTCGACCCCATGGTGCGGCGCACGATGGCCGGGCGGCCAGCGGCCAGCGTCGGCTTGTGGACGTAGAATTCATCCGGGTTCACCGCGCCCTGCACCACCATCTCGCCGAGGCCCCACGCCGAGGTGATAAACACCACCTGGTCAAAACCGGACTCGGTATCGATAGAGAACATGACGCCGGAGGAGGCCAGATCGGAGCGGACCATCCTCTGCACCCCGGCGGAAAGCGCCACGCCGCGGTGATCGTAACCCTGATGCACGCGATAGGAGATCGCGCGATCGTTAAACAGTGAGGCAAACACGTGCTTCACGGCAACGAGCACGGCGTCAAAGCCCTGCACGTTGAGGAATGTCTCTTGCTGCCCGGCGAAGGAGGCGTCCGGCATATCTTCCGCAGTAGCGGAAGAGCGCACGGCAAATGAGGCCTCGGCGTCATCGGCGGACAGCAGGTCATAAGCATCGCGAATCGCGTTTTCCAGTTCGCTCTGGAAAGGGGTGTCGATGATCCACTGACGGATCTGCGCGCCCGCTTTCGCTAATGCGGAAACGTCGTCAATGTCGGTTTCATCCAGCAGTGCATAAATGCGCTGGTTAACACCGCTTTGGTCCAGGAACTGATCAAAAGCATCAGCGGTGGTGGCAAACCCGTTAGGCACGGAAACACCCATACCGGACAGGTTTGTAATCATTTCACCAAGGGAGGCATTTTTGCCCCCAACTCTGTCTACATCATTCATGCCGAGTTGGTTATACCAAAGCACCAGCGGTGACGAGCCATTGTTGGACATCGAGACAATCCTTTTGTGATTTAATACCAGTGAAAAAAAATTCACGATCGACTGCAGGATTATCCTGACATATTTATGGGGCTGAAAAAAACGGTGAATCGTTCAAGCAAATTATTTTTTCATTTTTCGGACTGTTCCCGCGATATAGCTAACTTGATGATTTTTAGGAATTATGACGAAAAACGCTGGAAATAACGGCAAAAAGAAGAAAATGAACCACCCTTTTCATAAAAAACAAAAATAGCGTTTCAATTTTAACAAGAGACAAATCAAACAGGGATATGCTTAAATTTAATATCCGTATTCAGGCAATTAAACTCATTATACCGGATGGTCAAAATGGAAAGTGCTGTAGATCGCCACGTATTTTATATTTCTGACGGTACCGCCATTACGGCAGAAGTGCTGGGGCATGCCGTGATGTCGCAATTCCCGGTTGCCATCAGCAGCGTGACTCTGCCGTTTGTCGAAAACATCAGCCGCGCGCGGGCGGTAAAGGAGCAGATCGACGCCATCTACCAGCAAACGGGTATTCGCCCGCTGGTGTTCTATTCCATCGTCATCCCGGAAATCCGCGACATTATTCTGCAAAGTGAAGGTTTTTGTCAGGACATCGTGCAGGCGCTGGTGGCCCCGCTGCAGCAGGAGCTCAACCTCGACCCGACGCCAGTGGCCCACCGTACTCACGGCCTGAACCCCGGGAACCTGATCAAATACGATGCGCGTATCGCCGCCATCGATTACACCCTCGCCCACGACGATGGCATCTCCCTGCGTAACCTCGATCAGGCCCAGGTGATCCTCCTCGGTGTGTCGCGCTGCGGCAAGACGCCCACCAGTCTGTACCTCGCCATGCAGTACGGCATTCGCGCCGCCAACTATCCGTTTATCGCCGACGATATGGACAATCTGGTGCTGCCGGCGTCGCTGAAGCCCCTGCAACATAAGATGTTCGGCCTGACCATCAACCCCGAACGGCTGGCGGCCATCCGCGAAGAGCGTCGGGAAAACAGCCGCTACGCCTCTCTGCGTCAGTGTCGGATGGAGGTGACCGAAGTGGAGGCCCTGTATCGCAAAAATAAAATCCCGTGCCTGAACAGTACCAATTATTCTGTTGAGGAAATTGCGACAAAAATCATGGACATCATGGGGCTGAATCGCAGAATGTACTAACACACTAGTACATTATTAAAAATTTGTTTATGCTATCACCCGTGGCCTATACAGGATCATGCCCTGCTCTTGCAATAAGCAGGGATTGGTTTATCGTGATGCGCATCACTTCCCGGCATTTTCGCCGCGGAAGAAACAGATTTTTGAGACCCCAATGAATAAAACAGACGAATTGCGTACCGCGCGCATTGAAAGCCTGGTAACGCCCGCGGAACTGGCCCAGCGCCATCCCGTCACGGCCGACGTGGCCGCCCACGTTTCGGCCTCCCGCCGCCGAATTGAAAAAATCCTCAACGGGGAAGACCGCCGCCTGCTGGTGATTATCGGCCCCTGCTCCATTCACGATACCGACGCGGCGCTGGAGTATGCCCGCCGCCTGCAGGGCATGCGCGAGCGCTACCAGCCGCAGCTGGAGATCGTGATGCGCACCTACTTTGAAAAACCGCGTACCGTGGTGGGCTGGAAAGGCTTAATCTCCGATCCGGACCTCAACGGCAGCTACCGGGTCAACCACGGAATCGAGCTGGCGCGGCGCCTGCTGCTGCAGGTAAATGAGCTGGGGGTACCGACGGCCACCGAGTTTCTCGATATGGTGACCGGTCAGTTTATCGCCGATCTCATCAGCTGGGGTGCCATCGGGGCGCGCACCACAGAAAGCCAGATCCACCGTGAGATGGCCTCAGCGCTCTCCTGCCCGGTCGGGTTTAAAAACGGCACCGATGGCAATACGCGCATTGCGGTGGACGCCATCCGCGCCTCCCGCGCCAGCCATATGTTCCTCTCTCCGGACAAGCAGGGGCAGATGACGATTTACCAGACCAGCGGCAACCCGTACGGGCATATCATTATGCGCGGCGGCAAACAGCCAAACTATCATGCCGAGGATATCGCTGCCGCCGGCGAGGCGCTGCGTGAATTCGATCTGCCGGAACAGCTGGTCGTTGATTTCAGCCATGGCAACTGCCAGAAGCAGCACCGCCGTCAGCTGGAGGTGTGCGCCGATATCTGTCAGCAAATTCGCGCGGGCTCCACCGCCATCGCCGGGATTATGGCAGAGAGCTTCCTGCAGGAAGGCACCCAGAAAGTGGTCCCCGGCCAGCCGCTGACCTGGGGCCAGTCGATCACCGACCCCTGCCTGAGCTGGGATGACAGCGAAAGGTTATTGAGCGAGCTGGCCGCCGCCACCGCTACCCGTCTGTAACCGCTCCGCCCGTCGCGCCTGCGGCGGGCAATTTCCTTCGGTGACTCCCCTACCAAATCCGGTAACACGATAAATAACGCTTGCCGTCAAAAACAACATTATTGATAATGATTATCATTGTTGCTTTGATTTTTATTTTGAGAGCTATGACGCGTATGGATAACACTGCCACAGCTGAAAAACCAAAAGACAATGCCCCCTATCCCGTGGCGACGGACAGGCAGATTAGCAGTCGGGTGCTGTTAGGTAGCGAAGGACGGGTAGTCATCGAACATGGCGGCCAGCGCTATCTGCTGCGCCAGACCAACGCCGGGAAGTTAATTCTGACCAAGTAAGCGCCCCGCTGAGCGCGGGGCGAGGCGAGTTAGCTCGAGCAGCTGACTTCCAGACGTTTCCCCCAGTCCGGTGGGCGGCGGACGTAGTCGTCCTCGCGATCGGTAAAGGGGTCTGCCAGCGCGGCATGCAGGCGCTCCAGCTCGCCCATATCGCCCGCCTCGGCCTGCTCTATCGCCCGCTGCGCCAGCCAGTTGCGTAACACCAGCGCCGGATTTACGCCCTGCATCCGCTGCTGGCGCTGCGCGTCATCCACCTGTTCATCACGCAGGCGCGCACGATACCCGGCAAACCAGATGTCGAAAGCCGCCCGATCGATAAACTCGTCGCGCAGCGGCGAGGCGGCGCTGAGCTGTTCGCTGTGGCTCAGCAGGCGGAACGTTCGGGTATAGTCGCTCTTCTCACGGATCATCAGGGCAAACAGCCCGTCCAGCAGGTCGTTATCCCCTTTCTGCTGGCTGAACAGGCCGAGTTTATCGCGCATCCGCTGGCCATAAGCGGTCAGCAAGGCGTGCTGATACTCATCCAGCGCCGCGTTTAACGCTTCAGCGCTGATAAACGGCGACAGCGATTGGGCGAGACGCTGCAGATTCCACAGCCCCACCGCCGGCTGGTTTTCAAAACTGTAGCGCCCCTGATAATCGGAGTGGTTGCAGATGAAGTCCGGTTGAAAATCGTCAAGGAAGCCATACGGGCCGTAGTCGATGGTCAGACCGAGAATCGACATGTTGTCGGTATTCATCACCCCATGGGCAAAGCCCACGGTTTGCCAGCTGGCGATGGTCTGCGCGGTGCGCGTGACAACGTCACGGAACCATAACAGATACTTGTCTGCCTCATCCTGCAGCTGCGGCCAGTGGTGGCGAATAACATAGTCGGCCAATTGCTGGACCTTCTGCGGCTCACGGCGATAGTAAAAATGTTCGAAATGGCCGAAGCGGACATGACTCTCGGCCACCCGCATCAGCATCGCGCCAGGCTCCACGCGCTCGCGGTAGATCGGGGTATCGCTGGTCACCATCGCCAGGGCGCGCGTCGTCGGGATCCCCAGGGCGTGCATCGCCTCCGACGCCAGACTTTCCCGGATCGTCGAGCGCAGTACAGCGCGCCCGTCCCCCATCCGCGAATAGGGGGTCAGGCCGGCGCCTTTCAGATGCCAGTCGTAACGGCGACCATCCGCAAGCTGCTGCTCACCGAGCAGGATCCCGCGTCCGTCGCCCAGCTGGCCGGCCCAGGCGCCAAACTGATGGCCGCTGTATACCTGCGCCAGCGGCGACATGCCCGGAAGCAGCGCTTCGCCGCCCCAGACACCGGCCCCATTTTCAGGCGCGAACAGGGCGTCGGGCACCCCCAGCTGTTGCGCCAGCGGGGCGTTACGCCAGATGAGTCGGGCGTTATCCAGCGGCGTCGGTGACAGGGAAGTGTAAAAATCCGGCAGTTCATCCCGCCAGTGGGTGGTAAAAGAAAGGGTCATGGTTCCTCCTTCCTTCAGTGTAGTGCCTCAAACAGCGGATTAACACGGGCGGAGTGCAGGGTTATCGGCATAAAAAAGGGAAGCGCTCGCTTCCCTCTTGCTTCTGAATGACGTCAGATACGCCGCGCCTGCCAGAACTTTTTGTTCCAGTAGACGTTATCCAGCGAGGAACGGGTGACGCCCTGGCTGGTGGAGGCATGGATAAACTGGTTATCGGTATCGTAGATGCCGACGTGCAAACCGCTCTCCCCTGAGCCGGTTTTGAAGAACACCAGATCGCCGGGCAGCAGATCGCGCTTATCGATGCGGGTGCCGATTTCCGCCTGCTCGCGGGTTTCACGCGGCAGCTGGAGGGCAAATTTATCGCGAAACGTGCGCACCACGAAGCCGGAGCAGTCGACGCCGCGCGGCGTCATGCCGCCGTAGCGATACGGTGCGCCACGCCAGCTACGCAACTGCTCGTTCAGATTCGCCACCACCGTGATGGAGTCAGCCAGCCGTGGATTCGGCGGCGGTGCCCGATGGCTGCTGCAGCCGGCTAAAATTAACGCCGCCGCCAACATGAACCAGAAGCGCATTTCAGATGATCCCTCTGTCCCTAGTCTCTTTATCGCAATAATTTAGCTTGTTTATCAATACAGTGACAAGATAACTGCGTGCTACTGTGACGCGATGAGCATAATATGACCGGCCACCTCCACGCGCTGGAACGGGATCGCATAGGCAGCGGTTAAATTTTCCTCATTCAGCACCTCGGCGGTCTCTCCGCAGGCGATGGCTTCCCCCTGGCAGAGCAGCCAGCTTTGTCCGGCATGGCGCAGGGTATGGTTGAGATCGTGGCTGCTCATCACCACCGCAATCCCCGCCGCGCTCAGCTCACGTAACAGCCGATCCAGCGCCGCCTGCTGGGCCACATCCAGACTGTTCATCGGCTCATCCAGCAGCAGCAGTTGACCCGCGGGATGACTCAAGGGATCGATCTGCAGGATCACTGCCGCCAGCCGCACGCGCTGCCACTCACCGCCCGAAAGCTGATTAACCTGACGGTCCAGCTTATTGTCAAGACCAAGCCTGGCCGCGATATTGCTCAGACGGCCGCTATCGCCCTGCTGCTGCATATGCAGCGTCAGGTAGTGCCACACCGGCATGGCGAACGGCGGGGTCTGGTGTTGACATAGATATCCGCGACGGCGCGCCAGCTCCGCCGCCGGCCACTCGTCAAGCCGCCGTTCGTTAAAATGAATCGTGCCGGGGCCCTCGGACAGCCCCGCCATGCGGGCCAGCAGCGTGCTCTTCCCTGCGCCGTTCGGCCCCACCAGGTGGACGATCTCCCCGGCGCGAAAGGCCGCAGAAAACGGGGCCAGACGCCCCGCCGCTTCTACATCCTGTAGCTGCATCAGAAACGCCATTATTTCGCCAGCGCTCCTTTAATCGCCGCCACCAGCTGCGGATCGTCCGGCGTCATATCCGGAGAGAAGCGCTCAATGACGTTGCCCTGGCGATCGACGAGGAATTTTTCGAAATTCCACAGAATGTCGTCCACATACAGCGGCGCCCGGCCTTTGCTGGCCATCCGCTCATAAAAACCGCTGCCTTCCGGGGCCACCGCTTTCGGCGCGGCGGCAATCAGTTTTTGATACAGCGGCGCGCGATGTTCACCGTTGACGTCAATTTTGCTGAACAGCGGGAAGGTGACGCCGTAGGTGGTGCTGCAGAAGGTCTTAATCTCTTCTTCACTGCCCGGCTCCTGGCCGAGGAACTGGTTGCAGGGGAACCCCAGCACGCTAAAGCCCTCCCCGGCAAACTGCTTTTGCAGATCCTCAAGTTGCTCATACTGCGGCGTCAGGCCGCATTTCGAGGCCACATTGACGATCAACAGCACCTTGCCGGCAAAGGATGCCAGGGTGGTTTTCTCGCCATCAATGGTCGTCACTTCGGTATTCAGAATGTCATGTTGCATAGCCTGTCCTCAATGGATAAACCGGTTTCCGGTGAAGGTGATCCCTATCTACTGTAGCGGATTCAGCGGCCGCCATTCTACTGCCAATCCCCCCGAGTTGTCGCATGATGTAACAGCGCTTCGCTGGCCGCCAGCAACATGAAATCCTCTCAATTGGGCAGTCGACCATTTCCGTGTACAGTGTCCCGGTAATGTAATATGGTTTCGTTACTTGTTAATTTAAGAGAGTTTTATTGATGAAGAAGTTGTTTAGCCTGGCGTTAATCGCCACCTCTGTCGCCCTGCTGAGCGCCTGCTCTCCGGATGAAGATAATAAAGTGAAAGTCGCTATCAATACCGGGCCGGACGAAGCCATCTGGAAAGTGGTGGAGCAGGTGGCGAAGGATAAATATCATCTCGACGTCGAAGTGGTCTCCTTCAATGATTATGTGCTGCCCAACGAAGCACTGAACAACAAAGATGTGGATGCCAACGCCTTCCAGACCCTGCCGTACCTTGAGGCGCAGTCGAAAGAGCGCGGCTATAAATTTGCGGTGGTCGGTAAAACCTTTGTCTTCCCTATCGCCGCCTATTCTCACCGGATCAAAAACATCAGCGAACTGCCCGAAGGGGCGACGGTGACCATTTCTAATGAAACCACCACCCTGGGCCGCAGCCTGCTGCTGCTCCAGGCGCAGGGGTTACTCAAGCTGAAGCCGGGCGTCGGCTATTTACCGACCACGCTGGATATCATCGACAACCCGAAACAGCTGAAAATTGTTGAAGTGGATACCCCACAGCTGACCCGTACCCTTGATGATCCGAACGTTAGCTTGTCAATCATTAACACCAACTTCTCCGCCCAGGCGGGCCTGTCGGCCGCCCGCGACGGTCTGTTTATGGAGGGGCCGGATTCTCCTTACGTGAATGCGATTGTCGCCCGCGAGGATAATAAGGACAGCAAGAAAATTCAGGAGCTGAAAGCCGCCTTCCAGACCAGCGAAGTCGCGGAAAAAGCGAAGGAAGTCTACAAAGGCGACGCGATCAAAGGCTGGTAAGCCTGAACCGGCGCCGTCCCTGCCGACGGCGCCGCGCTATCCCCGCCCCCGCGAACGCAGCAGCAACCAGATAAAGACCGGCGCGCCCAGCGTCGCCGTCACCACGCCAATCGGCAGCTCTGCGGCGGAAAGCGCCAGTCGGGCAATGATATCCGCCCCCAGCAAGGCGCTCGCCCCGGCCAGCATGCAGGCCGGGAGCAACACCCGGTGATCGCTTAAACCGCATAGCCGCAGAATGTGCGGGATCACCAGGCCGATAAAGCCAATTGCCCCCGCCAGCGCGACGCTAACGCCGACCAACCAGCCGGTCGCCACCACCAGCAGCTTGCGCCATAGCCACAGCGGCAGCCCAAGCTGACGAGCGGAGATCTCACCCAGCGCCAGTAAATTCAGGGGTTGCGACTGCAGACAAACCCAGCAAAGCACCGGCAGGAGGGCTATCATCAGCCACAGCTGCTGCCAGTCGACGCCGCCAAACCCGCCCATCATCCAGTACATCAGCTGACGCAGGTCAAAAGAGGTGGAGAAGTAGACCGCCCAGGTCATCAGGGCGCTGCAGATGATCCCCAGCGCCACCCCCGCCAGCAGCAGACGGCTGGTAGAGAGATGGCGGCGGGCAAAACGCAGCAAAATAAAGGTGATCAGCAGCGCGCCGAGGATCGCGCACAGCCCGAGCGCCCAGCCGGGCAAGACTCCTTTGCCCAGCAGGACGGCGGCAATCAGCCCGACGCCCGCCCCGTTGGAGACGCCCAGCAGACCCGGCTCCGCCAGCGGATTTTCAAACAGCGCCTGCATAATCGCCCCGGAGAGCGCCAGCGCCGCCCCCACCAGCACCACCGCCAGGGTTCGCGGCAGGCGGATCTGCCAGATGAACAACTGGCCTTTCGCGCTCAGCCATTCCCCAGGCGGGATCCATTGATCGCCCGCGCACAGGCTGATCAGTAGCGTAACCAGGAGCAACAGCGTTAATCCAAAGAGCCAACGCCGGCTGCGGCGCTGTTGAAGATGGGCGAGAGTCAGCATAGATTCCATTACGCAGTGGGAACAAGAGGCTGATTTTACGGTGGGTGTCGCGGTGAGAAAAGGAAAACCTCGCGCCCGAATGTCGACGCGGAGGAGGCCTCCCCCGCGTCTGCGGTCATTCGTTACAC
Organism: Klebsiella variicola; assembly: GCF_000828055.2. NCBI lineage: Bacteria > Pseudomonadati > Pseudomonadota > Gammaproteobacteria > Enterobacterales > Enterobacteriaceae > Klebsiella > Klebsiella variicola. The sequence continues at coordinate 2,197,091 of NZ_CP010523.2, read as the reverse complement.
CAGGATCTGAAACAGCAGCGCAAAGAGAATGATATTCGCCACCACGATTGCCCAGCCGTTATAGAGCATATATTTCAGATGCGTGGACTGCGCCAGCCCCATCTGGCCGAACATGTCCGATGAGGGAAACGGACCGAACCAGTCCACCTGAGACGAGGCGAGCAGCACCGCGGTGGTCCCCTGCGGCGGCACGCCGGCGGCCATCAGCATCGGGCCAAAGATTTTATGGGTAAACGTCATTTGCGCCACCGCCGCACCGGGCACATGGCCGATAATATTGAACGCAAAGATGCTAAAGCACAGCCAGGCCGGGGAGATCCCCTCGAGCAGCGGTTGGGTATACTCCAGCAGCCCCTGATAGGCATGCAGACCATCCATCAGTTCAAGGATTGGGTTATACAGCCAGTAGAGGATAAACATCCACACCAGACGGCCGCAGCCGTGATACAGCGCCTGCAGGATCTGCGTCGGTCGCAGGCCGCCTACCAGCCCGGTCATCAGCGCCACCAGCAGCATCACGATAATCGCAAAGCTGAAGCCAGCTTTGATCACCACGCCAACCACCGCCATCACAATGATCGTCGCGGCGAAGGCCAGCGCGCTTAATTTACGCCGACGCTGCTGCGCGGCGCTGAGATCCTCTTTTGGCTTCTCCGAAAGATCGACGTCATAGCGCAGTTTGCCTTCAGTCATCTTCTGGATCCGCCCCGCCATTATCCAGCCGGCCAGCAGCGTCACCGCACTCATCGGCAGACCGACGTACAGCAGATAATCCGGATAGCTCAACCCGCCGAGGCTGAGGATTGTCACGGTGCTGGGGGTGAAGGGCCCGGTAAAGAGCCCAACGGAGCCGGCGGTCATCATCAGCGCGGCGACCGTCGGCGGCGTTAAGCGTACCGCTGCCGCCACCGGAATGATCACGGCCACGATAATGGCGTTACCACCGGCCATGGTGCCCAGCGAACCACAAATTAAAATCGATGACACCACAATGCCGAACTTAACCCGCGTCTGGCTCGACAGCCCAATACGATGAACCACGAATTTCACCAGCTCAACCGCTGCGCCGGTGCGGGTGGCCACTTCCCCCACGCCGGCGCCGAGCATAATGATAAGCCCTACCGTGGCGATAAATGACCCGGTGGATTTCGCCAGCATCGTGCCCATTTCCGGCAGGCCGGTCGAGGTCATTATCATGGCGATAATAATCGAGGAGATCACCGCCAGCACAATATCAACGCCGATCAGCGATAATATCGCTAGTGCCACCAGCGGCGTAAATCCCAGCAGGCCAAGCTCACTGCCCGGTCGACCGTGGCACCACAGCGCGATCAACACGAACAGCAGCAATAACAGACCAGTAATAACGTTTTTCCGCGTGATATTTCGTCTGACAGGCGCATTGCCTGTGAGCGTTGAGTCACTCATAACACTCCTTAATGCCAATCAATCCGACCGTAAGGGTCAGGAGGTGTATTGGGACCTGCTCAGAAAACATCCCCCCTCTTTTTCATTATTGGCCGCGAGCCTGAGGGTGCGTTTGGGTACAAAGGAATAGATTCTGAGAGCGTAATATTCCGCCATCAGGCGGGGTCTACAGCACAATATGTAACCGGAGCGCTGATTGGAGATTAAATTTATGTTAACTTTGTGTTAGTGGATAATGACTTTTTATCGGTAGGCTATAACCCTGAGTTAACTGTTCATGAAACTGCGTCATCTGGAAATCTTTCACGCCGTAATGACCTGCGGCTCGCTGTCACGGGCGGCGGAAGCGCTGAATATCTCTCAGCCAGCGGCCAGCAAAGCGCTAAAAAGCGCCGAGATGAAACTGGGTTTTACCCTCTTTCAGCGGGTGCGCGGCAAGCTGCTGCCGACCAGCGAGGCGATCACACTTTTCGAAAAAGCGCAGAGCATTTATCAGGACCTCGATAACCTGCGCCTGTTGGCCGACAATCTGGCCCGCGATCCGCGCGCCAAAATCACCTTAGGCTGCCTGCCGAGTCTGGGATTAAGCCTGGTGCCAGAGCTGGTGACCGACTTTTATCAGCAAAACAGCAACCTGGTGATGACGCTCACCACCGAGCACACCGAGACGCTGGTCAGAAAACTGGATTTGCGCGAGATAGATTTGGCGCTGACGCTACAGCCGGTGCAGCAGGGAGAGATCCTGACCACCCTGATTGCCGAAGTACCGCTGGTGTACATCGACCGTCATTATCGTCAGGGGGCGGTGGACATCGGCCAGATCGACCAGCAGCGCTGGATCTCGCCAGGGCCGCACTCGCTCTCTGCCGCCATCGCCACCCGTCGCGACTTTTCCACCACCCGGCTTAACGTTCAGACCTACTATATGGCTACCGAGTTCGTGAAGCGCGGCATGGGCTGCAGCATCACAGATATCTTTTCCGCCCAGCACAACCTGGCTCCAGAGATGATCCACCCCATTACGCCGCCGATTGCCATCAACCTCTGCCTGCTGCGCCGGGCCGATGTTTCGCTGAGTCCAATGGCGCAAAAGTTCGTCGATTTTCTCTGCCAGCGTCTGCGCCAGCAACTCAAGGAGATTAACCTGCGGTTATACCCTGACCATAAAAAGTCAATTGCGCCGCTGGGGTAAATGCTTTGACATAACCCGATAAATTGATTAGCGGTGGATATATCGGGTTATGAACAAACGCATTGTCATTATCGGCGGCGGCGTGGTCGGTCTGGCCACGGCCTGGGAACTGATTAAGCGCGGCCATCAGGTGCAATTACTGGAGCGCAATGCTGAACCGGGCAGTGCCACCAGTTTTGCTAACGGCGGACAATTAAGTTATCGCTACGTTGCCCCCCTTGCCGATAGCGGCGTTCCCCTGCAAGGGATTAAATGGATGGGCAAAGCCGATTCGCCGCTGAATATGCGTCTTAAGATGTCTTTCCAGCAGTGGCGCTGGCTGCTGCAGTTCCTGCGTGCCTGTAATAGCCAGACCAATAAAATGAACGGCGATCATATTTTGCGCCTGTCGTTGCTCAGCCGTCAGGTCATGCAGTCGTGGCTGGATGAGGATAATCTTGCCGATTTTCACTGGCGGCGCAGCGGTAAATTAATTATCCATCGCCGCGAATATGATTTTAATAAAGCGGCAAAAGGGATAGATCCTCAGTATCAACAAGCGCTGAATGCTGACGCCTGTCTGCAACTGGAGCCGGCACTCAGACATATCAGCCCTTCGCTGCAGGGCGGGATTTATTCGCCGGGCGATGAAACGGCAGATTGCCATCAGTTCTGCCTTGCCCTGCTCGACAAGCTCAATGCCAGCAACGACTTTAGCCTGCTGACGCACTGTGAGGTGCAGCGGCTCAATAAGCGCGGCGGACGCATCATCGCCCTGGAGACCAACCGGGGAACCATCACCGGCGATGATTATGTCGTTGCCGCCGGTAACGGCAGTGGTCCTCTGCTTGGGCATCTGGGAGTTCGCGTGCCGCTGTGCGCCCTGAAGGGGTACAGCCTGACCCTGCCCTATCCTGAAAAAGCAGGTATTGCCCCTGACATCAGCGTCACCGACTACGGGCACAAAATCGTTTATGCCCGCCTTGGCCAACAACTGCGCATCGCGGCGATGGTGGACATCGGCTACGACGGCGACCAACTGCGCGAGAGCCGCATTCAGGCGCTGAAAAACATCGTCGCCCGCAGCTTTCCCGAACTCGAAGGGCTAGACAAGGCCGAAGCCTGGACCGGCATGCGCCCGTCAACACCAGCAGGCCCGCCGATGCTGGGTCGCGCCGGATACCCCAATCTGTGGATGAACCTCGGCCAGGGTAGTCTCGGCTTTACCCTCGCCGCCGGCAGCGCGGTGGTGCTGGGCGCGTTAATCGACAATCAGGCACCCACTATTTCTTTAGAAGGTCTCACATGGAAACAAACCGCATGACCATTATTCGCAATAATCCACAACCTCGCCTTTCCGCCAGCGTTGCGTATGGCAATCTGTTGTTCCTCTCCGGGCAGACGCCAAAAAGCAGCGAAGACGATATCGTTTTACAAACCCGTGAAGTGCTGGAGAAGATCGATGCCCTGTTGGTGGCTGCCGGGAGCGATAAGCGCCAAATTCTCTCCGCGCAGATCTGGCTGAAAGATATCGAACGTGATTTTGTCGCATTCAATGACGTGTGGGTACAGTGGATGCCGGAAGGCCAGAGCCCGGCGCGAGCAGCAGTACAGGCGGAGATGGCGCGACCGGATATCCTGGTGGAGATCATGCTCACCGCCGTCAAAGCGTAAGGACGTATAGAAAAGAAAAAGGCCGCAATGCGGCCTTTTTAATTAGTTCAGATTATTTGTCTTTCGGCGACGCGTTTTCGACACGGCTTTTCAGTTTCTGACCGGGTCTGAAGGTCACCACGCGCCGGGCTGTAATGGGAATATCCTCCCCCGTCTTCGGGTTACGTCCCGGGCGTTGGTTTTTATCCCGCAAATCGAAGTTGCCGAACCCGGAGAGTTTGACCTGTTCTCCGTTTTCCAGAGCACGACGGATCTCTTCGAAAAACAACTCGACCAGTTCTTTGGCATCCCGCTTGCTAAGCCCAAGCTTATCAAACAGATATTCTGACATTTCAGCTTTTGTAAGCGCCATAGGTTCAATCCCTCAATGATGCCTGGAATCGCTCTTTTAATGCCTCTACACATCTGGCAACGGTAGCGGCAATCTCCTCTTCTTCGAGTGTACGGCTGGTATCCTGCAGGATCAGGCTAATCGCAAGGCTCTTATACCCTTCCGCCACACCTTTACCACGGTACACGTCAAATAAGTTTACGCCAACTACCTGATTTACGCCAACTTTCTTACATTCGGCTAAAACATCGGCAGCAGCCACGTTTTCCGCGACCAGTACCGCGATGTCGCGACGGTTCGCCGGGAAGCGGGAAATATCGCGCGCCTGAGGCACCACGCGGTCTGCGAGCTTGTCCCACTCCAGTTCGAACACCAGAGTGCGACCGTTCAGATCCAGTTTACGTTCCAGTTCCGGATGAACAACCCCAATGAAACCAATGCGTTCACCTTTAAGATAAATCGCTGCGGATTGGCCTGGATGCAGCGCGGCGATCGCTTCGCCACGGAACTCGATGTCGGCCAATTTACCGGTTAAATCCAGTACGGATTCCAGATCGCCCTTCAGATCATAGAAATCGACCGTCTCTTTCGCCAGCGTCCAGTGCTCTTCGTAGCGGTTACCGCAGATCGCCCCGGCCAGCATCACATCCTGACGAATGCCCAGCGGCGCCTGAGTATCCGGCACGAAGCGCAGGCCACTCTCAAAGATGCGCACGCGGCTCTGCTGACGGTTCTGGTTGTAGACCACGGTACCCAGCAGGCCGGTCCACAGCGACAGACGCATCGCCGACATTTCGCTGGAGATCGGGCTTGGCAGGATCAGCGCCTCTTCCCCGGCGTGGATCAGCTGCTGGATTTTCGGGTCAACAAAGCTGTAGGTGATCACTTCCTGATAGCCTTTGTCGTTCAGCAGCGTTTTTACGCGCTTCAGCGACAGGTCGGCTTCACGATGGGTACCCATGATCAGACCCGCCTGTACTGGCGCATCAGGAATGTTGTTGTAGCCATAAACGCGAGCCACTTCTTCGACCAGATCTTCTTCGATCTCCATGTCGAAACGCCAGCTCGGGGCGACTGCCTGCCATTCGTCCTGACCCACCGTCACTTCGCAGCCGAGGCGCTGCAGAATGTCGGTGACCTGCGCGTCATCGATATGGTGGCCAATCAGGCGATCCAGTTTGCTACGACGCAGGGTAATGGTGGCGCGTTTTGGCAAGGTCTCTTCGTTTGTCACGTCGATCACCGGGCCAGCTTCACCGCCGCAGAGGTCGATCAGCAGACGCGTGGCACGCTCCAGCGCTTTATACTGCAGCGCCGGATCGACGCCGCGCTCATAGCGATGAGAGGCATCGGTGTGCAGGCCATGACGGCGCGCGCGGCCGGTAATGGACAGCGGGCTGAAGAACGCGCATTCCAGCAGCACGTTCTGGGTTTCGTCGTTAACGCCGGAGTGTTCCCCGCCGAAGATCCCGCCCATCGCCAGCGCTTTGTTATGGTCAGCAATAACCAGGGTGTCACTGTCGAGCTTCGCTTCAGAGCCATCGAGCAGCACCAGGGTTTCACCCTCTTTCGCCATGCGCACCACGATCCCGCCTTCGATACGGTCGCGGTCAAAGGCGTGCATCGGCTGGCCCAGCTCAAGCAGGACATAGTTAGTCACGTCAACCACCGCGTCGATGGAGCGGATCCCGCAGCGGCGCAGCTTCTCTTTCATCCACAGCGGGGTCGGCGCTTTGACGTTGATGCCTTTCACCACGCGGCCCAGATAGCGCGGGCACGCCTGCGGCGCGTCAACCTGAATCGGCAGCACGTCGTCAATGGTCGCGGCAACCGGCGTAATTTCCGGCGCGTTCAGCGGCGCTTTGTTCAGCACAGCGACATCGCGCGCCACACCGATGATACCCAGGCAGTCGGCACGGTTTGGCGTGACGCTGATTTCGATAGTGTTATCGTCAAGCTTGAGGTATTCACGAATATCAGTGCCGATCGGCGCATCCGCCGGCAGTTCGATGATACCGCTATGGTCGTCGGAAATACCCAGCTCGGAGAAAGAGCACAGCATCCCTTCTGACGGTTCGCCGCGCAGCTTCGCCGCTTTAATTTTAAAATCGCCCGGCAGCACGGCGCCGATGGTCGCCACGGCGACTTTCAGCCCCTGACGGCAGTTTGGCGCGCCGCAGACGATGTCCAGCAGGCGTTCACCGCCCACGTTGACTTTGGTGACGCGCAGTTTGTCAGCATTTGGATGCTGGCCGCACTCCACCACTTCACCGACCACTACGCCGTTGAAGCTGCCGGCAACCGGCTCAACGCCGTCGACCTCGAGGCCCGCCATGGTGATCTGATCGGAAAGCGCTTCGCTGTCGATCGCCGGGTTAACCCACTCGCGTAACCACAGTTCACTGAATTTCATTGTTCTGTCCTGCCCTTATTTAAACTGTTTGAGGAAACGCAGATCGTTTTCGAAGAACGCGCGCAGATCGGTCACGCCATAACGCAGCATGGTCAGACGCTCCATCCCCATACCGAAGGCGAAGCCGGAGTAAACTTCCGGATCGATACCGACGTTACGCAGCACGTTCGGGTGTACCATCCCGCAGCCCAGCACTTCCAGCCATTTGCCGTTTTTACCCATCACATCAACTTCTGCGGACGGCTCGGTGAACGGGAAGTAGGACGGACGGAAGCGCACCTGCAGGTCTTCTTCAAAGAAGTTGTTCAGGAAGTCGTGCAGCGTCCCTTTCAGGTTGGTGAAGCTGATGTTTTTATCAACAATCAGACCTTCCATCTGGTGGAACATCGGGGTATGGGTCTGGTCGTAGTCGTTACGATAGACGCGGCCCGGCGCGATAATGCGGATGGGCGGCTGCTGGTTTTCCATGGTGCGGATCTGCACGCCGGAGGTCTGAGTACGCAGCAGGCGAGTGGCATCGAACCAGAAAGTGTCGTGGTCAGCGCGCGCCGGATGATGACCCGGAATATTCAGCGCATCGAAGTTGTGGTAATCATCTTCGATTTCCGGGCCAGTCGCCACGGTAAAGCCGAGCTCACCGAAGAAACTTTCAATACGGTCGATGGTGCGAGTGACCGGATGCAGGCCGCCATTTTCAATGCGGCGTCCCGGCAGCGAGACGTCAATGGTCTCTGCGGCCAGACGCGCATTCAGCGCTGCGCCTTCCAGATCAGCTTTGCGCGCGTTCAGCGCCTGCTGCACCTGCTCTTTCGCTTCGTTGATGACCGCGCCGGCTGCCGGACGCTCTTCCGGCGGTAACTCACGCAGGGTGGTCATTTGCAGGGTCAGATGCCCTTTTTTACCCAGGTATTCCACGCGGACGTTGTCCAGCGCAGCAACATCTGATGCCTCGTTAATGGCTGCCTTGGCACTGGCAACCAGCTCTGCGAGATGTGACATGGTTTTCCTCATTATGTCGGTGCAGACACCGGTTATAGTGAAATTAATATCCCGAATCCATATACGAAAAAAGCCTCCACAGGGGAGGCTTTCTGGCGCTGTTTTCCGTTTCTTCTTTCACGCGCTAGCCTCCTGAGTTCAGGTGCTAAAGTAAAAAAAGAAGCGGAAAATAGCAGCATTCATGCTTGCATTACCTTGTCTGGTAAGAAACGTCAGACCTGTATTGAAAAGCCTGCGCCGATAAAAGTCAATGTATTGATGGTGTTGAAACGAAAAGAGGGAGACAAGCTCCCTCTTTCAACTGGCTTATGCCAGAGCTGCTTTCGCTTTTTCGACCAGAGCGGTGAACGCTACTTTGTCGAATACGGCGATGTCAGCCAGGATCTTACGGTCGATTTCAACAGAGGCTTTTTTCAGGCCATTGATGAATTTGCTGTAAGAAATACCGTTCTGACGTGCTGCTGCGTTGATACGTGCAATCCACAGTTGACGGAACTGACGTTTACGTTGACGACGGTCACGGTAAGCGTACTGACCAGCTTTGATAACAGCCTGGAAGGCAACGCGGTATACGCGAGAACGCGCACCGTAGTAGCCTTTAGCTTGTTTCAAAATTTTCTTGTGACGTGCACGTGCAATTACACCACGTTTTACGCGAGCCATGTGTGCTCTCCTGTATCTATTCTAAGTTAAAAAAGTTAAACGTTAACGACTTATGCGTACGGCAGGCACGCGATAACCAGGCCCAGATCGCCTTTGGAAACCATGGCTTTCGGACGCAGGTGACGTTTACGCTTGGTAGCTTTTTTAGTCAGAATGTGACGCAGGTTAGCGTGCTTGTGCTTAAAACCACCTTTACCGGTTTTTTTGAAGCGCTTAGCAGCACCGCGTACGGTCTTAATTTTTGGCATCTTAATAACTTCCACTTCGCATTGTTAATAAACGAAACATAGGCGAACAACATCAGTGAAGCCCTAAGGCTCCACTGACATCGCTACTTGAAGGCCTTACTGTTTCTTCTTAGGAGCGAGCACCATGATCATCTGGCGGCCTTCGATCTTCGTAGGGAAGGATTCGACTACTGCCAGTTCACTCAGATCGTCACGGACGCGCGTAAGCACTTCCATACCGATCTGCTGGTGGGCCATCTCACGACCGCGGAAACGCAGTGTGATCTTAGCCTTATCGCCATCTTCGAGAAAGCGAACCAGGCTGCGGAGTTTTACCTGGTAATCACCATCATCGGTCCCAGGACGGAATTTAATTTCCTTAACCTGGATAACTTTTTGCTTTTTCTTCTGTTCCTTAGAAGACTTACTCTTTTCATAAAGGAACTTGCCGTAGTCCATGATACGACAAACTGGCGGTTCGGCGTTAGGGCTGATTTCAACTAAATCTACTCCGGCCTCTTCAGCCTTTTCGAGAGCTTCTCTCAGACTCACAATACCCAAAGCTTCGCCTTCCAGACCTGTCAAGCGAACTTCCAGGGCGCGAATCTCGCCATTGATACGATTCGGACGTGCCGTTTGAACTCGTTTTCCGCCTTTAATACCTTATTCCTCCAGTTGTTGAAGACTGCGGCTGCGAATCTCTTGTTGCAGCTTCTCAATCACTTCACTTACGTCCATGCTGCCGAGGTCTTTCCCGCGACGGGTGCGCACGGCCACTTTGCCGGCTTCGACTTCTTTGTCGCCACAGACCAACATATACGGGACACGACGTAAAGTGTGCTCGCGGATTTTAAAGCCAATCTTCTCATTTCTCAAGTCTGCTTTTACACGAATGCCCGCATTTTGTAGTTTACGCGTCAATTCGTTAACGTATTCAGCCTGAGAATCGGTAATATTCATGACCACTACCTGCACTGGTGCAATCCAGGTTGGGAAGAAGCCAGCGAACTCTTCGGTCAGGATGCCAATGAAGCGCTCCAGGGAACCGAGAATCGCACGGTGAATCATGACCGGTACCTGACGCTCGTTATTTTCGCCCACATAAGAAGCGCTTAAACGCTGCGGCAGAGAGAAGTCCAGCTGTACCGTTCCGCACTGCCATGCGCGATCGAGGCAGTCATACAGGGTAAATTCAATTTTCGGGCCGTAGAACGCCCCTTCGCCCAGTTGATACTCAAATGGGATGTTATTTTCTTCCAGCGCCACCGCCAGATCCGCTTCCGCGCGATCCCAGGTCTCATCGCTACCGATACGTTTTTCCGGGCGAGTTGACAGTTTGACGACGATCTTCTCGAAGCCAAAGGTGCTGTACATATCGTAGACCATACGAATACAGGCGTTCACTTCATCGCGAACCTGATCTTCAGTACAGAAGATATGCGCATCATCCTGGGTAAAGCCGCGAACGCGCATCAGACCGTGCAGCGCGCCAGACGGTTCGTTACGGTGGCAGCTACCGAATTCCGCCATACGCAGCGGCAGATCGCGGTAGGATTTCAATCCCTGGTTGAAGATCTGCACGTGGCCCGGGCAGTTCATCGGCTTGATGCAGTATTCACGGTTCTCAGAAGAGGTGGTGAACATCGCATCTTTGTAGTTGTCCCAGTGGCCGGTTTTTTCCCACAGCACACGGTCCATCATGAACGGACCTTTGACTTCCTGATACTGGTACTCTTTCAGTTTAGAACGAACAAAGGTTTCCAGTTCACGGAAGATAGTCCAGCCGTCGTTGTGCCAGAACACCATCCCCGGCGCCTCTTCCTGCATATGATACAGGTCAAGCTGCTTGCCAATTTTACGGTGGTCACGCTTGGCGGCTTCTTCAAGACGCTGCAGATAGGCATTCAGCGCTTTTTTATCTGCCCACGCGGTACCGTAGATACGCTGCAACATTTTATTGTTGCTGTCGCCGCGCCAGTAGGCACCGGCGGTTTTCATCAGCTTGAAGTGATGACAGAAGCGCATATTCGGTACGTGCGGGCCGCGGCACATATCGATATATTCTTCATGATGATACAGACCCGGCTTATCATCATGAGCAATGTTTTCGTCAAGAATAGAAACTTTATAGGTTTCGCCGCGCTTCACGAAGGTTTCACGCGCTTCGTGCCAGCTGACTTTCTTCTTGATGACATCGTAGTTTTTCTCGGCGAGCTCATGCATACGTTTTTCGAGCGCGTCGATATCTTCCTGAGTCAGGGTGTGGTCGAGGTCTACGTCATAGTAGAAGCCATTATCAACAACCGGACCGATAGCCATTTTGGTGTTGGGCCACAGCTGTTTAATGGCATGGCCTAACAGGTGCGCACAGGAGTGACGAATGATCTCCAGCCCTTCTTCATCTTTCGCAGTGATAATAGAGAGAGTGGAATCGGTTTCGATCGGGTCGCAGGCGTCTACCAGTTCACCGTTTACCCGCCCGGCAATGGTGGCTTTCGCCAGGCCTGGACCGATATCCAGCGCAACATCCATGGGGCTAACAGCGTGGTCAAAATGGCGTTGACTGCCATCAGGAAGCGTAATTACAGGCATTTTATGTCCTTATTTGCAGTGGTGCCCCACACGAAAGAGCACATACAAAACTATATAATCATAATTATCATCAGGTTAAGGCGCAGTTCCCGCTTCACTCTGCGAAAATAGGAGGACGACCGGATAGACCGTTCCCGCCTGCCACCGCCTGCTGATAACACCGGGGAGTAGTTTACACATCATTGGTACGTGATTAAAGCCGCAAGCGTATAAATGATGGCGGAATGTGGAGAAAACAAGAGAGATTGAGATAAAAAGACGAATATCCTGCTACTGCAGGCGAGAATAATCCCCGGCAAAGCCGGATAATATTATTCGGACGTGATAGTAGAGACGCAATGATATTGCATACTTAATCTTTAACACAGCGCGTTAAACCGGTACCGCTCCACCCGGCTTAATTGACGTATGACGAAATAAAGGTCTGGTATATTATGACCACTCGCCGGCCACCAGCGTATGCACATTAAAGGCATCGCTCATGGATTGTCCGGTAGTTCGGGAACCGGGGGCGATATTCGAGCCAGCCTCAACGTCAGTCGCTTTGGCGATGCCAACCTGAGTATGGTCCTGGTTGCCTGATGGCGGAACGGGCGTGGCAGCGGATGCGCCAAAAGAAAGCACGCACAGCGCCAGGGCTGCGATGGTAAATGAAGTGTTTTTCATGATATTCATTCTCTTATTACGGAAGACAGACCGCGCGATTTCTCCGCCCGGACAGTGCATATCATTATAGATCCAGATCACATATTTGTCCGTCGAATATTTAGCTTTTCGTGTCAAATAGAATGAATATTTGTCAACAAACCGGGAATAATGGAGAAAAGATGGAGGGCTATTTCTTTTTATAAAAACTAAAACGAAAGGCCAGAAAAAATAATGGCACTCATTGCTAAATTTAAAACGAACAGGCCGGGGAAACCCGGCCTGAAAATATTACATTTTATACCCAAGGGACAGCGATGTCCGGCGATCGGTATGCTCCGGCGCAGAGGAAGGCGGTGCCGAGTTCCAGGTCACGTTGTAGGCGACCTTCAGCGCGAAATGGGCGTTAATCGCCACGTTTAACGCGCTCTCAGAGTTGACGGTGGTGTCCTCAGCGCCAAACACCGAGACCCCTTGCGTAAATTTGGCGTTATCGGTCATCTGCCAGGCCCAGGTGCCGGAGGCGTAACCCAGCGGCTGAGTATCGGTTTCTCCATCGGTAAACTCGTCATAGCGAACGCCAGGACCGAATTCAAACCGCAGGCTGTGCACCGGACCGTTGAGGATCTGACGACCATAACCCGCCGTCAGGACATCACGCTGCTGATAGCCATTATAGCGGTCGGTCAGCCAGCTGCCCTGACCAAAGATATAGTTCATATCGGTCAGGTTGTAGCGGCTACGCCCACCGACTGCATATTTTTCTGAGGATCGCTCATCGTTGGAAGAGGTGTTGCTGGCATTCCCCCACAGCGACCAGGCGGTGGTATTACCATACCAGGTCAAGGTGGAATCTGCCGTCATCGAGGAGTTTTTGGTGTTGCCGGACTGCGCCAGGTAGCCTGCGTTAACCACACCTTCGAAAGGTTTTTTAGCAGCGGAAGGGTCATCCATGACGGTAAATACAGAATCATCGGCCATTGCGCCAACAGACGCAAAAAGCCCCCCCGCCAGCATAACCGCTGCGGGTACTGTCTTTAAAAGCTTCATTATAACTCTCTAAAATACATTTTTTAGGACAGTACAAATGATGAACAGACACAACCTGCCCGCTCATTGAATTTAGCGTCCGTACAACATAAAAGAGACCTGAGGGTCCCGGAAACTTTCGCGAGGATCGCGGTGTGCAGGTCCTAAGAAAGGTAGCAAATTATAAAAAAGCACGAATAACATAGCAATCACTTACTCTTTCGTTTTTTGAATAAGACAGCTCCGGAAACAATCTTTATTTCATAATGAAAATACAGGCTTCTTTGCAAATCTCTCAGGAACATCACTTTCCCTCCCGGAGCCATCGTGCCATGCTTAAATAAAGCACAGTCGCCGTATTAAGGAGGAGAAGGAATGACCAAAATTTATACGTTAACGCTGGCCCCCTCGCTGGATAGCGCCACGCAGACCCCACAGATTTATCCCGAAGGTAAACTCCGCTGCAGCGCGCCAGTATTTGAGCCCGGCGGCGGCGGGATCAACGTTGCCCGTGCCGTGACCTTTCTTGGCGGCAAAGCCACCGCCATTTTCCCGGTTGGCGGCGCCACCGGCGAGCACTTAGCAGCCCTGCTGGCCGATGAGCAGGTGCCGGTCGAGACCGTCGAAACCCGCGACTGGACGCGGCAAAACCTGCACGTTCACGTGGCCGCCAGCGGCGAACAATATCGTTTTGTCATGCCCGGCGCAGCGTTGACGGATGATGAGTTCCGTCGGCTGGAAGAGAAAGTCCTGACTATCGAACCCGGCTCACTGCTGGTGGTAAGCGGCAGCCTGCCGCCAGGTATCAGCGTCGAAAACCTGATGCAACTGGTGAAAAATGCGCAACAGCAGGGACTGCGCTGCATTATCGACAGTTCCGGCGACGCGCTGGCTGCGGCGTTGGACGTCGGCAATATTGAGCTGGTGAAGCCGAACCAGAAAGAGCTCAGCGCCCTCGTACAGCGCGATCTGAGCCAACCCGATGACGTACGCCTTGCCGCCCAGTCGTTGATCCAGTCCGGTAAAGTACGCCGGGTGGTGGTTTCGCTCGGGCCGCAGGGGGCGTTAGGCGTTGACGCCAGCGGCAGCGTTCAGGTGGTGCCGCCTCCGATGAAAAGCCAGAGCACCGTCGGCGCCGGCGACAGCATGGTGGGCGCCATGACCCTGCGTCTGGCGGAAAACGCCGGGCTGGAAGATATGGTTCGCTTTGGCGTCGCTGCCGGTAGCGCCGCGACAATCAATCAGGGCACCCGTCTCTGCTCGCAGGCCAATACGCAAAAAATCTACGATTATCTCTGCGGTCGCTGATCTTCCCTGCCCCTCCGCGCTGGCGGAGGGAGCCACGATATTGGCTGGATGGTCTATGCTGGAAAGGCTATGGATAACAATGGGGTGTAGAGATGAGCAATGAGATAACCGCCTGGGTCGTCAGCGTCACCTTTCACGAACAGGCGCTGACGGAGATCAACGAGGTCAGCAACCACTTTACCCGCGCCGGGTTCGTACTGACGCTCAATGATGAAGACGGCAATCCCCATGAGCTGGGGACCAACACCTTTGGCCTGCTCAGCGCCCAGGATGCTGATGAAGTTAAGGCCCTCAGCGCAGGGCTGGCGGAATCGGCTCTGGGCCGCCCGGCAGAGATTACGGTCAGCACATTCGCCGAGTGGTTAAAAGCTCAATAAGTGCGTTTAACGCAACGGAAAGCGTCAGTTGTGCGTCAGTTCCAGGTTTACCCGGTAGCAGTGCGCTAACCTTATGATATGGTGGAAAACATGGGGAGAGACAGCATGTGGCAAGCAATCAGTACACTTTTACGCGATTGGCATTCCGAAAACGCTGAAATCGAACTGAAAACCGAGCTGCCCGGTGGGGAAATCCATTCGGCCTGGCATTTACGCTTCGGCGGGAAAGATTACTTCGTGAAATGCGACGAACGTGAGCTTCTGCCCATCTTCACCGCCGAGGCCGATCAGCTGGAACTGCTGTCGCGAAGCAAAACCGTTCGCGTGCCGCAGGTCTATGCGGTCGGCAGCGACCGTGACTACAGTTTTGTGGTCATGGAATACCTCCCTCCCCGTCCGCTGGATGCGCATAATGCCTTCCTGCTCGGCCAGCAGTTAGCGCATCTGCATCAGTGGAGCGATCAGCCGCAGTTTGGTCTGGATTTCGACAACGATCTTTCCACCACGCCGCAGCCCAACGCCTGGCAGCGTCGCTGGTCGGTGTTCTTTGCCGAGCAGCGTATCGGCTGGCAACTGGAGCTGGCGGCGGAGAAGGGGCTGCACTTTGGCGATATCGATACCTTAGTCGATGTGGTTCAGCAGCGGCTGGCCAACCATCAGCCGCAACCTTCACTGCTCCATGGTGACCTGTGGTCCGGTAACTGCGCCTTAGGACCAGATGGCCCCTATATCTTCGATCCGGCCTGCTACTGGGGCGATCGCGAGTGCGATTTAGCCATGCTGCCGATGCACCCGGAACAACCGCCGCAGATCTATGACGGCTACCAGTCCGTTTCACCGCTGCCAGCAGGTTTTCTCGATCGCCAGCCCATCTATCAGCTTTACACCCTACTGAACCGGGCGATTTTGTTTGGTGGCCAGCACCTGGTGACGGTCCAGCAGGCGCTGGACGATGTATTGACGGAAAAAACGCGTTAGACAAGACTCACGGCGGACCCCTGGTCCGCCGCAACGCATTATCAGTTGATCTCGACCCCACTCAGACGGAATTTGATAGTCATCGTCACGCCGGTTCCCGGTCTTGCCTGCTCGTAACGCCATCTGCGCATCGCGCTTTTCACTTCGCGCTCAAACATATTGGCAGGCTGGGCAGAGAGGATCTGTAGGTTGTCGATTCGGCCATCTGGCGTCACGTCAAACTTCACCCGTACCGTCCCTTCGATGCGCAGCGCCTGGGCGCGGGCCGGATAGGTCGGCTGGACACGGCTGATCGCCCGCGGGCCGCTCGGGGCAGTAACGGTGGGTTTGGCGGCCGCGGTCGAGGTGCTTGGCGCGGTGCGCGCTGGCGTCGTGTTGTTGTTTTCAAACGGCGAGGCCGGACGCGGCTCTGCTGCCGGCTTCACGTCCCGCTTCGGCTGCTCAACCTTTTTCTCCGGCTTGGGTTTCGGTTTGGGTTTAGGCTTCGGCTTCGGTTCCGGTTTATGGATCACCACCGGCGCCTCTTTCGGCGGTTCAGGCACCACCTCGGGTTCCGGCTCAGGATCAGGTTCGACAACGGGCTCCACGACTGGCTGTGCCGCCGGGGGCGGTTCAAGATCGGCCGGCGCGACCATCGTAATCTCAATCGGCTGCGTCGGAGAAGGCTGTTCAATAACCTGATGTACCGAGGTATAAAGCAGCCCCGCCACAACGGCACCGTGGATAGCCACGGACAGCAGCGTTGGCCACGGGAAGCGGCGAGGTAAATCAAGGGTCATTGCGCTCATAGTCGTTTCTGTTGAAAAATGATGCTCCGATTTTAAATGCAAATAGCAATCATATTCAATAAGGCGTCTTAACCTGAGTCAATTTTTGCCACCATTTGCAGAAAAAAGCCGCGTCGGCAGCGCATTCGACACCGGTATGCATCTTTGCATTGCAGTCCAGGGCGGTTTAACTTAACGTAATTCGCCTGATTATTGATAAGGAGCTTTGCCGTGCTTTACGTTATCTACGCTGAAGATATCGCCGATTCTCTGGAAAAGCGGCTCTCGGTTCGCCCTGCGCATCTCGCGCGTCTGCAACTCTTACACGATGAAGGCCGGCTGCTTACCGCCGGGCCAATGCCGGCCGTTGACAGCAACGAACCGGGCGCAGCAGGGTTCAGCGGCTCAACGGTGATTGCCGAGTTTGAGTCGCTGGAAGCGGCGCAGTCCTGGGCCAATGATGATCCGTATATTGCGGCTGGCGTCTACCGCCAGGTCTCTGTTAAGCCTTATAAGAAAGTGTTTTGATAAATATTCCCTGCTATTTTTCTGGTTAGCCATAAAAAAGACACCAGGCCATCAGATTAAAGGGCGCATTTTGGTACACAACATTAAAATGCCGCCCTTTTCCATCACGCGAAAAGTTTGGCTGTTCTCTCACTGACATGTCCTGTACAGGGTCAGATCCCCTCTCCTGCCTCAACATCGTCGCCTAACGCAACGCCTCACCATCCATGCATTAATATGAAAAGCCCCCGCTGTCCGGCGGGGGCCTCTGATCGTTATCGCTGATCCAATTATCTGTTACTTATCGAGCGCATAGGCAATCACGTAGTCACCGCGATCCGGCGACTGGCGGGCTCCACCGGCGGAAATCAGGATGTATTGTTTGCCGGTCTTCGGCGAAACATAGCTGATGGGTCCCCCCTGGCTTCCTACCGGAAGACGGGCTTTCCAGACTTCTTCACCCGTAGATGAATCGAAGGCGCGCAGGTAGTAGTCCTGGGTTCCGGCAATGAACACCAGGCCGCCCTGAGTTGCCAGGGTTCCACCCAGCGTCGGCATACCGATCGGCATCTGAGCACGCATTTTTATGCCAAACGGACCGGTATCCTGGACGGTACCGACCGGCACCTGCCAGACGATTTTCTGTGTTTTCAGGTCAATCGCGGACAGCGTACCAAACGGCGGTTTCTGACATGGGATCCCCAGCGGCGACATGAAACGGTTTTTGTTGACCGAGTACGGTGTTCCTTTCATCGGGACCGCCCCCATCCCGGCGTTCACCGCTTCACCACCGGTGTTGGCCACCGCGCTTTGTGGGTCCTGCTTAATCAGCTGCACCCACAGACCCAGACGCATATCATTGACGAAGATATAGTGGTTGTTCGGATCGGTAGACAGGCTGCCCCAGTTCATTCCTCCCAAAGAGCCCGGGAAGCTGAGGGAAACATCGGTCCCCGGCATGGTGTACAGCCCGTCATAACGCATCGATTTGAAGCTGATACGACAGACCAGCTGATCAAACGGCGTTGCCCCCCACATATCAGATTCTTTCAGGGTTTCCGCCCCAATCTGCGGCATCCCAACAGAGCGCGGCTGCGTCGCCGGATATTGTTCATTTGGGATATCAGCCGGTTTCACCGGGACCTCTTTCACTTCGGTAAGCGGTTGACCCGTCAGGCGATCAAGTACATAGATTTGACCCGCTTTGGTCCCCACCACCACGGCGGGTTTGTTGCCCTCTTTGGTCGGGAAATCGACCAGGCTTGGCTGCATCGGGACATCGAAGTCCCACAGATCGTTACGCACGGTCTTGTATACCCACTTCTCTTTCCCGGTGGTCGCATCCAGCGCCAGGATTGAAGTGGCGTATTTGTGATCGCCCTGAATACGGTCCGCGCCCCACAGGTCAACAGAGGAGCTCCCCATCGGAATAAAGAGGGTATTCATCGACGCATCCCATGACATGGGCGCCCAGGAGTTAGCGGAACTGCGTTTGTAATGTTCCCCCGGTTGCAGAACATGATTGGGATCCGGATTACGCGGATCAAATGCCCAGCGCTGCTGGCCGGTAATCACGTCATAACCGCGCACCACGCCGCCAGGCATGTCAGTACTGACGTTATCCGCCACGCGGCCTCCAACCACCACCGTGGTGCCAGCCAGCGTCGGGGCTGAAGTCAACACATAGCTTGGATCTGCCGCTGCGCCCATCCCTTCTCGCAGATTCACGCTGCCGTTCGTCCCGAAGTCCGGGCAGAATTGGCCGTTATCTGCGTCTAAGGCGATCAATCTGTCATCAATCGTATTCATCAGGATGCGACGCTGGCATGCTGCACCTGGCGCGACCTGTGCCGGCAGAATCGGTGTGGAGCCTGCCACAGTGGGCTGCGTCAGTGGCTTCGTCGCATCAAAATACGCCAGGCCTCGGCAGCGCATCCAGATGGCGGATTTCGCATTAATTTCCGCTCTCCAGATCTCTTTTCCACTATCGGCATCGACGGCGATCACATTGTTATGCGGGGTACAGAGGAAAACACGATCGCCTACCTGCAGCGGTGTTTGCTGATCTTCTGCGCCATTGCCATCCGGGCTTAACGGGGTGTCGCCAGTATGGAAGGTCCAGACGGGTTTCAGGTTTTTTACATTGTCACGCGTGATCTGGTCCAACGCCACAAAGCGGCTACCGCCGGCAGTATTGCCGTAGTGGTCCCAGTTTTGCTGTTTAGCGTCTTCTTTTACCGGCACCAGCGGTAATTTCTCGCCGCTGAACGCCACTGTGGGATGGGGCTGAAACATCTGAACAAAGGTGACGCCCATGGCGATAACCAGAACAACGCAGACCCCCCATGCCCCTTTGGTGCTGTAAGGCTTTCCTTCATGCTTACGTAGCGCAGGCCAGGTGGCCGCCGCCAGCAGCATCAACCCGGCGGGTACCATCAAACGGGAAACGAGCGGCCAGAAGTCGAAGCCGGCATCAAACAGTGCCCAAATCAGGGTACCCACGAATACCAGAGCAAACAGCCACACCGCGGACGACCTGCGGCGGAAAAACTGAATCGCGGCGAGCAGGGTAATAACCCCGGCAATAAGGAAATACCAGCTTCCCCCCAGGGAAACCAGTTTATAACCGCCGATGACAAAGAACAGGCCTGTCGCAAGCAGTATCACACCGACCAGCAGGCACCACAGGCCTAACCAGCCGGATGAGCGGGGATTCGTATTTGACATAATAACTCTCCTGATAACACCATGAAATAAAACTATTTCTTATTTAACTATCGATGTTTTCCCCGCAGTAAGCCAAACGGCATAAATGAAGCATAATGCCGGGATAGAAAATGGCGATAAAACATCGATGTCGGGAATTATATTTAATTGTTAATAAATTGTGTAAGTCCGTTATGTAAGATCTTGTATTTTATTTATTTATTGATTGTTTTTTGCGCGACACTATTGTGATAAAGCTAAAAAAACGCCAGGAAGGATTAAAAAGAAATGACTACAACAAATAAATAACACAGAATAATATATCGACATTTATTCATTTCACATCGACATTAGATTGGATAAATGCCTAATTTATGGTTATTGCTCTTTTTTTACATTGACTGGATAAGCATTTGATGCGGATAATTTCTCCCTGCCGATATTAAGCCATGGAATAAACGGGGATTAATGTCCGGTTTTCGCAAGGTACTGAACCGGTCTTAAACAACCTTCCTGCATTCAGGCTCGCGGTGATTTCTCTCCCCAGGGAAAATAGCCCCGCAATGATATAACCACACACAATATCCTGACATGGCCCAATAAAAATCTCACCGTCAGGTTAAAATTGCCGATGATCATTTTTTAACTTCTATTAATTGCCTTGCGTAAAGTTCACGCTGCGTTACTGTAGGGTTATTCGTGCTTGATTAAAAATTTTGAAAGGGAATAACAAATGTTTTCAATAAGACTTCCCTCTTTTTAAGCTACCCTTTGTGTACTTGCTCATTTTGAGGACTTTTTTGTGAACGTTCTGAAAAAAACAGTATTTCTTTCTCTGCTTGCCTTATATATCCCTGTATCACAAGCTGCGGCGACGGAATATAACCTGGATCCGCAGCACACGTCGGTGGTGATTGCCTGGAATCATTTCGGTTTCTCTAACCCTACCGCCTATATCTCTGATGTTTCAGGGAAATTATCTTTTGACAAAGAGAACCCTGAAAAATCTTCTGTTAGCGTTACTCTGCCGGTAAAAACCATTGACACGCATGTCAAAGCGTTAACCGATGAATTTTTAGGCAAAGAATACTTTGATGTCAAAACGTTTCCCGAGGCCACTTTCCGGAGTACCAAAGTGGAAAGCAAGGGCGACAATAAATATGATGTCGAAGGTAACCTGACCATTAAAGGCATCACCAAACCGGTAGTTCTGCATGCAACCCTCAATAAGCAGGACATGCATCCAATGGTGAAAAAAGAGGCGATTGGATTTGATGCAACAGGGGTAATCAAACGTTCAGACTTCAAGCTTGATAAGTATGTGCCCGCGGTAAGTGATAACGTGACCATCACTTTATCCACTGAAGCCTATGCAAAATAAAGTAATGCACGCGTAATAGCGTGCATTTTATTCAGGCGCGTTATCCAGACAACCGTTCTGAAAGGCAAACAAACAGGCGCAGATTATTTAAGACCAGGAGCGGCACGCTTAGCCTCATGCGCCATGATCTGACTGCGCCTGTTTCATCATTCTTCTCAACTTACTTCAGGCTGCATCTGCTGGCCAGTGTGGGCATGCATTCGACAGCGCCGCTCCTGTCTGGGTAACAATAAATACTGCATGGCAATTAATTGCTGTGGCGGCAGGAATAGGTTCTGCCTGAAACAAACCGCCCGGAATAACGTGACATACCTATTTTAATGAGACGTGAAAGCAAGCCAGGCGCAAACTGTCGTTGCACCGCAGTCGAGCAAAATAATGATGTCAAGATGGCAATGATAACGATAATTCAGCGCAGGGCTAATAAAACGACAACGGCACCGCTCACGGTGCCGTTAATCTGCTCACTTAACAGTCGGGGAAGACAAACAGCAGAGCATGACGCTGCCGTTTCACCAGTCCCTTCCTGATAGCAAGGATCCGCATATTGCGGCGCGATTGGGCTTCCAGCCAGCGCGCTTTACGGCGATTCACCTGTCTCAGCATGCGCCAGCGCCCTACTTCCGTTCTACTACGCTTCATTGCAACGACTCTACGAGTGAAAACAGCCTCCATTATAAACCTCTGCCAGCAACTGACTACCGCTTTCGCTGCGTTTTTATTTGCCAGAAAAATACTGATGCGTAAACTCATCACATAACGTCATTCAAAAGGATTTTACATCTATGACAACCTTTTACACGGTGGTGAACTGGCTGGTCATTCTGGGGTACTGGCTGTTGATCGCCGGTGTAACATTACGAATTCTAATGAAACGCCGCGCTGTCCCGTCCGCCATGGCATGGTTGCTGATCATTTATATCCTGCCGCTGGTGGGGATTATCGCCTATCTCTCCTTTGGCGAACTGCATCTCGGCAAACGCCGGGCGGAACGCGCCAGGGCGATGTGGCCCTCGACGGCCAAGTGGTTAAACGACCTCAAAGCCTGCAAACATATCTTCGCGGAAGATAACAGCCCGGTGGCAGAATCCCTGTTCAAGCTGTGTGAACGGCGTCAGGGCATTGGTGGCGTAAAAGGCAACCAGCTGCAGCTGCTGACGGAATCTGACGACGTGATGCAGGCTCTGATCCGCGATATTCAACTGGCCCGCCATAATATCGAGATGGTCTTTTATATCTGGCAGCCAGGCGGTATGGCCGACAGCGTCGCCGAATCGCTGATGGCCGCAGCGCGTCGTGGGGTTCACTGTCGGCTAATGCTCGATTCTGCGGGCAGCGTGGCCTTTTTCCGCAGCCCATGGGCGGCGATGATGCGTAACGCCGGTATTGAAGTCGTCGAGGCCCTCAAAGTTAACCTGATGCGTGTGTTCCTGCGCCGGATGGATTTGCGTCAACATCGCAAGATGGTGATGATCGATAACTATATTGCCTATACCGGCAG
Source organism: Klebsiella variicola (assembly GCF_000828055.2). Taxonomy (NCBI): domain Bacteria; kingdom Pseudomonadati; phylum Pseudomonadota; class Gammaproteobacteria; order Enterobacterales; family Enterobacteriaceae; genus Klebsiella; species Klebsiella variicola. The sequence continues at coordinate 2,174,394 of NZ_CP010523.2, read as the reverse complement.
CATGAATATGGTCGATCCGCGCTACTTTAAGCAGGACTCGGGTGTCGGCCAGTGGATTGACCTGATGGCGCGGATGGAAGGCCCGGTGGCGACCTCGATGGGCATCGTCTACTCCTGCGACTGGGAAATCGAAACCGGAAAGCGCATTCTGCCGCCACCACCGGACGTCAATATCATGCCGTTCGAAGAGGCCAGCGGGCATACCATCCACACGATCGCCTCCGGCCCGGGCTTTCCGGAAGATCTGATCCATCAGGCGCTCCTCACCGCCGCCTACGCGGCGAAAGAGCATCTGATCATGACGACACCTTACTTCGTGCCCAGCGACGACCTGCTGCACGCAATCTGTACCGCCGCCCAGCGCGGTGTCGACGTGAGTATTATTTTACCGCGCAAGAACGATTCACTGCTGGTGGGCTGGGCCAGCCGGGCCTTTTTCACCGAGCTGCTGGCGGCCGGGGTCAAAATTTATCAGTTTGAAGGCGGATTGTTGCATACCAAGAGCGTGCTGGTGGATGGCGAACTGAGCCTGGTGGGGACGGTGAATCTGGATATGCGCAGCCTGTGGCTCAATTTTGAGATTACGCTGGTCATTGATGACGCCGGTTTTGGCAGCGATCTGGCGGCGGTCCAGGATGACTATATCTCGCGTTCGCGCCTGCTTGACGCCCGTCGTTGGCTAAAACGACCGCTCTGGCAGCGGATCGTCGAGCGACTGTTTTACTTCTTCAGCCCGTTGCTGTAAAACGTGCCCATCAGATACCGAATGAGTAGCAATCATGGATATGGATTTAAACAACCGCCTGACCGAAGACGAAACGCTTGAGCAGGCTTACGATATCTTCCTCGAGCTGGCGGCCGACAACCTCGACCCGGCGGACATCATTCTGTTTAACCTGCAGTTTGAAGAGCGCGGGGGCGCCGAACTGTTCGACCCGTCCGCAGACTGGGAAGAGCATGTGGATTACGATCTGAATCCGGATTTCTTCGCCGAAGTGGTGATTGGCCTGGCGGATACCGATGGCGGGGAAATTAATGACATTTTCGCCCGTGTTCTGCTGTGCCGTGAAAAAGATCATAAGCTGTGTCATATTTTGTGGCGTGAATAACGCTCACTATTCAGTGAAAAGCCTGCCGCGGTTCACCCGGCAGGCTTTTTTTATGCTGGCAGCTTATTTCGGCAACGCATGGCCGCAGGCGTGACAAAAACGGGCGTTATCGTCATGGTCGCCCTGCTGGCACTGCGGACACAGGCGACGCTGACGCCGACGGTTCAGGGCGCTGGTCATATGGGTAGTGATAAGCCCGGTCGGTATCGCAATAATGGAGTAGCCGATCAGGATGAGGATCGACGCCAGAATGCGGCCCAGTGGGGTATGCGGGGTGATATCGCCATAGCCAACGGTGGTGATGGTCACGATGGCCCAATAGACCGAGGCGTTGAGCGTTGTAAAGCCGTACTCCGGCCCCTCGATCAAATACATTAGCGAACCGAAAATTACCATCACAATGGCGATAAACGAATAGAACAGAATCAGCTGGTGACGCGCACTGACGATTGCTCGCCAGAACACGTTGAGCGAAGGCATAAAGCGCAACAGTTTGAGAATACGCAGCGCGCGGATCGCTCGCATTGCTCGCCAGGCAAAGACATAATTCAGACTAATCTCCGGCCACAGCCACATCACATAGAGAGGCAAAATCGTCGCCAGGTCAATCAGTCCCCAAAAGCTAAAAATATAGTGGAGCGGATTGGGCCAGGTGGCGATACGCAGCAGGTACTCCACGGTAAAAACCGCGGTCACCAGCAGCTCCAGCCAGACGAAAACATGCCATTCATCTAATGTCAGATGATATTGCGTGCCCAGCCCCGACTCGATAAAAATCACCAGCACGCTGAGCAAGGCGAAAAGTCCGCACAGCCCTTCGAAGCGGCGGCCGGAACGTCGGTTCTGATCGAAAAGTAAATGATAAAGCCGCAGACGAGCGGCAGAAAGCATACCCACTTCGTTAACCTCGCAAAAAAAAGGGCTGACCTGCGTCAGCCCCTGAGATTATAACGGGTCTACCTTAAGGCAGGAAACCGCATGGCGGAAACTGCCCTCCAGTACGGGGCGGGTTTTCGCACACTCTGGCCCGGCGAGCGGGCAGCGGGTGCGGAACACGCAGCCCGACGGAGGGTTAATTGGCGAGGGTAATTCGCCCTCCAGCAACTGAATAGTTTTCGCTTTCTCGAGATCAGGATCGGGGATCGGTACCGCCGACATCAGCGCTTTGGTATAGGGATGCAGCGGATTATGATACACCTCGTCGTAGGTGCCCAGCTCCACCGCATGGCCCAGATACATCACCAGGACGCGGTCGGAGATATGTTTAACCACCGCCAGATCGTGGGCGATAAATATCAGCGACAGCCCCATCTCACGCTGCAGCTGCTGCAGCAGATTGACCACCTGAGCCTGAATCGACACGTCAAGCGCAGATACTGGCTCATCGCAGATAATCAGCTTCGGCTCAAGGATCAACGCCCGCGCGATGCCGATACGCTGGCACTGACCGCCGGAGAACTCATGCGGATAGCGGTTAATCAGATTAGGCAGCAACCCGACCTTCATCATCATCGCTTTGACGCGATCACGAACTTCCTGACGCGACATCTTCGGATGATAGGTGCGCAGCGGTTCAGCGATAATCTCCCCGATGGTCATGCGCGGATTCAGCGAGGCCAGCGGATCCTGGAAGATCATCTGGATATCGCTGCGCACATCGCGCCACTCTTCCTGCTTCATACCCAGCAGATCTTTCCCAAGCCAGGCCACTTTGCCATCGGTCGCTTTCACCAAGCCAATAATGGCGCGGGCGAAGGTCGATTTGCCGCAGCCTGACTCCCCTACCACACCGAGGGTTTCCCCCTCATAGAGGCGCAACGTCACGCCATCCACTGCTTTCAGCGTTTTCGACGGCTGCCAGAACCACTGCTTGCCATCTTTGATATCGAAGTGCACCTTCAGGTCGGCAATTTCAAGCAGGACTTTTCGTTGTTCAGTTACGGCGTTCATAGCAGATCCCCCACCGGTTTAAAGCAGGCGCGCAGGCGGCCTGGCGCGAACGACTCCAGCGGCGGTGCGCTGCTACACTGCTCCATGGCGTGCGGGCAGCGCGGCTGGAATGGACAGCCTTTCGGCAATCGCAGCAGGTTTGGCGGGTTGCCAGGGATGGTTAACAACGCATCGCCCTCGGCATCCAGACGAGGAACTGCATTCAACAGGCCAATAGAGTATGGATGTGACGGTTGATAGAAGACATCGCGCGCCTGACCGTACTCCATGGTGCGCCCGGCGTACATCACCAGCACTTTATCGCAGATCCCGGCCACCACCCCGAGGTCGTGGGTGATCATGATGATTGCCGTATTGAATTCGCGTTTAAGCTCATTCAACAGCGTCATGATCTGCGCCTGCACGGTGACGTCCAGCGCGGTGGTGGGTTCATCCGCAATCAGCAGCCGCGGCCGACACAGCAGCGCCATGGCAATCATCACGCGCTGGCGCATCCCGCCGGAAAACTCGTGCGGAAACATCTTCATGCGCTTGCGCGCTTCCGGCATTTTTACCGCATCGAGCATCTTCACCGACTCTTCAAACGCTTCGGCTTTGCTCAGTCCTTTATGCAACATCAGGACTTCCATTAACTGCTCGCCCACCCGCATATACGGGTTAAGAGAGGTCATCGGATCCTGGAAAATCATCGAGATTTGCTCGGCGCGCAGTTTGTTCAGTTCACGCTCGGGCAAATTGAGGATCTGCCGACCGTTAAAGGTGGCGGATCCTCCGATGCGGCCGTTGGCCGCCAGCAGCCCCATCAGAGCGAAGGCGGTTTGCGATTTACCGGAGCCAGATTCGCCCACAATGCCGAGCGTCTCGCCCGCCTGCAGGGTGAAGTTCAGGTCATTGACGGCAGTGACATCGCCATCCGGCGTTTTAAAGGTGACGCGGAGATCTTTCACGTCCAGCAGCAGGCCGCTGTGACTCTGCGCTTGCGGCGCCTTTGCCGTTTCAATCATGGTCATGGCAGCGCTCCTTAGCGGTCTTTCGGGTCGAGGGCATCACGCAGACCATCGCCGATAAAGTTGAAACAGAACAGGGTCACCACCAGGAAACCCGCCGGGAACAGCAGCAGCCAGGGCGAGACTTCCATTGAGTTGGCGCCATCGCTGAGCAATGCTCCCCAACTGCTGAGCGGCTCCTGGGTTCCCAGCCCGAGGAAGCTGAGGAAGGATTCGAAGAGGATCATGCTGGGGACCAGCAGCGAGGCGTACACTACCACCACCCCCAGTACGTTGGGGACGATATGGCGCAGCACGATGCTGGCCGTGGAGACCCCACCGACCTGCGCGGCTTCGATAAACTCTTTACGCTTCAGGCTCAAGGTCTGTCCGCGCACGATACGCGCCATATCCAGCCAGGAAACCATGCCGATGGCAACAAAGATCAGCAGGATATTCTGACCAAAAAAGGTCACCAGCAGGATGACGAAGAACATAAACGGGAAGGAGTTGAGGATCTCCAGCAGACGCATCATCACCGAGTCCACTTTGCCGCCGAGATAACCGGAAAGCGAACCGTACAGCGTGCCGAGGATCACCGCCACCAGCGCCGCTGCCACCCCGACCATTAGCGAAATACGCCCGCCGATCGCCACGCGCACCAGCAGGTCGCGCCCGGAGGAGTCGGTTCCGAAGTAGTGGCCTGAAGCCATATCCGGGGCATTGGACATCATGCCCCAGTCGGTATCGAAGTAGGAGAACGACGACACCATCGGCGCAAAGGTGACAAACAGCGCAATAAGCACCAGCATGATCAGGCTGGTCACCGCGGCGCGGTTGTGCATAAAGCGGCGACGCGCATCCTGCCAGAGGCTACGCCCCTCCACTTCCAGCTTCTCACTGAAGTTTTCCAGCGCCTCGCTATTTTTCTTACTTAACATCATGGCGAACTCCGGCTTCAGTAGCGAATCTTCGGATCGATAACGGCGTACAGCACGTCAACGATGGCGTTGAACAGGATAGTCAGGGCGCCAACGAGGATCGTCAGGCTCAGCACCAGCGAGTAGTCGCGGTTAAGCGCCCCGTTAACGAACAGCTGGCCGATCCCCGGCAGGCCGTAAATGGTTTCAATGACCATTGAGCCGGTGATGATGCCCACGAAAGCTGGCCCCATATAGGAGAGCACCGGCAGCAGCGCCGGCTTCAGCGCATGGCGCAAAATAATGCGGCGCATCGGCAGCCCTTTTGCCCGCGCGGTGCGGATAAAGTTAGAGTGCAACACTTCTATCATCGAGCCGCGGGTGATACGGGCGATACTGGCGATATAGGCCAGGGAAAGCGCCACCATCGGCAGGATCATAAATTTCAGCGCTCCGCCGTTCCAGCCGCCGCCCGGCAGCCAGTGCAGGGTAATGGCAAAAATCATCACCAGCAGCGGCGCCACTACAAAGCTCGGAATAACCACGCCGGTCATGGCTACCCCCATCACCGCGTAGTCCCATCGGGTGTTTTGCTTCAGAGCGGCTATCACCCCGGCGGCTACGCCGATCACCACCGCGAGTAAAAAGGCGGCGAAGCCCAGTTTCGCTGAAACCGGGAAGCTGGCGGCCACCAGATCGTTGACCGAATAATCTTTGTATTTAAAGGAGGGACCAAAATCGCCATGCGCCAGTTGCTTCAGATAATTGAAGTACTGCGTCATGATAGGGTCGTTTAAATGGTATTTTGCTTCAATATTCGCCATGACTTCCGGCGGCAGGGTGCGCTCCCCGGTAAAAGGACTTCCCGGTGCCAGACGCATCATGAAGAATGAGATGGTAATAAGAATAAATAGCGTCGGAATCGCTTCCAGACAGCGACGTAAGATAAATTTTAACATTGCCCGTACCTTCTGGCGTGTGCCTTTGCACTGCTCTCAAATAAGACACGATGGAGCGAGCACAGGCCCGCCCCACGTATTGCCATTAATGTTTGATAACGTAGAGATCTTTGGTATAGACGTTATCCATCGGGTCTTTACCGGTATAGCCCCCAACCCACGGTTTCACCAGGCGGGCGTTGACGTAGTAATAGACCGGTACGATCGCGCTGTCTTTGTCCAGCTGCTGTTCCGCTTTCGCATAGGCTGCCGTACGCTGCGCTTCATCAGACGCTTTTACGGATTCAGCCATAATCTTGTCGAACGCCGGGCTCTTATAGTGCGCAGTGTTCATTGAGCTGTCAGAGAGCATGGTATTCAGGAAGGAAGTTGGCTCGTTATAGTCGGCGCACCAGCCTGCGCGTGCCACGTCATAGGTGCCCTGGTGACGGGTATCGAGGAACGTTTTCCACTCCTGGTTAACCAGCTTCACGTCAATGCCCAGGTTTTTACGCCACAGCGAGGCGGCGGCAATCGCCAGCTTCTTGTGCAAATCGGAGGTGTTATACAGCAGGTTAAAGGTCAACGGTTTATCCGCGGTATAGCCGGCTTCGGCCAGCAGTTTTTTCGCTTCTTCGTTGCGTTTTTCCTGCGACCACGTAAACCATTCCGGCTCGCTCAGCTTCGCGCCATCGGTGTACGGCGGCGTGTAGCCGTAGGCCGGCAGATCGCCCTGTCCTTTCACTTTATTAGCAATAATGTCGCGATCCAGACCCAGCTTCAGCGCGGTACGGACGCGTACGTCGGTAAACGGCGCTTTCTGGTTGTTGATTTCGTAATAATAGGTACACAGATACGGGTCGACGTGCAGCTCGTTGGGGATCTCTTTTTTCAGCTTCTGGAAGAGTTCGATCGGCAGCTGGTTATAGGTCATGTCCAGTTCACCGCTGCGATAGCGGTTAACATAGGTCACTTCGGAAGAGGTCGGCAGCCAGGTAACGGTGTTAATGACGGTTTTAGCATTATCCCAGTAGTGCGGGTTGCGCTCCATCACGATACGTTCGTTGACCACCCAGTCTTTCAGAGTATACGCCCCGTTGGTGACGATGTTGCCAGGCTGTGTCCATTTCTCGCCAAATTTTTCAATAGCCGGTTTGTAGACAGGAGACATCGCCGGGTTAACCAGCAGCTTATAAAAATAAGGGACTGGCTCGCTGAGGGTAACTTCCAGCGTGTGGTCGTCAATGGCTTTTACGCCCAGTTCGCTCGGCGCTTTCTTGCCATCAATGATGTCGTCGACGTTAACGATATGACCATATTGCGGATAGCTGGCATAAGGAGAAGCGGTTTTCGGATCCACCAGACGCTGCCAGCTGTAGACGAAGTCCTGAGCAGTAACCGGCTCGCCGTTAGACCATTTCGCATCTTTACGCAGATGGAAGGTCCAGACTTTAAAATCTTTATTATCCCAGCTCTCTGCTACGCCAGGGATCGGGTGGCCATCTTTCGGCGAAGTATTCAGCAAGCCTTCGAAGAGGTCGCGGCTAATATTGGCCTCGGGTACCCCTTCAATTTTATTCGGGTCCAGCGATTGCGGCTCAGCGCCGCTATTTCGCACCAGCGTTTGCTTATCCGACAACTGCACACCGGCCGGGACATCCGCTGCCATAGCCATATTGCCGGCAAGCAGTGCGGATAGCACTCCCGCGGCGATAAAACGTTTTTTAGTGATGATGGTCATTGTGTTGTAACTCCAGTCATTATAATTACTGGTTTTTTAACCAGCCTGTTTTTTTCCCGTTTGCGGGGATCTGTCCAACGCAGGAGCGTTTGCGATTGGCAGATTGCTATCACCGACTTATTTATTACGACCGCTCGAACGGCAGCCTTAACGTCGATTCTTTGCCCCCTCGCTGGAGGGCAGTTCCGGCGCAGTGAGATTATTAATAATAATTCTCATTTACGCATATAATTCAGCAGACGATAACGGCGGAAATTACCAAAAGGTAAACACCTCCGCCAATGCAATTTGCAAATATGTTACCGGATTCTCTTTTATCGCCGATATTGCCCGCGATGCTCAAGATCTTCGCGGACTACCGACAAAAAAATATCATTGTTAATCATAGTGATATGATTTTTTAATCGCGTTGAGAATCGAGTATCGGCTAAAAGATGCTTTTTTGTACAAAAATTTAACAACAGGTTACTTTTTAGCACATTCATCTACTGCCTTGTTAAAATTACTAATATCATTTCGATGATCCGACAGCAAGTGCCAGAGAATGATGTGAAGAAAATAACATCGCAGGCAGGAAGAGCGTGAGGGGAAAACAATGAACAAAAACAGATATCTTAATGAAAAATATGGATTTAAAGATATTATCGCAAAACGTTATCTCAACAGCCGATCTCGCGCTGGTTAATAGGTTTTGCTAATAATCGCGCAAGCGCGAAGTGAAGCCTCCACGCTTGCATGGTGTTCCACTAATTAAGCAGTCCGGGGAACAGCGCTTTAATACCGGTTACGATAAACTCGATCCCCAGGGCCATCAGCAGCAACCCCATGATACGGGTGATGACGTTGATTCCCGTCTGTCCCAGCAGACGAACCAGCCACGGCGCCATTCGGAAAATGCCCCAGCAGCAAAGAGCGAATACCGCTATCGCCAGTGAGAACCCGACCAGGTGCACCCAGGAATGATATCGGGTGCCCCAGACAATAGTTGAACTGATTGCCCCCGGTCCGGCCATTAAGGGGAGCGCGAGAGGCACGACGCCGATGCTCTCCCGGACCGCCGTCTCCGACTTCTCCTGCTTGTTCTGCTTATCTTCGCCGAGCTTGCCGCTGATCATCGACATCGCAATGGTCACCACCAGGATGCCGCCGGCAATGCGGAAGGAATCAATCGAGATGCCAAAAATCTGCAGAATGCCATCGCCGAGAAACAACGACGTCAGGAGGATGATCGCCACCGACAGGTTTGCGGTCAGGTTGGTCTTGTTGCGCACCGCTGCCGGTTGGTAGCTGGTCATACTGATAAACACCGGAATGATGCCGACCGGGTTGACCAGGGCAAATAAGCCAATGAAGAACTTGAAATAGGTAGCAAAATCGAACAGTGGTTGAGTCACAATGGGCTCCGCAGCATCATCAAAATTGGCGGTTGACTATTAACAGCATAAAATAACTGCGCGAAACATACGCTTTTTGCATGCAATATTCATTATAAATATGCATAACCCGGTGATATGTATCGAATGTTAGTTATTTGTAGCTTTAATGCTAATCGTTTTTTTAATTTCAAAACCCTTCCATTACACTTGATCGAATCGGTTAAAAAGCAGCCAGCTGAAAGGTATCAGCCACGCCAATACTTGATCTAAATCACGTATTTTGTACTCAGAAGTGAGTAATCTTGATGACACCAACAGAGTGGAAGGCAGCATGACCTGAAAGTTAAAGTAATAGAGCTTTTTTAGTAAATCGGTAAAACAGTGTCCTGATTTTTCTACATAAACATTTACATGCAAGCTGTTAACAGCCTGTCTATAATGTCGAATCGAGCGACTGATTTACTAAAAAAGTTTAACATTATCAGGAGAGCATTATGGCTGTTACTAATATCGCTGAACTGAACGCGCTTGTTGAGCGTGTCAAGAAAGCCCAGCGTGAATATGCCAGTTTCACTCAAGAACAAGTCGATAAAATCTTCCGCGCTGCCGCTCTGGCCGCTGCAGATGCTCGAATCCCTCTCGCTAAAATGGCCGTTGCCGAATCCGGCATGGGCATCGTTGAAGACAAAGTGATCAAAAACCACTTCGCTTCCGAATACATTTACAACGCATATAAAGATGAAAAAACCTGTGGCGTCCTGTCAGAAGACGACACCTTTGGTACCATCACTATCGCTGAACCGATCGGCATCATCTGCGGTATCGTACCGACAACTAACCCGACTTCAACAGCCATCTTCAAATCGCTCATCAGCCTGAAGACACGTAACGCCATCATTTTCTCTCCGCACCCGCGTGCAAAAGAAGCCACCAACAAAGCGGCTGATATCGTACTGCAGGCTGCCATCGCGGCTGGCGCGCCGAAAGACCTGATCGGCTGGATCGATCAGCCGTCCGTAGAACTGTCTAACGCGCTGATGCATCACCCGGACATCAACCTGATCCTTGCGACCGGTGGTCCAGGTATGGTGAAAGCGGCATACAGCTCCGGTAAACCAGCTATCGGCGTTGGTGCCGGTAACACCCCGGTGGTCATTGATGAAACGGCTGATATCAAACGTGCTGTTGCTTCCGTTCTGATGTCTAAAACCTTCGATAACGGCGTTATCTGTGCTTCTGAGCAGTCTGTTGTCGTCGTTGATTCAGTGTATGACGCGGTTCGCGAACGTTTCGCCAGCCACGGCGGCTATCTGCTGCAGGGTAAAGAGCTGAAAGCGGTTCAGGACATCATCCTGAAAAATGGCGCGCTGAACGCTGCTATCGTTGGTCAGCCAGCGGCAAAAATCGCGGAACTCGCAGGCTTCACCGTTCCGGCTACGACTAAGATCCTGATTGGCGAAGTGACCAACGTTGACGAAAGTGAACCGTTTGCTCACGAAAAACTGTCTCCGACGCTGGCGATGTATCGTGCGAAAGATTTCGAAGACGCGGTCACCAAAGCAGAAAAACTGGTTGCCATGGGCGGTATCGGTCACACCTCTTGCCTGTACACCGACCAGGACAACCAGCCGGCTCGCGTGGCTTACTTCGGCCAGATGATGAAAACCGCACGTATCCTGATCAACACCCCGGCTTCTCAGGGTGGTATCGGTGACCTGTACAACTTCAAACTCGCGCCTTCCCTGACTCTGGGTTGTGGTTCCTGGGGTGGTAACTCCATCTCTGAAAACGTTGGTCCGAAACACCTGATCAACAAGAAAACCGTTGCTAAGCGAGCTGAAAACATGTTGTGGCACAAACTTCCGAAATCTATCTACTTCCGTCGTGGCTCCCTGCCAATCGCACTGGATGAAGTGATTACTGATGGTCACAAACGCGCGCTGATCGTGACTGACCGCTTCCTGTTCAACAACGGCTATGCCGATCAGATCACTTCCGTACTGAAAGCAGCGGGCGTTGAAACCGAAGTCTTCTTCGAAGTTGAAGCTGACCCGACCCTGACCATCGTACGTAAAGGTGCCGATCTGGCGAACTCCTTCAAACCAGACGTCATCATCGCGCTGGGCGGCGGTTCCCCGATGGATGCGGCGAAAATCATGTGGGTCATGTACGAACATCCGGAAACCCACTTCGAAGAACTGGCGCTGCGCTTTATGGATATCCGTAAACGTATCTACAAGTTCCCGAAAATGGGCGTCAAAGCCAAGATGGTCGCCATCACCACCACCTCCGGTACCGGTTCTGAAGTGACGCCGTTCGCCGTAGTGACCGATGACGCAACTGGTCAGAAATATCCGCTGGCAGACTACGCGCTGACCCCAGATATGGCCATCGTCGATGCCAACCTGGTGATGGATATGCCGAAATCGCTGTGTGCGTTCGGTGGTCTGGATGCGGTGACTCACGCCCTGGAAGCTTACGTTTCCGTGCTGGCTTCTGAGTTCTCTGACGGCCAGGCTCTGCAGGCGTTGAAACTGCTGAAAGAGTACCTGCCGGCTTCCTACCACGAAGGTTCCAAGAACCCGGTTGCCCGTGAGCGCGTACACAGTGCTGCGACTATCGCCGGTATCGCGTTTGCGAACGCCTTCCTCGGCGTGTGTCACTCCATGGCGCACAAACTGGGCTCTCAGTTCCATATTCCGCACGGTCTGGCCAACGCCCTGCTGATCTGCAACGTTATTCGCTACAACGCGAATGACAACCCGACCAAGCAGACTGCGTTCAGCCAGTACGACCGTCCGCAGGCTCGTCGTCGCTACGCTGAAATCGCCGATCACCTGGGTCTCTCTGCACCGGGCGACCGCACCGCAGCGAAGATCGAGAAACTGCTGGCATGGCTGGAAAGCATCAAAGCTGAGCTGGGAATTCCGAAATCTATCCGCGAAGCTGGCGTTCAGGAAGCTGACTTCCTGGCTAACGTTGATAAGCTGTCTGAAGATGCATTCGATGACCAGTGCACCGGCGCTAACCCGCGCTACCCGCTGATCTCCGAACTGAAACAGATTCTGCTGGATACCTACTACGGCCGCGAGTTCGTCGAAGGCGAAACTGCTGCGAAAACCGACGCTGCTCCGGTGAAAGCTGAGAAAAAAGCGAAGAAATCCGCTTAATCAACAACGGTAAACATACTGCAAGCCCCGTCAGATGACGGGGCTTTTTTATGCCTGCTTGTCAGCCAATCCCGAGCTCCAGCCTTCCAGAGTATAAAAAAGGCGCCCACAGGCGCCTGTATGAGCTTCTGAGCAACTCAGCAGGAATAACGCTGGTTTTGTACCTGGGTTAAAGAACCCACGCTCAGCGCCTCTTTATAATGCTTACGACAGACGGACACATACCGCTCATTGCCGCCGATGACAACCTGCTCGCCTTCATTATAAGGTCGCCCCTCTTGATCGAGACGTAGCACCATGCTCGCCTTACGGCCGCAGAAGCAAATGGTTTTCAGCTCCACCAGTTTATCGGACCATGCCAGCAAATACTGGCTACCGGTAAAGAGCTCGCCGCGAAAATCCGTCCGCAGTCCATAGCACAGCACCGGAATATCCAGTGTATCGACAACTTCGGACAGCTCATGAACCTGTTCGCGCGTCAGAAACTGGCTTTCATCCACCAGCACGCAGTGAATCGGCTTAAGCTTGTGCTCTGCCGCAATATCGTTAAATAGCGACGTCTGCGGATTATACAACCGGGCCGGCGAGGAGAGGCCGATACGCGAGCTGACTTTTCCAGCACCGAAGCGGTCATCTATCTCAGCGGTATAAACGATGGTACGCATCCCCCGCTCCTGGTAATTGTACGAAGATTGCAACAGAGCGGTCGACTTACCTGCATTCATTGCAGAGTAGTAGAAATAAAGTTGTGCCATCGGCTGCGTGACCCCAATCAAAGTGTTTTATCGCGGCGGCGATTGTACCATATTTTATGCGTACAGCCGCCCTTTCCGCAGGGGTATTGTCGCAGCGCTGAAGGGCATGGAAACGGAAAGGGTGACGTGGATGAATTGAATTTACAGGGCCATTATTTGTACGCCCCGTTACGCTATCGGTGAGGTAACCATTGTCTTTTCGTGCTTATAGGACCAGTATCCATGCACTATAAGCGGGCTTGCGGGTTGTTTTATATTAAGGCGCGTAACCAAAAATGCGCTAATACTGACGAGGGTTATTTACCCATGCAAAGGATAATTTTTCTCACTGAACCTCAGAAAAAGCATATGGTCTCAGTGTTTTAGCTGGCCCCCTACTCATGGCTATAAGGAGCAAAGATGTGAAGCGGCACGAGAATTTTAACTTAAATTAATTAATTCCCGCGACAAATAACCAGTAATTTTGAATTCCTTACATTCTCCCCTATTGCACAACGCATTTTATCGCTCTATTATTAGTTCAACAAACCACCCCACAATATAAGTTTGAGATTACTACAATGAGCGAAGCACTTAAAATTTTGAACAACATCCGTACTCTTCGTGCGCAGGCAAGAGAATGCACCCTTGAAACGCTCGAAGAAATGCTGGAAAAATTAGAAGTCGTTGTTAACGAGCGCCGTGAAGAAGAAAATGCCGCCGCAGCAGAAATTGAAGAGCGTACGCGTAAGCTGCAGCAATACCGTGAAATGCTGATTGCTGACGGTATTGACCCGAATGAACTGCTGAGCACTATGGCTGCCGTTAAAGCCGGTACCAAAACTAAGCGTGCTGCACGTCCGGCTAAATATAGCTATGTAGACGAAAACGGCGAAACCAAAACCTGGACTGGCCAGGGCCGTACTCCTGCGGTGATCAAAAAAGCAATGGACGAACAAGGTAAATCACTGGACGATTTCCTGATCTAATCTCCGTTGTCGCAATATTAAAAATCCCGCTCCGGCGGGATTTTTTTTGCCCTCAGGCTCGATAAACAAAACCGGGAGTCGCTGACGCGCTCCCGGTTTCTGGCTTTTAATCGCGCTGCGGATTACTTCGTCACCGCGGTTTCCAGCCAGGCTTTAAAATCGTCACCAAGCGTCTTGTGACGAATACCATATTCGACAAACGCCTGCATGTAGCCAAGCTTATTGCCGCAGTCATGGCTCTTGCCTTTCATATGATAAGCTTCAACCGTTTCTTTCTCGATCAGCATATCAATCGCGTCAGTCAGCTGAATTTCATCACCGGCGCCCGGAGGGGTCTTCGCCAGCAGTGGCCAAATATCTGCGCTGAGGACATAGCGCCCCACTACCGCCAGGTTGGACGGCGCAACGTCAGCTTTTGGCTTCTCGACCACGCCCACCATCGGCACGCTTTCGCCCGGCTTCAGGGATTCGCCTTTGCAATCGACCACGCCATACGCGGTCACATCCTCGACAGGCTCAACCATAATCTGGCTGGCGCCAGTCTCATCAAAACGAGAGATCATCTCCGCAAGGTTATCACGGCTCAGATCGGACTCAAATTCATCCAGAATAACGTCTGGCAGAATAACCGCTACCGGCTCATCACCCACTACCGGATGGGCGCACAGCACGGCGTGACCAAGGCCTTTCGCCAGGCCCTGACGAACTTGCATAATGGTCACGTGCGGCGGGCAAATAGACTGCACTTCTTCCAGAAGCTGGCGTTTTACACGTTTTTCCAGCATCGCTTCCAGCTCAAAACTGGTATCGAAATGGTTTTCGATAGAGTTTTTCGATGAGTGCGTTACCAGAACAATTTCAGTAATTCCTGCAGCGATACATTCATTAACAACGTACTGAATTAACGGCTTATCTACCAGCGGCAGCATTTCTTTTGGAATTGCTTTGGTGGCAGGCAGCATCCTGGTGCCTAATCCCGCTACCGGGATAACCGCTTTTCTGACTTTAGAATTAAGGGCAGCCATTGAAATCTCCTGGACTGTTTGTTTTTTAAACTTCTCGTTACAAATAACGTGTCGAGTATATCAGTCAACCGCGTATTCACTGGTCTGAAAAGGTTCCGATAGCCTCGAATTAGGACTTTTACGCATAAAACTGCTCGATGGTACCACCAGTATAGGGCTGCAGGTAATGCCGTCTGCTTAGATATAAACGCAATTGCTCATTCCGCAGACAACATTAAGCGTAAACGCCCCCCGGCCCCCCAAATTTGGCACTGCCATGAGGCGCAGCGCTGGCTAATTTGGTTAAGATAGGCATCGCCCAGCGTCCCTAAAGGAACGCCATTACTTATCTGAATTTGATGCTCACCGGTATTCAACGTGCCATTGAGCCCTGCGGACACCAGAATTAAATTTTTCAGTCCACTGTGGTAATAACCCACCAGCAAAGGGAACTGACCGGGAAGATTCGCCTGGCGGAGTAACTGATTGACCTGTTTTAACAGACTCCCCATTTCAGGTAGCCGTTGCCCCTGATGCGCCAGTTGCTCTTGCAGCAGGCTATTGAATAGCGCGCGCAGTAATAAAGCCGCCAGCACGCCATTATCCCCTGCTCGTGTGACATCCAGACAATAGAAAGCCAAATCATTTTCCGAGAGCGGCGCAATATCGAGCACCAGCCCCGGCTTATCCGCCGATACCAGCTGTCGATAATGAATGCGGCAATGTGACATTTCCTGTTGCACCGGAGGCTGTAACTCCTGCAGCAGTCTCGATGCGGCGGTCGGATTACTGACCAGCGCGTCCCAGTCCTCAAACAGACGCTCTTCCTCTTCCACACGTGAACTAAACATCGCGGGATACAGGCAGGCATAAACGGTCTCACGCAGGCGATCGAAATCTTTCACCGGTTTTAACAGCACATCCTGGACGCCCAGCCGTAACGCTTTGGCAATATCCGCCATGTTTTCGGTGGCGGAAATCATCAGTATCGGTAGCTGCTCGCCGCGGTTACGCAGCGTCTCGACCAGTTCCAGACCGTTCATTCTCGGCATTGAAATGTCGCAAATCATCAGGTCCGGACGCACCTCAGTCATTTTATGCAGGGCATCCATGCCATCTTCCGCCAGCCAGGTCGTTGCTCCCAGCGAGGCCAGCCATCCATGCAAGAGTGAGCGGAAAACGGGTTCGTCTTCAACTATCAGAATCTGTTTTCCCGCCAATGGCTGCGTCATGATATCTCCCCTGGCTGACGATAATTCAATAGTGGCACGCTATTCTCACTATCGCCTGTCAGATTTTACTTAAGTCAGGTACTTGTACGTCAAACCGCTGTACGCACTAAGGGTAATAGTTCATCCATTTTCTTTTCCACGGCCAATTGGCCCGCGGCAATCGCCTCTCCTGCGCGATGGAAGTCGAGCGTCGACACTTGCGGACAGTATGGCTGCAGCAGGATATCCGGCGGGTCACCCGCCATGCGGTTGCGTTTAAGACGGTTCTCCAGAACCTGGATAGACGTGGTCATGATCTCCATCGCCGTCGGCGTCACGGCCGTACGACGGGAGCTCATTTGCGTCAATCGCGCGCGCAGACGAGTATGCCATGGGCCCTCCTTCTCTTCAGCTTCCGGCCGCGGCGTTTCGAGGGAAAATAAATCTTGCTGCATGAGATGGGCATCATGTTGCAGGTCAACGGCAATCACGATATCGGCCCCCATTGCCCGCGTCAGCGACACGGGAACCGGGTTGACCACTGCGCCATCGACCAGCCAGTAACCATTATGCCTCACCGGCGCCATCAGTCCAGGCATGCTGCAGGAGGCTCGAACGGCTAAATGCAGATCGCCCTCAGTAAACCACAGTTCCCGGCCGGTACTTAAATTGGTCGCGACGGCAGCAAACCGACGCTCGCAGCGTTCGATATCGGTCACCGGCATAATACGACGGTAATGATTGAATACCTTTTCACCGCGCAGCAGGCCCCCACGTCGCCAGGAGAGGTCCATCAGCTTCAGGACATCCCAGTTGCTGAATGAGCAGATCCATGACTCGAGCGCCGGGAGCCGGTTGCAGGCATACGCCGCCCCTACCAGCGAACCGATAGAACACCCCGCGACGATATCAATCTCGATACCAGCCCGACGGAGGGCGTTGATGACGCCAATGTGCGACCATCCTCGGGCAGCTCCCGCCCCTAACGCCAGACCAATTTTAAGCTTTCTCATTATTACTGATAACTATCCTTCCACTCTGAGCGTGGCAACATTGTCACGGCTCAGTTAACATAAACACCTTTGGCGTTGAAGCGCCGTAATTCTTTCTTCCATGGAGGCAGTTTTGTCGCAATTATGCCCCTGTGGCAGCGCACTGGAGTATAGCTCATGTTGCCAGCGATATCTGTCCGGCGCAGAGCTTGCGCCAGGCCCGTCACAGCTTATGCGCTCCCGCTATAGCGCGTTCGTCATGAAAGATGCCGACTATCTGATCAAAACCTGGCATCCGTCCTGTCAGGCGCAGACGTTTCGCGCCGAGCTGGAGAAGGGGTTCAGCCAGACCGAGTGGCTGGGTTTAACCCTGTTCGCCAGTGATGAAGGGCGAGTCCCCAATGAAGGCTTTGTCAGCTTTGTCGCCCGCTTTAATGACAATAACCGTCCGGGCGCCATTATTGAACGTTCCAGATTCTTAAAAGAAAATGGACAGTGGTACTATATCGACGGGACACGACCGCTGATTGGTCGTAATGACCCCTGCCCTTGCGGCTCAGGTAAAAAATTTAAAAAATGCTGCGGCCAGTAACGCTGCCGTAGCGCTTGCAAACACTACAGGATTTTCCTCGCGATGCATTCATTACAACGTAAAGTACTACGCACTATTTGCCCTGATCAGAAAGGCCTCATCGCGCGTATCACCAATATCTGCTACAAACACGAACTTAACATTGTGCAGAACAATGAATTTGTTGACCACCGTACCGGTCGTTTCTTTATGCGCACCGAACTGGAGGGCATTTTTAACGACGCTATTCTGCTGGCCGATCTGGATAGCGCCCTACCGGAAGGTTCCATCCGCGAACTGAATCCGGCAGGCCGTCGCCGGGTGGTCATTCTGGTGACCAAAGAGGCGCACTGCCTCGGCGATCTGCTGATGAAAGCCAACTACGGCGGACTGGATGTCGATATCGCCGCGGTTATCGGCAACCATGACACGCTGCGCCCGCTGGTGGAGCGTTTTGGTATTCCGTTTGAGCTGGTCAGTCACGAAGGGTTAAGCCGCGAAGAACACGACAAGCAGATGGGGGATGCCATTGCGGCACATGAGCCGGATTACGTGGTACTGGCCAAGTATATGCGCGTCCTCACCCCGGAGTTTGTCGCCCGCTTCCCGAACAAAATCATCAATATTCACCATTCATTTTTGCCGGCGTTTATCGGCGCCCGTCCTTATCATCAGGCCTATGAGCGCGGCGTGAAGATCATTGGCGCCACCGCCCACTATGTGAATGACAATCTGGATGAAGGCCCAATCATCATGCAGGACGTGATTCATGTCGATCATACCTATACTGCAGAAGATATGATGCGCGCTGGCCGCGATGTCGAAAAAAACGTCTTGAGCCGGGCGCTGTATCAGGTACTGGCGCAGCGCGTCTTCGTTTACGGTAACCGGACGATTATTCTTTAATCGACTGAGAAATGAATTGGTTAGCTTTACGGCGTTACGCGTAAAAATCAG
Organism: Klebsiella variicola; assembly: GCF_000828055.2. Classification (NCBI taxonomy): domain Bacteria; kingdom Pseudomonadati; phylum Pseudomonadota; class Gammaproteobacteria; order Enterobacterales; family Enterobacteriaceae; genus Klebsiella; species Klebsiella variicola. The sequence goes on along the minus strand of NZ_CP010523.2, from coordinate 2,155,746 downwards.
GCAACCAGTTTATTTTTGTCAAACGAATGCTTTACAGGGGCGCATCATTTGGTATGATGCGCCCCGCTTCCCGAGAAGGAAGCAGGCCAGTACCAAGCATTACCCCGTGGTGGGGTTCCCGAGCGGCCAAAGGGAGCAGACTGTAAATCTGCCGTCATCGACTTCGAAGGTTCGAATCCTTCCCCCACCACCATTATTCACTACAGTGATATGGTTTCCCCGACAAGCGTAAACGATGTTTGCACTTTGCGGGAAGGGTAAGAACCTTCGACTAAGGTTCGACTCGAGCGCCAGCGAGAGAACGTTGCCACAGGCAACGGCCCGAAGTGCGAAGAGCGATAGCGACGAGTTATCCTTCCCCCACCACCATTCATTTTGCTGAATAGCCTACAATGTGATTTTACCCCTGGTGGGGTTCCCGAGCGGCCAAAGGGAGCAGACTGTAAATCTGCCGTCATCGACTTCGAAGGTTCGAATCCTTCCCCCACCACCATCTCCCCATGTCATGCCCAGCTTAATCAACCTACGATATTTTATATTCTACCCTACGGGGAAGGATGAGAAGCTTCGACTAAGGTTCGACTCGAGCGCCAGCGAGAGAACGTTGCCGCAGGCAACGGCCAGAAGGGCGAGGAGCGATAGCGACGAGTTATCCTTCCCCCACCACCATCCTCTTAAAAAACACCGCAATCCAATTACTCTACGATATTCTATATTCTACCCTACGGGGAAGGATGAGAAGCTTCGACTAAGGTTCGACTCGAGCGCCAGCGAGAGAACGTTGCCGCAGGCAACGGCCCGAAGGGCGAGGAGCGATAGCGACGAGTTATCCTTCCCCCACCACCATCCTCTTAAAAAACACCGCAATCCAATTACTCTACGATATTCTATATTCTACCCTACGGGGAAGGATGAGAAGCTTCGACTAAGGTTCGACTCGAGCGCCAGCGAGAGAACGTTGCCGCAGGCAATGGCCCGAAGGGCGAGGAGCGATAGCGACGAGTTATCCTTCCCCCTCTATTCTCGCGCTCTCTGCAACCACCTGTACTGCTACCTCCTCGCTCGCGCTTCGCTTAGCGAGGCTACAAGCACTGTTTTGCTACCCCCTCGCTCGCGCTTCGCTTAGCGAGGCTACAGGTGGCGCCGTCTGGTAGCCCGGAAAGGTGCGCAGCACCGCCTCCGGGAAACTCACAGCGGTGGCAAACGCCTTTTTACCGGCGAGCTTTTCACCACCGAGGTGTTACACTGCGCATACTCGGCCAGACCGTCCAGCAGGGTATCCAGCTGGGCAATATCGCGCACCACGAGGCGCATCACGAAACAATCTTCCCCGGTCACTTTGTCACTTTCAATGCATTCCGGCATCGCCTGGATATATTTATCCACTTTCTGCAGCAGCCCAGGCAGCGGCCGGACCCGCACCAGCGCCTGGAGGCTGTAGCCCAGCGCGGCGAGATTCACCCGCGCACCATAGCCCTGAATGACGCCCCGCTCCTCCAGGCGCTTCACCCGCTCGGCCGTGCTCGGCGAGGTCAGCCCTACTCGCGCGCTCAATACCTTTAGCGAGACTCTGGCATCCTGAGTCAGGCAAGTGAGGATGGCCCGGTCAATTTCATCAAGTACGTCATTCATGTTTTTCACCTAATTATAAAAGGCATTCGCGTCTTTCTACCTTAATTCAGCCATATCACCCTGTCAGGGTTTTTCGCACAATAACTGAAAAATGATGGAGGTGAAAAATGCAACTTACCCGCGGCGTCTGGCAAATGAGCCTGGCAATGATAATCTCCGGCTCGATCGGCGCGTTCGTGCTGCTCTCTGGTTTGCCGGTGATGGATGTGGTGTTCTGGCGCTGCCTGATTGGCGCGCTAACCTTACTGGTGTTTATCGTGTTAAGCGGCCAGCCCTTCAGCCGGCTAACGCGTTTCACTCTCGCTCTGGCAGTAATTGGCGGCGCGGCGCTGGTCGTCAACTGGCTGCTGCTGTTTGCCGCCTATTCGCGGATCTCAATCGGTATGGCCACCGTGGTCTATAACACCCAGCCGTTTATGCTGGTACTGATGGGGATGGTGCTGGGGGAACGGGTCAGCGCCGTGAAATGGGGATGGCTACTGCTGGCCTTTGGCGGCGTAGTGATCCTGTTGTCAAGCGAGCTGACGTCTGCGCATGGAGAGGGGCTTACCACCGGCGTTTTGCTGGCGCTGGGCGCGGCATTCTTCTATGCCCTGACCGCCATTATCGCGCGCAAATTGCATCCGCTCCCCGCGCAGCATATCGCCTTTATTCAGGTGCTCGTTGGCGTCGTGATGCTGCTGCCGCTGGTGCATGCCCCCGAATGGACGGCCAGCTTCCCCTGGCGCTATCTGCTGATCCTCGGCATCGTCCATACCGGGATCATGTATCAGCTTTTATATAGCGCGATACAGAAACTGCCGACGCCCATTACCGGTTCGCTCTCCTTTATTTATCCGCTGGTGGCAATGGTGGTCGACTATCTGGTCTTCCACCATGCGTTGACCCCTGTGCAGTTGATTGGCGGGATGCTTATTCTGTTTGCCGCCGCAGGGAATAACCTCGGCTGGGGCGAAAAAAAACCCCGCCGCGGCGGGGTCAGTGAGCAATCGCGGGCCAGTTAGCGACGGGCGCGGACAATCTGGTATTTGCGCGTCAGGTATTCGACCGGCGCGCTCCAGATATGAACCAGACGGGAGAACGGGAACAGCAGGAACAGGGTCATGCCCAGCACCAGATGAACGCGGAAAATAAATGCCACGCCATCCAGATGCTGTGACGCGCCGCCGTGGAACGTCACCACCGACTGCGCCCAGCCAACCAGCTTCATCATTTCACTGCCGTCCATATGCTGGGCTGAGAATGGGATCGTCAGCAGGCCGAGCGCACACTGCACCATCAGCAAGGAGAGGATCAGAATATCCGCTCCGGTGGTGGTGGCGCGAACGCGCGGGCTGAGCAGACGACGCTTGAGCAGCAGTAACCCGCCCACCAGGGTCATCACGCCGCAGGCGCCGCCGGCGATCATCGCCATCTTCTGCTTGACGTCGATCGGCAGAAAGGACTCATACATCCAGTGCGGGGTCAGCATGCCGAGGAAGTGGCCGGCGAAAATACCCAGGATGCCGATATGGAACAGGTTCGACGCCAGGTTCATCCCCTTACGATCCAGCATCTGGCTGGAGGCGGCGCGCCAGGTGTACTGGCCATAGTCATAGCGCAGCCAGCTGCCGATCAGAAACACCGAGCCCGCAATGTACGGATAAATGTCAAAGAAGAACATATTCAGGAAGTGCATTATTGCTGTCCTCCGTTAGAGATATTCAGATATTGCGGGGCTACGGCTCCGGCAAAACGACGCTGGTGAGCGGAAATTTCCGACTCGCCGCAGCCCTGGTCGGCAAAGAATTTGACCTGTTCTTCTTCCCAGACCGCGTCCAGCGCCTGCGGCGTATCGTCGCGCGCCTCGTCGGCAATCTTCTCCGCCACCTTCTGACTGTCGACCTGGGTATTGGCCAGCTTCAGCAACAGCTCGAACAGCACCGCATAGCGACTTTCGCGCTGCTGCAGGCGCGCGCTGAGCAGGCCGAGGATCGGCGCGACGTCCCGCAGGCCGCCGAGCGCTTCCTCTTCCGGCAGTTGCGCCAGATACTCAAGGTACAGCGGCAGGTGATCCGGCAGCTCATGGCTATCAAGCAGCAGACCGTGGCGCTCATACTGCGCCATCAGATCCACCATCGCCTGCCCGCGATCGCGGGATTCGCCGTGGACATGTTCAAACAGCAGCAGCGAGGTGGCACGGCCGCGGTCAAACAGTTCGCTATAGGCCGCCTGGGCGTCCAGCGGATCCTGAGCCACTAAATCGCGCAGGAAAACGCCCAGCGCGTGGGCATCCTCTTTGCTGAGTTTCTCTGATGACGCGAGCGCCTCGAACATCTCCTGCTGATGCTGCCATAAGGCAGCGTCAGGGTATTCGAGCAGACGCGACATAATCACGAGTTCAATCATGCGTGCGGCTCCGTTTTGCTGGTCACGTCGATAGCGTCGATGCGACGGCTGTTGAACAGGTTGAACTGGCTGTCCGAGCCGTGGCAGCCATCGCCAAAGCTGAAGCCGCAGCCGTTTTTCTCCGGAAACGCTTCTCGCGCCTGTTCACGGTGGCTGCTCGGCACCACGAAACGATCTTCGTAGTTAGCGATCGCCAGATAGCGGTACATCTCCTGGGCCTGCGCTTCGCTCAGCCCCACCTCTTCCAGCGCGCGGGTATCGACGACGCCGTCAACGGTTTCCGCACGTTTATAGTGGCGCATCGCCAGCATGCGTTTCAGGGCCAGCAGGACCGGCTGGGTATCGCCCGCGGTCAGCAGGTTCGCCAGGTATTGCACCGGAATACGCAGGCTTTCCACGTCCGGCAGAATACCGTTGCTACCCAATTCGCCAGCGTCCGCAGCCGACTGAATTGGCGACAGAGGCGGCACGTACCAGACCATTGGCAGGGTGCGATATTCCGGGTGCAGCGGCAGGGCCAGCTTCCAGTCCATCGCCATTTTGTAGACCGGCGACTGCTGCGCAGCCTCAATGACCCCCTGCGGTACGCCATCTTTTAACGCCTGTTCAATCACTTTTGGATCGTTTGGATCGAGGAACACATCCAGCTGGCGCTGATACAGATCTTTCTCGTTCTCGGTGCTGGCGGCGTTTTCAATCGCATCTGCGTCATACAGCAGTACGCCAAGGTAGCGGATACGGCCCACGCAGGTTTCGGAGCACACCGTCGGCATTCCGGATTCAATACGCGGGTAGCAGAAGATGCATTTCTCGGATTTCCCGCTCTTCCAGTTGAAATAGATCTTCTTGTACGGACAGCCGGTGATACACATCCGCCAGCCGCGGCACTTGTCCTGGTCGATCAGTACGATGCCGTCTTCTTCACGCTTATAGATAGCGCCGCTCGGGCAGGTCGCGACGCAGGCCGGGTTCAGGCAGTGCTCGCACAAGCGCGGCAGATACATCATGAAGGTGTTTTCGAACTGACCGTACATCGCCTTCTGCATGTTGTCGAAGTTCTGATCTTTGGCGCGTTTTTCGAACTCGCCGCCGAGGATCTCTTCCCAGTTCGGACCGCTGGTGATCTTGTCCATCCGCTGGCCGGTGATCAGCGAGCGCGGGCGGGCGATCGGCTGATGTTTGCTTTCCGGCGCGTTATGCAGATTCTGGTAGTCATAATCAAACGGCTCGTAGTAATCATCGATCCCCGGCAGATGCGGGTTGGCGAAGATTTTACCCAGCAGCATCGCGCGGTTGCCCATGCGCGGCTGCAGTTTACCGTTGATTTTGCGGATCCAGCCGCCCTTCCATTTTTCCTGGTTTTCCCAGTCGTTCGGGAAGCCAACGCCAGGTTTGCTCTCCACGTTGTTGAACCAGGCGTATTCCATCCCTTCCCGGCTGGTCCAGACGTTTTTACAGGTCACCGAACAGGTATGGCAGCCGATGCACTTATCGAGATTCAGCACCATGCCGACTTGTGAACGAATTTTCATTTTACGCTCTCCTGTACCTGGTCGTTGCCTTCGCCGTCTAACCAGTTAATGTTCTTCATCTTACGTACCACTACAAACTCATCGCGGTTGGAGCCGACGGTACCGTAGTAGTTAAAGCCATAGGCCAGGTGGCCGTAGCCGCCGATCATGTGGGTCGGTTTTGGCGTAATACGGGTGACGGAGTTGTGGATCCCCCCGCGCTGACCGGTGATTTCAGATCCCGGCAGGTTCACGATGCGTTCCTGCGCGTGATACATCATGGTCATCCCGGCCGGTACACGCTGGCTCACCACCGCACGCGCCGTCAGGGCGCCGTTGGCGTTAAACACTTCGATCCAGTCGTTATCTTCGATACCCAGATCTTTCGCATCCGCTTCGCTCATCCAGACGATCGGCCCGCCGCGCGACAGGGTCAGCATCAGCAGGTTATCGCTGTAGGTCGAGTGGATACCCCATTTCTGGTGCGGGGTCAGGAAGTTCAGCGCCTTCTCCGGGTTGCCGTTGGACTTCTCGCCCATCACCGCTTTCACCGAACGGGTGTCGATCGGCGGACGATAGACCAGCAGGCTTTCGCCAAAGTCGCGCATCCACTGATGATCCTGATACAGCGATTGACGGCCGGACAGCGTCCGCCACGGGATCAGCTCGTGAACGTTGGTATACCCAGCGTTATAGGAGACATGTTCATCTTCCAGGCCAGACCAGGTCGGGCTGGAGATAATCTTCCGCGGCTGCGCCTGAATATCGCGGAAGCGGATCTTCTCGTCTTCTTTGTTCAGCGCCAGGTGCGCGTGCTCGCGACCGGTGATCTCGCTCAGCGCTTTCCACGCCTTCACCGCCACCTGACCGTTGGTTTCCGGCGCCAGGGTGAGGATCATTTCCGCGGCGTCGATGGCCGTTTCCAGCTTCGGCTGGCCTTTCGCCGGGCCTTCCGCCTTGGTGTAGTTGAGCTTACGCAGCAGGTCCATCTCGCTCTGGGTGTTCCAGGCGATGCCTTTCCCGCCGTTGCCGATGGTTTCCAGCAGCGGACCGATCGAGGTGAAACGTTCGTAAGTCGCCGGGTAATCACGCTCAACCGGAATAATATGCGGCGCGGTTTTCCCCGGAATGAGATCGCATTCGCCTTTTTTCCAGTCTTTGACATCCAGCGGCTGCGCCATTTCCGCGGCGGAGTCGTGCTGGATCGGCAGCGTGACGACGTCGGTTTCTTTGCCGAGGTGGCCCACGCAGACTTCAGAGAATTTCTTCGCGATACCTTTATAGATATCCCAGTCGCTCTTCGATTCCCAGGCCGGGTCAACGGCGGCCGACAGCGGGTGAATAAACGGATGCATATCCGAGGTATTCATGTCGTCTTTTTCGTACCAGGTGGCGGTCGGCAGCACGATGTCGGAGTAGAGACAGGTGCTCGACAGACGGAAATCGAGGGTCACCACCAGATCCAGTTTGCCGTCGAGGCCGTTATCCCGCCATTCGACTTCTTCCGGCTTCACGCCGCCCTGCTTGCCGAGGTCTTTGCCCTGAATGCCGTTCTCGGTACCCAGCAGGTACTTGAGCATATACTCATGGCCTTTACCGGAGGAGCCCAGCAGGTTGGAGCGCCAGATAAACAGGTTACGCGGGTGGTTTTTGCCGTTTTCCGGCTGCTCGGCCGCAAAGCGAATCGAGCCCTCTTTCAACGACTTCACGGTGTAATCCACCGGGGTCATGCCGGCTTTTTTCGCTTCATCAGCGATACGCAGCGGGTTCACCCCTAACTGCGGCGCAGACGGCAGCCAGCCCATGCGCTCTGCGCGCACATTAAAGTCGATCAGGTGGCCGCTGTAACGGGATTTATCCGCCATCGGCGACAGCAGTTCCTGCGCAGTCACGGTTTCATAGCGCCACTGACTGGAGTGGTTATAGAAGTACGAGGTACTGTTCATGTGACGTGCCGGACGCTGCCAGTCAAGGGCGAACGCCAGCGGCTGCCAGCCGGTCTGCGGACGCAGTTTTTCCTGGCCCACATAGTGCGCCCAACCGCCGCCGCTCTGACCGACGCAGCCGCAGAAGACCAGCATATTGATCAGGCCGCGGTAGTTCATGTCGAGGTGGAACCAGTGGTTGAGGCCCGCCCCGACGATAATCATCGAGCGACCATGGGTCTTATCGGCGTTATCGGCAAATTCACGTGCAGTGCGGATGATATGCGCGCGGGAGACGCCGGTGATCTTCTCCGCCCAGGCCGGGGTGTAGGCTTTCATGTCATCGTAGCCGGTGGCGCAGTTTTCATCGTTCAGACCGCGTTCCAGGCCATAGTTGGCCATGGTCAGATCGTAAACGGTGGTCACCAGAGCGGTGGAGCCGTCGGCCAACTGCAGGCGTTTGGCCGGCAGTTTGTGCAGCAGAATATTTTCGAGGTCGACTTTGTTGAAGTGCTCAGAACCTTCGCCGCCGAAGTACGGGAAGCCGACGTTCGCCACTTCATCATGGCTGCCCAGCAGGCTCAGACGCAGCTCAATCTCTTCGCCAGTTTTACCGTCGCGCTGTTCGAGGTTCCATTTGCCTTTGTCGCCCCAGCGGAATCCGAGGGAACCGTTCGGTACGGTCATGTCGCCCTTCTCGTCAAAGGCGACGGTTTTCCATTCCGGATTGTTCTCCTGACCAAGGGAATCCACGAGGTCGGAGGCGCGCAGCGTACGGCCAGCGGCATAATAACCGTCGCGCTCCTCGAGCATCACCAGCATCGGCATATCGGTATAGCGGCGCACATAATCGGTGAAGTACTGGCTCGGTTTATCGAGATGGAACTCGCGCAGCATCACATGGCCCATCGCCAGCGCCATCGCGGCATCGGTACCCTGCTTCGGCGCCAGCCACAGATCGCAGAGTTTGGCGATTTCGGCGTAGTCTGGGGTGATCGCCACGGTTTTGGTGCCTTTGTAGCGGACTTCGGTAAAGAAGTGGGCATCCGGGGTACGGGTCTGCGGCACGTTGGAGCCCCAGGCGATAATGTAGCTGGAGTTATACCAGTCCGCCGATTCGGGGACGTCGGTCTGTTCGCCCCAGGTCATCGGCGAAGCTGGCGGCAGGTCGCAGTACCAGTCGTAGAAACTCAGGCAGGTGCCGCCGATCAGCGACAGATAACGGGCGCCGGAGGCGTAGGAAACCATCGACATCGCCGGGATCGGCGAGAAACCGGCCACGCGGTCCGGACCGTAAGTTTTGACGGTATAGACGTTGGAGGCGGCAATCAGCTCATTCACTTCCTGCCAGGAGGAGCGGACAAACCCGCCGCGACCGCGAGCCTGTTTAAAGCTTTTGGCTTTGTCGGCGTCTTCAATAATCGAGGCCCATGCCTCAACCGGATCGCTATGCTGAACTTTCGCTTCCCGCCACATCTTCATCAGACGTTTACGCATCAGCGGGTATTTCAGGCGGTTCGCGCTGTACAAATACCAGGAGTAGCTGGCGCCGCGTGGGCAACCGCGTGGTTCGTGGTTCGGCAGGTCCGGACGGGTGCGCGGGTAGTCAGTCTGCTGCGTTTCCCAGGTCACCAGACCGTTTTTCACATAAATCTTCCAGCTGCATGAGCCGGTGCAGTTGACACCGTGAGTGGAACGCACAATTTTGTCATGCTGCCAACGTTGACGGTATCCATCCTCCCAGTCCCGGTTGGTGTTTAGAAGCTGGCCGTGCCCATCGGCAAAGGTTTCACCCTTCTGTTTGAAGTAGCGAAACCGGTCCAGGAATTTACTCATCGGGTTTCTCCTGATATGGAGCCTGACGGCTCTCTGATAAATCGACATTGCTGGATTTGCAGCGAAGGTAACGCTATGAAAGAGGGCGAGAATTGATGGCGATCAATCCGGACTGGCTTGTCAAAGCGGAGGGAAACCGCGATTACCACCAAGGTGGTATGAGATACTATTTTTTAATTTTATGTTTTATAAGCTCTTTTTCCTAAAAAGCCGTCATCATGGAAGGATTTGTTAACAAAGGAGGTATTAAGGGGTAGAGCCGTTTCGCTGGCAAGCCGTCCCTTCCCGGCTCTGTGGCCAATATGAATCAAATCATCCATTAGTATGTTGTAACTAACGAGTGACGTAAAAAAAGGCGCCGCCCTGGGAGCGCGCCTTTTCAAACGTCATGATGAACGCGGCGGATTACTGACGCTTACGGCCGTATACCGCCCAGGTGATGATCACGCAGGCGATATAGAAGATCAGGAAGATTTTCATCGCGCCGGCCGGCGAACCGGTCAGATCCAGCGAGATACCGAATGCTTTTGGAATAAAGAAGCCGCCGATGGCGCCAATAGCGGAGATAAAGCCCAGCGCCGCCGCAGTATCGGTCGCCGCCTCGCGCATCGCCTGCGCTTCGCTGCCGCCCTGGGCCTTCACGCGGTCCATGGTCAGCTTACGGAAAATCACGGAGATCATCTGGAAGGTGGAGGCGCTCCCCAGCCCGGCGGTCAGGAACAGCACCATGAACACCGCGAAGAAGGCGATGAAGTTGCCGCCCTGGCCGTTGGTCGGCAGGGTCAGGAACAGCAGCGCGCAGAAGACAGCCATCACCACAAAGTTAACCAGCGTCACACGGGTCCCGCCGAGGCGGTCGGAAATCGCCCCGCCCATCGAACGCGCCAGCGCGCCAATAAAGGGGCCGAAGAAGGCGTAGTGCAGGATCTGCACGTCCGGGAACTGGGTTTTCGACAGCATGGCGAAGCCGGCGGAGAATCCGATGAAGGAGCCGAAGGTGGCCAGATAGAGCAGCGCCATGATCCACAGGTGCAGGCGTTTGAGCACCGGCAGCTGTTCGCTCAGCGAGGCTTTAGAAGCCGACAGGTCGTTCATAAAGAACCACGCCGCCAGAGTGAAAATAATCAGGAAAGGTACCCAGATCCACGCGGCGTTTTCCAGATACAACATTGAGCCGTCCGGCTGCTCGCTGCCGGTCCCGCCAAAAATGGCAAACACTGAGACCGACACCACCAGCGGCGCGACCAGCTGCATCACGCTGACGCCCATATTACCAAGGCCGCCATTGACGCCGAGCGCCCCGCCCTGCTTCGCTTTCGGGAAGAAGAAGCTGATGTTAGCCATACTGGAGGCAAAGTTGGCCCCGGCGAAGCCGCACAGCAGCGAGATAATCACGAAGACGCTAAACGGCGTGGAAGTATCCTGGACCGCAAAGCCCAGCCAGACGCACGGAATAATCATGATCCCGGTGCTGAACGCCGTCCAGCGACGGCCGCCGAACAGCGGCACCATGAAAGCGTAAGGCACGCGCAATAAGGCGCCAGACAGCGCCGGCAGTGCGGTCAGCATAAACAGCTGATCGGTCGTAAACTGAAAGCCCACTTTGTTGAGATTAACGGCGACGGCGCTGAACAACATCCATACGCAGAACGCCAGTAACAGACAGGGAACGGAGATCCATAGATTACGGCTCGCCACACGGTGACCGCGCTGTTGCCAGAATTCAGGATCTTCAGGGCGCCAGTCGGTAATGACCGAGCGGTTAGCCTTCTCCGGGAGGGAAGATTGACTCATAGATACCTCTGATTATTCATATTTCCTGCCGCTACCTTAGGGGTTGCCCGGGGCGGTAAGTTGATATAAATCAAAGGAAAAGCGCGCACTAATTTGTGCAAAAATAAACCATGCTCCGAAGTGAGTAGAGAAAGGTGAGGAAAAAAGTGTGGTTTTTCACGCGGCTGCCGGGTTGCGTATAACCCCACCCCCAATAGCGCCTACCACCGACAATTAAGGAGTAACTCTTTAGGGGTATGGGTATACTCCAGGGGATAGCCGAGAATAAGCGCCACTCCCGGAGAGATCACCGGTCAGGAGCCACGCATTCCATGTTAAAACGTCTTTTTACTCCGCTGACGCTGGTCAATCAACTGGCGTTAATCGTGCTGCTCGCCACCATTATTGGCGTCGCCGGCATGGCGATCTCCGCGCGTCTGGTGAACGGCGTCCAGGGCAGCGCCCACGCGATTAACAAGGCCGGTTCATTGCGTATGCAAAGCTACCGGCTGCTGGCGGCGATCCCGCTGAATGAAAACGATCAAAAGCTGGTGGCGGACATGACCGCCACCGTCTTCAGCCCCGAGCTGCAGAATTCCGCCCGCCGCGACGGCCAGGAACAACAGTTAAAAGCGCTGCAGCAATACTGGCAGCAGGCGCTGGCCCCCGGCATGCAGCGTGCGGTTAACCAGGCGGAAGTGGCCCAGGATGTCGCCGACTTTGTCGATCGTATCGACCAGCTGGTCACCGCATTCGACCACACCACCGAGCAGCGTATCGAGCGGGTAGTCTGGATCCATCGCATTCTCGCCATTGGTATGGCGCTGCTGCTGATTTTTACCATCATCTGGTTACGCGCCCGCCTGCTGCGGCCGTGGAAACAGCTGCTGGGCATGGCGCGGGCGGTCAGCCAGCGCGATTTCACCCAGCGCGCGCACATCAGCGGGCGTAACGAAATGGCGACCCTCGGCATGGCGCTGAATAACATGTCGGAAGAGCTGGCGGAAAGCTACGCGGTGCTCGAGCGGCGGGTGCAGGAGAAGACCGCCGGGCTGGAACAGAAGAACGAGATCCTTGCTTTCTTATGGCAGGCCAATCGCCGGCTGCATGCCAGCGCCCCGCTCTGCGAGCGGATTTCACCGGTACTGAATGGCCTGCAGGGGCTGACGCTGCTGCGCGATATCGAGGTACGGGTTTACGACCTGGAAGACGAAGATAATCACCAGGAGTTTACCTGCCACTCGGATGATGAGTGTGATGATAAAGGCTGCTACCTCTGCCCACGCAATCTGCCGCCGCTGCCGGATGGCGGAACAACGCTGAAGTGGCGGCTGTCGGATGCGCATAATCAGTACGGCATTCTGCTGGCGACGCTGCCGGTTGGCCGCCATCTCAGCCACGATCAGCAGCAACTGGTGGATACCCTGGTGGAACAACTGACCAGTACCCTGGCGCTGGACCGCCATCAGGAGAAACAGCAGCAGCTGATCGTCATGGAAGAGCGGGCCACTATCGCCCGCGAGCTGCACGACTCCATCGCCCAGTCGCTGTCCTGTATGAAGATGCAGGTCAGCTGTCTGCAGATGCAGGGCGACGCCTTACCGGCGGAGAGCCGCCAGCTGCTGGGGCAGATACGCAACGAGCTGAATACCTCCTGGGCCCAGCTGCGGGAGCTGTTAACCACCTTCCGCCTGCAGCTGACCGAGCCGGGACTGCGCCCGGCGCTGGAGGCCAGCTGTCAGGAGTACAGCGCCCACTTCGGCTTTACGGTACAGCTTGATTATCAGCTTCCGCCGCGCTTTGTACCGTCACATCAGGCCATTCACCTGCTGCAGATCGCCCGCGAAGCGTTAAGCAACGCCCTGAAGCATGCCAGCGCGACGGAAGTGACCGTGACGGTGTCACAACGCGATAATCAGGTCCGTCTGGTGGTGGCGGATAACGGCCGCGGCGTGCCCGATCACGCCGAGCGGAGTAACCATTACGGTTTAATTATTATGCGGGATCGCGCCCAGAGCTTGCGCGGTGACTGTCAGGTACGACGCCGGGAAACCGGCGGAACCGAAGTGATCGTCACGTTTATCCCGGAAAAAACGTTTTCCATCCAATAAGGAGACCCCCATGAGTCAACAGGAACGGGCAACCATCCTTCTCATTGACGACCATCCGATGCTGCGCACCGGCGTGAAACAGTTGATCAGCATGGCGCCGGACATCCAGGTGATTGGCGAGGCCAGCAATGGCGCGCAAGGTATCGAGCTGGCGGAATCGCTGGATCCGGACCTGATCCTGCTCGACCTCAATATGCCGGGCATGAATGGCCTGGAAACGCTGGACAAACTGCGTGAGAAATCCCTTTCTGGCCGGGTGGTGGTCTTTAGCGTCTCCAACCATGAAGAGGACGTTGTCACCGCCCTGAAGCGCGGCGCCGATGGCTATCTGCTGAAAGATATGGAGCCGGAAGATCTGCTGAAAGCCCTGCAGCAGGCCGCCGCCGGAGAGATGGTGTTAAGCGAGGCGTTAACCCCGGTGCTGGCCGCCAGCCTGCGCGCCAACCGCGCCACCTCCGATCGCGACATCAGCCAGTTGACCCCGCGCGAGCGCGACATCCTCAAGCTGATCGCCCAGGGACTACCGAACAAAATGATCGCCCGTCGCCTGGATATCACCGAAAGCACCGTCAAAGTACACGTGAAGCACATGCTGAAGAAAATGAAGCTCAAATCCCGGGTGGAAGCCGCGGTATGGGTCCACCAGGAGAGAATTTTCTAAGGCGAGTCCGTCCAGGAGACGCCTGGCGTGGTGAACTTGACCAGCGGCTCGGTCAGCGCCAGAGCGATCTCATTGGAGGAGACGCGCTGCCCCTGTTTATCCTCCACCACCACCGACAGGCGCCAGCGGTTCGCGGCGCCCGGTTCACTGTTCCACACCGGCATAATGACGCTCCAGCCATCCGCGCTGCTGGCATCCACCGGCGGCGTCAGGCTGAGGGCCTGGGTGTCACCCTGCCAGTGCAGCGCCTTGATGCCATGCAGACTATGGATCTGCAGCTTCAACTGCACCGTCTCCCCGGACTGCAGATCCCAGGGCGGCGTGGCCAGATAGACCGTCAGATTTTTGCGCTGACGATACTCCACCACCGGCAGATTATCCCGCTCCGGACTATCGAAGCGGCTCCCGCGCAGCGAATTGCTGATCGCTACCTCGTCTGCGGCCAGCTGCTGCTTAAGGGGGACGCCAAAGCGATAGTTTAGCTTCAGGCCCACATTGTTCTGGCTGACGCCATTTTCCCCCTGCTTATGCTTAGCGGTAACGGTGACCAGCGGGACCGGGGTGTAATTGAGCCCAACGGAGACGGCTACCGGGTTATGGTAGCCGGTACCGGTGTGAAAAAGATCGACGCTATCGCCGAAGTACTGTTCGACGCTGACGCTGGTATTAATGTGCTGGTAGAACGGTAGCCGCGCCTGGGCGGTGACGTCATACCCTGCGGCCATCCGCTGCTCCTGAGTCTGATTATCGCGCAGTTGCCAGTCGCCCAGCGGATGGTAATAGTTTGCCGACAGGCGAAGATATTCTCCCCACGCCTCCGCGCCGACGCTGCCGCGCGCCAGGCTTTCGCTCAACACTTTGTCGTAAAACGAGTTATAGCCCAGCAGCCAGCCGCCGACCCGCCAGCGCTGACCAAGCCCGATGTTGCCCACCAGATCGTTCTCGCGCCGGGTCACCGAATACTGGTTCCACGTCAGGTAACGGTCGTTATCCTGCAACGGCACGAACCAGCTCCCTTTACTGCCGGTGAATTTGCCCTCTTTATCGACCAGCAGGTCGACATTGGCGTTGCCCCACGGCGAGAGCCAGCTCTCCAGCTGATGGCTCACTTCATTGCCGATTTTACTGATGGCGAACAGCTGCGCCTGCTCGCCCGCCGTCAGGCCGTTATCGCTCATGCTGGCCTCGCCAAACTTCTTCGCCACCTCAGCAAAGTGCCGGGCGTCGTCATCGACCTGGGGAGCAATCCCCATATCGGGCAGCGGATCTTGCGCTGGCGTGGGGCGGGTCGTCTCGCTGGCGGTCAGCGCCCAGACGGGAACGCCCGGCAGCAGCAGGAGACAGGTGAACGTTGGCAACAAACGGAAGGACACAGGCATCAACAGATTTTGAGCAGGCTCACAAAAATGGGAAGAAATGTTAGTTTATCGTTTTTTCCCTGCTCCCGCAGCCCTGTGGGCAATTCCAGGAATATACTGAAACCGGTTGGGCAAGGTGTCGCCCAACCGGAGCCGTCGCTGCGCGCCACCGTTACGCCTGGGTTCGGGTTCGTTGCGCCGCCAGCAGCGCGTTGAGTTCCGGCACGCAGGAGCCGCAGTTGGTCCCGCATTTCAGCTTTCCACCCAGCGCCCCGACGCTGGCGCAGCCGCTGGCGATAGCCTCGTTAATTGACCGTTCCCCCACGCCAAAGCAGCTACAGACGATCCGCCCCCGCGGGGCGACGGCGGCGCCCGGTCGGCCGCTAAGCAACGCATGTCGCTGGACGGCATCGGACGGCGGCGCGGCAAAGGCGGCGCTTATCCATACGCTATCCACCGCCGGCTCGCGCGCATCGCTCCACCAGCCGAGCATCAGACTCCCCTGATGCCAGGCCAGCAGGTTCCATACCGCGCCGCCGTCAGCCACCTGTAGCTGCCAGCCGCGCCGGGCGCACCACGCGCTGATCCACTGTCGGGCAGACGCCTCCCCGGCCAGCGAATAGTGCAGCACGCCAGGCGCTGCCCGCCGCCGCCAGTGCCAGGCCGCTGGAAACGGCAGCGGTTCGCGACAAAGCAGCTCGCTGTGCCAGGCCGGTTGCCAGGCGGCGATGGCCACCGCCGCCTGTTTACTTTCCGGCTGGCCGGAATACGGGTCGGTGACGGCGGCCAGCAGGTTATTCACCCGCCCCTGACGGGCAAACTGATTGTTCCAGTGCATCGGAACAAACAGCGAGCCGGGGCGCTGCCCTTCACTGATCGTCACTTTCGCCACCATCACCCCATGCCGCGACCAGATCCGCGCCAGCCCGTCGGCGGGAAGCTGGTAGCGAACGGCATCCTGCGGCGTCACCTCCACCACCGGCTCCGCAATATGCTGCATCAGCCGCGGCACCGCGCCGGTACGGGTCATGGTGTGCCACTGATCGCGGATCCGCCCGCTGTTGAGGATCAGCGGATAAAAGACATCGGTGGTCGCCCGGGTCGGTTGAGGCGTCACCGGCACCATCCGCAGCCTGCCATCGCCATGCCAGCCGCGCGCGATATCCCAGGCGGCCTCGCTGCGACTGACCGGCCAGCGCACCGGCGCCATAGCCTCCCACGCCTCACGGCTGAGATCCGCCAGCGCGCCGATATCAAACGCCCGCTGACCGTCGTTTTCGAAACCGGACAGCGCCGCATGCTCGCGGAAGACGTCATGCGGATGCTGCCAGGCAAACGCCTCGCGATACCCCAGCGCCTGCCCCACTCTGGCGATGATCCACCAGTCCGCTTTCGCCTCCCCCGGCGGCGGCAGAAAGCTGCGCTGACGGGAGATCCGCCGCTCCGAGTTGGTGACCGTGCCATTCTTCTCGCCCCAGGCCAGCGCCGGAAAGCGGATGTGGGCGAAATGTCCGGTATCGGTCTGGGCGGCGACATCCGAGACGATCACCAGCGGACAGGCGGCCAGCGCCTGGCTCACCGCGTGGCTGTCAGGGAGCGACACCACCGGGTTGGTGCCCATGATCCACACCGCTTTGACCTCGCCGCGGCCAATGGCGGCAAACAGCTCCACGGCGGTCAGCCCTGGGGTCTGCGCCAGCCGTTCCGTCCCCCAGAAGCGGGCCAGCCGCTGCAGATCGTCTGGCACAAAATCCATGTGCGCGGCCAGCATCGTCGCCAGCCCGCCGACTTCGCGGCCGCCCATGGCGTTGGGTTGACCGGTCAGCGAAAAGGGGCCGCAGCCGGGGCGGCCATACTTCCCGCTGGCCAGATGGACGTTGATGATGGCGTTACATTTGTCGCTGCCGCTGGCGGATTGATTGATTCCCATGGTGTAGAGGGTGATCGCCCGCGGGGCGGCGATAAACTCGCGATAGAAGGCCGCCACCTCATCGACAGTCAGGCCGCAAAAATCCGCTACCTTCGCCACGTCCCAGCCTCTCGCCTCGGCCAGCGCCTGTGAGCCATCGCGAAAGCCGTCGATGCAGGCTCCGGCCTGCGCCACGGCGTTAAGCAGCCCCACGAACAGCCCACCGTCGCTCCCCGGGGCCAGCGCCAGATGGCGGTCGGCGATCTCGCAGGTGGCGGTGCGCCGGGGGTCGATCACCACGATCCGCAGTCGGGGATTATCCCGCTTCGCCTGCGCCAGCCGCTGGAACAGCACCGGGTGCGCCCAGGCGGCGTTCGAGCCGACCAGCACCACCAGATCGCTGTTTTCCACATCCTCATAGCTACAGGGCACCACATCGGCGCCAAAGGCCCGTTTGTAGCCGGTCACCGCCGACGACATGCACAGCCGCGAATTGGTGTCGATGTTCGCCGCGCCGATAAATCCCTTCATCAGCTTGTTGGCGGCATAGTAATCCTCGGTTAACAGCTGGCCAGAGGCGTAGAAGGCCACCGCCTGCGGGCCGTGCTGGTCGATAACCTGTTGCAGACGCGCAGCGGTCTCCGCCAGCGCCTGCGGCCAGGCTACCTGCTGGCCGTCGACCTCCGGCGCCAGCAGCCGCCCCGCCAGGCCCGTGGTCTCCCCGAGGGCCGCCCCTTTGACGCACAGGCGGCCGAGGTTGGCCGGGTGCTGATCGTCGCCGCGCACGCTCACCTGCCCCGCGTCGTCCACGCTCGCCAGCACCCCGCAGCCTACGCCGCAGTAGGGGCAGGTCGTTCGGATGGTCTGCATCAGGAGGCCTCCGCTCGGGCCAGCAGCTGCTGGCTGCCCACCCACACTTTGCCGTTTTCCACTTTCACCGGCCAGGCGCGTACCGCCTGTTCACTGCCGTCGCACGGCCAGCCGTCACGCAGGCGGATCCGCTGTTTGTACAGCGGGGAGATCACCACCGGCTCGCCGCCGACGTCCCCTAACAGCCCGCGTGACAGCACGTTGGCCGCGCTGCCCGGCTCGCGGTTGTCCAGGGCGTAGACCCGATCGCCAAAGCGGAACAGGGCAATCTGCCGCTCCCCTAAGCGGGCGCCGATCCCCGCCTGCGCCGGGATGGCGTCAAGGTCGCATACCGCCTGCCACGGCCGGGATGGGAGTTCGCCCTCGGGCAACGTCTCAGTCAGCAACAGCTGCGGCTGACCACGCAGCTCGTGACGCTGCACCGCCTCGTCCGGCTGGTCGCTGTTCACGAAGGAGCGGAACAGCGCCAGACGCTGCGGATCGTTGAGGGTGGTCTGCCACTCGCACTGGTAGCTGTCGACGATCCGGGCCATCTCCTGCTCCAGCTCCTCGCCAATGCCGAGACTATCCTCCAGCACCACCTGCCGCAGATAGGCGACGCCGCCCTCCAGGTTATCCATCCAGGTGCTGGTCCGCTGCAGGCGATCGGCGGTACGGATATAGAACATCAGCAGACGATCGATGCTGCGGATCAGCGTCGCTTCGTCGAGATCGCTGGCAAACAGGTCGGCGTGACGCGGTTTCATCCCGCCGTTGCCGCAGACGTACAGATTCCAGCCTTTATCGGTGGCAATCACCCCGATATCTTTCCCCTGGGCTTCGGCACATTCGCGGGTGCAGCCGGAGACCGCCATCTTGATTTTGTGCGGGGCGCGCAGCCCTTTATAGCGATGCTCGAGCCGCACGGCGAGCCCGGTGGAGTCCTGCACGCCGTAGCGACACCAGGTTGAGCCGACGCAGGATTTCACCGTGCGCAGCGACTTGCCGTAGGCGTGGCCGGTTTCAAACCCGGCGTCGGCCAGCTCGCGCCAGATAGCCGGCAGCTGTTCCAGCCGCGCGCCAAACAGATCGATACGCTGGCCGCCGGTCACTTTGCTGTAAAGCTGGTAACGTTTGGCGATCTGCCCGATAGCGATCAGCCCGTCCGGCGTCACTTCCCCCGCCGCCATCCGCGGCACCACCGAATAGCTCCCGTCCTTCTGAATATTGGCGAAATAGCGGTCGTTGGTATCCTGCAGCGGCAGGTGCGCCGGCTTCAGCAGGTACTCGTTCCAGCAGGAAGCCAGCACCGAGGCCACCAGCGGTTTGCAGACATCACAGCCGTGTCCCTGGCCGTAGCGGCTAATGAGCTGCTCGAAGGTATGGATATGATTGACCCGTACCAGGTGGTAAATCTCCTGGCGCGACCACGGGAAATGCTCGCAGACGTCTTTTTTCACTTCGACGCCCTGCTCCGCCAGCTGGTACTCCATCACCTGTTTCACCAGCGCGCTGCAGCCGCCGCAGCCGGTGGCCGCTCTGGTGCAGCTTTTTATCGCCGCCATATCCCCCGCCCCATTGTTCACCGCCTGGCAGATATCGCCTTTGCTGACATTATGGCAGGAGCAGATCGGCGCGCTGTCGGGCAGCGCCGCGACGCCGAGCGCCTTCGGCGCGGCGCCCTCCAGCGCGGGCAGGATCAGGCTCTCCGGACGCGGCGGCAGCGCCATGCCGTTCAGCATCATCTGCAGCAGCGTGGCATAGTCGCTGGCCTCCCCCACCAGCACGCCGCCAAGCAGGGTTTTGCCGTCCTGACTGACGACGATTTTTTTGTACACCTGCTGCGGACCGTCGGTCCATTGATAGCTCTGGCAGCCCGGCGTGCGCCCCTGCGCATCGCCAAATGAGGCGACGTCCACCCCCAGCAGCTTCAGTTTGGTACTCATGTCGGCGCCGCTAAAGCAGGCGTCTTCTCCCGCGAGGGTGGCCGCGGCGATACGCGCCATCTGATAGCCCGGCGCCACCAGACCGTAAATTTTATTGTCCCACAGGGCGCATTCGCCTATCGCCAGCACGTCCGGGTCAGAGGTGCGGCACTGGCCGTCGATGTGAATGCCCCCGCGTTCGCCCACCTGCAGCATGCAACCGCGGGCCAGCGCGTCCTGCGGACGGATCCCCGCCGAGAAGACCACCATGTCGGTCCGCAGCGCGCCGCCGTCGGCAAAGTTCAGCCGCAGGCCGTCGGCCTCGCACACGATGGCGGTGGTCGCTTTGCTGGTATGCACCCCCACGCCGAGGGCGACGATCTTCTCCCGCAGCATCGCCGCCCCGCCGTTATCCAGCTGGACGGCCATCAGGTTCGGGGCAAACTCCACTACGTGCGTGTCCAGCCCCAGCTGTTTCAGGGCGTTAGCCGCCTCCAGCCCGAGCAGGCCGCCGCCGATAACCACTCCGGTCTTCGCCGCGGCGGCATGGGCGGCGATACGGTCGAGATCGTCAAGAGTGCGGTAGACAAAGCACCCGTCGAGATCGTTGCCAGGGATCGGCGGAACAAAGGGATAGGAGCCGGTCGCCAGCACCAGTTTATCCCAGTGGGTTTCATGTCCCTCGGCGTCTCGCACCAGCCGCGCGTCGCGGTCGATCGTCGCCACCGCCTCGCCGAGGCGGAGTTCGATGCCGTGCTGGTGAAAGAAATCATCGGCCACCAGCGACAGCGATTGAGCGCTGCGCCCGGCGAAATATTCGGAGAGATGGACCCGGTCGTAGGCGGCGTAACGCTCTTCGCCAAACACCACGATTCGATATTGCTGATGCAGGTTGCGGCTCACGCATTGTTCGAGAAAATGGTGGCCGACCATGCCATGTCCCACCAGCACTAATACAGGTTTCGTCATCGTCATTATTCCTGCAGCCTGCGGCTGCGTTGAAGAGGGGTCAAAAAGCCAGTCCGCGGTGGCGGGCTCGTCGCTTTCCAGGCGCGCGGTGAGCGCGGCGGCGGCGGTGCAGTCGCCCATCAGCAGCACGCCGCGCAGGCGGCCGTCGCGCAGCAGCAGGCGACGGTAGTGGCGATCGATGGGGTCCCAGCTGGTATAGATGTCATCCTGTTCGCCGGCCTGCTGCTCCCCGACGCTAAAGAGTTCAATGCCGGTAACCTTCAGGCGGGTCCCGGCGTCCTGCCAGACAAAGCCCTCACCGGGGGCGCCGCACAGGCGATCCGCCAGTACCTCGGCCTGGCGCAGGCAGGGAGCCACCAGCCCCCAGGTCTGGCCGTCAATTTCGCAACATTCCCCGACGGCGCTGATCCCCGGCAGCGAGGCGGCCATCTGGCGGTCAACCACGATCCCCCGCTGACACAGCACGCCGCTCTGCGCCGCCAGACGGCTGTTAGGCTGCACGCCGGCGGCCAGCACCACTCTGGCGGCACGGAAAGCGCGCCCGTCCGCCAGCCGCACGCCATCCTCTTCGATGGCGGCGATCCGGCATTCCAGCACACAGCGGATGCCGCGCGCTTCAAGCTGCTGCCTGAGCTCATCGGCGGCAAAAGCGTCGGTCAGCGGCGCCATTAATCCGCTGCCACGATGCAGAAGAGTGACCTCCCCGCCGTGGCGACGCAGCGCCGCCGCCGCTTCCACACCCAGAACCCCACCGCCAATCACCACCGCCGGCCCGGGTATCGCCAGAATACGTTCCACGTCCGCCAGGGTGCGGAAGGGGATAACCTGCGGACGATCACTGCCCGGCAGCGGCGGGATAAAGGGCCGCGAACCGGTGGCGAACACCAGCTCGTCCCACGGTAGCCAGGTTTCCGCGATGCGCAGCCGCCGTTGCTCAACATCGACTTCATCGACCGCCTCGCCGGACCGCAGGCACACCCCGTGCCGGGTGTACCACTCCGCCGGCAGCAACGGGAGCTGCGCCGCCGTTTTTTCGCCAGCCAGCAGCGGCGAGAGCTGAATGCGGTTATAGGCCGGATGCGGCTCGTCGCCGACGACAGTAATGGCAAACTGCGCGGGGTCGCGCTCAACCAGTCGCTGCACCAGTCGGGTGGCTGCCATGCCGTTACCGATCACCACCAGTCGCCGCGTCATGACCGCCTCCTCACGCCGCTTTCGGCTGTTTTTCATACAAAAAATGCAGGATCTGCTGGCGCAGATGGTGATACCGGCTGTCGTCCGCCAGCTGAACGCGGTGACGCGGACGCGGCAGATCGACCGCGAGGATCTCACCGACCGTCGCCGCCGGACCGTTGGTCATCATCAGCACCCGATCCGAGAGCAGCACCGCTTCATCAACGTCGTGGGTGATCATGACGATGGTAGTATTAAGCTCCTGCTGAATATGCATCACCGTGTCCTGGAGGTGGGCGCGGGTCAGCGCGTCCAGGGCACCGAAGGGCTCATCAAGCAACAGCACCTTCGGCTTCATCGCCAGCGCCCGGGCGATACCTACCCGCTGCTTCATACCGCCGGAGATCTCCCCGGGACGTTTGTGCAGCGCATGCCCCATCTGCACGCGCGCCAGGTTGTGTTCGATCCACTCCCGGCGCTCACTCTTGCTCATGGTGCGACGGAACACCTGATCCACCGCCAGCGCCACATTATCGAAACAGCTCAGCCACGGCAGCAGCGAGTGGTTCTGGAAAACCACCGCCCGCTCCGGCCCGGGCCCGGCGATTTCCCGGTTATCGCACAGCAGTCCGCCCTCGGTGGGCGTCGTGATCCCGGCGATCAGATTCAGCAGGGTCGATTTTCCGCAGCCCGAGTGGCCGATCAGACTGATGGTCTCCCCTTCGACGATATCGAAGGAAACATTCTGCAGCGCCAGGAACTCGCCGCTGGCGGTGTTAAAGCGCTGGCTGACGGCCTGCACCTGAATTAATGGTTTCATGTTGGCTCCTTATTTGTCCTGCCAGCTAAAGCGGCGGGCGAGCAGCATCAGACCCTGCTCCAGCAGCAGGCCGACGACGCCGATAATGACGATGGCGATGATGATGTTTTCCACATTGAGGTTGTTCCACTCGTTCCAGATCCAGAAGCCGATCCCCAGCCCGCCGGTGAGCATTTCCGCCGCCACGATCACCAGCCAGGCGATGCCGATGGAGAGACGCACGCCGGTGAGCACCGCCGGCAGCACTGCCGGAAAGAGAATTTTGCGCATCACCGTCCACTCCGAGAGCTGGAGGACGCGGGCGACATTGAGATAGTCCTGCGGGATCCGCCGCACGCCTTCCGCGGTGTTGATCACCATCGGCCAGATGGAGCAGATAAAAATGGTCCAGCTGGAGGCCGGCTCCGCCTTCTGGAACAGCAGCAGGCCAATCGGCAGCCAGGCCAGCGGGCTGACCGGGCGCAGCAGGGCAATCAGCGGATTAAACATGCGGGCGAAGAACAGCGAACGGCCGATCAAAAACCCCAGCGGAATGCCCGCCAGCGCCGCCAGGCCGAAGCCCACCGCCACGCGCTGCAGGGAGGCCAGCACGTTCCAGCCGATGCCCATGTCATTGGGCCCGTCCTGATAGAACGGATCGGCAAACAGCGTCAGCGCCGAGTCCAGCGTGCTCAGCGGCGTGGGAAAACCTTTGCTGTGCATCGCCGCCAGCTGCCAGGCCAGCAGCAGCACCCCCAACCCCAACAGCGGGGGCAGCAGGCGCTGAATGAGCTCACGCAGCCAGCGCGTGACGGTTGGCGTGGTGCGCCGGACCTGCACCGGCGGCAGGATAATCACTTCGCCAGGCGCGTTCTCCACGCTGACGACCGGTTGCTTACGTTGTGCCTGCTTCATCTCATGCCCCCTTACGTTGAATGGCAAAATGGCGGGCGTAGCCTTCCGGGTCAGACCCGTTCCAGACCGTACCGTCCATCAGTGTGCTGTTACGCATCGTGGCTGCCGGGGTGCTGATCCCGCCGACCGCCTGGGCGGCAGCCTGCCAGACGTCGATGCGGTTAATGCGCGACGCCACCGCGAGGTAATCCGGAGCCTGCTTCAGCAACCCCCAGCGGCGGAACTGGGTGAGGAACCACATTCCGTCCGACAGCCAGGGGAAACTCACCTCGCCCCCGGCCCAGAAGCGCATCGGATGGGCATCCTGCCAGCGGCGGCCGAGACCGTTGTCATACTCCCCCAGCATCCGGCCGGTGAGGTACTGTTCCTTGGTATTGAGCCAGCCGCGTCTGGCGAGCAGGCGGGCCGTCTCCTGAGTGTTCTCCGGCGAGGCGGCGATCCAGCGCTGCGCCTCCATCAGGGCCGCCACCAGCGCGCGGGCGGTGTTCGGGTTACGTTCCACCCAGTCGCGACGGGTGCCCAGCACCTTTTCCGGATGCTCGGGCCAGATATCCTGGGAAGTGGCCGCGGTGAAGCCAATGCGGTCGTTAATGGCGCGCGCGTTCCACGGCTCGCCGACGCAAAAGCCGCTCATATTGCCGATGCGCATGTTCATCACCATCTGCGGCGGCGGCACCACGACGGTGCGCACATCGTTAAAGGGATCGATACCGGCGCTCGCCAGCCAGTAGTAGAGCCACATGGCATGGGTGCCGGTGGGAAAGGTATGGGCGAAGGTGTAGCTGCCCGGTGCGCTGCGGTCGATCAGCCGTTTCAGCCCGCTGAGGTCGGTTACCCCTTTCTCCTGCAGTTCGCTGGAGAGGGTGATGGCCTGACCATTGCGGTTGAGGGTCATCAGATTAGCCATCGCCTGCGGCTTGCTGGCGATCCCCAGTTCAAGACCGTACAGCAGGCCGTAGAGAATATGCGCCGCGTCCAGCTCACCGGCCACCAGCTTGTCGCGCACCGCCGCCCAGCTGGCTTCCTTACTCGCCACCAGGGTGATGCCATACTTTTTGTCAAACCCCTTCGCCGCGGCGATAGCCAGCGGCGCGCAATCGGTCAGCGGAATAAATCCGACCCGCACGCGGGTTTGCTCCGGTTTGTCCGATCCGCCGGCCCATGCGGCCTGCATCACCCCCGGCAGCAGCATCGCGCCGCCCAGCGCGGCCCCTGCCTGCAGCAAGCGCCGCCGGGAAATTGAAAACTTGTCGCTCATATCCGCTCCACCACGCGCAAAAAAAAAAGCGTCCGACAGTGCATACGCACTGCAGGACGCCTTTATCCACGGACACCCGAACCGCCATTGGTTCGTTGTCCGGACTTTTATTCACTCAATA
The DNA here is from genome assembly GCF_000828055.2 of Klebsiella variicola. NCBI lineage: Bacteria > Pseudomonadati > Pseudomonadota > Gammaproteobacteria > Enterobacterales > Enterobacteriaceae > Klebsiella > Klebsiella variicola. The sequence goes on along the minus strand of NZ_CP010523.2, from coordinate 2,130,633 downwards.
AGTAATGCAAACGGGATGCCAGCTTTGGCAATCGCGCGCTGGCAGGCTTTTTCCCAACATTGGCCGGTTTTTCACGTAAAAGTGCACCGCCGACAGGCAGAGAATGCCCATCGATTGTGCATCTACTCCTTTGGTGTTAGCGGCCAAATCGCCTTCACCATCAGCAGCGCGCGGGCTATCTCAACCATGCGCTGATTTTTGTCCATGGCCATCTTGCGCAGCGTCTGCCAGGCCTGCTCCTCCTGCATTCCCTGGTGCGTCATCAGCAGGCTTTTCGCTTTTTCGATCAGCTTGCGTTCTTCGAGCGCGTCTTTCAGCGAGGCCAGCTGGCTGGAGAGCTGCTGCAGCTCATAGGCCTGCTGGCGCACCAGCGGCAGCAGCTGTTTATCCAGATGCGGAGTCAGGGTATCGACTTCCTCGCCGGCCAGCCAGCCAGGCGCGTCGTCCACTAACAGCGCGTCGGTGGCGTTCAGCAGATCGTCGATCAATTGCTCTTCCACTTCGCGCAGGTGTTCAAGCCGCTGGGTTTGCAGGCCAAACCAGCGCAGCGCCGTTTCCCCGCCGTCGGCGGCCGGCTGGCGGGTACAGGCGATCCGCCGCAGTTGCTCAATGTCCAGGCCGGCCTGGCATTGGGTGATAAACAGCTGGACGGTCGCCGGGCTGCCCAGCGCCTGAAAGCTATCGAAGCAGGGCTGCTGACCGTCAATACGGTCCACCAGCTGCTGGCGCAGGCTGTCGCTGAACTCGCCGCGGGTAAAGCCCAGAGCGCCCAGCGCGCGCTCCTGACCCACCAGCTCTTTACCCTGCATAAAGCTGTACAGGGCGACCATGCGGCCGGCCACAGGCGGATCGTCAATGCTGTCATTGAGCTGCGGGACGATGTTCAGCAGATGGCGGATGACACGGCTGAACTGCTCCGTCGCGGCTTCCGCGGCAATCTGCCGGCGGGCGATCTGCTCGCGCAGCGCCGGAAGCTGCAGCAGATCGCCAACCGCCCTGGCAATGCGCCAGCACAGCGCGCTGCCGGCGACCGTACGTGCCCGTTCGAGACTGGCATAGAACAGCGCTAACCGCTCATCAACCAGCGCCCCGCCCGCCCGACACTCCGCCGCATACAGTTGGCCGCCCGAGCAAAGAAAAATATTCGACGCCCCGCGCTCGCACTGCAGCATATGCACCAGCGCGCTGAGCTGGCTGGCCAGTTCCCCCAGTTGGCTAAGCTGCTGAAGTTGTTGTTTTTGCAGGCGACGCGCCAGCTGCAGCCAGGCCGTCTCATCGTGCGCGTGACCAGTCGTATTATTCATACCCCTCCTCCGGGTTAACGCTTTATACTGCGGTAAAGCAATAACCGTGCCTTTAAGAAGGAGTTTGTATGCAACGTATTGTGATTATCGCCAACGGCGCCGCCTATGGCAGCGAATCCCTGTTCAACAGCCTGCGCCTGGCCATTGCCCTGCGCGAGCAACAGTCCGACCTCGATCTCAAGCTGTTTCTGATGTCCGACGCCGTCACCGCCGGGCTGCGCGGGCAGAAGCCGGCGGAAGGATACAATGTGCAACAGATGCTGGAGATCCTCACCGCCCAGCAGGTGCCGGTGAAGTTGTGCAAAACCTGCGCGGACGGCCGCGGCGTCAGCGCGCTACCGCTGATTGACGGCGTGGAGGTCGGTACTCTGGTTGAGCTGGCCCAGTGGACGCTGGCGGCAGATAAAGTGCTGACCTTCTGAATGTAGGCCGTCGAACGGGATGAAATGTCACGTATTGGCGCTTGAAGAGACAAAAAAAACGTTAGCTGAATGCTTTCAGGAACAACGTCATTTTTGTTTAATCTTTATCCCTTTTTTTGATCAAAATCAGCATCCCGGCCCGCGCCGTTTGGTGTGATGCACAGAGCAAAGTGTGAACAATATCACGCGAGGACTGGGTGGGCAGGATGCTGTAGCGGGACAGAAACGGGGTACAAAAATGGCGATGGTTAAAGCAAGTTTGACGTTATTTGGTGGTGACACACTGGTGGTGCGGTGTTCAGAGCGCTGCCATATTCATCTAATGAGCGCGAAGGTCCCGGGCGATAGCCATGCGGATATTCTGAGCGTGCAGGATCGGGATAGCGCCTATCTGACGGTGCCCTACAGCGGCACCTGGAACGTGCTTATCGACAGTCACAGCCAGTCACTGGAGCACTCCATCAGCTACGTGCCAGCCTGACAGTTACTATCAGAACATACGCCCGGCCGTGCCGGGCGTGAGATTCATGACAAACCTCATGCAATCATTGTGCTTGCAGATTGCACCAGAAAAATAACAGGGAAAATCAATTTATTGATTTTCGGCTGATAACCACCAGTAAGGAAAAACCACGCTTTTTCCTTACTGGTCAGCAATCGGACGCCCGGCCATGCCGGGCGTTTTCTTTTGCGCGCGCTCAGGCCAGGCCCGGCGTCGGACTCTCGCCCAACAGCGCGCGTACGCTGGCCACCAGGTCATCGAGACTGGCGTCGTGCATCCCCAGCTTGCTTAGCGCCTGCTCGAGCGAAAACAGATACTGGGCGTTGGTGCCGAGCGGCCCGCTGGCCCGGGCGATCAGCGGGGCGATAACCTGGGCGCTGGTATCCGGTTCAAACAGTGGATGGCGCGGATCCATAATAAACACCAGGGCATTCACCGTCCGTCCGTCGTCCAGCTCCAGCTTGCACCAGGTGGGCAGATAGCAGCCGGTGATCATCTCCCGCTTCCACAGCAGGGTCAGCTCTTCTTCCAGCGTGTCGTCAGGCAAACGATAGGCGACGCCGGTGGTTCGGCCGCCCTCTTTGAGAGCGAGCATACGTCCCGGCTGGCAGGCGCTACCGCGCCCGGCGGTCAACCGCAGGCAAAACGCACGGTGCCAGCCCGGCAGCGTACCGGTGCAGGACTCGCGATAATTGAGCGCCGGGTTCCAGATAAGCGAACCGTAGCCAAAGATCCATACTGAGCCATCATCCGGGCGGCAGGCCAGCGTCGCCGCCAGCGAGGCTGCACGTTGTTCTGCCGACCAGAGTAGCGATTCCTCAATAGCGCCAAACGCTGTCTTACAATCCGCATTCATTAAGAAATCACGAGTTAACACTGTTTACTACCTCCGCCACTGCCCGCTTCCCGGCGTTCGTCTCATGCATCCGTCAATATTGCTGAAATATTATCCAGCTTTATCCTTCAATAAGCAATCAGCGGGGCGCTGGCAAGCATAAAAGCGGCGTCAGCAATTATTTTTTCTTATGCCACTTATCATCATCGCCTTTCTCGTAACTGTTCTTCACCGCCGCCCAGGCGACTTTGTGCGCCGTCTCTTCGCGGCTGGCGTCATCGCGCCGCTCATCTTTATCTTTATATTGATCCCAGGCGCTGTTAAACGCTTCTTTATAAATTTCCTGCGCATGAGCAGGCAGAACATGCTGAACGCTGTCGGGGAGTTCTTGTTTATTGCGATAGGGCATACTGACCTCCTGTTTGAGCATTAAATTTAAGTCTGGTACGCAAGCGGCTGGCTATCAAGGTCAAAATGAGTAGAAAAATTATTTTAGTAATTATCTGAATAGTAAGAACTAAATAGTGGTAAACATAAATTATAATAAACTAATCAAGATATCACTCGATACCCGTAAATTTAAGTAAAAAACCAGCGGTAATTTATCAAAATCTGTTACTTTACCGCCCTACGTTTTTATAATTATAACACCTGCATAAATGGAGATGGTTCATGACCCATGCACATGAGGCGGTAAAAACCCGCCATAAGGAGTCTTCCCTCGTCTTTCCGGTGCTGGCGCTGGCGGTGCTGTTTTTCTGGGGCAGCAGCCAGTCACTGCCAGTGGTTATCGCAATTAATATCCTCGCGCTGGTCGGTATTTTAAGCAGCGCCTTCAGCGTGGTCCGCCACGCCGACGTCCTCGCCCACCGCCTGGGCGAGCCCTATGGCTCCCTGATCCTCAGCCTGTCGGTGGTTATCCTTGAGGTCAGTCTGATCTCGGCGTTAATGGCCACCGGTGACGCCGCGCCGACCCTGATGCGTGATACGCTCTACTCCATTATTATGATCGTCACCGGCGGTCTGGTCGGTTTCTCTCTGCTGCTGGGCGGGCGTAAATTTGCCACCCAATATATGAATCTGTTCGGCATTAAGCAGTATCTTATCGCCCTGTTTCCGCTGGCGATTATCGTGCTGGTGTTTCCGATGGCGCTGCCGGGCGCAAACTTCAGCACCGGGCAATCGCTGCTGGTGGCGGTGATCTCGGCGGCCATGTACGGCGTTTTCCTGCTGATTCAAACCAAAACCCATCAGAGTCTGTTTGTTTATGAGCATGAAGACGACAGCGACGATGACGACCCGCACCACGGTAAACCGTCTGCCCACAGCAGCGGGTGGCATACCGCCTGGCTGCTGGTGCACCTGGTGGCAGTGATCGCGGTCACCAAAATGAACGCCAATCCGCTGGAAACGCTGTTGACCAGCATGAACGCCCCGGTGGCCTTTACCGGCTTCCTGGTGGCCCTGCTGATCCTGTCGCCGGAAGGCCTTGGCGCCCTCAAAGCGGTGCTCAACAATCAGGTACAGCGGGCGATGAACCTGTTTTTCGGCTCCGTACTGGCCACCATCTCGCTGACGGTCCCGGTGGTCACCCTCATCGCCTTCCTGACCGGCAATGAGCTGCGCTTTGGCCTTGGCGCCCCGGAGATGGTGGTGATGGTCGCCTCGCTGGTGCTGTGCCATATCTCCTTCTCCACCGGGCGCACCAATGTGCTGAACGGCGCGGCCCACCTGGCGCTGTTCGCCGCCTATCTGATGACCATTTTCGCCTGACCCCGCTTACCCGCCCGGCGGAGTCCGGGCGAAAAAAAAGCCTGCCGGTGTTAACACCGGCAGGCTTTTTCAGTGATGCGGTCAGGCTTACTTGCTGGTATCCAGCTCGTCGAAGCTTTTCACCAGATCGTCAATCGCTTTCATCTGCTTGAGGAACGGCTCCAGTTTATCCAGCGGCAGCGCGGACGGGCCGTCGCATTTCGCGTGGTCCGGATCCGGATGCGCTTCGATAAACAGACCGGCGATACCCACCGCCATACCGGCGCGGGCCAGCTCGCTCACCTGCGCACGACGACCGCCGGAAGCGGCGCCAAACGGGTCGCGGCACTGCAGCGCGTGGGTGACGTCGAAGATAACCGGCGAGTTGTTGGAGGCTTTCTTCATCACGCCGAAGCCGAGCATATCCACGACCAGGTTGTCGTAACCGAAGTTAGCGCCGCGGTCGCAGAGGATCACTTTGTCGTTACCGCCTTCGATAAACTTATCGACGATATTGCCCATCTGACCCGGGCTGACGAACTGCGGCTTCTTGACGTTGATCACCGCCCCGGTTTTGGCCATCGCTTCCACCAGGTCAGTCTGGCGCGCGAGGAAGGCCGGAAGCTGGATCACGTCCACCACGTCAGCCACCGGCTGCGCCTGGCTGGCTTCATGAACGTCGGTGATGATTTTCACGCCAAAGGTCTGCTTCAGCTCCTGGAAAATCTTCATCCCTTCTTCCAGACCCGGACCACGATAGGAGTGGATGGAGGAACGGTTGGCTTTATCAAAGGAGGCTTTGAAGACGTAGGGGATGCCAAGCTTCTGCGTAACGGTGACGTAATGTTCGCAGATGCGCATCGCCAGGTCGCGCGACTCCAGCACGTTCATCCCGCCGAACAGCACGAACGGCAGGTCGTTTGCTACGTTGATATCACCAATGCTAACCACTTTTTGTTTCATAAGTTCGCCTTATCAGGGTGTAACCGGAATGGTTCCAGACTAATGCAATGTAATTTGTTTGTGCGAAATCGTGTTGATCTGCGCGCGGATCATCTCACTGATCGGATCCTCCGGGCACTGCTCAACGAAATAGCTCAGATCCAACAGCGCCACGTGATCGCAGTCCAGCTGGGCGTATATCAGCCCGCGGTCGCGGATCTCATACGGATCTTCCGGGTTAAACTGCAGCAGCGCTTCGCTGGCGCGCAGAGCCAGCTCCATCTGCCGCTCTTCCATCAGCGCCGACTTCAGGGTGTCCAGCAGCTTGCGGATCACCTCGGCGTTATCCGCTTCGTCGAGATCTTCATTAAACAGTTCCGCCACCGGCCCGATGTTGCCCTTCAGCCATACCTCCAGGGTATGTTCGTCGAGGGTCTCGCCGTTAAACGGATTAATCAGCCACATCTCTTCGCTGGTTTCCGGATCCGCACGCAACAGCATTTGGGTCGGGAAGATCACCGGCACCACCGGCAGCGCCAGGCGCTGGGCGATCCACAGCAGGATCGCGCCTAACGACACCGCGCTCCCCTGACGGTTGACCAGCACTTTATCCAGCCATAACGCGTCGGAAAGACGATAAATGCCCTGCGAAGCGCCAAAGCCCCACTCGTCGTAAAACAGCGCCAGCAGGCGTTCTATCTGGCGCTCCTGGTCCCACGACGGCGCAATCTCCTCCTGCGCGAGGCGCAGCAGCCGCTGCAGCTCTTCCTCGACAAAACGCGACGGAAAATCGTCGCGGACCTGTTCAGAAATGAGGACCATGCCATCACACAATGGCGCTTTGTTAAATTCGAAATCCGCTAATGACCCCATGCCCTACCCCAGTATCGGTATTCTTGTGATGGCGAGTTGAATGATAATAAACAACACCACCAGCGCCAGCAGGAACGCGATAAAACGGCTCTGCTGGCTGCGCGGACGACGGCGGCCCAGCGCGATAAAACCTAATGCGATGTAAATGATAACGCCAAACAGCTTTTCAGTCAGCCATGCGCCGTCTTCGGTGAACGGCAGGTAGTGCGTTATCGCCATTAAACCCGCACCGCTGAGAAACAGCAGCGTATCGCTGCAGTGCGGCGCAATTCGCACCCACCGCTGGTTCAGCAGCGGGCTCTGATGATACATCCACCAGTAACGTAAAACGAACAATCCTACCGACACCACCACGCTGGCGATGTGCAGGTAGAGGACAGCCGTGAATAAGTTCATCAGCCAACGTTCTCCATGTCGGGTAAACGTCCGAGAGTCAGACGTTCATTGTCGCCATAGTCGCGACAGGTCGCGACGTCGAGATAGCCCGCTTCGCGGAACAGGGCGCGAACCGCCTCGCCCTGGGTCCAGCCATGCTCCAGCAGCATCCAGCCGCCGGGCAGCAGATACTGCCGTCCCTCGCGGATAATCTGCGCCAGATCCGCCAGCCCCTGATCGGCAGCAACCAGCGCCGTCAACGGCTCAAAGCGCACATCGCCCTCGGCGAGATGCGGGTCGGCGGCGTCGATATAGGGTGGATTACTGACGATCATGGCAAAACGCTGCCCGGCCAGCGCGCTAAACCAGTCGCTTTGCCGTATCGTCACGTTAGCGATGTCCAGATGAGCGGCATTGCGCAGTGCCAGCGCCACGGCGTCCGGCATCACATCCACCGCGGTGACCTCGCAATCCGGACGCTCGCTGGCCAGCGCCAGAGCAATGGCGCCGGTCCCGGTGCCGAGGTCGAGAATACGGCACGGCACGGCAGGCAGTCGCGCCAGCGCCTGCTCCACCAGACACTCGGTATCCGGTCGGGGGATCAGCGTCGCCGGGGAGACGAACAGCGGCAGCGACCAGAACTCACGCTGCCCAATCAGGTGGGCAATAGGTTCTCCGCGCTGACGTCGCTGCAGGAGCGCCTCCAGCGTCGTCGCCTCGTCAGCGGACAGCGTCGTTTCGCCGAAGGCCAAAATCCAGGTGCGCGCCCGGCCGGTAACATGTCCCAGCAGGATCTCGGCATCGCGTCGCGGGCTGTCGCTTTCACGCAGCCGGGCGATCGCCTGCTGCAGCCAGGCCTGAAAGGTCATCATTCCTGCTCGGACAGCGCCGCCAGCTGATCGGCCTGATATTCCTGAACAATTGGCTCAATCAGCATATCGAGTTTGCCTTCCATGGTTTCATCCAGACGATAAAGCGTCAGGTTGATGCGGTGGTCGGTCACGCGCCCCTGTGGGAAATTGTAAGTGCGGTTACGGTCGCTACGATCGCCGCTGCCCAGCAGGTTACGGCGCGTGGAGGCTTCCGCCTGCTGACGCTTGGCCACTTCGGCGGCGCGGATACGCGCCCCCAGCACTGACAACGCCTTGGCTTTGTTTTTATGCTGGGAACGTTCGTCCTGACACTCCACCACGATGCCGGTCGGCAGGTGAGTAATACGGATAGCTGAGTCGGTGGTGTTGACGTGCTGACCGCCCGCGCCGGAGGAGCGGAAAGTATCGATGCGCAGATCCGCCGGGTTAATGTCCGGCATTTCGGCTTCCGGCAGCTCCGGCATCACCGCCACGGTGCAGGCGGAGGTATGAATACGCCCCTGCGATTCGGTGGCCGGCACACGCTGCACGCGATGGCCGCCGGATTCAAATTTCAGCCGACCGTAAACGCCGTCGCCGCTGAATTTGGCGATCACCTCTTTGAAACCGCCGTGTTCACCTTCGTTGGCGCTGAGGATCTCCACCTGCCAGCGACGCGATTCCGCATAGCGGCTGTACATGCGGAACAGATCGCCGGCAAACAGCGCCGCTTCGTCACCGCCGGTTCCGGCGCGCACTTCCACGAAAGCGTTACGCTCGTCATCGGGATCTTTCGGCAACAGCAGCACCTGCAGCTGTTGCTCCAGCTGGTCGCCTTTTTCTTTGGCGTCACGCAGCTCTTCCTGCGCCATTTCGCGCATCTCCGGATCGTCGAGCATCATCTGCGCAGTTTCGATATCCTCCTGCACCTGACGCCAGTCGGTATAGCAGCGCGCCACATCGCTCAGTTGAGCATATTCCCGCGACAGCGCGCGGAATTTATCCTGATCGGCAATCGTCGCGGCATCGCCGAGCAGCGCCTGCACTTCTTCATGGCGCTCGTACAACGCTTCCAGTTTGGCAACAATAGAAGACTTCATAGGCGTGAATTCACCCTGTCCTGAAAATAAGAGAAAGGTGCGCTATTCCAGCCCGAGGCTGTTGCGCAGAATATGCAGGCGTTCGTCGTCCCCGTCACGGGCGGCCTGCTGAAGAGATTTGGTTGGCGCGTGGATCAGGCGGTTGGTCAGCTTGCGGGCCAGATCCTGCATAATTTCCTGGGCATCACCGCCCTGCTCCAGCGCGGCCAGCGCCTTCGCGGTCAGCTCCTCACGGACCTGCTCAGACTGAGAACGGTATTCGCGAATCGTCTCGCTGGCGCTCTGCGCGCGCAGCCAGGCCATAAATTCGCTGGTCTCCTGCTCGACGATCGATTCCGCCTGCACCGCCGCGGCCTTACGCTGCGCCAGGTTGTGCTGAATGATGTTTTGCAGATCGTCGACGCTGTACAGGTAGGCGTTGGCCAGTTTGCCGACCTCCGGTTCGACATCGCGCGGAACGGCGATATCCACCAGCAGCATCGGCTGGTTACGCCGCGCCTTAAGCGCGCGCTCCACCATGCCTTTGCCGATGATCGGCAGCGGGCTGGCGGTGGAGCTGATAATAATGTCGGCCTCTTTCAGCCGTTCGTCGATATCGCTGAGGGCAATCACCTCGGCGCCCACTTCGTCCGCCAGCGCCTGGGCGCGTTCGCGGGTGCGGTTGGCAATCACCATTTTGCGCACGTGATGTTCGCGAAGATGGCGCGCCACCAGTTCGATGGTTTCACCGGCGCCGACCAGTAACACGGTGACGCTGGAGAGCGATTCAAAGATTTGCCGCGCCAGGGTACAGGCGGCGAACGCGACGGAAACGGCGCTGGCGCCGATATCGGTTTCGGTACGCACACGCTTTGCCACCGAGAACGACTTCTGGAACATCCGCTCCAGTTCGCTGACGTTCAGATGACCGCGGCTGGAATCAGCAAACGCTTTTTTCACCTGGCCGAGGATCTGCGGCTCGCCCAGCACCAGCGAATCGAGGCCGCTGGCGACGCGCATCAGATGGCTGACGGCGTCATTATCCTGGTGCCAGTAGAGGCTCTTACGCAGGTCTTCTTCGTTGAGGCCGTGATAGTTGCACAGCCAGCGGATCAGCGCTTCCTGCAGATTGTCCTGCTCTTCGACGCTGAGATAGAGTTCCGTGCGGTTGCAGGTCGACAGCACTACCCCCCCCTGCACCATCGGCTGAGCCAGCAAGCTCTCCAGCGCCTGATCGAGCGTTTCCGGCGAAAACGTCACACGTTCTCGCAGGTCGACCGGCGCTGTTTTGTGATTGATGCCAAGAGCTAAAAGGGTCATTGTGAGGGAGTAGTACCAGCGTTGCTAAGGTTAGTCTGAGTGCATCATACAGGATGCGCGTAATCAATAAAAGAGAGGCTCCCCTTTTGGAGTAATAGCCAAAGCAAGACCGCCATTAACGTTAATTTTTTGATTTCAGACAACTTGAACGTAGACGCTATCGCCCGGCGACGCTAGCATTAAGGGTTATAAATGTAACCTGCTACACAAATCGGCCCGCTGTTCCCCTGCCGCCGTTTTTCCCTGTAGACATCAAGGATTTGTCATCATTATGAATCGACTGTTCCGCTTGCTGCCGCTGGCCAGCCTCGTCCTCACCGCCTGTTCTCTTCATACGCCGCAAGGGCCTGGCAAAAGCCCGGATTCGCCGCAGTGGCGTCAGCACCAACAGGCTGTTCGCAGCCTCAACCAGTTCCAGACTCGCGGGGCGTTTGCCTATCTTTCCGATGAGCAAAAAGTCTATGCTCGCTTCTTCTGGCAACAGACCGGCCAGGACCGCTATCGCCTGCTGCTGACCAACCCGCTGGGCAGCACCGAGCTGTCGCTGACCGCGCAGCCAGGCAGCGTGCAGCTGATCGATAACAAAGGCCAGACCTACACCGCCACCGATGCCGAAGAGATGATCGGCCGCCTGACCGGGATGCCGATCCCGCTGAACAGCCTGCGCCAGTGGATCATCGGCCTGCCGGGCGACGCCACCGACTATTCGCTGGACGATCAGTACCGTCTGCGTGAACTTAACTACACGCAAAATGGCAAAACCTGGCACGTCACCTACGGCGGCTACACCAGCGATACCCAGCCAGCCCTGCCGTCTAATGTCGAGCTGAACAATGGCGCTCAGCGCATCAAGCTGAAGATGGATAACTGGATCGTGAAATGATGAGCCGCTGGCCCTCTCCTGCAAAACTGAATCTGTTTTTATATATCACCGGCCAGCGGGCCGATGGTTACCATACCCTGCAGACGCTGTTTCAGTTTCTCGACTATGGCGACACCTTGACCATCGAACCGCGAACTGACGGTCAACTGCGCCTGCTGACGCCGGTGGCCGGCGTGCCGGACGAGGAGAACCTGATCGTTCGCGCTGCGCGTCTGCTGATGCGTGCCGCCAGCGAAAGCGACCGCCTGCCGGCGGGTAGCGGCGCCGATATCAGTGTCGACAAGCGCCTGCCGATGGGCGGCGGCCTGGGCGGCGGCTCATCCAATGCCGCCACCGTGCTGGTGGCGCTCAACCATCTCTGGGGCTGCGGTCTCTCGGAAGAGGAGCTGGCGACCCTGGGCCTTCAGCTGGGGGCCGATGTGCCGGTCTTCGTGCGCGGCCATGCCGCCTTTGCCGAGGGAGTCGGCGAAATTCTGACACCGGTGGAGCCCGAGGAAAAATGGTACCTGGTGGCGCACCCGGGGGTCAGTATTCCGACGCCAGTCATTTTTCGCGATCCGGAGCTACCACGAAATACCCCGCGCCGGTCAATTAATACGTTATTAAATTGTGAATTCAGCAACGATTGCGAGCTTATCGCAAGAAAACGTTTTCGCGAGGTTGATGCAGCGCTTTCCTGGCTGTTAGAATATGCGCCGTCACGCCTGACCGGCACAGGGGCCTGTGTGTTTGCTGAATTTAACACCGAATCCGCTGCCCGTCAGGTGCTGGACACTGCCCCGGCATGGCTAAACGGCTTTGTGGCGCGCGGAGTTAACCTTTCGCCGCTCAAGCAGGCCCTGCTCTGAATCCTGCGCCGTGATGGCGCAACGATAACGAGTCAACCGGGGAAATTGAGTTACGGTGACAACGTCACCCTGTTCCAGACGTTGCATCGTGCTCTTTAAATACACCGACTGGATCGAATGGCGCCAGCCCGCACATTATTGGCCCACTCATCCACCACTGGACGCATGCCTGAGGTTCTTCTCGTGCCTGATATGAAGCTTTTTGCTGGTAACGCCACCCCGGAACTAGCACAACGTATTGCCAACCGCCTGTACACTTCTCTTGGCGACGCCGCTGTAGGTCGTTTTAGCGACGGCGAAGTCAGCGTACAAATCAATGAAAACGTACGCGGTGGTGATATTTTCATCATCCAGTCCACTTGTGCTCCCACCAATGACAACCTGATGGAACTGGTTGTTATGGTTGATGCTCTGCGTCGTGCTTCGGCAGGTCGTATCACCGCCGTTATCCCTTACTTCGGTTATGCTCGCCAGGACCGTCGTGTTCGTTCTGCTCGTGTGCCAATCACCGCGAAAGTGGTGGCAGATTTCCTGTCCAGCGTCGGCGTTGACCGCGTGCTGACCGTTGACCTGCACGCAGAACAGATCCAGGGCTTCTTCGATGTGCCAGTTGATAACGTGTTCGGCAGCCCAATCCTGCTGGAAGATATGCTGCAGCTGAACCTGGACAACCCGATTGTGGTTTCTCCGGACATCGGCGGCGTCGTGCGTGCCCGCGCTATCGCTAAACTGCTGAATGATACCGATATGGCTATCATCGACAAGCGCCGTCCGCGCGCCAACGTCTCCCAGGTGATGCATATCATCGGCGACGTGGCTGGTCGTGACTGCGTGATGGTCGACGATATGATCGACACCGGCGGCACCCTGTGTAAAGCGGCAGAAGCGCTGAAAGAGCGTGGCGCGAAACGCGTATTCGCTTATGCAACGCACCCGATCTTCTCCGGTAACGCTATCCAGAACATCAAAAACTCTGTGATTGATGAATTTGTCGTTTGCGATACCATTCCGCTGGCACCCGAAATTAAAGCGCTGGATAAAGTGCGTACTCTGACGCTCTCCGGTATGCTGGCTGAAGCTATTCGCCGTATCAGCAATGAAGAATCTATCTCTGCTATGTTCGAACATTAATCGAGCCGAGCATAAAAACCCGCTGCGGCGGGTTTTTTTGTCTCTGAATTTTTAATTCTTCCACAAAATCATTCGGCATGCGTCAAGGCGGCAAGTGAATGAATCCCCGGGAGCGTACAGGCAGTACGTGACCGGGGTAAATGAACGCAGCCAACACAGAGGCATCCCGAAGGATGACGTGGAAATGACCAATGCCTCCTTCACCTGCCATTTAGTTGACAGATGATGCGCTCATGGATGAAACATTATTGTGAACAGATTATTTTCCTCACATGTGATGCCTTTCCGCGCCCTCATCGACGCTTGTTGGAAAGAAAAGTACACCACCGCCCGCTTTACCCGCGATCTGATCGCCGGGATCACCGTCGGGATCATTGCGATTCCGCTGGCGATGGCGCTGGCGATTGGCAGCGGTGTGCCGCCGCAGTACGGCCTCTATACCTCAGCGGTGGCAGGGATTGTGATCGCCATAACCGGCGGGTCGCGCTTTAGCGTTTCCGGCCCGACCGCCGCCTTTGTGGTGATCCTCTATCCGGTTTCCCAGCAGTTTGGTCTGGCGGGGCTACTGGTGGCGACGCTGATGTCGGGGATCTTTTTAATTCTCTTTGGTCTGGCGCGCTTTGGCCGTCTGATCGAATATATCCCGCTGTCGGTGACTCTCGGTTTCACCTCCGGGATCGGTATCACCATCGGTACCATGCAGATTAAAGACTTCCTCGGCCTGCAGATGCCCCATGTGCCGGAGCATTACCTGCAGAAAGTGGCAGCGCTGGCGATGGCCCTGCCAACGATTAACCCCGGCGATGCCGCCATCGGCGTCGTCACTCTCGGCACTCTGATCCTCTGGCCGCGGCTGGGTATCCGTCTGCCGGGCCACCTTCCGGCGCTGCTGGCCGGCTGCGCGGTGATGCTGGTGGTTAATTTGCTCGGCGGCGATGTCGCCACAATTGGCTCGCAGTTCCACTATCAGCTGGCAGACGGCACTCAGGGCAACGGCATTCCACAGCTGCTGCCGCAGCTGGTACTCCCCTGGGATATGCCGGGTTCAAACTTTACCCTGAGCTGGGCCTCGCTGCAGGCTCTGCTGCCTGCCGCCTTCTCCATGGCGATGCTCGGCGCCATTGAGTCTCTGCTGTGCGCGGTGGTGCTTGATGGCATGACCGGTACCAAGCATAAAGCCAATAGCGAGCTGATTGGCCAGGGGCTGGGCAACATCGTTGCGCCGTTCTTCGGCGGGATCACTGCCACCGCGGCGATTGCCCGCTCGGCGGCGAACGTCCGCGCCGGCGCCACATCGCCGGTTGCCGCCGTGATCCACGCCCTGCTGGTGATCCTGGCGCTGCTGATCCTCGCCCCGCTGCTCTCCTGGCTGCCGCTGTCGGCGATGGCCGCCCTGCTGCTGATGGTGGCATGGAACATGAGCGAGGCGCATAAAGTGATCAACCTGCTGCGCCACGCACCGAAAGACGACATCGTGGTGATGCTGATGTGCATGTCGCTGACGGTGCTGTTTGATATGGTGATTGCCATCAGCGTCGGGATCGTGCTGGCCTCGCTGTTGTTTATGCGCCGTATCGCGCGCATGACCCATCTGGCGCCGGTCAACGTCGAGGTGCCAGACGATGTGCTGGTGCTGCGGGTGATTGGGCCGCTGTTCTTTGCCGCCGCCGAAGGCTTGTTCAACGACCTGGAGACCCGGATCGCCGGCAAGCGCATCGTGGTGCTGAAATGGGACGCGGTGCCGGTTCTCGACGCCGGTGGTCTGGATGCCTTCCAGCGCTTTGTGAACAAGCTGCCGGAAGGCTGTGAATTGCGCGTATCTAACCTCGAGTTTCAGCCGCTGCGCACGTTAGCGCGCGCCGGCGTCAAGCCGCTGCCCGGACGCCTGAGCTTCTACCCCGATCGTCAGGCCGCGCTGGCTGACCTGTGATCACCCGGCGGCAGGCCCCTGCGCCTGCCGCATCAAGGCTCCGGTCGCCTGCTGCAGCCAGCTCAGCACCGCCGGCGTCATCCAGGTGCCCTTCATCAAATGCGGCTCCTGCTCCATTGCCCGACGAAACTTCTGCAACGTCTGCGGCCGGGTACCGGCGTAGGACTGAAACAGTTCAAGCCACGCCCGGGCCAGCGCCTGACCCGACGCCGAGTCCGGCGCTACGCCCTCCCGGCACGCCTGATGCAGCTTCGCCACCAGCGCAGGCCACTCCTGTAGCCGGTCGAAATAGTGCCGGCGGGTGAACGCCATCTCCTCGTCGTCGAGGTAACGCGCCCAGATGGCCAGTTTGCTTTCGGCAAAGGCCTCGGTGACAAAGGCGATGATGGCCGGGGTGACGCCGGTCTGTTCAACCATTTGCGGCTCGGCGGCATGCATCTCGTTCAGGCGGGTCAGAAACTCCGGGCGCCCTGCCGTATCCTGCTCCAGGCGCTCCATCCAGCGCGTCGCCAGACTCATCGCCTGCGGACTGTCCGTCGGGCAGCCGCTCGCCATCAGCGTCTGCACCTCCTCTGTTAGCTCGCGCCACGCCTGCGCGCGCTGTTCATCCTGTGCCGCAAACGGCAGCGCGGCTAACTCCTGTTGACTAAACCAACGATCGTACATTTTCATTAACTCCAACGTCTGTAGCCAGGACTCCAGATCGGGTTCATTGCCGCCCGCCAGCGCCTCGCGCAGCACCAACAGCCGGTCGCGCAGCCTGCCGACATCGCGCAATTGGGCGTTGAGCGTCTCTATCTGCTGCGTCAGCAGCTCGGGTAGCGACAGCGTTTGCCGATCGAGATAGTCCTTGATGGTGGCGAGCGTCAGCCCGGCCTGCGCCAGCGCCTTTATCATATGCAGGCGCTGAACCGCGGACAGGTTATAGAGCCGATAGCCCGCCTCGCTTCTGGCCGAAGGCGTTAACAGCCCCGTCTGTTCATAATGATGCAGCGTACGCACCGTCATTCCGGCGCGCTTCGCCAGCTCTCCCACCTGAATTAACATGACTGCTCCTCTCTGTGGCCAGGTCCGCTACTCTGCTGCCTGACGTAACGTCAGGGTCAAGCGAAAACCTCATTAGCTATTCATTTTGGCAGCAACCTTAGCAGCACGGAGGTCAGGACGGAATGGGGTCGTATGGTGATGGAGAAAAGAGGAGGAAATAACGAGAGTCACAGGAAAACGCATCGGCCTTCAGGGGCCGATGCGGGAAATCATGCTACGGTTAGCTGTGGCGATGCTGATTACGACGGCAGCGTTTATCATAGTGGCGCACCCACCAGTAGCGGTCGCTGACCTGCTCGTGGCCGCCAATACGGGCACCGGCCAGCCAGAGCACGGCGCCAACGAAGATGCTTAAGATTGCGCCATGTGCAAAGAATTGCGGCAGGTTAAGCTGCGGAAGCTGGTTCAGAATGGAGTAGCCTACCCCCACAACCATCACCACCAACCCTAACCCCATGAGTACGTTACCGAGTAACGAAGCGTTTTTGCGTTTCATGTGTCACCTCCGGACTTTGGGTTGCCAGGGAATATCCCCAAATCTTATAGGTGTAGTATAGACAGGGTCCCTGCCCTGGAGTGCGCCCACGATCACATTAGTGAACACCGATTAGACAAATATTTACAAATAAGCCTCTGAACAATATCAAATTCTAATGATTCAGGTGGGTAATCATCAATGCTGGTATTGTCTCGTGGGCAGAACTTTGTCAAGCGCGCCCGCAGACAGTACACTACGCGGCAGAGAATGCCCCATGCAGGAAAGAAAACGTGACCATTAAACTGATTGTCGGCCTGGCCAACCCCGGTGCGGAATATGCCGCCACCCGGCACAACGCTGGCGCCTGGTATGTCGATTTACTGGCGGATCGCCATCGTGCGCCGCTGCGCGAAGAGAGCAAGTTCTTCGGCTACACCTCGCGCATCAATCTGGCGGGCGAAGACGTTCGCCTGCTGGTTCCTACGACGTTTATGAACCTCAGCGGTAAAGCAGTGGCTGCAATGGCGACCTTTTATCGCATTAACCCGGATGAAATTCTGGTCGCCCATGATGAGCTGGATTTGCCGCCCGGGGTGGCGAAATTCAAGCTTGGCGGTGGCCATGGCGGCCACAACGGCCTAAAGGACATCATCAGTAAGCTCGGCAATAACCCGAACTTTCACCGCTTACGCGTCGGGATCGGCCATCCGGGTGACAAAAACAAGGTTGTCGGCTTTGTACTCGGCAAACCGCCGGTCAGCGAGCAGAAACTGATTGATGATGCTGTCGACGAAGCGGCGCGCTGCACCGAAATCTGGTTAAAGGACGGGCTGACCAAAGCCACCAACCGCTTACATGCCTTTAAGGCGCAATAAGCCGTTGTCGTGCGGCATTTTTGCCGCGCACCGTGTATAATAGGCAAAGCTATTCAATTTTCTGCAATCTGTTGCTTATAACAGATTGATTATCCAAAGATTAAGGTGATTTAAATCATGGGATTCAAATGCGGTATCGTCGGTTTGCCCAACGTCGGCAAATCCACCCTGTTCAATGCGCTCACCAAAGCGGGTATTGAAGCGGCCAACTTCCCCTTCTGTACCATTGAGCCGAACACCGGTGTCGTACCGATGCCCGATCCGCGTCTGGACAAGCTGGCTGAAATCGTCAAACCGCAGCGCATCCTGCCGACGACGATGGAATTCGTTGATATCGCGGGCCTGGTGAAAGGCGCGTCCAAAGGTGAAGGTCTCGGCAACCAGTTTCTGACCAACATCCGTGAAACCGAAGCCATCGGCCACGTAGTTCGCTGCTTTGAAAATGACAACATTATCCACGTTAACAACAAAGTGGATCCGGCTGACGACATCGACGTTATCAACACCGAGCTGGCACTCTCCGATCTGGACACCTGCGAGCGCGCTATCCACCGTGTGCAGAAGAAAGCTAAAGGCGGCGATAAAGACGCTAAAGCTGAGCTGGCGGCGCTGGAAAAATGCCTGCCGCAGCTGGAAAATGCCGGCATGCTGCGTTCACTGAAAAACCTGACCGACGAAGACAAAGCAGCGATTAAATACCTCAGTTTCCTGACGCTGAAGCCGACCATGTATATCGCCAACGTCAATGAAGACGGTTTTGAGAATAACCCTTATCTCGATAAAGTCCGTGAAATTGCCGCCGCCGAAGGTTCTGTGGTCGTCGCCGTTTGCGCCGCCGTTGAGTCCGATATTGCCGAGCTGGACGACGCTGACCGCGACGAGTTTATGGCCGAGCTGGGTCTCGAAGAGCCAGGCCTCAACCGCGTGATCCGCGCCGGTTACGAGCTGCTGAATCTGCAGACCTACTTCACCGCTGGGGTGAAGGAAGTTCGCGCATGGACCATCCCGGTCGGGGCAACCGCGCCGCAGGCAGCCGGTAAGATCCACACTGACTTCGAAAAAGGTTTTATCCGCGCGCAGACCATCGCCTATGAAGACTTTATTACCTACAAAGGCGAACAGGGTGCAAAAGAAGCCGGTAAAATGCGTGCTGAAGGTAAAGACTACATCGTGAAAGATGGCGATGTGATGAACTTCCTGTTCAACGTCTGATCCCGCTGGCTGGCGTTTTCGCCACCACCGCGTCATAAAAATCCACGCAGCGGCGTGGATTTTTTTTACCCGGACGACACGCTACTCCACAATATGGGTCTCTTCAGCCGCCTCATAGCCATCAACGATCTGCACAATTTTCTTTAATTCGCCCTCGATGAAAGCCGGGGTGGCGCTTTCCCCTGAGGCCGGGTGATGAAGCTCCACCGAGATGCCGCTGGCGGCATTGGTCAGTGACAGGCTGATCTCCTGCTGGCTCGCTGCGGACGATGGTCGCCCGATTTGCTGCACGATGGCCGCCGCCGCCGCGCGCGTATCAACGTCTGCGAGATGCCCCCACCTCATTTCAACATGTCCCTGCTGCCCTGCCTTTATCACCTGCAGCGTATAGCCGCTTCTTGCCGTTGCCATGTCTTTTCCTCCGGTTTCGTTGCCCGGGCGTCACATTATCAGCCCGGTTCTATCAGCAAAGTTCGTTCACTTGCGCCTTGCCGTTAATGACTCTTTTCCACATAGGTCTGCATGTTTTCTTTGGTCACTAACTCAAACGGGATCCAGACATGAGACTCGACCTTTTCTCCTTTAATCAGCTTCAGCGCTACCGCTAAGGCCGTTTTGCCCTGACCGACGGCGTCCTGGAAGACCGTCACCTGGATCTTATCGCTGGCCAGGGCTTTCAGCCCGTCCGGCGTGGCGTCGATCCCACCGATCAACAGCTTCTTCTGGCTCTTCTCCAGCGCCATCGCCGCGCCAATCGCCATCTCGTCGTTGTTCGCCGCCACAATATCAATCGCTTCCCCGTTGCCTGTCCAGTTCTGCATCAGATCCATTCCCTCGCTGCGGGAATAGTTGGCCGGCTGTTTCTGCACCACTTTCATTGCCGGATATTTGGCCACCACCTGCTCGACGTCTTTGGTGCGCTGCAGCGCGCCGGCGTCAGTGAGATTGCCGATCATGATGGCGACATTGCCTTTGTAGTTCGCCAGCTTCGCCAGCGCCTCCATCTGCAATGTGCCGGACTCCCGCTCGTCCGAACCGACAAACACCACGCCAGGCGGTAACGTTTTATCCCCCGGCGTCCGGTTCACATACACCAGCGGCATTTTGGCCTGCTGTGCCATCTTCGTCAGCTGCGGGGTGCTGGCGGAGTCCACCGGGTCGACGATGATCGCGTCCACGCCGGAGGCGATAAAGCTCTGCACCTGATCGGCCTGACGTCCGGTGTCGCCGCGGGCGTCTTCAAACTGCACGTCGACGTGGCGGGCTTGAGCTTCTTTCTCAATGGACTGGCGGATAATGGTGAGAAAGTTTTGATCGAAGTAGGCCATTGAGACGCCGATCTTCTCCGCCAAAGCCGAGGCGGAACAGGCCAGTAACCCCACTAACAGGATGATTTTACAGTGCTTCATAGCATGCCCTCAGAGGTCGAAATGAAATTTTCAATATAAACACAAATGGTATATTTAAATCATTTTCAGACTACGAAGGGCGTTCGGTTCTTGCAATAAGGATGTAAAGAAAATGTTGCCATGCGCACACTTTATTTCACCGCCTCACTCACCGAGGGCTTACCGGTAGGGGGATCTCAGCGGGCGGCGACTGCTTTCGCTTCAGCAGGGCATACTCCACGATCAGTTGTTGCAGATGCAGCTCCGCGAGGCTTCCCCGGGCGGCAGGCCAGGGTTGCTCAACGGGAAGCACGGCCAGCTGGCGTAGCTCCTCCTCCAGCGGAACGGCGCGGTTAAACGACTGCATGATGGCAAACACTGCGGTTTTCAGTTCGCTCACCGTGATGTATCTCCCCTTCTGCTCGTCGAGGGCATTGAGCTGGCCGGCGAGCCGCTGCAGCTGCTGCATTCCCTCGGACCAGCCGGTGAGGTTTTCCGCGGGCAGTGCGGCAGCGCTCAACTGCTGCCGCCACTGCTGCGCCAGCGGTTGTGCTTGATCCGGCCAGCGACTCAGGGCCTGCCGGACCAGCTGGTCGCCGTAGCTTACCGCCCAGTCCGGCGCCAGGCGGGCGAGCTCGCCAAGCTGGCGCTGCGTCTGAGGCAGATCCACCGGCATCAGGGGAGATGCCCCCGGCAGGCCCGGTATCACATTTTGGGTCACCGAAATGGGCGGTAAATCGAACTGACGCAACGCCAGCCATCCACCGACGGCGATGCCCGTCACCGCCAGCATGGTGACCATCCCGGCGACAAACGGCTTCCAGCGCGGCGCGGGTGCCGGAGAAGACGCCACCACTGGCGCGGGCCGCTTTGCAGGTAAAGGCGGCGCAAGCGGCTCAGCCTTTGGTCTACGTTTTAGTTCTGGCACTGGTTCAACCTTCGCCGCATCCTCTTCGCTGACCAGAGCGCCGGGAAGTTCCGCGTCAGACACCGCCACCGGCGGCGCGGTGGGGAGTGCTGGCGCAGGGTCGAGATTCTCGAAGCGGCTTACCGTGCTGTGCAACAGCGCCCGCAGGTCGCTCAGCGAGTTTTCAGGCGCGATCTCAAGGCGCTGGAGCACTGCGTCGAAGCTTTGCAGCGAACGTTCAGCCTGACCAAGCGACTCGAGATCCGCCGGGGCGAGACTGAGAGTGCGGAGCACCTGCCGCAGCCGCTTGCTCAGGGTGCGGAAGATCTCTGTCCGGGCCGGGAGCGCCTGCGGCCACAGGTTTTTCCCCTGGTGGGCCAGCAGCGACTCCATTAGCGACAGCCCCTCGTGGATCCCTGCCAGCCCGCCCAGCCTGGCGCGGGCCAGCGTATACCAGGCGACAGTCTGCAGATCCGCGCCGTGATGCTCCAGCAGCGAGCGGGCAAGCTGCTCGGCATACGGCCAGTTAATATCCGGCCGCGCCGGGTGGCTGAGCTTGTTCATTTCCGCACGCAGGGCAATAAAATCAGCCAGCGTGCGCGGGTCGCCACCGGTTTTATAGTGGCGTTCGTCGTGTGTTGTCATCATGATGTCTTTCAGCGAGAGATTAGAGGGCGGAGCGGGCGTCAAGATACTGCTGGCGTTTGAGGTGGCGGATCAACACCCTGCCCTCGGGCATAAACTCTGTGCCGTAACGCACCAGGCCAATATTTTTCAGCTCCGCATCAATGGCATAGCGCAGTTCGCCGGGCGCATGCTGATCGAGCATCACCACCGCGATCCGCTGCAGGCGCGGTTCGTACTTCAGCAATACCGCCGACAACGTGCTCATCAGCTGATGCGCCGACGCCGGCATCCCCTGGAGGATAGCGGTCATATCCGGCAGGCCATAATCCGGCAGATGCGCCAGCGTTCCGGCCCGACAGTTAAGGATGCGCTGCATGTTATCGAGCACCGACAGGATGACCTGATCCGTTTCGCTGACAGTATTCAGGTCAAGCCCGCCGGCGAAATTGCCGTACAGGATGTCATACAGGGAGGGACGAGGCATTTTCACTTCTCCTTAAGCGGGTGCAGCGTCAGTTGATTTTGGCTGGCTTCGATAATGCGCGGCCTCGCCGGGTCAAGATCGTCCCGGGTGAGTACCAGCCGCCAGCTGTTTTGCGTCAGGTCTGGATCGATAAACATGGCCGCCACCGCCACAAACTGCGCGCTGGTTTCCATAGGCATATCGACGGTCACCGATTCGCCCGGACGCAGGCGAACATCTTTTTCCGCCACCCGGTCCGCCTGCAGCGCCTGGCCATCGCCAGCAAACAGCGACGGGTAGTCAGTATTGTCGAACGCCTGCCGGTCCTTAAGCTGGTAAATACGCACTACCGTCGCCAGGGAGGCGCCTTTGGCGTTGTTATTCACCCCTTCCCGGGCGCGAAGATCCAGATGAAGCGTTTTCACCTGGGGGTAAAAAATGGACTGGGTCACGGAAACGGCGCCGTCTTTCACGGTCTGCGTCAGGCCGCAGCCGGTTAAGACGGTAACCATAAGGAATGCCAGCAACCTGGCGGAGGGTTTAACTGCGGTAATCGCCATCTTCATCGCTCTCCCTGCGGTGGATATTTTCCCGGACGCGCTGATAGCGCCCCAGATAAATCGTGATCCTGTCGTCAGCCTGTTTTTGCGCATCCAGCGGACGCAGCACAGCGGTACGGCCAAGCTGGACGGCATGCGCCTGCTGGCAGCAAAGTTGCGCATCCGGCAGTAAATGGCGGGCGACGCAAAGCTGCAGCCGCACGTCGAGATGAGATCCGAGCCAGACGTGCAGGAGCGCCATCAGGTCGCTGAACAGTTCGCCGCCGGGCAGCCAGCCGCGGACCTCATCAGGCTTTTCCGTCGCCAGCTGCAGCAACACCTGACCGTTCACATCCGTGGCGTGAGTTCCCATCACTGGCCTATGTTGCAGGCTAACCGGCTGGCGGACGCTCATCGTTAACGGCTGCGACAAGGGGATCCGGCAGGGATCGTGGTGGTACACCGTCGCCCGGGTCCCCGGGGCCAGGAGCGCCACCAGCGCCTCCATGCCTTCCCCGGATCTCCCCGGCAGCATCATCACCGGCAGCAGCGCCAGAAATCGCGACAGCGGCGCTGCGGCAACGGCGGCACATCCCGGTATGCCCAGCCCCGCCAGGCCCAGCAGATACTGCGAGGTGTTGTCCGTGCCACCCGCCCGAAAGGTTGCCGGGTAGGAATATTTGCGCCAGATACGGTAATACTGGGCGATCAGCCGATGGTTAAAGATATCGAGAAAATCCTCGGTCGCCTCGACGCCTTCCCGCCGTTGCGCAATGTCATCGCTATAGTGGGTCGGCAGCGGGGATTCCACGCCGTAGAGCCCCATAAAAGCAACGCGCACCGCCGGCGGTCGGGGCGGTTCAGGATCGTCCATTCCACGGATTTCGCCGGCCGGGAAACCCATCCCCGGATGCGGGCGAAAGCGTATGGGCTCATCACCCAACTGCCAGTCGCTGCCGATGACCGGCGCCTTCGGCTGGATCTTCTCCAGCAACTGGCAGAAGCGGTAAAAATTCATGTATGGCAACTGAGGCCGGAGCTGATCCATCAGCCGGGCAGCCGCAGACTGTGATTCTCTTTCCACCGGATACATTTTCCTTCAGGTTGAACAATGAGCGTTAGCTGGTTGAACTGATTCATATCGGCATACAGCGCGAAAAAGCGGTTGAGCATGTCGCCAAACAGGTGGACATCGCCCGCGCCGGTAAATCCGCTACCGTCGAGCGTCACTTCGATATCCAGCCCGCGCAGCAGGAATCCCTGTTCGAAACGCTGAATTCGGTGATGGCTGACCGCCAGAATAGCGTCCAGACGACGGTTATTGAGCTCATCCTCCCGCCAGTTGTAGAGCGACAGCGTACCGCGCAGTACCTCGGCGCTGCTCATCATATTGAGAAAACGGGTGCCCAGATGGCTCATGACCCGCCAGTGGTAGCGGTCTTCCGCCGGGGGATATACCGGCAATGTGGGCTTACAGAGATTGCGGACGGTAAGCGGCGTGGCTGATATCGACTCACAGCGATCCAGCAGCGTGCTCTGTAGCGCCCGGCGCGGCAGCTGGCCGTTAGTGCCGGTGATGCGCAAGGAGACCGTTTCCCGTGCCAGCGCCCGGTCAGCCTCCCATTGCTGTCCGCCGAGGATAAGCCAGGTATCGTGCATGCCGGTGACGCCCCGTTTGACGCGGGTGTGGTAGTAGCGCTCCGGCGCATGGCGA
The DNA here is from genome assembly GCF_000828055.2 of Klebsiella variicola. NCBI lineage: Bacteria > Pseudomonadati > Pseudomonadota > Gammaproteobacteria > Enterobacterales > Enterobacteriaceae > Klebsiella > Klebsiella variicola. The sequence continues at coordinate 2,106,336 of NZ_CP010523.2, read as the reverse complement.
CGCATCATTCCCCCCTGGTGACGAAAGCGGGTGAAAGGCACATAGCGCGCCTCCCCGGTGCGCCCGGAGCCGGTCACGCTGTCGACAGAATAGATTTCGGTATGCCCGTCCTGCAGGCGCTTCGGACGCAGGAGGTATTCGCTCTCCAGCCCGCTGATGGTCAACGGATCGGCCTCGAGGGTAAACAGGTTAATCACCGGCACACAGTGCAGGCGCAGGCTGCTTGCGCTGACGGGTAAATCGCTTTGCCAGACCTCGCTGAACACCACCTCAAGCGTGAAATGCGATATCCCCGCCGGCAGGGTGATGTTTTCCAGGCCATTTAGCTGCACGAACATAAATTTTTCGCGAAAGGTGAAATACTCGAGCAGCAACTGATAGCCGCTGAAAGCGCTCTCCCCCTTCGGCCATAAACGATCCTCCTCGCTGAATCCCCCCGGGGAAAAATAGCCGTCGAGGCTTACCCGCTCTGTCTGACCCGGCAGGCGCAGGTACAGCGCGACCTGGCGTCGGGTCAGCCACAGATGGAGGGCGCTGCCGGTAACGGCGTCTTCCCCCAGGTACAGCGCCATGCGGCGGAGATCGGTCTGCGACCAGTCAGCCAGCTCGCTACAGGCGAATCGTAGTCGCAGGGCCGAACGCCCGTCCGGCTCCGCCGTCATCACCGCCTCCTCTATCGCCAGCGGGTTAAGCGTCAGATCGCGGGTGGTTCGGTACCGGCACACGGTATTTTTCGGCCCCAGTGGGCGGGAGCTAATCTCAAACCCGGCGGGCACCGTTTCCGCCATCTTCATCGCCGGCAGCGTTGGGGTCAGCGCCACGATCGATAACGACGGAATGGTGCGCAAATAGTGCGGCCACAGCATGCTGACCAGCCCCTCGGTCAGCTCCGGCAGATCATCATCAATTTTTTCGCGCAAGCGACCTACGGAAAAGGCAAAGCCTTCAAACAGGCGCTCAACGTAAGGGTCCGGCGTACCGGCTTTATCGAGATCCAGCATCGCCGCCCGATCGGGGTGAGCCTGCGCGAACGCTTTTGCCGCCTCGCGCAGGTAGCGCATTTCAGCGTCAAAATATCGCAGGGTTAAATCGTCCATTATGAATATTCCATTATTCGTCTACAGGGAGACACGCAGCATGGCTGCGCGGTCAGATTAGTTGGCCGCCGGGCGGCCATGAGCAGAGGAGGCCCGGCGTCGCAGGTCAACGCCAATCAGTGAGGGAGGCGGTTTCAGTATCCCTCTTCGCCGGGTATATCGTCGGTCAGCGGAACACGCTCAGCAGGCGCGCGCACGCTGAATATCGTCTCCGGTAGCGTAAAGTTTCGCAGGGCCAACAGCGCCAGCGGTCCTTCCCCCGCCTCGGTACGCAGCGTGTAGTTCAGCAACAGACCATCCGGCGCTTTCCAGCTCAGGCTCCAACTGCTGCTCGTTCCGGGATAAGCGCTGACCACCGCCTTATCCAGCAGGCGGATCCAGCCCCAGGCGCCCGGGAAATCGCCATACTGGCGGGTGCCCGCCCGGGTACTGATCCAGCTCAGACTAGCGCCAGGCGCTTCGGTGTCGGCGGGCCAGCTGAACCGCCGCCAGGCCGGCATCTGGTTCATATAGACAAGTTTCTGACTGTCGATGACCAGCTCCGTCTGCATCACGCCGTCCGCCGTGCCGGGGCGTAGCGCAAAATGTAGTCCCGCTTCGCCGTTGGCGAACGCGACGTCGGAGAGATGGCTCAGGGTATTCATCGCCTGCAGAAAGGCCGGGTTAAACGTCAGCCCCTGGGCATTGATACTGTCCGCCACCCAACGACTCCCCTCTTTATGCAGCACGCCGTTCAGCCGGGTCTGCAGAAAGCGGGCGATGCGCCCGGTCTCGCTATTGAGATATTTTGCCAGCAGCGGCAGAGAGACTTCACTGCTGGTATTTTTAAAGGGGTAGCGACCGCCAAAAGCGCTATTCCAGTCCTCCACCACCGCACTGCGCCACTGGGCGTTGAGACTTTCCGCCGCCGGGGTCAATACCTGCTGCCAGGCCTGCTCCATCGGGTGAACAAACAGCGTCTGCCCAAATCCACTCCACTCCTGGCCCAGCCCCGCCGCCACCAGGCTGCCGTAGTCGCGCGTTTCGGTTAAATCCACGGCCTTGCCCTGGAATACCGTCTGCGCAAGCAGGCGGGTCATCGCTTGCGGGTCGGTGGCGTTGGTGACCTGCTGCAGGCGCAGACGCACCTGGGTGACGCGGGTCAGGAAGGTCTGCAGGCTAAGACGGCTGGTGGGCGTCCCGCCGTCGCGATTGTCCAGCAGCGCCAGTACGGGCCCGAAGGTGGCATCCAGAGGACCGCGCGCGCCGGACCGTTGATCGATGACGGGCGAGTTATCACGGTTAAACAGCTGCCTGGCCGATTTGACCAGCGAATCGGCGATGGCTTCCCCGGTCTGGCCGGTTCGCCCCTGCACGCTAAGGGTGTTCATCAGCGCCACCAGCGGCGACTGGCGCACATCGGCCATCAGGGTCAGCTGGTCAATGGCATCAGAGAGGGTCGCCGCGCGCTGCCAGCGCAGACTGTTGAGAAAATCCAGCCAGGCGCCGCTGAAATCAGCGAAATAACGCTCCACCAGCCGGGCTCGCAGAGCTTCCGGCGACGCCGACTGCGCGGCAGGTTGCTTCGTGTCGCTCAGCACCCAGTCCATTTCATCGCGGCGCTCCGCGACCACTTTCTCAATGGCCGGCTGCACGGCCTGCTCCCAGGCCTGACGGGTAAACATTCCCGGCACCACCTCATCAGTGCTGAACAGACGCGAAGCATCGGTGTCCGCAGTCATATCCGCCAGGCGCATATCGGCATACTGATTCGCCACCTGCGCGAGCATCTTCTGATAAAGCGTGGACTCACTGTTGCGCTGGCCCATCTGTCGAATTAACCGTGTGCGCACCTGGCTGACCAGACCGTCATCGACAGGCAGACACCACTGCGGATGCGACGCCAGACTGGCGGCATAAAATGCCAGCAGCGACGTCCCGCCGCCCTGCCAGACGGCGTCGGTGATGCCTGAGCGCTGCGACCAGTCCTGCATTAGCGTGGTAGCGAACCACGCAGCATCCATTCTCTCCGGGCGGGCCAGCATCAGGTACAGTTTCAACTGGTCGTAAGCGGTCTTCGTCATCTTCTCACGCAGTGGGCTGTCCGGCGGCAGCTGCACGAAGGCGGTGAGCTGCTCTTCCAGATGATGCGCCGCCGCATCGCGCAGCAGCGGCTGCGCCCTCTCTCCGTAGCGCGGGAACAGCGCCGCCAGCAGGTCATCATTCTGACTGAGGCCAGCGCGGAAGTACCACGGCGCGCCGTGCTGTGAGCGGTATTCCAGTTGAGAAAGCGTTTTCTGTAACGCGGAGAGCGCATGCAGGCGTACGGCCAGCGGCTGTTTCTCCGCTGAGGCCTGCTGCACCTGCTGCTGTGCGGTCGCCACCAGCTCGCGGTTGGCGATAAAAGAGACTGTCATTGAGGCGGCCCAGAGTAACATCAGGGCGGCAGCGGAGGCAGAGACAGCTCTTCGCCAGGGAAAGCCGATCTTTCGTGCTTTTAAGCCGGATGCCCTGAGAGATTCCAGTAGCACGTCCCAGCGTTTATCGTGGCGCCAATGATGCTTCAGGCTGTGCGACGCCTGCGGCGATGACGGGCTGAACACAACGCCGGCTAACGGTAACGCACGATGAGGTTCCAGAAACGTCGACAGGGGAACACTAATCCGCTCCGGCTGCCGCGTGAGTTGGTCCGCCAGGCCCAGAAGAAAATGATGCTGCGGGTTACCCGCGACCTGTTGTACTCCACTCTCTAACAGTCTTGAAGGCAACGCCGACAGTAACTGGCGCATCTGCGACGACTGACAGTCTGGCGGGAAGAGACTGCCGACAGATTGCACGATGCGCCCGGCTTGGTCATCCGCCTGGGGATGCAGCGACCAGACGTACAGTGGTACAGCCCACCCTAGCAGTGAGAAACGTTCAGCCAGATCATGGGCAATGTTATCCATATCCTCCATGGACAACAAAGCGGGGTATGCGTGCTGATTGGCTGCGGGCAGATGATCAAACGCAGAAGTGACCCACACCAGCCCATTCACAGGGGGGCGAAAGCGTTTACGCAAAGCAAAAAGCCAGTCATTATCCGACGCGCTCTGGGGTTCCCCACCCCAAAGCAATAATGTGTCTCCATTCTCCTGCCAGTACTGGCTACTCAGTCCCGGCGCAAGGCGTTCAACATCCGCCACGCTTCCCGTGAGCATCAGAATGGTCATTTTGCCAGCCCCAAAGCGACCATACTGGCGACGCAATGTCTGCCTCATCTCAATAACAGCGCGATGACTCGGGGAAGCCGGCTTCAGATGCTGACCACTTGTCAATGGCGCCCCCTGCCCCTTCAGATGGCGGCCGAGTATGAACTGCACAATACGGCCGCCATAACGAAAAAGCAGAATAAGGATCCCTAAGCCCAGGCAGAAATAGAGTTTCGTTTGCAGCGTATTCAATCCAATCTTGTCGCCATAGTGATATATCCCCCACAACATTGCGCCAGCTATCAGCATCAGCACCCCAAAACGGCTACCTAAGCGCAATATGCTATCCGTTGCATTCATCCTTATTTCCTGCAGTAAGAAGATTCGAGAAAGATTCAGACCCACCACAAGGGGCTGATATGACCGTCTGATGAGATAGTGTGTAGTCACGAGGCTTGCCGCCTCTCAGGCAGCGCGAACGGGCCTGGCCTGGTGAAGCTCTGATGATAGTGGTAATGGGGTGATCACCGTGGCCCATAATGGTTGGTCGGCAAAACCGTCGCCACTCACAATGAGTTGAGATTTATCGTCACCGCACCGCACGATTGCTCCAGCGATCGCGACCCAGGGTGCTGCGACGCCTGGATAACCCAGGCTACTGTCCAGGTTGTAGAAATCACGACCGATATTGATCGGGCTCGACAACGCGATCAATCCCGTTGCGATGGGCTGATGATAGTTCATCTTGATACCCACCAACCAACCGGCAGGCACGGCCTCCGCGGGTAACGCGGCCCAGTCAAACGCGCGCGCAAAGGCATAATGAAACGCCTCGTGGCTTATCCCCTTCACCTGCTCTGGTCGGTGGAGACGCGCCAGTGGCATGAGATCCGCCGCGAACTGAGGGCTGGCAAGCAACAGGCTAACCACCGTTTCTGCCGTCCCCTCAACCTGCTTGGGAGCAACCTGTAGTGCCACAATCAGCATCAGGGATGGCTCAGTCATCGGCTGATCCAGCCAGTGGTCTATCATCTGCAGCCCTTTGCCTTCCAGATACGTCACCGGTTGCCGGATGTGACTGCTCGCCAAACACTGACGCCAGATCGACTGTATCTCGCTGACGGACAGACTGCTGTCGCTCTCTATGATTAATGACAGCGGTATCTCTGCAGGAACAGATGCCAGTACAGAAGTCAGCTCATTCAACGTATTGCTCATGATGCGCCTAACCAACTGTTCGGGCGTTTCGTCGCCGATACGTATCAGCCGACTATGTCGTATACCTTCGTCACTCCACCAGGAAGGCTGCGTTTTTAAAGCAGGAGTATTGTTTCGTAACGCCTCTCGCTGCCCCTTACCATCTCGATCATCCGGGAGACGTAATGCGGTGTGTAAGCTCACGCCCAGGATTGCCAGGTGGCGCCGCCCTCTCTGGATTTCACGACTCAAAATCTGTTCACGATCGTTATCCCAGCCATCAGCCATTGACTGTAACCCTTTATACCAGGCGATACGCAACGCCAGCAGAATAAGCCAGAGTAATGCCGGTAATATCAACGCCGTTTGCCAAAAATCCGCGGTGTGTATTTGGAGTTTATCTGTATTGCTCATAATGGCCCAGCAGGTGCCTGCTGCCAGCCAACACAGCAAAAACAGCAACCAAACCCACCATACCGGTGCTCGAGGCCGTTGAGCAGGCGGGGGAATACGTTTTAAATCGACAGGCATCGTTAGCGCACCCTGGCTTGTGGCAGGCTCGACAGCAATATGCAACCACAAGCACAACGGTGGCCATGGAACGCAACCGGTATACCATGATCGCTAAAAGTGGGGTGTCCTTCGGCAATCACCGTCGGACCATGGCCTTTGATCGGACAACTGACGGGATCGCCCAGCCGCGCCACGCCGATACCACCAAATTTCATATTACTGGAACCACGGAGCACTTTCCCGCCCCCGGTATGCGTATCGCCTGTACGGATAATTCCTTTCATAACTTTATTTTACCTTGCTGCATTTAAGGAAAATAAATAGCTGCAATCATTAGCGAAATTATTTGCGCAGCCATTTCCTGAGTTTCAGAGTTACAACATGCGAGAAAATTTTTCCAGCTTAAGCAGACTTAAAAGTTCGGAATCGTTTAGATGGAAAATCAGTTCATCCGGCAGACGACGATAGAAATCTGGCAATTCAGTCAATTGATAGAAGAAATTATTATCATTGAATTCTTTAATCCTTGTGAGTTCGGGCATCAACTCCATCATCGACACATCCGCAGAATAACCATGCCGAACTTTAGCGAGATTACTCATTTTTTTGATGCAGCCTTCACATCCTTCGTTAATGCCTTTCTCCCACAAACGATAGGCATCTACTCTCCTGCCTTCCATATCGGCAAGCAAGCCAAGATGATCATAAGCCTCTGCATAACCTTGCCCTACCGCACATTCCAGTAACTGCTTACCTAATGGGTGCAGTTCCTGAACCCTGACAACAATAGTTCCCCCTACTGCTGACATGGCCTGTGGACTACCACGCTTGATGGCTTCAGCATACAAGTAGTACATTGTTTCATAATCGCGACCAAACAAATACGACGCATATTTATAGGCAGCAATAGGGATGCCCTGAGAAACGAGTTCGTGGAGTTTGGTGGAAGCAACCTCTATCGGAGTCTCCGCACTCGGATATTTTATTGCCCAGACACTATTTACATATGCGGCCTTCCAGCTTCCAGCTTTTATTGCTGTTGCAAGCAGCCCTTCACGTTTTTGCTTATGTTCAGGACTGTTCCAGAAACCCTTTATTTGATCTCCCTCAGAAGTATGCTGAACCAGTTCACTGAACGCCTTTGCAGCAATCTTATTTTCTTTAGGTGTAAATCCAGACGCGTTATGACAGACAAAGTTCATATTCTGAAAATACTTCATCAACCCCGGATCAGGATTTATTTGCCCAGCCGAATCCACCCACTTCGGCGAATGATTAAAATCTTCTAAATTAGACTGCCCCGTTGCTATTCCTGAGAAGAAAATAAAAAAGCCGATTAAAAATTTACGCATATGATTTTTCCTTAAACTTATAGGTATTAATGCCAGCGATAACTCGCCGTAAGAGGAGATTTATGCCTCGCCAGCCAGTCGCCAGAACACCAGCCTCTCTCCCCGCAGCCATTTCTCGCCAAGCGAGCAGGAGCGCAGGCGGACAAGATTTATCTTCTCCACCGGTATGATGTCTCCCTCGCGGAAGAAACGGATGGCACGTTCGTTCAGCCCTTCACGGGGCCGCCATGCTGTCCTTCTCAAAGTCCGGTGACGTCGGCAGCGGCCTGCCCGTCGCCGGGTTCAGCTGTTTCGCTTTCGCCAGTTTCTCTATCAGCGCCGCGCTGGGTTCTGGCGGCGGGATATTGGCCTCCCGTTCTTCCAGCCACTTCAGCTTGCCGTCCCACTCCGGCAGCGGGGCCGGCGGCAGCGGCGCGATATCGTTGATTTCCGGGACGACAGGCTGGGCCCATGAGTATTTCGCCAGGACCTTGACTATCTGCTCATAACGACGGGCACGCTCGGGATCCTTTTCCAATGCCAGATAGAACAGCCTGTCCGTTGGTTCAGGTCCGGAAAATCCGTGCATCAGGAAACCGGCTGAGGTTGAATCTCCTGCTGCAACGCCCAGTTGGAAAACCTCAACTGCCTCCGGATATTTTTTGTAAATTGCAAGCATATTTCCTAACGAATTAGCTGCTTTCCCTTCCCCCTGTTCAGCGGCACATTGAAACATCTGCATGGCCACTTGTGGTGCCATTTTGGCCGGAAACAGTTTTTCACCAACATAAGCCTGGGCCTGGGGATTCCCTTCATCTGCCGCCTTACGATAGTAGCGCAGCGCCATCTCTGGATCCTTCGCCAGTCCTGCCGCACCGTGCTCCAGGAAAATGGCAATAAAGTAGTAGCCGGCGGCAACCTTCGCATCAATCAGTTGTTGGCTCAGACGCAAAAGTTCAGTGCTGCTCAGCGAAAAACGCCCGCGCAGCGCACCATTCTGCAGATTAATACTGGCTTTATAATGACCGTTCTCTGCCGCTATCCGGTACAGACGGGAAATTTCCGCATCCACTGTTTTATCCCGGTTAATCAGATTATTTTTTTGCAGCCAGCGGGCATATTTAAACAGGACATCGGTATCAGCAGACGCCTCAGGAATAATCTGGTGTTTACAGGTAAACGCCAGACGGGCATTAATATCAGTCAGCGGGTTCACCGGCACATCCTTGTGGATGCTTTTCTGGTCGCAGCCCGACAGCAGCAGGCTGCCCAGCACTATCCATGTCGTTATCCCTTTCATTCCCTGACGCTCTCCTTTTCCTTTTCATCTGCAGAGCTTATGCCTCGCCGACCCGGCGCCACACCGTCTCCTGCTCCTCCACGACCAGTCTGTCGCGCAGCGGCCAGGGACGCGGGCGAACGAAGGTCACCTTTTCCACCGGCATCATGTCTCCCTCGCGGAAATAACGGATGGCATGTTCGCTCATCCCCTCACGGGGCCGCCACGCCGGCTGCCAGTAGCCGCTTTGCGGGCAGGGTTCACCGCTGCGGCACTGCAGCCGCGCCACGCTGTCCTTCTCAAAGTCCGGTGACGTCGGCAGCGGTCTGCCCGTTGCCGGGTTCAGCTGTTTCTCTTTCGCCAGTTTCTCTATCAGCGCTGCGCTGGGCTTCGGCGGCGGCACATTCGCCTCGCGCTCTTCCAGCCATTTCAGCTTACCGTTCCACTCCGGCAGCGGGGCCGGCGGCAGCGGCACGATATCGTTGATTTCCGGGACGACAGGCTGGGCCCATGAGTATTTCGCCAGCACAGCGCCTATCTGTTCATAACGACGGGCACGCTCCGGGTCTTTCTCCAGTGCCAGATAGTACAGCCTGTCGGTCGGTGCCGGGCCTGCAAATCCTTTTTCCAATGCATAGGAAGATGTTTCATCACCAGCAGCGACTCCTAACTGAAAGGCTTCTACAGCTTCCTGATATTTCTGATCAATTGTTAGCATAATTCCTAACGAATTAGCCGCTTTTCCCTCGCCTTGTAGGGCAGCGCATCGAAACATCTGCATGGCTACCTGAGGAGCTCTTTTGGCCGGAAATAGTTTTTCGCCTAAAAAAGCCTGCGCCTGGGGATTCCCTTCATCTGCCGCCTTACGATAGTAACGCAGCGCCATCTCCGGGTCCTGCGCCAGTCCTGCCGCACCGTGCTCCAGATAGATGGCAATAAAGTAGTAGCCGGCGGCCACCTTCGCATCAATCAGTTGCTGGCTCAGGCGCAGACGTTCAGGACTGCTCAGCGCAAAACGCCCGCGCAGCGCGCCATTCTGCAGATTAATACTGGCTTTATAATGACCGTTTTCCGCCGCTATCCGGTACAGACGGGCAATTTCCGCATCCACCGTTTTATCCCGGTTAACCAGATTATTTTTTTGCAGCCAGCGGGCATATTTAAACAGGACATCGGTATCCACAGACGCCTCAGGAATAATCTGGTATTTGCAGGTAAACGCCAGGCGGGTATTGATATCGGTTAGCGGGTTCATCGGCGCGTCCTTGTGGGTATTGTTCTGGTCACAGGCGGTCAGTAACAGATAACATACAATTAAAAGTCTTTTCATCAGTCCAGATCGCTCAGTGTTGATTTGTTGTACAGAAACTTAATCAGTGGAGCTTCAGGTCTGTCTTTTCCTGTACCCTGTAGTTTTTCATTGGTGTTAATAAGATATCCCCAGGCCTTAAAAGCATCCTTCGCCTCATCCTGCCCCCCTCGTCCGTTAGTATGCATATTCCATAACCGCCGTCGTAAATCCCGCGTCACGCTGGCCCATTCATGGGCAATATTCATTTCACTGTCCACCTGCATACTGCGCGTGTTGATATTCGCTGAACCGTGGGTGGTAAATACATCATTCACAATCATCAGCTTCGAGTGAATATACACCGGCATCCATTCCTCCGGTGGTGAGTCCGGAGCCACCAGCGAGCAGATATGAACCTTCAGTCCGGGGCGTTCCTCCGGCAGGATTTCACTGCTCTGAATTTCATCGGCCTTCTTTTTAAAATCAGCAATTTTCTCACTCATCTCGCGATTACGTTTATTGGTATCTCCGGGGTCGATATAACCAACAGAACCACCGAACATTGCGTTGCTAAGTTGTCCGATCTTACGCAGTTTAGTCACTTCAGGGATAATGTTTGCCCGACCCAGCACCTCAAGCATCCGCTGGGTATTCACCGTACCCGCCCCAATGCCTTCATCGGTTACGTTAGTCACAACAAACAAATGCAGTTCGCGTCCCACTTTACTCTGTCTTTCCGCAACCTGATTAATTAACTCTGCCAGCGGCGGCCAGCGAAAATACTGATTTTCAATATAGATAAACTGCGTCGCATTATTTACGGCCTGCAGATAAAGCGTTTCAATATCATGCTTTCCTGCCTGCGCCTGAGTGCGCAACAGTTGCGCCATCACCGGCGTACCGTGTACCGCACGCAGTTTCAGCTTTTTCGCGATGGACACGCTATCACGAATAGTCAGCAGATCCTGACCGGTTTCCTTCTCCCACGCCATGGCAAAATTATGATGCAGATGCTCCAGAATCGGGCCGGTTACCCGACTGGAGATATCCTGCCGCGGCAGCTTACCGTTAGCGCCTAAGCGGGGATCCATATTATTGCCCGGGCGAAACAGTGCAGAATGTTTATCCGTATCCCAGTACTCATCAAGCATGTTGTGACCCATAACAAAACCAACCGCAGACTCCGGCAGTTCGTAGTCAACCAGCACCGTTTTTTGATGATGGGTCACGGTACCCGCAAGAGTAAGCATCGTGTCAGGGCTGATATCCGGATCAAGCGCCATATTCGCAGCGCGATAGGCAATTTCAGCTCTCTCCAGGAAATTAAACCCGCGCCCGACAAACAAAGGAGAAAGTGAGCTTAATTTTTCTTGTCGTTGCGCTATGGGTGCGGCAGCAATTTCCGCTATCCCGGCCTGTCCCTTTTTTAACTGATGATCGGACCATTCGCCTGACAGAGAATACTGACGGAACCATTGTCGGTCATAGGCATAACGTTCATCCGTAGTACTCTGGCCTTTCCGGTCCTTATAACGAATGACTCCCTTACCCGGTAAATTGGCCTCTCCTCCTCCACCTGCGGCATTACAGGGCATTTCCCAGCCCAGAATACGCACCTGGACTTTTTTTGTTTCTGCAATCTTGCAAAGTAATTCGCCGATACACAGCGACTGACCATCACGGATAAAGTACATCGAAGGCTGAAATCCCCAGCAAATAATATCCACCGTTTTCTGTGCATTCATGATGGCATGATAAACGGCAGCAAACGCTTCTTCCCCGTTTACCAGCGGCTTATAGGTCGCCGGCATCGGTGAGTATTCTGTATTCTGCACAAACCAGGGAGAGGTGATCATACATTGGCGGGTGTCAACCGTGGCAATCGGGGTAATAATGTCTTCCTGAGTCATTATATTTCATCCTTTTAAGTGAGACTTTTGCCATTCAGCGAGGAAATTACCGTACGTGGCAGTCTCCTTATTTTTATCTTTCCGTTATAAGTTTTGGTTTCAGCGTGTTTATTGCAGGACTTTCTTTCTGTTTGTGATGGTTCAGGGACCGGGCAGGAAAAAACGCTTTTTACTGGCCAGCTGACCCGCTGTATTTCGCGGAGTCCGGTGACGTCGGCAGCGGCCTGCCCGTCGCCGGATTCAGCTGTTTCGCTTTCGCCAGTTTCTCTATCAGCGCCGCGCTGGGTTCTGGCGGCGGGATATTGGCCTCCCGTTCCTCCAGCCACTTCAGCCTGCCGTCCCATTCCGGCAGTGGGGCCGGCGGCAACGGCACGATATCGTTGATTTCCGGGACCGTGGGGCTGGCGTAGGAATAATTGCTCAGGATCTTCGTTATCAGTTTATAGCGCCGGGCACGTTCCGGATCCTTCTGCTGAGCCAGATAATAAAGTTCATCCGAAGGTTTAGGACCGTTAAACCCATTTGCTAAAAATCTTGCTGAACTTCCATCACCAGCCGCCACACCCAACTGGAAAGCTTCAACTGCTTCCCGGTACTTTCCACCAATAGCTAACATATTGCCCAACCCATTAGCAGCATCCCCTTCCCCTTGCTCCGCAGCGCAGCGCAACATTTGTAGGGCAACCTCTGGAGCCATTCTTGCTGGGGATAGTTTGTACCCCACATATGCTTGAGCCTGAGGATTCCCCTCATCCGCCGCTTTACGGTAGTAACGCAACGACAGTTCTGGATCCTGCTTCAGACCGGCGGCACCACGTTCCAGATAAATTGCGATAAAGTAGTAACCGCTCGCCACTCCCGCATCGATCAGCCGCTGGCTCAGACGCAGACGCTCATGGCTGTTCAGCGAAAACTGCCCCCGCAGCGACCCGTTCTGCAGATTGATACTGGCTTTATAGTGCCCGTTTTCTGCCGCTATACGATACAGACGCTCCGTTTCCGTATCCACGGCCTTGTCCTGCTTTAACTGGTTATTCTTCTGTAACCAGCGGGCATACTTAAACAGCATATCGCTGTCAGCCGATGCTTCAGGAATGGTTTCATGTTTGCAGGTAAACGCCAGACGGGCATTAATATCAGAAAGAGAGTTCACAGATAAATCCTTTTCAGCAGACAGTACGCTGTGCTGGCTACTCGCCATCAGCAACAGGGACAACAGCATTACCCGGCGCATCAGTCCAGATCCTTCAGTTCATTGTTGGTGTAACGAAACTCAACCAATGGCGCTATAGGCTTATCTTCTCCTGTATCCTGAAGTTTTTTATTTCTTTTTAGAATATCCTCCCAGGCGTCAAACGCATCTGAAGCATTATCCTGTACGCCCATACCATTGGTATGTAGTTTCCACAGACGTTTCCGCAGCGCCTTCGTCACACTGCCCCACTCATGTGCAATATTCATTTCACTGTCCACCTGCATACTGCGGGTATTAATATTCGCCGAACCATGTGTTGTGAAAACGTCATTAACGATCATCAGCTTGGAGTGGATATAAACTGGCATCCAGTTATCCACGGGAGAGTCCTGAGCCACCAGTGAGCAAATATGTATTTTCAGGCCGGGTATTGGCACCATCGGAATATCGCTATCTTTTAACTCTTCTGCTTGTTTTAGCTTTGCTTCATATTCTTTCTGCCGGCGGATAAACTCTTCATTAATCTGCGCCTGGGTGGCCGGATTGCGGGACCAGGCGAGAGAGGCGAATTTGCCTGGGTCTTCCTCCCTGATCTTCTCTATCATTCGGGCCCGGGTCACGCCTGGAATCGTATTGGCGCGCCCCAGGCTTTCCAGCATACGCTGGGTATTTACCGTACCCGCCCCAATCCCCCCTTCCGTGACATTGGTGATAACAAATAAATGTAACGATCCGTCTTTTTCTGGCGTTCGTCCTTTGTCAATCTGCACGTGTGCCGCTTTTTTTATAACTTCCGCCAACGGTGGCCAACGAAAGTACTGGTTCTCAATATAGATAAACTGCGTGCTATTGTTGACTGCCTGCAAATAGAGTTTTTCGATATCACGTTTATTCTCCTGCGACTGCGTGCGCAGGAGTTGGGCAAGTATCAGGGTACCGCACTCTTTCCGCGGTTTAAGGCGTTTCGCCATCTCACGGGCCTGACGCTTTTTGATAAGGTCCTCCCCGGTTTCCTTACACCATGCTTTGGCAAAATTTTCGTGCAGATGTTCAAGAATGGGTCCCGTCACCTGACTGGAAATATCCTGCCGGGGTAAAAAGCCGCGAGCGCCTTGATCAGGTCCCCAGGGGGCCGGGCCCCCGAGCCGATTCTGGGAAGAGTGCGCATCGGTATCCCAGTACTCATCGAGCATATTGTGTCCCATGACAAAGCCGATGGCGCTTTCAGGTAATTCATAATCCACCAGCACCGTTTTCTGATGGTGGGATGGCGCTAGCGTCATTATCCCCACCGCGCTGGCACTGAGCCCTTTATCGAGAGCCTGATATCTCGCCCGCCAGGCGATTTCCGCACGTTCTACTTTATTAAACCCGCGGCCCACAAATAGGGGATTGACAGTCCACTGATTGAACTGCTTATTGATTGTGCTGGCTAAAAAGTTGCTGGAATCCAGCAGATCGTCACTATATGAATGACGGGCAAACCAATCGAGATCAAAAGCATATTGTTCGTCTGTCGCGCTCTGCCCGGCGCGATCTTCAAGATGCAGGATCCCCTTCCCGGGAAGGTTTGCCTCGCCGACAACCCCGGCGGTATTAAAGGGCGCCTCCCACCCCAGTATACGCACCTGAACCTGTTTTTCCGCAAGCAGACAGAGCAATTCCCCGATGCGCAGCGCCTGTCCGTCACGAATAAAATACATGGATGGTTGAAACCCCCAGCAGATAATATCCACCGATTTTTGTGCCTTTTCGATGGCTCGATATACCGCCGCAAAGGCCTCCTCGCCGTTTACCAGCGGCTTATACGTCGCCACTGCCGGTGGGTATTCCGTATTCTGAACAAACCAGGGCGAGGTGATCATACATTGGCTGGTATCAACCGTAGCAACCGGGGTAACAATATCATTGTGACTCATTGACTTTCGTCCTGTTCAATATGGTCATCGAGCAAATCCGCGTAAGTATTACGATGCTCCGTATGTGAGGAGGGGGGGTTAATATCAGATGCAGCCTGCGAGGTATGGTGGTGAAAGCCGCGATTAGCGAGTTCACCCTGTTCAGGGCGACTGTACGCTTCGGCAACGGGTATCTGATAGCTGACGCCATTAGCCATCTCCAGCTTGTAACTTCTGGTCACGACCTGGTGATCGACTGATATCTGGCCTCTTTCATCCAGCACCCCTTGTTTCAACAGGGCGCCATCGGCATACAGGGTATATGGCATCCCGGCCCAGCTGCTGTCCGACGCATTTGGCGACTGTGCCACGTTCAGATTCAGCGATTGCCTTACCGTGGACTGAAGTGGCGGATAATCTGGATGATCGGCCTTCATGCTGGCGGGTCCGCTATAGGAAAAATCCGCGGCCTTGACGTCGACATCACCACCAGTACCGAGCTCAATCCGATAGGGATCGAGGGTGATATAGCTTCCTCCAGCGTTAATGACGATTTTTTTCTTTGCCACAATGTGAATTTCGCTATCAGTACTGACAATCTCAAGATCCTTGCGCGCCAGGAGCTGCAACTGATCGTTTTGCGCCTGAATCGCCACGGGCCCCTGATTGGCGATTAATTTCATCCCCAGCTTGCGGACAAACAGGCTAAGCCCTTCCCCTACGCCAATAAACAGCCGTTTCATTACGCCCATATCGGCATTCGCCCCGGCATTGATCATCAGATTGCGACGTGCGGTTAGTTGCAGATGCTTGCCACTGGCGAGAGCCACACCATTTGGTGCGCTGAGCACGGCAACCGCCTCCCGTAGCTGATCAATTTGCTCACGCATAAAAGCTAACTGTTGTTCTACCTGGGCTGGGTCGGCTTTAGCCGACTGGGCATCACGCGATAGAGAGTCCATCTCATCACCTGCCTGCTTAAGCCTGTCCAAGGTGTCCTGCATTGCAAGTATCTTGCCGCTGGCGGTTGACTGTTTATCTGCGGTGATAAAGATCCCTTTCCCCGCCCGTATCGCCCCCCATTTATCCGTCCGGAGCTCAAACCCCTCGCCCCGCAACTCCCTCTGCGCATTCACGTTATGCCCCAGGTTCAGCTGCGTCTTGCCGCCGTACTCGGTGCTGAGCTTGATATGCTCCTCGCCGCGCTTATCCTCCATTCGCAGCTTATTATTGGCCGGAGTACGAATCACATTGCGGGTGCTGTTTTTCTCCGTCACAGGGTCGACATGCCGCGAGTCGTGCAGCGCATGCGCAATATACGGCCGGTCAGGATCGCCTTCGTGGAAAGCAATCGCCACCTCCGTGCCCTGGATCAGCGGGAAGTGAAAGCCGTACACGTCGCCGCCGTAGGGTTTGGCGAGACGCACCGGCATGCTTTCCTGACCCTGCCCTTTAACCTCTCTGTCAGCGTCAAATTTCACCCGGTACAGGCCGGACGCATCCTGCCAGGCGTAGATATCATTCGCCTTCGCGCTGGTCACCCGCGCCGTCATGGTGCCAGTCACCTTCGGGCGCGGCAGCAGCGGCGGACGCCAGCACAATGTTTCGCTGTAGGGCACCGCCAGCAGGGACACCCGCAGTGCCTCCCGGCGGCTGGCGGTAAAACCTGTGCCGGTGATTAACAGCGGATCCTGCACGGGCGCAGGCAGGGTCGGTGGGAGGCTGTCGGTAACGGTCAGCACCTGGGCCGGCGCCAGCCAGGCTGCAGTACTGCTCGCGGTAATAAGCGTCTGGTGAGCCAGAAAACGCTCATGGTCGAGACGGGCATAGAAGTTGGCGGTCTCCGTCTGCGGGTCGATTTTATCGCCACGCTCCAGGTGGCGAAGCTTATAGTGGTATACCTCACCGTAAGTGATGCCTTCCCCATTTCCCCGGGTCATATCCGCTGTTGCCGACTGGAGAACGCTCTGCGCATCGCGGGGGTTATAATCCCGGGTAGTGACGTTCGCCTCTACGACGTTATGCGTGATGCTCAGACCCCATATCGATTCCGTACCGCTGTCGCTCATCCCGGACGGGCTGTTTACAGGGAGTGTCTTATCGAACATCAGCGCCCGCTGCGCGTCGGCGAAGTGGACCACTTCGCTCTGGGCCTCTTCCTGCAGGGTGAAGAAATAAAATATCCCCACCTCTGCCAGCAGGCGGTGGATAAATGCCAGGTCGCTCTCCTGATACTGATTAATTTGCTCGCGCCGCGGATAGTGTTGCTTGAGATTAAACTCATACTCCCAGTCATGCAGGTGATGTTCCTGCAATACCTGCTCCACCACCTCCGGTACCGATTTATTTACGAAAAAACGATGGCTGCGAAACTGTTTATCCAGCAGGAAGAGAAACGGCTGGAGGGTTATCTGATAGGTCGACTGATCTTCAGAACGATTGACGCGCCGGAAGGTGGTAATCACACCATGGACGCGTTTGCAGTCCGCCAGCTGCTGCAGTGCGCCGCCGCCCATCGTCAGCATGGCGGGTTTGCTCAGGAGCTGTGCGGCATCGATGTTTTTCTCTGCGCTGGTAAACGTAATGGTGTAATAATAAAGTTCACTCAGCTTTTCTGCACCACTGAATTCTTCCACATCCAGCGATGCGGTACATGAAGGAATATCCAGCTGGTAACGGTTAAGGGTGGTGCCGGTAATCATTGAAAAGGTATCCATTATATTCCTGTTTTACTCCGCAGTAATGACCACCAAAAATCAATTAACAGGATGCACTGTTTAATTTTTTTTAATGATAATCATCTCATTCATCATAAATATATTTATGTGCATATCGATATCTCAGATACCCCACCAGGAATTTCATAACTAAAAGGAAACCCCAGAGATATTTATATTCACTGACTGAGAAATAAAAAAAGCAGCCAGAAACCGGAACCTTCAACGTTTATCGCCGCCAGCATTTCTCTGGCACTGTCCTTAGCACTATCCATGCTGATCTCCTTTATCCATCCCCTTTCCTGCGCTTCATCCCCGCAGAGGCCCCGCTTTGCCGACAAGATTGACTGGCTGCAGGCACACTACCGCCCATCGCTGTTTCCTGTTTATCAGGAACCCGTAGCGCACAGGGTCAGGCAGGCATAATGTTGTTGTTCAACGTCCGCGATCGGGTTCGCGGGTTACTCGGTTTCGTTTTTTAAGGCGTCAGCCCCGGCTCCTGACGTATTAGCCGTGCCCGGCGTCAGACAGGCGTCCTTCTGCGGGACCAGACTGATCTCCACCCGGCGATTTTGCGCCCGCCCGTCTGGCGTCTCGTTGCTGGCGACAGGACGACTTGCGCCGTAGCCCTGCACCGCAAAACAGCTCTCCGGCACATCGCCGGTATCGCGCATCCAGTCGCGGACCGCCTCGGCACGCTTCAGGGAGAGCTGTTGATTGGATCTATCGTTGCCGATGCTGTCGGTATGGCCTGCCACCACGATCAGCCAGCCGGGTTTCGCCTTAATGCCCAGCAGCGAGTTCACCAGCAGCTTTGTCGAACCTGGTTTCAGCGTCGATTTGCCGGTATCGAACAGCGCCATGCTATCGAGGCGGATCGTCTGCGGCCCCTGCACAACCTGCTTAATGACCGGACGCGGCGGCGGGGGCGGCGCCCAGTCATTGATAGCGGCTTCCACGAAGGGGATCAGCCGCATCCCCTGATACAGCCCCAGCCGGTAACGCAACGGCTCTCCCCGGCGCAGCCAGTCATCCAGCTGGCGGCTGTCGGTACGCAGACGCTGCTGCGCCTGCAGCTTCGGCGTCGACGGCGTGCCGCTGAGGCGGTGATACACCGCCAGATGATCGCCGACGCTGCGCACCAGGCGCTGGTTGTTGATAAAGGAAGCCAGCATCGCCAGCGCCAGAAAGAGGAAGCCCACGCCAGCGGCAAGACCGGCATCGCGCATCCGGCGGCTGACCCCGTGGCGGTGCGGCAGTGACGACAGAAGAAGATCCGGCAGCGGGTGAGGACCTGGCGCCGCGGCGTTGCCCGGGGAGAGCGTGGTGATCCCGGCGATTTGCTGTTGCCAGAGGTTATTTGCCGCCGCTACCATCGGTGTCAGGCAGATGCCCGCGGCACACAGGTTCAGCGGAGGAAGTTCCGCCTGCCGGGCGCGGAATGGCCGGAAAAGAGCGTTTTCGGCCAAGGTCAGAATGCTCTCCAGCCACAGCGTCTGATGCAGGCGTGAGGCAGGGCTGCCCTCCCGCTGCCACTCGGCAACCGACTGGGGCGCTTGCCCCTTCTGCTGCACCTGGAGACCAGGCCTCTCCGGCGTGACGGTAAACCAGCGGCTTTCCCCTGCCTGGCCGCCAGGCGGCGTCACCCAGAACACGCTCCACACCGGCGGCAGACCGTTTAGCCAGGTTCGGCACTGAACGATACTCCGTCGCCAGTCGCGCAGCGACTGCGCCAGTTGCTCCCCGGAGGGGTGGTGCTCCGGTACCACCGCCAGCAGCACGGAAACCTGTGATACCAGCGCCGAACGCGCCGCCGCCAGGTACTGCGCCAGCCGCGGCAACTGCTCCGCGCTGTCTCCCCGTAGATACCAGCCGTGACGGGTTTCGCAGTGCGCCGAACGCCCGGGAAACAGACTGTCGGTATCCCCGCAGACCAGAACCACCGCCCCCTGAAAATCCTCGGGCGGCAGGACGATTTCCGATCGCTGACGGCTGACTGCCCGGCGACGCTGACGCCAGAGCGCCGCGCCGCCCGCCAGCAGGATGCACAGACTGAAGATCACCTGGTTGCCGATGGACAGCGGCCAGAAGCCCAGCACCAGCCACAGGGCCAGGATGACGGTCAGTAGCGTAAGCAGACGACGGGCGTTATCACGCATCTCTTATCCCTGCCCTGCTATCTTCGCCACCATCTGTGACAGCACGGCGGAGAAGGTCAACCACAGCGCGGCCAGCGCCACAATGCCAACCGCCCAGCCGCACCAGTACATCCGCCGTCCGCTGCGCAGCCGGGAGGCACGAACCACCACCGGCGCCTCCTGGGTCAGGCTGAACGGCGGGACCCGTGCGCCAAGCGCATGCGCCACGTCCTCACGCCGTTCGTCATCCTGGGCGCGGTACTGCCCGACAAACCCCAGTTGCAAAGTACGATAGAAACAAGTCAGCACTGCCGCATCCGCCGTGGGCTCTCGCAGCAGCTGGCGGATCCGTTCCCAGAGCTCTTCCCCGGCGTTGAGAGTGCTGAAAAAACGCGCCTGCAGCGGATCCTTGCGCCACCTGCGGTAGCCATCATCCTGACTGGCGCGGTTGAGGACGCTCTCATCGAGCAGCGCGCAGTAGGCATAGAGCATCTGCTCAGCGCTGGTGTCACTGATTCCTGCCGCCGTCAGCGCCTCGCGCGCCTCGGTCACCCATCGACAGGCCTGACGATAGAGCGCCTCGCCATCGGTCACCGGCTGGCCGCAGCGTAACTGGCTGACCATCAGCCAGCCCGGGTAAAAAGTTTTGTTGATCAGATCGCTTTCAGAGGTATTCATGAGCGCAGTACCGCAAAGAGTTCAAGTTTCACGTCGCCAAGCGATTCCGGGGTATAGAAGGTGCAGTTGCCGGCCTCCAGCATCGCGCGGGCGGCATCGGTGGAGAGATCCAGAGCGAAATATTGGTTTTCCAGACGTAGCGGAATGGCCGCCGGCACGTGGCTCAGCGGTTTGATCGCGATGCCGCTGAGGGCAATGTTGACGACCTCGGCGACATCATCATGACTACCCGCCTTACAGAGCTGCGGAAAGCGGCTCTGTAGCTGGTGAGGGGGGAGTGAAGAGCGCACCGACAGATAAAAATCCGCCCCCTCGCGCAGCCGCGCATCGTGCAGCCTGCCCCGCCAGATCTCCCGGTCGGCTCCCTGCTCCAGAGCGATGGCGATCACCCTTGAGGGCAGGCTGACTTCGAGCAGCGTATCCAGCAGGGCAAACAGCGGCGGGAATACCTGCTCCGGCGAGGCATGCCGGTAGCGGGGGATAGCTTCCAGATGATGTTCAAGGGAGAAGGTCATCAGACTGCCGGCCAGCCTGGTCAGTTCGCGATAGAGCAGCTCCGGATGGCGCGAAGGGTCCTGATGCAGCTCGCTGAGCACCGGCTCGGCGCTGTTCAGCGCGTTGAGCAGCCAGAACAGGGAAACATCCGCCACGGCAAAATCAGCCATCCGCGCATTGCTTTCACGGCGCATGGCCATCAGGCGTCTGCGTCGGGCCTGCAGGCGATGTAACAGCTCACCCAGCTCGCTGACCAGCGTCGGGCTTGCCGCCAGCGACAGCAGCGGCGGGATGAATTCCGGGTCAACGATCCACTGCCCCTGGGCATCGCGCACCAGACGCGCTACCGGGCAGGTAAGGAAGGCCGCATTTTCCTCGGTGGAGAGACGCAGCGTCAGCGCGTGCCGCAGAACGGCCAGCTCGCTGCGTTCATGGCCGGCCAGCTCCTGCACGGTCACCTGCTCGGCGCGCCAGCGGCGCGGGCGGGCGCTCTCCTGGCCGTCATCAAGATTGCCGCCGCTGGCGCTGAGCAGCGGCAGAGCAAGCACAACCTCCACGCTGTCCAGCATCACGCCCGAGACATCACGGACCGGTGGCAGAGTATCCGCCAGCTCGGTGTCAATCAGCGTTCCGTCGGCGAAACGCACGATCAGCCGGGTGGCGTTGAGCCGGGAAAGGGTGAGCGCGCTGGCGTCAAACTCCGCGCGCAATACCCCCCACGGGTGGGCGAGCGCCATGCGGGAGACCGTATCGGCGACGTGCGCATCCCAGCGGGCCTGTTGCTGAAACTGCTGCGGGACCAGAAAAGCCCCGTCGCGCCATAATGGGCGGAAAATCTTCATTGCACCTCCTGTGCCTTTCGCTTTCATCTGTCTGCAGACAGGACCAAATGCCCGGTCGGATATCCTTCATCTGCCGTACGTTCGCCTCAGCCTCTGCCTTTGCTCTGGCCTGTTCATCACTAGCGGTTTTTCTCCCGAACGTCGTTCGGCTCGATTTATTGCCTGCCGCTTCAGGGAAAGGAAATATCAACTCTGCCCGCGAGGGTTTAGAAGTCAGATGGTATTCTTTGTACAAGGGAGGTTTATCATAAAGCGAAAAAGCCAGGGGAGGTAACGCCTGGCCCTAAATAATATCTGAATTCAACCTACGGCTGCTTTTATGGCTCTTGTTTAATCCATTGAGAAGGAATATTCCATAAGCTATCGTTTTATTATTTCCCCATTGAATGTTAATTAGCGAATTAGTCTCTCCGTCAGGCTTATTTATATTGATCTTAAATATAAATAATAAAAATATCATCGCAATCGATATAGCTTCATTAGCGCCGAGGCCAAAGCCTCCCCCGGCATCAGAGAGATGCCCGGAGGGTTGCCCCGCCCCACCCGGCCATTGCCAGGCGCTGAATTACCCCGTATTTTGGTTTTCCGCTCCGCTGTGGGCGGGTATCAGGGCGAACGAGAGAGAGAAAATGAAACCGCTATTTGTCTATGGGACGCTCTGTCCCGGTCGCAGCAATGCGCACATTCTGGAGGCGATCGGGGGCGAGTGGCGTCCCGGCTACGTCACCGGCACCTTTTACGCGCGCGGCTGGGGCGCAGCCGCCGATTTTCCGGGGATCGTCCTCGACGCTCACGGCCCGCGGGTCAACGGCTATCTGTTCCTGTCCGATCGGCTGGCGGCACACTGGCCCATGCTGGACGACTTTGAGGAGGGGTACGATCGGGTGCCGGTGGAGGTGACCACCGACGATGGACAGCAGGTCAGCGCCTGGATTTATCAGCTTCAGCCCCGGGAGTAATCCCCGCCGCGAACGCGCTGTACAATACAGCAGCCCAGCGCGTTCACGGCTTTGCGGTCAGTCCGTCAGGCTTTCCGCCACTGGAGTCACCAGCGCCTTCTTCTCAGCCCAGCAGGCAACGTTATCGAGCACCAGTTGCGCCATCGCCGCGCGGGTACTCCAGGTGGCGCTGGCCATATGCGGTGTGACGACCACATTACTGCGCTGCAGCAGCCCGGCCGGTACCGCCGGTTCATGGCTGAAGACATCCAGCCCCGCCCCGGCGATAATCCCGCTCTCCAGCGCGGCAACCAGCGCGGGCTCATCAATCACGCTGCCGCGCGAGATATTGATGAGGATCCCTTTCTCCCCCAGCGCCGCCAGCACCGGCTGGTTAATGAGCCCCTGGTTTGCCGCCGTTCCCGGCGTGCAGATAACCAGAAAATCACTCTCCGCGGCCAGGGTCAGCAGATCTTCCCGCCAGGCATAATTTAGCGCCGGGAGACGCTTGCGGTCATGATAAGCAATCTGCATGGCGAACCCCTCGCAGCGCCGGGCGATGGCCTGGCCGATGCGCCCCATGCCCACGATGCCGACCTGCGAACCGGAGACTTTTTGCGTCCACGGAAAACCGCCCGCCGCCCACTCGCCCGCTTCGATAAACTTGTGGGCGGCGACGATCTGCCGCGAGGTCGCCAGCATCAGGCCCAGCGCCAGATCCGCCACATCGTCGGTTAACACCCCCGGCGTATGGCTGACCCGCACCTGGTGTTCTGCAGCCGCCTGCACATCCACGCCGTCATAACCGACGCCAAAGACGGCGATCAGCTCCAGCGCGGGCAGGCTGGCGATCAGCTCTCGCGTCACGGTGGCTTCGCCGTTGGTGATGAGCACGGTAAAGGTGCCGGCCAGTGCGCGAAAGTCGGCGTCGGTGAGTGCTGTCAGCTCCACGAGGTGATAGCGTCGCGCCAGTTCCGCAGTCAGGGCATCCGGGAGCGAAGCCTGTTTTAACACGTTCAGTTTCATAGCTTATCTTCTTTCAGAGTGTGGAAGGCGGAGGGTTTCTGGCCGCTCCGGGAGACGATGATGCCGATAACTCCGCCGAGGGCCAGCGCCACGGCGACGATCAGCAGTCCGGAGTGATAGCTGTTGGTCAGGTCCTTAATCTTCCCGAGCAGCGGCGGCAGGCCTAAGCCGACAATATTGGCGATGGTGTTGATAAATGCAATGGAGGCCGCGGCCGCCACGCCCGCCAGCTTCTCGGTGGTCACCGCCCAGAACACCGGCGTTAGCGCGAAATTAAAGCCCACGGTGAGCACCAGCAGCAGATAGGCAACCAGCAGGTTGCCGGCATAGATGGCGACAGCCAGCGAGAGACCGGCCAGAATCAGCGGAAGCCCCATATGCCACGCCCGCTCGCCGGTCAGATCCGAATGACGGCCATTGAGGTACATAAACAGGCAGGCGAAAATAAACGGCACCGCGGACAGCAGACTAATAACCACATCGCTCTGCTCGCTGGCCATACTTTTGAGGATCAGCGGTAAGAAAAGCGTGATGCCGATGGAGCCGAACGCCTGCAGAAACCAGACCAGACTCAGCAGGAGTACCACTTTATTTTTCAGCGCACTGAACCAGGAGGCGTGTTGATTAACTACCGCGCCGCGGTTATCAGCGGCAATCTGCGCCGTCAGCCAGCCTTTCTCCGCCTCAGAGAGCCATGCCGCCTTTTGCGGGCTGGAAGGTAGCAGCCAGAGCACCAGCGCCCCCAGCACGATGGCGGGAACCCCTTCAATGGCGAACAACCAGCGCCAGCCGGCGACATCGGCAATGCCATGCATATTTAAAATCAGCCCCGAGACGGGCAGCCCGATGATCGACGCCAGCACCGATCCCATATAAAAGAACGACATCGCCCGCGCCCGGTTGCGCTTCGGAAACCAGCAGGAGATATAGTAAATAATCCCTGGGGTGAATCCCGCCTCCGCCATGCCGAGTAAAAAACGCATAATATAGAGCTGGGTCGGCGTCTGGACGAACGCCATGCCGGCGCTCACCATTCCCCAGGTGATCATTATTCTGGCGATCCAGATCCGCGCCCCCACCCGGGTCATGATCAGGTTGCTGGGAATTTCGAAAATAATATAGGAAATATAAAACATGCCGACCCCAAGGCCGTACATGCTGGCCGTTAATCCCAGATCGGCGTTCATTTGCAGCGCGGCAATGGAAATATTGGTTTTATCAAGATTGGCGACAAAATAGCAGATAATAATAAAGGGGATGATTTTGCTGTTTAGCTTTTTTAATGTAGAAGTACAGAGTTCAATGCTCATAATAATAACCCCATGACTTTGCCTCGGGCAGGGGAAGACCGCCCGCGCCAGGCAAAGATTGATATTAAGAATCGCAGCAGGTATTAACCGGGGACTACCACTCGGCGACCACGCCATCGGCAAGGCGCCAGACGGGGTTCCGCCAGTCAGGAGCGCGTCGGCTCATCTCAATCACTTTCTCTTCGTCGATGTCGACCCCCAGCCCCGGCTTCATTAACGGCTTAAAGTACCCCCCCTCCATATTGAAATCGGCTTTGTTTTTCACGAAGTCGAGTAACTCGGCGCCCTGGTTATAGTGGATCCCCATGCTCTGCTCCTGGAAGACAGCGTTGTAGGAAACAAAGTCCACGTGCAGACAGGCGGCCAGCGCGATGGGGCCTAACGGGCAGTGCGGGGCCAGCGACACGTCCGCCGCTTCCGCCATACCGGCGATTTTGAAGCATTCGGTGATGCCGCCGGCGTGAGAGAGATCGGGCTGCAGAATAGCCAGGCCGCCGGCCTCCAGCACCCGCTTGAACTCAAAGCGCGAGAACATGCGCTCGCCAGCGGCCAGCGGGATCGCGGTTTGCGCCGCCAGCCGCGGGTAGTACTCCGCCTGCTCGGCCAGCACCGGCTCTTCGATAAACAGCGGCCGATAGGGTTCCAGCTCTTTAATCAGCAATTTCGCCATCGGCGCGCTGACGCGGCCATGAAAATCGAGGCCAAATTCAATGTCGTTGCCAAATGCTTCGCGGATCTGCGCCACCGTGTTCACCGCCGCATCCACCGTGCGCGAACTGTCAATCATCCCCATTTCCTGACAGCCGTTGAGTTTGAAGGTATCAAACCCCATACCGCGCAGCGTGTTAATCCCGGCAATGACCTCGGCAGGTCTGTCTCCTCCCACCCAGCTGTAGGCTTTGATTTTATCGCGCACCAGGCCGCCCAGCAGCTGCCAGACCGGCGCATTCAACGCCTTCCCTTTAATGTCCCACAGCGCCTGGTCAATACCGGCGATCGCGCTCATCAGGATCGGTCCGCCGCGATAAAAGCCGGCGCGGTACATAACCTGCCACAGATCGTTGATCCGCGCCGGATCCTGGCCAATCAGATAGTCCCCCAGCTCATGTACCGCCGCCTCCACGGTGCGCGCCCGGCCTTCGACGATCGGCTCGCCCCAGCCGACTATCCCCTCGTCGGTTTCAATCTTGAGGAACATCCAGCGCGGGGGTAAACGCCAGGTGGTCAGTTTGGTTATTTTCATTTCACAGCCTCTTGATACGCCCTAACAAATGCGGCGGCCTGCTCTGCGGTCCGCGTTACCGGCTGGCCGGCGCGATAGAGATCGCTGCCCAGCCCCGCGCCCGCACAACCGGCCTCGATCCATTGCGCCAGGTTTTCCGGCGTGACGCCGCCGACCGCAAATACCGGCACCGACGCGGGCAAAACCGCTTTCAGCGCCCTGATGTAGTCGGGGCCAAACGCCGAAGAGGGAAAAATCTTCAGCGCCTGCGCCCCGGCCTCCAGCGCGGTAAACGCCTCGCTTGCCGTCGCGCAGCCGGCGCAGACGGTCATCCCGTGCCCGACTGCCCGGCGGATCACCGCCGGCTGCACATTGGGGGTCACCACCAGCCGCGCCCCAAGCTGCGCCAGCCGATCGACCTGCGCTTCCTGCAGCACCGTTCCGGCGCCAATCAGCGCCTGCGCGCCGTAGGCCCCGACCACGGCCGGGATGCTCTGCTGCCATTGCGGTGAATTGAGCGGGATCTCCACGGTGTCGAACCCGGCGGCGATCGCCGCGCCGACGTGCGCCAGCGCCTCGTCAGGGGTGATGCCGCGCAGAATAGCGATCAGCGGAAGTGAGGTTTGCCACTGCATGTACGATGCTCCTTATACCAGCCAGAAAGGCATCGTCGCCCGACACTGTCGTCACCTGGCGGCCCAGCAGCTGAAATGCCTGCTGATAGCGCGCGGAGAGGGACGGGCCGGCAACGATCGCGATAGCCCTTTCGTCGGCAATGAAGGCGCGCATGCTGGCCACCTCCGCGCCAATTAACAGGCCGGATAGATATTCGCTCACCTGCTCCCGGGCCAGCGCCCCCAACAGGTGCGCGGCGCGGGTCTCAAAAAGCTGTGGCAACACCGCGGGCGCGGACAGGCCGCGCGCCAGTCCGGTGTGAAATGCCGCCGGCGCAGCCTGCTGCTCGGGTAATCCCGCGCCGATCAGGGAGTGCGTCAGCAGCAGATGGTGCAGTTCGCCGGTCATCACCGTGCGAAAGTCCTCAATCCGCCGGCCGTCGGTTTTGACCCATTTGCAATGGGTGCCGGGCATGACATACACCGCCGCAGGGGCCAGCAGGCGTGCGCCGAGGAGCTGTGTCTCTTCGCCGCGCATGACGTTGTGGTGATCTTCGCGGGAAGTGCAAAGTCCGGGGACAATCCAGATCCCTTCATCTACGGCGGTCAACTGGTCGCCAATGGCCGTGAAATCGGCGGGAAGCGGTAAATAGGGCGCGTTCTTCCAGCCCACGTTGCTGCCTACCATTCCCGCCATGACCACCGGGGTACGCCCCTCGCGCCAGCCATGGATTTGTGTCGCTAACACCGCTGCCGGCGATTGACCGTTCAGGCGGGCGATCCCCGCCGCCGACTGTCGGCTGTCGAGGCAGCGTTCGCCCTCAAACAGCCAGGCGCGAAAATTGGTCGATCCCCAGTCAACAGCGATGTAGCGAGATGTCATGTGATTTCCTTCAGTCTTCGTGTCGAGCTGGCGATCATGGTGAGCGCCGCCTGCTCTGCCGCGTTGCTGTCCTGATGGCGAATCGCATCGAACAGCGTTTTATGTTCCTGGAGCGTTTGCGGCATGTTGGCCTCATCCCCCATCCAGGTCCGTTCAAATATCGCGCGCTGCAGCGAGCTAATCGCCACGCTGAGCTGCTGCAGCACCGGGTTATGCACTGACGCCAGCACCGCTTCGTGATAGCGAATGTCGGCTTCATTAAAGGCATCGCGCTGCTGGTTGTTGGCGATCATGTCATTCAGCGCCGCCTCAATCTGCGCCAGATCGCTGGAGGTGGCCCTCTCTGCCGCCCAGCGGGCTATCGCCGGCTCCACCAGATTACGCACTTCGCTCATCGCCGCGATGAGCCCCGGGTCTTCATCCTGTTCCAGCGCCCACTGCAATACGTCGCTGTCGAGGAAATTCCACTGGCTGCGCGGCGCGACGAAGGCGCCGCGATAGCGTTTCATCTCAATCAAGCGCTTCGCCTCCAGCGAGCGAAAGACTTCGCGGATGATGTTGCGGGAGGTGGCAAACTCCTCGCACAGGTCAGCCTCCGCCGGCAGCGCCGCGCCGGGAAGATATTTGCCGCTCACAATCTGGCGGCCCAGGGTCACCATCAGCCGATCGGTTTTAGTCAGGTTCATAGCGTGTCCTTAACGGGGTTATGCCCGGTTACTTTACTCCGTTCAGCGCGTTTCCACCCAGTCTGGTAGTACAAACGTGAACCTGTTCATCCTTGCCTGTGACACATAGTAGTACTATTAATAAAAATTGTACTACAATCCAGATCACAAAAAAGACAATCCATCACAAAAAAGGATCGTCGGCATGCCAAAAATGGTGGCGATGATCCTTCGCCGGGGACGGGAAAGATGGGCCTGCGAGGCTGGGTTAACGCGGCTTCGGCGGGGGGCTGGCAGGCTAATCGGGGTAACGAACGGTGGGTAGTCTGGCGTCGTTTCGGCCAATGCAGGTATACTTGGCAGATGTTTCCTCAGTTTCAGACACGCAGATGACAAAACTCACCTTACAAGAGCAGATGCTCAAAGCCGGCCTGGTCAGCAGCAAAAAAATGGCTAAAGTCCAGAGGACGGCGAAAAAATCCCGCGTTCAGGCCCGTGAGGCCCGGGAAGCGGTGGAAGAAAATAAAAAAGCTCAGCTGGAGCGCGATAAGCAGCTCAGCGAGCAGCAAAAGCAGGCGGTGCTGGCGAAAGAGTATAAAGCCCAGGTGAAGCAGCTGATCGAGATGAACCGCATTACGGTCGCCCGGGGCGATATCGGCTTTAACTTCACCGATAATAATCTGATCAAAAAAATCATGGTCGACAAGCTCACCCAGACCCAGCTGATTAACGGCCGTCTGGCGATTGCCCGCCTGGCGGTGGATAACAAGCCCGAAGGTGAATACGCGATTATTCCGGCGGTGGTGGCCGAGAAAATCGCCCAGCGCGACGCCAGCAGCATCGTGTTGCACAGCGCCCTGAGTCAGGATGAGCAGGATGAAGACGATCCGTATGCCGACTTTAAGGTGCCCGACGATCTGATGTGGTAACCCCGGGCTTTCTCGCCGCGGGCGATCAGAACGGGCTCGCCTGCTGGATATGCATCGGCTCATGGCTGACGGGGTGGACAAAGCGCAGTTCGCTGGCGTGCAGCATCAGCCGCGGAGCCTGTTCCGTGCCGGGCAGCTCCCGGCCACCGTACAAATCGCAGCCAAGGATCGGATAGCCCAGCAGCTGGCAGTGGATGCGCAGCTGATGGGTGCGCCCGGTCTCCGGGGTGAGCG
This sequence comes from Klebsiella variicola, assembly GCF_000828055.2. Classification (NCBI taxonomy): domain Bacteria; kingdom Pseudomonadati; phylum Pseudomonadota; class Gammaproteobacteria; order Enterobacterales; family Enterobacteriaceae; genus Klebsiella; species Klebsiella variicola. Next base: position 2,076,764 of record NZ_CP010523.2, on the reverse strand, counting down.
CCACTCGAGTCAACGCCAGCGCCCTCTCTCCTTCCCGTGACTGATACAGGCGGTCAATGACCCGATAGCGCGAACGCGCCGGTTTGCCGTGCCGGGCGCACAATGACATGCGCGGGAAACGGGCCGGATCTTTGGCGATCGCCGCCTCCACTATCCCCTCATCTTCCGCCAGATGGCCGCACAACAGCGCCGTATAGATCTTGTCCACCGTGCGCTGGCTGAACTGCTGGCACAGCAAGGCGTTAATGCCCTTGTTGCGGGCCACCACCATCAGACCGGAGGTACCGAAGTCCAGGCGGTGCACCAGGGTGCAGCCCGGAAAGCGCTGAACCAGCCGGTGATGCACGGAGTCAAGGTTGCGCGGATCTTTGCCCGACAGGCTCAGCAGCCCGGCGGGTTTATTGATCAACAGCAGGTGTTCGTCCTGATACAAGAGGGTGATCTGTTCGCGGCACGGCGGCGCGACAAAGGTATCGATAATGGTGGACATCAGGCGGCCCGAAGTAGGAGTGGCTGGCGATAGTACCCCATTTTGGCCGCCGGCACGATGCTGGCGCACAATCCGCCCTCGCGGCGGCGTCATTTATCACCCACACTTATCGCAAAGGCATGGCCTGCACAGGCAATGTGCTTTACACTGCGCGCTGCAAAATTTGAGTTAACCAACGAGTAAGAACGGTAATGGCGATGAACGGAACAATCACAACGTGGTTTAAAGATAAAGGTTTTGGATTTATCAAAGATGAAAACGGCGAAAATCGTTATTTTCACGTGATTAAGGTCGCCAATCCTGATCTTATCAAGAAAGACGCGGCGGTGACTTTCGAACCTACCACCAACAATAAAGGGCTGTCGGCCTACGCGGTGAAGGTCATTCCGGAGAGCAAATATATCTATATCGCCGGCGAGCGGCTGAAGCTGACCTCCATCAAATCCTATGTGGTGTACCATGAGGAGGAGCCGGTCGAGACCCGCGTCGATAAAGAAAACGCGGTGCTGTCGGTCGGGCTGCTGATGAACAGCATCCGGCCAAAATCCACAGTGCAGCCGGGAGAGATGCGTTCGGTGAAAAAGCTGGCGATCACCACCTTTCAGGGGACAACCCTGATCTTCTCGGAAGACGAAATCGATATCGATGCCACGGTAAAACTGCTTAAGGTGTAAGCCCCGGCGCGCGGTTTCCCGCGCGCCCGAAGACCTGCCCGATAGACTACCCGCCATCGCCCCTCGCCGGACGGGGCGATGGCGCCAGACAGCCGATAAGGATGCCGCCGCCATGCCCGTGAATTTTGACTTCAACGATCTCTACGCCTTTCGCGCCCTGATGGAATATGGCAGTTTTCGGCTGGCCGCTGAATCCATCTGCCTGTCGCAGTCGGCCCTTAGCCGACGCATCGAAAAGCTGGAGACGGCGCTGGGCAACCGGCTGTTCGAACGTACCACCCGGCGGGTGACCCTCACGCTGTATGGGCAAAATTTTGCCGAACGTTCGGAGCAACTGCTGGCCCATGTCGAGACGGTGCTGGCGGATATCAGCCAGGTCAGCAAGGCGCGCACCGGGCTGGTGACGGTGGCGACGGTGCCCTCCGCCGCCTACTACTTTATGCCGGAAATCATCCGCAGCTTTCAGGCGCGTTATCCCCAGGTGCGCATCCGGTTGATTGACAGCAGCGTCGGGAATGTGATCGAGGCCGTCAGCAGCGGACAGGCTGACTTTGGCCTCTGTTTTGCCAAAAACCTGCCAGCCAGTCTCGAATTCACGCCTCTTGCCGACGACCGCTATGTGGCCGCCTGTCGGTACGATCATCCGCTGGCGCGCAAGACGCACCTCAGCTGGCAGGCGTATTTTGAACAGGATTATATTGGCCTGGATCGGGTCTCGGGCAACCGGACGCTGCTCGACCGGGAGCTGGCGCATCTGACGCCGGCGCGGCCAAGTATCTGCGAAACCCGCCACGTCACCACGATGCTGGGGATGGTGGAAGCGGGCATCGGCATTGCCGCCGTGCCCGCGATGTCGATGCCCGCCGGGGAGCATTCCGTTCTCCGCGCTGTGCCGCTCACTGACCCGGTGGTCACGCGCACGGTAGGCCTGATCCGCCTCAGCGGCCGTATTCAGTCCTACGTGGCGGCAGAGCTGGAGAAGCTGATTATTGAACAGTATCCTTCTGGCTGACCGGCGTGGTGGCGGCCACGCTTCGCATGCCGGTGGCGTGGATGGTCTCCTGCGCCGCCGGTGAGGCCAGATACGCCAGCAGCGCCTTGCCTTCCTGCGGGTGGTCGGCGCTGATAGTCACCGCCCCGGCAAAGCGGGTGATGTACTGCAGGTTATCCGGCAGTTCGCCAACGAAGGTCACGCCGGGTACCGGCAGCAGTTCGCTCACCTGCTGAAAACCGATCGCATACCGTCCCTTCGCCACTTCCGAGGCTACCGGAATGCGCTCCACCATCTGCGCTTTGCTCTGCATCGCGTCATCAATGCCCAGGGTGTGGAACAGCGTCGAGCTAACATAGCGTCCGCTGGCGCTGTCGGAGTACGCGACCGACGGCGCCGCCAGCAGCGTCGCCCGCAGCTGGTCTGCGCTATGGATAGCCGGCAGCGGCGCCCCCGCCTTCACCACCACGCCGATCGGCGAGTCGGCCAGCTCCCGACGCGAACCCGGTTGCGTACGGCCCGCTTTTTCGAGGCTGGTTAGCGCATCCCCGACCATAATCACCACGTCCGCGTGTTCGCCCCGCGCCAGGCGGTTAGGGATCGCCTGCGGCGTTTTCCCCATCGACGGGCCGGGGATCACCACGAGGTGGTTGCCAGTTTGTTTTTCCCACGCCGGGGCCAGCTTTTCCAGCGCCGCTTTGAAGCCGCCGGAGATCATCACGGTGACCTCTGCGGCCAGCGCGCTGCCGCCGGTGGCGGCCAGCAGCAGCGTGGCCAGCAGTGTTCCTGTCGTTTTACGCATCATCTTCTCCTTGATTAACGTGCCGTCTGCAGCGCAACGGCGCTACGGCGATAGAGGTAGCAAGTGGCCAGCAGGCCGCAGATGGCGGCAAAGCTCATCCAGTAGCCGGGAGACGCTTTATCACCGGTATACTCGATCAGCGCCGTGGAAATCACCGGCGTGAAGCCGCCAAATACCGCCGTCGCCAGGCTGTAGGCCAGCGAGAAACCTGCCACGCGCACTTCGGCAGGCATAATTTCGGTCAGCGCCGGGATCATCGCCCCGTTGTACATGCCGTAGATAAACGACAGCCACAGCAGCACGCTCAGCATCATCAAAAAGCTCGGCGCGTTCGCCAGCAGGGTCAGTGCAGGCCAGGCGGTAGCCAGCGCCAGCAGGGTCATGGCAATCAGCACCGGCCGGCGGCCAAAGCGGTCAGACAGCGCCCCGCCCACCGGCAGCCAGAAGAAGTTGGAAATCGCCACCAGCAGCGTAACCAGCAGGCTGTCAGAGGCGCTGAGCATCAGCACCTTTTTACCAAAGGTCGGCGCATAGACGGTGATCAGGTAGAACGCGGTGGTGGTCATCGCCACCATCATCATCCCGGCGATAACCACCTGCCAGTTCGCCAGCAGCGTGGCGAACACCTGGCGCATCGCCAGATGATGGCGGCGGGCGGTAAACTCCTGGGTCTCCTCCAGCTTACGGCGCAGGATGAAAATGAACGGAACGATCAGGCAGCCGAAGACGAACGGAATGCGCCAGCCCCAGTCGCTGATGGCGCTCTGCTCCAGCACCGCGTTGAGGGCAAAGCCCATCGCGGCCGCCACCATGATGGCAACCTGCTGACTACCCGACTGCCAGCTGGTGTAAAAGCCTTTGCGGCCCGGCGTGGCGATCTCGGCCAGATAGACCGACACCCCGCCCAGCTCGGCGCCAGCGGAAAAGCCCTGCAGCAGACGGCCGATCAGCACCAGCAGCGGTGCCCACAGGCCAATGGTCTGGTAAGAGGGGATCAGCACGATCAGAAAGGTGCCGGTGGCCATGATCGACAGGGTGACGATCAGCCCCTTGCGCCGCCCCACCTTGTCGATGTAGGCGCCAAGCACGATAGCGCCGATGGGGCGCATCAAAAAGCCGGCGCCAAAGACCGCGAAGGTCATCATCAGCGAGGCGAATTCACTGCTCGCCGGAAAAAAGGTATGTGCGATGTAGGTGGCATAAAACCCGAACAGGAAAAAGTCGAACTGTTCGAGAAAGTTACCGGAAGTGACGCGCAGGATGGCGCCGATCCGGTCACGGGTACTCATCAGTGAGGTTGTCGAATGCATGCAGGTCTCCAGTTTGTTATCCACGCGTTGTCGCGCGCCTGTTGCTGAAGACTGAAACAGAACCGGGAACGAAATAAGCGTAATAAACGCATCCATTAATGCATTTTACGCATGAATAACATTTAACTAATTAACATTACTTTTACATACAATCATTTAACACATCCCGCGCTAACCACGCCGCGGGTGACGGCGAAAAAGTCAGTTTTCCGTTTTGTGACCGAGGCCAGGGTACGTCGCCGCGGGTTGACGGCATAAAAACCCTGGCCTTAGGTGAGGATACACGCTGCCGGCCGCAAAGCGCGTCAGGAAGCGGAAGCGGCAGACTCCCCCACCAGCGTCTGCAACAGAGCGATCAGCCAGCGGGTAGCTTCGCGTTTCCCGCTGCGTTGGTGGGCGTAAATCTTGACGTCAAACGGCGGAACCGGAAACGGCAGCGGGAAAATGGTCAGCCGGGCGGCGCGGGCCATCGTCTCCGCCGCTCGCCGGGGCAGCGCCATCAACAGGTCGCTCTGCTCAATAATGAAGGGCGCGCTCAGCATCGAGGGGGTTTTCATCGCCACCTGCCGCGAATAGCCCTGCCGCTCCAGCTCACAGTCCAGCACCCCCTGCTGCTCATTCCACGGGGTCACCACCAGATGACGGGCAGCAAGGTAGGCGTCCAGGGTCAGCGCCGTCCGGTCGGCCTGGCTGATGACCACATATTCGTCCCGCAGCCAGTTAATCTCCTCAAGATCGGGATGGGCTGGCTCGTCAGGGGTATTGAACCCGAGGGCCAGGTCGACCTCGCCCGCCAGCAGCTCGGTCAGCGCCGGGCTGTGGGGCAGATAACGGAGTTCAAACCGCAGCCCGGGCGCCTCACGCTGCAGGTGGTGCATCAGCGTCGGAAAGACGCAGAACGCGGTGAAATCGGTGATCGCAATCTGCATGCAGTCGGTGCTGGCGGCCGGCACAAACGCCGCCGGCGGCGTCAGCTCCTGGTTGAGAAACTTCAGCGCCGAAGCAATAGAGGGCGCCAGCTGGCTGGCATAGACGCTGGGGCACATCCGATGCCCTTCGCGATAGAACAGCGGATCGTTGAGGGCGCTGCGCAGCCGGGAAAGCGCATGGCTCAGCGCCGAGGTGCTCATTGCCAGCTCTTCCGCCGCCAGGCGCACCGAGCGGGAGCGATAGACCGCGTCAAAGACTGGCAGCAGGTTGAGGTCAATCCGGCGCAGGACAGGATGCATAATATTCATCGTTTGCTGATTTCATTGCACTTAATTCTTTTCACAATACCGCTTATCCTCAGGGTCAGCAATTTTGCTCTCTTTTGACTATTGATACAGGACGCCCCATGAGCATCACGATCCGCCAGGCCACCCCGGACGACGCCACCGCTATTTACGACATGATTTATGAACTCGCGGTCTACGAGAAAGCCCCTGAAGAGGTGGTGACGACGGCAGAGGAGATCAGAGAGACGCTGTTTGCCAGCGGCAGCAAAACCGAAGCGCTGATCTGCGAGGTGGCGGGCAAAGCGGTGGGCTACGCGGTGTTCTTCACCAGCTATTCCACCTGGCTTGGACGCAATGGTATCTATATGGAGGATCTGTACGTCACCCCCGACTTTCGCGGGATAGGCGCCGGAAAAGCGCTGCTGAAAACCATCGCGCAATATGCTGTACAGCGTCAGTGCGGGCGTCTGGAGTGGAGCGTGCTCGACTGGAACCAGCCGGCGATTGATTTCTATCTGAGCATTGGCGCGCAGCCGCAGGATGAGTGGGTGCGTTATCGCCTCACGGGCGATGCGCTGCGGGCCTTTGCGGAGTAAAGCGGCTCGCCAGCAGGTCGGCGCAAGGCGTCGACCTGCTGGCCGCGGATCAGGCTTCGACCGCGCTATTCTGCAGCTGCGGACCGGCCAGCGCCAGACGCGCGCCCGCTTCGGTATCGCTGTACTGCTTAAAGTTATCCATAAACAGCTGAGCCAGGCTCTCGGCCTTCTCCTGCCACTTATCCGCTGAGCTCCAGCCATTACGCGGATCCAGCACCGCGCTGTCTACCCCTGGAATGCTCTGCGGGATCGCAAGACCGAACACCGGGATGGTCTCATCGCGCAGCGGGCCGGTAGTGCCGTTGAGGATCGCGCTAATGATGCTGCGGGTATCGCGCAGCGACAGGCGTTTGCCCTCGCCGTTCCAGCCGGTGTTGACCAGCCAGGCTTCCGCACCGGATTCCGCCATCTTCGCCGCCAGGACGCTGGCGTACTGGGTTGGGTGAAGCAGCAGGAACGCCGCGCCATAGCAGGCGGAGAAGGTCGGCGTCGGCTGGGTAATGCCGCGCTCGGTACCCGCCAGCTTCGAGGTGAAACCCGACAGGAAATGGTACTGCATCTGCTCGGTGGTCAGACGGGAGACCGGCGGCAGGACGCCAAACGCGTCGGCGGCAAGGAAAATCACCTTCGACGGATGGCCCGCACGGGACACCGGCTTGACGATATTGTCGATATGCGACAGCGGATAGGAGACGCGGGTGTTTTCGGTTTTGCTGCCGTCGGCATAATCCACGCTGCCGTCAGCGCGCACCACCACGTTTTCCAGCAGCGCATTGCGGCGGATGGCGCCATAAATCTCCGGCTCCGCCTGCGGGTCGAGATTGATGGTCTTGGCGTAGCAGCCGCCTTCAAAGTTAAACACGCCGTCATCGTCCCAGCCGTGCTCGTCATCGCCAATCAGCTGACGATGCGGATCGGTCGACAGGGTGGTTTTGCCGGTCCCGGAGAGGCCGAAGAACAGCGCCACGTCCCCTGCTTCGCCACGGTTGGCCGAGCAGTGCATCGACGCGATGCCTTTCTGCGGCAGCAGGTAGTTCATGACCGAGAACAGCCCTTTCTTCATTTCGCCGCCGTACCAGGTGCCGCCGATGAGCTGAATACGCTCGCTGAGATTAAAGGCGACGAAGTTCTCGGAGTTCATCCCCTGCGCCTGCCAGTTGGCATTGGTGCAGCCTGCGCCGTTGAGCACCACGAAGTCTGGCGTAAAGCTGGCCAGCTCGTCGGCGCTCGGCACGATAAACATGTTTTTGACAAAGTGGGCCTGCCACGCCACCTCGGTGACGAAGCGTACGCCAAGACGGGTGTCCGGGCTGGCGCCGCACCAGGCGTCGATGACGTACAGTTTTTTGCCGCTCAGCTGGCCCGCGACCAGGCTTTTCAGGCTGCGCCACACGTCTGGCGATAACGGTTTGTTGTCATTGCGGCCGAGGCCTGAGTCTGCCCACCAGACGGTATCACGCGTCTGTTCGTCGCGGACGATGTATTTATCGCGCGGTGAACGGCCGGTGAAGATCCCGGTATCAACAGCCACAGCCCCAGACTCGGTCATCACGCCGCGGGCCGCGCCGGTCAGTTCAGGAGCGGTTTCATGTGCAATAAGCAAATCGTAATCAGGGTTGTAAAAGAATTCGCCGCTTGCATTAATCCCCAGCTCCTGCAGAGCCATTTTAACTGATTCAATTTGTTGTGACATGGAACTCCTGACAAACTATTTAAGGTAAGAGGCCTGGGTTATTCATTGCTTTCGTCATCGTCGCCGGCGATTTAATAAGATAAGTCCTGGACAATAAAATAAAGCAATAAATAACCGTGAGTCGCGATTTCATATCGTGCTCATGTAGGGTCGCCGATATGCATTCATAAATCTCAACTTTCCAAAAAATGTTAACACCTGTCGATAATTATGTTAATTGCATAGTTTCTATGCGCTATGCTAAAATTGCATAGCCTTTATTGCGTTTTTGAGGACTGGATCGGTGTTGGCAAATCTGGAAGTAAAATGGCTGTATGATGTGATTGCCCTTGAGGAGTCGCGCAGCTTTACCCTGGCGGCCAAAGCCCGCAACATCTCTCAGTCCTCGTTCAGTCGACGCATCCAGTCGCTGGAGGCCTCCCTCGGATTCAGCATCTTCGATCGTAGCGCCAACCCCCTGCAATTGACCAACCGCGGGAAAATTTTTGTCGGCTATGCGCGAAATATGCTCGATGACATGGATTTTCAGATCAGTCGTATTAAGGGTTTAAATAACACGACCCAGAAAATAAGAATCGACGCGGCCCCTTCGCTGTCGGTGTTATTACTGCCGGAAATCATCGCCGGTTACACCGACCGTAAAAATAAGACTTTTCATGTTGAATCGATTAACGTCAACGACGCCGTATTTAACCTGAAAGAGGGAAAAAGCGATTTTATCCTCTCCTTCTATAATGAAGAATTAATGAACTATCCGTTTATTAATCATAAAATTTTTGATTCTTACCTGCACCTGGTCTCCCCCTGCGACGAACATGGCCGCCCGCTGTTTCATTTACATCGCGGCGTGCTGCCGCTGATGAAATACGCCAACGACAGCTATATGGGGCGCCAGGTGAACCAGGTGATCGACCGTACGCCGGAGATCACCTTCTCCCTTACGTTTGTCTCTTCCATGAGCGAGTTGCTCAAGCGCATGATCCTCAATGGCGACGGCGTGGGCTGGCTGCCGCAATACTCTATTCAGCGCGAGCTGGACGAAGGCCGACTGACGATCCTCGATGACCGCCTGTCGCTGCCGATCGGCGCCTGGCTCTACCGCTCCGGCTCGCGGCTTAACCAGGCCGCCGAACGTTTCTGGCAGCACATTAAAACCCGTAACGAACCGCGGGAATAACCCCCTCAGCCGCTGATCCCCAGATATGCCTTACGCACCTCCGGGTCGTTGAGCAGCGCCTGGCCGCTGCCGCTCAGGCGGATCTGGCCGTTCACCATCACATAGGCGCGGTCCGACAGGTTAAGGGCATGGCGGGCATTCTGCTCCACCAGAAACAGCGTCATCCCCTGGGCCGTCAGCTCGCGCAGGATCTGAAAAATCTGCTTCACCACCAGCGGCGCCAGCCCCAGGCTTGGCTCATCCAGCAGCAGCAGGCGCGGTCGGCTCATCAGCGCCCGGGCGATGGCCAGCATCTGCTGCTCGCCGCCGGAGAGGGTCATCGCCCGCTGTCCCCGCCGTTCTTCCAGCCGGGGGAACAGCTGATACATCCGCGCCTTGTCTTCGGCCTGATAGCGGTTGCCAATGGCAATGGTCCCCATCAGCAGGTTCTCCTCGACGGTCATATCGGGAAAGATGCGCCGCCCTTCCGGGGCCTGGGCGATGCCGTTACTGGCGATAAAGTGGGTCGATTTCCGGCTGATCGCCTCCCCGCGATAGAAAATCTCCCCGCCGGCAATGCGCGGCTGGCCGAAGACCGACATCAGCAGCGTTGATTTACCGGCGCCGTTGGCGCCGATCAGCGCCACCGTCTCTCCCTCGTTGACGGTGAGGGAGACCTGCTTCAGGGCCTGGATCGGCCCGTAGAAGACATCCACCTCATTAAAGGCAAGCAATGGCTGGCTCATCGGCGCGTCTCCTCTTCCTCAGCGCCAAGATAGGCGGCAATCACGCTGGCGTTGGCCTGGATCGCCTGCGGCGCGCCGCGGGCGATGACGTCCCCGTGATCGAGGACGATAATATGATCCGAAATCTCCATCACCATCCCCATATCATGCTCGATCAGTAGTACCGTGATGCCGTGCTGCTGGCGCAGAAAGCGAATAATCCGGCTCAGCGCCTGGGTTTCCACCGGGTTGAGACCGGCGGCCGGCTCGTCCAGACAGATCATCTCCGGGCGGGTACACATGGCGCGGGCGATCTCCAGCCGCCGCTGCTGTCCATAGGAGAGGGTCCCCGCCAGACGGTTGGCGCAGTCCACCATCTCCACCACCTCCAGCCAGTAAAAAGCGCGATCCAGCGCCTGACTCTCCGCCTGCCGATACCCACGAGTATTGAGGATCCCGGCCAGCAGATGGCGGTTAACCTGGGTATGCTGGGCCACCAGCAGGTTCTCAATCACCGACATCTCGCGGAATAAACGTATATTCTGGAAGGTGCGCGCCAGGCCAGCGCGGTTCACCAGATGGGTGCCACCGAACATCTTGTAATAGATCCGCCGCCCCAGCTGCGCCGGGTGGAGAAAATCGTCCGGGTGAAGCTTCTGCCCCAGCACCTGAATGACATCGGTAACCTTTTCCCGCGCCCGCAGCACGATGCTCCCCCCCGTCGCCCGGTAAAAACCGGTCAGGCAGTTAAACACCGTGGTCTTGCCCGCGCCGTTGGGGCCGATCAGGGCGGTGATCGACCCCCGCTCCACCTCCAGATTGACATCATTCAGCGCTTTGATGCCGCCGAAATGCATCATCAGATGCTCAACGCGTAAGATGCTGTCGGTCATGGCGCGACTCCTTTTCGCAACGCAACCCCGCTGCGGCTGGTGCGCACCAGGCCGCGCGGCCGCCAGATCATCATCACCACCATCAGCACGCCGAACAGCAGCACCCGATATTCGTCAAAACCGCGCAGCAGCTCCGGGGTGACCGTCAGGACAAACGCCGCCAGCACCACTCCCAGGGTGGAGCCCATTCCCCCGAGCACCACAATCGCCAGGATCAGCGCCGACTCAAAAAAGGTGAACGACGTCGGGTTAACAAACCCCTGATAGCTGGCGAAGAACACCCCGGCGATGCCGGCGGTCGACGCGCCGAGCATAAACGCCGAGAGCTTCACCAGCACGTGGTTGAGCCCCATCGCCCGACAGGCGATCTCATCCTCGCGCAGCGCCTCCCAGGCGCGGCCGATGGGCATCCGCGTCAGACGATGTTTCACCAGCAGCACCAGCATCACCACCAGGCACAGCACGGCGTAGAGAAAGATGAATTTCAGGTTGGGGTTGTAGCTGACGTGGAAAAACTCATGGATGGGGATGCCGCCATCCCTGGCCCGGCGGGTAAACTCGAGGCCAAACAGCGTGGGCGACGGCACCGGTACGCCGTTGGGCCCCCCGGTGAAGCTCACCCAGTTGTTAAGCACCAGGCGAATGATTTCGCCAAAGCCGAGGGTGACGATGGCCAGGTAGTCGCCATGCATGCGCAGCACCGGAAAGCCCAGCAACGCCCCGGCGAGGGCCGCCATCACCGCCCCCAGCGGCAGCATCGCCCAGAAGCCGAGGCCCAGGTACTGGTAGCCCAGCGCCAGGCCGTAGGCGCCGATGGCGTAGAACGCCACATAGCCCAGATCGAGCAGGCCCGCGAGGCCCACCACAATGTTCAGCCCCAGGCCGAGCAGAACGTAGATCAGGCCGAGGATCGCCACGGTCAGCAGGTATTTGCTGGCGAGAAATGGAAAGGCAATGGCCAGGACCGCCAGCAGCGGCATTATCCAGCGCAGCCGCGAGCGGTATCCCGGCGGCCGGACGTACACCCCGTCATCCGCCCCCTCAAAGCGGGCAATAAAGGCTTTTCCCCGACGGCTCTGCAGCAGCAGGCTGAGCGCCAGCCTGCCGGCCATCACCACCGCCACGAGGATCGCCACCCGCGCGGGCGCGAGGGTAAAACCATACCCTTTGAGCACCACGCCGACGATCGGGCCAAAGACAATTAACGCGCAAAGACCGGCCAGCACGCTGTCGATCAGCGCGCTTTTGATATCCCGCGCAGGCTGGCGCGTAAATTCACCCATAAAGCCTCCTTAGACCTTGGCCACCAGCGGACGTCCCAGCAGCCCCTGCGGGCGAAAAATCAGGATCGCCACCAGCAGCGCAAAGGAAAAGACATCTTTGTAATCCGAATTCACCAGCCCGGCGAACTGGGCTTCGGCCACCCCGAGCAGCAGTCCGCCTAGCATCGCGCCAGGCAGCGAGCCGATCCCGCCCAGCACCGCGGCGGTGAAGGCTTTGATGCCGATAATAAATCCGATATAGAAGTCGAAGGTGCCGTAGTTCATGGTCACCAGCACGCCGGCCAGACCGGCCATCGCCGCGCCGATGACAAACACCAGGGAGATCACCCGGTCGGTATTGATGCCAAGGATCGCCGCCATACGCCGGTCCTGCTGGGTAGCGCGACAGATGCGCCCCAGCCGGGTGTACTGGATAATCCAGGTCAGGGTCAGCATCCCCACCAGCGCCGCGACGAGAATAAACACCTTGGTCCAGGTGATCTGCACCACCCCATCGCCCACCGTCATGCGCAGCGCGCCGCTGAGCAGCGTCGGGATCCCCTGCTGGTTCGGCCCCTGGCTCAGCTGGACATAGTTCTGCAGGATCAGCGACATCCCGATAGCCGAGATCAGCGGCGCCAGTCGCGTCGAGTTGCGCAGCGGCCGGTAGGCGATGCGCTCGATCGCCCAGCCGTATACGCCAGTGACCACGATGGTGAACACCAGGGTGGCGAAAATCAGCAGCGGAAAGGAGTGGATCCCGAAGAAAGAGAGCAGCGCCAGGCCGATGGCGCACAGATAGGCGGAGACCATATACACCTCGCCGTGGGCGAAGTTGATCATGCCGATGATCCCATACACCATGGTGTAGCCGATGGCGATTAAGCCGTACACTGCGCCCAGCGTCAGCCCATTGATCAGTTGTTGCAGAAAAAACGCCGTCATAGCCCCTCCAGCCGCCAGGCAGACGGCCGCCGGGTTCCGTTCCCGGTCGACCGCCGTGTGACGATTCGCAAGTCAAAAGGACAGAGCGTCCTCAGGTCGTGGCCGATCAGAGCTGATGATATTTGCCCTTGTCGTCCCACTGATAGACCACGTAGTCGGACACCTTGAGGTCGCCTTTGCCATCCCAGGCTTTCTTGCCCATTACCGTCTCGACATCGTGGCTCTTCAGCCAGTCGCTGGCTTTGGCGTTATCGGTACCCACGGCGTTCCAGGCCGCGGCAATGGCCTGAATGGAGGCGTAGGCGTAGAGGGTATAGCCTTCTGGTTCAAAGCCGCTGGCGCGGAACTTCTCGATCACCGCTTTGCCTTCCGGGAGAGTGCGTGGATCCTGACCAAAGGTCATCAGCACGCCGTTGGTGAACTGCGGCCCGCCGGCGGCCGTCACCAGCTCCTCGGTGACGATACAGTCGCCGGAGAAGAATTTAGCCTGCACCCCCTGCTCGCGCATCTGACGCACCAGCGGGCCCGCTTCCGGATGACAGCCGCCAAAGTAGACCACGTCCGGCTTGAGGGCGCCGATCTTGGTCACCAGGGCGTTAAAGTCTTTTTCACCGCGGGAGAGGCCTTCGTACAACACTTCTTTGGTGCCCCGCTTCGCCAGCGCCGCGCGGGTGGCATCGGCCAGCCCCTGACCATAGGTGTCTTTATCGTGGATGACGGCAATTTTCTTCGCCTTCAGCACGTCCAGCATATAGTTGGCGGCAATCGCCCCCTGCTGATCGTCACGACCACACATGCGGAAAAGGTCCTTCATGCCGCGCTCGGTGATCTGCGGGTTGGTCGAGCCGGGGGTAATGGTCAGGATCCCAGCTTCGTCATATACCTCGGAAGCCGGCATCGTTGAGGAAGAGCAAAAGTGCCCCACCACGGCGGAGACTTTCGCTTCATCCACCAGCCGGTTGGCCACCGCCACCGCCTGCTTCGGTTCGCACGCGTCATCCCCCTGCACCAGCACAATCTTTTCGCCTTTGATACCGCCGGCGGCATTGATATCGGCCACCGCCTGTGAAGCCCCTTTCCAGTACTGGGCGCCGTAGGTGGCGTTGGGTCCGGTAAAGGGCCCGGCGACGCCGATCTTCACGTCTGCCTGGGCGTAAAAGGCCATGCTCATACAACCTGCTATCACAACATGAAGCGTCATTGTTTTCAGTTTCAAAGCCATTCGGATATTCCTCAGCGATGTAAAGCCTGGCGTCATGGAATGACGCAGAAAATATCACTTACCGTGTGGTGCCGACGCAGGCGCAGCGCCAGGACGGCCAGGGTGGAAGAAGCAAAAATCCCGCCAGGTAGAGAGGTCGCGCCGGAGAGCGGACGCCCCGGTCAGTGCGCACGCGACGGCAACCCGTGCCGCATCCGGCAAGGGCGCATTCCCTTTCAGGTCAGGAGATCGGTTGCCATCACGTGGCGAGCCGGACAACGCGGTATCCGTACCGGCCCGTGAGCTAAACATAGATGCAGTTAGCGGTCGCTGCGCGCCAGCGTGGTGCAAAAATGCGAATATGATCAACAGTGGTGATTATTTTGTTGCGGTAATGTGAAGATGATAACAGGAGAGCCCGTTAAAGGCTCTCCTGTGGCCTGGCGGCCGCTCAGAGTTGACTGGTGAACGTTCGGGAGATCACATCCTGCTGCTGCTCGCGGGTCAGCGCGTTAAAGCGGACCGCATAGCCGGAGACGCGGATCGTCAGATTCGGATACTGCTCCGGGTGTTCTATCGCATCGAGCAGCTTTTCCCGGTTCAGCACATTGACGTTAAGATGCTGTCCCCCCTCCACCGTCTCCTCGTGGTGGAAGTAGCCGTCCAGCAGCCCCACCAGGTTGTTTTCCTGCGCCGACGGGGCTTTGCCGAGAGCCGCCGGCACGATGGAGAAGGTATACGAGATGCCATCTTTGGCGTAGGTAAACGGCAGTTTCGCCACCGAAGTCAGCGACGCCACCGCCCCTTTGCGGTCGCGGCCATGCATCGGATTGGCCCCCGGGGCGAACGGCGTCCCCGCCCGACGTCCGTCCGGCGTGTTGCCGGTTTTCTGCCCGTACACCACGTTGGAGGTGATGGTCAGGATCGACTGGGTCGGCACCGCCTGACGCCAGGTGGGGAGCGCCTGAATTTTGCGCATAAAGCGCTCCACCAGGTCGCAGGCGATGGCATCGACCCGATCGTCGTTGTTGCCGTACTGCGGATAGTCGCCTTCAATGACAAAGTCCACCGCCAGCCCGTGGTGATCGCGCACCGGCTTCACCCGGGCGTACTTTATCGCCGACAGCGAATCCGCCGCCACCGACAGGCCGGCGATGCCGCAGGCCATCGTGCGGTAAACGTCGCGGTCGTGCAGCGCCATCAGCGCCGCCTCGTAGCTGTACTTATCATGCATACAATGGATGATGTTCAGCGCGCTGATGTACTGCACCGCCAGCCAGTCCATAAAGTGGTCGAGGCTCGCCATCACGGTGTCATAGTCCAGCACCTCATCACGCAGAGGGTCGGTTTTCGGCCCCACCTGGATCTTCAGTTTCTCATCCACCCCGCCGTTAATCGCGTAGAGCAGCGTTTTGGCGAGATTGGCGCGGGCGCCGAAGAACTGCATCTGCTTGCCGATCACCATCGGGCTGACGCAGCAGGCGATGGCGTAGTCGTCGCTGTGAAAATCGCTGCGCATCAGATCGTCGTTCTCATACTGCAGCGACGAGGTGGCGATAGAGACCCGGGCGGCATATTTTTTAAACGCCACCGGCAGCGCCTGCGACCAGAGCACGGTCAGGTTCGGCTCCGGCGCCGGCCCCATGGTGTGCAGGGTATGCAGGTAACGGAAGGTGGTTTTACTGACCAGGGTGCGGCCATCCAGCCCCATACCGCCCAGCACCTCCGTCGCCCAGATGGGATCCCCGGAGAACAGCGTGTCAAATTCCGGGGTGCGCAGGAAACGCACCATGCGGATCTTCATGATGAAGTGGTCAATGAGCTCCTGGGCCTGCTGTTCATTGAGCCGACCCGCCCGCAGATCGCGTTCGATATAGATGTCGAGGAAGGTGGCCGTGCGCCCCAGCGACATGGCGCCGCCGTTCTGCGACTTCACCGCCGCCAGGTAGGCGAAGTACAGCCACTGCACCGCCTCCCGGGCAGTGCGCGCCGGGTGGGCGATATCGCAGCCGTAGCGGGCCGCCATCTCCTGCATCTGCTGCAGCGCGCGCCGCTGTTCGGCCAGCTCTTCGCGCAGGCGCAGGGTGGCCTCCAGCGCCTCGCCGCGCTCAAGGGCTGGCTGCAGGTCGGCAAACTGCAGCTCACGTTCGCGAACCAGATAGCGGATGCCGTACAGCGCGACGCGGCGGTAATCGCCGATGATCCGTCCGCGGCCATAGCCGTCCGGCAGCCCGGTCAGCACCCCCGACTTGCGACAGCGCAGCATATCCGGGGAATAGACGTCAAATACCCCCTGATTGTGGGTCTTGCGCAGCGCCGTAAACTGATACTCAAAGGCGGGATCCATTTCGCGGCCATAGGCCTCGAAGGCGCTTTTGATCATATTGATGCCGCCAAAAGGATGCAGGGCGCGCTTCAGCGGCTGGTCCGTTTGCAGGCCGACGATCTTTTCCAGCGGCTGGTTGATATAGCCCGCCGCGTGGGCGGTGATGGAGGTGGCGACATTGGTGTCGAAATCCACCGGCGCATGGGTGGCGTTCTCGACGCGGATCCCGGCCATCACCTGCTCCCAGAGGGCGGTGGTCGCTGGCGTCGCGTCGGCGAGGAAAGACTCATCGCCCTCGTAAGGGGTGTAGTTATGCTGAATAAAGTCGCGGACGTCGATCTGCGTTTGCCACGCCGTACCGCGAAAGCCCTGCCAGGCCTCGGCGTATCGTACATCCTGGGTATCGATATCTACTTTCATGAACATCGTCTCTCTACAGAATAAAAAGTCAGGCCAGCGCCGCCGCCGTGTGGATCCGACCTAAGCGGATCGCATCGAGGGCAATCATGCGCTCTTCATTGGTAGGAATAACCGCGCAGCGCACCCGGCTGACGTCGGCGGAGATCAGGCGCTCGCCGGCCGAATTCGGCTGCTGGTTGCGGGCGACGTCCATCTCAAGGCCAAAGACCGCCAGCCGCTCGCTCACCAGCCGACGGATCAGCACCGAGTTCTCGCCAATCCCGCCGGTGAAAATAATGCCGTCGAGACGCTGCAGCGCGGCGGCGTGACCGGCAATATGACGGGCGATGCGATGGACAAAGGTTTTAATCGCCAGGCGGGCGCGGGCATGACCCTCATGCCACGCCTGCTCCAGCACCCGCAGGTCGGAGGAAAGGCCGGAGATCCCCAGCAGGCCGGAGGCGGTGTTGGCCACCCGCTCCAGGTCGCTGAGGGTCTGCCGGGTTTCCCCGGCAATCCACGCCATGGCGCCGAAGTCGACATCGCCGCTGCGGGTGCCCATCATCAGCCCCTCCAGCGGCGTCATTCCCATCGAGGTGTCCACGCTGCGGCCGTTGCGCACCGCGCAGATCGAGGCGCCATTGCCCAGGTGGGCGATCACCAGGCCGCTCTCCTGCTCCGGCAACCCGAGCAGCGCCAGGGCGCGCCGGGACACATAGCGGTGCGAGGTACCGTGGAAACCGTAGCGGCGTACCCCGAGGTTCTGGTAATACTCCCACGGCAGACCATAGAGAAAGGCTTCCGGGGCCAGGGTCTGGTGAAAGCTGGTATCAAAGACCGCCACCTGCATCACTTGCGGGAACAGCCGCTGCGCCGAGGCGATGCCGCTGAGACTGGCGTAGTTATGCAGCGGGGCCAGGGATGATACCTGGCGAATGTTATTGATAACCTCCTCGCTAATAATGACCGACTCGGTGAAGAGGTCGCCGCCGTGGGCAACGCGGTGGCCAATCAGGGCCACGCTGTCGATAAGGTCGCGTTGGGCTAATGCTCCGGCAATCGCCTGCAGGGCGCCTTCATAGCCGCGCTGCGCCAGCGCCACCGGCTCGCCGCCGTTGAGCGAGAGAAACGCCCGTTCCGCGTTGATGCCCTCGGCCACGCCGTTCAGCAGGCAGTCGCAGCTGGCGGCGTCCAGGACGGAAAATTTGATCGACGACGAGCCGCAGTTGATCACCAGTACTACCGGAAATTCAGTCATGTTGTACTCCGCGTGGCCTGAGCCGGATTAGAACAGTTTGTAAACGATGTTGAGGATGGTCAGCAGACCAATGGCGGTCACAAAGAGGTTATCGAGACGTCCACGGTATTTGGCCAGCGAAGGCGCTTTACGAATGGCGTACATCGGCAGCAGGCACAGCAGCGAGGCGATAATCGGCGCGCCCATGGCCTCAATCAGGTCGAGGATATTGGGGTTGGCATACGCCACCACCCAGGTCGAGCCCATGATGAACACCATGCTCAGGGTATTGAGCTTGCCGCTGGAGACCCGGGTTTTATCCCCTTTATAGCCGAAGCGCAGGATCAGACCGTTCAGCCCCTCGAGGGTGCCGAGATAGTGGCCGAAGAACGATTTGAAGATGGCCACCAGGGCGATGATCGACGCGCCATACTCCAGCAGGGTGGCAAACGTGGATTTGGTGCCCGACATCGAGGCAAAGTGGTTCGCCAGATAGGAGAGCACCGGGATATTTTGCGCCTTGGCGTCCGCCATGTTCTGCGGCGAGAGGGTAAACAGGCAGCTGAAGGCGAAGAACATCACCACCGCCACCATCAGCATGCTGGCCCGGGAGATGATCTGTGAGCATTTGCGTTCGGTATACTCCCGGCCAAACTGCGCTTCATACTCTTCGCGTTTGGAGACCACAAATGAGGAGACGATCGGCGAGAAGTTAAAGGAGAACACCATGATGGAGATGCCCAGCCATACCGTCACCAGAATGCCGTCGTGACCGGTTAAGGCGATATCGCTGAGGTTGACCTGGTCAATCACCGCGCTATTCCAGTAAGGGATCAGGGACAGGGAGATCACCACCAGGCTGGCGATAAACGGCCACACCAGATAGCTCATCACCTTGACCATCAGGTCTTTACCAAACCAGATGACAAACGCCATCAGCAGCAGCAGGAGCAGCGCCACCACCCCGCGGTTGAGGGCCGGCATCTGCAGCTGGTTCTCCCAGAAGGTCATAAAGGTATTGGTGATCGTGACGCCATAAATCCACAGCAGCGGGCAAATGGCGAAGAAGTACAGAAAGGTGATCACCACCCCGCCGGTTTTGCCAAAATGCTCTTCCACCGTTTCGGTGATATTGCCGGAGGGGTTAGCCCCCGACAGGCATAGCCGGGCCAGCGCCCGATGGCAATAAAAGGCGATGGGATAGGCCAGCACCAGCATCACCAGGATCGGGATCAGCCCGCCGAAGCCAGCGCGAATAGGGAAAAACAGCACCCCGGCGCCGATAGCGGTGCCAAACAGGCCCAGGGTCCAGGTGGTGTCAGATTTACGCCAGGACGAAAGGCTTGTCTGGCTGGATGCAATGCTCTCAGTCGTACTCATATCCTGTCCTCACTTATGTATTGAATTAAGCGTCAACAAAACCCGTAATTTGCGATACCCGCGAGAGATCGATATTGCCCCCGGAAATCAGGCTGACCGTTTTGCGGTTCTGGATATAGCTGTCTAGTTTGCCGCTTAATAACGCGGCGCAGGCCAACGCCCCGGCCCCTTCGGTGATCACTTTATTGCGCTGAATTAAGGCGACCATGCTCTGGCGAATGTCGTCCTCACTGACCAGGACGATGTCATCCACCAGCTGGCGGGCGATTTCATAAGTCAGTTTCCCTGGCCGGGCGACATCGCAACCATCGGCTAAGGTGCCGGCGTGGCGATGGCTGGTGATCTCCCCGGCATACCAGGAGGCGGCCATCCCGTGAACATTTTCTGACTGCACGCCAATAATGCGGATCGTCGGGTTAATGGATTTAATCGCAATCGCGATGCCGGCAATTAATCCCCCGCCGCCAATCGGCACGATGACATTATCCACGTCATACAGATCTTCTAATATTTCGAGACCAATCGTTCCCTGCCCGGCAATAACCTGCGGGTCGTCATAGGGGGGAATAAAAATACGGCCCTCAAGTTCAACAATATCGCTGGCTTTGGCGAGGGTATCGTTAAAGTTATCGCCATGCAGGACTACCTCTGCCGAATAATCGCAGGTGGCGGCGACTTTCGATTTCGGCGCCCCTTTCGGCATCACCACTTTCCCGTCAATGCCGAGCATGGCGCAGGAGAGCGAGACCCCCTGCGCATGGTTGCCCGCCGAACAGGCCACCACCCCTTTGCGTTTTTCCGCCGCGGTTAAACCGCAGAGCTTATTAAACGCGCCGCGAATTTTAAATGAGCCCGTGCGCTGCATATTTTCGAATTTAAGGAATATTTCCCCCTGGCAGCGTTCGCTAAAATAATTCGAGCGGGGCATGCCCGTTTTATATATTTTTCCCGCCAGGCGTTGCTTCGCCTCGAGAATATCGTCAATGGATACCGGAAGATCGTAGGTAATATGCATGATGGCCTCTGTATCTTAATATAAAGTCAATGACCGGGCGTCATCCTGCTGATAACAGCGAGGACGTGTGTTGGGTTATTTAATCAATATCAGTCAGGCAATTTCGATTGGCTGCCAGTGGCGGTTTCCCTGCCCCGAAGAGTACTGTTTCGCCATCTCCACCAGCGACGCCGCCGCGGTTTTAAGCCGGTAATTCTTCGACCATACCGCCGCATAGCGCGCCACCGGCAAGGCCTCTTTAATGGGGATGGTGACAAACTGGCTCGAGCCGAACGGCGTGGTCATGTCGCAGGGGATCACCGTCAGAAAATCGGCATTGAGTACCAGGTTATAGATCGTCACCACCGAATCGGTATTGACGATATTTTCGCGGCGGATGCCGCTGCGCTGCAGGGTGGCCAGCAGTTCGCTGTAATAGCCCATATTGGTCTCCGGCAGCACCCACTGCTCATGCTGGAGCGAGGCCAGACGGACGGTGCCGTTGCCGATCCGCGCCCGGTTCGCCACCAGCACAAACTCAGACTCAAACAGCGGCTCGACGTGCAGGTCCTGCAGTTTCATCTCATCGCTCAGCGTCCCGATGGCGAAGTCGAGACGCCCGTCGCGGATCGCCGGTAAAAAAGCGGAGAGCTGCGCTTCATACATTGAGACCCGCGCCTTCGGGAAGGTCATTTTAAACTGATGCACCATCTCCGACATAAAGGTAAACCCGACCAGCGAAGGGAAACCAAAGGAGACATCCACCACCGCGCTGTTGGTCAGAGCATTCATTTCATTGACCATATTTTTCATTTCACGGGTGATCGCTTCTGACCAGTTGAGAAATACCTGCCCGGCCTCGGTGAGCGAGACGCCGGTATTTCGCCGGACGATTAATTCGCTGCCAAAATAACTTTCCATGTCACCAATGATTTTACTGACCGCCGGCTGAGTGAGTCCTAACGCTTTTGCTCCGGCCCCGATTGACCCACTGCGGATCACTTCCTGGAAAACCACCAGATGCTGTGTTTTAGGCAGAGAAAAAGTATTCATCGCGTCTCACTTTCATTCCTTTGTTGACGGCGGAAAGTGTAACAAATCGCGATCACCGGGTTATGTGAGAGCTCTCACAAAGGCTCCGCCGCGGAGGATAAGCAGGAGCCACGAGTCAGAATAAGTAAATTAAAATCAACAAATTACAAGCATCATAAACGCTATTTGCGCGCCTTTTACTGTGGTCGAATGCGGGGATAAAAATAATTGATGGCGATAACATCGACAGCGAAATGGCGATAAAAAATACGCCTTTTGTACGTTATTCGACCCGCGCTATCAGGGTGAGAAGAAAGCCGAAAATTAAATTAATGCTGTAAACAATAAAAAGCAGACGTAATAAACGCCGTTATTTAACGACAAGCCGGTCGGGCATCACATTTTATCCCCGGCGGTTGGGCAAAATGCGCGGTCATTATTTACACGATAGAAACATTAAATTCACAATCTTGTTTTTGTTTTGCGGCGGACGGCGCTGCTTTTTCCGCCATATCGCAGGCGGTCATACTTTGATTAAAATCAACCCTGGTAATTTATCTTTTACGGTGGCCGCTTGAGAGTCATTTGTGTTGCCGATCACAAATCCATAAAACAACTTCCCGGCCTCTCTTCCATAGCAACTGATTAACCAGCTTTTCACTATGCAAATGCAAATAACGTATTTGCCCTCCCCGCAGGCGCTCTGTAGTTTGAGCCAGGATCCCGGCGCCACTTTATCCGGGTCAGGACTTTATTATTCAGAGTGTTGAATTCCACCATGATTAAATTAACGCATCTTTGCAAAACCTATCCAGGCAGCGCCCAGCCGGCCATTCGCGACCTCAGTCTGGATATTGATCATGGCGAATTCTGCACCTTCGTCGGCCCGAGCGGCTGCGGAAAAACGACTATCCTGCGCATGATTAACCAGCTGGATATTCCCGACAGCGGCGACGTCTATATTCAGGGCGTCCGCCTCGCTGACGCTGATATTATCCAGATCCGCCGCCAGATCGGCTTCGTGATGCAAAGCGCTGCGCTCTTTCCCCATCGTACCGTGGCGCAAAATATCGCGACCGTGCCGCGGCTGGCGGGCTGGAGCAAAGCACGGATCCGCGCGCGGATTGACGAACTGGTGGCGCTGATGTCGCTCGATAGTCATCTGCTGCACCGCTATCCGCATCAGCTCTCCGGCGGCCAGCAGGGTCGCGTGGCCATCGCCCGAGCCATCGCCGCCGATCCGCCCATTTTACTGATGGATGAGCCTTTCGCCGCCATCGACCCGGTGGTCCGCGAACGCCTCCAGGATGAGCTCTTGCTCCTGCAGCAGCGGCTGCAGAAAACCATTGTATTAGTGACCCACGATATCAATGAAGCGATCCGTCTCGGCGATAAAATCGCCATTTTCCAGGAAGGCGGCGTGCTGGCGCAGTTTGATACACCCGACCGTATTCTGGCCCACCCGGCGAGCGAGTTCGTGCGCCGCTTTATCGGCCCGGAGCCCAATCTGAAGCGGCTGGGCATGATACAGGTCGGCCAGCTGCCGCGTCACGATGTCCCCCTGCTCGACGAAGCGCTGACGCCGATCGCCAGTACCCATCCACCGCTGGCCAGCCCGCTGCGTCTGGTGCTTGACCGCCAGCGACGCCCGCTGCACTGGTTCGATCCGCAGCGGGGCCTCACCCTGCCGGTGGAGCGCCCACTCGCCAGCAGCCACAGCCTGCGTTTTGCCTACAGCGCGCTGCTCGACGTGGCGACCGGCGTGCTGGTGCATGTGGATGACGAAGGCCAATACCAGGGGGCGGTATCCCACACCCTGCTGCAGCAGGTGCTCGACGGCGCGGTGGGGGTGCGATCTCATGATTGACTGGAGCTGGGTTATCGATAACCACGCGATGATCGGCGATCTGCTCTGGCAGCATGCGCGGATGGTCCTGCTGGCCCTGCTGTTCGGCTCCCTGCTCACCGGCGGCCTGTTAGCGGTGACCTTACGCTGGCCCGCGACGGCGCAGCCGCTCATCACCCTGTGCGGTGTGCTCTTTACCATTCCCTCGCTGGCGCTGTTTATTTTATTGCTGCCGTTTACCGGGCTGTCGCTGACCACCTCGCTGATTGGCCTGACGCTGTACTCCCTGCTGATCCTGCTGCGCAACGTGCTGGCCGGCATGGAGAAGCTGCCGCAGGCGGCGCTGGAGTCCGCGCGGGCGCTCGGCTACACCCGCGGGTTCCGCTTCTTCGATATCGAGCTGTGGCTGCTACTGCCCTCTCTGTTTGCCGGGCTGCGCATTGCCTCGGTGACGCTGGTCGGCCTGGTCACCGTCACTGCGCTGATCGGCCAGGGCGGGCTGGGGCAGCTACTGCTGGCGGGTTTTAATCAGGACTTTCTGACGCCGATAGTCGTTAGCCTGGTCCTGAGCCTGCTCCTGTCGCTGGTCTTTGACGGGCTGATTGCCCGTCTCGGCGACTGGCTAGCGCCGTGGACGGAATGATGACCCTGCTTCTTGCTACTTTTCACTGGCTAACCCAGCCGGAGCACTGGCTGGGTGACGAGGGCATCTTGCTGCGCCTGGGCCAACACCTTTATTACGTGCTGGTCAGTATGGCCGTGGCCTGCGCCATTGCCCTGCCGCTCGGCATCGCGCTGGGCTACTGGCGCAAAGGGGCCTTCGTGGTGATTAACCTGTTTAATCTTGGCCGCGCCATTCCTTCGTTAGGGCTGATTTTATTATGCATCATCGTTTTTGGCTTTAACGATATCCCGGTGCTGGCGGCGCTTATTGCGCTCTCGATCCCGCCCATCCTCACTAACACCTGGGTGGGGATTTATCACGCCGATCGCCCGCTGTGCGATGCGGCCATCGCGCTGGGCATGACCCCCTGGCAAAGCCTGTGGCAGGTGCGGATCCCCCTGGCGGCGCCGCTGATCCTCGCCGGTGTGCGCACGGCGCTGGTTCAGCTTATCGCCACGGCGGTGGTCGCGGCCTATGCCGGTCTGGGCGGGCTGGGACGTTTTCTGATCGACGGCCTCGGGCAGCGGGATATCCCGCAGGTGATCGGCGGCTCGCTGGTGGTTTCCCTGCTGGCGATAGGCGGTGAACTGCTTTTCGCCCGCTGCGCCGGCCGCCTGGTTCATCGCCGTATTGCCGCGCCTTATTAGCGTGAAACTGACATGACCCCAGCGCCTGGGGCTGATTAACCTGAAAATAAAAGAGGTATTATGAAGCAATTATTTGGCAAGGCCGTCACCGCCCGTCGATTTCGTCTCTCGCTGCTGGCCGCCGGGCTCTTCAGCCTGAGCGTTAGCACCTTTGCCGCCAGCGTCACGGTGGGCGGGGCCAATTTTACCGAAAGCTCCATTCTCGCCAACATCTACGCCAGCGCGTTAAAGAAAAATCATATCGAGGCCAACACCCGTCTCAACCTTGGCAACCGGGAAATTATTATTCCGGCGCTGCAGAGCGGTGAGATCGATATCGTTCCGGAATATCTTGGCGCCCTGCTCAATTTCTATAACGGCAAGACCGAGGCCACCAGCCAGCAGGCCGTTAGCGCTGAGCTGGCCCAGGCCCTGCCCGCCGATTTCACCCTGTTGAACCCGGCCCCGGCCACCTCGATCACCGCCTGGGCGGTACGTGCCGAGACCGCGGAGAAATACCATCTGCGCACCCTCTCCGACCTGAAGCCCGTCGCCCCGCAGTTGGTGATCGGCGGACCACCGGAGCTGGCGGTACGCGCCCTGGGCCTGCCGGGGCTGAAGCGCGTCTATGGACTTGAGTTCAAAGCGGTGAAATCGCTGGACATGGGCGGGCCGCTGACCCGGCTGGCGCTCAATTCGGGCAAAATCGACGTCGCGACGGTCGTCTCCACCCAGGGCAACCTGGCGAAGGAGAAATGGGTGGTCCTCGAGGATGATAAACATGAACAACCGAGTCAGAACGTGGTGCCGCTGGTGCGCAAAGCCAGTCTGACGCCGGAGATCAGCGCCGTGCTCAATGAGGTTTCCGGCAAGCTGGACAATGCCACGCTGATTGCCCTCAACCAGCAGGTGGATCTCCAGCATAAAGATCCGGCAGCCGTCGCCGAGCAATGGGTTAATGCCAACCTCACCCAACACTGACCGTCACCCCGCCACGGATGGCGTTCAGCCGCGAGTCCACGCTATGTCTACCCGACACATGATCCTGAACCTGTTCTTTTATAACCCGCAGGGGGATTACCGTTTCTCCTGGCGTCACCCTGACGCACCAGAAGCGGAAATATTTACCCTCAACTATTACGCCAGTCTGGCGCGCAAGGCCGAAGCGGCGACCCTCGACGCTATCTTTGTCGCCGACCATATCGCGGTGTGGGATACGGTGCCCAGCGGCCTGACCCACTATGCCAACGCCCGGCTTGAACCCCTGACGCTGCTCTCCGCCCTCGCCGCGGTGACGGAGCATATCGGTCTGATGGCCACCGCGTCGACCTCCTATAACGAACCCTATAACCTGGCGCGCTACTTTGCCTCGCTGGATTTCCTCAGCAATGGCCGGGCCAGCTGGAATGTGGTGACGTCGTGGCTGGAAGAAGAGGCGGCAAACTTCGGTCTGGAGCAGCTTCCCCGCCACGGCACCCGCTACCAGCGGGCCAATGAATTCATCGACGTGGTCACTCGCCTGTGGGATTCCTGGGAAGATGGCGCGGCGATCTTCGATAAAGCGCACGGATTATTCGCCGATGCCGGCAAGGTGCATCACCTCGACTATCAGGGCGAGTACTTTCGCGTGCGCGGCCCGCTCAACGTCCCTCGCCCGCCGCAGGGCCATCCGCTGCTGGTGCAGGCCGGCTCTTCAGAGGCGGGAAAAGCGCTGGCCGCCGCCTGGTCTGATATGCACTTCGTGTTTATTCACTCGATCGCCGAGGGGCTGGCCTATCGCGAAGAGATGAACCAGCGGCTGCGCCAGCACGGGCGCGATCCGGCCCATTTCAAAATTATCGCCGGGGTCCTGCCGGTGGTGGTGAACTCCAGCGAGGAAAAGGCGGCCCGCCAGCAGCTTAACGAGCAGCTGATGAGCGACCAGATGGCTATCGACCTGCTCTCCTCTTATCTTCGGATGGATCTCAGCCCCCTGCCACGGGACCAACCCCTGCCGCCGCTCCCCGATGAAGAGAGCTTTGATGGCATCCGCACGGCGCTGAAGCTTATCCGCCAGTACGATCCACGGCTCACCCTGCTGGAGTTGGGGAAATTGTTATTACAGAGTTCCGATAGCTGGCTGCTGCTGGGCAGCGCCGAGGAGATTGCCGCCACCTTAACGGAGACCTGGCAGGCGGGCGCCGCCGATGGGTTCAACCTGATGTTCCCGCTGCTGCCGGGAGACTTTGACCGCTTTGTTGACCAGGTGGTGCCGATTCTGCAGCGTAACGGCGTCATGCGCGATCGCTACCCGCCCGGCACCCTGCGTGAAAAGCTCGGTCTGCCCGCGGTGGAAAACCGCTTCACCGCGCCGTAGCCCGACGTGGCCCGCCCCGGCACAGACCGCTGGCCGGGGCATTTTACCTATAGCTGGCTGACTCCCAGCGCCGCGGCCTCATCCCGCCACGCCAGCAGCGGCGCATAGGCCTCCCGCGGCATATCGCTATAGCCGCAGATCAGCAAGGCATCGCACAGGGGACGATAGCGCGCATCGCTCACTAACTGCTGGAGCGCCTCGCGCAGGCTATTCAGCGTCGCCGCCGGAGTGGCGCCGGCGGTGATCAGCGGCAGCCCTGGCGCGGCCGGGCTCCAGCCGATCGCCACCAGGCCTGCCAGGACCTGCGGCTGATGGCGCTGCAGCAGCGCGTAGGTCACGCAGTCGATGGCGGCGATATCGGCGTTTTCCTGCTGCAGCTCGCGCAGCGACTGCCGATGGCTGCCGCTGAACACCACCGCCGAAAAAAATCGCCCCTCCCGGGAGAGCGGCGCGACCATTTTACGCAGCACGTTGTAGCCGGACTGCGAGTGCTCGGCATTGCACGCGGCCCGACGGCCAAAAAAGTCCCCCAGCATCCGATGACTATCCGCTTCGCGGACCACCAACAGGCTGCGGTAGCGGCGCCCTTCACAACCGGGCGCGGCGTAGTGGAAACAGCCCACCGTCTGCACCTCCGGCAGCTGGGTCACCAGCGGGTAGCCGCAGGTCTGGCTCAGCAACAGCGTCGGCTGGCGCCAGTGGTCCAGCAGATCCTCGGGGTCAGCCGCCGGAGGATCTCCCGTCACGGTCACGCCGCGTTCGGCCAGCAGCGACTGCACCGCCTGCCACAGGGCCTGGGTCTGTTGACGGTGGATGGCATACATCGGAAAGGTCATGCGTTCAGCCATGTTCTCCTCCCGCTTGCGCCTGCTCGCCAAAGCCCGGATGGGCGTTCACCGCCACCGCCCGGCGGCCAAAATGGCGTCGCCACTCGCCGTACCCACGCACCAGGAACCCCTGATTACGCTGCAGATAAGCCGTCTGGCGATGCAGATACAGCTGACGTAAAGCGTACCAGGGGACCCCTGGCAGGTCATGATGCACCGCATGGTAGTTGAGATTGAGGAACAGCACCCGCCAGGGGAGCCCGGCCTCGTTGATCACCGAGCGGGCCAGCGGGTCATCCGCGGCGCGGTGTTCGAGAAAAGAGCGCACTTTGGTCAGGGCCAGCGCCGGGTAGCTCACCGCCAGCACAAACCACAGTGGGGAAAAACCCTGCGCCGCCATCCAGGTCAGCAGGCCCGTCAGCAGCAACAGATGCAGACTCCACATGGCGATAGCGCGGCGGTCACCCTCGCGGAAAGCCCGCAGCGCGCGGTTCAGGGTGTGAATAATATCCATCAGCGGCGCCAGCAGCAGACGCCCCCAGAAGGTGTTGCGCAGGTGGATAAGACGGCGCTGCCAGGCTGAGAAGCGCTGCCAGCTTTCCGCCGTCACATAGTACGATTCGGGGTCGTCCTCGGGGTGCGTCAGCAGATGGTTGCGATGGTGCGCCAGGTGGCTGTCGCGGTAGATGCCATAGGGATACCAGACCGCCAGCGGCAGCGTCCCCAACAGCTGGTTAAACCATGCCAGCCGGGTGGGATGCCCATGGATAAGCTCGTGCTGTAAGGACATATACCAGGTGGTAAACCAGATCAGCAGCAGCGTGGCCGGCATCAAACCCAGCGTCTGCCAGCCCGCCACGCAGGCAAACCAGCCGCCGTAAACCGTCACAATCAGCAGCCATGTCGGCAGCTCGCTGCGCCACAGCCAGCTGCGCGCCAGCTGGCGGATCAGGATGCGCTGTTGATCATCCACATAGACAGCCGTCTTCTTTTCCGTCACTTCCGATACCTTGCCGTGTTGCCTCATTCCCTCCGAAGATGTGAGATAACACGTTAAATAACAAAGTATTTAATTTACTTAGCTTTGCCAAAAAGCGCGTTTGTATTCACCGCTTTCATCAACACCTGAAACTGCGGATTAAATTCATCAAAGATTGGCAGCGCAGCGGCGCCCAGCGCGGCAGTATCGGTGCCGGTCATCCCCATTTTGACACGCTGCGCCGGCAGGTAACGCCCGCGCACAGACTGATACAGCGGCGGCAGCCGCGCCAGCACTTTCTCCAGCAAGGGGGCGGGCATCATACCGCCCACCACCACCGTCTCGGCATCGAAGACGCACTCCAGCAAATTGATCGCCTGACGCAACGGCGCCAGGATGCTGGTGATCCACTGGTCGAAAAGCGCAGCGTCCACCGACAGCAGATCTTCCGGCAGCGCGCGATAGGGGTCGAGGCCGCAAAACTCATAGGCCGCCTGCAGCGAAACATAGCGCTCAAGGCATCCCTCATTCCCGCAATAGCAAGGGCGACCGTTCGGCGCGACCACAATATGCCCGACCTCACCGGCGTTATGGGCATGGCCGGTATACACATGACCATCGGTAAAAATACCGGCGCCCAGACCGGTGCCAATATAGAGATAGACAAAAGAGTTGAGCTGCCGCGCCACGCCGTGAAAGCGTTCGCCAATGGCGGCCACCGTGGCGTCGTTTTCGAGAGTCACTGGCAGGCCGCTGAGTCGCCCGAGCTCCGCCGCTACATCGACCCCTTCCCAGCCGTTGAGCGTCGTGGGTCCCGTCGACGAGATCCCTTCCACGCCAAAGGGCCCCGGCATCACGACCCCCATCCCCAGCACCCGCGACCAGTCCAGCGTCGGCAGCGCACGGATCTCATTCAGCACCTCAGCGAGGCGGGCAAAGGTCGCACCAGGCTGGGGCTTTTGCACCAGAATGAGTCGGCGAAAATGGACCTCGCCGGCCAGATCCACCAGCACCACAATCAGCGTCTGATGATCAAGATGGATGCCAATTGACCAGGCGCTGGCGGGATTGAGGCTCACCGGCACCGCTGGCTGTCCACGGCCGCTGGCGCGCCGCGGTTGGTGGCTGGTCAGGAGATCCATCTGCTCCAGCTCCGCCACAATATTCGACACGGTCTGCGGGGTCAGCGCGGTCAGCCGCGCCAGCTCGGCGCGGGTCAGCTCGCCATGTAAACGCACCGCCTCAATGATCACCCGGCGGTTATGCACCCGGGCATGTTCAAGGTTTGTACCTGATGTTTTCATCGTTTCCCTTCCAGGCTGGACTGGTGAAATTTTAGCCGGCATCACAGATCTGACAACGACCCGCGCAGGCGGGTCTTCGCGATGGCATACCCTTTGCTACGCTTAGTGCTGGGGCCCCTCGGGAGATGTCGCCGATATTGTCGCCCTGATTAAATCAATCAAATTGATTTAATAAATCATAACCCCTTTCAGTACAGCACAGCGGAGAGCAAAGATGAAATACCACAGCGCACTACGGGTCAACGCCTGTCTGCTGGCGATGCTCGTTATCAGCGGGAGCGTCAGCGCAGCGACCCAGATTAATGCCCTGTTCATGACCCAGGCGGCCTATAGCGAAAACGACATTCGCGCGATGACCAGTGACTTCGAAAAGCAACACCCTGACGTGAAGGTCAATCTCGAATTCGTCCCCTATGAAGCGCTGCACGACAAGATCGTCGCCGCCCGCGGCGCAGGGGGTAACGGCTACGACGTGGTGCTGTTCGACGCGATCTGGCCGGCGGAGTTTAGCCGCTACGATCTGCTGCAGGATGTCTCCTCACGGATTGCCGCCGACGAGCGCGAAAAGATTTTCCCCGGGGCGATGAATACCGTGGTGTATCAAGGCAAAACCCTCGGCATGCCGTGGATCCTCGACACCAAATATCTGTACTACAACAAAGCCATGCTGGACAAAGCGGGGATCAAAACGCCGCCTGCCAGCTGGCAGCAGGTAATGGACGACGCCAAAGTGCTTAAGGACAAAGGGATTGTTAAATATCCTCTGGTCTGGAGCTGGTCGCAAGCGGAAGCGCTGGTCTGCGATTACACCACCCTCGTCTCCGGCTTCGGCGGGAGCTTCTACCAGAACGGCAAGCTCGATTTTTCGACGCCCGCCTCGCTGAAAGCGGTCACGCTGATGAAAACCTCGCTCGATCAGGGGCTGAGCAACCCGGCATCACGTGAATATCTTGAGGAGGATGTGCGTAAGGCTTTCTCCAATGGCGACGCCGCCTTTGCGCTCAACTGGACCTATATGTACAACATGGCCAACGATCCGAAACAGAGTAAAGTCGCAGGTGATGTTGGCATTGTCCCCGCCCCAGGCGATACCCCGGATAAACCCGGCGCCGTCAACGGTTCAATGGGCCTGGGCATCGCCAAAGCCAGTCAGCATCCGGAAGAGGCCTGGCAGTATATTCACTATCTGACCTCCCAGCCGGTACAGGACAAGTATGCCAAACTGAGCTTGCCGGTGTGGAAAGCCTCGTACCAGGATCCTGCCGTTGCCAAAGGCCAGGAGAGCCTGATCGCCGCCGCCGACAAGTCGTTGAACGTGATGCTCTCTCGTCCCGAAACGGCAGATTACTCGCGCCTGTCAAACACCCTGCAACAGCAGCTTCAGTCGGTACTGCAGGGTAAAGCCACGCCCGACGTCGCCCTCAAGGCGGTCGACACCAGCGCGGCCCGTCTGCGTTAAGGAGGCATGATGCTGAGTCTGCAACGACGCGAGCATCGTCAGGCATGGGTGCTGTTAGCGCCCATGCTTATCGCGATGTTTATCCTCACCGCATGGCCGCTGGCGCGCACGCTGTGGCTGAGTTTTACCGATACCGCGCTGGCGGGAAGCGGCGAGGCGACCCACTACGTCTGGCTGGATAATTATCTTTATGCCCTGACCGACCCGGACTTTCGTGCGGCCTTCGCGCGAACGCTCTATTTCACCGTGGTCTCGGTGGCGATTGAGGGGGCGATCGGCGTACTGGTGGCGCTGTTGTTGAATCAGCGTTTTGTCGGGCGAAATGTCCTGCGGGTGCTGGTGATCCTGCCGTGGGCGTTGCCAACTATCGTCAACGCCATGATGTGGCGGCTTAACTTTAATCCCGACTACGGCAGCGTTAATGCTCTGCTCAGCCAGCTGGGGCTGATTGACAGCTATCGCAGCTGGCTGGGCTCGCCGGATTCCGCGCTGCACGCGGTGATGCTGGCGGATATCTGGAAAAACTACCCGCTGGTCACCCTGCTGGTGCTGGCCGCCCTGCAGTCTGTTCCCGACGATCTGTACGAGGCGGCGCGGCTCGACGGCGCCTCGGCCTGGCGGCGTTTTCGCGCCATTACCTTTCCGGCCATTGTGGGTCCCCTTGGCGTCGCGCTGGTGCTACGCACCATCGATGCCTTCAAAGTGTTCGACATTATCTATGTTATGACCCGCGGCGGCCCGCTCGACAGTACCAAAACGTTGAGCTTTTTTGTCTATCAGGAGTCCTTCAGCTACCTGCGCGCCGGCAGCGGCGCGGCCTACGCCATGCTGATGAGCCTGATGTGCGCCGTGCTGATAGCCCTGTATCTGTTTTTGCTGCTGCGTCAGCGGCGCCGGAGTGTTGATGATGAAGCGTAAAGGGTACATCGTACTGCGTTACCTGGCGGCGCTGGCGGTGGCGATCTCGATCCTCGCCCCGATGCTGTGGCTGTTTTTGATGAGCGTCAGCACCACCGCGGACCTCACCCGCGTCCCGCTGGAGTGGCTCCCGCGGCAGTGGGACTTCAGCCGCTATGGCCATCTGCTGTCGCTGGCCCCTGGCGAACCCGGGGCGCTGTTTCTTCCCGCGCTGGGCAACAGCCTGCTGGTGGCCGCCGGGGCGACGCTGGTGTCGTTGTTGCTGGCGATCCCCGCCGCCTTCAGCTTTTCGCGTTATCCCGGCCGCGACGGCTGGCTGTACGCCGGCCTCGGCATCTATATGGTGCCGCCCGTGGCCTTTGTGCTGCCGCTCTATTTTATTCTTGAACACTTTGGCCTGCTCAACACCCGCAGCGGGCTGGTGCTGGTCTACTGCTCGCTGATCGTGCCGTTTCTGACGTGGATGGTCAAAAACCAGTTCGATACCCTGCCGCAGGATATCGAACAGGCGGCCCGGCTTGACGGTCTGCGCATCTGGCAGGTCCTGCTGCGTATCACTCTGCCGCTGGCGAAACCGATGCTTGGCGCCGCCGCGCTGTTCGGCTGGCTGCTGGCGTGGGACGAGTTTTTCTATGCGCTACTGTTCACCAGCAACCTCGCCGCCCAAACGCTGCCGGTGACCATCGCCGGCTTCACCGCTGGCCGCGCCACCGATGACGGGCTGGTGGCGGCGGTCGGCATACTGGCCTCAGTCCCTCCGCTGTTGATTGCTATCTGGTTGCAAAAATCGCTGGTCAGCGGCCTCACCAACGGGGGAAGTAAAGGATAACTATGAATAACACCAGGACACCTGTGCTCTATATCGTGGGCAATTACAATATTGATTTAGTGATGGGAACCCTGACCCACTGGCCTGCCCAGGGGACTGAGATGATGCTCGAGCACAGCGCGCTGCGGCCCGGCGGCTCTGCCGGCAACTGCGCGCTGGCCGCCGCCGCCATGCAGCTTCCGCACTGCACGGTCGGCTGTCAGGGCGACGACGCGTTTACTCCGTGGCTGGCGGCACAGTTTCCCGGCGGCAGCGCACGCTGGCCGCAGTATCCCTGTGAAACTTCGCTGACGGTGGCGATCACCCATCCCAACAAAGAGCGCTCCTTCCTCAGCAACCACGGACATATTACCCGCCTGGCCGCCGGGGATGTGTTGAGCCAGCTGCCGGCCGCCGCTGGCGAGGGCGATATCGTGTTGCTCTGCGGTACCTTTCTCTGTACCGGGCTGCTGTCCGACTATCCGCAGCTGCTCGCCACGCTCCGCCAGCGCGGTTTTACCCTTGCCGTCGATACCGGCTGGCCGCCTCAGGGCTGGAGCGACCCGCTGCGTCATGAGGTCGACCGCTGGCTGGGCGACTGCGACTGGCTGTTGCTCAACGACGTTGAAACCCTGCAGCTGGCCGGCCACCCGACCCTCGCCGAAGCCGCCGCAGCCCTGGCGGCACGGCTCAGCGGCCGCGGCGGGTGCGCGGTAAAGCGCGGCGCCGACGGCGCGGACTGCTGGACGAGCGACGGCCATCACCATGCGCCGACCCGGCCAGTCACCGTGATCGATACCATCGGCGCTGGCGACAGCTTTAACGCAGGATTCCTTGCCGCGCTGCTGAGCGGTAAACCTGCGGCAGCCGCGCTGCGCTGGGGAAATACCGTCGCCGCGCAGGCGATCGGCACCTCCCCGCGCCGCTATCCCGACTGGCATACCCTGCAACATCACCTTGAGGAGGCCACCGATGGCCAGTGTTGAACTGATCGATGTCGCCAAGCGCTACGGCAAACAGACGGTGCTCCAGCCGCTGGACCTCACCATCCCCGACGGCAGCTTTACCGTACTGGTGGGCCCTTCCGGCTGCGGCAAGTCGACCCTGCTGCGCCTGCTGGCCGGTCTCGAAACGCTTTCCGGCGGCACCATTCTGATGAACAAGCGGCCGGTCAACGATCTGGATCCGGCCGACCGCGATGTGGCGATGGTCTTTCAGAGCTACGCGCTCTACCCCCACCTGACGGTGGCGGAAAATCTCGCCTTTCATATGCAGGTCAAAAAGGTGGATAAGCAGTTACAGAAAAGCAAAGTGCAGCAGGTCGCCAGCCTGCTGGGGATTGATAAACTGCTGGCTCGCTATCCGCGTGCGCTCTCCGGCGGCCAGCGCCAGCGGGTGGCGATGGGCCGGGCCATGGTCAGAAACCCCCAGGTTTTCCTGTTCGATGAGCCGCTGTCGAACCTTGACGCCCAGCTGCGGATGGAGCTGCGCGCGGAGATCAAATCCCTTCACCAGCGCATCAATACCACCATGATCTATGTCACCCATGACCAGGTGGAGGCGATGACTCTGGCCGATCAGATTGTGGTGATGCGCGACGGGCAGATCGTCCAGCAGGGGGCGCCGCTGGCCATTTACGACCAGCCCTGCAATACCTTCGTCGCCCGCTTTATCGGCTCCCCGCCGATGAATCTCCTGCCCGGCCAGCGCGCCGTGCGCGACGGCCAGCCCGGCGTCGCCTGCGGCGCGCTGTGGTTTCCGCTGGCCGAACGCTGGCATCAGGCCGTGGCGCAGCAGGGCGATGCCCCGCTGATTGTCGGTCTGCGCCCGCAGGATATTCTGCCGGATGCGCATGGCGCGCCGGCAACGGTAAACATCATGGAGGTGACGGGGGAATCCACCCTGCTGCATCTCGACTGGCAGGGTTTTCCGGTGCATGTGCAGGTTGCCGGCAGGGTGGCGGTCGCGGCGCAGCAGACGCTGGGGCTGACTCTCCGCCGCGAAAACCTGCATCTGTTTGATGCCGCCAGCGGCGAGCGGCTGGCGGAGACGCGCTAAGGGCGAAGGGAGCCGGTCATCATCCGTGTGGCCGGGCTCCGGGCGAGGTCGTGTTCCAGGGCTACTTCTCTTCCCGCTCCGCTGGGGTCCAGGTCGGCAGCGTCTGGAAGGTGTGCAACAGCCCTTCAGACCACGCCTTGCGGATGCGGTTGAAGTAGGGATCGCTGTCGGTGATGCGATGCTGCCCGGCACTGCTCAGGCTGCCGCTGCGGTAGAGCAGCGTATCCAGCGGCAGGCCGACGGACAGATTACTGCGCAGCGTCGAGTCAATGGAGATCAACGCGCAGCACATCGCCTGCTCCAGCGGCGTATCGATGGTCAGCACCCGATCGATGATCGGCTTGCCGTACTTGCTTTCACCAATCTGGAAATAAGGTGTGTCGCGGGTGGCTTCAATAAAGTTGCCCTCCGGATAAATATGGAACAGACGATGGGTTTCGCCGGCGATCTGGCCGCCAAGCAGCAGGTTGCAGTTGAAGTTGGTGTTACTGCAGTTCTGCTGGTTGCTGCTGTCGCGCTGGATCACCTCCAGCAGCGTTTTACCGATCAGCATCGCGGCGTCGTAGAGGGAGGTGACCTGCATCAGATTCGGCTCCTGCTGGGTACGGATGCGCGCGCTGAGCAGGCTTATCACGCTCTGGGTGGTGGCCAGGTTGCCAGCGGATTGCAGCACCAGCACCCGTTCCCCCTCCTGATGGAAAACGTGCAGCTTTTTAAAAGTGGCAATATGGTCGACGCCCGCGTTGGTGCGGGAGTCGGAAGCAAACACCAGTCCATCCGCCAGGCACATGGCCACACAGTAGGTCATTGCGGTTTTTCCCGTATTATTGCTGCTGCGCCTGCTGGCTGTGTTCGCGCACTTCAGCGTTGGTTAACATAATCTCCCCGCCGCCGCCCAGCCGGGTGCCCCGTACCGGGCAGGCGTCGAGATAATCCAGCCCGGTCGCCAGCCGCAAATGCTGATTCAGGCGACGGGTATTATTGGTGATATCAAACGACAGCCAGCGGCCGTCGAGCCAGACTTCCGCCCAGGCGTGCATCGCCACATGCTGAGCGTTATCGCTGTAAACATAGCCGCTGACGTAGCGCGCCGGGATCTCCAGTGCGCGGCAGCAGGCCAGAAAAACATGGGTATGATCCTGGCACACTCCCTTCGCGCGGGCGAAGGCGTCGGCGGCGGAGTCCTGCACCTGGGTCGCGCCGGGGGAGTATGGCATTCTTAACAGCAGATCCGCCATCAGTTGATTCAGACTTTCTTCCGCCGCATCGGGACGATAGAGGCGCTGGGCAAACTCACGAATCGCCGTATCGGCGCGGGTTAGCGGCGTACAGCGCAGAAAAACCAGCGGCGACAGCAGCTCGGCCTCTTCATCACGCGTCTCCTCCCCTTCATCGGCGATATCGACAATCCCGCTGGCGCGGATAGTGATCTCCTTGTGCGGGTTATCCAGCGTCAGCACATGCAGCACATTGCCCCAGCCGTCGGTAGTGGTCACCGCCGCCCCGTCCGGCAGGGTCAGCGTCCAGGCGGTGATGGTCTGCCGGCCGGTACTGCGCGGCGTCAGGCGCAGATACTGGGTGGAAAACTTCACTTCTTCATCGTAGCCATAGCGGGTGAGATGATCGATGACCAGTTTCATAAGGCCTCCAGATAGGTTTGTCTGATGCTGTCGGACAGCGCGTTAATTCTCGCCAGCAGGCCGTTAAGGGTGGTCTGCAGGTCCGCCTGCGCCAGGTCGTCGCGGGTGCTGAAGCGCAGGTCAACGTTGAGCTGATGGGCCAGGCGCAGCGGTTGATAGGAGCGATCGTTGGCGATCTTCTCCAGCTCGCCGACCAGATCGGCAATGCTGGCGCGCAGCGAACGCGGAATATCGTTACGCAGGATCAGCAGCTCCATCACCGTTTCGCGACTGACTGGCTGGCGATAGAGGCTGTTGTAGGCTTCGCGGGCGCTGACCGCATTGAGCAAGGTATCCAGTCGATAGTATTCCCGCACCGGATCCGGGTCGTTGGTCAGTTGTTGATCCTTAATCAGCAGCAGCTGGGTGGTGGCGAAGGCGCGCTCTATCAGCGTGCCGATGCCGATAAAGCTCAGCGCGTCGTTGCGCAGCAGCGTGCCAATCACCGCCCCGCGAAACAGATGCACCCGCTCTTTCACCCACTCGAAAAAGCCGTCGCTGCCGAGTTCGCCCAGCCCCTGCTGGCGCAGGGTTCGCAGCTCGATGCGGGTGGCGTTGATGCTCTCCCACACCTCGGCCGACAGACTGCCGCGCACCGCGTGCGCATTGTTCCACGCCATCTCCACGCAGCTGTAAATACTGCAGGGGTTGTTGCCATCGAGGGCAAAAAAGTTGAGCAGGTTGCTCATGGTAAAGCGGGCATGGCGCGCCTGAAACAGCTCGTGGGTCATCGACAAATTCAGCGGCAGCGCCAGATCCCGCGACTGCTGGCTGTGCCGGGGGATCATCGATAATTTCCAGGTCACGTCCAGTACCCGGGCGTAGCTTTCCGCCCGCTCGAGATAGCGGGCCATCCAGAACAATTCACTCGCCGTACGACTTAGCATGATGCGTCATCCTCCATCACCCAGGTATCCTTGGTTCCGCCGCCCTGCGACGAATTGACCACCAGCGACCCTTCGGTCAGCGCCACGCGGGTCAGGCCGCCGGGCACCAGCCGCATCTCCTGCCCGGACAGCACGTAGGGCCTTAAATCGATATGTCGCGGCGACAGACCTTCATCAACGAAGGTGGGGCAGGTCGACAGCGCGAGGGTGTCCTGGGCGATA
The DNA here is from genome assembly GCF_000828055.2 of Klebsiella variicola. NCBI lineage: Bacteria > Pseudomonadati > Pseudomonadota > Gammaproteobacteria > Enterobacterales > Enterobacteriaceae > Klebsiella > Klebsiella variicola. The sequence continues at coordinate 2,038,808 of NZ_CP010523.2, read as the reverse complement.
TAGTTGGCCGGATTGGCCAGCAGGCGCTGGCGGAAGGCCTCTCGCTCCTCTTTAGTCGAACGCGGGCCAACCAGCATGCCGTAGCCCCCGGCGCCATGGACCTCCTTGACCACCATCAGCTCAAGGTTACTCAGCACATAGCGCAGGTCCTCTGCTTTCCGGCACTGCCAGGTGGGGATATTGCTGAGGATCGGCTGTTCACCGAGGTAAAAGCGGATCATCTCCGGAACGTACGGGTAGATTGATTTGTCGTCGGCGACGCCGGTGCCGATAGCGTTGGCCAGCACCACGCCGCCGGCGCGATAGACTGACAGCAGCCCCGGTACGCCGAGCATGGAATCGGCGCGGAAGGCCAGCGGGTCGAGCCAGGCGTCGTCGATGCGGCGATAAATCACATCCACTCGCCGCGGCCCCTCGGTGGTCCGCATATACACCGCGCCGTTCTTAATGAACAGGTCGGCGCTCTCCACCAGCTCGACCCCCATCTGCTGCGCCAGGAAGCTGTGCTCAAAGTAGGCGCTGTTGAAGCGCCCCGGGGTCATCACCACGACGCAAGGGTCATCCACCAGCGAGCTTTCGCGCAGGGTCTGCAGGAGGTAGCTCGGGTAACGCTCCACTGGCGCAATGTGATGCTGCTCGAACATCTCCGGATAGAGGCGCATCATCATCTTACGGTTTTCGAGCATGTAGGAGACGCCGGACGGCGTACGCAGGTTATCCTCCAGCACGTAGTATTGACCGTCGTTATTGCGCACCATATCGACGCCGGTGATATGGGCATAGGTGTTGTTTGGCAGGTTGATGCCCTGCATGCACGGCTGATACTGCTCGTTGGCCAGCACCTGCTCGGCCGGGATCAGCCCCGCGCGCAGAATATTCTGCTCATGATAGATGTCATAGAGGAAGGCGTTGAGCGCTTTCACCCGCTGGCGAATGCCGCGGTCAATGCGCTGCCACTCCCCGGCGGGTATGATCCGCGGCACGCTATCAAACGGGATCAGCCGCTCGGTTCCCTCATCCTCGCCGTACACGTTAAAGGTGATGCCGATACGGTGAAAAAGCAGTTCCGCTTGCGCTTTTTTCTGCCGGATAGAGAATTGATCGGTGTTGCGAAACCATTGCCACCAGGCATTATAGTGCGGCCGCTGTTCACCCTGCGCGGTCAGCATCTCGTCATAATAATGCCCGTCAGGTAGCGTAATTTTAATCATGGCTATCCCCTCCGGTTGTACTCACTTTGTGGTAATCCCGGTAAGAGATAAGCATTAATTATGCCAGGTCATCTACCGCCGCGGCGTTGTGCAAATCTGTTTTGACCCGCCGTCTGATTGTGCAAAAAATCGCCAGAACAGCCGCCCGCGCCCGGCTGCGGTTGCACCGTCGTGAGGCAGCGCTACGATTTTTGCGCCATCGTGGACGCCAGCGCCTTCAGCCAGGCGGCATAGGCCGTGGGCCAGGCGGTCGTCGGCGTTCCCGGGCGCCCCATACCAAAGCCATGGCCACCGCGGGTATAGCGGAAAAGCTGCACAGGAACCTGATGCTGGCGGCAGGCGTCAGCCATCAACAGCGTATTGTGCGGATCGGAAATCGGATCGTCCTGCGCCTGTACCAGAAAACAGGGCGGTGTGGCCGTTGTCACCCAGGTTTGTACCGACCAGGCGCGGTCGGCCGCCTCGCTCGCCTGCGGCCCCACCAGCAGACGATGGGTCGCCGTATGGCTCCAGGGCGGCAGGAGCGTGATCACCGGATAGATCAGCGCGGCGCCGTCGGCGGTGGCGGGCTGGTGGTCCAGCGCATCCTCCGGCGGGTAGCTGGCAAACGCCGGCCGACAGGCGGCCATCCCCAGCAGATGTCCCCCCGCCGAAAAACCGAGCACGCTGACCTGCGATTCCCGGGCGCGGATCAGCCGCAGGGCCCGCTGCGCATCCTGCAGCGGCGCCAGCGCACCGGCCTGCCAGCCCTCCCCCGGCAAGCGGTAGCTCAGCACATAGGCGGTATAGCCGTGCGCCGTCAGCCAGTGCGCCGCAGGCCAGGCCTCACTGCCCATCTCGATCCGCTGGTATCCGCCGCCGGCCGCCACCAGCACTCCGTGGCCAGTGGCCCGGGCGGGTTGCCAGACCGTCAGCACAGGACGAGGGATATGGCTCAGCGCGCCGCGGGCGGATAACCGAGCCTCGCCCCCCGGCCCGCCTCCCCCCGGCGGTTGATCCGGCCACAGCGGCAGCGTCAGCGCCGGAGCAGTGGCCGCCGCGCCCCGCACCGCAGACAGCGCAGCGGCGCTAAACAGCAGAAATTGACGTCGATTCATGACTGGCTCCCGGGCGCGTTGGCTTGCCTGTAAGCCTAACCGCTTTGCTGGTGGTTATATCAGAAAACCTGGCAGGTAAATCCTCTGTTTTCGCGCAAAATGTTACCCCTGACACGCGCAGCGGCAGATATTCGTCTAAGGTTTTTGGATGGCCAAACGTCGTGGCCCGCAGTCGATAATGATAAGGAGAACTCCCCATGACGAGTACTGATGCACATCGTCCCGCTGCTTTGCCCTGTACCCTGCGCCTGGCGATCGGCGGCGCCCTGCTCGCCCTGATGAGCCTGAATGTCCAGGCGGAAGACGGCAAAACCGCGCCGCCCCCCTCGCCGGATATTCTGCTGGGCCCGTTGTTCAATGATGTCCAGAGCGCGAAGCTCTTTGCCGATCAAAAAACCTTCGCCGACGCGATCCCTAACAGCGATCCGCTGATGATCCTTGCCGATTACCGGATGCAGAAAAACCAGGCCAGCTTTGACCTGCGCCACTTCGTCGAGCTGAACTTCACGCTGCCGAAAGAAAATGACACCTATGTGCCGCCCAAAGGGCAAACCCTGCGTCAACATATCGATGGCCTGTGGCCGGTCCTGACCCGCAGCACCGTCGAGGTGGAAAAATGGGACTCGCTGCTGCCGCTGCCTAAGCCCTACGTGGTCCCCGGCGGACGCTTTCGCGAAGTCTATTACTGGGACAGCTATTTCACCATGCTGGGTCTTGCCGAAAGCGGTCACTGGGATAAAGTCGAAGATATGGTCGCCAACTTCGCCGCGGAAATTGACACCTGGGGCCATATCCCCAACGGCAACCGCACCTATTACCTCAGCCGTTCGCAGCCCCCCTTCTTCTCCTTTATGGTGAGCCTGCTGGCGACGCACGATGGCGACCAGGTACTGAAAACCTACCAGCCGCAGCTGGAGAAGGAGTATCGCTACTGGATGGCCGGAGCGGACGCGCTGGCCCCCGGCAGCGCTGACAAACGGGCGGTGCGGATGGCGGACGGCGCGCTGCTCAACCGCTACTGGGACGATAACGACACCCCGCGCCCCGAGTCCTGGCTTGACGACGTCAAAACCGCCAAAAGCAACCCGAATCGTCCGGCAACCGAGATCTATCGCGACCTGCGCTCCGCCGCCGCCTCCGGCTGGGATTTCAGCTCCCGCTGGATGGATAATCCGCAGCAGCTCGCCACCATTCGCACCACCTCGATTGTCCCGGTCGATCTCAATGCCCTGATGTTCCATCTGGAGAAAACCCTCGCCCGCGCCAGCAAGGCATCCGGGGACAGCGCCGGCGCTACGCAGTACGATGCGCTGGCTAATGCCCGCCAGCAGGCCATCGAGAAATATCTGTGGAATGATAAAGAGGGATGGTACGCCGATTACGATCTGAAAACCCGCAAGGTGCGCAATCAGCTGACCGCGGCGGCGCTGTTCCCGCTGTACGTCAATGCGGCGTCACGCGAGCGGGCGACGAAAGTGGCCGCCGCCGCTGAGTCGCGGCTGCTCAAACCCGGCGGGCTGACCACCACCACCGTCAACAGCGGTCAGCAGTGGGACGCCCCGAACGGCTGGGCGCCGCTGCAGTGGGTGGCGGTCGAGGGCCTGCAAAACTACGGCCAACAAAAGATCGCCATGGAGGTCAGCTGGCGCTTCCTGAGCAACGTTCAGCACACCTATGACAGCAAGCAAAAGCTGGTGGAGAAGTATGACGTAAGCTCGACCGGGACCGGCGGCGGCGGTGGCGAATATCCGCTACAGGATGGCTTTGGCTGGACCAACGGTGTCACCCTGAAGATGCTGGATCTGATCTGCCCGCAGGAGAAACCCTGCGATGCCCTGCCCGCCACGCGCCCGGCGGCGGCCCCTTCCGCGCAGAGCAAGCCAGCCGCCAACGACCCCGCACCGGCGGCAGCGCAAAAAACCGGCGCCTGACGCTTTTCACGCACCCCCTACCAAATTCGGTAGGGGGTAGTCGTCTCCCTGCTGACAACGTCCCCGTGCAGCCCCGCTCTGCGGCCCGCGGGAAGCACGTCACTCCCCCCATCGCCCTGAACCGGTCACCTTTCGCTTGATCACATAAATACAAACAATAATAATTCGCATTACTTTTTAACGAACAATGACAGATTCGTTTTTCCCGCGGCGGCGTACAGGAGTACCAGACCGCGTTGGTTCAGGATGATCTTATGAACGTGGCTATTTCCCGAAAACGCCCGAGGCTGCTGTACGCCCTCGTGGTCGCCCTTCCCCTCACCGCGCTAGCTGAAGAGACCGTGGTGGTCACTGCCAGCCCGCCGGCGTCCGCCAGCGCGCCGACTGAAGGCTACAGCGCCAGCACTTCGCTCGGGGCGACGAAAACCGACCAGCCGTTAATCACCACCGCCCAGTCGGTATCGGTGGTCACCCGCCAGCAGATGGCGGACCAGGGGGCGAATACCATCAGCCAGGCGCTGGAATATACCCCGGGGGTCTACTCCAGCTTCGGCGGCGGCGCGACCCGGTTCGACGCTATCTCCCTGCGCGGCTACCACGGCGGCGACGTCGATAACCTGTTCCTCGACGGTATGCGCCTGATGAGCGACGGCGGCAGTCATAACGTTGTGCAAATCGACCCGTGGTTTATCGAACGCGTCGATGTGATCCGCGGCCCCTCCTCCGCGCTCTACGGGCAGAGCGTGCCGGGCGGCGTGGTCAACCTGACCTCCAAACGCCCGCAGTTTAGCCAGCAGGGCCACGTCCGCCTGACCGGCGGTACGCAAAATACCAAAGGCGCGGCCTTCGATTACACCGACGCCATCAACGAGCAGTGGGCATGGCGGCTGATCGGGATGACCCGCAGCAGCGACACGCAGTATGACCATACCCGCGAAGAGCGCTACGCGATTTCGCCTTCCCTGCTATGGCAGCCGGACAGCGACACCTCGCTGCTGCTGCGCGCCTATCTGCAAAAAGATCCTTCCGGCGGCTACCACGGCTCTTTGCCGCTGGATGGCACCCGCTACGCGCATAATGGTCGTAAGCTCTCCCCCAGCACCAACGAGGGCGATCCGGGAGATGGCTATCAGCGCCGCCAGCAGATCTACAGCTACGAGTTTGACCACCAGTTCACCGACGTCTGGTCGGTCTATTCCGCCGGGAGCTACACCCACACCAACGTCTCCCTCGATCAGGTCTACCAGGTCGGCTGGATAGATGACAGCGACATGCTGACCCGCGGCTACAGCGGTTCGCGCGGTTCGCTGGACGGCTGGTCGACCGATAACCGCCTGCGCGCCGATTTCAATACTGGCGACCTGGCGCATACCCTGATCCTCGGCGCCGAATATCATCGCTTCCGCAACGATCTGTGGACCGGCGCCGGCGGTGCGGCGCCGCTAAACCCGTTTACCGGCTATACCGCGCAGACCGGGCATACCGTCACCTACAGCGATGACAATCATCGCCGCTACTACCAGACCGGGCTGTATCTGCAGGATGAGATGGTCTGGAACCGCTGGCATGTGGATGTTTCCGCACGCTACGACCGCATCGTTTCCCAGCAGGTCAGCGATACCTTCGGCACCTCAAACCGCCGTTCAGACGACCATATCAGCGGCCGCGCCTCGCTGTTGTACGCCCTGGATAATGGCCTTTCGCCTTATCTGAGCTACAGCCAGGCGATCACCCCGGCGATGCTGCCGGGCGCGGACGGCAAACCGCTGAAACCGACCACCGCCGAGCAGGTCGAAGCCGGTCTGAAGTTCCAGCCGCCGGGCAGCCGCGACCTCTATAGCATTGCAATTTACGACCTGACGCAAAAGGATGTCGCCACCCGCGACCCGAACATCGCCACCGCCACCTATATTCCGGCGGGTAAGGTCCATTCCCAGGGCGTTGAGCTGGAAGCACACCACCAGATCACCCCGCAGCTGAGTACTATCGCCTCGTATACCTGGAATCGTCTGCGCTTCCAGGACACCAGGGACGGTACCGATAACAACACGCCGCAGCTGACCCCGGATCAGATGGCCTCCTTCTGGGCGCGCTATCAGTTCCCGGCGGGGATCTCGGTGGGCGCTGGCGTCCGCTACATCGGCAAACAGTGGGCGGATGATGCCAACACCGCGCGGCTGCCGTCGGTCACGCTGATGGATGCCATGATGCGGGCCGACCTCGGTGTCTGGTCGCCAACGCTGAAAGGTGCTTATGTGCAGGTTAACGCCAACAATATCGGCGACCGCGAGTATATTTCCGGCTGCTACGGCACCGGCAACTGCTACTGGGGAGCAGAGCGCAGCGTCATGGCCACCGTGGGCTACGACTTTTAACTGACCGCAGCAATATAAGCCTCCGGCCATGACGGCGGAGGCTTTCATGAAGACTTTTGTCTCGCTTTTATTGCTGAAATTAACTTAAAAATGCCACCCCATTATTTCACTTGCCCCCCGTGGATGAGAAAGCTTACTATGCTGGCGCAAACCGGTTATAGCGCTCACAAGGAATAAAAGTGAACCCCGTCATTAGCTATATCGCCAATTTACACCCGTTATCATTTATGGGTTATTATGTATTATCCACCACAGTGATATATATTCTGCTGAATATGATTATTGTGAAGACCCGCCCCGCTAAAAATACCACCGCCGTTCCGGCGCCCTATTCTATCTCCCCCTCTTTTTTAGCCTGGCTACGTCATCGCGCCACCCGCGTCATTCAGCTGGCCATGTTCCGGCTGTTAAGAAAAAACTATGTCACCCTCATCCATTCTGCTGAAGATATTCAGCTCTGCGCCAATCAGCAGTATGCCGAATGCAAAATGACCTGCGTGGAAAAAATACTGTTTGACCATTTCGCTACGCCAAAATCCTGTCACCAGGATCTCCCGCTTTCTCTGCACGTCGCTGAACAAAACCACTGGGCTACCGATCCCCACTGCAGTGGGCTACGGCTAAGCCCAACGCACCAAACGTGGAACATGATAGTGATTGCCGCCCCCTCCCTGCTGTTAATCGCTGTGCTCGTCTGGAAAACACTATTTGATCATCAGGCGATAATTCACTCCAGCGTATTGAGCTGGCTGGTGATGTTTATGGTTTCCGGACTGTGGTGGCTGTGGCTATTATGCATCACCTTAAATGTCACCCGGCTCGACCGGGAGGGGATCGCTATTAATATTCTTCACCACTATATTGATACCCTGAAAGAGACGCTTATTGCTGACGCAGATACCCTGACCGATGAAAACGCCGATTATTGCGTGGCGATTGGTACAACCACCCTGCTTCCCGAAAGATTTGCTGAATATGTAAAAATCATCAACCTTATTCAGTATCCCTTTTGTCTGCAGCGCCTGGATTAACGAGGGGACAGTATGTGGAATTTTATGATGCATCTGCATCCACTGCTGTTTCTTGGCGGATTTATGTTTATCGTCCCGGGTATCTATATTGCTATCGGTACGACGATCGTCGTGACACGGCCAGCGGCTCAGCCCCAGCCGCACGCGACGGAGGTCAGTCCATGGCTGCTGGCCTGGCTGACCGGAGAAGGGACCCGGGTGATCCAGCTGGCGATGTTCAGCTTACTCAGTAAAAAGTATCTGTGGATCCCGGAGGCCGGGCAGGTTTTGGCCAACGGACGCGATGCAAACCAGGAAATGAACGTCATTGAAAGAATACTGTTTGACCATTTTGAGGTGCGAAAGCCGTGTCATGAAGATCTGCCCTGCAGCCTGAGTATTGCCGGACGTAACCTCTGGCAGGAACAGATAGCGAGCGCGGGCTTAGCCTTAAGTCCGCTGCGCCGCGGGTGTAATATGCTGGCCATCAGCATCCCTTCGCTCGCCCTCGGCATTATCGTTTTCAGTAAGACCTTTATCTGGCTCGACTTCACCGCGTACAGCATCTTTAGTTGCCTGCTCATGCCCACGGGTTGCGTTTTGTGGGGCGGGTTATGGATAGAAGCCATTAGCAAAACCATTCGTCTCGATATCTGCGGCATCTCACATCATGACGCCCATGCCTGCATCGATGCGTTACGAGAAGCGTTAGCGCTGAAAGGCGATCAGGAAGATGACGCGACAGCCATGCTCTGCGTGGCGGTGAACGGCCCAGGATCCCTTCCCGAGCGCTACCGGGACTATAAAACGCTCATTGCGCCGATGAGCGCTATCTCCTCGCTGCGTACCGAGGATTAGGCGAGTGAGAAGCACTCACCCCGCCAGGTCAGCGGGGTGAGCGTAGGCCTACATGGCGTCCAGCGCTTTCTGCAGTTTCCAGATATAGCGCGGCGCCTGCGGTGCCGGGTGTTTTTTCACCACATGCTCGAAGAACTCATCGGCGTCGAGATCGTTAATCTCATCGATGGCGTCCTGGCGATCCGACGAGAAGGTGCGCAGCAGGGCGCCGGCACCGTTGGCATAGGAGACCACCACCGCGTAGCGCATCACCTGCGGGTCTTTGATCCCCGCCAGCGGACCGTTCTCCAGAATGCTCAGATAGGCGGCCCCCATCGAGATATTACGTTCCGGGTTTTTCAGCTCACTGACCGACGGCTCGCCGCGCCAGCCCATCCGCCGGTAGACATCGCGTCCGGAGGTCGACGGCTTGAGCTGCATCAGCCCGACGGCGCCGGATTTACTCACCACCGCAGGATTACCGCCCGACTCGATGGCGATGATCGCCGTGATCAGCTGCGGGTCCACGCCCCAGGCGGCGCCGGCTTTTTCACTGATCGGCATCCACTGCATCGCCCGCTTCACCGGGACCTCGGGGTTCCACGGCGGGTTAGTGTAATCATGTTTCGAACTACAACCGGCCAGAAAAACGACTAAAATAAGCAACCATCTCAATTTCACACATCTATCCTTATCTACCCAAACGCCATCATGCTGCAGAACGACGGCAGCGGTACGTCCCCCGCCGGCCGACAACCTGAAGGATGACGGGTGCGGACTGAAGTTAGCCACCTGGAGATGACAATCGCCATTCCAGGCGGCATCATAACCCTTTCATTCATAGCAAGGAATTATCATGTCTCAGTTTTATCTGGTCGCGCCATCGGGTTATTGCATCAACCAGCAGGCGGCAGCCCGCGGCGTCGAGCGTCTGCAGCAGGCCGGACATGAGGTGGCCCACCAGCAGGTCATTCCCCGCCGGCAGCAGCGTTTCGCCGGGACTGAACAGGAACGCCTGGCCGATATTAACCAGCTGGCCCAGCTGCCCGGGCGCAACCGTATCGTCCTCGCGGTGCGCGGCGGCTACGGCGCCAGTCGCCTGCTGCCGCATATCGACTGGCAGGGACTGATTGCCCGCCAGCAGCGCGACCCACTGCTGATTTGCGGCCACAGCGATTTCACTGCTATCCAGTCGGGCCTGCTGGCTACGGGCAACGTCATCACCTTCAGCGGGCCAATGCTCGCGGGCAACTTCGGCGCGGAGACCCTCGATCCGTTTACCGAGCACCATTTCTGGCAGGCGCTACGCCAGGCGGAATTTACCCTCGAATGGCCGGGCGAAGGGCCGAACTGCCAGGTGGAAGGCACCCTGTGGGGGGGAAATCTGGCGATGCTGACCTCGCTTATCGGCACGCCGTGGCTACCGTCGATCCGCGACGGCATCCTGGTGGTGGAGGATATCAACGAACACCCGTTCCGCGTCGAGCGCATGCTGCTTCAGCTGCTGCATAGCGGCGTGCTGGCGGCGCAGAAAGCAGTGATCTTCGGCAGCTTCACCGGCAGCGCGCCAAACGACTATGACGCGGGGTACGATTTGCCGCAGGTCTTTGATTACCTGCGCCAGCAGCTTTCCCTGCCGTTGATTAGCGGACTGGAGTTTGGCCACGAGCAGCGCACGGTGACCCTGCCGCTGGGCGCCCGCGCGCGACTGGTGAATCAGGCAGCTACCACCACTCTGACGATCAGCGGCCACCCGGTGCTGACAGAATAAATTTCCCGGACGCATAGGCGGATCCCCTGCGAATTGTTAAAATAGTGTCACTTTTAGCCATTTTTTCACGCCAGTCAGGGAGTACGTGAACATTGGACGCCGCTGCGGTCATTAGTCTGTTTATTCTGGGTTCTGTTTTAGTAACCTGCAGTATCTTATTGAGCTCCTTTTCTTCGCGCCTTGGCATCCCGATTCTGGTCATCTTTCTGGCCATCGGGATGCTGGCAGGCATTGACGGCATCGGTGGCATCCCCTTCGACAACTACCCCTTCGCCTATATGGTGAGTAACCTGGCACTGGCGGTGATCCTGCTGGACGGCGGGATGCGCACCCAGGCCAGCTCCTTTCGTGTCGCACTGTGGCCTGCGCTGTCGCTGGCGACGGTCGGGGTACTGATCACCTCGGCGCTGACCGGGATGATGGCGGCCTGGCTGTTCAAGCTGGATATGATCGAAGGCCTGCTGATCGGCGCCATTGTCGGCTCCACCGACGCCGCGGCGGTCTTCTCGCTGCTCGGCGGCAAGGGGCTCAACGAGCGCGTCGGCTCAACGCTGGAGATTGAGTCAGGCAGTAACGACCCGATGGCCGTCTTCCTGACCATCACCCTGATCGAAATGATCCAGCAGCACCAGACCGGCCTCAGCTGGATGTTCGCCGTGCATATCATCCAGCAGTTTGGCCTCGGGATCGCCATCGGCCTCGGCGGCGGCTACCTGTTGCTGCAGATGATTAACCGCATCGTGCTGCCCGCCGGGCTCTATCCGCTGCTGGCGCTGAGCGGCGGGATCATGATTTTCGCCGTCACCACCACCCTCGACGGCAGCGGTATCCTTGCCGTCTATCTCTGCGGCTTTCTGCTGGGCAACCGGCCGATCCGCAACCGACACGGTATCCTGCAGAACTTCGACGGCCTGGCATGGCTGGCGCAGATCGCCATGTTCCTGGTGCTGGGCCTGCTGGTGACGCCATCCGACCTGCTGCCGATCGCCATCCCGGCGCTGCTGCTGTCGATGTGGATGATTTTCATTGCCCGCCCGCTGTCGGTGTTTGCCGGCCTGCTGCCGTTTCGCGGCTTTAACCTGCGCGAACGGGTGTTTATCAGCTGGGTTGGCCTGCGCGGCGCGGTGCCCATCATTCTCGCGGTGTTCCCGATGATGGCCGGGCTGGACAACGCCCGCTTGTTCTTCAATGTCGCCTTCTTCGTGGTGCTGGTGTCGCTGCTGCTGCAGGGCACTTCGCTGTCGTGGGCGGCGAAGAAAGCCAAAGTGGTGGTGCCGCCCATCAGCTGGCCCATCTCCCGCGTCGGGCTGGATATTCACCCGGAAAACCCGTGGGAGCAGTTTGTCTATCAGCTGGGCGCCGATAAGTGGTGCATCGGCGCGGCGCTGCGCGATCTGCATATGCCGCCGGAGACGCGGATTGCGGCGCTGTTTCGCAACAATGCCCTGCTGCACCCCACCGGCAGCACCCGCCTGCGGGAAGGCGATATCCTGTGCGTCATTGGTCGCGAGCACGACCTGCCGGCACTGGGTAAAATGTTCAGCCAGTCGCCGCCGGTGGCGCTCGATCAGCGCTTTTTCGGCGACTTCATTCTTGATGCCGAGGCCCGCTTCGCCGATGTGGCGCAAATCTACGGCCTCGACGGCGGAGAGGAGTTCCGCGAGCATCAGCAGTCGCTCGGGGAAGTGGTGCAGCAGCTGCTGGGCGCGGCGCCGGTGGTGGGGGACCAGGTGGAGTTCGCCGGGATGGTGTGGACGGTGGCGGAAAAAGAGAACGATCACGTGCTGAAGGTTGGGGTGCGGGTCGCGGAAGACGAGGCGGAGTGATCCGCTTCACAGCTTGAATTAATTTATTGATATTAATATAGTTTTTTAAAATAACGGTCCACAAAATAACCACAGCCAGTTTAATTAAACTTGCATCAATCGCCTTTAAGGCCATAGTGCCCGCCAGTAAACGATGAACTAGCCCCTCTTTTTGGGGCTTTTATTGCGTCTGCATAATGTTAATAAATATGCTATCGACCTCCTCCATATTTAAGTCGGCCATCGGAAAACCATCACAACCGTCACACCTTGCAAAAACCCATGTATAACCATGATTTTAGTGAATAAAATTTGTGACGGTTAAACCATCACAAAACGCAACAGAAACCGTCACACCTCATAAATTCAATGAGTTATAAAACAGACATGTGATGTTTTAAGACCGTCACACTGTGATGGCTTAGTGATGGTTTTAACAATGTTAATTTACCCATAAATATCATATAGATAAGACTAATTTTAAAATCTCGTGACGTTTGTGATGGTTTTCCGATGCCCCCTTAACTTTTGAAAATATCCAGATTGGCTAAAAATCACCCCGATTTGTTGGTGTAATTGTTGTGTATATGTAATATTTATATTTCCTCTGCATGGAGTCGTTGCGGGTGGGAATTACTTACACATCATGCCTGTGCAGAGCGCTTCTCGACTGGCAACATTTTTACGATGGAGGTCGCAATAAAATGCAATACTTCCAGAGCTGAAAACATGACCGCCTCCCTTGCCATGCCTGACATTACATGAATTTTTCATTCCCTGCTGTTTCCCGGGACCAACACCACGCAACCCCACGAAAGGTAATTAATCTGCCGTTAAAACATCAAGTTATGAAATTCTCATTTCTCCGTAACCGCTCCTGTTTTGCAAATTATTGAAAAACAGTGCAGAAATTGCAAAAGTTTACAGGCCGCAGAAGCCCTTCGGTGGCGCTGACTGGCGGTATAATCTGCGCGGAAATTCTTTTGCATAAATAGTGCAGGCGGGTGCGGTGTAGCGCCGTTTCCGTCTGACAAGACTTTGCGTACGCATCCCCAAGTGTATTCAATGCAATCTGAGGATATGTAAAAGTTACGAGTCCATTGCTAGCATGTATGGCGTCATATGACCTCAAGAAGAATTAACGACAAACCAGACACAGAACCCCATCGAAATGTTGAGCCAGACCTCATCTAGCTTAACTCTCTGTATGGGCACTTTAATCACCGTGTGATGTAGGTATCGGATTAAAAATAAGGGCAATTTTTCGATAAATTATATCGATTTCAATGATAAGATATTGACAGGTAAACCCTGAGGGCTAAGGTAATGTTAGAGTGTTTGAACCAAATATATGTTATATACACATATATGAATCCATTTTATAGACTAAATCAATCTGCTTAAAAAGGGTCAAGGTATAACTATGGAATTCCATGAGTATCAAGCTGAAATCATTAAGGATATAAAATCTTGCCTTGAAGGGCTCCAAGTGCAGCCCATATTATTCATGGGGGCAGGTATATCACAAAGATACATGAACTCTCCTTGCTGGGAAGACCTTTTAAAGTATTTAGCGGATCTGTGCCCTCTAATAACCCGCCCATATGGTTATTACAACCAAATGCATAATGCAAATAAACCTATGATTGCAAGTGATTTTTCTGAATCATATGCTGAATGGGCGTGGGATGCAGGTAAAGATCGTTTTCCCGAGAAGTATTTCACAGGCAATAATTCTAAAGATATATATATAAAGCATTTGATATCAGAGCATTTAAATAACTTATCGAACAGCGTAAATTTTGATGAACATGAGCATAAAGAGGAAATAAATAAACTAATAAAAATAAGGCCGCATGCAGTTATAACAACAAATTATGACAATATATTAGAAAAGATTTTTGAAAACTACCAACCGATTGTTGGTCAAGATGTCGTCACGGTTAATTACACTTCCTACGGCGAGATAATGAAAATACACGGAAGTAGTAATGAGCCGGAAAGTTTGATAATAACAAATGATGACTATATTAGATTCTACAATAGAAGAAAGTATATCAGTGCAAAGCTGTTAACCTATTTCGCTGAACATCCATTATTCTTTTTTGGCTATAGCGTCAACGATGAAAATATAAAGTCAATCCTTTCGGATATAGATGAAATAATTTCACCAAACAACTCTCTTATCCCTAATATCTACTTAGTTTCTTTTGATGTGGATTGTGAAAAAACCGGATCACATCAGAAAGAGATCCTCATAGGTGTTGGAGAAAACAAATCGATAAGAATCAAGGTAATATATGCCAATAGTTTTGGTTGGGTATATGATGCACTGTCATCAAACTCACCTGAAATCAGTGTCAACCCGAAATTAATCAGAGCACTTTTGGCCAGAACCTACACCTTTGCCTCTCAGTCGCTAGTAAAGCAAGAGTTAGAGTATGATTTTGAAATGCTTAGGCAGATTGCAGAGGAAGGAAGTACCCTTCCGAAATTGTATGGAATTGCTGAGCTTAACAATGGACAAGCATTAAATGCAAACTATCCGTTTACAATGTCCGAGGTTGCAAAACTTTTAGGCCGTCAATCGTGGCATGCAGTACAAAACATAATTGATATAATCGAAGAGGAAAAAGGCTTCGATATAAAATCGAGCGATAACAACTATCACATAACAATCATGACTGGTAAGACAGGATTCCATAAATATTCACCTTTAGCACTTGAATTAATGAAAAAAGTCCTTAATGGTGATGATTACCAACTGAATCTATAAGAAATAAAATGGTTTTATGCTAAACCTGCCTAAAAATATAATTAAGCTATGTAAGGTGCATATTTCTCGTGTAATTTTCGGCTTTAGCACCTGCTGCTGCAAAAGCATTTTTGTTGGTGGGTGTACCGGTGCTGTTGTGGGTGTGCAGTGCGGTCTGTACGGCCAGTTGCCGCAGCACATCCAGCGTATCGGTAAGCAGGCTTAACACATTCAAGTCCTCGCTCCCCAGGCGGATGGAGGGCGCGAGTAATTCCTGAGCCGCCGCCACACTGCGCCGTATGCCCTGGATTTTCTCTGTAAGCGAGCCGCCCACCGCCAGATTGTCATTCTGCCCAACACTGGCGGATCTGTCTTTGCCGCAGTGGCTGGCTATGTTGCCGGTTGCCCCAGTGGTGTAATCTCCATCGGCCAGCTGCACCACGGCACCGGCCATGAGTTTAGCTGTACCCAACACGGTTGCTGTGTCGTTCGCTTTAACAACCCTTGTGCGTTCGGTTACAGATCGGTTCTCCTGTTCACTGCTGACCTTACGCTGGCTGCTTGTCTCTTCAATCGCCTAGTCAGTTTCTCTTTGCCACGATCCCGCCTGCGTTACGCGCTGGCTCACCCCGGCGCGCTGCTGTTGAAGCTGTTCACCGGGTTTGATATCAGGCAACACCTAGCCCTCTGGTAATGTCTGACATATTAGTGACTTATCAGGTCTGCCATCGGCAAAACCAATGTCAACCAGCGCCCCTTCCGGCGGGTACAGAAATACCCCCCCTTCGGCCCCGGCCATCGGCACTGGCACTGGCAAAGATCGGCGGAGTGATCCGCCCCGGAATAAGTTACAGGGTCACAACCGGCACCCGCGGCGCCAGGGCGCACATCAACTCATAGCCGACGGTGCCGCTGCTGGCCGCCACGTCGTCGATTTTAATCTCTTTGCCCCACAGCTCGACCGGCGCGCCGATCCCGGCCTGCGGACAAGGCGTTAAATCAACCGCCAGCATATCCATCGATACGCGTCCAACGGTGGTGGTGCGTACGCCGTCCACCAGCACCGGCGTGCCGCTCGGCGCCACCCGCGGATAGCCATCGGCATAGCCGCAGGCGACGATGCCGATCCGCTGCTCCTGGGGGGTGCGGTACAGGCCGCCATAGCCAATCGCCTCGCCGGGGCGCAGGTTCTGCACGCCGATGATTTCGCTGCGCAGCGTCATGACCGGCTTCAGCCCGGTGTTCGCGATGTCCTGCCACTGCCCGGAAGGCGACGCGCCATACAGCACGATGCCCGGACGCACCCAGTCAAAATGCGCTTCCGGATGCCAGAGGGTCGCCGCCGAGTTGGCCAGCGAGCGCGGACAATCCAGCCCCTCCGCCGCCTGTTCGATACGGCGCATCGGCTCGACAATCCCCTGCGGGTTCTCCGCCTCCGCGAAGTGCGACATCAGCGTCATCTCGCCGACGTTGCTTATCGCCCGCAACTGCTGCCAGACGGTATGCACCCGCTCCGGCATAAAGCCCAGCCGGTTCATACCGCTGTTCACCTTGAGATAGATATCCAGCGGCGCGCGCAGCTTCGCCTGCTGCAGCGCCTTAATCTGCCAGTTGCTGTGGACGCTGGTGGTTAAGCGATATTGATCGAGCACCGCCAATTCATCGGCATGGAAGAAGCCCTCCAGCAGCAGGATCGGACCTTTCCAGCCCTGCTCGCGCAGCAGGATCGCCTCTTCCAGGTTGAGCAAGGCGAAACCATCCGCCCCGCTTAACGCACTCCATACGCGCGCCACGCCGTGGCCGTAAGCGTTGGCCTTGACCACCGCCCACAGGCGCGACCCGGGGGCCGCGCGACGCACTATCTGTAAATTCTGCCGCAAGGCCAGCAGGTCGATGCTGGCCACTACCGGACGGGTCATGCAAGCTCCTTAGTTGTGTGCGCCATGCAGATGCTGCGGACGCGCCGGGGTGAACCCGGGGCTGTAGCGGGCGACCGCCAGATCGTCGTAAGGGATCGCCGGCGTGCGCCCGGAGATCAGATCGCTGATAAGCTGCCCGGAGCCGCAGGCCATGGTCCAGCCAAGCGTGCCGTGGCCGGTGTTGAGCCACAGATTTTTATACGCCGTGCGGCCGACCACCGGCGTGCCGTCCGGCGTCATCGGCCGCAGGCCGGTCCAGAACGTCGCCTGCTCCACGTGGCCGCCGCGCGGGAACAGATCGCGCACCACCATCTCCAGGGTTTCGCGACGCGGCTGCAGCAGCGCTTTGTTAAAACCGACGATCTCGGCCATGCCGCCGACGCGAATGCGCTGATCGAAGCGGGTAATAGCGATTTTGTATGTTTCATCAAGGATAGTGGAAACCGGCGCGCCGTCCTCCTGGGCGATCGGAATGGTCAATGAGTAGCCTTTCAGGGGATAGACCGGTATATCCACCAGCCCTTTAAGCATCGCCGTTGAGTAGGAGCCGAAGGCCATCACATAGGCATCGCCCTTGATAATCTCATCGCCGCATTTCACCCCGGCAATGCGATCGCCCTCCTGTAGCAGGGCGTCCACTGCGGTGTTGAAGCGGAAAGTGACCCCGGCCTGTTCCGCCATTGCCGCCAGCCGGGTGGTAAACAGCTGGCAGTCGCCGGTTTCATCATTGGGCAGGCGCAGGCCGCCGGTCAGTTTATGGCTGACTTCCGCCAGCGCCGGCTCCACCTCCGCCAGCCGCTTCGCTTCCAGCAGCTGGTACGGCACGCCGGCGTCTTCCAGCACCGCGATGTCGCGGGTGGCATTTTCATACTGTTTGGCGGTCCGGAACAGCTGCAGCGTCCCGCCCTGACGTCCTTCATACTGAATGCCGGTGGTGTCGCGCAGCGCTTTCAGGCAGTCGCGGCTGTACTCCGCCAGGCGCACCATACGGCCTTTGTTCTCCATATAGTGGCGGATGTCGCAGTTACGCAGCATCTGCCACATCCACTTCAGCTGGAACGACGTGCCGTCAAGACCGATCGCCAGCGGCGCATGGCGCTGAAACATCCATTTGATCGCCTTCAGCGGCACCCCCGGCGCCGCCCAGGGCGCCGCATAGCCGGGAGAAATCTGCCCGGCGTTGGCCGCGCTGGTCTCCTCTGCCGGACCGGGCTGACGGTCGATAACCGTCACCTCATGACCCGCCTGACTCAAATACCACGCGCTGGCTACCCCAACCACCCCACTTCCCAGTATGACGACACGCATAGCGACTCCGTAACAGTTAAAGAACAATCATCTAATTACAAATTGATAACTCAGTTGAAAATATTATTCAACATACGCTTTATTTATGGTGACTTAACTCACAGCAAACCGCACCAGCCCTGCGCTGCGAGATTTACGATCTCATGCTGCGCTTTATTTTTACCCAGCATTAAATTCTGTAAATAAGCGCAAAAAACGGCTTTGAGATGGGGAAATCGCGAAGAAAAGAAATTGTCTGACGATACAGTTTGCCATCCGGTGTTCTATGCTTGTTTAGAGGTTTTCCGTTCAGAGAAAACCAACAACAACGAGGGCGCGCTAATGGCTACGATTGACTCCATGAACAGGGACACCACCCGTTTAAGCGATGGACCCGACTGGACGTTCGAGTTACTGGAGACCTACCTGGCCGAAGTGGACCGGGTCGCCAAGCTCTATCGTCTTGACACCTACCCGCACCAGATCGAAGTCATTACTTCCGAGCAGATGATGGACGCCTACTCCAGCGTCGGTATGCCCATCAACTATCCGCACTGGTCGTTCGGCAAGAAATTCATTGAGACCGAGCAGGCCTATAAGCACGGCCAGCAGGGCCTGGCGTATGAGATAGTCATCAACTCCAACCCCTGTATCGCCTACCTGATGGAAGAAAACACCATCACCATGCAGGCGCTGGTCATGGCGCACGCCTGCTATGGGCACAACTCATTCTTTAAAAATAACTATCTGTTTCGCAGCTGGACCGACGCCAGCTCGATCATCGATTACCTGATCTTCGCCCGCAAATACATTACCGAGTGTGAAGAACGCTATGGTGTCGACGAAGTGGAGAAACTCCTCGACTCCTGCCACGCGCTGATGAACTACGGCGTCGACCGCTATAAACGTCCGCAAAAAATCTCCTTGCAGGAGGAGAAAGCGCGGCAGAAAAGCCGGGAAGAGTATCTGCAAAGCCAGGTGAATATGCTGTGGCGCACCCTGCCGAAGCGCGAGGAAGAAAAAGCGATTGAGTCCGCCCGTCGCTACCCTTCCGAACCGCAGGAGAACCTGCTGTACTTTATGGAGAAGAACGCCCCGCTGCTCGAATCGTGGCAGCGCGAGATCCTGCGCATCGTGCGTAAAGTCAGCCAGTATTTCTACCCGCAGAAACAGACCCAGGTGATGAACGAGGGGTGGGCCACCTTCTGGCACTACACCATCCTCAACCATCTCTATGATGAAGGGAAAGTGACGGAGCGCTTTATGCTGGAGTTTCTCCATAGTCACACTAACGTGGTGTTCCAGCCGCCGTACAACAGTCCGTGGTATAGCGGGATTAACCCCTACGCGCTGGGCTTCGCCATGTTCCAGGACATCAAGCGCATCTGTCAGTCGCCCACCGAAGAGGACAAGTACTGGTTCCCGGATATCGCCGGTTCTGACTGGCTGGAAACGTTGCATTTCGCCATGCGTGATTTCAAAGACGAGAGCTTTATCAGCCAGTTCCTGTCGCCGAAGATCATGCGCGATTTCCGCTTCTTTACCGTGCTCGACGACGATCACAACAATTATCTCGAGATCTCGGCGATCCACAACGAAGAGGGCTATCGCGAGATCCGCAACAAGCTCTCGGCGCAGTATAACCTCAGCAATCTTGAGCCGAACATCCAGGTGTGGAACGTTGACCTGCGCGGCGACCGCTCGCTGACCTTGCGCTATGTGCCGCACAACCGCGTCCCACTGGACAAAGGCCGGCGCGAAGTGCTGAAACATGTGCATCGTCTGTGGGGATTCGATGTGCTGCTGGAGCAGCAGAACGCCGACGGCAGCATTGAGCTGCTGGACCGCTGCCCGGCGCGCCCGAACGCGCTATAACATTGCGGGACGATGAAAACGACGAAGGGGGCCACTGGCCCCCTTATTGTGTTTATCGATCGCCAATATCCGGCTTAACGCATATTCATGGCTAAATCGCCGGGCAGCGATTTCTGCATCCGATGCCAGATCTCCCCGCTGTCATGGCCGTAGCGACGGACCAGCTCGTACACCTGATCGTGCAGGCCGCCTTCGCACACCTTCGCCAGCTGATGATAAAAGCCCAGCGCGAGGCTGCGCGCTTCCGGGCTGGAGAAATAGTGGCGGCCGATGCGGGTATACAGCCCCTTCATGCCGTTGAGGATCAGGCCGTAAATCGGGTTGCCGGAGGCAAACGCCAGACCGCGGAAGATATTGTAATCGAGGTCGGCAAAGGCGTCGGCGTGATCTTCCACTTCCCGGGCGCTGTCCAGTACCGCCAGCGCTTTATCCGGATGCTGACGGAACGCGGTGCGAATAAAAATCGTGGAAATATTGGTGCGTACGGAGAGCAGGTTATCAATCAGCTGCGGCACGCTGTCGTGATCGAGGCGCGCCAGCGTTTCGAGAATATTCAGCCCGGAGGTCTCCCAGAAGTTATTCACTTTGGTAGGCTTGCCATGCTGAATGGTCAACCAGCCGTCACGCGCCAGACGCTGCAACACTTCGCGCAGAGTGGTGCGGGTGACACCGATCAGCTCAGAAAGCTCGCGTTCAGCGGGGAGAATCGATCCAGGTGGGAAGCGGTTATTCCAGATGCTCTCAATGATATACTCTTCCGCGAAACCCGCAGGGCTCTGCGCCTTAATGACCATAATAATATTTCCATTACACATTGTTGCAATTGCACTCATCATACCAGAGCCGCTATAGCGCAGATAGCATCGCAAGTGAATTAAAAAGGGATCGCCGTTTCATTTTCCGTTTTTACTTTGCGCTTTTCCTTATCACCCGTCACCGCCGCCGCGGTGCGAAGAAAGTTGCTTCTCATTTTGCTCAACTGATACTCTTGCCAATAGTTACGCACAAAATCATGTACTAATTGACGGGGAAGGATTCTGTCGTGGAAATTTCATATGGCCGCGCGCTGTGGCGCAATTTTCTTGGCCAGTCGCCGGACTGGTACAAGCTGGCATTAATCATTTTCTTAATCGTAAACCCGCTGGTGTTTGCCGTGGCGCCGTTTGTCGCCGGCTGGCTGCTGGTGGTTGAGTTTATCTTTACCCTCGCCATGGCGCTGAAGTGCTATCCGCTGCTGCCGGGCGGCCTGCTGGCCATTGAGGCGCTGCTGATCGGCATGACCAGCCCGGCGCATGTGCGGGAAGAGATCGCCGGCAACCTTGAAGTGCTGCTCCTGCTGATCTTCATGGTCGCGGGCATCTACTTTATGAAACAACTGCTGCTGTTCGTCTTCACGCGCCTGCTGCTGGGGATCCGCAGCAAGATGCTGCTGTCGCTGGCCTTCTGCCTGGCGGCCGCCTTCCTCTCCGCCTTTCTCGATGCGCTTACCGTGGTGGCGGTGGTGATTAGCGTCGCCGTTGGGTTCTACGGCATCTACCACCGCGTCGCTTCAGCTCGCCCTGATGATAACGATCTGCTGGACGACAGCCATATCGAGCAGCACTACCGCGAGGTGCTGGAGCAATTCCGCGGCTTTCTGCGCAGCCTGATGATGCACGCCGGCGTCGGGACCGCCCTCGGCGGAGTCATGACCATGGTTGGCGAACCGCAAAATCTGATTATCGCCAAAGCGGCGGGCTGGCATTTTGGCGAGTTCTTTATCCGCATGGCGCCCGTCACCGTGCCGGTGATGGTGTGTGGGCTGTTGACCTGCCTGCTGGTCGAAAAGTATCGCCTGTTTGGCTACGGCGAACCGCTGCCGCCCACGGTACGGAAGGTGCTGCAGGACTTTGACGACCGCAGCCGCGCCCAGCGCAGCCGTCAGGAGCAGCTGCGGCTGCTGGCCCAGGCGGTGATTGGTGTCTGGCTGATCGTCGCCCTCGCCTTTCATCTGGCCGAAGTCGGGCTCATTGGCCTGTCGGTGATCATCCTCGCCACCACGTTTTCCGGGGTGACCGATGAGCACGCCATTGGCAAGGCGTTCACCGAGGCGCTGCCCTTCACCGCGCTGCTGACGGTGTTCTTTGCCATTGTGGCGGTGATCATCGACCAGCGGCTGTTCACCCCGGTCATTGAATTTGTGCTGCAGGCCTCGCCGCACGCGCAGCTGTCGCTCTTTTACCTGTTTAACGGCCTGCTGTCGTCCATTTCGGATAACGTTTTTGTCGGCACGGTCTACATTAACGAAGCGAAAACCGCCCTCGAACATGGCGTTATCAGCCTGCCGCAGTTTGAGATGCTGGCGGTGGCGATCAATACCGGCACCAACCTGCCGTCGGTCGCCACCCCCAACGGCCAGGCGGCATTCCTGTTCCTGCTGACCTCTGCGCTGGCGCCGCTTATCCGACTCTCCTATGGCCGCATGGTATGGATGGCGCTGCCCTACACTCTCGTACTGACGCTGGTCGGCCTGCTGTGCGTCGAGTTCACCTTGATGCCGGTCACCAACTGGCTACTGGCGCACGGCTGGGTGACCACGCCCACGCTGCCCTGACCCGATCCTGGCCCGGATTCATCCGGGCCATTCAATAACCCGTTACGTAATATTTTCTGCCGGGCCGCTGGCGTCGGTTCGGTTTTCGTTTACACTGCCATGATTTAGCATCTTCCAGGGAAATGATTATGTTGCAATATTTAAACCAGTGCTCAAGGGGACGCGGTGCCTGGCTCCTGATGGCATTAACCGCTTTTATTCTCGAACTCGTTGCGCTGTGGTTCCAGCATGTGATGCTGCTGCAGCCGTGTGTGATGTGTATTTACGAACGCTGCGCGCTGTTCGGCATCATGGGCGCGGGGCTGGTCGGCGCCATCGCCCCCAAAACGCCGCTGCGCTATGTCGCCATGGTGATCTGGTTGTACAGCGCAATACGTGGACTGCAGCTGGCGTGGGAGCATACGATGATCCAGCTGCACCCTTCGCCGTTCCAGACCTGTGATTTCGCCGCCCGCTTCCCAACCTGGCTGCCGCTGGATAAATGGCTGCCGCAGGTTTTCGTCGCGTCCGGCGACTGTTCAGTGCGTCAGTGGCAATTTCTGTCGCTGGAGATGCCGCAATGGCTGGTCGGTATTTTTGCTGCCTATCTGCTGGTCGCCATCCTGGTGATCATTGCTCAGCCTTTCAAAGCGAAAAAACGCGATCTGTTTGGCCGCTAAGCCGCTGCGAGTACCGCACACAATGAAACGCCCTGCGGGGCGTTTTTTTATGTCTGCTGCGCATCGTTGCATCGTTTCCTGCCTGTGGTTGACCACAGCCCCTAAAAGGTGCATATTAAATACATCTTTTAAGGCCCCACAGGAGCTCACATGTCATCTTTACTGATCCCCGCAGACTGGAAAGTTAAACGCTCCACCCCGTTCTTTACTAAAGAGAATGTCCCCGCCGCCCTGCTGAGCCATCACAACACCGCGGCCGGCGTCTTCGGTCAGCTGTGCGTCATGGAGGGAACGGTCACCTATTACGGTTTTGCCGATGAGCAGGCGACGGAGCCGGAAAAGAAAGTGGTCATTCATGCCGGACAGTTTGCCACCAGTCCGCCGCAGTACTGGCACCGCGTCGAACTCAGTGACGACGCCCGCTTCAATATTCACTTCTGGGTGGCCGAAGAAACCGACGGTGAAAACGGGCTGTTTCACGCGAAGAAAGCGTGATCCGGCGCTTAACGCGCCCTGTCAGGCAGATTGAGGATATGATCCTGCCAGTCGACGACGGTGGACTCGGGCACCGCAATATGGCGAACAGAGATGCGTTCGCCATGCATCGCCGCTTTTGAGCCGGTCAGCAGCGGATGCCAGGCCGGCAGCGATTTGCCCTCCGCCAGCAGGCGATAGGCGCAGGTCGGCGGCAGCCATTCGAAGGTTGGCAGGTTTTCGCGGGTAAGCTTGATGCAGTCTGGCTCGTACTCGAAGCGACGTTCGTAGTTACGGCACTGGCAGGTTTTGATATTAAGCTGACGGCAGGCGACGTTGGTGAAGTAGATCTCATCGGTGTCTTCATCCATCAGCTTGTGCAGGCAACACTGGCCGCAGCCGTCACACAGCGATTCCCACTCCGCGTCGGTCATTTCATCCAGTGTTTTTTGTTGCCAGAAAGGTTGTTCGCTCATCGGAGTGTCCGTCGTTGCCAGTTAAGGGTGCACCTTATAACCAGTCTGGCACGCCGATGCAAGTTTTGCCGCCCCAAGAGGCGGCAAGCAGCGCTTACAGCACGCGGGTGGTGAGCGACAGGCCGTTGAAGCCAACTTCCAGTTCGTCACCGCTATGCAGCGGCCCCACCCCTTCCGGGGTGCCGGTGAGGATCACATCCCCGGCTTTGAGGGTAAAGAAGCGCGACATATAGGCGATCAGCGGCACAATCTTATGGATCATGTCGGCTGTGGTTCCCTGCTGGCGCACTTCACCGTTAATCTTCAGGCTTAACGGCGTATTCTGCGGGTCGCCGTGGAACTCAGCGGCCGGGATAAAGCCGGAGATTGGACTGGCGTTATCGAAGCCTTTCGCCTTCTCCCACGGTTGCCCGGCCTTTTTCATCTTAGCCTGCAGGTCGCGCAGGGTGAGATCCAGCGCGACGCCATAGCCGGCGATCCCTTTCTGCACATGCTCTTCCGTCGCCTGACGCAGCGTGCTGCCGATCAGCACCGCCAGCTCGACTTCGTGGTGCACTGAGCCCAGCCCTTCAGGAAGCACCAACGGCTGACGGAGATCGCACAGCGCGGTCTCAGGTTTAATAAACAGCACCGGCTCTTCCGGCGTCGCACTGCCCATTTCCTTGATGTGTTTTGCATAATTACTGCCGACGCAAACCACTTTGCTCACTGGATAATCCAGTAGCGCACCCTGCCAGTTATGATGTTGGTACATTATTTTCCCTCGTGGGTTAATCGGATTGTTTCCCCTGTTCCGCCAGGTGTTTCTTTAGTAGATTTTCAGATGGCGGGGGAAGTTGCAGGTAATAGCCCTGCTCGCTTAACGCCTGTTTCACTTTTTCCAGGTCGGCGTTAACCAGCTTTTTGCGCCCATCCAGCGGCAGCAGCATCGCCATTTGCGGCGTGCCGAAGCCGCGCATTAGCTCGTCAGGAACGCGTGAGAAATCGTCTTTTTTTTCGACGTATAAATAGGTTTGTTCACGTTTAGTACTTCGATAGATCACACAAAACATAGTTTTACTCGGAATTAGACCCGTGGTCACTTGCCTCAATATATGAGTGACTATAACATGCCTTTTAGTCTTCGGAATATCACCGCACTTCTGCGGTTGATAAACAGCAAATTGAGTAAGGCCAGGATGTCAAATACGCCAATCGAACTTAAAGGCAGTAGCTTCACGTTATCTGTCGTTCATTTGCACGATGCAAATCCCGAGGTTATTCGTCAGGCGTTAGAAGACAAAATCGCCCAGGCTCCCGCCTTTTTACGCCATGCGCCGGTGGTGGTGAATATCGCCAGCGTGGAGGAGGAGGTCGAATGGCGCGCCATTAACGAGGCCATCGCCGCGACCGGTTTACGCATTATGGGCGTCAGCGGATGCAAAATCCCGCGCCTGAAAACCGAAATCGATCGCGCCGGGATCCCGTTATTAACCGAAGGGAAAGAGAAAGCCCCTCGTCCGGCACCGTCCGAACCCACCCCTCCGCCGCCGCCAGTTGCTAACCAGATCACAAAAACGCGTTTGATTGATCAGCCGGTACGTTCCGGTCAGCGCATTTATGCGCCACACTGTGATCTTATTGTTACAAATCATGTGAGTGCCGGTGCGGAACTTATCGCTGACGGCAATATCCATGTATATGGCATGATGCGAGGACGCGCGCTGGCAGGCGCCGGTGGCGACAGAGACGCCCAGATATTTTGTACCCACCTTGCGGCGGAGCTGGTCTCCATCGCCGGGGAATATTGGCTGAGCGATAACATCCCGGCCGAATTTTATGGCAAAGCGGCACGCCTGCGTTTAGGTGAAAGCGCTTTGACAGTTCAACCGTTGAATTAATCCCTTTTTAACAAGGAATTTCTATGGCACGCATTATTGTTGTGACTTCGGGTAAAGGGGGCGTTGGCAAGACCACCTCCAGCGCGGCCATCGCTACAGGTTTGGCCCAGAAGGGAAAGAAAACCGTCGTTATCGACTTCGACATCGGCCTGCGTAACCTCGATCTGATTATGGGCTGCGAACGTCGCGTCGTTTATGATTTCGTCAACGTCATCCAGGGCGATGCCACGTTGAACCAGGCGCTGATCAAAGATAAGCGCACGGAAAATCTCTACATTCTCCCGGCCTCTCAGACCCGGGATAAAGACGCCCTGACCCGCGAAGGCGTCGACAAAGTTCTCGAAGAACTGAAGAAAATGGACTTCGATTTCATCGTCTGTGATTCACCGGCAGGTATCGAAACCGGTGCGCTGATGGCGCTCTATTTTGCTGATGAAGCCATCATCACCACCAACCCGGAAGTCTCCTCCGTTCGCGACTCCGACCGTATCCTTGGCATTCTCGCTTCGAAATCCCGTCGTGCGGAAAATGGCGAAGAGCCGATCAAAGAGCATTTACTGCTGACCCGCTACAATCCAGGCCGCGTCAATAAAGGCGATATGCTGAGCATGGAAGACGTGCTGGAAATTCTGCGCATCAACCTGGTGGGCGTGATCCCGGAAGACCAGTCAGTCCTGCGCGCATCCAACCAGGGTGAGCCCGTGATTCTGGATGCCGCGTCGGACGCAGGCAAAGCCTATGCCGATACCGTTGAACGTCTGCTCGGAGAAGAACGCCCTTTCCGCTTCATTGAAGAAGAGAAGAAAGGATTCCTCAAACGCCTGTTCGGAGGATAAATTATGGCTTTACTCGACTTTTTTCTCTCGCGAAAAAAGAACACGGCTAATATTGCGAAAGAACGCCTGCAAATCATCGTCGCCGAGCGTCGCCGCGGCGACGCGGAGCCGCACTACCTGCCGCAGTTGCGCAAAGATATTCTGGAAGTGATCTGTAAATACGTGCAGATCGACCCGGAGATGGTCAGCGTGCAGCTGGAGCAGCGGGATGGTGATATTTCGATTCTTGAGCTGAACGTGACCCTACCCGAAACGGAAGAGTCGAAACCCTGACCTGCTGTTCCATCCCGAAAAAAAACCGGCTACGCCCTGCGCTGCCGGTTTTTTAATGGCCTGAACCAGACCGCCCGCTAGCGCGGATAGTCGTTTAACAGCGACTTCAGCCGCCCGGCCATCAGTTCGCCACGCCAGCCGGAAATCAGCTCAGGCTCACCGGCTTGCGTTTTCAACTGCCAGTGCCAGTTCAGCAACTGGTTGATCTGCCGACGCGAGGCCAGCAGTTCCGCGCTCACGCCCTTATCGGCGCTCACTTCCTGCACCAGCGCTTTAATATCTTTAAAGGCTTTACGGTAACCCGGCATGTCAATGAGGTTCTGCAGCGGCGCCGGCAGGGCCGACTCCGGCAGCGCCTGGGCTTTCTCGACCAGGCTAATCAACGTTTTGCCGTGGAAGCGAATTTCACTGCCGGACAACCCGAGGCTGTCGAGCTCGCCGAGGCTGGTGGGCATATAGCGCGCCACGCTCCACAGATGCTCTTCCCGCACCACAAAGTTCACCGCCAGGTCGCGCTCACGCGCTTTGCGCAGACGCCACTCTGCCAGCAGCTGCAGGCAGCCCAGCTGGCGGGTACGCAGCTGCCAGGCGTTGCCGATGTCGCGCCAGGCCTCGGCCGGGTCAACCACCTCCTGACGACGCTGCTGCATCAGACGACATTCGTCCAGCGCCGCCGATAGCCAGCCTGCGCGGTCGGTCTCCGCCATTAATTGGCTGGCGATCGGCAACAGGTACCAGACGTCAGCTGCGGCGTATTCACACTGACGCTCGGTCAGCGGGCGCGCCAGCCAGTCGGTGCGGGATTCACTTTTATCCAGCGCCACTCCGGAATACTCTTCCACCATGGAGGCAAAGCCCCAGGACATCGGGCGGCCGCAGAACGCCGCCAGGATCTGGGTGTCGATCAGCGGCTGCGGCATCAGGTTGAACGCATTGAGGAAGACTTCTAAATCCTCACTACCGGCATGCAGATATTTAGTCACATCCTGGTTGAGCAGCAGCTCACGCATCGGCGCCCAGTCGCTAATCGTCAAGGGATCGATCAGAGAGACCTGGGTGCCGTCGAACAGCTGCAGCAGGCCCAGCTGCGGATAGTAGGTACGGGTACGGACAAATTCCGTATCCAGAGCGACGGCGGAGGCCGCGCTTGCCGCTTCGCAAACAGCGCGCAGGCCATCGTCGGTGGTGATCATCTGATAGTTCAAAGCATACTCTCTTAACTTGCGCCCATAAAAAACGCCGGCGTAGCCGGCGTCAGGCGACTCATTCGTTACTTAGCCTTTATTGTCCACTTTAGCGCGCGCTTCGTCACGCAGTTCTCGCCGCAAAATTTTCCCGACATTGGATTTCGGCAGTTCGTCACGGAATTCCACCAGCTTCGGCACTTTGTAGCCGGTGAGATGGCGGCGGCAGAACGTAATCAGCGCCTCTTCGGTTAACGCGGCCTCTTTCTTGACCACGAAAATCTTCACCGCTTCACCGCTGCTGCCGGACGGCACGCCGATGGCCGCCACTTCGAGGACGCCGCTGTGCTGCATAACCACATCTTCGATTTCATTCGGATAGACGTTAAACCCCGACACCAGGATCATATCTTTTTTCCGGTCAACGATGCGCAGGAATCCCTCTTCATCCATCACCGCGATATCCCCGGTGTGCAACCAGCCGTCTTTGATAATCTCATCCGTCGCGTCAGGACGCTGCCAGTAGCCCAGCATCACCTGCGGCCCCTTGATACAGAGTTCGCCCGGCTGACCCGGCGCCACTTCGTTATCGTCGTCGTCCACCAGTTTGGCTTCTGTGGAAGGCACCGGCAGGCCAATGCTGCCGCTGTGGTAGTCGATGTCGTGCGGGTTGACGCTGACCAGCGGCGAACACTCGGTCAGGCCGTAGCCCTCCAGCAGATATTGTCCGGTCAGTTTTACCCAGCGCTCGGCCACCGCCTGCTGCACCGGCATCCCACCGCCGGCGGAGAGGTGCAGCGAGGAGAAATCAAGCTGCTGAAACTCTTTGTTGTTCAGCAAGGCGTTGAACAGGGTATTGACCCCGGTCATGGCGGTGAAAGGATATTTCGCCAGCTCCTTCACCAGCCCGGGAATGTCGCGTGGGTTGGTGATCAGCAAATTTTGCCCGCCCAGTTCGATAAACAGCAGGCAGTTCATGGTCAGGGCGAAAATGTGATACAGCGGCAGCGCGGTCACCACGAACTCTTTGCCGCGATGCAGCAGCGGGCCGTAGGTGGCATTGACCTGCTCGAGGTTCGCCAGCATGTTGCGGTGGGTCAGCATCGCCCCTTTGGCCACGCCGGTGGTGCCCCCGGTGTACTGCAGAAACGCCAGATCTTCCGCAACGATCTCCGGCTTCACGTACTGCATGCGGTAGCCATGCTGCAGCGCGCTGCGAAACGAGATGGCATCCGGCAGGTGGTACTTCGGCACCAGGCGCTTGATGTACTTGACCACGAAGTTCACCAGCGTGCCTTTGACGGTGGAGAGCTGATCGCCCATGCGCGTCAGGATCACGTGCTTAACCTGAGTTTTCGCCACCACTTTTTCCAGGGTATGGGCAAAGTTGGAGACGATGACGATCGCCGCCGCGCCGCTGTCGTTGAGCTGATGCTCCAGTTCACGCGGAGTATATAAGGGGTTGACGTTAACCACGATCATCCCGGCGCGCAGGATGCCAAACAGAGCCACCGGATACTGCAGCAGGTTAGGCATCATCAGGGCCACGCGATCGCCCTTCTGTAATCCTAACCCCTCCTGAAGGTAAGCGGCAAAGGCGCGACTACGCTCTTCCAGCTTACGGTAGGTCATCACTTCACCCATATTGATAAACGCCGGTTGGTCAGCGTAGCGGGTGGTGGCATGCTCAAACAGTTCAACCAGGGATTGATAGCGGTCAGGGTTTATCTCCGCAGGAACATCTGCGGGATAACGGTTTAGCCAAACCTTTTTCACTGCATCACCTCTGAAATAGTTATTCGTCGTCATCACAGCCCCTGGTAAATACATTTTGTTAACATTATATTAACTCAGCGTACCAGTTTATTAATTAGGCAATGAGCAGGTTGCGAAGCGCGTCACTATTTTTTTTCTTATTCGACTGAAAACAAAGAAACAGCGGACCGGCCGCTGTTTCTTTGAACTAACATAAACAACAAAATCATTCGGTTACGACGTTTCTCACCTCAGCTGGGCCGGGGTTGTACCAGCCCCAGCCGCCATAGCCGTAACCCCAGGGGCGCGGACCCAGCATCCACGGATCGATGGGCTGCGGGGGCATCACCACCTGCTGCACCACGTTCCAGCGTTTGTAACCGATGGCGTTCATCAGCATAAATTTATACGGCGTGCTGCCCACTTTGCCGTCGACAACGCCGGCAATCGGCCCGACCACGGTGACCAGCTGGCCGCGGTAGTCGACCGGATCGAGGAAGCCGTTAACGTCGGCATAGATCCGCCCACGAGACGGTTCGCCCAGCACAGGCCGTGCGCCGCTGTCCAGCGGTACGGTGGCGATTTCTAAGCGGGTTTTACCCTGCTGGTTCTGCACATTGACCACTTTGCCGCCAAAGCGTGCTTCCTGGCCAACGTACAGCTGCGGGGCGTTCATCACCCGCACTAAATCCTGCTGCGGCGTAGGGCTGGTGCCTTTGATGGCATCCGGCACTGACACGCAGCCGCTTAGCGCAACGGCAACCGCCGCGGCTAACAGCCAGCGAACGCCCTGTTTTTGACCCGCCATGATGCGACTCCTTTTCTCAGTCTTCTTGTTACTGAGATTCACTCGCGGCCTGGAAGTTTCTTCCACGCCACCTCGTT
Source organism: Klebsiella variicola (assembly GCF_000828055.2). Classification (NCBI taxonomy): domain Bacteria; kingdom Pseudomonadati; phylum Pseudomonadota; class Gammaproteobacteria; order Enterobacterales; family Enterobacteriaceae; genus Klebsiella; species Klebsiella variicola. The sequence goes on along the minus strand of NZ_CP010523.2, from coordinate 2,007,920 downwards.
TCGCAAATAAACCGGCTCCGCTTTCTCCACGGCCACGGTTTTCCCCGCCGCCAGCAGGTAACAGGCTAACGGCAGCATATCCTCCGCCGCCGGCAATTCAATTTCGCCGCTGCTTAAGGTCAGTCCGCTCGCTTTCGCCAGATCCGGCCACGCCTGCCAGCCGGTGCCGACGGTGGCCCATTCGCCGGAAAGCTGTGCCAGCCGTTCGGCTACCGCTTCCGGTTTGAGCACCGCTTCCGTCTCTTCGCCATGCCAGACGCCCTGCTCGTCGCGCTGGTACTCGGCCCAGTAGACTTCGCCCATCCGCGCGTCAATAGCCGCCAGCACGCGGGTGGCGCCAGTTTTGCGCCAGGCGCCCTGCGCCATGGTGGCCAGCGTGGAAACGCCGATCATTGGCAGCTCAGCGCCCAGCGCCAGCCCCTGAGCGATACCGATGCCGATGCGCACGCCGGTAAAGCTACCCGGACCGCGGCCAAAGGCCAGCGCGTCCAGCTCGGTCAGCGTGGCGCCGCTCTCGGTGAGGACCTCCTGCACCAGCGGCAGGATACGTTGGGTATGTTCGCGGGGACAAATTTCGAAATGAGCACTAAGGGTGCCATCATTCCACAGCGCCGCGGAGCAGGCCTCTGTGGCGGTATCGATAGCCAAAATTCGCATGGGTGGTCACGCTCTCGTTACATAGTTCAGGCCTTCAGGCAGCCTGTTTTCCGGCAAACGGCCAACCCGCCGCCATACCGCCCGAAGTCTATTGGGAACCGCTAATTAACAAAATGGCGCGCAGCTTAACACATTTTAGTGCGGATTACCTTGCCGGCGGCACGGCGAGGAAGCGCACCGCCCGGCGGATATCGCGGGTCCGCGGCGCGGGCGGCAGGCTGGCCAGGAACACCGCGCCGTAGGGGCGCATCACCAGCCGGTTGTCACAGATCACCAGCACCCCGCGATCGTCGATATCGCGGATCAGGCGTCCCACCCCCTGTTTGAGGGTGATGACGGCTTCCGGCAATTGCACTTCATCGAACGGATCGCCGCCGCGCAGCCGGCAATCTTCCATGCGCGCTTTTAGCAGCGGGTCGTCCGGCGAAGTAAACGGCAGCTTATCGATGATCACCAGTGACAGCGCATCGCCGCGCACGTCGACCCCTTCCCAGAAGCTGCTGGTGGCCACCAGCAGGGCGTTGCCGGCGCTGACGAATTGCTGCAGCAGCTGGCCTTTGCTGGTTTCCCCCTGCAGCAACACCGGTAGCGTCATGGTGGCGCGGAACTGCTCCGCCAGATCGCGCATCATGGCGTGCGAGGTACACAGCATAAAGCAGCGGCCGTCGTTGGCCTCGATTAGCGGCTTGAGCATCGCCGCCAGGTGGCGCGCCGCGCCAGGCTGGTTCGGCAGCGGCAGATTGCGCGGCACGCAGAGCAGCGCCTGATGTTGATAATCAAAGGGGCTCGGCAGCAACAGGGACTGCGCCTCATCGATCCCCAGCCGGGCAGTGAAGTGATGCAGATCGTCGTTGACTGACAGCGTCGCCGAGGTAAAGATCCAGCTTCCCGACTTCTGCGCCATCACCTCTTTAAACTTCTCGGCCACGGTCAACGGCGTCAACGCGAGAGTAAAGTGGCGCGAGGTGCACTCATACCAGTAGCTGTAGCCCGGCTGGTTAATCTCTTTCAGCCGCTTTAAGCGCCCGCGATAGAGGGTGGCGCGCTCAAAGGCGGCATCGAGCAGCGCCGAGCGGCCCAGCGAAAGTTTGGCGACGTCATAGCATAGCTCGAGCGCGTCATCGAGCAGCAGCAGCGCGCGCTGAATGTGGCTATCCGCCAGCAGTTCGCGCAGGTTGCCGCGATAGCCGGGATCCCCCAGCTGCAGGCGAAAATCCTGAGCGCTTTGCGCCAGGCGGTCGGCGCATTTTTGCAACTGCTGGGTGTCTTTCAGTTCGGTGCGGTAGGCAATAGTGATGTCTTTCGCCAGATCCAGCAGCTGGCGGCTGGAGAGCGACTGACCAAAGTACTGACTGGCGATATCCGGCAGCTGATGGGCTTCATCGAAGATCATCACTTCCGCCTCGGGGATCAGCTCGGCAAAGCCGCTCTCTTTGACCACCATATCGGCCAGGAACAGGTGATGGTTGACCACCACCACGTCGGCGTCCATCGCTTTTTTACGCGCCTTCACCACGAAGCAATCTTTATACAGTGGGCAGTCGCTACCGAGACAGTTATCGTTGGTGCTGGTGACCAGCGGCCAGGCCTGGGAGTCTTCCGCGACGCTGGCGCAGGTGCTGATATCGCCATCCTGGGTTTGATTCGACCAGGAGCGCAGGAGGATCACATCGCTGAGGGTTTGTACCGGCAGATCGCCGCCCGCCAGCGCCTGCTGCTCAAGACGTTCAAGGCACAGGTAGTTGGAGCGCCCTTTGAGCAGCGCCAGTTTCCCGGTGAATTTGAGCGCTTTGGCGACGGTGGGCAGATCGCGGCTGTAGAGCTGATCCTGCAGCGCTTTCGAGCCGGTGGAGATAATCACCTTTTTTTTCGCCCGCAGCGCAGGCGCCAGGTAAGCGTAGGTTTTACCGGTTCCGGTCCCCGCTTCCACCACCAGCGGTCGGGAGGCCTCAATCGCTTCGCTCACCGCTTTCGCCATCTGGCGCTGCGGCTCGCGCGGCTTAAATCCCGGTATGGCTTTGGCTAGCTGGCCGTCTGCTGCAAAATCGTCGATCACATTGCCCCCTGGTTATTTGGACAGTGATTATGTCAGGGAGGACGGCGTTTCGCCAGTCCAGGTAGTGACGCGAGCGGAACATTATGGCAGTCTTGCCGCAGCCGAATGGAATGCTCAAAGAGGAAAAAGAAATGACAATTACGCGTATTGATGCCGAAGCCCGTTGGTCAGACGTGGTGATCCACAACCAGACGCTGTACTACACCGGCGTGCCGGCAAATCTTGATGCCGACGCCTTCGAGCAGACCGCCAATACCCTGGCGCAGATTGACGCGGTGCTGGAAAAACAGGGCAGCGACAAGTCGCGTATTCTTGACGCCACCATCTTCCTCGCCGATAAAAGCGACTTTGCGGCAATGAATAAAGCCTGGGACGCGTGGGTGGTGGCCGGTCACGCCCCGGTGCGCTGCACGGTGGAAGCGACGCTGATGAACCCGCAGTATAAAGTTGAGATCAAAATTATCGCCGCGGTGTAATTAGTCGTCCTCATCTTCGTCTTGATCTTCATCCTCATCTTCAAAGCGCGCGACGATCTGCTCGCCGGTATGCGTTGCGCGCAGCTCTTCCGCCACCAGGGCAATCGCCTGGCCGCTGCTCATCCCCTGGGCCATTAGCTCATGGATACGTTCGACCGCTTTTTGCTGTTGCTCGTGACTCAGCGAAGGTAAACCTGCAAACATCTTTTACTCCTGCTACATTGTGGGGCGTAATTATTTCACGCCGTCCCCGCCTACGCCAGAGGGACGGCAACGTTCAGGATCGAGAAAGATGTTGTCCCCCGCGATTATTACCCTTCCCTGGCGCCCGGATGCGGCCGAACACTATTTTGCGCCGTTAAGCGCCCTTCCCTGGGCGATGCTGCTGCATTCCGGCTTTGCCGACCATCCGCATAACCGCTTTGATATTCTGGTGGCTGCCCCGCGCGCCACGCTGCTGACGCGCGGTGAACAGACGTGGGTCGATGACGGCGAAACCGCTTTTGTCTCCGCGGAAGATCCGCTGCAACTGCTTCAACAGCAGTTGGATCGTCAGCCGTTCACGCCGCAGCCCTATGACGATCTGCCGTTTCTTGGCGGCGCGCTGGGACTATTCGGGTACGATCTGGGCCGCCGCTTTGAGCGTCTCCCTTCGCACGCGCAGGCCGATATCGCGCTGCCGGATATGGCGGTGGGGATCTATGACTGGGCGCTGATTGTCGACCATCAGCGCCAGCAAATTTCGCTGCTCAGCTATGACGATCCGCAGCAGCGCCTGCAGTGGCTGCAGGCGCAATCCCGTCCGGCGATGAAACCTTTCGCCCTGACCTCTGCCTGGCAGTCAAATATGAGCCGCCAGCAGTACGGCGAGAAATTTCGCCAGGTGCAGGCCTATCTGCACAGCGGCGACTGCTATCAGGTCAACCTCGCCCAGCGTTTTCAGGCCCGCTACGTCGGTGATGAGTGGCAGGCCTTCCGCCAGCTGAATACCGCCAACCGCGCCCCCTTTAGCGCCTTTATTCGCCTCGAGGAAGGGGCGATTTTAAGCCTGTCGCCGGAGCGCTTTATTCAGTTGCGCCAGGGAGAGATCCAGACACGCCCGATAAAAGGCACCCTGCCGCGGCTCGATTCGCCGCAGGAAGATGCGCGGCAGGCTGAGAAGCTGGCGAACTCCCCGAAAGACCGCGCCGAGAATTTAATGATTGTCGACCTGATGCGCAACGACATCGGCCGCGTCGCCGTGCCGGGCAGCGTGCGGGTACCCGAGCTGTTCGTGGTGGAGCCGTTCCCGGCGGTCCATCATCTGGTCAGCACCATCACCGCCCGCTTACCGGCGACGCTGCATGCCAGCGATCTGCTGCGCGCCGCCTTCCCCGGGGGATCTATCACTGGCGCCCCGAAGGTCCGGGCGATGGAGATTATCGATGAACTGGAACCTCAGCGACGTAACGCCTGGTGCGGGAGCATTGGCTACCTGAGCTATTGCGGCAATATGGATACCAGCATCACCATTCGCACCCTGACGGCCTGGCAGGGGCAACTGTATTGCTCCGCTGGAGGCGGTATCGTCGCGGACAGCGAGGAAGATGCGGAATATCAGGAAACTTTTGATAAAGTTAATCGTATCCTGCACCAACTGGAGAACTAGACCATGGCGGACCACGCCCTCAATCTGGATGATTTTCTGTCCCGCTTCCAGCTGCTGCGCCCCCAGCCTTCGCGCCATGCGCTCAATCAGCGGCAGGCGGCGGTGCTGGTGCCGATCGTGCGCCGGCCGCAGCCCGGCCTGCTGCTGACCCAGCGTTCGCCGTTGCTGCGCAAGCACGCCGGTCAGGTCGCCTTTCCCGGCGGCGCGGTAGATAATACCGATGCGACGCTTATCGCCGCCGCCCTGCGCGAAGCCCAGGAAGAGGTCGCGATCCCGCCGGAAGCCGTCGAGGTGATCGGTGTTCTGCCGCCGGTGGACAGCGTCACCGGTTTTCAGGTGACGCCGGTGGTGGGCATTATTCCCCCCAATCTGCACTATCACGCCAGTCAGGACGAAGTCTCAGCGGTATTTGAAATGCCCCTCGCCGAAGCCCTGCGCCTGGGGCGCTACCATCCGCTCGACATCCACCGTCGGGGTAACGACCACCGCGTCTGGCTCTCCTGGTACCAGCATTATTTTGTCTGGGGAATGACCGCCGGGATCATTCGCGAACTGGCGCTGCAAATTGGCGCTCGACCTTAGCTATACTGTTTATGAGAGAGCGCTCTCACTATTAGTAAAATCGCGGTTATCCATTAGTTTAATTCATGTGAATAGTTCAACTGGCAGCGCGCTTCCCTCTTACACTATGCGCAGTTATTACATCGTTACCGCACCCGCGGTAACCCTGTCAGGAGTATTATCGTGATTAGTCTATTCGACATGTTCAAGGTGGGGATTGGTCCCTCATCTTCCCACACTGTTGGCCCGATGAAGGCCGGTAAACAGTTCGTCGATGACCTGGTCGAAAAAGGATTGCTTAATGCGGTGACCCGTATGGCGGTTGACGTCTACGGCTCGCTGTCATTAACCGGCAAAGGCCACCATACGGACATCGCCATTATCATGGGACTGGCGGGCAATCAGCCCGATACGGTCGATATTGACGCAATCCCGGCATTTATCCGTGACGTCGAGGCGCGCGGCCGACTGCTGCTGGCCAACGGCCAGCACGAGGTCGACTTCCCGGCGGATGACGGCATGCGTTTTCGCAGCGACAACCTGCCGCTGCACGAAAACGGCATGACCATTCATGCCTGGGCCGGCGAGAAAGAGATCTACTGCAAGACCTATTACTCGATTGGCGGCGGCTTTATCGTCGATGAAGAGCACTTCGGCAAAGAAAACGCCAATGAATTGCAGGTGCCCTACCCGTTTAAATCGGCGCAGGAAATGTTGGCGTATTGTAAAGAGACCGGCCTGTCGCTCTCCGGGATGGTGATGCAAAACGAGCTGGCGCTGCACAGCAAAAAAGAGATCGAGGACTATTTCGCCAACGTCTGGCAGACCATGCGCGCCTGTATCGACCGCGGGATGAACACCGAAGGCGTGCTGCCTGGTCCGCTGCGCGTGCCGCGTCGCGCCTCGGCGCTGCGTCGTCTGCTGGTGGCCAGCGATAAGCTCTCCAGCGATCCGATGAACGTCGTTGACTGGGTCAATATGTTCGCACTGGCGGTCAATGAAGAGAACGCCGCCGGCGGTCGCGTGGTGACCGCGCCGACCAACGGCGCCTGCGGCATCGTTCCGGCGGTACTCGCCTATTACGACCACTTTATCGAATCCGTCAGCCCGGAAATTTATATCCGCTACTTTATGGCCTGCGGGGCGATCGGCGCGCTGTACAAGATGAATGCCTCCATTTCCGGAGCGGAAGTCGGCTGTCAGGGTGAAGTGGGCGTTGCCTGCTCGATGGCGGCGGCGGGCCTGGCTGAACTGCTCGGCGCCAGCCCGGAACAGGTTTGCGTGGCGGCGGAGATCGGCATGGAACACAACCTCGGCCTGACCTGCGACCCGGTCGCCGGCCAGGTGCAGGTGCCATGCATTGAACGTAACGCCATCGCCTCCGTCAAGGCAATCAACGCCGCGCGAATGGCGATGCGCCGTACCAGCGAACCGCGCGTCTCGCTCGACAAAGTGATCGAGACCATGTACGAAACCGGTAAAGACATGAACGCCAAGTACCGCGAAACCTCCCGCGGCGGCCTGGCGATTAAAGTTCAGTGTGACTAAACTGTTCGTCCCCCCCTGCGCCCGCAAAGCGCGCAGGGGGATAACCCTGGTGACTGAAATCTCCCTGATGCGCCTTCAACGGCGCATTTTCTTTTTTCTATACCTGGCGATATTCTGCCACTACAATTGCTCTATTAAATAAGCCACGCTTAACCACTCGTCCTGTCGACAGGGTGTCGCACATGCAGACTGCACAAAAAGTCATTACGGCCTATCGTCGCAAACGCATTATTGTCTGCCTGCTGGTAGCCCTGCTAACCCTGGGTACCACCTTAGCTATCCGATTTATTTCACAGCGTAGCGTAAATGAAGAGTACATTCGCACTGCCGCCAGCCAGCGGGTCACGGCGCTGGATAACATCCTGCGTCCGCTGAGCGCAGAGCGGGCGACGCTACTCTCCCTGGTCGACAAACCCTGCATGGATATTCATCTCACACTGCGCAAAATGGCGGCCTCGCTGCAGACGGTCCGCTCCGTCGCGCTGGTGGCGTCAGGGATGATCTACTGTTCCAGTATCTTTGGGCAACGGCAGGCGGATCTGCACCAGCTGCAGCCCGCGCTTCCGGCTCACCACCCCTTACTGCTCTTTTCTACCGACAACTCACTGCTCAAAGGCACACCGGTGCTGATCCAGTGGTATCCAGCCTCGGAAAGCGGCTTCGACGGCGTGATGTTAATTGTCAATATCGAGCTGCTGGGAACCTTAATTCTCAAGGAAAAATCGCCCCTGATCAGCGACGTCAGCCTGCAGGTCGGCGACCATTATTTTATCAGCGGCCTCGGCCTGATTGACAAAGCGCACGCCCCGCAGGCGTCGGTGATTTATCGCCAGCGCTCTACAGAATTTCCCTTTACCATCAATATTAACGGTCCGGGCGCCGCGACTATCGCGCTGGAGGAGCTGCCCGGTGAGCTGCCGCTGGCCCTCATCTTCAGCCTGTTGATGACCGGCATCGCCTGGCTGGCCACCGCCGGCAGAATGAGTTTCTCGCGAGAGATAAGTCTCGGCATCACGGCCCGGGAATTTACCCTCTGGTGCCAGCCGCTGCAGGATGCGCGCAGCGGACGCTGCTGCGGGGTGGAGATCCTGCTGCGCTGGAACAACCCCCGCCGCGGCGAGATTTCGCCCGAGGTATTTATTCCCATCGCCGAAGGGGACAATCTGATTATTCCCCTCACCCGCTATGAGATCGCCGAAACCGCCCGCCGCCTGGACGCCTTCCCCAGCGAGCCGCATTTTCATATCGCGATTAATGTCGCTGCCCGTCACTTTGCACACGGTTTGCTGCTGCATGACCTGCACAATTACTGGTTTAGCGTCAATCCGGTACAACAGCTGGTGGTTGAACTCACCGAACGTGATGTCCTGCAGGATGGCGACCAGCACATGGCCGAACATTTGCATTTAAAAGGGGTCCAGCTGGCGATAGATGATTTTGGCACCGGTAACAGCTCGCTCTCGTGGCTGGAAAAACTGCGGCCGGACGTGCTGAAGATCGACCGCTCGTTTACCAGTTCCGTCGGGATAGACAGCGTCAATGCCACGGTGACGGATATTATTATAGCCCTCGCCGACCGTCTGAATATCGTTACCGTGGCCGAAGGGGTGGAGACGCTGGAGCAGGAAAGCTATCTCCGGGGCCACGGCGTCGATGTGCTGCAGGGATTTTATTATGCCCGGCCGATGCCGATAGAGGCGTTTCCGGCGTGGCTGGCAGACAGAGAGGGGCAGAAAAGCGAGGGGGGAGAATAGCTCGCCGGCCACAGGGGCCGACGAGCAGGGCAATTACTCTTCTTCGTCGCTCAGCGGACGGGTGACCACCGCGCGGACCAGGTCGACCCGGTAATCATTCGCTTCCACCACGGTAAACTGCAGCGGCGGTAGCGACACGGTGTCGCCAATGCGCGGGATATGGCCATTGACGGCGATCACCAACCCGGCCACCGTGGCAATATCCTCATCTTCATTGACCAGCGCATCCAGTCCAAGCGCCTGCTGCAGCGCATGCAGGTCGGTCGAGCCTTTGATCAGCCAGCCATCGCCGTCAATGACGATCTCCGGCGTCTCATCGGCATCCGGGAATTCACCGGCGATGGCTTCCAGGACGTCCAGCGGCGTCACCAGCCCCTGCACCATGCCAAACTCGTTGGTCACGATGACAAAGCTGCCGCGCGCGCGGCGCAGAACGCCGAGCAGATTGATCGGGTCCAGCGTTTCCGGGACGACAATCGCCGGGGAGGCGGAGGCCAGCGCCGCAACGTTTTCGCCCGCCTCAAGGGCCACCAGCAACTCTTTCGCCCGCACGATACCAATGATTTCATCCAGCTCTCCGCGGCAGACCGGGAACAGACTGTGCGGCGACGAGAGCAGCTGACGACGAATTTCGTCATCACTCTGTTCGGCGTCGACCCAGCTGATTTCACCGCGCGGGGTCATAATACCGCGCAGGGAGCGCTGGGCCAGCGTCAGCACGCCGTTAATCATGTAACGTTCTTCTTCGGCAAACGCCCCTTCCGGCACCGGTATGGCTGCCGGGCTGTCGGCGTCATGGCTGACGGAGGTCTGTTTCCGGCCGCCCATCAGGCGCAGGATCGCATCCGCGGTACGGGCACGCAGCGGCAGCGTCGACTGATGTCGGACAAAGTTGCGTCGCGCCACCTGGTTAAAGAACTCGATGATGATCGAGAAACCGATCGCCGCGTACAGATACCCTTTCGGAATATGGAAACCAAACCCTTCCGCCACCAGGCTCAGGCCGATCATCAACAGGAAGCTCAGACAGAGCACCACCACCGTCGGGTGCTGGTTGACAAAGCGCGTCAATGGCTTCGACGCCAGCAGCATCATGATCATGGCGATCACCACCGCCGCCATCATCACCGGCAGATGGTTAACCATCCCGACCGCCGTGATCACCGCATCCAGAGAGAAGACGGCGTCCAGCACCACGATCTGCAGTACCACCACCCAGAAACTGGCATACCCTTTACCGTGACCGCTATCGTGCTGGCGGTTTTCCAGCCGCTCATGCAGTTCAGTCGTCGCCTTAAACAGCAAGAAGATCCCGCCGAGCAGCATGATAAGGTCGCGCCCGGAAAAGGAGAAATCAGCGATAGTAATCAGCGGCTTCGTCAGGGTCACCATCCAGGAGATCACCGACAGCAGCCCCAGGCGCATCACCAGCGCCAGCGAAAGGCCGATCAGTCGCGCTTTATCGCGCTGCTTCGGCGGCAGTTTGTCCGCCAGGATGGCAATAAACACCAGGTTGTCGATACCGAGCACAATCTCCAGAACGATAAGCGTCAACAGGCCAGCCCAGATTGAGGGATCCATTAACAATTCCATGTACGACTCCGGTTAGCGGCAAGCTGAGTCATCGCCATGTCATGCATGGGCGCGACAATAGGTGCTGAGAGAAAAGCGTGATGCGTGGAGGTGGCAACCAGGTGCCAGAAAGTGAAAAGACGTCGATGACGGTCCATACTGCGGGCTATGCCCTATACTCCTGAGTAATTAAACGGAAGTTAAACATAGCAAAATATAGATCGAAATTGGAAAAAATTTACCTGAATTTGCAATAACTAAGGCTATTTTTTGCGCTGCAAAATTATTACCAGGCGATGCCTGATTAACGGATCTTCATCACATTAATTATTTTTTCACTGTCTAAAATAATTCGCGGTAGTAACTATTTTCTATCTTACACCCTAACTGAATCGATTTTGTCCTCAAGAGTGATTCAGGATGTATCAAAGCAGATGATGCATTCACGATAATAAAGGAGGTAGCAAGTGACGATTGCTATTGTAATAGGCACACATGGTTGGGCTGCAGAACAGCTGCTGAAAACAGCAGAGATGCTGTTGGGCGAGCAGGAAAACGTTGGCTGGATCGATTTCGTTCCGGGTGAAAACGCCGAAACGCTGATCGAGAAATACAATGCCCAGTTGGCAAAACTGGATACCAGTAAAGGCGTGCTATTTCTCGTCGATACATGGGGAGGCAGCCCGTTCAACGCTGCGAGCCGCATTGTCGTCGATAAAGAGCATTACGAAGTTATCGCTGGCGTCAACATCCCGATGCTGGTGGAAACCTTCATGGCCCGCGATGATGACCCTTCGTTTGATGAACTGGTCGCCTTAGCGGTGGAGACCGGTAGCGAAGGCGTGAAAGCGCTGAAGGCCAAACCGGTGGAAAAAGCGGCTCCCGCGCCAGCCCCTGCCGCGGCGCCAAAAGCCGCCGCGCCGGCCAAACCGATGGGCCCGAACGACTACATGGTGATTGGCCTCGCGCGCATTGACGACCGCCTGATCCATGGTCAGGTCGCCACCCGCTGGACCAAAGAGACCAACGTCACCCGCATCATCGTCGTCAGCGACGAAGTGGCCGCGGATACGGTGCGCAAAACCCTGCTGACCCAGGTTGCACCACCGGGCGTCACCGCCCACGTGGTGGACGTCGCCAAAATGATCCGCGTTTACAACAACCCGATGTACGCCGGGCAGCGCGTCATGCTGCTGTTTACTAACCCGACCGACGTTGAGCGTATCGTCGAGGGCGGCGTGAAAATCACCAGCGTCAACATCGGTGGTATGGCGTTCCGCCAGGGCAAAACCCAGGTTAACAACGCGATTTCGGTCGATGCCAAAGATATTGAGGCGTTTAACAAGCTGAACGCACGCGGTATCGAGCTGGAGGCACGTAAAGTGTCCACCGACCCGAAACTGAAAATGATGGATCTGATCGCCAAGGTTGATAAATAACCCGGCCGATCGCGCCCCAGTTTTCACTTTAAGACTTAATCAACAGGAGAAGTACAATGGAGATTACCCTTCTTCAGATTGTGCTGGTGTTCATCGTCGCGTGTATTGCGGGTATGGAGTCGGTGCTTGATGAATTTCAGTTCCACCGTCCTCTGGTCGCTTGTACGCTGATCGGTGCCGTTCTCGGCGATATGAAAACCGGTATTATCATCGGCGGTACGCTGGAAATGATCGCTCTGGGTTGGATGAACATCGGTGCGGCGGTTGCACCTGATGCCGCGCTGGCGTCCATTATTTCCACCGTTCTGGTTATTGCCGGCCATCAGAGCATCGGTGCCGGTATCGCGCTGGCTATCCCGCTGGCGGCGGCAGGCCAGGTGCTGACCATTATCGTTCGTACCATCACCGTAGCCTTCCAGCACGCGGCAGATAAAGCGGCGGAGAATGGCAACCTGACCGCCCTGTCGTGGTTGCACGTCTCGTCCTTGTTCCTGCAGGCGATGCGTATCGCTATCCCGGCCGTCATCGTCGCCATTTCCGTCGGTACCAGCGAAGTCCAGGGCCTGCTGAACGCGATCCCTGAAGTGGTCACCAGCGGTCTGAACATCGCCGGCGGTATGATCGTGGTTGTCGGTTATGCGATGGTCATCAACATGATGCGCGCAGGCTACCTGATGCCGTTCTTCTACCTCGGCTTCGTCACCGCCGCCTTCACCAACTTCAACCTGGTAGCCCTGGGTGTGATTGGTGCGGTCATGGCTATCCTCTACATCCAGCTGAGCCCGAAATATAACCGCGTCGCCGGTGCGCCGGCTCAGGCGGCTGGTAACAACGATCTCGATAACGAACTGGACTAACAGGTGAGCGAAATGGTTGATATGACTAAAAATACCACCGAGAAAAAACTCACTCAGAGTGATATTCGTGGCGTGTTCATTCGTTCTAACCTGTTCCAGGGGTCATGGAACTTCGAACGTATGCAGGCGCTGGGCTTCTGCTTCTCTATGGTTCCGGCAATCCGTCGCCTGTACCCGGAGAACAATGATGCGCGTAAGCAGGCGATTAAACGTCACCTTGAGTTCTTCAACACCCATCCTTACGTTGCCGCTCCGGTACTGGGCGTAACCCTGGCGATGGAAGAGCAGCGCGCCAATGGCGCAGAGATTGACGATGGCGCCATCAACGGCATCAAAGTCGGTCTGATGGGGCCGCTGGCCGGCGTCGGCGACCCGATCTTCTGGGGTACCGTGCGTCCTGTGTTCGCGGCCTTAGGCGCTGGGATCGCGATGAGCGGTAGCCTGCTCGGTCCTCTGCTGTTCTTTATCCTGTTCAACGCAGTGCGTCTGCTGACCCGTTACTATGGCGTCGCCTATGGTTACCGCAAAGGCGTGGACATCGTTAAAGATATGGGCGGCGGTTTCCTGCAGAAACTGACTGAGGGGGCGTCAATCCTCGGCCTGTTTGTCATGGGGGCGCTGGTTAACAAGTGGACGCACGTGAATATTCCGATGGTGGTGTCAAAAATCACCGGTTCTGACGGACAGGTTCACGTCACCACGGTGCAAACCATCCTCGACCAGTTGATGCCGGGCCTGGTACCGCTGCTGTTGACCTTCGCCTGTATGTGGCTGCTGCGCAAGAAAGTTAACCCACTGTGGATCATCGTTGGCTTCTTCGTCATCGGTATCGCAGGCTACGCTGTCGGCCTGCTGGGTCTGTAATTTCCAGGTTGTACGCCGGGGGCTTGCCCCCGGCTTTTTTTTATCAGGAGGAACGCAAAGCAATGACATTCACGGACCTGGTGATCATCCTGTTTATCCTTGCGCTACTGGCCTACGCGGTGTATGACCAGTTCATTATGCCGAGGCGGAACGGCCCGGTGCTGCTGGCCATCCCCCTGCTTCGCCGCAGCCGCGTTGACGGTCTGATCTTTGTCGGCCTCACCGCCATTCTGATCTATAACAACATTACCCAGCACGGCACCCCGATCACCACCTGGCTATTATCTGCCCTGGCGCTGATGGGTCTCTATTTATTCTGGATCCGTACGCCGAAAATCATTTTTAAACCGCGCGGCTTTTTCTTCGCCAACGTGTGGATAGAATATCAGCGAATTAAAGAGATGAATTTATCCGAGGATGGCGTGCTGGTGATGCAATTAGAGCAACGGCGGCTGCTTATTCGCGTACGAAATATCGACGACCTGGAGAAAATCTACAAACTTCTCGTTTCAACTCAATAATTTATAAATATAGCCAGCGCTATATCTTCCAGTTTTTCTCTGGAAAAACATATAGCCATGGCTATATTTCCCTGCCTCCTCTTCCCTTTTTTATTAACTATTTATTTACTTATAAATTCAAATGAAAATCGTTATCATTTGGTTATTAAAATAGCCGTCTTCTGTTATTGTTTTATATTCTAAAAATATGTTAAGGTTGCGCCCGTCGTTGGGGAGTAGCCGATTTCCTGTTTGCCAGGAAATGTACGTGTCAACATACTCGTTGCAAAACGTGGCACGTACGGGTTGAAGTGATTCAATCAGGCGAGACCATAGATACATCTCTGCTGTACGTATTGCTCAGCCATTGAGCGCTCCGCGTATATTTACTGGGGGCAGCGATGTGTCATATGGATTATCCCCGGTCAGGACACGCACATGAATTTATCCGCTACCATTCTTCTCGCCTTCGGCATGTCTATGGACGCCTTTGCAGCCTCTATCGGCAAGGGTGCCACCCTGCACAAACCTAAATTCTCAGAAGCCGTCCGCACCGGGCTGATTTTTGGCGTGATTGAAACCCTGACCCCGCTGGTCGGCTGGGGACTCGGCATGTTGGCCAGCCAGTTTGTCCTCGAGTGGAACCACTGGATTGCCTTTATTCTGCTGGTGTTTCTCGGCGGGCGAATGATCGTGGAAGGTGTTCGCGGCGACAGCGACGAGGAGTGCGACGCGCCTCGCCGTCATGGTTTCTGGCTGCTGGTCACCACCGCCTTCGCCACCAGCCTTGACGCGATGGCCGTTGGTGTGGGTCTGGCCTTCCTGCAGGTCAGCATTGTGACCACCGCACTGGCGATCGGCTGCGCGACGTTTCTTATGTCGACGCTGGGGATCATGGTCGGTCGCTTTATTGGCCCGCTGTTGGGCAAACGGGCCGAAATCCTCGGCGGTATTGTGCTGATTGGCATCGGCAGCGAAATCCTCTGGAGCCATTTCGCCGGTTAAGCCTTACGCCTCGCGCTGCCAGCAATGGATCATGAAGTCGGTCTGGCAGCCAAACGTCGCCTGCTGACGCAGCGCGGCGTGCACCTCAGGCTTAGCCCGCCACGCGAACGGCGTCATCTGCAGCAGCGCCTGCGCTTCACTTCCCGTCAGGGTCATCGGATAGGCCAGCTGCTGCTGAGCGTCCAGGCGGAATCCCGGCATCGCTTCCGTCTTCAGCTCATGCAGGCGTACCTCATCGTAAATCAGCCCTTTTAGCTCCAGCAGATGGCGGGGTCCCGGCGTGGCGGTGATCACCCATCCGCCAGGCCGCACCACCCGCGCCAGCTCTTCGGCGTTGCAGGGGGCGTAAATGCGCACTACCGCATCGAAGCTGTTATCAGAGAACGGCAGACGCTGGCTGGAGGCGACGCAAAAACTGACCTGCGGGTAGCGTTTTGCCGCCGCGCGGATCGCTGGCTTCGACACGTCCAGCCCCCAGCTATGGCTGGCGATGGTGGCAAACGCGTGGGTGTAATACCCTTCGCCACAGCCGATATCCAGTAAATCCGCAGGGGCGTGGTGCCGCAGCCGTTCGGCGATCGCCTCCCGTAGCTGCTGATAATGACCCGCATCCAGAAACGCCCGCCGGGCCTGCATCATCTCAGCGCTATCGCCGGGATCGCGCGACCGCTTGAACTGCACCGGTAGCAGATTGACGTACCCCTCTTTCGCCAGATCGAACTGGTGCCGCTGCGGGCAGGAATAGTGGTTGTCGCCGCGGCTTAACGGCGCGTGGCAAAGGGGGCAACTGTATGACATGACGGCTCCGGTGTTGCTAAAGGGCGAAAGTGTAGCGCTATTCGCCCCTGCAGACCACTGTTACAGCGCCGGCGCCAGCGGATGGCTGTCGTGCATCACGATCAGATTCTCCGCCCCTTGCGGCATGCCGTCCGGCATGACGTTCTCCAGCCGCAGGACATCCCCCATGATCTGGCTGAAGACCGGCGCGGACACCGCCCCGCCGTAATAGGAGCCATTACTCGGATCGTTCATCACCACCACCAGCGCAAACTGTGGACGACTGGCGGGCGCCACGCCGGCGGTGTAGGCCACATATTTATCGATATATTTGCCGTCCGGACCGATTTTCTTCGCCGTCCCGGTTTTTACCGCCACCCGGTAGTCGCGCACTGCCGCTTTGGTCCCGCCCCCGCCCGGGAGCGCCACGCTCTCCATCATATGCTCTACGCTGTGCACGATGTTCTCCGGCATCACCCGCGTACCTATCACCGGCGGATCGATGCGGGTTATCGATAACGGTCGTTCAATACCGAAACCGCCGATAGTCGCGTAGACGTGCGCCAGCTGGAGCGGCGTCACCATTAACCCATAGCCGAAAGCGAAGGTAGCGCGATCCAGCTGCCCCCAGTAGCGACGATGCGGCATCAGCCCGGCGCTTTCCCCGGTCAATCCCAATCCGGTCGGCTCGCCGAACCCAAATGCCTGATAGGTATCAAGCAGATGCTGCACCGGCATAGCGAGCGAGAGATGCGACACGCCGGTATCACTGGATTTTTGCAGGATCCCGGTCAGACTCAGCTCCGGATAATAGCCAACATCGCGGATGCGGTGGCCGTCGAGGACAAACGGATGGGTGTCCACCACGCTATCCGGCTGGACAATCCCCTGCTGGAGCGCGGTCATGATCACCAGCGGTTTGACGGTCGACCCGGGTTCGAAGGTGTCGCTGATGGCGCGGTTGCGGAAATCATCCAGCGTCGCGCTGTCGCGATTGTTCGGATTGAAGTCCGGGTAGCTGGCCATCGCCAGAATCTCACCGGTATCAATTTTGATCAATACCGCCGCCCCGGATTCCGCCTTATTCCAGCGAACGGCATTATCCAGCGCATCTTCGGTCACCGTCTGCAGACGTTCATCAATACTCAGCTGCAGATTATGCGCCGGGACTGGCGGCACTTCGGTAATATTTTCAATAACATTGCCATGTTTATCTTTGCGCACCAGGCGTCGTCCGGGTTTGCCGGTCAGCTGGGCATTAAAGCTTTTCTCCACCCCTTCGATGCCCTGATTATCGACGTTGGTAAAGCCCAGCAGATTGGCAGCCACATGACCAGCCGGATAGAAACGTCGCGATTCATCGCGCAGATAGACGCCCGGGAGATGCAGTTTATCAATCCACTCCGCCTGCTCCGGATTGATCTGACGCGCCAGATAGAGAAAACGGGCGTGAGGATGACTTTGTACCCGTTGGGCCAGCTCACCGAGGTTGAGATGCAGTGCTTCGGCCATTGCCTGCCAGCGAGGACCATAACCAACCCCACCCTTCTCCATGGTGGTCTGCGGGTCGATCCAGATAGCGCTGACCGGTACGCTCACCGCCAGCGGTCGTCCTTCGCGGTCGCTAATCATGCCGCGCTCCACCGCCACAGGCTCTTCGCGCAGAGAACGCATGTCTTCTTGTTTTACCAGGTTATCGGGAGAGACAATTTGCAGCCAGCCCACGCGGGCCAACAGCAGTCCCAGACAACCAAGAATGGCCACACAGAGTAACCCGAAGCGAATCGGGGTAAAGCTGGCGGCGGACTTCATTTTTTTCTTTAGCACCATAGCTCCGGCATCATTTTGCAACCATCTGATTTAACAGAAAATTAGCAAAACAGACTGCTACACAATGCTAATAAAGTTGACTATTTGCAACAAGACGCGACGGAAGGGGGTAAAATGACATGCTTTGCAATAAAAACGCAAAAGCCCCGCGCAGGCGAGGCTTTTATACAAGAAGAGTGGTCTTGTATCAGATAGCAGTTACGTTAACTGCAGCCGGACCTTTCTGGCCGTCCTGAATTTCGAACTCAACGTTCTGGCCTTCAGCCAGAGTTTTGAAGCCGTTACCCTGGATAGCGGAGAAGTGTACGAACACGTCTTTGCTGCCATCAGCCGGAGTAATGAAACCAAAACCTTTAGACTCGTTGAACCACTTAACTTGACCTTTAATCTTTGCCATTTGCAAAATTCCTTAGACTGTTTTCTTCGCCTGCTGGCGTTTACATAGATAAAACTGACACATAACTGCATGAGGCACTAATTTAAGGTTCGGCAGAGAAGCGGTATTCAACGACAACGTGTTTACTCAGGACTTCTTTACTGAAAATGCCACACATAAACAGAACTGTACCTCGTTTAACCCGAAACGTGTTATCACATACTACGTAAATAATGGCAAGCCATTTTTAAACGTGTCACGATCGTTCGCACAAATTATAAGGTAATCATTTGATCGCCTGCACATTTATGCGTCTTTGCCGCTCCTGGCAAGGCGTTATAGCATTCGCTAATATCACCTGGTTGCTGCCTCATTACTGCAACTTTTTTACCATAGCTCAACAACTTCGCTTCGTCCAGGTATGTACGTATACGAACCGCCATGCTGACGGCGCTTCGCTGAAGGCGATGAATATTGATGCGCATAATTACTCATAACAGCAGACGAAAAATCGCTAAAGCCGTACCAGTGTAGTGATAATAAAACCTGTTAGTCGTCACGCTAAAAATAGAGCTAATTCTGCACCTTAATAATGAAAAAATGATGACAGTGTCACATTCCAGGGCAATAAACGCGGCGGGAATGACTTTATTTACAGCGTGTAAAAAAGGGAATAATGCGCGGGGAAAGGAATAATGGAATAAGAATAAGCTATTACTGCCAGCTATCATGCAGGTGCGCATCTTATGATGCACACCTGTGGAGGTACTTAGCGCTCTGCCACCAGGCGGATAAACTCATCCTCTCCTTTCGCCTTGCCTGCGACGGTCGGCTCGGCCACGTCCTCTTTTTCCGGCGCATTAGCTTCGCAAAGGCGACGTAACAGCGCATTCTGCCGCTTTTGCTGATCCAGCAGCGCTTGCAGCAGTTCTATCTGCTCGTTCGCCCGCGAACTGGCGCGGTTGACGAAGAACCATAACAACAGACCGACAAGCAGCAACGCGACGGATACAGCCAGCGAAGCCAGATTTAAGATCCCAGGATTTAGTAACTCACTCATTTCACCACCTCAAAGAGAAGGCGTTCATTCTACCACCCACACCGCAGAAGGAAATCAGTCGTCAGAAAAATGTCTTACCACGGGATGAATTTATTGATAGTGCAAATGCCGCTGAAAAACTGAACATCCTGGTCGCACATTACGTTAAGCATCTGAGTCCACAGCAACAGGCAGCCTGCTATGATGACTATCAGTAAAACCCACCGTAATTTTTTCACTCCACTCTCCGCATTAGTACTTTATCTCACCAGGATAACACGGCCTTCTTAAACCGCGGCTAACTGTAATACGAACGGCAAGTTTAGGAATCATCGACTTGTTTCAAAACGTGTTCGTGTCAAAATCACGGCAAGGATCATACAAATAATGAGGCATCAATGCGATTAATCATTCGTACTATTGTCGTCGTGGCTATCTTATGGATTGGCGTATTATTAAGCGGCTATGGCGTATTATTCCACAGTGAAGAAAACGTCGGTGGTCTGGGTCTTAAGTGTCAATATCTCACCGCCCGCGGGGTCAGTACCGCACTTTATGTGCATTCCAACAGCGGTGTGATCGGCGTCAGTAACTGTCCCATTCTGCGCAAAAGCGCAACCGTGGTTGATAACGGTTAAAATCACTCCGGCGAGCGCGACAATAGCACCGCGCTCGCCGGATGTTTCAGCTACCGCGTCAGAACGGGTAGTCGTTGTATCCCATTTGCTCAGAAATCTTGCGCGCCGCCTGATGCAGCATCGCCACATACTCATGCAAACGTTCTTCTGAGAAACGTAGCGTCGGGAAAGAGATGCTCAGTCCGGCGATAACCACGCCGAAACGATCGAACACCGGTACCCCGATGCAGCGTAGCCCCTCTTCCTGCTCTTCGTTATCTTCGCCATATCCCTGCTCGCGTACGCCATCCAGCACCTTCAGCAGCGCTTCCGTGCTGGTGATGGTCCGCTCGGTGCTGCGTTTATACTCCACGCCCTCGAGGATCTGCTCCACTTCGCTGCGATCGCGCCACGCCAGCAGTACCTTACCAATCGCGGTACTGTACAGCGGATTGCGACGGCCGATACGCGAGTACATCCGCAGATTGTACATCGAGTCAATCTTGTGGATGTAGACGATGCTGTCTTCATCCAGCGCCCCGAGGTGAATAGTCTCTTTCGTCAGCCGGGAGAGTTCGCGCATCTGAATATCGGCGCTGCGTACCAGGTCGACGTTCTGCAGCGCACGAGCGCCCAGCTCGAACAGCTTGAGCGTGAGGGAGTATTTCTCTGACTCGCCTTCCTGCGCCACATAGCCCAGTGATTTCATGGTCTGTAAAAAGCGATAAACGGTGCTTTTCGACATCATGACGCGCTGGGACAGTTCGGTAATGCCAATTTCACGCTCTTCACCCAGCGCCTGTAAGATGCCAAAAACCTTCAATACCGAAGAGACAGAATCTGGCTGTTTATCCAAATCTGCACCTGCCATTTATCACCTCGCCGTAACTGTTTTATAAAATTTAGAACCGGTTTTTATTATAAATTCGCCGCCTCTGCGCCGCAATCATTCTTCTGCCACTTCGTTACAAATCTGCGACATACTGCGGAATAATCAATGCTAAACTCATCATTCAAAAAACCGTTTCATTTAAGACTTATATTCACCATGGATAAAAATTCTTCCGATGGCGTGCCGCTGCCGCAACGCTATGGCGCCATTCTGACCATCGTGCTGGGGCTGACCATGGCCGTGCTCGACGGGGCTATCGCCAACGTCGCGCTCCCGACCATCGCCAGCGATCTTAACGCCTCGCCGGCGGCGTCAATCTGGATCGTTAACGCCTACCAAATCGCCATTGTCATCGCCCTGCTACCGCTCTCTTTCCTCGGCGATATGGTCGGCTATCGCCGCATCTATAAGATAGGCCTGGTGGTGTTTATCTTTACCTCGCTGGCCTGCGCCCTGTCGCGCAGTCTCGACATGCTGACCTTCGCCCGCGTCGCCCAGGGGCTGGGCGGCGCCGCGCTGATGAGCGTGAACACCGCGTTGATCCGCCTGATTTATCCGCAGCGCTTTCTCGGCCGCGGCATGGGCATCAACTCCTTTGTCGTCGCCGTCTCTTCGGCGGCAGGCCCGACGATCGCCGCGGCGATCCTCTCCCTTGCCTCATGGCAATGGCTGTTTTTAATTAACGTTCCCCTCGGGATCGTCGCTTTTGTTCTGGCCATGCGCTTTCTGCCACCCAACAGCGCGCGCAGCAAAATCATCCGCTTCGATCTGCCGAGCGCCATCATGAACGCCCTCACCTTCGGGCTGCTGATCACTGCGCTCAGCGGGTTCGCCCAGGGACAGTCTGTTCAGCTGGTGCTGGCGGAAGTGGCCGCCATGCTGGTGGTGGGCTTTTTCTTCGTTCGCCGCCAGCTCAGCATGCCCGTCCCCCTGCTGCCGGTCGACCTGCTGCGCATCCCGCTCTTCTCACTCTCTATCTGCACCTCCATCTGCTCCTTCTGTGCGCAGATGCTGGCGATGGTCTCCCTGCCCTTCTTCCTGCAGACGATGATGGGGCGCAGCGAAGTGGAGACCGGCCTGCTACTGACGCCCTGGCCGCTGGCGACCATGGTGATGGCGCCGCTGGCCGGTTATTTGATTGAGAAATGCCATGCGGGGCTGCTGGGGGCCATTGGGCTGCTGGTTATGGCCTGCGGCCTGTTCGGCCTGGCGCTGCTGCCCGAGTCGCCTTCCGATCTGGATATTATCTGGCGTATGGCGCTGTGCGGCGCCGGTTTCGGGCTGTTTCAGTCGCCGAATAACCACACTATTGTCGCCTCGGCTCCGAGCCATCGCAGCGGTGGCGCCAGCGGGATGCTGGGTACCGCTCGCCTGCTCGGTCAGAGCACTGGCGCGGCGCTGGTCGCCCTGCTGTTCAACCTGCTCGGCAACAGCGGCACCCATACCGCCCTGCTGCTGGCCGGCATTCTGGCGACCGTTGCCGCACTGATTAGCGGTCTGCGCGTCACCCAGCCGCGCGCGGCCTGATAAACGGCGGCAAAAAAAATCCGCAGCTTTCGGGCTGCGGATTTTTATTTTTAGCGTCGAACCGACGGATTACTTCAGATACTCACCGCTACGCAGGGCTTCAATACGTTTATCCAGCGGCGGGTGAGTCATAAACAGCTCGCTCATGGATTTCGCTTTACCATTGATGCAGAACGCCATCATGCTGCTGGCTTCCTGTGGCTCATAGCTGGTTTTCAGACGCTGCAGGGCAGCAATCATCTTCTCGCGGCCCACCAGTCGCGCCGAGCCGGCGTCAGCGTGGAACTCGCGATGACGAGAGAACCACATGGTAATAATGCTGGCCAGAATACCGAACACCAGTTCCAGCACCGTGGCGACAGCGAAGTAGATCAGCGGGTTACCATTGCTGCTCTCCCCTTCATCTTCCCGGTTGCCGCCGAGGAAACCGGCCGCAATCTGGGCAATCACGCGCGAGATAAAGATAACGAAGGTGTTCACCACCCCCTGAATCAGCGTCATGGTCACCATATCGCCATTAGCGATATGGCTGATTTCATGGGCAATGACCGCTTCCGCTTCATCACGGCTCATGTTTTGTAGCAGCCCGGTGCTGACGGCGACCAGCGAGGCGTCGCGACGCGCGCCGGTAGCAAAAGCGTTGATATCAGGCGCGTGATAGATAGCCACCTGCGGCATGGCAATGCCCGCCTGCTGCGCCTGTTGGGCGACGGTGTGCATCAGCCAGCGTTCCGTTTCGTTGCGCGGCTGCTCGATCACTTCCCCACCCACAGACTTCAGGGCCATCCATTTCGACATCATCAGCGAAACGATAGAACCACCGAAGCCGAACAGCAGGGCCATAATCAACAGACCGGTCATGCTGCTGGATTGGATCCCCGTGAGGCTTAACACCAGCCCGAACACGACCATTACTGCCAGGTTCGTCAGCAGGAAAAGCGCGATTCGCATCATAATTTTCTTTTTACCTCAATTTAACAAAACGCACTATGCGATTACCCACATCGTATGGGTCAGGCTGCAATTTTCAACCATCAACCCCCGCTAAGTCACGATAAAAACACAACTTTACATTTTGTAGCATCTTGCTGACAGCGGCCGGGCAGGTTGACATTTTGTTAGTTGAGCTGAAAGGTGATGACAAAAGCACAAAATAAAACGGGCACCCTCTGAGGTGCCCGTTTGTTGTTTATTTACTGGCTGGCGGTTCCACCGCCGGGCGCGCTTTTTCAAGATGCGCCAGGTCTACCGCGATATGGACCGTTTCATCAAGATACGGATCCGGCTCCTGGTAATCCTTCGGCAGGTCATCCAGTTTTTTCAGCAGCGGTTTGCCTTCGCGTTTCAGGCGATCGTTAATCCGCGCCAGACGAATCGCATCATCCTCTTCGTTCTCTTTCTCACGCTGGGCGTAGTTCAGAGAGACGATGTTACGCTTGTCCTTCATCGCGTTATAACGGGCAATATCCTTCATGATGTACTGGAACTCTGGATCCTGCGCGATACGCTCATCATGGCGCTTGAGCAGTTCCGGTCCAAACGGGGTCAGATCCCCGGACTTCACGTAGGTGGCTGCGTTGATGCTATCCCACGGCAGCGCGTTGTCTTCATATTGCTCGCCGGTCTCACGATCTTCATTACCGGTTGGCATCATGATATCCGGCGTCACGCCTTTACGCTGCGTACTGCCGCCGTTAATACGGTAGAACTTCTGGATGGTGTACTGGACGGAACCTAACGCCGGCCAGTCCGGACGCAGCATCTGATCGTAGATACGATTCAACGAGCGATACTGCTGTACCGTCCCTTTACCGAAGGTCGGCTCGCCAACGATCAGCGCGCGGCCATAATCCTGCATCGCCGCGGCGAAGATTTCAGACGCCGAGGCGCTAAAGCGGTCAACCAGCACCACCAGCGGCCCTTTGTAATAGACCACGCCGTCGTTGTCGCTGTCTTCGCGGACCTTGCCATTGTTATCACGGACCTGCACTACCGGGCCGGACGGAATAAACAGACCCGAGAGCGATACCGCCTCGGTCAGCGCCCCGCCGCCGTTGCTGCGCAGATCAATGACGATGCTGCTGACGTTCTGTTTTTCCAGCTTCTGCAGTTGCACCTTCACATCATCGGTGAGACCAACGTAAAAGCCCGGAATATCCAGCACGCCGACTTTTTCTTTACCAACGGTTTTCACCGACATCTTCACCGCACGGTCTTCCAGACGGATCCGCTCGCGGGTCAGGGTCACGATACGCGTCTTGGCCCCTTTGCCAGCCGGCAGGATCTCAAGGCGCACTTTGCTGCCCTTCGGCCCTTTAATCAGCGCGACCACGTCATCCAGACGCCAGCCGATGACATCAACCATCGGCTTCCCGGTCTGGCCAACGCCAACGATGCGGTCGCCGACGCTGATCGCTTTGCTCTTCGCGGCCGGACCGCCCGCCACCAGCGAATTGATGACGGTGTAGTCATCATCCATTTGCAGGACAGCGCCGATCCCCTCAAGAGAGAGGCTCATCTCCGTGTTGAACTGCTCGGTATTACGTGGAGACAGGTAGTTGGTGTGCGGGTCGATTTCGCGAGCGAAGGCGGTCATCGCCAGCGAGAAGACATCTTCGCTGTTGGTTTGCGCCAGACGACGGATCGCGAACTTATAGCGACGCGTTAAGGTGTCGCGGATCTCTTTATCGTCTTTACCCGCCAGCTTCAGGCTTAACTGGTCAAACTTCACCTTGGCGTCCCACAGCGTGTTCAGCTCGGCCTCATCTTTTGGCCACGGTGCTTTGGAGCGATCAAGGTTAAAATTATTGTTGCCGGTAAAGTCCATCGGACGTTCCAGCACCTTCAGCGCATACTGATAGCGCTCAAAGCGACGCTGCTGCGCCAGGTTGTAGAGGTCGTAGAAGACGTCCAGTTTCCCGGTGCGCAGTTCGTCGCCGATTTGGTCTTTTTTGGCCGCGAACTTCGCCACATCGCTGGCCAGCAGCACATTGTGGCTGTAGTCCAGCAGGTTCAGATAACGGTCAAAAATCTTTGCCGAGAAGGCGTTGTCGAGATCAAACTGACGGTAGTGAGAACGGGTAAAGCGCGACGTCACGCGCTCGCTCACCGTCGCGTGCTGCGGCTCTTCTTTCAGCACGGGTATTTGATCTGCACGGGTTATTTCATCAACAGCGAAAGCATGGCCTGCTATTGCCAGCAGGCCCGCAAGCGCGGTGATTTTAAAAAATGTGTTCATGCCTGGCCCGGCCTCCGTTTCAGAACACCAGGTGTTCTGCGCGTACAATCATTGACATACCAGAAGTCAGCTGTACACGAACGCCATCTTTGGTGATTTCCAGAACGGTGGCGTCCATTGCGTTATTGCCTGCTTTTACCTTCAGCGCCTGGCCGACGGTCAGAACGGAAACATCCGAAACCGGAGTATGACGCTCTTCACGCGGGGCTTTGGCCGCAACAGGACGCGGTTTACGCTGTTCAGCGCCTTC
The DNA here is from genome assembly GCF_000828055.2 of Klebsiella variicola. Taxonomy (NCBI): domain Bacteria; kingdom Pseudomonadati; phylum Pseudomonadota; class Gammaproteobacteria; order Enterobacterales; family Enterobacteriaceae; genus Klebsiella; species Klebsiella variicola. Next base: position 1,982,437 of record NZ_CP010523.2, on the reverse strand, counting down.
TTTACGACGCGGCTGCTGAGGACGTGGTTTACGCTCGCGGCGACCCCCTTCATCCTGCTGACCTGCGGCGGCGGCGGCTTCGCGTTTTTTCGCCTGCTGGGCAGCGCGCTGCGTCTGAACGCGAGCTTTCGCTTCTTCCAGCTGCTGGCGCGCATGGGCAATGTGCTGTTCTTCCAGTTCGCCGCACGGGTTGCCGTCCAGGTCAACGCGGATAGCGCCGGCTTTCACGCCGTACAGATAACGCCAGCTGGACGTATAGAGACGTAATGCAGCGCGAAGCTGGGTTTTGCTGAGGTTCATCTCACCACCCACTCGCTCAACGAGATCCTGAAAAATACCAATTTTCAGGGGGCGCGCTTCGCCTTCAGCGCTAAAGCACTGCGGGAAACGTTCGGCCAGAAAGGCGATAACTTCTTTACTGCTATTCAACTTAGGTTGATTTTCCATGAAATTTCCTGATTACAACGGACGTAGCCAACAAGCCGCAGGCATGAACAGGCGACATTATAATGACGTCCTCGCTAAATGCTACGTTATCCGTTGATTATCCCACGACACGGGTAAAGATTTTTTGATAATCAGTGGCCGCGATAAGTTTTTCCAGTTGCTCGACCAGCGTGCGCAACCCCTGCTCATCTTCAGCTGTGAAGCGGCCATACGCCGTGCTGTCGATATCCAGCACGCCGATAATCTGGTCGTTCACGCGCAGGGGAAAGACAATTTCTGAATTACTGGCCGCATCGCAGGCAATGTGACCATCAAACGCATGCACGTCCTCTACGCGCTGGACCTGGGCTTGCGCCACCGCGGCGCCGCAGACACCGCGACCAACCGGAATGCGCACACAGGCCAGTTTGCCCTGGAACGGCCCCAGTACCAGGGTATCGCCTTCCAGAAGATAGAAACCGGCCCAGTTGACCTCGCTCAGCCGCTCGAACAGCAGCGCGCTGGTATTGGCGATCATCGCCAGAAAACTGGTTTCACCTGCCATTAATGCCTGGAAATCGCGGTTCAGATCCGCGTAAAATTCTGTTTTGCTCATTATATCTTCACTTGGTTGTCTTACTGCCTGATACGTACAGCCTACTAAAATAAGCATTAAATGCGCTTAGGCTCAAGATGAATTCATTCATAGGTTAAGATAGTGAGATACATTCATTCCTGTACGTAATAAATGCCGATAAAAACACCAACGATTAAACCTGCGAAGAAGTTGGTCGTGCATGCCGTCAGCACACCGCTTCCCTATGCGCATTATCAGCGCTGTACGCAGTGTGACATGCTCTTTCGCTTACCGGTGCTTAAGCGCAACCAAAGCGCCTGGTGTCCACGCTGCAACGCCAAGGTGCGCGATGGGCGCGACTGGTCGCTGACGCGTTTGGGCAGTATGGCCGTTGCGATGCTGCTGCTCATGCCTTTTGCCTGGTCGGAGCCTCTGCTGCGCCTGCACCTGCTGGGCGTGCGCATCGACGCCAACGTCCTGCAAGGGATCTGGCAGATGACTGCGCAGGGTGACCCGCTTACCGCCGCCATGGTGCTGTTTTGCGCGGTGGTCGCCCCGGTGCTGCTGGTGGTCTCGATTAGCTATCTCTGGCTGGGCAACGTGCTGGGGATGAACCTGCGCCCGGTGCTGCTGATGCTCGGCAAGCTCAAAGAGTGGGTGATGCTGGATATCTATCTGGTGGGTATTGGCGTCGCCTCCATCAAGGTGCAGGATTACGCCTTTCTGCAGCCCGGCATCGGCCTGGTGGCGTTTATCTCGCTGACGCTGCTGAGCATCCTGACGCTTATTCACATGAACGTCGAAGAGCTGTGGGAGCGTTTCTATCCTGAACGGCCGGCGACCCGCGCCGATAACAATTTACAGGTGTGCACCGGCTGCCACTACACCGGCTACCGCGACGCGCGTGGCCGCTGCCGACGCTGCCACTCCCCGCTGCATCATCGCCGGCCGCAGAGCCTGCAGCGCAGCTGGGCGGCGCTGATTGCCTCGCTGATATTTCTCTTACCAGCCAACCTGCTGCCGATCTCGATCATCTATGTTAACGGTGCGCGCCAGGACGATACGATCCTTTCCGGGATCATCTCCCTTGCCAGCAGCAATATCGCCATCGCCGGAGTGGTATTTATCGCCAGTATTTTGGTGCCATTCACCAAAGTTATAGTGTTATTTACCCTATTGGTCAGCATACAATTCAAGTGCGAGCAAGGCTTGCGCACCCGCATCCTGCTGCTGCGGCTGATAACCTGGATTGGCCGCTGGTCGATGTTGGATCTGTTTGTTATTTCACTCACCATGTCGCTAATCAATCGCGATCAGCTCCTCGCTTTCACCATGGGGCCGGCGGCGGTTTACTTCGGCGGTGCGGTAATTTTAACTATTCTTGCAGTTGAATGGCTGGACAGCCGCTTACTTTGGGACGCACATGAGTCAGGAATCGCCCGCTTCGCAGACTGAAGCCAGAATAAAAACTAAACGCCGTATTTCGCCATTCTGGCTGTTGCCGGTTATCGCGCTGCTGATTGCCGCCTGGCTCATCTGGACCAGCTTTGACGACCGCGGATCGACGATTACCATCGATTTCCAGTCCGCTAACGGCATTGTGCCGGGGCGGACGCCTATCCGTTATCAGGGGGTCGAGGTCGGCACCGTCCAGGATATTAGCCTCAGTAAAGATCTGAGTAAGATTGAGGTTTCCGCCAGCATCAAACGCGATATGAAAGATGCGCTGCGCAAAGAGACCCAGTTCTGGCTGGTCACCCCAAAAGCCTCTCTGGCGGGGGTCTCCGGGCTGGATGCGCTGGTGGGCGGGAACTACATTGGCATGATGCCTGGCAAGGGTGAGCCCGAAGATCACTTCGTGGCCCTCGACACTCAGCCGAAATACCGCATCAACAACGGCGAGCTGATGATCCACCTGCAGGCGCCGGACCTTGGCTCCCTGAACAGCGGCTCGCTGGTCTATTTCCGCAAGATCCCGGTCGGGCGCGTGTATGATTTCACCCTGAATGCCAATAATCAGGGAGTCACCATCGATGTCCTGATCGAGCGCCGGTTTACCAACCTGGTGAAAAAAGGCAGCCGATTCTGGAACGTCTCCGGGATCAAAGCCGACGTCGGCCTGAGTGGGGCAAAAGTGCAGCTGGAGAACCTTTCTGCGCTGGTGAACGGCGCTATCGCCTTCGATTCACCTGCCGATTCGCAGGTTGCGGCGCAAAACGATGACTATCATCTGTACGAAGATCTGGCGCATAGCCAGCGCGGTGTTCTGGTCACCCTCGACCTGCCCGACGGCGATGGGCTGAAAGCAGGCTCGACGCCGCTGATGTATCAGGGGCTGGAAGTGGGTCAGTTAAGTAAGCTGAATCTTAACCCCGGCGGCAAAGTGACCGGCGAGATGACCGTCGACCCGAGCGTGGTGACGCTGCTGCGTGAGAAAACGCTGATTCAGATGAAGAAGCCGAAGATTTCCCTCGATAACCCCAGCGTCAGCGCCCTGCTCACCGGCAATACCTTTGAACTGGTACCCGGTGAAGGCGAGCCGCGCAACCACTTCTCCGTCATGCCAGCAGATAAAGCGCTGCTGGAGGAGCCCAACGTCGCCACCGTCACGCTCTCGGCGCCGGAAAGCTACGGGATTGACGGCGGCCAACCGCTGGTGCTGCACGGAGTAAAAGTCGGCCAGGTGCTGGAGCGCAAACTGACGGCCAAAGGGGTGACCTTCCAGGTCGCGATTGCCCCCGAATACCGCGATCTCATTCGCGGTGACAGTAAGTTTGTGGTTAACAGCCGTCTGGATGTCAAAGTCGGACTCGATGGCGTGCAGGTGCTGGGGGCCAGCGCCAGCGAATGGGTTAATGGCGGGATCCGGGTCATTCCGGGAGAAAAAGGCGAAATGCAGAGCAGCTACCCGCTGTACGCCAACCTCGAAAAGGCCCAGGAAAACAGCCTGAGCGAAGTGCCGACCACGACCTTAAGCCTCTCAGCCGAGACCCTGCCTGACGTTCAGGCCGGCTCGGTGGTGCTGTATCGTAAATTCGCCGTCGGCGAGATCATCGCCGTCAAACCGCGCAAAGACGCTTTCGATATCGATTTGCATATCAAGCCGGAGTACCGCTACCTGCTGAGCAACAACAGCGTCTTCTGGGCCGAAGGGGGGGCGAAGGTCAAACTTGACGGCAACGGACTCACCGTTCAGGCCTCGCCGCTGGCGCGCGCCATTAAAGGGGCGATCAGTTTCGATAACCTCAATGGCAGCAGCGCCAACGCGCGGCTGAATAACAAACGTATCCTTTACGCTTCGGAAACGGCGGCGCGCGCCGTGGGCGGCCAGATCACCCTGCACGCGTTTGACGCCGGGAAGATGGCGGCCGGGATGCCGATTCGTTATCTCGGCATCGATATCGGTCAGATCCAGTCCCTGGAGCTGATCACCGCCAAAAACGAAGTGCAGGCGAAAGCGGTGCTCTACCCGGAATACGTCGGTACCTTCGCCCGGGCCGGGACCCGCTTCTCGGTGATCACCCCGCAAATCTCCGCCGCGGGCGTCGAGCATCTCGACACCCTGTTCCAGTCCTATATTAACGTTGAGCCGGGACGCGGGCCGGCGCGCCGCGACTTTGAGATCCAGGATACGACGATCAGCGACTCACGTTATATCGACGGCCTGAACATCGTGGTGGAAGCGCCGGAGGCGGGGTCGCTTGGCATCGGTACGCCGGTCCTGTTCCGCGGCCTTGAGGTGGGGACGGTCACTGGCCTGTCGCTGGGGTCAATGTCCGATCGGGTGATGGTGAAACTGCGTATCAGCAAGCGCTACCAGTATCTGGTACGCAATAACTCGGTGTTCTGGCTGGCCTCGGGTTACAGCCTCGACTTCGGCCTGATTGGCGGCGTGGTGAAAACCGGGACCTTCAACCAGTTTATCCGCGGCGGGATCGCCTTTGCCACGCCACCGGGGACACCGCTGGCGCCGAAGGCCCAGGATGGCAAGCACTTCCTGCTGCAGGAGAGCGAGCCGAAAGAGTGGCGGGAATGGGGCACCGCCCTGCCGCAGTAACCCTCACAACGCCTTCTCCCGCACCGGCCAACGCCGGGGGCGGGAAGATGACTCACCGCACGCCCCGGTGTCCTGCACCGGGGCGTTTGTGCTAAACTGCGCACCCTTTTTTTCTGTGGTGCGCTGCCTGTGGCTGAAAATACTGTCTATTTCCCTGAAGCGTTTCTCGCTCAAATGCGTGCGGCAATGCCCGCGCATCTCTCTTTCGACGACTTTATCGCCGCCTGCCAGCGCCCGCTACGCCGCAGTATTCGCGTCAACACGCTGAAAATCAGTGTGGCCGATTTTCTGTCTCTGGTCGCCCCGTATGGCTGGCAGCTGACGCCGGTCCCCTGGTGTGAAGAGGGATTCTGGATCGAGCGGGACGGCGACGATGCCCTGCCGCTGGGCAGCACCGCCGAACATCTCAGCGGGCTGTTCTATATTCAGGAGGCAAGCTCGATGCTGCCGGTCGCCGCTCTGTTCGCCGATAACCCGCAGCCTGAACGGGTGATGGATGTTGCCGCCGCGCCGGGGTCTAAGACCACCCAGATTGCCGCCCGAATGGGTAACGCGGGCGGCATTCTGGCCAATGAGTTCTCCGCCAGCCGGGTGAAGGTGCTGCATGCCAACATTAGCCGCTGCGGCATCAGTAACGTCGCCCTGACTCACTTCGACGGCCGGGTTTTCGGCGCGGCCTTGCCCGAAACCTTCGATGCCATCCTGCTTGATGCCCCCTGTTCGGGCGAAGGCGTAGTGCGTAAAGATGCTGACGCACTGAAAAACTGGTCGCCGGAGAGCAACCTCGACATTGCCGCCACCCAACGCGAACTTATCGACAGCGCCTTTCATGCCCTGCGCCCTGGCGGGACGTTGGTGTATTCGACCTGTACCCTGAATCGCGAGGAAAACCAGTCGGTTGTTCAGTGGTTACTGTCCCGTTATCCGCAGGCGGTGGAGATCCTGCCGCTGGGAGATCTGTTTTCCGGCGCGGCCGATGCCTTAACCGCAGAAGGATTTTTGCACGTATTCCCGCAGATCTACGATTGCGAAGGCTTCTTTGTCGCTCGCCTGCGCAAGACCGCGGCGATCGATCCGCTCCCGGCGCCAGGCTATAAGGTCGGCAAATTCCCGTTTACGCCGCTGAAGAGCCGGGAGGCCGCCGCGGTAACTGCCGCCGCCAGCGCTGTTGGCCTGGTGTGGGACGCAGGTCATACGCTGTGGCAGCGGGATAAAGAGCTGTGGCTGTTCCCGCAGGCTATGGAGCCCCTGTTTGGTCAGGTGCGTTTTTCACGCATCGGCGTACGCCTGGCAGAGGTGCACAATAAGGGGTACCGCTGGCAGCATGAGGCGGTTATCGCCTTTGCCGCGCCGCAGCGCGCCTTCGAGCTGACCCAGGAGGAAGCGGAGGAATGGTATCGCGGACGCGACGTCTATCCGCAGACCGCGCCGCAGCAGGATGAGGCCATCGTGACCTTCCAGGGTGTCCCGCTGGGTCTGGCCAAGCGCGTCGGCTCCCGTCTGAAGAATAGCTACCCGCGCGAACTGGTGCGCGATGGGAAACTTTTTGCCGGCAAGGTGTGACGCCGCGCAAAAAACGCGCACTTTTTGACTGGCGGTTTTCACCCCATTGACTACGCTGAAAAATGACGGCCTCAACTGGTCGTACCACAACTCAGCTGAAAAATGGGGTGAAGCGATGAGTAAAACCAATGTCCGCATCGGCGCGTTTGAGATAGACGATGCCGAACTGCACGGTGAACATCAGGGAGAGCGAACGTTAAGTATTCCCTGCAAATCCGATCCAGATTTATGTATGCAGCTTGACGCCTGGGATGCCGATACCAGCGTGCCCGCTATTCTCAATGGCGAACATTCCGTGCTCTACCGTAAACATTACGACCGCCAGTCTGATGCCTGGGTCATGCGCCTTGCCTGACTCAAATGAACCCGTCGCCTGAGACGGGTTATTTATTTCCCCGTCCCGCCGTCATCCCCTACACTAAAGAGTATGTGAACCCGAGCATGAGGCCAGGATGTTTGCCTTGGTGTTGTTTATTTGCTATCTGGATGGCGGCTGCGAGGACATTGTGGTTGACGTCTACCGCGAGGAAACGCAGTGCTTAGTGGCGATGGAGGATCAGCGGATCCGCCACGGCGGCTGCTATCCGATAGAAGATTTTATTGATGGCTTCTGGCAACCCGCCAGCGAATACAGCGATTTTTAACCTGCCGATTGTAGCGCCACCAGCGTCAGCGTTCCGCCAAACACGGCGCCCGTATCAATATAGTGTTGATTATCGCGTTCATAAGGCGTGCGAAGCGGCGTATGGCCAAACCAGAAATGGTCTGCTCCGGCGATGGCGCCATGACGTCCCGCCAGATGTTCGCTCAGGCGATGACGGCTCCATAACACCCGCTGGGGATCCACCGGCTGCTGCCAGCGATAGACTGGCGCCGGATAATCGGCATGGGCGATCACATGCCGGGCATCTGCACACCCAACTTCAATAATCAACGGTAGCCGCTGACAACGCGCTAACAGCCGGTCGGCTTCGGCCCGCTGCTGCGCGGTGCCCCGGCCATACCAGTCGCCGCCATTCATCTGCCAGAGTGCCATATCCCCGCTCTCCAGCGCCTCCAGCGCCATCTGTTCATGATTCCCCCGAACGGCCCTGAACCAGCGGCAGCGCAGCAGGCCGAGGCAGTCAGCGCTCTGCGGTCCGCGATCGATCAGATCGCCCACGGAAATGAGCAGATCGGCCCAGGGATCAAAGCGCAGCTGACGCAGGCGGTCCATCAGTAGCGCAAAGCAACCATGCAGATCGCCCATCAGCCAGATATTACGCCAGTCGCTACCATTAATACGTTGATACATATAATTACCTCTCTGCTGTAATTATAGGTAATTGCGCCGAATCCCCGGTGATTTTTATTTACACCTCAATCGATTTTAAACAAACGGGAAATATAGTCGGCCAGAGGATTAAGCTTATCAGAAGCTCGCTTTAAAATAGGAGGAAATAACAACGAGGTATTTATCGTGACAGACAATAGCCTGCATTCAACCAGCGTGCTTGCGCCGCGCTCGCATCTTATTGCCGATCTGGTGATGGGCAGACTAATACCTGCACCTATCTGGCGGCAGAAAAATTTTCGCCTTAAATTTCTGCTGCGTACGGCGTTATTTTATAGCCCCACCAAAGCAATGCTTGAGTCGCTTAGCGCCCGTGATGATTTTAATCAGCTTCTGACCGCGCAGGCGACCTTGCCGGGGAAAGTGCACCGTCAGTACCTGACGCGCGATCTTAACGCCTGGCAGCGGGCAATGGCGGTGATAAGTCATTATCGCTACATCGATACCCTGCAGGGGTCGCTGCTGGCGCATGCCATGACCGCGGTGAGCGAGGTCCCGCTGCTGACGCTGAACGGAAAAGACGACAGCCCGTTCACTCTCTCCGCCTCCTCAGCCGGGAAGGCTGAGCGCGAGGGCGAAACCACATTATGGCTACGCGACGGCGATCACACCCTGTTGGCCAGCGCAACCTTTAGCGTGACCTGGGACGGTGAAGCCTGGCAACTGGTCATCGGCGGCCTGCAGGGGCCACGGCGCCACGTTTCCCATGAGGTGATTAAGCAGGCCACTCGCGCCTGCTTCGGCCTGTTCCCGAAGCGCCTGCTGCTGGAGTTCATTTGGCTACTGGCCGCTCGCAGCGCTATCGAGTCGATTTATGGCGTCAGCGATAACGGCCATGTGTTCCGTGCCCTGCGCTATCGTCTGAGCAAGGGCCGCCATTTCCACGCCAGCTACGACGAGTTCTGGCAGTCCATCGATGGTAAGCCGGAAAGCGCATGGCGCTGGCGGCTGCCGCAGCGTCTGGAACGAAAATCACTGGAGAGTATCGCCAGCAAAAAACGGGCCGAATACCGGCGTCGGTTCCAGCTGCTGGATCAGCTGGCTGAGCAGGTGGACATCCTGACGCAACCGCGCCATGGTGCGTAAATGTCGCTGCGGATAGCGCCGCGCTGACACGCGGCGTTTGCTTATTCGGTCGTTATTTCGCTACTATCATGGCCCCTGGCGCCATTGGATAGTGGTTGGCATGATGAGTAAAACCGAAATTTTCCTGCTGATTATTCTTGCGGTCATTCTGCTGGGCTGCGTATGGTTTGTTTTTAGTGATGAAATTTGGCTTTTGCTCTGCTATCTCGAAAGTAAAATATATCCCACCTTTAGCGTCCCTGAATAATTTTAGCCGCTGTAAATAGCGGCGCATTCGCTTATTATTTTTAGCGATACGGTCGTTCATTGATAGCTAATCGCATGAATTGCCAAACCTATTAGACTTTGCTTATTTTATTTGTCATACAAATGTGTATACTAGCAGCCTTCCGATGTTGGCCCGCCAGTTAACCTGCACGCCGGGCCTGGTTAGGTGCAGGTTTTTTCTTTTCTCTTTCCACCCCAACTTCAGATCTCTCCTTCCCGACGCAACCCTTCCTCAGGATGCGATTTGTGTGTAAATGGATTGTGTATGCTAAAAACGGTGTGCTATAACGGGACATCCAGAGGCCAGCCTGGGGTTTGACTGACATGATGTCGCTGGCTATTGCGAAAGCAGAAGGTTACCGATAAAAAGAGACCGAATACGATTCCTGTATTCGGTCCAGGGAAATGGCTCTTGGGAGAGAGCCGTGCGCTAAAAGTTGGCATTAATGCAGGCTAAGTCGCCTTGCACTATAAGAATAGTTTAACGCGTCAGCTTTTCCAGTCCGTGGCCAATGTGGTCGTATAATTCCTGGGAAACGGCTGTCAGCCAGTAAAAAACCGCCACTGCCGTTATCCGGCAAGGGCGGTTTTTTTTATGCTATTACAGTAAGATAACGCGGAACGCTAGCAGAGCTTCTGCGCTCGCTCGATAAATGGCGCAAGGCTCATTTTTTGTCCCGGGTGCTGCGGATCGTCGATCTGGATCACCGAGATCGGCTGCGCGGTCGTCTTGCCGGCTTTAACCTGCTGTTCCGCGACGTCATTGAGCGGATACTGGACCAGCGTACTCGGGTTGATGGCGTAAAGCGCGTTACCCGGACGGCAGGTCAACATCACCTCTTCACGGTTGAACGCCCAACTCTCCTTCCCCACTTCAAAGCGGCTCACGGTGATAATTTGCGGCGCCGCCAGAGCAGCCCCGGAGCTTGCCAGTAACAACATGGTCAGAACAATTTTTTTCATGATTTTGCCAGTTAATTCAATAAGGTTCCCAGGTGGCAAACAGACTGACGGCCAGCAGCGCCAGCGCGCCCAGCCCTATCTCAGCCTGCGTGGTTCGCAGGATCAGGCTTTCCGCCCGCGAACCGCTTGCCGACATGCGCGGTACCAGAACATACCTGTTCACTAAGGCAATTACCACCATCCCGGCGACCAGCGCACATTTGATCAACAGCATGCGTCCCCAGGGCGAGGTTCCGATCACCGCCCCCTGGATCAACAGCGCATTGACCACGCCGCTGGCAAGGGTGCCGGCCACCGCCAGATGTCCATAACGCGAAAAGCGCGCCATGGTATAGACCGCAGCCTGACGCCAGCGCCCCTGCGCCAGACGCAGGCAGTAGATGAAGGGCAACAGGCCGCCGAACCAGCTGGCGACGCAGAAGAGGTGGACGGCATGATTAGTGCGCTGCAGGGCGCCGAGTAAGCCATCGTGCATAGCAGCATGCCCAACCCCGGCGGAAAGCAGCAGCTGGGCCGCCAGCAGGGCCATCAGTTGCCTGGCGCCGTGATGAGGACGGATCCACACCACGGCGAGAGCAGTCAACGCCAGCAGGATCTGCCAGATCCACACCCCGCCGAAGCGGGTTCCCGCTACCGCCTGCCAAACGGCGGGCTGCCAGACATCCGCCCAGCCGTCGCCCATTATCCCCCCCTGCAGCAGATACAGCGCCACGGTTGAGAGCGCGCCAATCAACATCAGGGGGCGCAATAGCGGATAAAAGCGGTGCATCAGCACGCGCCTCAGCGGTACCGGCGCCCACCAGGCGCCATACAGCACGCAGCCAAAAGCCAACATCAGGGTGATAAAGTGCCCAAAACGCAGCGTGATATAGAGCCCGGTCAACATCGATCACTTCACGCTAAAAGTGTATTGCCCTTTGGTTTTATGGCCGTCAACCGAGACCACATGCCATGCTACGGTGTACTCCCCCGGAGGCAACGTTTCCGCCAGGGGTAAGGTGACCTGAGCGGGGTTGTCAGCGCTGCGGGTCAGTTTACCGGCGGCTACCGCGTGCTGCTGCGGACCGGTGACGGTCACGCCGCTGAAGGCCGGTTCGATCCCTTCGGAGAAACTGAGCGTCAGCGTCTGAGGGGGCGCGGTCAGTTGGGCACCCGCGGCGGGGATCTGCTGTTGCAGGTGAGCATGGGCGAAGGCGCCTGCCGCGGTTAATATACCGGCAAACGCAACGGAGAGGCGCAACGCGCGTCCAGCGAGGAGTCGCATATTCGTCATTCCCTTTTGTTATGTCTGTAGGACAGAGAATAACCCTGTATAATGGCAGAGTCGAGCTAAGCGTCAGCGCCTCGACCGGGTTTACCAGCACACTGGAGTTAATAATGGAAAGAAATCTGGCCAAAATTTCGCAAGCTGAGATGGATAAGGTCAACGTCGATCTCGCCGCCGCCGGCGTCGCCTTTAAGGAGCGATACAACATGCCGGTGGTCGCTGATTTGGTCGAGCGTGAGCAGCCCGCCCATCTGCGCGACTGGTTCCGCGAACGACTGATCGCCCATCGGCTGGCCTCTGTCTCGCTTTCCCGACTGCCCTGGGAGCCGAAGCAGAAATAATGCGCGCCCGCCTGCTCCCCATCGGTTGGCAAGACCACCCAATTCCTTTACGCTTGTTGTTTTGCTCTGGAGCGAGCCATGCTGCGCGTCATTGATACCGAAACCTGCGGCCTGCAGGGGGGCATCGTCGAAATCGCCTCGGTCGATATTGTCGACGGGCGAATCACTAACCCGATGAGCCATCTGGTGCGTCCTGATCGGCCCATCACGCCGCAGGCGATGGCTATCCACCGTATAACGGAAGAGATGGTCGCCGATAAGCCGTGGATTGAAGAGATTATTCCGCATTATCTTGGCAGCCCCTGGTATGTCGCGCACAACGCCAGCTTTGACCGCCGGGTGCTACCGGAGATGAGCGGCGAGTGGATTTGTACCATGAAGCTGGCCCGCCGCCTGTGGCCGGGGATCAAATACAGCAATATGGGGTTATATAAATCACGTAAGCTGAATGTGGCGACCCCGCCGGGGCTGCATCACCACCGCGCGCTGTATGACTGCTATATCACCGCCGCGCTGCTGCTGGATATCATCAACGTTTCCGGCTGGACGCCTGACGAAATGGCCGATATCACCGGCCGCCCGGCGCTGCTCACCACCTTTACCTTCGGCAAATACCGGGGTATAGCGGTGGCCGAAATTGCTGAAAACGACCCCGGCTACCTGCGCTGGTTATTCAACAATCTCGACCGGATGAGCCCCGAACTGCGTCTGACCCTCAAACACTACCTCGGGGAATAATCGTCACACAGCCGCTTTTCCCGGCAGTGTCCCCTGCGCCAGGGCAATGAAAAAGGCATACTCCAGGGCCACCCCTTCATAGCTTTTAAAGCGCCCGGATTTGCCGCCATGGCCGGAATCCATATCAGTACAGAGCAGCAGCAGGTTATCGTCGGTTTTCAGTTCCCGCAGTTTGGCCACCCATTTCGCCGGCTCCCAGTATTGCACCTGGGAATCGTGCAGTCCGGTGGTGACCAGCATATGCGGATAAGCCTGCGCCCGGACGCCGTCGTAGGGGCTGTAGCTTTTCATGTAGTGGTAATAGGTTTCATCCTGTGGATTCCCCCACTCTTCAAATTCCCCGGTGGTCAGTGGAATAGATTCGTCCAACATGGTGGTCACCACATCGACGAACGGCACCTGGGCTATCACGCCATGAAACAGCTCAGGACGTTCGTTAACGGCCACGCCCATCAGCATCCCGCCGGCGCTGCCCCCCATGCCATAGCAGAGCTGCGGATCGCCGTACCCCTGGGCCAGCAGCGCGTCACAGACGTCCAGATAGTCGTTGAAGGTATTTTTCTTACACAGAAATTTGCCGTCCTCATACCACTGCTGCCCCAGCTCGCCCCCGCCGCGGACATGGGCGATGGCGTAGACAAAGCCGCGGTTGAGCAGGCTCAGCCGGCTGGCGCTGAAATCGGCATCGATACTCTCGCCATACGAGCCGTAGCCATAGACCAGCAGCGGATTGCTCCCTTTGCGGAAATGGTCGCGATGGTAGACCAGCGATACCGGAACCTCGACGCCATCGCGGGCGGTCACCCACAGGTGTTCGCTCTGGTAGCAGCTCGTGTCCAGCCCCTTCACCTCCTGCTGCTTGATAACCCGCCGCTCGCCGGTATCCATATCCAGTTCAAACAGGGTGTCCGGCGTGGTCATGGAGGAATACCCGTAGCGCAGTCGCGACGTTTCAGGTTCCGGATTATAGGCAAGCCAGGTGACATAGGCCGGATCGTCAAAGGCGATCCCTACCACCTCCCGGGTCTTGCGGTTAATTTGCCGCAGGCTGGTCAGGCCGCGCTGGCGCTCCTCGACGACCAGCCAGTCAGTAAACAGGGTAAATCCTTCGAGCATCACGTCGTGACGCGGCGGGATCAGCGTGGTCCACTGATCTTCATCGCGCAGCACAGTACGGTAGAGGCCAAAATTCTTCCCCTCCCGGTTGGATCGCAGATAGAACGCGTGCTGATAGTGATCGAGGCTGTATTCGTGATCTTTCCGCCGCGGCAGGAAGCAGACCGGCTCGGCGTCAGGGAGTTCGGCGTTGAGCAGTAATGCTTCACTGGTGGTGGCGCTGGAGAGATAAATCACCACGAACTGCTGGGAAGTGGTCTTATGTACGCTGACGTAGAAGGTCTCATCTTTTTCTTCATAGACCAGCACATCACTCTGCGCCGCGGTACCCACCGTGTGGCGCCAGACCTGATAAGGCAGCAGTGTGGTGGGATGTTTACGCACGTACCACACAAAGCGGGAATCATTGCTCCAGGCAAACCCGGAGGTAACATTTTCCAGGATCTCCGGGTACCATTCACCGCTGCTAAGGTTGCAGAAGCGCAGGCCATACTGGCGGCGGGAAAGATAATCCTCCGCCACCGCCATCAATTGGTTATTCGGCGCGACGCCCAGTCCGCCAAGGGTGTAGAACTCACTCTTCGCCGCCCGCTGGTTGCCGTCGAGCAGGATCTCCCACTCGTCCCACTCCTCTTTGAGCACCGACTGGCGCTGATAGATGGCGTATTCACAGCCCGGCTCGTAAACCTGACGGTAGCGAAAACCATTTTTACTGTAAGGGGCGGAGACTTCCCGTTGCGGAATGCGGTCGATAATTTCTTTCAGCAGACGTTCCTGCAGGCTGAGCTGCGAATCCATCACCCGCTTGCCATAGGCGTTCTCCGCGTGCAGGTACTCCAGCACGTCAGGTCGCGCGCGCTCATCGTCGCGCAGCCAGTAATAGTTATCGATGCGTGTATCGCCATGCAAGGTCATGGCGTGAGGGATCCGTTTGGCTTTAGGTGGCATGTTGTTCTTCTGCTGCTTTATCGTGACACAAGAGCATTCAGGTCACACGGCGGCGCCTGAATGATGACGTGTCTATAAGGGTGGCAAAAGACGCGGGCGATGCAAGCGAAACGTGATAATTTAGACGCTTAGCGCTTGTTTTTGTGACTGGATATCCTGTTCTATATCGGCCCGGACATCCTTTGGCAGTGACAAAGCGTCTCCCAGCGCGTTCAGATAACTGCGTTCCATAAAGTGGTCGATATCAATGACCGCGCAGCTGACGTAGTAGATCTCCAGTGCCTCCTGCGGATCAACGATGCCCTCCGCCAGACGCTGAGGATCCAGCGGTTGGGCCAGCGCCTGGTCGATCAGCACCCGGGCCTGAACGTCGATATTGGCCGCCCGCAGCTGGGCTTCAATATTAGCCCGTTCGTGGTCATCTATATGACCATCGCTCCTGGCGGCAAAAACCAGCGCGGTGATCAGTCGCACGCTGCGCGGATCAACATCCGCCGGCACGGCAGCCGGCGTGTTCGCCCCGGGGACAGGCGCGTTTTGAGCGCGCATCTTCTGCTGATACTTGTTCCATAACACCGTACCCGCCACCGCCCCACCGCCAGCCAGCAGCGCGCTGGTGCCGTACTTCGCCAGCAGTTTGCGTGAGGATTTACTGGCCACCAGCAACCCGGCCAGCCCGCCAATCGCGCCGGGCAGCAGTGCGCTCCCTTTTGACGACTCGCCTGTCGATGACGCGCCCTGCTGCCCGAGCAGCGACTGTAGTTGATTAAGCCAGTTAGCCATGGTTTTCCTCTCAGGTGATAAAACACTGCTATCAGCCTAAACGACGCGATGTCAGGAAATGTTAGATCTGGCTAAAGATGCGCAAAGGTGGGCGCGGCAGACAAATCCCTGCCCAGCAAGGCCATAGCTGGCTGCCGCCAGTCAGGCCACTTTCGCCTTACGCGCTTTGGTCGCTGGCGCCGCGGCGTCTTCCGCTGGAGAAGCCTCTTCTGCCGCCGACGGCGCGGGTGAGTCGTGCGCGGACGCATCCTGCTCCGGCAATCGGCCGACGCGCAGGATATGCTGCAGCGCCTCTTTTCGCTCTGCCAGCCACATCGCCATGGTGTCACGCTGGGCGTCATCCATCTCCAGCGGCGATGCCACCAGCCAGTCATTCAGCACCTCTGCCAGATCGAGCATTTTGTCGTAAGCGTCGGCCTCTTTTTTGCTGGCAAAAGACATTTTTTCCTCACCTTCGCGGATCACAACATATTTAATTTCAACCGCCATGCTGCAGCCTCTCAATACTGTATTTTTATACAGTATAACAAATTTCCTCTCCGGACTCAACTCACGCGCGTAAAGACAGACGCAAACGTTTTCGTTTATAATCGGCAGCATCTTTTTTTACTGCGGAAGAGAGTTATGACTGTATTAGGCACCGCGCTGCGCCCGGCAGCCACCAAAGTAATGCTGTTAGGTTCCGGCGAGCTGGGCAAAGAAGTCGCTATTGAATGTCAGCGTCTGGGCATTGAAACTATCGCCGTCGACCGCTACCCCGATGCCCCGGCGATGCAGGTCGCCCACCGCGCCCATGTCATCAATATGCTGCACGGCGAGAGCCTGCGCGCTCTGATTGAACAGGAAAAACCCGATTACATCGTGCCGGAGATCGAAGCTATTGCTACCGATACCCTGGTTGAACTGGAACAGGCCGGGCAGAAAGTAGTCCCCACGGCGCGGGCGGCTAAGCTCACCATGAACCGCGAAGGCATTCGCCGCCTGGCGGCAGAAGAGCTGCAGCTCCCCACCTCCAGCTATCGCTTTGCCGACAGCGAAGAAGGCTTCCGCGCGGCGGTCACCGACATCGGTTTGCCGTGCATCGTCAAACCAGTGATGAGCTCCTCCGGCAAAGGTCAGAGCTTTATCCGCTCGGCTGACCAGCTCAGCGAAGCCTGGCGCTATGCGCAGCAGGGCGGCCGCGCCGGCGCCGGGCGGGTGATCGTCGAGGGGGTGGTGAATTTCGATTTCGAAATCACCCTGCTCACCGTCAGCGCCGTCGACGGCGTGCATTTCTGCGCCCCGGTTGGCCATCGCCAGGAAGACGGCGATTACCGTGAGTCCTGGCAACCACAGCAGATGAGCGACCTGGCCCTCGAACGTGCCCAGGCCATCGCCCGCAAGGTAGTGCTGGCGCTGGGGGGTCATGGCCTGTTTGGCGTGGAACTGTTCGTATGCGGCGACGAGGTGATCTTCAGCGAAGTTTCCCCGCGCCCACACGACACCGGCATGGTAACGCTGATCTCGCAGGATCTCTCGGAATTCGCCCTGCACGTTCGTGCCTTTCTTGGACTGCCCGTCGGCGCTATCCGCCAGTATGGTCCGGCCGCTTCCGCAGTGATCCTTCCGCAGCTGACCAGTCAGAACGTCAGCTTTGGCCAGCTGCAATCGGCCGTCGGGGCTGGCCTGCAGCTGCGACTGTTCGGCAAGCCCGAGATTGACGGTACCCGCCGCCTGGGGGTGACCCTCGCCGTTGCCGATTCGGTTGAAGAGGCCGTAGCGCGGGCTAAAACCGCCGCCGCGGCGGTCATCGTCGAAGGATAGAGACAAAAAAACCCGGTCGCGTTGCCGCTGACCGGGTTGTCGACCCTGAGGCGCGGTTTACTTCGCGCCTTCCACCGCTTCACGCGCCAGGGTGGTGATGCGATCGTAGTCGCCGGCCTCCAGCGCGTCGGCTGGCACCAGCCAGGAACCGCCGATGCACAGCACGCTGTTCAGCGCCAGGTAGTCACGGTAGTTGGCCGGAGAGATACCGCCGGTCGGGCAGAAACGAATGTGGCCGAACGGACCAGCAATCGCCTGCAGGGCTTTCACGCCGCCGTTGGCTTCCGCCGGGAAGAATTTAAACTCTTTCAGACCATACTGCATACCCAGCATCAGCTCGGAAACCGTGCTGATCCCCGGGATCAGCGGAATGGTGCCGTCTTCGGTCGCCGCTTTCAGCAGGGATTCGGTCAGTCCCGGGCTGATAGCGAACTGCGCGCCAGCTTCCGTTACCGCTTTCAGTTGCTCGACGTTGGTGACCGTGCCCGCGCCGACAATCGCGTCCGGCACTTCTTTAGCAATCGCGCGGATCGCTTCCAGGGCGCACTCGGTGCGCAGGGTGACTTCCAGCACGCGCACGCCGCCCGCGACCAGCGCTTTCGCCATCGGTACCGCATGCTCCAGCTTTTTCACCACGATAACCGGGACAACCGGACCGGAGGTGAGGATTGCTTCTGCTGTTGTTTTCCAGTTTTTCATCAGGATTTTCTCTCGCCAGATCTAGAAATAAAATCGTCTTAAAAAGTGATGCAGGTTGCGCCCTGCTCCGCGCCAGAGAGCTTCTCACGCAGCGCCCCAAACATCTCCCGACCGGTTCCCACGCGCGACGCGCTGAGGTCAGGGATATGCGGCTGGCGCGCCGCCAGTTCGGCATCGTCCACCAGCAGCGTCAGTTCTCCCGTCTGCCCGTTCACGCGAATCACATCGCCATCGCGCACTTTCGCCAGCAACCCACCATCATAGGCTTCAGGCGTGACATGGATAGCTGACGGGACTTTACCGGAGGCGCCAGAGAGTCGGCCATCGGTCACCAGCGCTATTTTGAAACGGCGGTCCAATAATACACCAAGTGGCGGCATAAGTTTATGTAATTCTGGCATCCCGTTCGCTTTTGGCCCCTGATGACGGACCACCACCACACAATCTTTATCCAGCAGGCCCGCTTCAAAGGCCGGCAATACGTCGTGTTGGCTCTCGAACACCACCGCCGGCGCTTCAATCACCTGATTCTCCACCGGGACAGCCGAGGTTTTCATTACCGCGCGCCCCAGGTTGCCGCTCAGCACCTTGGTGCCGCCGTGGCGGGAGAACGGTTTCTCGAAGGTCGCGATGACCTGATCGTCAAGCGGCGCTGTCGCCCCTTCACGCCAGTCCAGCTCGCCGTTGTTGAGCCACGGCTCCAGGGTATAACGCGACAGACCAAAGCCAGCGACGGTGTGAACATCCTCATGCAGCAGGCCGCCTTTCAGCAGCTCGCGCACCAGTACCGGAACGCCGCCCGCCGCCTGGAAGTGGTTGATATCCGCCGGGCCGTTGGGATAGAGGCGCGCCAGCAGCGGCACCACGTCTGACAGGTCGGAGAAATCGTCCCAGTTAATGATGATCCCCGCCGCGCGGGCCATCGCCACCAGGTGCATGGTATGGTTGGTGGAGCCACCGGTCGCCAGCAGCGCCACGATGCCGTTGACCACCACTTTTTCGTCGAACATTTTCCCCAGCGGCATCCACTCGTTGCCATTGCCGGTCATGCGGGTGACCTGGCGTGCGGCAGCGGCGGTCAGTGCGTCCCGCAGCGGGGCATCCGGATGGACGAAGGACGAGCCCGGCAGTTGCATGCCCATAAACTCGACCACCATCTGGTTGGTGTTCGCCGTCCCGTAGAAAGTACAGGTCCCCGGCGCGTGATACGAGGCAGCTTCAGACTCCAGCAGCGCCATACGATCCACTTTACCTTCCGCGTACAGCTGGCGAATGCGGACCTTCTCTTTATTAGCCAGGCCGCTGGCCATTGGACCGGACGGAATAAAGACCGACGGCAGATGGCCGAAAGAGAGTGCCGCCATGGTCAGGCCGGGGACAATTTTATCGCACACGCCGAGGTATAGCGCGCCATCGAACATGTTATGCGACAGACCGATAGCGGCGGACATGGCGATCACTTCGCGGCTCAGCAATGAGAGCTCCATACCGTCCTGCCCCTGGGTTACGCCGTCGCACATTGCCGGCACGCCGCCGGCCACCTGGCCGACCGCATTGGCGCTATGCAGCGCTTTACGGATGATGTCCGGATAGTGTTCGTAGGGCTGGTGAGCGGACAACATATCGTTGTAGGAGGTAATGATGGCGATATTGTTGCGCAACATGCTTTTCAGAGAGGCTTTGTCGTCAGCCTGACAGGCCGCGAAACCGTGAGCCAGATTGCCGCAGGCCAGTTGCGCACGATGCACGGTGTCGGTTTTGGCCTGGTTAATCCTTGCGAGGTAAGCCGCGCGGGTGTCACGCGACCGTTCGATAATGCGATTTGTTACCCGTAACATTGTCGAATTCATAAAGGCTCCTCAAATTTGTATCTGTCCGGCCGCTGCGTGATGACGTATTTTTGTGCTAAAGGCCACCAACACCAGCGCTCAGGGGCAAAATGTCTGAAAGCAGTGTAATAAAAAAAGCCCCGTGGGTGAATCCTCATGGGGCTTAAAAGATTAAAAAGCGTGCGACTTTCTGCGTCAGATCATGTTACCGGTAAAATAACCCTGACGGATTAGGCGACGAGCTTACTCGAACTCGTTCCATGAGCGGCCGTCACGGGTGATCATCGCCACCGACGCAACCGGTCCCCAGGTCCCTGCCTGATACGGTTTCGGCGCATCGCGGTCGGCAGCCCAGGCTTCGGTGATGGAATCCACCCATTTCCACGCCTCTTCCACTTCATCACGGCGCACGAACAGCGCCTGGATACCGCGCATGGTCTCCAGCAGCAGACGCTCATAAGCATCGGCCAGGTGCGTCTGGTTGAAGGTCTCGGAGTAGCTCAGATCCAGCTTGGTGATCTGCAGATTATGCTTATGGTCGAGGCCCGGCACTTTGTTCAGCACCTGGATATCCACCCCTTCGTCCGGCTGCAGACGAATGGTCAGCTTGTTCTGCGGCAGCTCCTGCCAGGTCTCTTTAAACAGGTTCAGCTCCGGAGTTTTGAAGTAAACCACTACCTCAGAGCATTTGGTCGGCAGACGTTTGCCGGTGCGCAGATAGAACGGTACGCCGGCCCAGCGCCAGTTATCGATATCGACGCGGATCGCCACGAAGGTTTCGGTGTTACTGGTTTTGTTGGCGCCCTCTTCTTCCAGGTAACCCGGGACTTTTTTGCCCTGGGCAAAGCCGGCGGTGTACTGGCCGCGAACGGTTTTCTCACGCACGTTGGAGCGATCAATGCGGCGCAGGGATTTCAGGACCTTGACCTTTTCATCACGGATGCTGTCGGCGCTGAGATCGGACGGCGGTGACATGGCAATCATGCACAGGATCTGCAGCAGGTGGTTCTGGATCATGTCGCGCATCTGCCCGGCCTGGTCGAAGTAACCCCAGCGCCCTTCAATACCCACCTCTTCCGCGACGGTGATTTCGACATGGTCGATAGTGCGGCAGTCCCAGTTATTGACGAACAGAGAGTTGGCAAAGCGCAGCGCCAGCAGGTTGAGGACCGTCTCTTTACCGAGGTAGTGGTCGATACGGTAGACCTGGCACTCTTCAAAAAACTCGCCGACCTGGTCATTGATTTCACGCGAGGTTTCCAGCGAGGTACCCAGCGGTTTTTCCATCACCACGCGCGCAGGCTTGGCATTGAGCTTCGCTTCGCCCAGACCTTTGCAGATCGCGCCAAAGGTGCTCGGCGGCATGGCGAAATAGTTGATGGTGACACGGTTCTGTTGATCCAGCATCTCACCCAGACGCGTGAAGCCGCTGGTGTCATTGACGTCAAGATTACAGAACTCCAGGCGTCCGCTCAGGGAATCCCACAAACCCTCATCAATTTTTTCCTTCATGAAGGTTTCCAGCGCTTCGCGCACGACTTTGGTGTAAGCCGCTTTATCCCAATCGGCACGGCCGACGCCAATGATGCGGGTGTCGGCGTGGATCTGGCCCGCTTTTTCAAGCTGATACAGGGAAGGCAACAATTTACGTCGCGCCAGGTCGCCCTTCGCGCCGAAAATGACCAGGTCGCATGCCTGGGCCGTTTGCGTTACCGCCATGTCATTCTCCTCAGTTGATAGTCTGGTGCTTCTGCCAGGCTATATTTGTAATTTTCTTACACTGCACTGTACTGTGTTTACGTATTTCCCGAAAGCCTTCCCCTTCGTTTGCGGCGGTAAAACCGCACAGGGTGAAAACATTCGGCGATGATTTGGGCATCTGGCTGATATTGTTCGTTGTTTGTACCTGTTTCAGGTCAGTAAAATACGACTCTGATCATGTAATGAAAAAAAACAACATTATTTCACGTCATTCCTCACCGCTTGCGCTTGCGGAGGGGTATATTCTTGCTAAAACGCCCGATGATTTCACCCATTAATGAAATCGTTTCCATTGATGAGCGCCCTGTTACTAATGAACATGCTGGAAAAAATCCAGTCCCGACTGGAACACCTTAGCAAATCTGAACGCAAAGTGGCGGAAGTGATCCTCGCCACCCCCGCGCAGGCCATTCATTCGAGCATCGCCGCCCTCGCCCTTGAGGCCGGGGTGAGCGAACCGACCGTCAATCGCTTCTGCCGCAGTCTCGAAACCCGCGGGTTTCCTGATTTTAAACTGCACCTTGCCCAGAGCCTCGCGCACGGCACGCTCTATGTTAACCGGAATGTTGATGAAGACGACAGCGTTGAGTCATACACGGGAAAAATATTCGAATCGGCCATGGCGAGTTTAGATCAGGTCCACCATTCTCTCGACATGTCGGCGGTGAATCGCGCGGTGGATCTGCTGACTCAGGCCAAAAAATCGCCTTTTTCGGCCTCGGTTCCTCGGCGGCGGTCGCCCATGATGCGATGAACAAATTTTTCCGCTTTAACGTGCCGGTCATCTATTCCGACGACATTGTCCTGCAACGCATGAGCTGTATGAATTGCGATGACGATGATGTGGTGGTGATTATCTCACATACCGGAAGAACCAAGAGCCTTGTGGAGCTGGCGCAGCTGGCCCGTGAAAACGATGCCATGGTGATCGCCCTCACCTCCGCCGGTACCCCCCTGGCCCGGGAAGCCACGCTCGCCATCACCCTCGATGTGCCGGAAGATACCGACATCTATATGCCGATGGTCTCCCGTCTCGCCCAGCTGACCGTCATCGACGTATTGGCGACGGGGTTTACGCTGCGTCGAGGGGCAAAATTCAGAGATAACTTGAAGAGGGTCAAGGAAGCGCTGAAGGAATCGCGTTTTGATAAAGAACCGTTCGTACCCAGTGATAATCAATAAAAGTTGATAACAAGCAGTACCCCATTACACCTTCGATAACGATCCGGCTGTGCGACGTTGCAGGCTGGCGCTACCGAATCCATGTTCACGCAACACCAAAGTTGTATCAGTCAACGGAGTATTACATGTCCAGAAGGCTTCGCAGAACCAAAATCGTTACTACCTTAGGCCCGGCAACTGACCGCGATAACAACCTGGAAAAAGTTATCGCCGCGGGCGCAAACGTAGTGCGTATGAACTTCTCTCACGGCACCCCGGAAGATCATCAGCTCCGTGCCGACAAAGTGCGTGAGATTGCGGCAAAACTGGGCCGTCACGTGGCCATCCTCGGCGACCTCCAGGGACCAAAAATTCGCGTATCGACCTTCAAAGAAGGCAAAATTTTCCTCAACGTCGGCGATAAATTCCTGCTCGACGCTAACCTTGGTAAAGGTGAAGGCGACAAAGAGAAAGTCGGGATCGACTACAAAGGCCTGCCGGCGGATGTCGTGCCGGGCGATATCCTGCTGCTCGACGATGGTCGCGTGCAGCTGAAAGTCCTCGAAGTTCAGGGAATGAAAGTGTTTACTGAAGTGACCGTCGGCGGTCCGTTGTCTAACAACAAAGGGATCAACAAGCTGGGCGGCGGTCTGTCTGCCGAAGCGCTGACCGACAAAGACAAGGCCGATATCGTCACCGCCGCCAAAATCGGCGTCGACTACCTGGCGGTCTCTTTCCCGCGCTGCGGCGAAGACCTGAACTACGCCCGTCGCCTGGCGCGCGATGCCGGCTGCGATGCGAAAATCGTCGCCAAAGTTGAGCGTGCGGAAGCGGTCTGCGATCAGGATGCGATGGACGACGTGATCCTCGCCTCCGATGTGGTCATGGTTGCGCGCGGCGACCTCGGCGTCGAAATCGGCGATCCAGAGCTGGTGGGTATCCAGAAAGCGCTGATTCGTCGTGCCCGTCAGCTGAACCGTTCCGTCATTACCGCCACCCAGATGATGGAGTCGATGATCACCAACCCGATGCCGACTCGTGCTGAAGTCATGGACGTGGCCAACGCCGTGCTGGATGGTACCGATGCGGTGATGCTCTCTGCGGAAACCGCTGCCGGTCAGTACCCGTCGGAAACCGTGGCCGCGATGGCGCGCGTGTGTCTGGGCGCCGAAAAAATCCCCAGCCTCAACGTCTCCAAACACCGTCTGGACGTCCAGTTTGACAACGTAGAAGAAGCGATTGCTATGTCGGCGATGTATGCCGCCAACCACCTGAAAGGCATCACGGCCATCATCACCATGACCGAATCGGGCCGCACCGCGCTGATGACCTCGCGCATCAGCTCCGGTCTGCCGATTTTCGCCCTTTCCCGCCACGAGCGCACCCTGAACCTGACCGCACTCTACCGCGGGGTGACCCCGGTGTTCTTCGACAGCCAGAATGACGGGGTAGCCGCTGCGCACGATGCCGTCAATCTGCTGCGGGACAAAGGCTACCTGGTCTCTGGTGACCTTGTGGTCGTTACCCAGGGTGACGTGATGAGCACCATCGGCAGCACCAACACCACCCGTATCCTCACCGTCGAGTAAGCCTCGGTGTCGACCTGCCAGCGATGCGCTGGCAGGTTTTTTTTTGCCCACTATCTGGCAGATTACACCACCCAGCTCAACAACAGCGTCGCGGCGATCACCGTCGACGCCCCGCCGATCCGCGTCGCAATCTGGGCAAACGGCATCAACCCCATCCTGTTTGACGCCGAGAGGATGGCCACATCTCCGGTTCCTCCAAGGCCGCTATGGCAGCTGGTCACGATAGCGGCTTCCACCGGATACATATTCAGGCGAGCAGCGATAAAGAAACCGCTCAGCGCCATGGCAATAACGATGGAGCCGCAAACCACGACGTAACCAACGGAGAAGACCGAGACCACGCTCTCCAGCGGCACATACAGCATGCCCAGGCCGATCATCAGCGGCCACACCAGCGCGGCGGAGACAAACTTGTAGCAGCTGTGCGCCCCCAGCTCCATCGCCGCCGGGATAACGTTGGTATATTTGCAGAAGACGGCCGCCAGAATCATCAGCACCGGCCCGGGAATATGCACCACCTTCTCCAGCAGACCACCGACGATGAAAAATGCACAAATCATCAGCAACCCGGCGCCCATCAGCTGAAAATCGGTGGGCTGGGTACTCTGATGCTGCGCAAAGACGCTATTATCGTCATGGCTGCGGATCAGCATCCCATTGCCGGAGAGCGCCGGACGACGTGCGCCCATGCGCGCCAGAAAACCAGCGCAGATAATGGCGAAAATATTCCCAACCACCGCGGCCGGCGCCAGCTGGGCAACATAGACATCAGGTGTTTGCCCGAGAATGGCCGAATAAGCCAGCGACAAAGGCAGGATCCCTTCGCCGATGCCGCCGCCGATAATCGGCACGATGATAAAAAAGAAGGTGTGGTAAATACTGTAGCCAAATAAGCTGCCCACCAGCAGGCCGGTTAATATTGCCGCCCCGGTCCCGGCCACCAGCGGGACAAACATACGCACCATCCCCTGGATCAGAATAGTGCGGTTCATTCCCAGAATACTCCCGACAACCAGACAGGCGATGACGAAATAGAGGAGATTGGCCTCTTTCATCAGCAAGTGCACAGTATCGAGCGTATGAGCTTCAAACACGCCAAAGTAGACCAATACTGAGGGCATCATCAGACACAATATGGCCGGCCCGCCAATGTCTTTTAGTACTGGCACCATGCGGCCAATCTTAGCCAGCGCGAATCCCAGGGTCATAATGACCGCCAGTCCGCCAATCATATTTTTCGGCAGCAGGCCCGCGCTCGCAGAGAGCGCGACGATCGCAGCGATACCAATAAAGAGCGTTAACGGTACGGCACCAACGTCGATATTGGATAAAAGTCGTGTCGATTGGCCGTTCGGTTGCGTTTTATCTATCGGGTGGTTGAGTGAATTATTTTCCATATTTTTACCTGAATGATAAGGAGGTAGCGTAGGGTAGTAACGCAATATTAAAATTTGCGTAGCAACATAAATGAAATAGCACTAAACACCGGCTCACCAAAATACACTCAAAACGGTAGCACAGGCGTTTAAAACAAAAAATGACAAACGGATTTCTTCTGTTGGCTTTGTGACTAAACTATAAAATTGATTTTAAGTAATTTAATTTATCGTCATAAAGCTAAAGTTTTCATCAATGGTGAAATTTAAATGCCATAGATACAACCCCATGATTTAACCCTGTTTTCTTTATTTGTAAGTAAAGTATCCGAGACGAAATTATTTAAAGGCAGGCGACTGTGATGACTATCACCTTTTAAATATTTCGGGATCGCTAGATTGGCGACACAACAACCCGATAAAATATGTCAGGACATCTTATGCCTTCACTACTCTTACAATCTCTTTTCCCATTGGTATTTATCATGCTGCTGGGATGGCTTAGCGGTAAACTAGGCTATACCCGGCGCGAGGATGCCTCCGTTCTGGCCACGGTGGTGATCCGCTTTGCGCTTCCGTTCCATCTTTTTATCGGCGCGTTAAATACCCATCCCGATAAAATTAAAAACTTCACCTTTATGGCGGTGTTAGTCATTGGCCTGATGGGGTCCTATTTTCTCACGCTGCTGATCTCACGCTATGTTTTCCGTCATGATATTAAAACCAGCGCGATTCAGTCGCTGGTTTGCGCCTTCCCCGATATGGCCTACTTTGGCGCGCCCGTGCTGGCGGTACTGATAGGTCCGGAGGGTTTTCTCGGCGTACTTATCGGAAACCTGGTGACCAGCGTATTGATGATCCCCCTGACTATTATCCTGATTCGCATGGGAGACAAGCACCGGAGCGCGGATGAACCCCAGCTTCACGCCGGGCAGCTGATCCTGCAAAACCTACTGAAGGCCGTGAGAAACCCCATCGTCTGGATCCCAATTTCCGGCGTATTGCTCAGCCTGGCGGGAGTCCAGCTGCCACCTATGCTCAGTATGCCTATTGAAATGGTGGGTAAAATCGCCGGCGGTCTGTCACTGTTCGCCCTGGGACTGCTGTTTTACGGCGAACGCCCGACGGTCAATATTCAAACCTGTACCAATATCAGTATCAAAAATCTGATCCAACCGGCAATGATGGCCCTGGCCGGACTGGCCTTTGGGCTCAGTCATACCTTAATGCAACAGGTTATTATCATCGGCGCGACGCCTTCCGCCATCGCGGCAGGGATGTTTGCGCTGCGCAGCGATACCTATATTGAGCCGGCCTCATCCTCTATTTTGCTGGGTACCGCCATCGGCGTCGTCACCGAAGGCATCATGATTTATCTCATTTCGTAATCACGGAAATAAAACACCAAGACATCAGGCAATGTTTTAATTTGATATTCAGGAGTCATCCAATGTTAGCCACAGAAACCTTATACACTCCCTATAACGGTGCCGTCCTGCTGGAAAATCCGTTATTAAATAAAGGCCTTGCTTTTACCGAAAGTGAACGCACGGCATTTAATCTTCAGGGACTGTTACCCCATAATGTTGAAACCATTGAAGAACAAACCGAGCGCGCATGGGGCCAGTTTTGCCAGTTCAAAAAGAGTATTTCGCGCCATATCTATCTCAGGAATATTCAGGATACTAACGAGACATTATTCTATAACCTGCTGCGTAGTCATATGAAAGAAACGCTGCCGGTGATCTATACCCCGACGGTGGGTGAAGCGTGTGAACATTTCTCAGAAATATATCGCCGGGGACGCGGTTTGTTTATTTCCTGGCCCAACCGTCACCAGATTGACGAAATGCTGCAGGGATTTTCCCGCAATGATATCAAAGTCATTGTGGTGACCGATGGCGAGCGCATTCTGGGGCTGGGCGACCAGGGGATTGGTGGCATGGGGATCCCCATTGGCAAACTCTCGTTATATACCGCCTGCGGGGGCATTCACCCGGCATCCACGCTGCCTATCATGCTAGATGTCGGCACCAACAACCCGCAGCATCTGGAGGATCCGCTGTATATGGGCTGGCGCCATCCGCGCATCAGCGACGAGCAGTACCTGGAGTTTATGGACATGTTTGTCCATGCCATTCAGCAACGTTGGCCGAATGTATTACTTCAGTTTGAAGATTTTGCACAAAAGAATGCCACGCGACTGCTCAACCGTTATCGTCACCAGCTGTGCTGTTTTAACGATGATATCCAGGGCACCGCCGCCGTGACCTCAGGGACGCTGATCGCCGCCGCGGCCGCGGCCGGGACGCCGATCCGCGACCAGCGGGTAGTTTTCCTTGGCGGCGGTTCGGCCGGATGCGGCATTGCGGAAAAAATCATTGCGCTGATGGTGGATGATGGGCTTTCGCAGGAGGAAGCACGCCGCCGTATCTTTATGGTTGACCGCTTTGGCCTGCTGACGGATGAGATGCCCAATCTGCTCGATTTTCAGCGCGACCTCGTCACGCCGCGAGCCAGTATTGCCCACTGGGATACCGAGTCCGCCCAACTGTCGCTGATGGATGTCGTACGCAACGTCCACCCTACCGTACTGATTGGCGTGTCTGGTCAGCCGGGGTTGTTTAGCGAAGAGATAGTGAAGGAGATGCATCGGCACTGCCCGCGTCCGATTATTATGCCGCTCTCTAACCCCACCTCCCGGGCCGAAGCCCAGCCGAAGGATTTGCTGGAGTGGACCCGGGGAAGCGCGCTGATCGCCACCGGCAGCCCGTTCGAACCCGTCTTCTACGACGGCAAAACCTACGATATCGCTCAGTGCAACAACGCCTATATTTTTCCCGGTCTGGGGCTGGGGATCCTCGCCAGTAAAGCGCAGCGCGTCACCGAAGCGATGCTGATCACCTGCAGTAAAACCCTCGCAGCCCACTCGCCTTTGGCGAGCCGTGAAACCGGTGCTTTACTGCCGCCGGTTGAAGAGATCGAAATGATTTCCCGGGCTATTGCCGCAGAGGTCGCTCGCGCCGCGCAGCGGGACGGCGTTGCGCCGCAGATTGACGAGGCACAGCTGGCGGCGAATATCGATAAAACCTTCTGGCGAGCGCGCTACACCGCCTATAAACGATCGTCATTCTGATCGTCATTCCTCAACTCATCTTGCGGGAAGCCGGCTGGCTTCCCGCCACACCGGGGAACCACGCATGTTCAATGTGCTGATCGTCGATGATGATCCCATGGTAGCCGACCTGAACCGGCTGTTTATCAGCCGGGTAGCTGATTTTCACTGCTGCGGGGTGGCGGCGACGATCGGCGACGCCAAAGCGATGCTAAGCCATCTGGCGCAGGTCGATCTACTGCTGCTGGATGTCTATATGCAACAGGAGAATGGCCTGGACCTGCTGCCGGCGCTTCGCGCAGATGGGCGGAATATTGACGTCATCATGATGACGTCTGCCGCCGATACGCTCACGCTACAAACGGCGCTGCACTATGGCGTGGTGGATTACCTGATTAAACCGTTTCAGTTTTCGCGCTTTGAGGAGGCCCTGCAGGCATGGCGCAAAAAGCGTGAGGTGACGCAGGCGAAATCCTGTTACGCCCAGGCGGATATCGACACCCTGCTGCGCCGCGGGATCCCGCAACAGGAAAGCGCCCGCCGCCTGCCGAAAGGGCTGACGCCGCAAACCCTTCGCCTGGTGTGCCAGTGGATTGACGACCATCAGGCGCGCGATTTTTCGACAAACGAGCTGGCGGCGGCGCTGCAGATATCCAGGGTGTCATGCCGTAAATACCTGATTTGGCTGGAGCAGATAAACGTGCTCTTCACGACCAATCACTACGGTATCACTGGCCGCCCGGAGTATCGCTACCGGCTTGTCGTCGAGAACCTGATGTTACTGACGCAATATAGCCAGTGAGCCAGGAACGCCCACTGGCTCTCTTTTAGACTACTTCTTTGGGAACAGCTCTTTGCGTTTGTAGGGCTCGATTTCACCCGGCTTGCGCGTTTTCAGCAGCTTCAGGATCCAGGTGTACTGCTCGGTGTGCGGCTTAACAAACACTTCCACTTCTTCGTTCATCCGCCGGGCGATCGTCGTATCGTCTGCGTCCAGCAGGTCGTCCATCGGCGGGCGGACCAGCACCGTCAGGCGATGCGTTTGGCCATCATAGACCGGAAACAGCGGTACGACGCGGGCGCGGCATACCTTCATTAAACGGCCAATCGCGGGCAGCGTCGCCTTGTAGGTGGCAAAGAAATCCACAAATTCACTGTGCTCAGCGCCGTGATCCTGATCGGGCAGATAGTAACCCCAG
The DNA here is from genome assembly GCF_000828055.2 of Klebsiella variicola. NCBI lineage: Bacteria > Pseudomonadati > Pseudomonadota > Gammaproteobacteria > Enterobacterales > Enterobacteriaceae > Klebsiella > Klebsiella variicola. Next base: position 1,952,440 of record NZ_CP010523.2, on the reverse strand, counting down.
TAGCCCTGGCGCACCGACTGAATAAACGGTTTGATCCCGTCGTTGCGCGCGTGCATACGCCCGCCAAAACGACGGCGCACGGTATTCCACACGTAATCAAAGACCGGGTTACCCTGGTTGTGGAACATCGCCGCCATCTTCTGCCCACCGGAGGCCATCAGCATCGCCGGGATATCCACGCCCCAGGCATGCGGAACGAGGAAAATCACTTTCTCGTTATTACGCTGCATCTCGTCGATGATCTCTTTCCCCTGCCAGTCGACGCGGGCAAGGATTTTCTGCGGATCGCGCAGGCCCAGCTCGGCCATCATCACCATCGCCTGCGGCGCCGAGGCATACATGGCGTCGATGATCGCTTCCCGTTCGTGCTCGCTTTTTTCCGGAAAACAGTAGAGCAAATTAATCTGCGCCCGGCGCCGCGAGCTTTTCGCCAAACGCCCTACGAAGCGGCCGAGTTTTCCGAGGATCGGATCGCGAAAGGAAGGCGGCGTCAGCGCGATGCCTGCGAAGGCAAAGACGCCCAGCCACGCGCCCCAGTAGCGCGGCAGTAAAAAGGATTTCTCAAACTTAGGGATAAACTCAATATTATTTTTTTTCGTTTCCATGCCCAATCCGCAGGTCGACTGCTTAATCAAGATAATGGGATAGTGTAGCGAGACGTTAGGTAACCTACAAAAGAAAAAGCCGGCGCCCTGGGGCACCGGCTTTCCACTGACCGGTGGTTAGTCAAACCGCAGCTGCGGGACGACCTCTTTGACCTGCGCCAGGTAATCGGTACGGTCGGAACCGCTCAGCCCTTCGGTACGCGGCAGCTTAGCCGTCAGCGGGTTGACCGCCTGCTGGTTGATCCACACTTCATAGTGCAGGTGCGGCCCGGTAGAACGGCCGGTATTCCCCGACAGCGCGATACGATCGCCGCGCTTCACTTTCTGCCCCGGTTTCACCAGCAGCTTACGCAGGTGCATATAGCGGGTGGTATAGGTGCGACCGTGGCGGATAGCAACATAATACCCGGCAGCGCCGCTGCGCTTGGCCACTACCACTTCGCCATCACCCACTGCCAGCACCGGCGTCCCCTGCGGCATCGCGAAATCGACGCCACGATGCGGCGCGACGCGCCCGGTGACCGGATTCAGACGACGCGGGTTAAAGTTAGAGGAAACGCGGAACTGACGCGCCGTCGGGAAGCGCATAAAGCCTTTCGCCAGCCCCGTCCCGTTACGATCGTAGAATTTGCCGTCTTCGGCACGGATAGCATAGTAATCCTTACCGTCGGAGCGCAAACGCACGCCCAGCAGCTGACTTTGCTCGCGCTTGCCGTCGAGCATTTCGCGCGACATCAATACCGAGAACTCGTCGCCTTTTTTCAGCTTACGGAAATCCATCTGCCACTGCATGGCCTTGATCACCGCGCTGATTTCGGTACTGGTCAGGCCGGCATCGCGCGCGCTGGAGACAAAGCTGGCGCCGACGGTGCCCTTCAGCACATTGTTGACCCAGTCGCCTTTCTGCAGCTCGCTGCTCATTTTAAAACCGTTGTCCACACGGGTATAAGTGCGGGTTTCGCGGCGGGACATCTCCCAGGTCAGGCTCTGCAGATCGCCGTCCGCGGTCAGGGTCCAGGAGAGCTGCTGGCCAATCTTCAGATTACGCAGCTCTTTATCGGCGGAGGAAAGCTGGGCGATATCGCCCATATCGATACCGTACTGGTTCAGGATGCTGCTGAGCGTATCGCCAGTCGACACCACATATTCATGACCGCCGGCATCGGTATCGGCCTTCTCGTCGAGTTCATCCTGAGGAATGGCTTCTTCTTCCTGCGGGGCCTGGTCGATCGGCTCGGAGGCTTCCGGCAGCAGGGAACGGATCTCGCTTTTTTCCAGTTCAATGGTTCTGACGATGGGGGCGGATTCCGGGTGGTAAATGTAGGGTCGCCAGACGGCGACCGCTAAGGTAAGAACGCTAAGCGACCCCAACATGACGCGATGAGGTCGTGGCAGATTGTTGAATGCCTGAGTGACAGCGCGGGCTATCTGTTGCACGTATTCACTTCCTCGTTAATCTCCTTTCAGGCAGCTCGAATACTGATTCGCCAGCTGGGTCAGGAATTGCGGGTAACTCGCTTTACCCAACGTAATTCCAGTACCCAGCGGATCCAGGGTTCCCATGCGCACAGACGTGCCCCGGGCAACAGCTTCGATAACCGCTGGCCTGAACTGTGGCTCAGCAAAAACGCACGTGGCCTTCTGCTCAACCAGTTGTGTTCTGATTTCGTGTAAACGCTGCGCACCAGGCTGTATTTCAGGGTTGACGGTAAAGTGCCCCAGCGAGGTCAAACCGTAGTGTTTTTCAAAGTAACCGTAGGCGTCATGAAAAACGAAATAGCCCTTCCCTTTCAGCGGTGCCAGCTCATTGCTAACCTGCTTGTCAGTCGCCGCCAGCGCGGCCTCGAACTGCTGCAGGTTGCTGTCGAGTTTGGCTCGACTCTGCGGCATAAGTTCTAATAATTTATCGTGGATTGCAACCGCCGAAAGCCGCGCTATCTCTGGGGATAACCACAGATGCATATTGTAAATACCGTGATGGTGATCGCCGTCACTTTTTTCTGCTGCGCCGTGGTCATGACCATCATGATCGTCATCGTCATCCGCCCCGGTCATCAGCAGCGGCTTCACCCCTTCCAGCTCCGCGATGGTCACCTTTTTATTCGCCGCAATGCTTTGCGTCGACCTATCCATAAAGGCTTCCATTTCCGGCCCAATCCATACCACTAAGTCTGCGTTCTGTAAGCGTTTTACATCAGAAGGCCGCAGTGAATAGTCATGCTCTGAGGCGCCGTCGGGCAATAGCACCTGAGTATCTGTCACCCCATCGGCGATGGCGGCTGCGATAAAGCCCAGCGGTTTCATGGAAGTCACTACGGCGGCGCTGGCCAGCGGAACCTGCGCGAACAAAAAAACAGCGCCAAGTCCAGCGCAAAGAAGCGTATTTTTATGTAACATAATGCGTCTAGTCATCGAAACGAGTGAATGTGATGTGATATTATAACATTCACTAGCTTGTGCAACCCTAAATTATTATGACAAACCTTGTTACGCTGGAAAATGTGTCGGTGGCCTTTGGCCAACGCCGCGTGCTGTCTGACATTTCGCTGGCACTCACGCCAGGCAAAATATTAACCCTGCTGGGCCCGAACGGCGCCGGTAAATCGACCCTTGTGCGAGTGGTTCTGGGGCTGGTAGCACCAACAGAGGGTGTCATCAAGCGGGAAGACCGCCTGCGGATTGGCTACGTGCCGCAGAAGCTGCATCTTGACGCCACGCTGCCGCTGACCGTCAGCCGCTTCCTGCGTTTACGTCCAGGCACCCGCAAAGACGACATCCTGCCGGCGCTGAAGCGCGTGCAGGCCGGGCACCTGATCGACGCGCCGATGCAAAAACTTTCCGGCGGCGAAACCCAGCGCGTGCTGCTGGCCCGCGCCCTGCTCAATCGCCCGCAGCTGCTGGTGCTGGATGAACCGACCCAGGGCGTCGACGTCAATGGCCAGGTTGCGCTCTACGATCTTATCGACCAGCTGCGCCATGAGCTAGACTGCGCGGTGCTGATGGTCTCCCACGACCTGCATCTGGTCATGGCCAAAACCGACGAGGTATTGTGCCTGAACCAGCATATCTGCTGCTCCGGCGCACCAGAGGTCGTCTCAATGCATCCGGAGTTTATCTCCATGTTCGGCCCACGCGGCGCGGAACAGCTGGGGATCTACCGCCATCACCATAATCACCGCCACGATCTTCAGGGGCGAATTGTACTGCGTCGGGGAAACAGCCGCTAATGATTGAACTTTTGTTACCTGGCTGGCTGGCCGGGATGATGCTGGCCTGCGCCGCCGGCCCGCTGGGCTCCTTTGTGGTCTGGCGCCGTATGTCCTATTTCGGCGACACGCTGGCGCATGCCTCGCTGCTCGGCGTCGCTTTCGGTTTACTGCTGAACGTCAATCCGTTTTATGCGGTGATCGCCGTCACCCTGCTGCTGGCCGGCGGGCTGGTATGGCTGGAAAAACGGCCGCATCTGGCGATCGATACCCTGCTGGGCATCATGGCGCACAGCGCGCTCTCTCTGGGGCTGGTGGTGGTCAGTCTGATGTCTAACGTCCGCGTCGATCTGATGGCGTACCTGTTCGGCGATCTGCTGGCGGTCACCCCGCAGGACCTGATCGCCATTGCCATGGGCGTGGTGATTGTGATTGGCATTCTGCTCTGGCAGTGGCGGAATCTGCTGGCGATGACCATCAGTCCGGACCTGGCGTTTGTCGATGGCGTGAAGCTGCAGCGGGTCAAGCTGCTGTTGATGCTGGTCACCGCCCTGACTATCGGCGTGGCGATGAAGTTCGTCGGGGCGCTGATCATCACTTCCCTGCTGATTATCCCGGCCGCCACCGCCCGCCGTTTTGCCCGCACGCCGGAGCAGATGGCCGCCGTGGCGGTGGGCGTGGGCATGCTGGCCGTCACCGGCGGGTTAACCTTCTCGGCTTTCTACGACACACCGGCCGGTCCATCGGTGGTGCTGTGCGCCGCGGTGCTGTTTATTCTCAGCATGACGAAAAAAGCCGCCAGCTAAAAATGAAAAACCCGGTCGCGCTGCTGACCGGGTCTCCCGATGAACGACACATCCGTAGCGAACTACGGCATCTCCGGCGGCGTAATCCCGAAATGATTCCAGGCGCGCACCGTCGCCATTCTTCCCCGCGGCGTACGCTGCAGAAAACCCTGCTGAATTAAGTAGGGCTCCAGCACATCTTCAATGGTTTCCCGCTCTTCGCCAATCGCGGCGGCGAGGTTATCCAGCCCCACCGGTCCGCCGAAGAACTTATCTATCACCGCCAGCAGCAGCTTGCGGTCCATATAGTCGAACCCTTCCGCATCGACGTTGAGCATATCCAGCGCCTGGGCGGCAATGTCGGCGGAGATGGTGCCGTCGTGGCGCACTTCCGCGAAGTCACGCACCCGGCGCAGCAGACGGTTGGCAATACGCGGCGTGCCGCGTGAACGGCGGGCCACTTCCAGCGCGCCATCGTCGCTCATCTCCAGCCCCATATGGCGGGCGCTGCGGCTGACAATATGCTGCAGATCGGGGATCTGATAGAACTCCAGACGCTGCACGATGCCAAAGCGGTCGCGCAGCGGCGAGGTCAACGAACCGGCCCGGGTGGTGGCGCCAATCAGGGTAAACGGCGGCAGGTCGATTTTAATCGAGCGCGCCGCCGGACCTTCGCCAATCATGATATCCAGCTGGTAGTCTTCCATTGCCGGATAGAGCACCTCTTCCACCACCGGCGAGAGGCGATGGATCTCATCGATAAACAGCACATCGTGCGGTTCGAGGTTGGTGAGCATCGCGGCGAGATCGCCCGCTTTCTCCAGCACCGGGCCGGAGGTGGTACGCAGATTCACCCCCATTTCATTAGCGACGATATTGGCCAGGGTGGTTTTCCCCAACCCTGGCGGGCCAAAAATCAGCAGGTGATCGAGGGCGTCGCCGCGCAGCTTCGCCGCCTGGATAAAGATCTCCATCTGCGAACGCACCTGCGGCTGGCCGACATACTCTGCCAGCAATTTTGGGCGGATGGCGCGGTCAGCGGCCTCTTCGAAGCCGCTGCTGTCTGCCGATACCAGCCGGTCTGCTTCAATCATCCCTTACCTCACAACGCGGCGCGCAGCGCTTCGCGGATTAGCGTTTCACTGTTGGCATCCGGACGCGCGATCTTGCTGACCATCCGGCTGGCCTCCTGCGGTTTATAGCCCAGCGCGACCAGCGCGGCAACCGCTTCCTGCTCGGCATCGTCCGCCGTCGGGCCTGCCGGCGAGGTTAGCACCAGATCGGCCGCCGGGGTGAACAGATCGCCGTGAAGCCCTTTGAAGCGGTCTTTCATCTCGACGATCAGGCGTTCAGCGGTTTTTTTACCAATCCCCGGCAGCTTCACCAGCGAGGCGACCTCTTCCCGCTCAACGGCGTTGACGAACTGCTGCGCCGACATGCCGGAGAGGATCGCCAGCGCCAGCTTTGGCCCTACGCCGTTGGTTTTAATCAACTCTTTAAACAGGGTACGCTCCTGTTTATTGTTAAACCCATACAGCAGCTGGGCATCTTCACGCACCACAAAGTGGGTGAAGACAATCGCCTCCTGCCCGGCCTCCGGCAGCTCATAAAAGCAGGTCATTGGCATGTGCACTTCATAGCCGACGCCCGCCGTTTCCAGCAACACCAGCGGGGGTTGTTTTTCGAGAATGATGCCTCTGAGTCTGCCTATCACGTGGGGCTCCTGCGTTATGGTCTAAGTATCTGGCGGTATCATAAAAAAAGGCTGGATAGATATCCAGCCTGATTTGCGATTATCGTAAGCGCCCTCGCGCCAGATTGAGCCGGGTCTCGCTGATCTGAGCGGCATTCTGGCTGACATGGCAATGGGTGATGGCGATCGCCAGCGCATCCGCCGCATCCGCCTGCGGATTGGCAGGCAGCTTGAGCAAGGTGCGCACCATGTGCTGGACCTGACTCTTTTCAGCGCTGCCAATGCCGACAACCGTCTGCTTAACCTGGCGGGCGGCGTATTCAAACACCGGTAGCGACTGATTGGTTGCCGCCACGATCGCCACCCCGCGCGCCTGCCCGAGCTTTAACGCCGAGTCGGCATTCTTGGCCATAAAGACCTGCTCAATGGCGAAAAAGTCGGGCTGGAACTGGGTGATGATCTCCGTCACCCCGGCGTAGATCAGCTTCAGCCGCGACGGCAGATCGTCCACTTTGGTGCGGATACAGCCGCTGCCAAGGTAGCTCAGCTGCCGGCCGACCTGACGGATCACGCCATAACCGGTAACGCGCGACCCCGGGTCAATGCCGAGAATAATAGCCATCACGCGCCTCCGGTGAACCGTGGATGCGGCTGCATCACAGGGTGGCTGCGACCTCGTCGGAGATCTCGCCGTTATGGTACACTTCCTGCACGTCGTCGCAGTCTTCGAGCATATCGATCAGACGCAGCAGCTTCGGCGCCGTCTCGGCATCCATATCCGCTTTGGTGGACGGGATCATCGAGACTTCAGCAGCGTCGGCTTTCAGGCCAGCGGCTTCCAGCGCGTCGCGCACAGCACCCATCTCTTCCCACGCGGTGTAGACGTCGATGGCGCCGTCGTCATAGGTCACCACGTCTTCTGCGCCAGCTTCAAGCGCCGCTTCCATAATGGTGTCTTCATCGCCTTTCTCGAAGGAGATGACGCCTTTCTTGCTGAACAGGTAGGACACGGAGCCGTCGGTACCGAGGTTACCACCGGTTTTGGTGAAGGCGTGACGCACTTCCGCAACGGTACGGTTACGGTTGTCGGACAGACATTCCACCATCACCGCGGTGCCGCCAGGGCCATAGCCTTCGTAAATGATGGTTTCCATGTTCGCGTCTTCATCGCCGCCGACGCCGCGCGCGATGGCGCGGTTCAGGGTGTCGCGGGTCATGTTGTTAGACAGCGCTTTATCCACCGCCGCACGCAGACGCGGGTTGGACGCCGGATCGCCGCCGCCCAGACGCGCTGCGGTAACCAGTTCGCGAATGATTTTCGTAAAGATTTTACCGCGCTTGGCATCCTGTGCCGCTTTGCGGTGTTTGGTGTTGGCCCATTTACTATGACCTGCCATAAAAAACTCTCCAAAAAGCGCGCCCTTTCAGGCGGCGTTAATTACAAATTCTTCAATCGCCTGCCGGTTGCTCCACGACTTGGTCAGCGCAGCGGCTTCCGTCGCGCTGACCCAGCGGTAGGCCAGATGTTCGGTAAAGGTAATTTCCCGCTCATGAGGCAGCGCAAGACAGAACCAGAATTCCGTATTTCGCTCCACTCCCGGCGCATAGCGATGACGCAAATGAGAAAAGATCTCAAACTCCACCGTGCGCTGACAGTCGATTAAGGTCAGTTGCTCGCAGGCAACGTCAATGGCGACCTCTTCCTTTACTTCACGCGCGGCAGCCTGCAGCGCGGTCTCTCCTGCTTCCAGGCTGCCGGTGACCGACTGCCAGAACGCGGGATCGTCGCGCCGCTGCAACATCAGCACCCGTTTCGTATCTTCGGCGTAAATCACCACCAGCACCGAAACGGGCAGCTTAAATGACATATTACTTGTTCTCCAGAGACGCTTTTGCCTCTTTCTCCACAACCTGAATACCCAGTTCACCGAGCGCCGCCGGATTGGCGAAGCTTGGCGCTTCGGTCATCAGGCAGGCGGCCGCGGTGGTTTTCGGGAAAGCGATAACGTCGCGGATGTTATCGGTACCGGTCAGCAGCATGGTCAGACGGTCAAGACCGAACGCCAGGCCCGCATGCGGCGGGGTACCGTATTTCAGCGCATCGAGCAGGAAGCCGAATTTCTCACGCTGCTCTTGCTCGTTAATGCCCAGAATACCAAATACCGTCTGCTGCATGTCGCCGCGGTGGATACGCACCGAACCGCCGCCGACTTCATAACCGTTAATGACCATATCGTAGGCGTTGGCCACGGCCTCTTCCGGCGCAGCTTTCAGCTCGTCCGCCGTCATATCTTTCGGCGAGGTGAACGGATGGTGCATCGCCGTCAGGCCGCCTTCGCCGTCGTCTTCGAACATCGGGAAGTCGATCACCCACAGCGGCGCCCACTTGCTCTCGTCAGTCAGGCTCAGATCTTTGCCCAGCTTCAGACGCAGCGCGCCCAGCGCGTCGGCCACCACTTTCTTGTTGTCGGCGCCGAAGAAGATCATGTCTCCGTCCTGCGCGCCGGTGCGGTCGAGGATCGCTTCCACGATTTCAGCGGTCAGGAATTTGGCCACCGGGCTGTTGATCCCGTCCATGCCTTTGGCACGTTCGGTCACTTTAATATAGGCCAGCCCCTTCGCGCCGTAGATCTTGACAAAGTTGCCGTATTCGTCAATCAGCTTGCGGGTCAGAGAAGCCCCGCCCGGAACGCGCAGCGCCGCCACGCGCCCTTTCGGATCGTTGGCCGGGCCGGCAAAGACCGCGAACTCCACCGATTTCAGCAGGTCGGCGACGTCCACCAGCTCCATCGGGTTACGCAGATCCGGTTTATCGGAACCGTAGCGACGTTCGGCTTCGGCGAAGGTCATGATCGGGAAATCGCCCAGGTCGACGCCTTTAATCTCCAGCCACAGCTGACGCACCATCGCTTCCATGATCTCACGCACCTGCGGCGCGGTCATAAAGGAGGTTTCCACGTCGATCTGGGTAAATTCAGGCTGACGGTCGGCACGCAGGTCTTCATCGCGGAAGCATTTGACGATCTGATAGTAGCGGTCGAAGCCGGACATCATCAGCAGCTGTTTAAACAGCTGCGGCGACTGCGGCAGCGCGTAGAATTTGCCTTTATGCACGCGGGAAGGCACGAGGTAATCGCGGGCGCCTTCCGGGGTAGCTTTGGTCAGCATCGGGGTTTCGATGTCGAGGAAGCCATGGTCATCCATAAAGCGGCGCACAAAGCTGGTGATTTTCGCGCGGGTCTTCAGACGCTGCGCCATTTCCGGACGACGCAGGTCGAGGTAGCGGTATTTCAGACGCGCTTCTTCGGTGTTGACGTGATTGGAGTCCAGCGGCAGCGATTCTGAGCGGTTAATGATCGTCAGATCGGAAGCCAGCACTTCGATAGCGCCGGTGGCCATGTCCGCGTTGATGTTTTTCTCTTCACGCGCGCGAACGGTGCCAGTGACCTGAATGCAGAACTCATTACGCAGTTCAGAGGCTAACTTCAACGCATCCGCACGATCCGGATCGAAAAACACCTGAACGATGCCTTCGCGGTCGCGCATATCGATAAAAATGAGGCTACCGAGATCGCGACGGCGGTTGACCCAACCACACAGAGTCACCTGCTGCCCAACGTGGGACTGTCGAAGCTGTCCGCAATATTCTGTACGCATGAGATATCCCTTAACTTAGCCGTCGGCGGATTGTCGTCTGCCCTGCAGGCGACGAGGTCGCAGCTTTAGCTGATGTCACAACTGAATGAAAAAAGGCGGCTATTATACTGGAAATTCTGTCGTTCGATAAGTCCGACGCACGATGTACGCTGCTTTGCTGCGCGCTTAACGTCCACACTCACATAAATTAACAAAATTTGTTACCCTTTTGCTGAAGCCGCAAAGGTATTGTAGCCGCCTGACAACAGATGAAGATACGGGGATACCATGTTAGAACTCAATGCGAAAAACACGGCGCTGGTGGTGATCGATCTGCAGGAAGGCATTCTGCCTTTCGCCGGCGGCCCACATCGGGCTGACGAGGTGGTGGCGCGCGCCGCTCGCCTGGCAGACAAATGCCGGCAACAGGGTTCGCCGGTGATCATGGTCCGCGTCGGCTGGTCGGCCGATTTCGCCGAAGCGCTGAAACAGCCTGTCGACGCTCAGGCCGGGGCGCATACGCTGCCTGAGAACTGGTGGACCTATCCGGCCGCGCTGGGTAAACAAGAGCGCGATATCGAAGTGACCAAACGCCAGTGGGGCGCGTTCTATGGCACCGACCTTGAGCTTCAGCTGCGCCGCCGCGGTATCGACACCATTATTCTCTGCGGCATCTCCACCAACATCGGTGTCGAATCCACCGCCCGCAACGCCTGGGAGCTGGGCTTTAACCTGGTCATCGCCGAAGATGCCTGCAGCGCCGCCTCCGCCGAACAGCATCAGGGCAGCATGACGCATATTTTCCCGCGCATCGGCCGCGTGCGCAGCACCGAGGAGATCCTCGCCGCGTTATGATTTATATTGGGCTTCCCCAGTGGTCGCACCCGAAATGGGTGCGCCTTGGCATCACCAGCCTTGAAGAGTACGCCCGCCACTTCAATTGCGTCGAGGGCAACACCACCCTGTATGCGCTGCCCAAGCCGGAGATTGTCGCCCGCTGGTACGAGCAGACCCACGATGACTTCCGCTTCTGCTTTAAATTCCCGGCCACCATCTCGCACCAGGCCGCCCTGCGCCATTGCGACGAGTTAAGTAGTGAATTCTTCACCCGCCTGGCGCCGCTGGCCTCGCGCATCGGCCAGTACTGGCTGCAGCTGCCGGCGACCTTCGGTCCTCGCGATCTCCCCGCGCTATGGCATTTTCTCGACGGGCTGCCGAAGGATTTCACCTACGGCGTCGAGGTTCGTCACCCCGAATTCTTCGCCAAAGGCGAAGCGGAACAGCAGCTCAACCGCGGGCTGCACGAGCGCAACGTTAACCGCGTGATCCTCGATAGCCGCCCGGTCCACAGCGCTGCGGCCACCAGTCCGGCGATGATCGACGCGCAGAAAAAGAAACCCAAAGTGCCGGTACATGCGGTGATGACCGCCCGGCAGCCGATGGTACGCTTTATCGGCGGTGACGACATGGCCCACAACCGGGAACTGTTTCGCGTCTGGCTGCAGACCCTGCCGAAGTGGCATCAGTCTGGCACCCCGTGGCTGTTCCTGCATACCCCAGACATTGCTTACGCGCCGACGCTGGTCGATACGCTGTGGAGCGATCTGCGCACCGCCCTGCCGGCGGCAGGAAATGCGCCGTCGATTCCGCAGCAATCCTCCCTTTTCTGATATCCTGCTATCATAATCGGAGCCATCTGCCAGAGTTAAAGGGAGTTTTCGTATGGTCAGCGCGCTGTATGCCGTTTTAGGTGCGTTATTGTTAGTGAAGTTCTCGTTCGACGTGGTGCGGTTACGCACCCAATACCATGTAGGCTACGGTGACGGCGGCTTTAGCGAGCTGCAGGTCGCCATCCGCGTTCACGGCAATGCCGTCGAATATGTGCCGATTGGCCTCATTTTGCTGTTATTTATGGAGATGAACGGCGCCCAGACCTGGATGGTGCACGTTTGCGGCATTTTATTGATCCTCGGACGACTGATGCACTCCTGGGGTTTTCATCACCGTGTCTACCACTGGCGCCGCTCCGGCATGAGCGCCACCTGGTGCGCGTTGTTGCTGATGGTGCTGGCCAATCTCTGGTATATGCCCTGGGAGTTGGTTTTCTCCCTCCGTTAGCGCACAATACGCCGTTTTCGTTTTTTCGGGTTTAACGTTATGTCTCACCGCGATACGCTTTTTTCCGCGCCGATTGCCAGCCTCGGCGACTGGACCTTTGATGAACGGGTTGCTGAAGTCTTCCCCGATATGATCCAGCGCTCTGTGCCTGGCTACTCCAATATCATCTCGATGATCGGCATGCTGGCCGAGCGCTTCGTTCAGCCCCACACCCAGGTTTACGATCTTGGCTGTTCGCTGGGCGCCGCCACCCTCTCCGTGCGCCGCAATATTAGCCATCCGGGATGTCGCATTATCGCCATCGATAACTCCCCGGCGATGGTGGAGCGCTGCCGTCGCCATATTGACGCCTATAAAGCACCGACGCCGGTCGAGGTGATTGAAGGGGATATCCGCGATGTGGCCATTGAAAACGCCTCGCTGGTGATCCTGAACTTTACCATTCAGTTCCTTGAGCCGGGCGATCGCCAGGCGATCCTCAATAAAGTCTATCAGGGGCTGAATCCCGGCGGCGCGCTGGTGCTCTCGGAGAAATTTAGCTTCGAAGACGCCCACGTCGGCGAGCTGCTGTTCAATATGCATCATGACTTTAAGCGCGCGAACGGCTACAGCGAGCTGGAGATCAGTCAAAAACGCAGCATGCTGGAAAATGTAATGCTGACCGACTCTGTGGAAACCCATAAAAAACGCCTGCGTCAGGCTGGGTTCGAACATGCCGAACTGTGGTTCCAGTGCTTTAACTTTGGCTCGCTGGTGGCAGTAAAATCCGGGGAGCAGGCATGATCGACTTCAGTAACTTCTATCAGCTGATCGCCAAAAGCCCGCTGTCTCACTGGCTGGAGACGCTGCCTGCCCAGGTAGCCGCCTGGCAGCGCGAGGCCCTACACGGCAAGTTTCGCGAATGGGAGCGCGCCGTTGAGTTTCTTCCGGAATTAACGCCCTGGCGTCTGGACCTCCTGCACAGCGTCACCGCCGAAAGCGAAACGCCGCTCAGCGAAGGCCATCAGCTGCGGGTAGAAAACCTGCTTAAAAACCTGATGCCATGGCGCAAAGGGCCTTATTCGCTGTACGGCATCAACATCGATACCGAATGGCGCTCCGACTGGAAATGGGAGCGCGTCCTGCCGCACCTGTCCGATCTTAGCGGACGAACCATCCTCGACGTGGGCTGCGGCAGCGGCTATCACATGTGGCGGATGATCGGCGCCGGCGCGCATCTGGCGGTCGGCATCGATCCCACCCAGCTGTTCCTGTGTCAGTTTGAAGCGGTACGTAAGCTCCTCGGCAACGACCAGCGGGCGCATCTCCTGCCGCTGGGCATCGAGCAGTTGCCGGCGCTGGAGGCCTTCGACACCGTGTTCTCGATGGGCGTGCTCTACCACCGCCGCTCGCCGCTGGATCATCTGTGGCAGCTGAAAGATCAGCTGGCGCCGGGAGGCGAGCTGGTGCTGGAGACGCTGGTGGTCGAAGGGGATGAAAATACGGTGCTGGTTCCGGGCGACCGTTATGCGCAGATGCGCAACGTCTATTTTATCCCCTCGGCGGCGGCCCTGAAAATGTGGCTGGAGAAGTGCGGATTTATCGATGTGCGCATCGTCGACGCCTGCGTCACCTCGACGGAGGAGCAGCGGCGCACAGAATGGATGACCAGCGAATCGCTGGCCGATTTCCTCGACCCGCAGGATCAGCGCAAAACCGTGGAAGGCTATCCGGCGCCATTACGGGCTGTGATCATTGCCACTAAACCGGAAACCCAGCAATCGCTGGCAAAAAAAGCGAGATAAAAAAAGGCCCCTGTTTAATGGGCAGGGGCCTGGTACGGGCAATCATCATATTGGGCGACATGATGTGCAGCAAAAACCGTTTAACTTCTGTTAGCGGAAATTATCTTTTTCATCTCCGCCACCGCTGCGCCATTCACGGCGTAGCGCCTGTATTCGTCCGCATCGGGATCGGCTGACATCGAAACGCCTGGATGACGAAAGCGCATTTCCGATGGCAACCACTGGCCTGCAGAGCTATGAACCTCTTTCACCCCCGCCTGCAGAAACAGCGGCAGGTTCGCGGCGCGCACTCCCGCACCGGCCATAATGATTGGAGTATCCCCTGCGGCAATAAGTTCCGTAATTAATGAAATACCTTTCTCCGCCGAGGATTGCTGACCGGAAGTCAGGATACGTTTAACCCCCAGCTCACCCAGCGTCTCCCAGGCCTGACGCGGGTCGGCGCACAGATCGAACGCGCGATGAAAGGTCACCGCCAGCGGCCCGGCCGCAGCCATTATTTTTTTCATCCGCGGAATATCGACCTGACCATCGACATCCAGTACGCCGGTCACCAGCCCGGGAAAGCCGAGCTCCCGCACCATGCGGATGTCGCTAAGCATCGCGGCGAACTCCTCTTCGGTATAGCAGAAGTCGCCGCCACGCGGGCGGATAATCGGATGCACCGGGAGAGTAATCGCCTCGCGGACCGAGACCAGCACCCCGTAAGAGGGGGTTAATCCCCCTTCCTGCGGCGCGGCGCAGAGTTCAATACGATCGGCGCCGCAGCGCTCAGCTTCCCTGGCGCACGCCATGCTGTAACAACAAACTTCCAGTACCGCCATTCCTCACTCCCTGATCCAGACAACTTTCTTAGCATGTCATGATTTCACGCGGCAGACGCCGCGCAGCTTCACACTGTTACGTATCGGCTTGCTCGCTGGCGACGATTTGTTCAATAGACCACGGATGAAATTTGACCGTCACGCTGCCGTCGGTGACCGCCAGGGTGGGATTCGGCAGGCGCTCGTGTTCCCCTTTCGGCGAGCTGGTTTTGACGACGATCCCCGGCTGGCTGAGTCCACCATCGGCCAACAGCGCCAGCGCGCGGGCATTTAAGGTTGCCGGATCGCCAGGCAGGACAATTTCAATATGCTCCCAGCCTTCATGGGGATAACGCTTTTCACCCGGCCACGGCAGCTCAATGATATGGAAGCGCCAGTGCGCCACGCAGACCGGCTCCGCCAGTTTAAACAGACAGATAGACCGGCCGTTGATCATATTCTCCGACAGCAGGGTTCCGCACTGTTCCAGACCGCGGCGCCAGCGTTCCGCCGTGGTATTCTGATGACAGCGCAGGGAGATATGGTCGGCGTCGAGCCCGGCGATCTCCAGTCCCAGTCGCGCAGTGAAGCGCTGAAGCGCATCGGAAAATCGCGGGAGATCCGCCGTAATATCGGCCAGTTGTTCAATTTGCTGCCAGTTTGCCATGGGTTTGCTCGTCAATGATGCTCGTCAGTAATGAAAAGGTAATTTACCGTGTTTCGGTCTGCGGACCAACCGCCGCCCTGCTGATGGGCAACTGAACGGCGATGGATTGCGCACGCCGCCGCGCCGCGCGCAATGCTGACGGACGGGGACAAATGCAGTATACTCCCGCCCTAATTTGTCCACATTATGGCGCTGCCTCCCTCGGGGGCAGGCGCATTACACGTAAGGTATTCCGGTGAATATTCAGGCTCTTCTCTCAGAAAAAGTCAGCCAGGCCCTGATCGCGGCAGGCGCGCCTGCCGATTGCGAACCTCAGGTCCGCCAGTCAGCAAAAGTTCAGTTCGGTGACTATCAGGCCAACGGCGTGATGGCTGTCGCCAAAAAACTGGGCATGGCGCCGCGACAACTTGCAGAGCAGGTACTGTCTCATCTTGACCTCAACGGCATTGCCAACAAGGTTGAAATCGCCGGGCCGGGCTTTATCAATATTTTCCTCGATCCCGCGTTTCTGGCGGACAACGTCAACCGCGCGCTGCAGTCTGAGCGCCTGGGCGTCACGAAACCGCAGGCGCAGACTATCGTCGTCGACTACTCGGCACCCAACGTAGCGAAAGAGATGCATGTTGGCCATCTGCGTTCGACCATCATTGGCGATGCTTCAGTCCGTACCCTGGAGTTCCTGGGTCATAAGGTGATCCGCGCCAACCACGTCGGCGACTGGGGCACCCAGTTCGGTATGCTGATCGCGTATCTGGAAAAACAGCAGCAGGAAAACGCCGGTGAGATGGCCCTGGCCGACCTCGAGGGTTTCTATCGCGAAGCGAAAAAGCACTACGACGAAGACGAAGCCTTCGCCGAGCGCGCACGTAGCTACGTGGTTAAACTGCAGGGCGGCGATCAGTACTTCCTGCAGATGTGGCGTAAGCTGGTCGACATCACCATGTCGCAAAACCAGATCACCTACGATCGCCTGAATGTGACGCTGACCCGCGATGACGTAATGGGTGAGAGCCTGTACAACCCGATGCTGCCGGGGATCGTCGCCGATCTGAAAGCCAAAGGGCTGGCCGTCGAGAGCGAAGGCGCCACCGTGGTGTTCCTTGATGAGTACAAAAACAAGGAAGGCGAACCGATGGGCGTCATCATCCAGAAAAAGGATGGCGGCTACCTTTACACCACCACCGATATCGCCTGCGCAAAGTATCGCTATGAAACGCTGCACGCCGACCGCGTGCTCTATTACATCGACTCTCGTCAGCACCAGCACCTGATGCAGGCGTGGACCATCGTGCGTAAAGCAGGCTACGTGCCGGACTCTGTGCCGCTGGAGCACCATATGTTCGGTATGATGCTGGGGAAAGACGGCAAGCCGTTTAAAACCCGCGCCGGCGGTACCGTGAAGCTGGCCGATCTGCTGGACGAAGCGCTGGAGCGCGCCCGTCGCCTGGTAGCGGAGAAAAACCCGGACATGTCGGCTGACGAGCTGGAAAATCTGGCGAAAGTGGTCGGTATCGGCGCGGTGAAATATGCCGATCTGTCGAAAAACCGCACCACCGATTACGTTTTTGACTGGGATAATATGCTGGCGTTCGAAGGCAACACCGCGCCGTATATGCAGTATGCCTATACCCGCGTGCTCTCCGTCTTCCGCAAAGCCGGCATCGACGAAAACGCGATGAACGACGCGCCGGTGGTCATCGCCGAAGATCGCGAAGCCCAGCTGGCCGCGCGCCTGCTGCAGTTTGAAGAGACCCTCTCCGTGGTCGCTCGCGAAGGGACGCCGCACGTGATGTGCGCCTACCTGTACGATCTGGCGGGGCTATTCTCCGGCTTCTACGAGCATTGCCCGATCCTCAGCGCGGAAAGCGAAGAGACCCGCAACAGCCGCCTGAAGCTGGCGCTGTTGACGGCGAAAACCCTCAAGCTGGGTCTCGATACCCTGGGTATCGAAACCGTAGAGCGTATGTAACAAACAACCCGGCGAAAGCCGGGTTAGTTTTATTCGGCGCCCCGTCAGCGGGGCCCCTGCTCAGAAATATTTACGCAGATACTCGGTCAGACAAAGGATCGCCATCGCCTGGCCATAGGGCATCGAGGTAAGCGGGATCTGGCGATAAAAATCGAGGTCTGACCCCATTCCGGTGCCAAACGAGGTCTGCAGCAGCTCCCCCTGCGGCGAAATATTGTGCACAATCCCGCGAATCGCTTTTTCAGCCACTCCGGCATAGTGCTGCCCGACGTAACGCTTGCGCACCGCTTTGAGAATGCCGTAGGCAAAGCCGGCGGTCGCCGAGGCCTCAGGATAAGAGTGCGGATCGTCCAGCAGGGTATGCCACAGGCCGCTGTCGTCCTGGCATTTTGCTAAGGCGGCAATCTGTGCGTCGAGTACCGTCATCAGATAACGCCGTACCGCGTTCCCCTCGGGGAGATCCACCAGCTCCAGAAAATCCGGGATCACCATGGTGAGCCAGCTGTTGCCCCGCGCCCAGCGCGCCCGGGCAAAGTTGTGCCGTCCCTCATAGTTCCAGCCGTGAAACCACAGCCCGGTCTCCCGGTCCATCAGGTTCTGCACATGGAGCAGGAACTGGTAGGTCGCCTCCTCCACATACTGTGGGCGGTGAAGCAGCTTGCCAATTTTGGCTAACGGCAACACGGTCATCATCAGCGTGTCATCCCACATTTGCTGATGGTTCTCCTCCGCCAGAGTCATGTGCTGCATGCCGCCCTGTTCGGTGCGCGGCATCTCGTACATCGCCCACTCCGCCCAGCTCTCCAGCCACGGCAGATACGCCATCCGGCCAGTCTCTTCAAAGCGGTATGCCAGGGTCAGGAACGGGGCCATCGTATTGACGTTTTTGGTCGTTGCTCCCTCGGCGAAGCGGTCGGCAAACCAGCGGTCGATGATATCGCGCATCTCGATATCGCCGGTTTGCTGATAATACTGATAGATGCCGTACAGCCCAACCCCGTGGGTCCACTCCCAGCCGGCCCAGCCTTTGGTATCGATCACGCGCCCGTCATCGAGGCGCAGTAAAAATTGCCCGCTCTCATCCTTAATGTTCACCAGGTTTTGCGTCACGTTGCGGATCAGAGCCTGCAGTTCGCTGCGGGCGATAAAACGCTCAGGCTGACACAGTAATGGGCTATGTTTGACCGGCCAAACTTTCATGTTGTTAACCTCGGGTGTATGTCGAATTTAAAGCACCGCCCTGGTTGAGCCCCGGGGCAGCAGGTTTATGACGATTCAGATAGCCAATATTGTTATTGCCCCACAGGCAGTCGTAAGGCATCCCCGCCAGCATCTCGACCACCGCGCGGTGTTCTGCAATGGTCTGTTCCGGCTGGGCACAGCCGAGATCGCGCATTCTGAGGGTTTCACTGCGCAGGATGCTGTGGGTGTGCAGGTTGAGCTTGAAGCGTAGCGAGACGAGGAAGCCGCAGGCTAACACCACCAGGGTGCCGACGCTGAGGATCAGTAAAATGGTATGGCTCACGCCTGGCGGTTGTATTTTTTGCCCGGAGACAAACCCTGACAGCTGCATGATGATACCCACCAGCATGACCGCCCCCGCCTGCGAGGCTTTGCGGGTCAGCGTCATGATGCCGGCAAAAATTCCTTCGCGGCGCTGGCCGGTGATCGCCTCGTCGACGTCGGCAATATAGGTGTAGGTATTCCACGGTACGTAGTTAATCCCGCCGCGTCCCAGTCCGGCGACAGCAGAGATGAGCAGCAGTAAGGAATAGACGTCGCTCAGTCCGGCGTAATAGAGCAGCGCATACGAGAGCGAGCTCAGGCCAAACAGGACCACCACCATGCGGTAGGACGGCGCCGGGCCAAAGCGAATGCACAACGGGATCATGGCGATCACCGCAATAAACTGGAAGATGGCCATCGTCCCGAGCAGATTCGAGGCGACAGAGGCTTCCTGCATCAGGACAAAGACCACGTAGTAGGTAAACACGGCATTGAAGACGTCCTGGGCGATATAGCCCCCCAGATACATGCCGAGGTGCTGGCGGAAAATTTTTATCCGCAGCGTGGAGCTTAGCTCAATCACCAGGCGATTGAGGCTCTGAGCGAGGGTTAAGTTTTGTTTTTCCGCTTCCGCCCGCAGCGCCGCCTCTGACCACGCCTCACGCGGCCGTTCCCACGTGAAGCACCAGACGAAGGTCAGCATCACCGCACACAGGACCGAGAACACCAGACTGGCATAAAAGAATGAGCTGGCATTGTCTTTCCCGAGCCAGGTGAGGAGGATCCCCGGCAGAAAGGAGGCTAAAATCGCCGACATTTGCGCCATCGAGATGCGCGCGCCAGAAAATTTGGTTTTCTGTTTAAAGTCATCAGTCATCTCTGGCACCAGCGTTTCGTAGGGCACCAGAATCATGGTGTAAACCATATCAAACAGCAGATAGGTGACGAGGTAGTACCAGAAGCCCATCTCGCCGACCCACATCGCTGAATAGCTGAATACGCACGGAATGCCGAGCAGAATAAAGAATTTTCTGCGGCCGAAGCGCTTTCCGAGCCAGGTGGTGCCGAAGTTATCGGTGAGAAAGCCCATCAGCGGGCTCACCACCGCATCCAGCACGCGGGCAGCAGCAAAAATAAGCGTGGCCTCAATCGGGGTCAGTCCGCAGAAGGTCGTGTAAAAGTAGAGTAGCCATGCGGCAGTTAGCGCTGTCGTGCCGGCGCCGAGAAAATCGCCCGCGCCGTAGGCCAGGTAGTTAGCCAGTCCAATTTTTCGTGTTTTCATCGCCGTGATCCTGTGTCTTTTATTAAAAGAACGCCGACAATCGTTCCGGATTTGCCACCGGAAGGGAGTGGGTACCTGGCTACACTAAAAGCAGTGAAACGACGTTACCTTTGTGTTTTTGCCACGGAACAACTGCCGGTGGCAAAATGACAAAGAGACGATGTCTCTACTTCACTCATTTATAAAACAGCATTTCTTTTAAATAAAAAGGCAGGTTCATTTATGTGATCTTGTGGGGAAAACACGGACTGGCGAAGAGCGTCGCAAATCACGGGAGCAACCCTTGCGCCGCTGGGGAAACAGGAGTAAAGAAAGAAGGGTTATTCCGCGTATCTCAAGGAGGCCAGATGCCTTATTCACATCTGCTGGTTGCCGTCGCGCCAACGCCGGAGAGTCAGATATTAATTAAAAAAGCGGTGTCGATTGCCCGCCCCGTTAACGCGAAAGTGAGCTTTATTACCTTCGCCACGGATCCGGAAATGTATAACCAGTTCGCCGCACCGATGATGGAAAATCTGCGTGAGCTGATGCAGGAAGAAACGCGGGAGTTTCTCAATGAGCTGGCTCGTCAGGCGGACTACCCGATAGAAAAAATGACCATCGCCTGCGGCGAACTGGGTCACCATGTCAAAGACTTTTGCCAGTCGCACAAGGTTGATCTGGTGATCTGCGGCAATCACAACCACTCGCTTTTCTCGCGCGCCACCTGCTCGGCGAAAAATATCGTCGGCAGTAGCGGCGTCGATGTTCTGCTGGTTTCCCTTGAAAAGGGCTAACGCCGGTTAGCCCTTTTCCTGAACTAGGCCAGTTTAGGGAAGGTGGCTATCTTCCCCCGCAGGCGGCTCTCCTCGCTGCGCGGCGAAATATGCTGCAGATCGTCGACAAAACGCGCCTGCCAGTTATGAATATCATTCTCTCTGATCACGTCCAGCATCGCGGAATGACGGGCGATACGTTCCGGCAGCGGCATGCTGAGAGCACGATCCAGCGCGGTGGCAACCTCATCGCGATCGTAAGGGTTGACGATCAGCGCGCTGGTCAGCTCCTGCGCCGCCCCGGCAAACTGCGACAGGACCAGCACCCCGGGGTTATCCGGATCCTGCGCTGCGACGTATTCTTTCGCCACCAGGTTCATGCCATCACGCAGCGGCGTCACCAGCCCGACGTCAGAGTAGCGGAAGACCTTCATCAGCAGCTTACGGTCAAAATGCTGGTTCAGGTAGTAGAGCGGGGTCCAGCCAAGCTGGCCAAACTGGCCATTGATGCGTCCGGCTGCAGTTTCCAGCTGGTGACGAATATCCTGATAGGCCTGTACATCGCCACGGGAAGTGGGCGCGATCTGGGTATAACGGATCTTGCCATGATGTTGAGGGTACTTCTCAAGCAGCGTCTCATAGGCGAGGAATCGCTCCGGCAACCCTTTCGAGTAGTCAAGCCGCTCCACGGAGAAAATATTCTTCACATTTTTCAGCTCATTCTTCAGCTGAGCCAGCTTCGGCGGCAGCGGGCCTTTGGCGTTGCGCGTAATTTCGTCCGGATCGATCCCAATCGGATAAACCTCGGTACTGAACGCCTTACCCCATGCCTGATAGCGTTTGTCCCCGAGATCGGAGAGTCGGGTCTGCATGGCAATGCTGTCAAGAAAGGCGGTTCTGTCGCTTTCGGTCTGGAAGCCCAGCAGATCGTAATCGCACAGTTGCTCCAGCAGCTCGGCATGCGGCGGTAGCGCGTTAAAAATCTCCGGCGTCGGGAATGGAATATGCAAAAAGAAGCCGATCCGGTTGTTCACTCCGCGCTTACGCAGTTCACTGGCGAACGGCAGCAGATGGTAATCATGGATCCACAGCGTATCGTCTGGCTCGATCAGCGGCAGAAGCTTGTCCGCCAGCATCGCGTTGACCCGCAGATATCCCTCCCAGGCTTCGCGCTGGAAGCTGACCAGGTCAAGACGATAGTGGAAGGCCGGCCACAGCACGGCGTTGGAAAACTGGTTGTAATATTCATCATGGTCCCGTTCATTCAGGTTGAACGACGCCCAGGAGATATTTCCGCGGGAGACCTGCTTCAGCGGCTGCTGGTCATCGCCAATTTCGCCGCTCCAGCCAAACCACAGACCCCCCGCCGCTTTCAGTGCCCCCAGGATGCCGACGGCCAGACCGCCAGCGCTCGATTTTTTATCGTCCGGTAAGGCGATACGGTTAGAGACTACGACTAAACGACTCATGGTCATCCCTCCTTTCGGTTTGCGCGTCATACGCCAGATGTTGCAACCACGTCCTTACAGCGGCGGCATCCGCCAACCGCCAGTGCGCCTGAGTTTCCCCGGCGCCGACTTTTACCGACATTCCCTGCAGTTGATTAACCACGCTAAATCCCGCCTCATCGGTCAAATCATCGCCGACAAAAACCGGTTCGCGGCCGGCAAACGGCGCCTCCTGCATGAAGGCGCTGATCGCCTCCCCTTTGTTCACTCCGCGGGGTTTAATCTCCACCACGCATTTACCCAGCTGCAATGCCAGCAGCGGGTAGCGCTGAACGATGCGCTGAGCCAGCTCCAGTACTGCGCTCTGCTGCTGCGGAGCCTGGCGGTAGTGCAGCGCGAAGGCCATCTCTTTACTCTCCAGCTCGCAGCCGGGGAGCCCCTGCAGCGCCGAGGTCAGCTCAGTCGCGATTTCATCGCGCAGCGCCGACGGCAGAGAAACGATATAGGTTTTACCATTGATATCACGGCGTTCTGCCCCGTGAACGCCGGCCAGCGGTAGCCGCCAGGGATGGGTTAGCGCGTCAAGTTCAGCCATTGAGCGCCCTGAAATCAATGCCACCGCCCCACCCTGCTGCTGGGCCAGCGCGTTGAGCGCCTGCAACGTGTTGTCGGGTATCACCACCTGATCGGGGTGCGGTTGGATATCGGCAAGAGTACCGTCGAGGTCAAAGAAAAAAGCGTAGTTTCCGGTTAGCGCAGGCGGTACAGATATCTGGTTATCCACCCTGTTTCCTCCTTATCATGGCCAGCCGAAGCTGGTTGTTAATTATATGTTAGCCATGTAAGTATAGACAGTGTGACCAACCTCGCCATTTTTGATAGTTACCGCCAGCGAAACGGGCGCTGGCGGTAATTACTCTGTAGACTTAAAAGTTATGCCTGAAATCAGGCCGCGCGTTTGGCTTTTTGTTTGTAGCGGTCAAAAATCACCGCCGCCAGCAGGATCACACCGCGCACGACGTATTGTGAGAAAGGCGAGATGTTCAGCAGGTTCATCGCGTTCTCCACGGTCCCGAGGATCAGGATCCCGGCGACCACGTAGGAGATCTTGCCGATCCCGCCCTTCAGCGATACCCCGCCCAGCACGCAGGCTGAAATAACAATCAGCTCATAGCCAATCGAGGTCATCGGCTGGCCGCTGGTCATCCGCGACGCCAGAATGATCCCCGCGGCGGCCGATACCAGACCAGAGAGCACAAAGATAATAATCTTGGTGCGCACCACCGGGACCCCGGCCAGACGCGCCGCCTCTTCATTGCCGCCAATAGCCAGCGTATTACGGCCAAAGGTGGTTTTGTTTAGTAATAATCCGAAAACCACCAGGCAGGCGACCGTCAGCCAGATTGGCGCCGGCAGACCAAACCAGTTGGCGTAGCCGAGAGTGAAGAAGCGCTCATCTTCGATCCCCACCGCTTTCCCGTCGGAGATAATGTAGGCCAGGCCCCGGACGATTTGCATCGTCGCGAGGGTGGTGATCAGGGCGTTAATCTTCAGGCGCGCAATGACAAAGCCGTTGACCAGACCACTGACCGCGCCCAGCAGCAGGCCGGCGACAATCCCCAGCCACAGGCTTTCGCTCAGGTTAATCACCACCGCGGTAGTGACCCCGGCACAGGCGATAACCGACGCCACCGACAGGTCAAAATCGCCGGAGGCCAGGCAGAAGAGCATGCCGCAGGCCACCATTCCGGACATCGAGATCGCCAGCCCCAGCCCCTTCATATTGACGAATGAGGCAAAGTTGGGCACAAAAATTACGCAGCCGATAAACAGCACAGCAAACACCACCAGCATGCCAAACTGATCCCAAATGCGGGCAAAGCTAAAGGCAGAGCGGGTAGCGCCGGACGTAGTCACTGATGACATCATTTACTCCTTACTCAGGCGACAGCCTGACTCACTTTTGGCATCGCAAGGCTTAACGCCTGCTGTTCATTGGCTTCTTCATGCAGCAGTTCGCCGGCGATTTGCCCCTCGCGCATCACCACGATGCGGTCAGCGACGCCCAGCACTTCCGGCAGGTCGCTGGAGGCAAACACCACGGCAACACCTGAGGCGGCGAGGCCATATATCACGTTGTAAATTTCATGTTTGGCGCCGACGTCGATGCCGCGGGTGGGCTCATCGAGCAGGATCACCTTCATCTCTTCCGACAGCCAGCGGCCAAGGATCGCTTTCTGCTGGTTGCCGCCCGACAGGTTCATGATCAGCTGTTCCGGGCCAGGCGTTTTAATGTTCAGCGACTGGATATGCTGATCGGCATTGTCTGCCTCCCAGGCGTTGTTGATCAGGCAGCCAGCGTGAATATGCTTGCGCCGGGCGCTGATATTGATATTGTCGCGTACGGAGTGAACCGGAATAATCCCCTCTGCTTTGCGATCTTCCGGGCACAGCATCATCCCGGCCTGGATGGCCTGGGCCGGTTTACGAATGTCGACGGGCTGGCCATCGATATACACCTGACCGCCGGTGATCCGGGTGCCGCCAAATAAGCCTTTCATCAGTTCGCTGCGCCCGGCGCCCACCAGCCCGAACAGGCCGACGATTTCGCCACTGCGTACCGAGAGGCTGACCGGCGTACGCACGCCCGGTGCTTTGACCTCCTCCAGACGCAGCCGCTCTTCGCCATAGGGGCGAGGTTTCCAGCCGTATATATCGCCCAGATTGCGCCCCACCATCGCCTGAACCAGGGCGTCATGACTGACGCTCGGCATATCGTCAAAAGTGCAGACATAGCGGCCATCCTTAAAGACGGTGATGGCATCGCTGAGGGCAAAAATTTCTTCCATCCGGTGCGAAACATAGATGATGACTCGCCCCTCCTCCCGCAGTTCGCGGATAACGCGAAACAGATTGTCTATCTCGCGGGCGGAGAGCGAACTGGTCGGTTCATCGAAAGCGATGATCTTGGCATTGCGCGCCAGCGCTTTGGCAATCTCCACCATCTGCCACTGGCCTATAGAGAGATACTTCAGCGGCGTCTCCGGATCGATATCCAGCCCCAGATGTTCCAGCTGCAGGCGGGCCTCATAGTTGAGCAACGATCGGTTGACGATACCGCCTCTGTGCGGTAGCTGGCCAAGATAGATATTTTCGGCGACGGTCATCTCCGGGATCAGATGCAGCTCCTGGTAGATAATCGCCACGCCGGCGTTCAGCGCCTCCATGGTATTGCTGAACGCCATCTGCTGGCCGCCGATCTGCAGGTGGCCAGCGGTCGGAATATAGTTGCCGCTGAGAATTTTCAGCAGCGTCGATTTGCCTGCGCCATTTTCACCCATCAGCGCGTGGATCTGTCCGGGGTAGCAGTCAAAACTGATATCGGACAAAGCCTTTACGCCAGGGAACGTCATGGTGATGCCGCGAAATGAGAGATAAGGGGTAGACTGTTGCATAACGACTCCGCTCTTCAGCACTCAGCCCCCGCCGCGGCGGGGGCCAGTTCAACCGGGCTGTTACAGCCCTTTTTTCGCCAGCTCTTCTTTGAAGTTATCGCGGGTAATCAGCACCACATCGGTCACCGCCGTGAACTTCGGCGGCTCAACGCCCTTAGTGACCCAGTTGTAGAGCATTTCGCTGGTTTTATAGCCATGAATATCCGGGCTTGGCAGCAGGGAACCATAGAAGCCGGTCGGTTGCGCCTTCGACAGTTCGTTGACCGCATCCACACCGTTGATGCCGATGCCAATCACATCCGGTGCTTTAAAGCCCTGGCCTTCAGTGGCACGCACGCCGCCGAGCACGGTGTTGTCGTTCATCCCCACGATCAGCCAGTGTTTCACCTGCGGGTGCTGGACCAGCATGGAGTTACCGGCGTCAAACGCCCCCGGGATATCGTTAGATTTTGTCGGCACGCGGTAGATTTGCGCGTCCGGGAAGCCGGCTGCCTTCAGGGCATCGATGGAGCCGGTGGTGCGACGACGGGCGGTGTCCAGCTCATCGGCGGTGATAGCCATCACCGCGGTGTCTTTAACATCCCAGCCGCGTTTTTGCATCTCTTTATAGAGTTCCTGCCCCTGGCGGGCGCCGATTTCGCTGGCCGCCATCATCACCAGCGGTACGCTCTCCATCGGTTTGCCTTTCGCATTGACGAACTGGTCATCGACGGTAATGACCTTCATGTCATAGCCGCGCGCTTTGGCGACAATCGCCGACCCGAGCTTGGGATCGGGGGTACAGATGACAAAGCCCTTCGCGCCGCTGGCTGCCAGGCTGTCGATTGCGTTGAGGGTTTTCTCACCATCCGGAACCGCAATTTTAATGACGTCAAACCCTAAATCTTTTCCTGCTTTATCAGCAAATTTCCACTCAGTCTGGAACCATGGCTCTTCCGGCTGCTTCACCAGAAAACCCAGTTTCAAATTTTCCGCCATAGCTGATTGTGACATAACCGCAGCGAGACCAATGGCCGCCAGCGCTTTAGTAAATTTGTGCATGGTAAACTCCAGCTTTAATTCGCTTTCATGTAGGGAAAAATCGGAATTAACAATTTTATCGGCATCAAAACAAGGCATTAGAAAAATCGCATTCCCCACTGCCGTTGTTAGAGTAGTAATACCCGGAAATTATTTCTCCATACGAGAGCATTATCACATCGCGGAATTACAGTAATTGCGTGCATACATTTAGCAAAAAATGACATAAAAAATGACACAATTGTCATACAATTTTACCGGGCTATAGCAGGATCATCTATACCACCAGCAGACTTATCCTTGTGATGTCAGAGGATGTTTAACAGAGGGTTACAGCGCTGTTATCCCCGGCGATTGCCGGCCTCGTAAAGGGCGTTCGCCTCTGTGCCTCTTAAGTGACAACAGCCCCGTATCGCCGGGCGACCGGGACCGCTTAATATCGCGAAAAAACGGATCTTTTCCGTAATTAATACCGAATTGAAAAAATATTCCGCTTCAAATAAAAGCCTGCAACAAAAAATAAAAATAATGATCATTAGCCAGAAACATTACGCTTGAAATAACTTATTCCGCTCTGTTCTACGACAAATTTCGTAGTCAAATACCTATAACTTATCACTAACGCGATGCCAGCAAGCCCCGGCCAACGGCACATGATTTCAGTCCAGATACCCTCTAAAAATAATGGTGTAACAAAACGTAAATTACCGCGATTGAGAGTTTTCTTAATTCCGTTGAGCGAGTATTCTTAAATCGTCGGCAAATGGAAAAAATACCCGACTCATACGGAATGTGTAGAGTTTTATTATTCTGCAACAGTGCCGCGTGTCACTATTTTATCTTGTGGTTATCCGCAGGATCTGTCGACACGCATCAGTAACCCCTTCCCGGTTAATAAGGATATTTTTTTATGGCAGTTCCAGGAATGGCACAAAAGCTAAACACCCAGATGAATCTTGAGTTTCACGCCTCTAACGTTTACCTGAACTTAAGCGAGTGGTGTGCCCGGCATCGCTTCGACGGCGCCGCGACATTTTTGCGCACCCGCGCGCAAAGCAGCATTACCCTCACCATGCGCGTATTTGACTATCTGAAAAAAGCCGGCAGCTGGCCGATAGTGAATCCCGACCGCGCCTGTAATCCCGAATGCACCTCGCTGGAAGATCTGTTTACCCAAACCCTGAACGATTACCAACAGCGAAGCAGTATGCTGAGCGGTCTTGCCGAAGAAGCCAGGGCACAAAGCGACGACAACACCTGGCGATTTCTGACGCTGCTGGCGGAAGAGCAGCAACAGGATGGTCTGCTGTTGCAAAGCGTGCTTGAGGAAATCCGCAATGCCGATAAAGCTGGTCTCGGAATGGAGCAGACCGATCGGCGTCTGATGGCATTGGTCGGAGAACCACGGAAGCCGCATTAGTCAGCCATTTTCGCTCTGTCAGGGGGAGCGTGCCCACGCTGCCCCGTCTCTCGCTTTAAATCAGTTATGTCAATTTTTCCACCTCATTTATTCCCCAATAGAATAAAAAAGTTTTAACGCGATCGCATTCCCTCGTCACCGTTACCCCTTCTCAGGGATTAGTGAGCGCGGTCACTTTTTATCAAGCCACAAAGAAATATAAAAACAGTGTTTCAAAAATATAAAACACGAGGTTTATTTTTTATGGCTAGATACACGGCTTCAGCCCCTGAAGGGCTGCAGGGAAGACCGATCTTGTTACGCCATCAGTTAGCTTACGGCGGTGGTAATCTGTTGGGGAGTGGCGCGCTGGCGATAAGCGGCGCCTGGCTGCTCTATTTTTATACGACTTTTTGCGGCCTGACGCTGATCGAGGCCTCATTTATCTTCTCCGTCGCCAGCATCATCGATGCTATCAGCAACCCGCTGATGGGCTATCTCACCGATAACTTTGGCAAAACGCGCTTAGGCAAGCGCTTTGGCCGCCGGCGTTTCTTTCTGCTGATCGGCATCCCCTTGATGATGTTCTACCCGCTGCTGTGGGTGGAAGGCCTGAGTTTCTGGTACTACCTCTGCACCTATGTGGTGTTTGAGATCATCTACACCTCTATCATGGTACCTTATGAAACGCTGGCGACAGAGATGACCGATGATTTCTCGCTGCGCTCAAAACTGACCGGCTATAAAGCCATTTTCGGCAAGCTAGCCAACTTCCTTGCGGCGTTTATTCCCGGACAGTTCATTCTGCTGTATGGCAAAGATTCTGCCACCCCTTTCTTCCTCACCGGTCTGACCTACGGCGTTATCCTCATCGTCGCGATTTCCTGCCTGTGGCTTTGCAGCTGGGAACGAAAGCGCGAGGAAGAGATAGAAACCAGCGCCAGGAAAGGGCTGCTGAGCACCCTGCTGTCGCTGGCAAAAGACATGCGTTCCACCTTTTATCTGCGCGTATTCCGCAAACATCTTGGTATGTACCTGTGCGGGTTTGGCGCTGAATGGCTGTTTGCCTCCATCTTTACCTATTTCGTGATATTCGTTCTTCAGCACGACCCGGCGATGGTCGCCGGACTGAATAGCCTGAACTCGATTCTGCAACTGATCTCTACAGCGCTGTTTATCGGCCTGTGCGTAAAAAAAGGCTTCAGTAAACCCTATATTCTGGCGCTGGGGATCGTGATTTTCGCGGTCCTGCTGTATACCTCGCTGTGGTTCTTCCATCTGCCGTCAGGCCTGGCGACGGTGCTGATGTTCGGCATTACCGTACTGTTCGGCCTGGGTACCGGCGGGGTTTACTACATTCCCTGGACCGTTTACACCTTCCTGGCCGATGTCGATGAGATCTACACCGGACGCCGTCGGGAAGGGATCTATGCCGGCGCCATGACCTTCTCAGGGAAAATTCTGCGCTCGATTGTGGTGTTCTCGATGGGGGCGATCCTGAGCTTCTACGGTTTCCAGTCAAAAGCGCACAGCCAACCGGAAAGCGCGGTGACCGCTATCGCGGTGGTATTCTGCGTCGGGGTGATCGCGTTAGCGTTGGCCGCCATCGTCTTCAGCAAGCAGATGAAGCTGGATCGTAAAGCTCATCTGGTGGTGCTGCAGGAAGTCGCGCGGATCAAAGCGGGCGGAAAAATCAGCGATATCGCGCCGGATGTACGAGTTATCGTGGAGGATCTGGTCGGTCATCGCTACGAAGAGTGTTGGGGCAACAGCAAATTGTTCAAAGATGCTGCCCCTGCGCCTGCGCAGACCGTCGTTTCCCATTAAAGAAGAAGGCCCCGCCGGTAAACGGCGAGGCCTGTTATTAATGCGTCTCTTCCTGCGGGGTAAACTTCAGCTCAATCAATGCGATCGCTTTTTGCACCGCGCGAAGGGTCACCGGATCGGCAGAGGCCGGATGGCTGGCGAAGTCGATAGCTTTCAGCTGAGTAGTCATTTTTTCACGCACTTCCACGGGCGCAATGACGTCAATGACATCGAGGATCTGTTTGATAACCAGCTGGCAAGCAACCACATCGGAAACCAGCTCATCGTGTTCGGTAAGATGTTGAGACATTAATTACTCCTTTTTTCAGGAGCGTAATAGTACCCTAAATTTTCACAGATAAAAAAACCTGCCGTCGCAGGTTTTTTTATCTACCCTACTGGCTGGCGGAACTTCTCCTGCCGCTTTGCTCAGGCTCACATTCTTGATGGCAGTGACAACATGAATACCGCGATCTCTTCCAGAGACGAACGTGCTTTTTCAGCGCCTGCGCTGCTGGTGGCCGGTGCTTTTTTTATGGAGTTTCTCGACGGGACGGTGATCGCCACCGCGCTGCCCGATATGGCGAAAGATTTTGGCGTCACCGCGGTCGAGCTGAATATCGGCATCAGCGCCTATCTGATCACCCTCGCGGTACTGATCCCGGCCAGCGGTTGGATCGCCGATCGCTTCGGCGCCCGCGCTATTTTTACCCTCGCCCTGGCGATCTTTACCCTTGCCTCGGTCTTCTGCGGCCTCTCCACCGAGGTGCATACTTTTGTCGCCATGCGTATCCTGCAGGGGATCGGAGGCGCGCTGATGGTCCCTGTCGGTCGCCTGGCGGTACTGCGAACCACGCCGAAACATCTGCTGATCAAAGCCATCGCTACCCTCACCTGGCCGGCGCTGGTGGCCCCCATTATCGGCCCGCCTTTGGGCGGCTTTATCACCCGCTACGCCAGCTGGCACTGGATCTTCTTTATCAATGTCCCGCTGGGCCTCGCAGCCATCATCCTTGCGCTGCGCATTATCCCTGATATTCGCGAAACGGAACGGCGCTCCTTCGATCTCACCGGCTTTATCACCACCGCAGTCGCGATGGTCAGTCTGGTCACCGCGATGGAACGGCTCGGCGATCGCCAGCCGCAGATCTGGCCGACGCTGGCTCTCGCCGTGCTTGGCTTCGGCTGTCTGACATATGCTATACGCCACTTCCGCCGGGCGACGGCGCCCATGGTTCGTCTCGACG
Organism: Klebsiella variicola; assembly: GCF_000828055.2. Lineage (NCBI taxonomy): Bacteria > Pseudomonadati > Pseudomonadota > Gammaproteobacteria > Enterobacterales > Enterobacteriaceae > Klebsiella > Klebsiella variicola. Next base: position 1,921,256 of record NZ_CP010523.2, on the reverse strand, counting down.
CCCTGCAGGTGCCAACGTTCCGGGTGACGATGTATGGCGGCTCGCTGTTCCGCTCCTCCATCAGCGCGGTCCCCTTTCTGCTGCCGCTGCTGTTTCAGGTAGGGTTCGGCATGGATCCCTTCCACTCCGGCCTGCTGGTGCTGGCGGTGTTTGTCGGCAATTTGACCATCAAACCCGCCACCACACCGCTGATCCGCTGGCTGGGCTTTCGCCGACTGCTGTTGATCAACGGTGCACTGAACGTCTGTTCACTGCTGGCCTGTGCGCTGCTCACGCCGCAGACGCCGGTCTGGGCCATCATGTTAATCCTTTATCTCGGCGGGGTATTTCGCTCGATCCAGTTTACGGGCGTAAGCACGCTGGCCTTTGCCGATGTCCCCGCCGCGCAGATGAGTGATGCCAATACGCTGTTCAGTACCGCGTCGCAGCTGGCGGTGGGGCTGGGGATCACGCTCGGGGCGATTGGCATTCGCCTGGGCGAGCAGGTCGGCGACTGGCTGCACCTTTCCACGCTACCGGGGATCAGCTTTCGTCTGTCGTTTGTCTTTATCGCGGTGATCTGTCTGGTAGGGATGATCGACAGCCTGCATCTGGCCAAAACGGCCGGCAGCAGCGTGTCGGAGAAGAAGAAATAATGATGGAAGGGCCAGCGGCGCTGGCCCTGATGACGGTTAACCGACGATCTGGCGAACGAAGGCTTCGATGGCTTTATCCTGACAGTTTTCGAAGAAGCACTGCTGGAAGCGTGGGCCGGATACCGCGGTTTTCACCAGCTCCGGATCGATGGCGCGCAGGGTGTCGAGATAGTTTTCTTTTACCACTGCCGCTTTAACCTGGTTGAGGATCCCGGCATTTCGTACCTGCGGCTCTTTGCGCTCCGGCGGATAGCCTTCGCCGTTGCGGCCGGTAAACGCTTTTTCAAAGATAAAGCGTACATTCAGCTCCGCGCCCCAGCCGAAACCTTTGGCAAACGGCAGCGACAGCGCATTACCATTGTTGATCTGAGCAAACAGGAACGCGTCCGCCGGATCGATACAGTAGCCGCAGACCACGCCCGGGTGAATATTCAGCGACATCAGCGCCCCCTGACCGGTACCGCAGCCGGTGACCACGAAGTCGACCGCTTTCGAATTCAGCAGGATGCTGGCCATGATCCCGAGGTGAATGTAGGTCAGATGATGATCGTGCTCATCGCTCATGCCGACGTTGAACACCGGGAATCCTTTTTCGTCAGCAACGGCGCTAAGCTCCTTAAGGATGATGGCGTTTTTGTTCGCCTGGCTGTTCTCCATCATCAGTGCAATCTTCATGGTTTACTCTCCTGAATGCTGTGCGGGCCTGCCCGCAGAATGTCATTGGCGTTGACTGCACTCTACTACCTGGAAAACAAAATTTCAAATTTTATGAAAAGCTGTTTTAAAAATTACGCAGCGCTTCACACTTTCGCCCTCTCCGCCAGTCCAGTCGCCAGGTCCCCGCCCCCAGGCATGCCCCCCTCACCTCGCGCGCTCTACCTCGCAGCCCGTTGGCCGGTCATACCATTTTCCACCACAATTAATAATAAATTAAAACCATTCTCATTTATTATTAAATTGCCAATGCGTGTTATTCCCATTAGCATTTTAAATAAAACATTTTTAAATTTACTTTTTGCAAATAATTAAATAACAAATTATAGTGGCAGCCGCTAACATCTATTTTTTAATTCCAGGAGCGCGACAATGCTGAAAACGGAAATGATCGACAAACTGAATGAACAGATGAATCTTGAACTTTATTCTTCTCTTCTTTATCAGCAGATGAGCGCCTGGTGCAGTTACCACAGTTTTGAAGGGGCTGCGGCCTTCCTGCGTCGCCATGCCCAGGAAGAGATGACCCATATGCAGCGCCTGTTCGACTACCTGACCGACACCGGTAGCCTGCCGCGCATCAACGCGATCGCCTCCCCGTTTGCCGAATATGCCTCACTGGACGAGCTGTTCCGCCAGACCTATGAGCACGAGCAGCTGATCACGCAAAAAATTAATGAACTGGCGCACGCCGCCATGACCAGTCAGGATTACCCGACCTTTAATTTCCTGCAGTGGTATGTCTCTGAACAGCACGAAGAAGAGAAATTATTTAAATCGGTGATTGATAAACTGACCCTCGTTGGAAAAAGTGGCGAAGGTCTGTACTTTATCGATAAAGAACTGGCGACCCTCGACACACAGAATTAATCTTCCGCGCCGCGCCCCCCCCGTGTCGCGGCCATTTTAATGCCGGCAAATCTTATTTTCTGCGGTAGTAAAACCTTCCTCTCTGGCAATAAATTTGCCTTTTTTCTCTAAAAACGCCACCAGCTCTGCGGCGCTTAGATTCTCTGCTGAACAGGTGTGAAACCGCGCCTCTTCGCCAAAGCGGCGGCGAATGGCGGCCTCCAGCGAGGCGACCGTCCAGGACTCACCCGAGGCGAGCATCATCTGTAAAACTTCATGACCATGAATAGAAGACATAACCCCTCCTGAAAACCACCAGCTTAGGCCAGCCATGCCATCGGCGCCTTGCGCCAGCGCAGGCTTTCGCCCCCTTAAATGCGTAAAGATAAAATTACAGAACTTGTAACCCTCATTTGACGAACGCTGTAATATCCCCTACTCTGCGCGGCATAATTTATTGTTATTAGCTGTAGGGATAGCGAAAAGCGTGAAAAACCGCACTCTGGGCAGTATTTTAATCGTAGCTGGCACCACTATCGGTGCAGGAATGTTGGCGATGCCCTTGGCCGCCGCCGGCGTCGGGTTTGCCGTCACGCTGGGTTTACTTTTCACCTTGTGGGCGTTGATGTGCTATACCGCCCTGTTGCTGCTGGAAGTCTACCAGCACGTGCCTGCTGACATGGGGCTTGGTTCCCTGGCCGCACGCTATCTGGGCCGTTACGGGCAGTGGGTAACCGGGTTCTGCATGCTGTTTCTGCTGTATGCCCTCACGGCGGCCTATATCAGTGGCGCCGGTGAATTGCTCGCCTCCAGCCTCAACCAGTGGCTGGACTGGCAGCTGCCGCCGGCGGCCGGCGTACTGTTATTTACGGCGCTGGGCGGGGCGGTGGTGTGCATCGGTACCTCGCTGGTCGACTTATTCAATCGCTTCCTGTTCAGCGCCAAAATCATCTTTCTGGTGATTATGCTGGCGCTACTGATGCCGCATATTCATCAGGTCAATCTGTTGACGCTGCCGGTTGAGCAAGGCCTGGCCCTGTCCGCCATTCCGGTGATCTTTACCTCCTTTGGTTTTCACGGCAGTGTGCCGAGCATCGTCAGCTATCTTGGCGGCGATATCCGTAAACTGCGCCGGGTATTTATTATCGGCAGCTTTATTCCGCTGGTGGCTTATATTTTCTGGCAGCTGGCGACGCTGGGGAGTATCAACCCTCCCGCTTTTACCGCGCTGCTGGCCAAAAACGCCGGTCTGAACGGTCTGCTGGAGGCGATCCGCGAAGTGGTGGCGTCGCCGCACGTGGAGCTGGCCGTGCACCTGTTTGCCGACCTCGCGCTGGCGACCTCATTCCTCGGCGTCTCGCTCGGCTTGTTTGATTACCTGGCCGATGTGTTTCAACGCAAAAACAGCGTCAGCGGACGTCTGCAGAGCGGCGCGATCACCTTCCTGCCGCCGGTGGCGTTCGCCCTGTTCTATCCCCGCGGTTTTGTTATGGCCCTGGGCTACGCCGGGGTGGCACTCGCCGTGCTGGCCCTGATGTTGCCTGCCCTGCTGGCAATGAAGAGCCGCCGACAACATCCGCAGGCTGCCTGGCGGGTGGTCGGCGGCGCGCCGGCGCTGTGGCTGGTTCTGCTGTGCGGGATCGGTATTGTGGCGATTCAGTTCAGTATCGTCGCCGGACTGCTGCCTGCGGTGGGATAAAAAAGGGGCCGGCTGGCCCCTGGTTTTATTTTGCTAAGCAGCACTGCTTATACTTTTTTCCGCTCCCGCACGGGCAGGGATCGTTGCGTCCGACCTTCGCCTCATTTCTGACCGGCTGCGGAACCACCACCGGCAGGGGATTCGCCATCCAGTACTGGTAAAGCGCCAGCGCCGCCGGCGTGATACGCTCGATGCTGTCAATAAACTCATCCGCCGTCAGATTATCCAGCGCGGTAAACTGCGCTTCGCTGCCGTGGAGCGCGATAGCGTCCAGCGCCGGCTTAAGTTCAGCGGGCAGCGTCGACCAGTCGCTCAGCGCTACGCCGCGCAGGTAGCCAAAGCACCACTCTTCGACGATCGTCAGCTCCTGACCTTCCGCTTCGCGGGTGCCAAACAGCGGTTCGAACTGATCGGGATAGGACTCCAGGCGTTCAGCGATGTCGCTCATATGCTGCAGCGTCAGATCGACAAAGCGATCGCGCTCGCGGTCGTTGGCCCAGCGCGGCACATTATCCGCCCCGCCCCAGATCGCCACCAGCCACTGGGCTGGTTCGATATCGGTCGGTGCAGAGAGGATAGCCGTCAGCAGGCCATCCAGTTCAGACACATCCAGAATAGCGCCTTCGGTGGCGTATTTCGCCAGCGTCTCGTCCAGCCATTCCAGTTCGTTTTCGTTTAAAGGTCCGGTATTCATTCACAGGCTCGCATGGTAAAAATCGGGCCTACAGTAGCCGAATTGCCGACAGAAAGCCACCCGGCGCGGCAATCCGCCTTCCCATGCCCATCAGGCCAGGCCGTGCAGCGCCGCCGCCACGTCGCGAATGGCCTCCTCCCCTAACGGCAGCAAGGGGCGGGGAAGGCAGTCAGGGTCGCACAGCCCCAGAATGGCCGCCGCGCTGGCGATTACCCGCAGGCTGCCGCCATAGCGGTCGAAGCATCGCCAGAGCGGGGCCAGCTGCGCATTCAGCGCCGCAACCCGTGCCGCGTCGCCAGAACGAATCGCCCTTACCAGCGCCCCTGAAAGCTGGGGAAAGAGCCCGCCGCAAACCGAGTACCAGACTTGGCAACCGGCCTGCAATCCCGCCGTCGCCAGGGCATCGCCGCTGGCGCCAAGCGTAACGCGGGCAGGAAGATGACGGCGTAGCGTTGCCACCCGCTCACTCGCCTGCGGCTCAGGCAAGCCGGGAATTTTAATCGAAGCGATGGCCGACAAGGCGGCGATGCGCCCCTGCAGATCATCCGCCAGCGTGACGTGAGTGGTGCGGGGATTGTCATACAGGCAAACCGGAACCGAGACGTGCCGACAGACCTCTTCGTAGAAGGCAAAGATCTCCTCCGCAGAAAGCGGCTGATAGGACATCATCGGCAGTAATAACGCATCCGCCCCGGCCTGCTGGGCATCCTCCACCAGGCGCAGCACCTCGCTGGTAGCGATGGCGCCGACGCCAACCATCATCGGGATCGACCCAACATGCGCTTTCGCCACCTGCACCACCCGCTTGCGCTGCTCACGATTCAGATACGCGTAACTGCCGGTCGAGCCTAAGATGCCCAGAGAGTCGACTCCGGTATCGGTAAGACGAGAGAGAATACGGATAAACGCCTTTTCATCAAGATGCTGCTGATGCAGCGGCGTCAGCGGAAATGCGCAAAGCCCTGTGAACATGATGCCTCCGGCAGGCTGGGATAAAAGTCCGGTTGATAGTAGCAAGGAGAGATCGTTTTGTCCTGGGACAAATGAACGATCGCCGCTGAGCGTGATGTATTCATTCGCCTGCGTGCGATGCTCTCCTCCGGGATATTTTCCCTGTCAGTTCAGGCATCAGGATCCGTAGATTCTGGCGAGCGTCTTCAATAACCGCTTCCTCTGTAGCCGCCCGTATTTCCTCGATTGCCAATATCCTGTCTATTTGACATAATCCCACACGATTTGTATGCCTACCTGTTTTAGCAGCAATAAAATAAAGAAAGACTACAGCTTCAATTGGATAAAAAATGAGATATGACATTAAAGAAAATTACTTAAAAATACATCTAATAAAAACAACCTATAAAACGCTACTCGGTCGACCGGCAGATAGCGATGGTCTGAAAAACTACCTCAACGCCATTGCTAATAAGTCACTTGCAGAATCAGCAGAATTTCTTAACTCATCGCTGATGCATAGCGACGAGTTTATTGCTTTCACGAAATCCAGAATGTCATCTGATAAATTCAGTTACACACCACAAGCGTTAACAGAGAGTGCTCCTGATGATTCAATGCACGTCAAACATATTGTCTCCCTGGGCAGCCATTGTTTAACTTCATGGACATTGAAAAAATTCAACCTGAAAAAGATATCACTGCCTTTTGACTGGCTATTTTCCTGTCCAGCGATGATTATCGACTGCCTGAGGGATGATTTTACCTCATTTTTAGATAAAAATGAGTACAGCTCATTACGTCGCCAGTCGCGAGAACCCGGAGCACACCACAATAAATACAAAGAAAAATATCGTCTGAATGATATATTCACGCATCGCGACCCAAATACTCCTGCTGATTATGAGTATTACGTCCGCGCGGTTAAAAGATTCAGAAACATATTAAAAAGCAAAGAAGGGAAGCTTTTTGTGATTTGCTGTAGAGAGGAAATAGATATAGCAAAGCAACTCCCTGAATTAGTCACTGAACTTTCTCACCACACGACTAATTTCTATCTGTTGGCTTTTGCCTTGCAGAAACCCGCCTATCTTCAACTGGAGCGTATATCTTCGGGTGAAAATTATTCACTATATAGTTTGACACCTGAGTCTGAAGAAAGATTTACCGGAAAATTCTCCTCGCTTACGGATGAGATGGTAATTATATCGAAAGTCCTTTCGTTCAACCTCGAACTCTAGAGACGGTTTCACCTCCGGCCTCTGGCACGCAGAGTATCGATTTGCCTCCCCCTGCCGGTTTGGGGGAGCGAAATCATCCCAACGACATTATTCCACGAGGCGCGACGGTTTAGCCGGGTGCGGTTATCCTGGGGGAAGAGCAAGGTGGACAAGAAAACTAGTATGAAGTGATATTATGAAATGGGTGGTTTTGAAACAAAAAAACCACCCGTAGGTGGTTTCACGACACTGCTTATTGCTTTGATTATTCTGCTTTTATCCCAATGGTACCCGGAGTGGGACTTGAACCCACACAGCGCGAACGCCGAGGGATTTTAAATCCCTTGTGTCTACCGATTCCACCATCCGGGCTCGGGATAGAAAGTGGAGGCGCGTTCCGGAGTCGAACCGGACTAGACGGATTTGCAATCCGCTACATAACCGCTTTGCTAACGCGCCTTTAATACTGAAGCACCCGCTACTGCCGATGCTGTTAATCTGGAGCGGGAAACGAGACTCGAACTCGCGACCCCGACCTTGGCAAGGTCGTGCTCTACCAACTGAGCTATTCCCGCATTATCAAGTTATTTGCTAATCACTTGATTTTGTTATCGTCTGGAAGACTGTGCCGCCGTTCGATGCGTTGCATTCTACTTATCTCTCGCGGTGAGTCAACGGTATTTTTCGCAACTTTGCATCGTTTGCTGAAAATAACGGCGAAACGATCACTGATCAAGCAAATCGCCGCGCGCCGCGTTCAGATACTGCAGCATCGACCACAGCGTCAGCACCGCCGCCACGAGGAAAAGCGCGATCCCGGCCCACTCTACCCACGGATAAGGACGCCACAGCATCCATACCAGGGCGGCCATCTGTGCGGTCGTTTTAACTTTGCCAATCCACGAGACCGCCACGCTGCTGCGTTTCCCGAGCTCAGCCATCCATTCGCGCAGTGCCGAAATAATTATTTCACGCGCGATCATGGTCGCCGCCGGCAGCGTGACCCACCAGGTGTGATAGTGCTCGGCAACCAGCACCATGGCGATAGCCACCATGACTTTATCCGCCACCGGGTCCAGGAAGGCGCCAAACCGGGTGCTCTGATTCCAGCGACGAGCCAGAAAACCATCAAACCAGTCGGTCACGGCGGCGACAAAGAAAATTAACGCGCAGGCAAACGGCGCCCAGCTAAAGGGGAGATAAAACGCCAGCACAAAGAACGGGATCAGGATGACGCGAAACAGAGTAAGCAACGTAGGGATATTAAATTGCATAGTGACGGGTAACTATCTGTTGTAAGTAAAAATTAGCCCTATGTTGCTACAGAGCCCCTAATGTTTCAACGAGTAGAAGATCTTTTCTGCCAGACCGTGAGAGATGCCCGGTACTTTAGCAATTTCCTCGACGCTGGCCTGCTGCAGCCCCTGCAGCCCACCCATATACTTCAGCAGCATCTGGCGACGCTTCGGCCCCACTCCCTCGATAGTCTCAAGCGAGCTGGTGCTCTTCACTTTCGCCCGTTTTTTACGATGTCCGGAAATCGCATGATCGTGCGATTCATCGCGGATGTGCTGGATTACGTGCAGAGCGGGCGAATCCGGCGGCAGGCTAAACCCCTCGCCTTCCGGTTCAAAGAATAACGTTTCCAGGCCGGCTTTACGATCGCTGCCTTTCGCCACGCCCAGCAGCAGCGGATGATGTTTATCCCAGGGAACATCCAGTTCGGCAAACACCGCTTTCGCCTGCGCCAGCTGCCCCTTTCCGCCATCTATCAGGATCACATCCGGAATTTTATTATCATCAATCGCTTTACCATAGCGACGGCGCAGGACCTGATTCATCGCCGCATAGTCATCGCCCGGGGTGATGCCGGTGATATTATAGCGCCGGTACTCCGCACGCAGCGGACCATTGCTGTCAAACACCACGCAGGACGCCACGGTCTGCTCGCCCATGGTGTGGCTGATGTCAAAGCACTCCATTCGCTTCACGGCCGGCAGTTCCAGCACGGTGGCCAGCGCCTGCAGGCGCTGATGAATGGTCGACTGCTGAGCCAACTTAGTGGTTAACGCCGTCGCGGCGTTGGTGCGCGCCAGCTTAAGGTAACGCGCTCTGTCGCCGCGCGGTTTAGTCTGTACATTGATTCGACGTCCCGCCAGCTCCGACAGCGACTCGGCCAGCAGCGTCTTATCACCAAGGCTGAAGTCGAGCAAAATCTCCCCCGGCAGGGTACGCATCTGGCTACCCTGCAGGTAGAACTGACCGACAAACGTCTCTACGACCTCTCCCAGCTCAGTGCCGCCCGGCACTTTCGGGAAGTAGCTCCGGCTGCCCAGCACTTTGCCCTGGCGGATAAACAGCACATGGACGCAGGCCATTCCGGCCTCAAAGGCGACGCCGATAACGTCAAGATCGTCGCCGGTATTAGAAACAAACTGTTTCTCCGTCACCCGGCGGACCGCCTGAATCTGGTCGCGAATGCGCGCGGCCTCTTCAAACTCCAGACTTTGGCTCGCTTTCTCCATTCTGGCGATGAGCTGGGTCAGGACCTGATCGTCCTTGCCGGCAAGGAACAGCCGTACATACTCAACCTGCTGAGCATACTCTTCTTCGCTGACCAGCCCCGCCACGCACGGCCCCAGACAGCGGCCAATCTGATACTGCAGGCAGGGACGCGAGCGGTTGCGATAGACGCTATTTTCGCACTGGCGAACAGGAAAAATTTTCTGCAGCAGCGCCAGGGTCTCCCGCACGGCATAGCCGTTGGGGAAAGGACCAAAGTACTCGCCTTTCGCATGTTTGGCGCCGCGATGCATCGCCAGACGTGGATGAGTATCACCGCTGAGGAAAATAAAAGGATAAGACTTATCATCGCGCAACAGCACGTTGTAACGCGGCTGGTACAGCTTGATATAGTTGTGCTCCAGCAGCAGCGCTTCCGTCTCGGTGTGAGTGACGGTCACGTCAATCTGCGCAATCAGCGCCACCAGCGCTTCGGTTTTACGCGACGCGAGATTGCTGCGGAAATAGCTGCTGAGCCGCTTTTTCAGATCTTTGGCTTTGCCAACATAGATGACGGTCCCGCCAGCATCATACATCCGATACACACCGGGCTGGCTGGTCACCGTTTTCAGGAAAGCTTTTGCGTCAAAAACATCACTCACTGGCTTGCTAACGACTCCGCATTACACAGGCCATGGCGAATTGCCAGGTGGGTCAGCTCCACATCGCCATGAATGTTTAATTTGCTGAACATTCGGTAGCGATAGCTGTTAACCGTTTTGGGACTCAGATTGAGCTGCTCTGAGATCTCATTCACCTTCTGACCTTTGGTGATCATCAGCATAATCTGCAATTCGCGTTCAGACAAACTGGCAAACGGCGATTCCGTTTTTTCCGGTTCAATCTGACTTAGCGCCATTTGCTGAGCAATATCGGAGGCAATGTAACGTTGTCCGGACGCCACGCAGCGGATCGCATTCACCACTTCCTGCGGTGCAGCACCCTTGCTAAGATAGCCCGCCGCCCCCGCCTGCATGACCTTGGCAGGTAGAGGATTCTCGGTATGCACGGTGAGCATGATCACTTTCGTGCCCGCCACGGAGCGCGCGATTTTGCGCGTGGCTTCAAGACCACCGATCCCGGGCATGTTCATGTCCATCAGGACGACATCTGCGGAATTAGCCCGGCACCACTTCACGGCGTCCTCGCCGCAACAGGCTTCGCCAGCGACTTTAATCCCTTTTATATCTTCCAGAATGCGTCGTATCCCTGCGCGCACCAGTTCGTGGTCATCAACAAGAAGAACGTTGATCAAAGGAATAATCTCCAGAATGAGGGATAACGCTACTGATACTTTATCTCCCACATATTACCGGGTTTTATTGCTAATTTAAAAGGCAAAAAAATGCCCTCACCTCGATTTGCCGCTCATTTATGGCAATGTCTGTGCACACATAGTGGAAAGTCATTGAGAACAGTCAGTTGCCGTCGTCTTATTTTTTAACAATCCTCATACAGAAAGCACAAAAAACACAACAGATTACGTAGCGCATAAATACGCAGCAAAATATGTAACAAATATTAACGTGCTAAATAGATGGAATAAATTAATGGCGGCCTGGCGGCTATTACGTATTATCCGAAGCACTGAATCATTCACAGCTCAGATGAGAGAACAGAAATTAAGCACTCCTTTTTTTCCCGTCGCTTGTGGTATACTGCGCGGCCTTCACATTGGGTAAGGCGCATTAGCGCAGCGAGTAAACGAGGATATCGATGAGCACACCAGATTTTTCCACTGCAGAAAATAATCAAGAACTGGCGCAGGAAGTCTCCTGCCTGAAAGCGATGATAACGCTGATGCTGCAGGCGATGGGCCAGGCGGATGCGGGTCGCGTGATTATTAAAATGGAAAAGCAGATCGCGCAGATGGAAGATGAGGCTCAGGCTGCCGTATTCTCCAGCACCGTTAAGCAAATTAAACAAGCTTACCGTCAGTAATCCTGTACCGGCTGAAAGTATCCCTGACAGCCGGTGTCACGTCTGGCACGCAGAACGACAGGCGCTCTCAGATTAACCCTGTCGCCACCGCGTAACAGGCTATCTGCGTTTTGTTCGGCGCATTGAATTTCCGTTGCATATTCTTCTGGTGGAAATTCACCGTATTTTCCGAAATAGAAAGAATCATCGCCACCTCCGCCGAGGTCTTCCCTTCCGCGGTCCATTTCAGAATTTCCAGTTCACGGCGGCTGAACTTCATCTCCGGCGGCATGACCATCTCATCTTCCAGACGCAGGAGCGCCAACAAGCTTAGCTCCGTCAGCATGCGCAGGCGCATCTCCAGTTCATCATCAGGATAAGAGCCCGGTAAACGGTTATTCGCGGAGACAGAGAGAAAACCCTGCGCATGGTTGGGCAACGTCAGGCACTGGGTCACCCCTTTTTTCAGACCATGATCGCGGGCGCCGTCCCATAATGCCGCCGCATCGCGAAACAGCCCATCCTCCCATGGCAGATGGCCACGCATAAAATTCTCCGGGCGTAATACCGGATCTATCGCGAAATAATTCTCGGCCTGGTAGTGCGACATCCATGCGCGGGGATAGGTCGACTGGAAGGTGACGCGGGGGCGAGTGAAAGGCACCGGGTGGCGTACACAAAGCGTGTAGTAATCATATTCCAGCGCTTCGGTTTCTCGTTGCAGGAGATTATAAACCTCCTCACCAGCGGCCACGGACTGAAATTGATGCAGCATATCCCGCCGCCAGCTGAAAAAATCATTGTCCCTCATAGCTGTGCAAATAACTCCTGATTGATAATCATTATTATAAATACAGAAAACTAACACATAAATCTTATTTATATGTATAAAATATTGTCGGTGTCGCATTTATTAGTCTGAAGGCTTGCCTTTTTCCCGTTCTCAGCGCAGAACCTCGTGCTCACTTTCCCGTCATTTTCTACACCCTACAAGGGGGGATGGGAAGCGGTGTATACGGCCACAGGGAGAAATAGCACAAAGAGGTGACGAGGAGCGTGGCGCGCCGCAGGGAAGACAGGCTGTACGCGGCGGCCCTCCCCCGGGAAAGCCGCCACGTCAGCGCATGGTTTACTGCATCAGAAATTTTTCGAGGAACTGGCGAGTACGCGGCTGCTGCGGGGAGGCGAACAATGCTTTCGCTTCTCCCTGCTCGACAATGCGTCCTTGATCCATAAAGATGGCCCGATCGGCAACGTCGCGGGCGAAACTCATTTCATGGGTCACGATAACCATGGTGCGTTTCTCCTGCGCCAGCTGGCGGATGGTGTTGAGCACCTCCCCCACCAGCTCAGGATCGAGGGCCGAGGTTGGCTCATCAAACAGGATCACGTCCGGACGCATGGCTAGCGCGCGAGCAATAGCCACCCGCTGCTGCTGACCGCCGGAGAGGCGACGCGGATAGCTATTCTCTTTACCGCTGAGACCCACTTTCGCCAGCAGATCGCGCGCCCGCACAATCGACTCCTGCTTATCTTCACCTTTTACGATGACCGGCCCCTCAATAATGTTCTCCAGCACCGTACGGTGGGGAAACAGATTAAAGTTCTGGAAGACAAAGCCGACGTGCTGGCGCAGCTGGCGAATGAGTCCTTTCTGCGGCCCGAGGCTGCGACCGGCGTCGATGGTCACATCGCCAACGCGGATGGTGCCGCTCTCCGGTTGCTCCAGCAAGTTGATGCTGCGCAGCAGAGTGGTTTTACCCGAGCCGCTGGGGCCGATGATCGCCACGACTTCCCCTTTCTGTACCTCCAGGTCGATACCGTGGAGCACCGTCTGGCCATGGAATTTCTTCACCAGGCTTTTCACTTCTATCGCACTCATTTCGGATCACGCTCCTGGCGGTTCAGCTGGTTTTCAAAATAGTTCTGCAGCGAGGAGAGGACGGTCGCCATCACCCAGTAGATCAACGAGGCCGCGAGATACATGGTGAAGACCTCAAGGGTTCGCGAGGTGATAAGCTGCGCCTGACGGAACAGCTCTGGCACCTGGATCGTCGCCGCCAGCGAGGTATCTTTGACCAGGCTGATAAAACTGTTGGACAGCGGCGGCAAAGCGACCCGTGCCGCCTGGGGTAAGATGGCCCGGCGCATCGTCTGCCACGGCGTCATGCCGATACTGGCCGCCGCTTCCCATTGCCCTTTGTCGATCGAGGCGATGGCCGCGCGCAGGGTTTCCGCCGCGTAGGCCGCCGTATTGAGCGACAGGCCGATCATCGCCGCCGGAATCGGGTCAAGCTCAATGCCAAACTGCGGCAAGCCGTAGTAGATCATAAACAGCTGGGCGATAAGCGGCGTGCCGCGAAAAATGGAGATATACATGCGCGCCAGCCATTTTACCGGCCAGAGAGGCGACATGCGCATCAGCGCCAGGATAAAGCCCAGCACCAGGCCGAAAAACATCCCGCCAATGCTCAGCTGCAGCGTAAAGACGGCCCCTTTGAGCAGAAAAGGAGCGGAATCGATGACCAGTTGGATACTTTCTTGCATGCTGTCGTTTCTGTATTAAAGGTGAGGATGATAGGCAAACAGCGCCGGCGCCCCGCCGGTATGGACGAACAAAATCGGTCCTTCATCCTTAAAACGCTTCTGCGTAATGCCGTCGATAAGCCCGGCCATCGCTTTGCCGGTATAGACCGGATCGAGCAAAATACCTTCCAGTTGCGCCAGTAGCTTCACGGCGGCCATGCCTTCCTCGTTCGGCGTACCGTAGCCTGGGGCAAAGTAATCGTCCCACAGCGTGATGTCGGCTTTCGCCTGCAGCTCGAGGCTGTTGGCCACGGCCTGCTGCAGCGCCACCACTTTTGGCAGCTGGTCAGCGACGGAGCGCGATACCGTCACGCCAATCAGTTCCGCCTGCGGCATCAGCTGTTCGAGTCCCACAGCCAGCCCGGCATGCGTACCGGCGCTACCGGAAGCCACCACCACCGATGAGATCTCCACCGCGCCTTCACACTGCTGGGCGATTTCCAGCGCGCTTTCCACATAGCCTAACGCCCCGAGCGCATTGGATCCGCCGACCGGGATGACGTAGGGGCGATAGCCCTGCGCCTCGATGCGGGTCGCCAGCTCGTCGAGCTGTTCGGCAGGATTGGTCAGGGCATCGCACATCTCAACCTGGGTATTAAACAGATCCAGCAGCAGGCGGTTGCCATTGCTCAGATAGTTCTCCGCCCCGGTGCCAATGGGGTTTTCCAGTAGCGCCACGCAGTGCAGCCCCAGCTTCGCGGCGACCGCCGCCGTCTGACGCACATGGTTGGACTGGATCGCGCCGGCGGTGATTAAGGTATCTGCCCCTTCCCGCAGCGCATCGGCGGCGAGAAACTCCAGCTTGCGCAGTTTATTGCCTCCCATCGCCAGCGGCGTTGTATCATCGCGTTTGATAAAAATCTCGCGCCCAAGGTGATCGGACAAACGCGGCAGATACTCCAGCGGCGTCGGCGCGCCAATCAATTCCAGACGCGGAAAGCGGGTTAAATTTTGCAGTGACATGGCCCCTCCTGACTCAGTTATGCTTCATTATGCACACAGTTACGCGCTAAATAAAAAAAGGCGCTTCCAGGAGCGCCTTTTTTCACCACTGACCGTTATTTCGTCACGTCAGCGCCAAACCATTTCTCTGACAGCGCCTTCAGGGTGCCATCTTTCTGCATATCCGCGATCGCGGCGTCAATCGCTTTCAGCAGATCGTCGTTGCCTTTGCGCAGCGCCACGCCGGCCTCCTGACGGGAGAATGCTTCACCGGTTACCGCCAGCGTATTGTTAGTTTTCTTCACCAGATCCAGCGCGGCCAGACGGTCAACCAGAATGGCGTCAATACGGCCTACACGCAGATCCTGGTATTTAGTCGGGTCATCATCATAGGTGCGAACATCAACGCCCTGGACGTTCTGACGCAGCCACTCTTCATAGTTAGTGCCCAGCCCGACGCCGACTTTCTTGCCTTTCAGATCCGCCGCGGTTTTAATCGCGCCTTCGTTACCTTTCTTCACCAGCGCCTGCACACCGGAGATAGTGTACGGGGTTGAGAAATCGTATTTCTTCTTACGCTCATCGGAGATAGTGACCTGGTTAATCACCACGTCAATGCGTTTGGAGTCCAGCGAGGCCAGCATACCGTCCCATTTGGTCGGTTTGAGATCGGCTTTCACGCCAAGATGTTTCGCCAGCTCGTTGGCAAACTCCACTTCAAATCCGGTCAGCTTGCCGTCATCGCCCTGGAAGCTGAAAGGAGGATAGGTGCCTTCGAGGCCCACGCGCAGGGTACCGCGCTCTTTAACCTGATTGAGCAGGTTTTCCGCTGCAAAAGTTTTCACGCTAACGCCAGCCATCAAAACAACGGCCATCGCGCCCATCAGCGCCTGACGACCCAGAAGTGCTAATTTCATAGATACCCCGAAGGTTAGGATTTTCCTGTAGTGTAAGGCGCTTAACGGCCCGGCACCAACATCGTTACGCTACATCTTATGCCAATTTATTATATATGATCCCGATTAGGGTATAGCGAAAATCAGGGCTTTCCTCTCCCGTTTTGCGGGATATCTCCCATACTGCAAAGGTCAGCCTGTTGACGTCTGGAGCATGGAAGATGAAAAACCCCACTTTGTTGCAATGTTTTCACTGGTACTACCCCGCCGGCGGCGAGCTATGGCGTGAAGTCGAAGCGCTGGCCCCCAGCCTGAATGAAATCGGCATCAATATGGTCTGGTTGCCGCCCGCCTATAAAGGCGCCTCGGGCGGTTATTCCGTCGGCTATGACACCTATGATCTCTTCGACCTTGGTGAGTTTGATCAAAAGGGCTCAGTCGCCACCAAATATGGCGATAAAGCGCAGCTGCTGGCGGCGATGAAGGCTCTGAAAGAGCATGATATCGCCGTGCTGCTGGATGTGGTGGTGAACCACAAAATGGGCGCCGATGAAAAAGAAACTCTGCAGGTGCAGCGCGTCGATGAGCACGATCGCACCCAGATTGCCGAGGAGATCATTGAGTGTGAGGCATGGACTCGCTATACCTTTCCGGTGCGGGCCGGGCAGTATTCGCAATTTGTCTGGGACTACAAATGCTTTAGCGGCATCGACCACATTGAGAATCCGACGGAAGACGGTGTGTTTAAAATCGTCAACGATTACACCGGTGAAGGCTGGAACGAGCAGGTCGACGATGAGCTTGGTAACTTCGACTACCTGATGGGCGCCAACATTGATTTTCGTAATCACGCCGTCACCGAGGAGATCAAATATTGGGCGCGCTGGGTCATGGAGCAGACCGGCTGCGATGGTTTTCGTCTTGACGCCGTGAAGCATATCCCCGCCTGGTTTTACAAAGCGTGGATCGAGCACGTCCAGGAGGTGGCGCCGCAGCCGCTGTTTATTGTCGCGGAGTATTGGTCCCATGAGGTGGAAAAGCTCCAGCAGTATATCGACCTGGTCGAGGGCAAGACGATGCTGTTCGATGCCCCGCTGCAGATGAAATTTCATGAAGCCTCACGCCAGGGGCGCGATTATGACATGAGCCAGATATTCAGCGGCACGCTGGTGGAAGCCGACCCTTTTCACGCCGTGACGCTGGTGACAAACCACGATACGCAGCCGCTACAGGCCCTCGAGGCGCCGGTTGAACCCTGGTTCAAGCCGCTGGCCTATGCGCTGATCCTGCTGCGTGAAAATGGTGTGCCGTCGGTCTTTTATCCCGATCTTTTCGGCGCATCCTATGAAGATACCGGCGGCGATGGACAAACCTACGCCATTGAGATGCCCGTTATCGAGCAACTGCATGAACTGATCGACGCCCGTCAGCGCTTTGCCCATGGCGTGCAAACGCTGTGGTTCGATCACCCCAACTGTATTGCCTTCAGCCGTAGCGGCACCGACGAGGATCCCGGCTGCGTGGTGGTGATGTCCAATGGCGATGAGGGAGAAAAAACCCTGACGCTGGGCGAGAACTATGGCAATAAACGCTGGCGGGATTTTCTCGGCAACCGGGAAGAGATTGTCGAAACCGACGCTGAGGGTAGCGCGATCTTTACCTGCAACGGGGGTAGCGTGAGCGTGTGGGTGATGGAAGCCGTGCTGTAGTCAGCTGGCGATGTACCTGGCGGGCCGGAACGGGCCCGCCGGAACCTCAGCGCACGGAAGCCGGCGCGCTGACGGCCCCTGTCGTACGCGCTTTGGCCCACGCCTTTTCGCACTCAGGGGTGAGGCGTTCAACGCGAGTCAACGTCATACGATCGTAGGAGAGGGTATTGCCCTCACGCTCGATTGGATAGATATCCAGGGAAGCGGTAACGTTGTAGATCTGGTTATCGCGGTTCATCAGTTTACCCGGCTGCGCGATCACGCGCTGCCACTGGCGGCAGTCGAAGGTATCCCCTTCTTTAGTGACGATCAGGCTGGCGATCGCGTCAGGGCTCATCATTTCACTCTGCGGCCCTTTCGATTGCCAGTAGCCCTCAAGGCCAGCCGGCGCCGGTGCTTTAACGACGTCATCGTAATGATCAACCTGCACACATCCGGCCAGCGCCACCACCATGCCCGCAAAAACTAACTGTTTCATCATTCATCCCACAAGCCGATAAAAAAGTATTGTGGCATTAAAGCGTTAAGCCTTCCACCCCCGCTCCCGGCGGAAAAACCTGGCAAAACAGGAACGGGCAGCACCGCCTTCATTTGAAATAAGGAAATTCCGAAAATAAAATAATGTTTGGGGCGTAACCATAGCATCTATGGGCACTTTTTGTTTTTAATCCGCTCACACTACCGGTTCTCGACTTTACTTTAAGAGTTTTCCTGGCAAATTATATGCATAGATGCGGAATAGTTTAACGGAACTAATAGGTTCTTTCGTAAACCTACTATTACTGCTCGCAAGGACTGCTTCGCACAATGCGTGTGAAGAGAATATCGTTACGTGTTGATTGAGGATGGGTCATGTCAACGATGATTATGGATTTGTGCAGTTATACCCGGTTAGGCTTAACGGGTTATCTGACCAGTCGGGGAATAAAAAAACAGGAAATCGTTGAGGTCCATTGCGCGACAGATTTGCAAAAACATTGCGCGTCGTGTTGTCCGGCAGTGGTGTTTCTTAATGAAGACTGCTTCGTGCATGATGATGAAAGTAATGGCATTATTCGCCAGATCATTACGCAAAACCCGGCGACGCTGTTTGTTATCTTTATGTCGCTGGCAAACATTCATTTTGACCGCTATTTGCGGGTACGGAAAAACCTGCTGATCAGTTCGAAATCGATAACGCCAAAAGACCTTGATGTTATTCTGGTTAATTATCTAAAATACAAAAACAGTAGCCTGGGGCAATTAAATTTACCGACGTTGTCGCTGAGTAAAACAGAATCAAATATGCTGCAAATGTGGATGGCCGGGCACGGCACGTCACAAATTTCAACGCAAATGAACATCAAAGCGAAGACGGTATCATCGCATAAAGGCAATATTAAAAAGAAAATACAAACGCACAATAAGCAGGTGATTTACCATATCGTTCGGCTGACCGAAAACGTAACTTCAGGTATTCAGGTGAATC
This sequence comes from Klebsiella variicola, assembly GCF_000828055.2. Lineage (NCBI taxonomy): Bacteria > Pseudomonadati > Pseudomonadota > Gammaproteobacteria > Enterobacterales > Enterobacteriaceae > Klebsiella > Klebsiella variicola. Next base: position 1,902,411 of record NZ_CP010523.2, on the reverse strand, counting down.
TGCGTTGAAACAGACTGGCGGTGGTACCGCCAGTCCCGTTTTATGAGGCTTCTTTTTCGACGAAGATCCCATCCGGATGCCCTATTTCGTTGAAAAACCAGATCCCTAAAGGATAGTCTTCCAGCGAAACCAGATACATCGTCCCTTCACTAAACGACTCAATTGCCAGCACTACCCCCGATCGACGTGGGCCACCGTCGGTCTTCACCGTGACACGATCGTTCACCTGCATATTCACTCTCCTCTATTTTTCAGCCAGTGTAGAACAAAACCACGCAACTCGCAGCGTCGCGGCCCATGACTGGTGTTTTTTTAGACCGACTATACTTAAAGAGGCTTGAGCGACGCTCAGCGAGGGGGTAATGATGAAGAATCGATTGACTGGCCAGACCGGAAATGACGTTGATGTCAACGTGGATGCGCTACTGGCAGCGATTAATGAGATTAGCGAAAGTGAAATCCATCGCACTCTGGACGACCCACAGCGCGCCAGCATTGATGGCCGCGGGTCACATACCTGGCGCGAACTGGCGGAGGCATTTGAGCTCGACATTCACGATTTCAGCGCCAGTGAAGTTAACCGCTAACGGCAGGCGAAAAAAATCCCGACTCGCAGGAGTCGGGATCAAACTTGCTAATGCAAGAAGCACTTGAAAATTCGTTACACCGGGAAATCCGATGCGTTAAAACATTATCCTCAATTATTTTGCATGACAAGCGATATTCATGACGCAAATTATTGAGAATGTTAGCGCTTTGCTTTGAGCAGGGCTGCAGGGCTGATGCGAGAAGGCTTCGCCGCAAACCGGTTTCATTCGATAGCGCGATCCCCGTCGAACACTTTAAGAAAAATCTCATTTCGCCTGATTCGGGCGAAACGTTTTGCTCACGCTTCGCTGCGAAAACAGACCTGATTGCGGCCGTTCTGCTTTGCCAGATAGAGACGACGATCGGCCACCGACTGTAAGGCTTCAAACTGATACTCCCCCTGCTCTTCGCTGGTACTGACCCCCAGCGAGGCACTGACCCGCAGCGTCACATTGTTATGTAAAAAGACCTCCCGGCCCTGAATTCGCAGGCGTAGCCGCTCTGCTACCGCCACCGCGTCCTGTAGTGTGGTATTCGGCAGCACGACACAAAACTCCTCCCCGCCCACGCGGCCCAGCAAGTCACCCTCACGAACGGTGCTGGCAAGGGTACTGGCCACCGTCGACAGCACTCTGTCACCCGCCTGATGGCCATAGCGATCGTTGATGCGCTTGAAGTGATCCAGATCGAGCTGGATCACCGACAGCGGCCGTCCACTGCGCTGGCAGGCGCTGGCTACCGCCATCGCCTGTTCAAACAGCGCCCCGCGATTGAGCAGACGGGTTAAGGCATCATGCCATGCCTGCCATTCAAGGGAGGTTTGCAGGACGCTCATATTGCGGACCATGCGGCGGATCACCAGCCAGGAGAGCAACAGCATCAAGGTGAAGAGGACCCACATCAGGGTCAGGGCGATGGTGATGGTGCCAAAATTGCCCCGCACGCCTTCCCGCAGGGTGTGGATCCGCAGCAACACGCCGTCAAAATTGCGCAGTTTGGCCCAGCTGATATAGCGCGTCAGCAAGCGCAGCCCCCCCTGGTTATCATGGACAAACGCGCGGCTGAGCAGTTCCTGTTCCCTGGGGGACAATAGCGTCAGGACATTCCCCGGCGCGGAAGAGGCCAGCAGGTTCAAATGGCTATCATAAAGCTGGTACTCCCCCTCCTGCCCGCCCTGCATGGCGCTGACCAAAAACGCTTTTATTTCACTGACCGAGAAATCCATCGCCAGCACCCCGCGCCAGTAACCGGCGAAATCCAGCGGTATCGAAGCGGTGACCACCTGCTCTTCCAGCTGCGGGTCATCGTCAGGAAAGGTTTGCCAGATAACGCCCCGCCCCGGATTATTCCGCTGGCTCTGTCGGGTAAACCAGAGGGCGCTGATGGCTTGCGAATAGTGGGTCATCACCTGCGACTCGTCCCGCAGCGGCAGGGTCGAGGTGAAAAAGCCGCTGCGAGAGATATACTGCATCCGCTCGGCGAAATCGCGGTCATGTTGCGTCAGATTCAACAGATACCCCAGCTCCAGCGTCGCCATCAACTCATCAGCCGCGAGCGGATCGTCCTTCAGCAGCATAGGGTTGTTACCGACGACGCTCCCCGAGACGCCAAACACCGGCAGCGTACGACGATTCGGCAGCGCCACTCGCCAGGCCTCCTGGTGACGCTGGCTCAGATAGCGCTGACTGGCACTACGCAATACGTCGATATCGAGCGGCTGCTCAAGGGCAGACTGCATGCCGTGGCGAAAAAACATCATCCGGTCAATATTGAACTGCAGCAACCCATCCATTTCATGGGCGACATTAGCCAGATTATTGCGTTGGTTGGCCACATAGGCCTCTTCCAGAACGTTGATTTCACGCCAGATCAGTAACGTGGAGAAAAAAAGCACCACAATAAAACAAACGTTAACCACATGCGCCGGGCGAGTCAGGTGGCGGAGCTTGTTTATCTTCAACCGAAGTGGCTTATCCATCATTATCTCGCAGTACGTTGCGCAAACCTGACGACATCAGCGCCCCGGCTGGTGTCGACGCCGGGCGCGCTTTTAGCGTAGACGACGCAGCGCCGTCACGCTGCGTGCAGCCACTCTACTTCACTGACCGGCGCAGACTGCTCACCACTTTCACGCCCGCCAGCACCACTGCGCCAATGATAAAACCCAGCACCAGGTTGGCAATGACCGGCAGCAGGGAAGCCAATATCCCGCCCAGCCCCGCGCTCCAGTGCTCAATGGCATGATGCAGTGGCGCAATGCCGTGAACCACAATCCCGCCGCCGACAAGGAACATCGCCAGCGTCCCAACGATGGAGAGCACTTTCATCAGCCAGGGGGCTACCACTAACAATCCTTTGCCCAGCCATTGCGCCAGCGCAGCGCGTTTCTCTGCCAGCCAGTAGCCCATGTCGTCCAGCTTAACGATCACCCCCACCAGGCCATAGACCCCGATGGTGACCAGAATCGCGATCCCCGAGAGGATCAGGATCTGATTGAGCAGCGGCGCTTCCGCCACAATGCCGAGGGTGATGGCGACAATTTCCGCGGACAAAATAAAATCGGTGCGAATCGCCCCTTTCACTTTGTCACGCTCAAAGGCCAGCGGGTCACGTTCCGCCAGCGCCTGAAGACGCTGCTGCCGTTGCGCAGGGTCTTCCTTGTGCTTACGCGCCTCCAGGCTGTGAAGGACCTTCTCCACCCCTTCAAAACAGAGGAATGCGCCTCCCAGCATCAGCAACGGCGTAATCGCCCAGGGGATAAAAGCACTGATCAATAGCGCCAGCGGCACGAGGATCACTTTATTAATGAACGAACCTTTCGCCACGCCCCAGACGACCGGCAGTTCACGATTCGCTCGCACGCCGGTCACCTGCTGAGCATTGAGCGACAGATCGTCGCCCAATACCCCGGCTGTTTTTTTCGCCGCCAGCTTGCCCATCACGGAAATATCGTCCAGCAGCGTGGCGATATCATCGAGTAATGTTAAAAGACTACTTCCTGCCAAAATAATTTCCTTCTCTTTTCATCAATGTCTCCCTCGAGTATGCGTTAAAAAACGGCCGGTGCCCAAGGTACAATTAGTCAATATAAATTTAACAAACTCGGGCAAATTAAGCGCTCGCCAGCGCGATAGTTTTCACGTTTACTATATGTCCCCTTTCTATCTCTGCACCGTCGTGAGGAAGTATGTCTACCCGTCAGCTGTTACCGCTTATCGGGGCGCTGTTTGCGCTGTATATCATTTGGGGCTCTACCTATTTTGCCATCGCCGTCGGCGTCGCCAGCTGGCCGCCGCTGATGATGGCCGGTATTCGCTTTCTCTCTGCCGGCGTGCTACTGCTGGGCTGGCTGCTGGCCACCGGCCATAAGCTGCCAGCCCGCCGGCCGCTGCTTAACGCCGCGCTGATCGGGGTCTTGCTGCTTGCCGTCGGCAACGGCTTCGTCACTCTCGCCGAACATCAGCACGTTCCGTCAGGGATCGCGGCGGTGATGGTCGCCACCGTGCCGCTGTTCACGCTATGTTTCAGCCGCTTTTTCGGCATCGCCACCCGTAAACTGGAGTGGCTGGGCATTGCCATTGGCCTGGCAGGTATCGTCATGCTCAACAGCGGTGGCAACCTGAACGGCAACCCCTGGGGCGCACTGCTGATCCTGATTGGTTCGCTAAGCTGGGCGTTCGGCTCGGTTTACGGGTCGCGGATTGAGCTGCCGACCGGCATGATGGCGGGGGCTATCGAGATGCTCGCCGCCGGGATCGTCCTGCTGGTCTCGTCATGGCTGACCGGTGAGACGTTAACCCATGTCCCCTCGTGGTCCGGGATCGCCGCCCTGGCCTACCTGGCTATCTTTGGCTCGCTAATCGCCATCAACGCCTACATGTTTTTGATCCGCAACGTCACCCCGGCGGTAGCCACCAGCTATGCCTATGTTAACCCGGTGGTGGCCGTCTTGCTCGGTACCGGGTTTGGCGGTGAAAGCCTGTCGCTCATTGAATGGCTGGCGCTGGCAGTGATTATTTTCGCCGTAGTGCTGGTGACGCTGGGAAAATATCTCTTCCCCGCCCGCAGCGAAGCTACTCCTTGCAAGGCGGCGAAGTAAACGCCAGCTCGCGGATCCCCTGCGTATCGATCTGCGCGTCGTGCCCGGCGCCGCAGATCCACTCTTCCAGACGCTCGGTGAGCGCCTCATCATTTAGTTTCAACCGGCCGCGCAGGGCGCATTCCCAGATGATAAGCACCCGCCAGCCCTGCTCAGCCAGCTGTTGCCGGTCGCGGGCGTCACGCGCCACGTTGCCAGCGATTTTATCCAGCCAGAAAGCCGTCCGGGTGGCCGGCACCTTAAACAGATAACAGTCATGGTGATGCCAGAAACAGCCGTGAGTAAAGATAACGCAGCGGTAGTCGGGTAAGGCGAAATCGGGGCGTCCTGGCAGCGCGCGATCCTGGGCGACAAAGGTGAATCCCGCCCCGGTCAGCAGCGTCGCTATCCGCTTTTCAATCGCCGTATCGCGCGTGGCGATAGCCCGCATATTTTTACTGCGCGTGGCTTTATCGTGAACATCCGCCATCGTTATCATCCGCTTCGCGACGCGCCACCGCCTGGGCGATACGCGGCGCCAGGAGCTTCGCCACCGCGGCGAAGACCGGAACCACCACCGAGTTGCCGAACTGACGATAGGCCTGGGTATCCGACACTGGAATGCGGAACCGTGAACCCTGGGGCGATTCAAAGCCCATCAGCCGGGCGCATTCGCGCGGCGTCAACCGGCGAGGCCGCCGCTCTTGGTTCTGTGGATCGTCAAAATGCTGCTCGCCCAACGGCCGGTCCCAGCCGCGGTCGACGAGAATTTCGGCACCGTCTTTATAGTAGCGGGCAGAGAGTGTTCGAGCCACGCTGTGGGGATTACCGGGGTCTACCAGGCCATAACCAAAGCCATTACCCCGCGCCTGATGCTTGCGGGCATAACGATAGAGATATTTCCACAACACCGGCGTAAGGATAAATTTGGCATCCACCGTCGGCTCCAGCAGCTCGCCAAACGTCGGCCGCACCGCCGGATAGAGCGCAGCGATATCGCGCAGCGTAAATCCTTCATGCAGCTGCAGGTCGCGGCGGAAACCCACCAGCACGATGCGCTCCCGGTGCTGTGGTAAGAAATGGCGCCCGTCGATGACCTTAGGGTCATCCGGCCCGGTATGCCCGGCATCGGCCACCTCATACCCCAGCTCATCCAGCGTCTGCATGATGATGCGGAAGGTGCGCCCCTGATCGTGGCTTTTGAGGTTTTTGACATTCTCCAGCACAAAAATCGCCGGCTGACGCGCGGCGATAATTCTCACGACATCAAAAAACAGCGTCCCCTGGGTTTCGCAGGCAAAGCCGTGCGCGCGCCCCATGGCATTTTTTTTGGAGACGCCGGCGAGTGAGAAAGGCTGGCAGGGAAAGCCAGCCAGTAAGACATCATGCTGAGGAATCGTCTCGCGGATATGCTGCGCCGCTTCTTCATCGCTGACATCGGGGCGGTGGCTGAGCGTGACATCGCGGATATCTTCATTAAAACGATGCAGTTGCGGATCACAGTACCAGTTGGCCTTGTAGGTACGCACCGCGTGCTTGTTCCACTCGCTGGTAAAGACGCACTGCCCGCCGATGGCTTCAAAACCGTTGCGGATCCCGCCGATACCGGCAAACAAATCGACAAAGCGGAACGCATAATGCGGGTGATGAGCTGGCGGCGCCGGCAGCAGCGTCGCCAGATGGGCGATCTCCTGCGGACGCAAACGCCCCGCCGCGCGGGAGAGCGCCGCCACGCGCTTGAGGATCGCCGCGCTCCAGTGCTGTTCGCCGACGCTTACCAGTTCGGCGACCAGCGTTTTCACATCATAGATCGTCATCAGCTGACGCAGCAGCGCCTGAGCCTCTTCCCCGGCCTGCTCAGCCAGCGGCAACGACCTGTTTTCCTCAATTAACTTTTGCGGCATATCCTCAACCAGCGCGGACGATTTTTGCAGAGAGTACCATAAATCACCGGTCGGTTGACGCCTGCGGTGCAAAGCGGCGTAAAACCGCTTCATCCAGCGCCAGCGGCTCCCCCTGCAGCTCCGCGCTAAGCTTGGCCATAAATTCGACGAGGAAGCGGGCATTGTGCTGCGCCATCTCTTTTCCTCTGGCCGTCTGCATGGTCTCCGGCAGGCGCAGGAGTTTGCACTGGAAATGATCGAGGGCATATTGGCGGTCATCCAGCGCCCGCCGGTCAGCAAATGGATCTTCAGCATCAAACAAGATGGTATTCAGGGCGCCGGCGACGGCGAAGACGCGCGCCAGACCAATCGCCCCCAGCGACTCAAGACGGTCGGCATCCTGGACGATTTTCGCCTCCAGCGTGCGCGGCGGGATCGCCGCGCTGAAGCTGTGCGCCTCAATGGCATGGCTGACCGCCGCGTAACGCTCCGCGGGAAAATCGGCAAATGACGACTGTAGAATAGCGAGGGTTTTCTCAGCGGCCATCATCGAGGAACGGCTTCGCTCCGGATGATTCTTCGGCAAGCTGACGATGTCATGAAAATAGCAGGCCGTGAGGAGTACCAGTCGGTCGACCTCCTCCCCGGCGGCCAACTGGGTAGCCGTGGCCCAGACGCGACGAAAATGGGACAGATCGTGTGCGGCATCATCCTGCGCGTGGTGCGTCAGTATCCAGTGCTCATATCGTTGCTGCCAGTCAACCAGGTTCATAGGCTTTCCTTTATGTGAAGGTCAGCCTCGAGCATAGCAACTTTACCGCTGATGATCCCGCTCGCCGCGAGACGGCCGGGTATACCAGACAACCGCCCCGAGGATCGCGCCAATGCCCGCAAGGACTAACATCCCCAACAGCGCGCCAAGCCATTTTCCCGCTGTGGTTCCCAAATCGCCCTCCACGCTGGCGCCGGGAACGCTGTGAATTTTTCCGACCACCCACCAGTAACGCACGATGACCCAGACACAATATCCGCAAAAAGCATACAACGCCCATAACGCGAGCTTCCCTCCGGGGCTACGTTTTGCCTGCTCTTCCATCTCATTCCTCTCCGTGACACAACACACTACCGCCACTCAAAACGTGACAAGCATCACATTATACCGCCAACCTGCGCAGCAGGCAGCAGTTTCATCCCCATCTTCTGCGTCAACCTGCGACTTATGCTGCCGTTGAGCGGGCGCTGGAGTGTTTTATTTATTCTTCTCCCCATGCGAAAAGTTTATTCCGGCGCGGGAGATCGCGTGTTGTATTGATAATCTATTGACTATTTTTCCCAGCCTAAAAGCAATTTTCGTGATGAATGATGCCTTGATGTTAATTCATACAACCCATTTCATTGAGTTAACAAAATCTATCAAATGACACCATATCCTATTGCTATATAACAAAATAATACCTCACTCAAAATCATTCATAAAAAATATAAAGAACCAAATGGAAAATAAATTGAAATATTTTACATTATTTATTTACATCTTTTATTTTAAATAAAAATGAACTTAGTCGTTAGTATCTGATAGTCATTCCGGAGGGATTGTCATAATTCATAGAAATTATTATTAAAAGGGAATATATAATGAAAAGAAAAGTACTGGCACTCATGGTACCGGCATTATTAATGGCCAATGCCGTTAATGCCGCGGAAATCTATAACAACAACGGCAACAAACTGGACCTTTACGGAAAAGTCGACGGCCTGCACTACTTCTCTGACGACACTTCAGAGGATGGCGATCAGACCTATGCTCGCTTTGGTATAAAAGGCGAAACGCAGATCGCTTCCGAGTTAACCGGCTACGGTCAGTGGGAATACAACATTCAGGCAAATACCACTGAAAAAGAAGGCGCAAACTCCTGGACCCGTCTGGCCTTCGCTGGTCTGAAGTTTGCCGACTACGGCTCACTGGATTACGGTCGTAACTACGGCGTAGTGTACGACATTGAATCCTGGACCGATATGCTGCCGGAATTCGGCGGCGATACCTACACCCAGACCGACGTCTACATGACCGGCCGTACCAACGGCGTGGCAACCTACCGTAACAGCGACTTCTTCGGCCTCGTCGATGGTCTGCATTTCGCCCTGCAGTATCAGGGTAATAATGAAAACGCCGGTTCTGGCGAAGGCACTAATAACGGCGGCAAACGTAAACTGGCGCGGGAAAATGGCGACGGTTTCGGTATCTCCAGCTACTACGATCTTGATATGGGGATCAGCGTAGGGGCAGCGTATTCGTCTTCTGACCGTACCCATAACCAGCTGGCAGAGGCTCGTAGCAGCCAGCGCTACGCCAATGGCGATAAAGCCGACGCCTGGACCGTCGGCGCGAAATATGACGCCAACAACATCTATCTGGCCGCCATGTACGCTGAAACCCGCAACATGACCTTCTACGGCAACGATAGTTTTGGTGGGATTGCCAACAAAACGCAGAACTTCGAAGTGGTCGCGCAGTATCAGTTTGACGACTTTAATTTACCGCTGCGTCCGTCTGTCGCCTATCTGCAGTCGAAGGGTAAAGATCTCTACACCTATTCTCGCTACGGCGACAAGGATCTGGTCAAGTATGTCGACGTGGGCATGACCTACTACTTCAACAAAAATATGTCCACCTATGTGGATTACAAAATCAACCTGCTGGATGAAGATGACCGCTTCTACAAAAACAGCGGTATCGCGACCGATGACATCGTCGCCCTCGGCCTGGTCTATCAGTTCTGATCCCCGTCAAAGCCCGCGTTCAGCGGGCTTTTTTATGTTCCCGCTCCGTTGAGATCACTCTTTTCGACATTGCCGCTTTCCAGGCGTACCTTCCCTCTTTATGATGCGTTTAAGCTCGTTCGGGCAAAAAGCGGCGATAAGGTCCTAAAAGGATAAAGCGCGCTACCGCGTCTCTACGCTGAAACCAGGACGATGATGATGGCGATACCCCAGCGCAGGCGTTATACCTGAAGCTAACGGTGTGATTGAAAGGGAATGGTCATTAAGAGAAAAGTGGCGGAGAGAGGGGGATTTGAACCCCCGGTAGAGTTGCCCCTACTCCGGTTTTCGAGACCGGTCCGTTCAGCCGCTCCGGCATCTCTCCGCTGTTGTGGTTGCTATAATGCCAGGATCTTTGGCATTTTAATAGCTCCCGTTTCGGTAATCGTGTTCAAGTGACGACTTTGCGAGCAATATGATGTTTAAATGGCCCTGGAAAGCAGATGATGAGTCCGGCAACGCAGAGATGCCCTGGGAGCAAGCGCTTGCCATTCCGGTTTTAGCCCATCTTTCTCCCACTGAGCAGCGCAAGCTTACTCAGTTGGCTGCCCGTTTCTTACAGCAAAAACGTCTGGTGGCGCTGCAGGGGCTGGAGCTCACCCCGCTGCATCAGGCACGCATTGCCCTGCTCTTTTGTCTGCCAGTGCTTGAGCTGGGAATAGAGTGGCTGGACGGTTTCCATGAAGTGCTGATCTACCCAGCCCCGTTCGTCGTGGATGATGAATGGGAAGATGATATTGGTCTGGTCCATAACCAGCGAGTGGTGCAATCGGGACAAAGCTGGCAGCAGGGGCCTGTAGTGCTGAACTGGCTGGATATTCAGGACTCCTTTGATGCGTCAGGCTTTAACCTCGTGGTGCACGAGGTGGCGCATAAGCTGGATGCGAGGAATGGCGATCGGGCCAGCGGCGTGCCGCTTATCCCATTACGCGAGGTTGCCGGCTGGGAGCACGATCTCCACGCGGCAATGAACAATATTCAGGATGAGATAGACCTGGTGGGGGAAAGCGCCGCCAGCATTGACGCCTATGCCGCCACCGACCCCGCGGAGTGCTTTGCCGTCCTCTCGGAATATTTTTTCAGCGCGCCCGAGTTGTTCGCGCCCCGCTTCCCCGCCCTGTGGCAGCGTTTTTGCCACTTCTACCAGCAGGATCCGCTGCAGCGGATACGTGAGAATGGCCTGCAGGATGAAGACAATCGGCGCATTGTTCACTAAAACAACGCCTTGGGCTAAATTTAGCCAGTTGAATCAGCAAGTTAATTTTAGTGTTGACACAAAAATGCGAGGCCAGTAGTATGCGCCTCGTTCACACGATTCCTCTGTAGTTCAGTCGGTAGAACGGCGGACTGTTAATCCGTATGTCACTGGTTCGAGTCCAGTCAGAGGAGCCAAATTTAAAAAAGCCTGCTTTCGAGCAGGCTTTTTGCTTTTCAATTTCCATGCCTCTTCACGAATCTTTATACGATGTAGATTCAACAAGTTAGCGTGAAAAATTTTCCTGATGCATTTTCATTCCTTCCTCCGCATCAGGCAATATTCTGGGTCATTTCAGTTCGATTTTACGGTGATCTATGTCTTTTGCGACACCAAACTCCGCAGTTTCAAGCCAACCGAAAAACCTTTTAAGTTTACTCAGCGGGACTGAGTTTCGCGCAGGCCGATGCAATGCGCCGCCCGGCTTCAGCTACCGTGGCGTTGTCTGTGGCAATCGATAATCGAAAATAGGGCGACAAGCCGTATGCGCTGCCGCCAACGCCGGACACGCCGTTTTCCAGCAGATAATCCAGCACGTCAGCTTCGTTTTCGATTTTCGCCCCGCCTGGCCGGTAACGTCCGATTAATCCGGCGCAGCGGCAAAAGACAAAGAAACCGCCCTGCGGCACCCGCAACTCCAGCCCGTCAATATTCGCCAGAATGTCGGTTATCACATCGCGCCGTTGCTGATAAGCCGCCACCTGTGGCGCAATAAAATCCAGCCCGCCATTAAAGGCTGCCAGCGCAGCCGCCTGACTCACCGAACTGGCACCGGAACTGATTTGCGATTGCACCACGGTCATGGCGGCGATAAGCGCTTGTGGCCCGGCACCGAAACCAATCCGCCAGCCGGTCATCGCATAAGTTTTGGATACACCGCCCACCAGCAGACTGCGCCCCCGTAAATCAGGGGCTACGTTGAGCAGATTCTGGTGTTCACAGCCATCAAACAGAATGTGCTCATATAAGTCATCGAGCATGACCAGCACCTGCGGATGTCCGCGCAGGACGGCGGCCAGCGCCTGCAATTCCGCGGCGGAATATACCGCGCCACTCGGATTACCTGGATGATTGAGCACCAGCCAGCGGGTGCGCGGCGTAATACTGGCGGCCAGCTGTTCCGGCGTCAGTTTGTAGCCCTGCTCCAGATGACATTCAACCAAAACCGGTGTGCCACCGTTAAAACGCACGCTGTCCGGAAATGTCGGCCAGTACGGAACCGGCACAATCACTTCGTCGCCATCATTGAGCGTAGCGGCAAAGGCATTGAAAATGACCTGCTTGGCACCGTTGGCAATCATAATGTCGGCAACAGCGAATGGCAGCCGGTTTTCCCGCTGCAATTTCTGTCGCACCGCCTCACGCAGCGCTGGAATGCCCGGCGTCGGCGTGTATTTGGTTTCACCACCCGCAATCGCCTCGTATGCCGCCTGTTTAATGTGAGCGGGCGTATCAAAATCCGGCTCACCGGTGGTGAGATCCAAAATATCCACCCCAGCTTTTTTCAGGTCATTGGTGCGCTGTTTCGCCGCTGCATTGGCGGAAAGTGACACGCGCTGAACGCGGTCTGACAAAGAAATCGTCATCGTAATGTTCCAACGCTAAAGTTAAGACGGGCGGTTAAAGTCAGGCTCAGGCAGACCAAGGTTTTCACGCAGCGTGCTGAATTCATATTCTTCACGGAATAACCCGCGACGGCGCAATTCGGGGATCACCAGCTCAACAAACAGCGAAAGCTGTTCCGGCATCACCGCCGGCATGATGTTGAAACCGTCTGCCCCGCCTTCTTCAAGCCAGTGCTGGAAATCATCGGCGATAACGTCCGCCGTACCGACCAGTACCCGGTGCCCACGCGAACCGGCAGCAATCGCGGCCAGTTCACGCAGGGTCAGATTTTCGCGATACGCCAGATCGGTCAGCAGTTTCACTCGGCTCTGATTACCTTCACCAGCAGGCACATCCGGCACCGGTCCATCGAGTGGAAACGCACTCAGATCCATATTAAAACGGGTGGAAAGCTGGCGGATGCCGTTATCAATATCCACCAGCGAATTCAGTTCACGCCAGGTTTCATGCGCTTCTTCCAGCGTGCGCCCCACGATGGGCATTACGCCTGGCAAAATCAGCACGTGATCTGGATTACGTCCAGCCTCTATCACCTGTTGTTTCTGCGCACGGTAAAACGTTTGCGCTTCTTCCAGCGTGGCGGCCGCAGTAAACACGACTTCAGCCGTGGCCGCCGCCAGTTTCTGGCCGTCAGCAGAAGAACCGGCTTCAATAATGACCGGACGCCCCTGCGGCGAACGAGTGATATTCAGCGGACCCTGTACCTGAAAATACTTGCCCTGATGATTCACCGGCTGGATTTTCTCGTTCACGAAATACTGGCCGCTGGCCTTGTCCGGCTGCACCGCCCCCTCCTGCCAGCCTTCCCACAGTTTGAATGTCGCCTCGAGAAACTCATGCGCCACGGCATAACGTTCGGCATGCGTGGGCATATCGTCGCGGCTGAAATTGCGCGCCACGTCAGTGGAAAACGACGTCACTACGTTCCACGCCGCGCGGCCGTGGCTGATGTGATCAAGAGAAGAAAAGCTGCGTGCCAGATTAAACGGATCGCTGAATGTCGTTGAAGCCGTGGCGGCCAGCCCGATATAGCGTGTTTGCACTGCCAGCGCCGACAGCAAGGTCAGCGGCTCAAGCCGCGCCATGGTGGACGGCAACCGGTAGACGCTGGTCGCCAGAGCATCGCCGACGAAGAACATATCGAACTTGCCCTCTTCGGCTTTTTTGGCGATCCCCGTCAGCCAGTCGATGTCGGTCGGCGAACCAAGGTTTTCAGTTAAGCGCCAGCCACTGACGTGATGCCCGAGCGGCTGTACAAACAGACCAAGACGCAATTGACGTGTGTTTTTTGCAGAAGATGAATCAGAGGTCATGGCGTTATCCCTGTGAATAATAGTCAGTTTCGGTTTTCCGCAGGGCTTTTTCGATATTTTCCGCTGCTATTGGAAACGGTAAACGGGCGGCATTTTCGGCGGAGAATTTTACTTCGCGGGCAATGGCCGCGATGATCGCCTCCCGGTCACCATTCAATGGCGGCAATGACAGTGGCGCGTCATATTCACGTAACAACGACAGCAACTGCACCTCGGGCTGGCCGTCATCGCTTTCCAACAGGGACTGCACCAGCAACCCGAAACCCACTTTCTCGCCGTGCAGCCAGTCATGCAATTCCGGCTGATGGGTGAAACGGTTATGGATCGCGTGCGCCACGCCCGGCGCAGGGGTTTCATCGCGCATGCTGTTAGCCATACCTGCCACCGCGATATTGGCGTCGATAACTTTCATCAGCGCCGGTGTGACTTCATGGCGGGCGTTGTCCTGCACCGCCTGAGCGCCGTATTGTTCAAAGACGTCCACCGCCAGTTTTGCTGCCTGAACTTTCAGGTTCAGCGCCAGACTGTCGTCGCTTTTCTGTTTATACGGGCGGAATTCGTACCATTTCGCCAGCGCATCCACGATGCCCGCTTTGAGATAACGCACATCGTTTTGCGCAATCACATTCGTGTCGACCAGCAGCATCAGCGGCATACGCGACAACGGCTGGCTGCGCACATGCCCGCCGAGCTCATTATAAATAATGCTGACCGGCGACCAGGCGGCACAGGTCGCGGCAACGGTCGGTATGGTCACCAGCCCGACGTGGGACAGCAGATTCGCCACCGCTTTGGCACAATCAAGCACCCGCCCACCGCCAATGCCCAGTACCAGCGTGGCGTTTTGTTCCCGCACGCTGTTCAGATGGGTTTCGATAGCCGCATCGGTACATTCCGTGGTGAGAAAATTGACCTGCCAGCGAATACCGGCTGCCTCCAGGCTGGTTTCCAGTTGCGGATTCACCGCCCGCCACGCTTTCGGGCTGGTGATGATCGCGACATCGGAGGAATGAACGGCAAGTAGCTCACCGGTGCGTGAAAGCAGGCCGGGCTGATGATGATAGGTCTGCGGTGATTTTATGGCGAACACATCGATGCCCTGTATTTGTCGTCTGGTTAAAGAGAAACTCCCCGTAATTAAACAGGAATTTGATATGGGATATATTCAAGTGTTATTAAAAGCATCCTACGAGAATTGAAAAAATTAACAAAGTGCTAAGTGGGGATCCTTATTAACTTATTCTCAATAGCATAGATTGATTTTTGCTATAGCCTATAAACCCCTTGCATGCTGTGCTGGATCAAAGAAATGATAGTGTCAGACAGGGCTAATTTAACGCAATGAAAACAGAAGCATCTGGCATCATCCCATACCTGATACGCCATTTCGATATCGTGTTTTTAATGACGATCTTAAAACAACGTTAATTATCCCTTATATAAGACGAGAGTATTATGTCCTCACATCCGATAGATTTTCTTTTACTTGGCAACAATTTTGGCACACCCGAAATGCGGGAAATCTGGTCAGAGCAAAATCGCCTGACACAGCAAATTAATGTCGAAGTTGCGCTGGCATTGGCCGAAGGTGAGCTGGGTGTGATTCCGCAACAGGCTGCGCTGAGCATTGCGGAGCTGGCCAATGCCAGCCAGCTGAATATTAAGGACATCGCCGCCTCCGGCGCGCAGATGAAACATTCTCTGATGCCGGTGCTCACCGCATTGCAACAGCAATGCGGTGACGCAGGGGAATACATTCATTACGGCGCAACCACGCAGGATATCATCGATACCGCCACCGTTTTACAGCTGGCACAAACTCTGAAAGTGATCGTCCGTGACAGCACCGCCGTGGCGAATGAGCTGAAAGCGCTGGCGCGTGAGCATCAGTACACGCTGATGACAGGCCGCACCCACGGTATGCAGGCGTTGCCCACCACGTTTGGCTTTAAAGTCGCCGTCTGGCTGGATGAGTTTATCCGTCATCTCGACCGTCTTGCCGCCATCACGCCGCGTCTGCTGACCGGTAATATCAGCGGCGCGATCAGTACCTACGCTGCGCTTGGCGAAGTGGGTCCGGAGGTAGAACGCCGCACACTGGCGCGCCTGAACCTCAGTACGCCGAATATCGGCTGGCAGGCTGCGCGTGACCGCTTTTCAGAATACGCCTCGGTGGCGGTGCTGATCAGCGGCACTCTGGGCAAAATCGGCAACGAACTTTACAACCTGATGCGCACCGAAATTAATGAAGTCGAAGAGCCGTTCAGCAGCGGGAAAATCGGCTCCACCACCATGCCGCACAAACGCAATCCCGCGGCCCTCGAAGGTCTTGCCAGCCTGACACAGCCGCTGTTGCACAGCGCATCACTGATTTATCAGTCGATGCACGTGGAGCATGAACGTGATGCGATGAGCTGGCGCGCCGAGTGGCTCGCCCTGCCGGAAATCTCGATTTATCTCTCTGCACAGCTGCAAAATGCTCAGTCGATTCTCTCCGGCCTGACGGTCAATAAAGCACGCATGCTTGCGAATTTGCAAATGCAGGACGGCCTGCTGCTGTCCGAAAAAGTGATGTTTGAGGTCGGTAAAAAACTCGGTAAACAAACCGCGCATCATCTGGTTTATGAATGCGCCATGCAGGCGTTTGAAAAACGACACGCTTTTAAAACCGTTCTGCTTGCGCATCCGGTGTTGGCGGCCTGTATTACTGAACGGGATCTTGACCACTGGTTAGATCCGGCTCATTACACCGGCTGCGCCGCGCAAAAAGTCGATGACGTCATCCGCTTTGCCGAGCAGTCCGGTCATCTGACTTCTCCTGAGGGATCTGGGTTATGACACAACATTTCAGGCGGCTGACGCTGGATGATAAACACGATTATCTGGCACTGATGCTGGCCGCCTACGCGCCAATCAAAGCGCTCGGGATTCAGTTTGATGCTGCCACCGCCGATCTGGTACGCGTGACACAACACCTCGACGATCATGCGGTATTTGCGCTCTTTGATGACCAGCGGATGGCGGCTTCGGTTACCCTGCGCTTCCCGTGGGGCGCAATGCCGGGCCCTTTGGGCCTGCCGCATATTGGCTGGTTTGGCACGCATCCAGATTACGCCGGTCAGAGCCTCGGCAAAAAACTGTTGGGCTGGCTGGAAGACAACATTCTGATCCGCGAACTGAAAGCCCCGGCTTACTCACTCGGTACCGCCACCAGCCATCCGTGGCTGCGCGATATGTACCTAAAACTGGGTTTTCAGCCGGTTTTTGAAAGAGACCTCGGCAAAGGACATATCACGCTGTACCTGAAAAAAATTCTCGATGAAAAAAGCCACGCCCGCTGGCTGGAACGTCAGCCACCTACAGGAGTTTAAATGTTAGATATCACGCAGGAACATCAGCCACTGGCGGCGTTTATTCAGGATTTTCGCCACCACCTGCACCGCCATCCGGAGCTGTCCAACGACGAATTTAACACCACCGCCAGTATCCGGGCGGTACTGGAGAAGTATCAAATCCGCGTGATAGATTTGCCGCTCAAAACTGGTCTGGTGGCAGAAATTGGCGGCATCAATCCCGGCGAACTGGTGGTGCTACGTTCTGATATCGATGCCCTGCCGATTGAAGAAAAATCCGCTGTGGATTACACCTCGCAAAATCCCGGAGTGATGCACGCCTGCGGCCACGATTTCCACACCTCGGCGGCACTTGGCGCGGCGATTTTGCTGAAAGCGCAGGAAGATTCGCTTTCCGGCACGGTGCGCATTCTGTTTCAGGCGGCGGAAGAAACCGGTCACGGTGCGCCGACGCTGATTAGCACCGGCGCGCTCGATAACGCTGCCGTCATTTTCGGCATTCATAACGATCCCTCTTTGCCGGTTGGCGTTATCGGCAGCAAAGACGGCGCATTAACCGCCGGCGTGGATCGCTTTGCGATCGCCATCTCCGGTACCGGCAGCCACGCGGCGCGTCCACACGAAAGCAACGACCCGATTATTATCGCCGGACAGGTGATTTCCGCGCTGCAAACCCTGATCGCCCGCAACGTGCCGTCCGCACACAACGCGGTGGTTTCTATCACCCAGGTTCACAGCGGGAGCACCTGGAATGTGATCCCGGATTCCGCCTGGCTGGAAGGCACCGTCCGCACCTTTAATCAGGACACACGGGAACTGATCGAACGCCGTTTGCGGCAGGTTCTTACGGGTATCGCTGCGGCATTTGATACCGACATCAGCCTCGACTGGCAGCCAGGCCCGCCGTCAGTGGTCAATACGGCTAAATGGGTGGATTTCGCGCTGGCGCACGGTGAAGGCTCCGGCTTTGAAGCCCGTCGCGTTGAAGCCAGCCCGATAGGGGAGGACTTCGCGTTCTATCAGCAAAAATTGCCCGGCGCATTCATCATGATCGGCTCCGGAGGCCCTTACGCGCTGCACCATCCACAATTTCGCGTTGACGATCGCGCCCTGTTTCCGACTGCACATTACCTGTCGCAACTGGCGGTACAAGCGCTGCGCACTCTCAGTGCGGAAATAAACAGCAAGGATAAAAGCGCATGAATCGACAAGCAGGCACCGACTTGCCAGGCATGGATTCTCATCGTTGACCCTTGACGAGCACTCGATTTCAGACGCCCTGCTGGTGCAACTGCATGCGCTCTGCGAGCGTGAACCTTTCGTTAA
This sequence comes from Klebsiella variicola, assembly GCF_000828055.2. Classification (NCBI taxonomy): domain Bacteria; kingdom Pseudomonadati; phylum Pseudomonadota; class Gammaproteobacteria; order Enterobacterales; family Enterobacteriaceae; genus Klebsiella; species Klebsiella variicola. The sequence continues at coordinate 1,884,169 of NZ_CP010523.2, read as the reverse complement.
TTTATTATCTTCGGTCGCTCAGGCCTGAAACGGGGAATACACCGATGACATTAACGCCATCGCTGGCGAAACTTATCGTCAGCTCGTCCCCTTCCCCCGCGGCTCATGAAGCAGCACGGGAAGGGTTACTGGATTTTTTGGCGGTTACCCTGCCGGTTTTACGCGGTGACTTCCCCGATGCGGGACTGAACAGTTTGCATCAGGTTTACCGCGCTGACGATCCGCCGACCCGCGCGTTGCTGCTCGGGTATGTCGGGCACGCGCTGGATTTTGACGATTTCCATCCCGATTTTCGCGGTCACCCCAGCGTGGTGATTTTGCCCGCGCTTCTGGCGCTGGCCTCACAAAGCCCCGATATCAATGGCGCACATTTTCTCGATGCGTACGTGACCGGAGTGGAAATGTCCGGACGCCTCGGGCTGGCCGTCGGTTCTCAGCATTACACCCTCGGTTTTCACAATACCGCTACGCTCGGCACGATTGCCGCCGCCGCTGCCTGCGCGCGGCTGGTGCATGCCACGGAAAGGCAAACGGCAGTGATTCTGGGTATCGCGGCGACGCAGTCTGCGGGTTTACGTGCGCAGTTCGGCAGTGATGTCAAACCGTTGCACGCGGGCCTGGCGGCGCAGACCGCCGTCATTGCCACACAGCTCACGCTGGCAGGCTTTCACGGCCAGCCGGACAACGTGCTGGACAGCTTTTTATCGACTTATTGCGCCGGTCAGCAGCAGCCGGAAAAACTTATCTCAGGCTGGGGCGCGCCGTGGCGGATTATCTCGCCCGGTCTGGAATTCAAACCCTATCCGACCTGCGGAGGCACGCATAGCGCTGCCGATGCCGCACGAGCTCTCCGCCAGGAGTGGCTGCAAACGGGCAATAGCACGGATGTACTGATCGCAGCCATCGAACGCATTGAAGTGTCTTTTCCGCCGGGCGGTGATATTGCGGCGTCGGTGCGAAAACCCAACACCGGCGTTGAAGCCAGGTTCAGTCTGGAATACGTGATTGCGGCATGTTTGCTGCGCGGAGAACTACGCTTAGAGGATTTCTCATCGGCGCCGGTGGCGACAGATATTGCCGCGCTGGCAGAAAGTGTGGCGCGTTGCCCGGATTTCTCCGCACCGCCGGACGAGCTGAACCCGGCCGCGCGTTTTCATCAGGTGACGGTGTTTTTGCGTGACGGCTGCGTGCTGCAACAGCGCTTCACGCGGCAGCAAAGCCTGGCGATCCCGTTTGATTTACCGGCAAAACTGCGTGCCTGTTTGCCCGACTTCACAGACGCAAAGCGGATGGAGCTGGTGGCACTGAGCAGGCTGGAAAACCGCGACAGTCTGCCGCGGCTGGTTGATATGTTATTTGCGAAACAAATTAACGCAGCGTCATTATAAAACCGTCGACAGGAAATTACGGACACGGACGTTCTCCGTTTCATCGAGTACACTTTTCGTTGGCCCCGACGCCACAATCTTGCCACCCTCCATAAAGATGACATTATCTGCCACTTCTCGTGCAAAGCCGATTTCGTGGGTGACAATCACCATCGTTATCCCGGAGTGCGCCAGCTTTTTGATCACCTGCAACACTTCGCCCACCAGTTCAGGATCCAGCGCGGAAGTGGGTTCATCGAACAACATCACTTCAGGATCCATCGCCAGCGCACGGGCAATGGCTACACGCTGCTGCTGCCCACCGGAAAGCTGCTGCGGCCAGTCATCTTCACGACTGGCTAACCCAACCTGCCGGAGCAACGCGCGGGCTTTACTGAGTACCTGCTCACGGTTTTGCTTCTTCACCCGCAAAGGCGCATCGGTAATATTTTGCAAAACGGTGCGGTGCGGAAACAGGTTAAATTGCTGAAATACCATGCCGGTACGGCTGCGCTGCGCGGCGATTCTGCGGCTGCTCAGTTCATACAATGCCTGCCCTTTCTGCTGATAACCCACCAGTTCGCCACCGATACGGATCGTGCCGCCATCCAGTTTTTCAAGATGATTAATACAACGCAGCAAGGTGGATTTCCCTGAACCGGAAGGGCCGAGGATCACCGTGACCGAACCGGCCGGAATATCGAGGCTGATTTCATCCAGAATGGTATTGCCGGAGAAACGCTTAGTGACTTTGCGAAATTCAATGGCTTCACCCATGGCTGGTTTCTCCTGCGCTGATACTGGGGGTACTGACCGCGCCGGATGCCGACGCTTTCCCGGCTTTGCGTTTTACCTTGCGGTGACTACTGCGGCTGAAATGTCGTTCAACGTAATACTGAATCACTGAAAGCAATGATGTCAGCAGCAGGTACCACAACGTGGCGACCAGCAGTAGCGGGATCACTTCATAGGTGCGCTGATAAATAATCTGCGCGGAGAACAGCACATCCTGTAGTGAAATCACCGAGACAACCGCTGTGGTTTTCAACTGACCGATCACTTCATTCCCGGCCGGAGGCAGAATGGCGCGCATCGCCTGTGGCAAAATGGTGTGGAGGAATATTTGTGCCGGGCGATAACCCAGAGCACGTGCAGCCTCGACTTGTCCGGTGCCGACGCTCTGGATCCCGGCGCGGATAATCTCTGCGGCATAGGCAGACTGATGCATGACTAATGCAATCACGGCAGCACTGAACGGGCTAATCAGTGAGTTCGCAGAAGCGCTCCAGATTTCACCAACCCACGGCAGCGAAATCGAAATAGTCGGGTAAAGCGCGGCAATGTTGTACCAGAGAAATAACTGAACCAGCATCGGCACCCCGCGGAAAAACCAGGTATACCCCCAGCTGACAGCGACCAGCACCGGATTGGATGACAGGCGCATCAGCGCCAGGATCGTGCCGCCTGCAAAGCCAAAAATCACGGAAATTGCGGTCAGTTGCAATGTCATCAGTACGCCCTGAATGATCGACGGACCGGTAAAGTTTTCGGCAATCACCGACCATTCAAAACGCGGATTGCTGAGCATGGAGTTCCCCATAGCCAGCAATATCAGCAATACGATCAGGGCGCTTATCCAGCGCCCGATATATTTTTTACCGATGATCCGCAGTTCTTCCGGCTGCTGATCGTGTGTTTCACTGCTCATCCGAAAATCTCTTCATTACGTTTTGACTCTTTGACTGCGCCAAAACCGATGGACCATTTATCGAGGATTTTCTGGTAAGTCCCGTCCTTGATCAGCGAGTTCAGGGATGCCTGCACCGCCTCTTCCAGCCCCGACTGTTTAGGGAACGCCACGGAGACAGGCGCATCATCAACATGAATAGTGCCGGTCAGCGTCAGCGGTTTGACCTGGCTAACCTGATAGGTCAGACCTTCATACGGGCCGAAGAACATCGGTACGCGACCGCTGACCACGGCCTGTACGCCTGAAGGGCGATCCGGGAATACGGCAATCTTGATCGGCGGCTTACCCGCATCAGTACAAATTTTGCTTGCAGCTTCAAGACGCCCAATCTGCGTAGTGCCCGCGCCGGCGCCCACTTCCTGCCCGCACACAGCCTCAAAAGAGGTAAATGGCGCAATATTGGCGTCTTTACGCGAGATGACCCCCAGGCGCGACGCATCGTAGTAACTGACGAAATCGACCTGCTCGAGACGTTTTTTGGTGGCGTTGATATTGGATAGTGCGACGTCATAGCGACCCGATTTCAACCCCGGAATAATATTGTCGAAACCGCCGGTATCCTGCCAGCGCACTTCCACACCGAGCCTTGCCGCCACGGCATTCATCACATCAATCTCACGCCCGGCGAGCGTTTTATTGTCTTCCTGGAAAAAAGTGGTTGGGGGCGTATTCGGATTGGTGCCTGCAACGATATATCCGCGTTTGGCGATATCCGGCGGAAGCTTACTTTTCAGCGCCTCATCAGCGGTGACATGAAAGGTGGTAGAGGACGGAACAACCTGCCCGGCAGCCCACGCAGAAGAGAGATTCCCGGCAATCAGCAAAGGAAGCAGTAATTTAGATAACGTCATAAAGAAGCCTTTTCCTGGTTAAAACCTGTAAAAACCACAAAAGAGGTGTGGTAAAAGAGGCAAGGCCATCAGAGGGGTTTTATCATTGATAGTGCAACACCCGCCCTGCCTTAGACATGATTCTGCGGGCATATGCCTTTTACTGACAAATGAGAAAAAGAGATAAAGATTTCGAAAAAATGGGAAAGTCAGGGGCGGGCTAAAGAACACTTTTCATTCAAACTCAAGGTCAGCGCCGCGGGCTCGCCGCCCACACTGGCCCAAGGGTTTTAAACGAAATCCTTTGGAATCCTACGTTTTTCAACTGTGCGCTAACGCTTGCTGCCTATGTTTCAGGTACAGCAATGACAGGCTGGAATCTTGCCGCGTTGCGGTTCCTTCTCTAAGTCCTGGGGCCTAAGGTGCAAGGTTCAGTCTTTAAACTCGGAACAGGCCCACTCCATTTCATGTAGTGGTAGCTAACCCCTCCCGACCGTTAATCTCTTTTCCCCGTCACGTTGTGTCCTCTGCCAGCAGTGCGGCTTTTGTCATTTATCCCATAAGAGGTTTCCATGGAATTCAGCATATTACTTCTGGTGTGTACGCGCTCACATGCTGCGCCGGGAAGACCGCAAGACCGACTTCACCGAAAATACCCGCGCCGACACGGCGGAAATGGCGAAAACGACGCTGGACAACAGCATCAATATCCCGCCCACCCTGTACCTGAATCAGGGTGATCTCATCGGCATCATGACCGGCACCGACATTGATTTCTCATCCGTCTGGCAGCTGCGACTGAAAAAGAGGTGGTATGAACGCTGAAAACCTGTCGCTGGATTTTATGAAAAACCAGCTGTTTGGTGATTTTATTGCGCAGGACGGCCTGACGGAAATTGCTGTTGTACCAGCTGGCAGAAAGGCGCGAGCGAGTGAAAGACATGCCCCGCCCCATTGCTATTTATCTTTCCGAACTGAAATACCATTTATCCAAGCCAACGCTGGAAGGTTAAGGCGCTGCACACGATAAAGGCGTGCATATTATTATGGATCACCAGTCGATTGTCGATTTAAAAGACTGTCCGGCACATTTGAAAGGCGACGCCGTAGTCGGCGCGGTTGTTGAAAATGCGAAATTCAAAGTGGTTCCTCGTGTCATGGACCCGGATACCCGTTACGACCAGTGCACCGAGGAGCTGATAAACCAGGGCAATGCGTTCAAAAGAGGATCGGGCCTGCACCAGGTACTCTACCAGCGCAATCATGCACTTTCTGAGTTGCTTACCGGTAAAGCTATGTTACCGCATTCCCTTGCAGTTATCTGGCTCAGGCCTCAGATTTTATCCATCAGATAACAATGCGCTTTAGAGGCTGCGCTTGCCGCTTTGAAAATATAGCGCTTGTCATTTTTCAGCGCTTTCAGCCAGGAAGCGATGTAGCTTTCATGTTGTACCTCGCCATCAATCCTCAAATCCGCCATCAGAAAGGCACTTCCCAGCTCCGCCACCAGTTCTTCCTCTGCATAATCAGCACTGCCAAAATTCCCTTTCATTTCACGGTTCAGGCGTTTTTTACCCCCACTCCAGTGGACAAGCTCATGCAGGCCGGTAGCGTAGAAGTTAGCCACATCTGAAAACAGATGGCGCTCCGGTAGCCAGACTTCATCTGTTGATGGGATGAAAAAGGCGCTCTGTCCTTTCTCGATGATGTTTGCGCCACTCTTCCGCAACAGGTTCTCAGCCTGCGGTACCGGGTCAAAGGTTGCTTCCGGGCTGACAGTTTCTGTGGTCAGAGTTAAACCGTCGATTTGATGAACGTTAAACACGGTGAAAGTTTTCAGCATAGGGATTTGTTCAACTTCTCCGGCGTCGTTTTCCTTCTCCAGCGTGGTGTAGAAAATAGCTGTTGTACCATGCTCACCCTTGCGAACCTGTCCACCTGCGGCCTTTGCCTGTTTGTAGGTCATCCAGCGTGAATCGCTGAAACCCTGATTAGATGCGCTGTACCACAGCAACATGACATTCATGCCACTATAAGCCGCACCAGTGGCGTAATTGGAAGGCAGACCAGACATACCATCTACACGCTGCCACGGGCAGGACCACGGTTTTACACCGGCTTCCAGCGCTGCAATGATGTTGTCAGTAACAGTCTGGTAAATGTCGGTTCTGGTTTTAGAAAATTTCGTTTTTGAGGAGCCTGACAGGTCCAGCGGGGATACGCTGGTCGCCGCTGCGGTGTTAGGGGCGCTTGTCCGGGAGGTATGCAGGGAAATCGTCATGGTTTTCTCTCCGTCAGTGTGTGATTTTCGTCTTCGTGTCGCCTGACGGTTCGCTTTCCCGGCATCGTTCTGCCCTGCAAGGGCGCAACATGCGTGCCATTTACCCTTGCAGGACGGGTTGCGCTGGGAAACGATTAACCGGAAGCTGATATGGAAACGGAAAGCCACAGGAGAAAAAAAATTTCCCCTGCATAGCCGTGCGTAGCGCCCCTTGCTCCGCAGTGGTGAAAAGTCGATTTGGTGGTGTTGAGTCGGGGACTGGCACTGACAGGAACTTCATGAGGGTGTTAGCATGCTTTCCTGCCGGACGAGATGATCCTGTTAACCGGGGGCGGTTTGTTCTTAAATTGTCTCGTTCCGGCATCAATCACAACCGATCCAAAGCTGGCTGCTTATTGAACACCGCGAACAGTTTATCTACCACCACCCAGACCGAAGTGAGAAACCTCTTGAAACAGGTCTCAGCACCATAACCGGGGTATCATATTCCCCGACCATAAGTGCATAGGTTGGACCGCGAGAACACAATTGATATAACTCTAAATGTCGCAATACGACCATCCTCTCCACAAAGTACTGAATGGCGAGCGCTGCGTGCCACCTCGCCAAATACCAAGTTATGAAATATTTAGGCCGAAAGCAGTAGTTCGTCTCGAAACACAGGTAACACTTGAAAAGCTAAAAGTGTGACTATGCTGGCACAGTAGAAAAGAAGGCTTAATTATCAAATCAAAAACTTTCTTGTTACTGACATATACTGTGTTATCCAGGTTTATAATAAACACCCAACCCAAATAGCATTTCCGTTGTAAAATTATGAAGTCCATCGATAATTCTATTACATTGAAGTTTAATTATTAACCCAAAGTATTACTATCGACCTAGCGGAAGATTAAAACCTATATTTAAAATACGGCTCTACGCTCAAGAAACCAAATAGCAAGCGTGATTGATTCGCCCCTTTTCCCCATGAGATATACATAGAATCAATAAAGTGGAGTTCTAATATTAAACAAACTGGTTATCAACTGAATTGCAGGCTCAAAAATACTTGCAATATATTGATTTTGTCCATAAAACAACCCCCACACAATCCCAGAAGCAGTCAGATAACCAATAAAACCCCATATGCAATTTTTTAAAGCGAATGTAAGGGCACTGGAGAAACTGCGTTGTTTTATATAACCAAAAGTTGCATACAACAACATTACAGACACCGTTACAAACCCTATAACGGATGAAAAAATAGCGATCTGTTCTAAAAAATAAAAAATTGAGTTACTAAAGTATTCAAACTTTCCCGCAGAAAAAAGAATAGAAACAAAAGAGCTTAAAATTCTATCATACAAGCCATCAAAATGGCTCATAAAATAATATGAATTTTCAACTGCGCGTGATGCGAAATAAACATTAAATAACGTCGGCACAATATAGAAACAATCAAAAAACCGATTAGAAAAGCCTCTAGCCCATAGGGTAAAAACGATGCCAACAACACAAAAATAAGGAGCAATACGTGAAAAATTATATAAGAAATAATTGACAAAAGAGCCACAATATGGAAGCAGTAAAATAATAATCCCACCAAGAAGCAAACTTAGATTCCTAAATTCACCTTGTGTTTCTTTCATAACGATGTTGAATTCGTTATGCTCGATGCTATTCCCGTCACCTTTAATAGTATGTGATTTGTTTTTTATAGTTAGATTTAACTTTATAATTTTAAAGGTAACAGCAAAGCTAACCGTAATGGTTATTGCTAAAGAAACAATGGATTCAACGCTAAATATATTGTCAAACATAAGTTGTCGCCCTGAGGATTAAAATACTTAACATACAAGCACTACTTACCAAAAAATCTTTCATCTATCGGTTGATTACAATATATCACTACAGTAAAAGACCCCACCAAGTTTCTGATGATGCGGTAAATCATTTCCTACCTACGATAACGCAGACAAATAGGCATGGCATAGTTCCACTTTAATGTGATTATAAATTACGCATCACATTAAAATATCATCCAAAACGCCTATCTTTTTATTCGCATCACAAACAACCACAATATTTATTTCAGGCCAAAATAAATTAATACTCCACCATTATATTTGCACCCAAAATACTCGTCCTTTTTTTAGCCAAAAATGAGATTTACAGCCATCTTTAAGCCATACAGACGGATGCAGCGTGAGTAACTTATTATTATCTAATGAGTAATCCCATCGAGGGCTGGCTTCATCTATAACAAGTAGTTCAATAGTACGACAACATCCACAAGGGCACCTGAATCCGATGCACCAGTCTTCATCCCCATCTCTGGCAAGAATAATTGAACGTAAAGGCATCTTTGTGGGTAATGAGTCTCCATTGATAATTTTCAGACGCCGTGGCGTAAGCCACGGTTCCAGTTTACATAAGACATAGTAGAACAGCCTGTCGAAAATAGACATTATTTCCCTCCCAGTTCCGGGATCCCTAAAAGAGGCTCTTCACATCCGACTGCAAGCCGTGGATTCAGCGCCTTCTCTATTTCACTTTCATCGATATAGTCTTCTTCAGCACCTGAAAGACTGAACATAGTACGGGCAAATCTCTTATTAGGATATTCGCGAAAAGGGAAACACCTTGCGATAAATTCTGACACACAAGCCGATGCTGCTCGCATATTCAGGGTGATTACTGATGGCGCCTCTTCCTGAACCCCCGTGATGTAACCTCTCCCGACCTGATCTTCATAATCCTTCGCGCTCAGGTTTTCCCGGTATATAAGCTCAGGTGTATACACATGACGATCAGATAAAGTAGAACCACCAGGTTTTACATAATCGATCCGGCCAGTCACGTCCGTAATTTTTCGCCCATCGTCAGGATCAACATGAGTCGGAATTTTCACCCCCACATCAAGCAATGGGATTAAAAAAGCAGAAGCAATACGATCTGCAATCATTCGGGCATGGTAGGTATCAACGCAGCAAAAGATTATATCTGCGTTTGCTGCAGCAAGAACGGCCTCCCGCGAGAAAATAGTATTGTGAATGGGCCGGGCAATATCGCCCCCTCGAATACGCTTAATAACTTCCGCGAACATGTCTACCTTTGGTCGGCAGACCATCGCATCTTCAAGGGTCGAGTTCAGGATCCGGTTCAGATTTTTCTTTTCTATATGATCATGATCAATCAAAATAATTTCGCCAAAGCCCAGCCTTGCTACCTGCTCGGCCACAATCGACCCTGTACCGGATACCCCAATGACAGCTGCGGTGAGCTTGTTAAAAGTGTCCGTCATCCCCGATGTAAAAGCCATTGCAGGCGGTCGTGGCTCAGCGAGCCCGTCCCACCAGTAGTGAATATTATCACCCGCGACGGTTACCAGTTCCACATTCTCAGAGTACTTCCCCTCCCGGTAGAAACGTGCACGCATATTCCCGTCAGGAATCATAATTGCCGAACCATGAATGGTATTAACGCCCTGAAAAAGTGACGCCATAGTCTGCACATCACTTGCATCATCCATATCAGAGAAAGCCAGGAAACCACCAGGATGCGAATGGACGAGGATAATTGACATCGATTTTTCTTCTGCAGTATCAATGGCCTTCTCCAGATAGCTACCCGGCCAAGAAATAAAATCGATCGTCCTGGATTTACACTCTTGATATGGAACAAGAATGAGCTTCTTAGCCAGGAGCTTCAGACGAGTACCGTCGTAACGATTACAGACCAGAATTGCAGCAGCCTCTTTTCCGTCTCCCGGGAACAGATGTTTCCGGAGTGAGGCATGAAGCTCCTGCGTCAATATCAGGCGACTCCCGGTGCTCATTGTCCGGCCTCCTTTTGAAGACAACCATCCGCCATCGCCAGTTGAGAGATGACGGAATCTGTTTCAGGATCCCATGAGCGATGGCGGGACCATCGCTGATACGCGACACTATCAATAACCGCCGTAGCTTCCGTCGCTGGAATGTTGACGCCATTGACCCGCGACAGTGGCGGATATACGTAAAACATATCCAGCATGTTTACGGGATAACCGGAGGTAATCAACAGAGCCAGTTTAATGTTATGATGGTTATACCCTTCCGGTAGTTCATAATCGTGGATAATCAGCCAGCGAGCATTGCCGTTCAGGCAGGTTTCCCAGGAATATCCCATTCCATCAAGATATTGCTCATCTGCAGGTAGCAAATTGAACTCACGACGGGTTACCCCGGATGCTTCGCCATTATTCACATCTTTCGGCGTAAGGCGCAGCTTCTCAATGCCAGGCGTACGCAAATCAATGACGTCATCAATATTCTTCTCAACCTTAGGCTGTCCTTCGACTTTGAGGAAAATATGCCATGCCTGACCGGGATTCAGCCCTGCACGGATAACGGCGTCACGGATTACAATTGTCGGGGTATCAAAAGTAAATTCCTTACCCTGAACATTCAGTTTCCATGATTCCTTCCTGCTAATGAAGCGCTCAATACCATCCCCATCCAGATCGATAAACTGGTCATTCTGGATTTCGAGATCAGCTTCGTCTTCACGCTCCAGTAACAGTTTTTTATTATCATCAACATTGCCAAGTTTACGGACAACATAGCCGGTAATTAAACGACATGGCCACTCCATACGAGTGCCATCAATAGTAAACAAATAGGTGCGGTCTGACTCGACAATGATAAAGCGGCGAACCTCAGAGCCAAGATCCACAACTTCATCGGGACGGATGTCCTCCAGAGAGCCATCAGAAAGCAACATCAGCACTACAGGTAGCTGATCAGGTTTAAACCCTGATGCAGCTGAAATCTGTGCGCCGGTAGGCGTGTTATCCTCCACGGTTACCTGACGGTAAGCGAGGCTCTCGTCCGCCACCTCAATGATACGATGGTGGGGATGTTGTGATTGCAGGTCGTTCATAAGTACCTCCGGTATTTTATACAGTGGCATTGCCGCCAAATCTCATTAAATAAAGCTGTTTAACCAGAGGGCAATAAAAATCATTGCCCATGAAAGTGACTATACACCACTCAATCTGGTTAAATCAATCTGTTTAATCAGAAATTCCGGGGCCAGTGTAGATAAACTCAATACCACCTGTTGGTGATGATACCTCTGAACGCATAATAAGTCCTTCACTTACAAGCTTTTTGAGCCTTGTACTTGCATTCTGTACAGTGATATTGAGGGCTTTAGCAACATTGGCGGTACTGGCTCCATCCCGGCTTAACACGACATCGAGCAATGCCTTTGTCGAACTTTTTGCTTCAGGACCAATGATACGCACTTCCTTATCAAGCATCACAATCAAAGACTGCTGCTTTGCTGTTGCCGCATAATCCCAGTTATCAATGAGATCTACAGAACTGACATCTGTGATAAAGAAGTACTTTTCGCCACAAAGCTGTTTTGCAAGTGCAATTACACTTTCCCGCGGAAAGGAAGAATCGGTAGCGATGATACCTTCAAGAGAAATTTCAAATGCCTTGCAACTAGGATGTGAGTCAACAACTCTTTGAAGTCGCTTAAACACTTCCCGTCCCAAAACATTTCCAAATGGGTGGTCATTGTTTTCAGTGAGTTCCAGCAGTTTGACTTTCATACAAGCCTGCTTCTTATGGTTAATTTAAGGAGATGGCATTAATCATAGCCTAAGAAAAAAATCAAAGCAAACTTGGGTACCTTTGATCAACGCCAACCCTTTTTTTCCTATAATGTCGGTGAGTTCACCGTCTTTATATATGATTCTCAACTCGAAGTTTGGCTGTCGAACCAGCACAACTGCATCATATCTGGCGGCCAACTCTTGAGACCGTTTCAATCCCAGTCCGCGAGCTGCCTCATCAGGCGCGGAGCCAAACTGACTCAACCCACCTTTTTTTAGTGCATGCTTAACCAAAAATATGTCAGGATCTTCGGATAAAGATTCAAGTTCCTTAAAAATTTCAGGGTAATATATTTTAAGGTTTCGTTTCAAAGTTGTTGCTATGCCTAAACCACTATCTGAAATTACAGTCTGGATATGACGTCGCTTCCCCTTGTACAACTGCAACGCCGCGAACCCAGGAATAGGAGTCTCGCTATGATCTCGTACATTACCAATGAGCTCAGAAAAAATTGTAAACACAGCCATGTAATATTCCTGGCCGGCATGGAGCGCGAATTGTTTAGTCAGTTTCACCGGAATTGAATCATCGAAATCATCCAAGTTAATGGATGCTATCTCAACCAGGTTGTCATTATTTCCCCGGTAGCGTTTTGCCCTAGATTCCGTTGGCCTCTCTGGCTGGACCCTTACAGCCGGATGTAAATGGTCAAAAAAACCCAACCGGTCCAAAAAGTCTTTCGTCGATGGACATTTACTGAAATCCAGTTCGATCGCCTTCCCCAAAAAAGCAGCCTGATTTGACAGAGCAATCACTCTCGCACCAGCTGCCAATAAAATCCGGCAATTCTCCGGAAAGCATATTCTGCACCTGTTTGCTGAAGCGCCCAATAGGCAGCCTGCAGCCGATAAGTTAGCTTCAAAAATGTCTTCATCGATCCAAACGTCAGCATCCAAAACCAACACATATTCATCTTCTACATACCATTTCCATTCGACCTGTTTGAGGCCCTCTAGATTGCTGTATAAAAATGAATTCAGGGCAGATTTATCAGGATACCCAAGCTTTTTGGCTATTTGCTTCCCTGTCAGTCCAGGAAATTCACGAAGTAGCTCTTTGATTTTCTCTATATCGAACAACACCCGACAGCATCCTTAAAGAGAGGGAGTTTGTAAATGTTACATAACATAACATTGCATTGCACGACCCATTGACTGATTCGTTTCGCATACCAGAACATATTATGTAAAAAACATGTTATACTGCTAACAGTAACTTTCAGACTTTTTAGCAACGCGTAGCGACCCAGATACAGATAGCTAGCGGTCGATGCGCTGGCCTCATGCGCGATTATCATCCTGTCCCTCCGTTACTTTATTAATAACATTTTCTAACTGAAACCCACTCAATTTACCACTGTCAACAGCCAGTATTCTGAAAAAATCTTTATAAGAGGCGCACAGAGTGATCATCCCAGGAAAAGCATCCACCTCCCCATGAAGACATTGCGACTCATACCGCTCATGGGCACCTCTCTTTAAGCCATCTTAATGGACTCTGAGGTGTCTGTTAAACCCGTGGCGATTGAATTGTAGATGTGACAATAGTAGCGATCTCCAAATGCATGAGACTGCTCAAATCAGTTTTGATTGGTGGTCATTCTGGTGGTCTTGACAGGGAGAGTTTTCAGGTTTAGCTTACTTATTAGCCAGTTATTGGCAAAGGCGATCCCAGTCAGAGGAGCCAAATTTAAAAAAGCCTGCTTTCGAGTAGGCTTTTTGCTTTTTAGCTTCCGTCAGGTCTGCCTCAGTTCTGTCCGGCCCAGCCGCATAAGAGCTAGCGGCGCATCAGCGCCTCCTGCCAGCGTCGCGTCAGATAGTTATGTTCATCCATCACCGAATTCCATACCGCAATATGTCCCATCCGCTGCTCGTAGCTTCCACCATCCCGACGCTCACCCGCAGGAATAAGCGGCGCGCCAGAGGCATCGAGGAGTAATTCAGCTGCCGGTTTTCCTGCATACCAATAGTCCCATTCGGCCTGAGACAGACAAGCGCGGCTCCGCTGAGGGTTGGAAATATAATACCCCTGCCGGGCCATTACTGCGCCGGGCCAACCAGACTGCCACCAGTTAAGGTAATCATAAGCCGCTTCTTTTACCTTCCCAGTCACGCAGCGAGACAGCGACATGCCGCCATACCACGCCCGATAGCCTTCACGCGGGCGCGCCATTTTATAGCCTCGCTGATGGAAATGGTGCCGGAAATAGATGGGAGCCCATAAGCTCTGGACCTCAACGCATCGATTATCGATTAAATCGCATGCCTGCTCCTGGGACGACCAGAATGCGGCAAAGTGTCCCTGGCGATTAAGATGGGCTAATCCTTGTGTCAAAACATCGATCTCTTCCAACGTCAAATTGCCAATATCGGCAAACTGCGCCATCCCCGCGCCCTGCATGGCCAGAGCGGCATCGATCCCTCCCATAGCTGCATCCTCCTGCAGGGCGACCGCGCCAGTAAGCGCGCTATGCAGTAACCATCCCCAACTCTCTTCTTCCTGCTGAAGCGCCTCGGGAAGACGGTCGACATGATAAGCAAAGCTATCGGCATTATGCGTCAATGGCAGCATGCTGATGAGATCGCTCGGCTGGCTGCTTAAATGGCGATCCCGTTGAACGTACAAGCGCTGGGACGGTACGCTGCCATCGGCCACAACGCCGTTCAGGGTGCCCTGCTTCGCCAGTTCGTTCACCTCGTCCCAATATTTCAGCCGCTTCACCTCCAGCGGCTGAATAGCACGGGCCGGCCAGACAAAATCGATATTATGAAACCACTGGTCATAGAGATCGTAACTGTCAGGTTGCATAACCGCGATGCGCTGGGCATCTTCCACGCTATGCAGCAGGTATTCGATCTTAATCCCCAGCTCCTGCTCAGCGCGAACACGCAATATCTCCAGTAATGTCACCGACGTGCCCAACACCCGAAGTGTTAATGGAGGAGAAATAATCGCCGCAGAACTCATCCCTTCAGGACTCCTGTGATACTTGCATAAAGCGGCTAAAGGCTTGCTGCAAGCGATGCGCCTCCAGTCCACGTAAGATAAATACCAACGTTGAATGGCTTAAGGCTCCAGGCCAGTCATCCAAATGCACCGGAGGATGCAACGTGTGCTGTACACCATGAATAACCACCGGAGTCTCACTGTCGCTTACACGCAAAATGCCTTTCATTCTCAGCACCGCGCTACCATGGCAATGTAATAGCATGGATAACCAGATAGCAAAAGCGGGCCAGTTTAACGACTGCTCAAGCGAAATCACGCATGTTTCTGTCGTGGGATGCGCCCCGCCATCGCGCTTTGGCACCAACGAAAACGTGTTGTCAGCACATGACCCTAACCAGCGGAAACGCTGTTCATAAGAGCCGCGAAATACTTCACTTCGGAACAGCCAGTCCGGGGTATCCTGCGCCAGCCGCGTAGTGCTCACTTCCGCCAGCGGATTAAGCTGACGCAGCCACTGCTCGAGCGTCACCGTCTCCTCGGGGGCAATGCGATCGCTTTTACTCACCAGCAGTTTGTCCGCCGCCGTCACCTGCGCAAGCCACTCGGGCTGAAGATCGGCTTGACGGTGGGCATGTTCCGCATCGACGAGTGTGACCAGCGTCCCTGGCGTGAAATGGCTCTGCAACTGACGATCGTGGAGAAGTGTCGATAAGATGGGAGCCGGATCGGCCAGCCCGCTGGTTTCCAGAACAACGTAGCGAAACGCCGGGATCAGGCCGCGCGCCCGCCGTTCATAAAGCGCCAGCAGAGCGGCCTGCAATTCCCCACGAATCTGACAGCATACGCAACCGCTCGGCAATAACACAGTATCCGGCGCGACTGCGTGAAGCAGATGATGGTCGATCCCCACCTCGCCAAACTCATTCACCAGCAGAGCAATATCGTTCACGTCCTGCCGGGCGAGCCAGTTTTTCAGCAGCGTTGTTTTACCGCTACCCAGGAACCCGCTCAGCACATGGAGGGGTAATTTCTCTTCAGCAGGCATCGTTTTCCCCTTTGGCCTCAAGCGATGCTAACCAGGCATCATCGAGCGGATCGATCGCCTGATGCAGCATGTTCTCGGCTTCTTTCCACAACCGATCCAGGGAGTGGACCAGCACCTGTTGTCCCGTCGGGCTGGCCAGCAGCCATTGACCATGAAACTCCGTCAGCGAGAGGCGCCAGGGCTTCAGCGTACGGTTTAGTAATGCCAGCTGCCGCAGACGCAGCTGGCGTAGGGGAATATCCTGCCGCAGCGGATCGCTCCACTGCGGCCCGTTATCAAGCAGGCCGCACACTCCGCACATCATCCACTCCTCAAGGCATCACATCACCCGAATTTGGCCCTAGCGTCTGGCCAACGAACAGGTTACCCCCAGGCTCGCTGGCCAGCAGCAGCGCCACCGGCGCCACTTCTTCTGCTCGCCCAAAGCGCCCCAGCGGCAGCTCCGCCGTTTTGGCCGTTTTCCACGCCTGGTGAATACCCTCAATAAGCGGGGTTTCAATCGGTCCTGGGGCGATAGCGTTAACCAGCACATTTCGGCTGGAGACTTCCAGCGCCAGAGATTTCGTCAGGCCGATCACGCCAGCCTTAGCGGCCGCATAGTGACACAGCTCTGCCCCACCTTTGATGCCCAGTTGGGAAGCGATATTGATAATGCGTCCCCAGCGTTGGCTTAACATCACTGGCAGAGCTCGCTGGCAGGCCAGAAACACGCTGCGCAGATCGACGGCCATCATGGTTTCCCACATATCCAGAGTGATATCGGTGCAGGGAGCCTGGGTAAGCATACCTGCATTGTTGACCAGCACGTCAATCCCTTCATAGTGCCCCAGGCAGGCATCCACGCCAGCCGTTGCCCCGTCGACCTCGCCGACATCAGCCACCACGCCATAGCAATGCGCCCCAATTAACCGACAACGCTGTACCACCCCTTCCAGTTTATTACGGTCCCGGTCGGTGAGTATCAGTCGAGCCCCTTCGCCGGCAAAAAGCAGTGCGATAGCCTCGCCGATACCACTTGCCGCGCCCGTCACAACACAACGTCTGTTTTGCAACTGCATAGTGGCTCCTTAATCCGGCCAGCGGACGGTCAAACCACCGTCGACAATAAGGCTTTGCCCGGTCAGATAGCGGCTTTCGTCGCTGGTGAGAAAAGCCACTACGCGAGCGATATCATCCGGACAGCCAACCCGTCCCAGTGGAATCGATCTGGCTGCTTTTGCCAGCCCCTCCGGCCCCAGAGAGTTCTGCTTATCCAGCGACTGTGGGGTTTCAATCAATCCGGGGATCACGGCGTTGCAGCGAATACCTCGCGGTGCAAGCTCAACGGCCAGTGAGCGACAAATCCCTGGGACTGCGGCTTTCGCCGCCGCGTAGTGGGCGTGCTCCTGCCAGCCATAGACGCCCCCGGCAATCGATGAGATTGCGACCAAACTCCCACCGCTGATCAGTCGTGGCGTAGCCGCCCGGAAACACCGCATCACGCCGGTGAGGTCCACATTAAGCATTTCGTTCCAGCGGTCGTCGTTCATCTCTTCAATAGACGCGCAGCGTAAGATCCCCGCATTGGCGATGACATAATCAAGACGGCCATAATGAGCGACGCCTTGCGCTATAAACATATCAACCGACGCCGTATCGGCGACATTCAGCGGCAGCCAGAGTGCATCGCCACCAGCCTCCTCAACCTGTGCAGCAGCGACAGTAGGGTCATGCGGATCGTCCGGGTAGTAACCGGCGATCACCCGTATTCCGCGGCGGGCATACAGGGTGGCCAGCGCCAGACCAATGCCGCTTGCCGCACCACTGATTGCCGCTACTCGCTGACTGATGTTTGTGGTTTCCATCATCGCTCCTTACGCCTGAGGTTGTGTGTTAACGGTCTTGTTCATCCCTGACGCGCGCTGGACATCGCCACGCGCCAGCCACATCACCACACCTGAGATAAAGCAGGGTATGGCGCCAAACCACAGCGCAGCATCCTGCCAGTGCCCTCCATGGCTTAACACTGCGGTGGTACCAACGCTGGCGATGATCGCCCCGACCGGTCCCATCGCGCCAATCAACGCCCCTGCCGTAGCACGGATGGCGGTAGGAAAGCTTTCACTAATGAAAAACAGCGCTGCAGCGTAGGGACCAATCAGGAAGAACAAACCAATACTGTAGAGCGTGACGATAGTGGCAAAGTTGTCCGGGCAGTAGAGCATGCCAGCAAACGCCACCCCCCCCAGCATCCAGCCGACCGCGATAGTATTACGACGCCCAATCCGGTCACCCAGCCAGCCATGGGCCAGGTAACCGCAATAGCCCACCAGATTGGACAGGATTAAGATAAGCAACGAGTTGTTAAAAGAAACATCATGGGTTTTGGTGATGACCGTCGTACCGAGCACGCTAAAAATCTGAATGGCAAACCAGTTGATCAGTACCGCCGCCCCCAGTACCAGGGTGGCGCGCAGCGATGTGCCTCGAAACGCTGCGGCAATTCCACCGCGGTGATGTTCCTCCCATGAAATCTGATAATCCTGGGCTACCTGACGGGCTTCGGCGACCTGCCCTTGTTCACGCAAATGTTGGATTTTCTTTTGTACCTGGAATTGAGGTGTTTCTTTAAGTTTTAGCGCCAGCACAGCGATAACCAGTGAGGGTAATGCTGCAAAAATGAAGCTGCCCTGCCAGCCGATGATGGGCATTAAAATGGCGGTCAGCGCTGAAGCGACTAGTGCACCGACCGGCCAACCACCTTGCACAAGACTGTAGACAAACCCTTTACGTTTATTGAGTTTTGGATCGTCGAGCGCGGTATACAGTTCTGATAAATAGGTAGCGTTCACCGTTTGTTCCGCGTAGCCCAACCCCGCGACAGAGCGAATGGCCGTCAGCGCCCCTTTCCCCCATGCACCGCCCACAGCGGTCAATAATGAGCACAACGCGGCACCGCCAACGGTAATGACAATCCCCATCCGGCGTCCCAGACGATCGACCAGCGGACCAATCGCCAGCGCAATCACTGCGCCGCCAACCGCCACCCAGGTGGCGATTTCCGCTTGCTCTACCTCATCCCAGCCAAAATGGAGACCGATTTCCGGCAATAATGTGCCAAAAAGGATGAAATCGTAGACAGCGAAAACCCAGGCAAAAAAGGCAATCCAGGTGGCAAATTTCACATCCTTGATGGTTAACTGCTGCGGCTGCCAGCCGTTTACGGAAGTTTTGTTAAAAATGCTCATAGCGTAATCCCTCTGTCAGGGGGTAAATGACATTATGCCGAGCGCGGTTTGCGCGCTTTAAAATCATCTGCAATTTCGTCAAAGGTCACGAAGCGAACGCCATCGTGGCTACGGATGTACTGAATCAGGCGTTCAAGCATCAACAACACCTGAGGACGGCCGGAAACATCGGGATGGATAGTCATGGTGAAGACGGCGTACTCATTTTCGCGATAGACCCAGTCGAACTGGTCGCGCCACATCTCCTCCAGATGACGAGGGTTAACGAAGCCATGGCTATTAGGGGATTTTTTGATAAACATCATCGGTGGTAGATCGTCGAGGTACCAGTTGGCTGGAATTTCAACCAGATCCGTCTCCTGTCCGCGCTGCAATGGTTTCATCCACGCATCGGGATGCTTGCTGTAGTCGATTTTTGTCCAGCTGTCGCCAACCCTGACATAGTACGGATGGAAGTCGTTGTGCATCAGACTGTGGTCGTATTTAATGCCCTTTTTTAACAGCAGCTCGTTAGTCACATTGCTAAACTCCCACCACGGCGCCACATACCCGGTCGGGCGTTTACCGGCTAACTGCGTCACCAGTTCGATGCTACGATCCAGCACCGCTTCCTCCTGGGCAGGCGTCATGGCAATCGGGTTCTCATGGCTATAACCATGGATCCCCACCTCATGTCCTGCCTCCACAACCGCTTTCATCTGCTCCGGAAAGGTTTCTATCGAATGCCCGGGAATAAACCACGTCGTACGTAATTGCTGCTCCGCGAACAGTTTCAGCAGCCGCGGCGCGCCCACTTCCCCGGCAAATAAGCCGCGTGAAATATCATCCGGAGAATCTTCGCCACCGTATGACCCCAGCCAGCCGGCAACGGCATCAACGTCCACACCAAATGCGCAAAGGATTTCTTTGGCCATGTTTATTTTCCTTTTGAGTTGAGGGATAACGAATTAGCGCCATCACCTTTGGAAGGCGCCAGCAGATGCGCTACCGCACAGGCAGCGCTTAAAAGCGAGCGATCTTCACCGTTCGGTGAAGAGAAAAGCAGACTGGTATACAGGCCGTTCGCGGTCGTACCGCTTGGCACAGCGAGACCGGGCATATCCAGTAAACTGCCTGGCATGGTTAAGCGCAGCGTGGCGCTATTGGCGAAGGCAAATGCCTCGGCATCCGCCTGCAAGGGCGCCAGCCGCGGCGCGGTATGCGCGACCGTTGGTGTCACCAAAATCGCGCCATTGAGTTCTTCAGCCAGTGCCTGCTGCCAGATCGGACGTAGACGCAAAAAGGTGGTGAGCACCGCCGGATCAATCGTGCCGGAGGCCAGCAGTCGGCGGCGAATGAGGGGATCCATCGCTGTTGCTGCCGGTGACGCCAGCAGAGAGGCATGTAACTGAAAGGCTTCAATCGCCCCTGGCCAGCCATGGTGAGCAATCCAGGTAAGTGCTTCATGTAAGGCTGGCAGGCGCCGATATTCAACAACGACGCCTGACGCCGCTAATCGGGACAGCAACGAAGCACTGTTGTCACGGACGCTAATATCAGCGGCATTGAGAATTTCCGGATCGACAATTAACCGTGACACCGTCGACGACGACGTCTCCTCGCCACAGAGAATGACATCAAGGGCGTAAGCATCACGGACGCTGCGACAAAGAGGCCCGAGCGTATCGAGAGACGCCGCCAGGGGAAACACTCCGCTCGCGTCATAGCGATGACGGCTGGCGCGAAAACCGATCACTCCGCTAAACGCAGCAGGGATGCGCACGGAACCCGCGGTGTCCGTTCCTATTGCAATGCAGGCCACCCCTTGAGCAACCGCTCGCGCCGCGCCGCTGGAAGAGCCGCCAGGAACATGTTCCTCGCCATCGGTTGCCAGTAATGCCGGCGTGGTAAACGTTGGGTTAATACCCAGACCGGAAAAGGCAAACTCACTCAGATTGGTTTTGCCGATAGTCACCATTCCCGCCTGCGTCAGGCGCGCCACCATTCCGGCATCGTGTGTCGCGAGAGGCGCATCCAGGCGGGTTGCGGATCCTGCAGTGGTTCGGGTCCCGGCGATATCGAATAAATCTTTCCAGCAGACCGGAATACCATCCAATGGGCTCAGCGGCGCGCCCTCGCGCCAGCGCTGCGTCGAGGCGGCAGCCTCCTGACGGGCGCGTCCGGGAGTCAGCGTAATAAAAATCCCCTGGGTCTCTTTGGCCGCCGTCAGGCAGGCTTCCGTAAAGGCAAGTGGCGAAAGCTGACCTCTGGCAAACAGCGCCGCAATGGCACAAGCATCAATCTGGCCCCGCTGAAATTGCAGGCGAATCGTATTCGCGTTCATATCACCCTTAAATGTATATTTAAATAAAAATCCATTTAAACATAGCAAAACAAGTGCCAGAAGAATGACAACAAAGTGTCTAAAATGTGATCATATCGTATTAATTTTGTTTTATTGCAGTAATTTCAAGAAGATATAAGCGGGTAGGGTAATGAGATAACAAGTGTAGAAGAGCATCATGAACAGGAGTTATAAATGTATATTTTATGTAATGATCCATTAATGGGCAGCCTGCACTACCGCGGTGCTAATGATGGGGGTTGGTATGACACCGCTCAGGATGTGATAAGGTAAGTTTGATGAGGTAAGGATCGAAAATATGGTCATGCAGACAAACCCTTCGCATGCGGCAACGGAAGATACCGCCGCTGCGCGCTATGAAGTTATTCGTCAGTTTTTACGTCATATTCTGGTTGCCCAGCGAGTGCCAAAGGGGCTGGTACTTCTGGAGGGTCCGTTAGCACAACTATTCGGTACCAGCCGGGTGCCGGTGCGTCGGGCGCTCAGTCTGTTACATGAAGAAGGGTTAATTACCCGCTTCGAGGGGCGTGGTTTTATCGTGGCACAGCCTGACGAAGAGGTCGAGCCATTGCGCCTCGCCTTGACCAGGGAGCTCTTCGGCCTTGATGAACAGCAGCCATTGGTGGATACCCGCACCAGTGGTGAAAAGGTGCTGGAGAACCTGCAGGTTGTACTCTCAACAGCCATGGTATTTGGCTGTTATTCGGTTAATGAGCAAAAAGCGGCACAATATTATAATGTTAGCCGCTCGGTAATCCGTGAAAGTCTGATGCGTTTGCGCGACAAGGGACTGGTAGAAAAAGAGCCTTACTCACAGTGGTTGACCGGCCCGCTTACCGCGCGCGAAATCGCCGATCACTTCGAGATCCGCGCCAGCCTCGAACCCGCAGCGTTGTGCAAGGCTGGACCTCACCTTTCCTCGGCGTGGCTGGCGTCCATGCTGCAAAAGACGCAAGGTTATAAAGGTCGACAATTGACTGCCGCGGAACTGGAGTTACTGGAAGAAGATCTTCACATCCGCTGCCTCGAGCCCGCAGGTAATAAGCTGATGATGCAGATCCTGCGCCAGCATCAGTCTCCTTTCATCATCACGCGTATCTTCTATGATTTACTGGCCATTCCGGTAGAAACCGCCACCCTGGAAGAACACGCTCTGGTGTATGACATGTTGCTGAAAGGAAACTGGGCGCTGGCGGCCGCCTGCCTGAAAGATCACCTTGAACGCGCGCAATCCCGGACCCTTCAGCGCTTAAAAGTGCTTTCCGTGCTGCCTGTCCCCGACTTACCCAACTTTATGGAAGCGAACTAAGCAGAGGGCGGTCAGCCCGCCAGGGACAGCCAGTCGTTCGACACTTACAAACTCCCCTGCACCGCTGCAGCGCTGATATTCACCGGCATGCCGGAGCGGCGCAGCAGGGTTTGCTCGGCCTGCGAAGGACTCACTCCCGGCCCCTGAGTAAACTCGCGCAGCGCCGAGGTCATCGGTAGCGGGACCTTTCGGTCGGATTCAAATTCCGCCCGGTTGCGCGACAGCGGCTCGTGCACCTCCAGCCAATGGCTGCCGTCCGGCTCCACGGTGTACTTCACCGGCTGATCGATTAGCTGGACGCGCGTCCCCACCGGTACGTTATCAAACAGGAATTTAATATCGTCATTGCGCAGGCGAATGCATCCCTGGCTGACGCGCAGCCCAATGCCAAAGTTAGCGTTGGTGCCGTGGATGGCGTACAGCCTGCCGATGTAGATCGCATACAGCCCCATCGGATTATCAGGCCCGGGCGGCACCAGCGCCGGCAGGGTTTTGCCCTCTTTCGCATACTCGCGCCGGGTATTGGCGGTCGGAACCCAGGTCGGTCCCTCCTGCTTGCGCTCTACCGCCGTCACCCAGTTACGCGGGGTTTCGCGTCCGGCCTGGCCAATGCCGATTGGCAGCACTTCCACACTATTGCCCAGCGGCGGGTAATAATAGAGACGCATTTCGGCGACGTTGATGACGATCCCTTCGCGCACGGTGTCAGGCAGGATCAACTGTTGCGGAATAATCAGCGTCGAACCGGAGTGCGGCAAATAGACATCGACGCCGGGGTTGGCCTCCAGCATATTGCTCAACCCCTGGCCGTACTGGGCAGCAAAACTTTCCAGCGGTTGGGTGTTGTTCTCCGGCACGGCGATGGTAAATGCGCTGCCCACCAGACGACTTCCCTCCGGCGGCAGCGGATAACTGACGGCCAGCGCGCCGTGGCTGGCGAGCAGCATCAGCGCAGAACAAAGTAATTTCACACGCCGCATCGTCATTTTCCCTTCCTCAGTCGCGACTCTCGTGTGTGAATTATAGCGTTATTTCCTCGCCTCGATCCGCTGACCACGATGGCTTAAATCTGATAGTCGATAGCGGCCTCTTCCGGCTCCATCGCCTGACGCTTAATTTCATCCAGCGACAGTCCGGCATTGCACAGTTCGATAAAGCGCCAGACGTAGTTACGCTGCAGCTGGCCCCGCTTCAACCCCAGCCACACGGTATTGGCATCGAACAGATGGCGAGTATCGAGACGCGTAAAGGTGTCCGCTTCCCGGGCATCTCCGGACTGCTCGGCAACCAGCCCGACGCCCAGCCCCAGCTCGACATAGGTCTTGATGACATCGGAATCCTGGGCGCTCAGCACGATATCCGGCATCAACCCCTTGCGGTTGAAGGCCTCATCGATTCGCGAACGGCCAGTGATCCCCTGGCGATAGGTGATTAACGGCCAGCGGGCGATCGCCTCCAGCGTCAGGGGAGACACCTGGGTCAGCGGATGATCCTTCGGCACCAGCAGGCTGTGATGCCAGCGGAACCAGGGGAAAGCCGCCAGCGTCGGGTCATTGCTCAGGCGCTCGCTGGCGATACCGATATCCGCCCCGCCGTTATGCAGCAGCGCTTCGATTTCCTGCGGGGTGCCCTGCACCAGCTCGACGCGAACATCTGAGAACAGCTCGCGGAAGGCTTTAATCACCGGCGGCAGGCTGTAGCGCGCCTGGGTGTGGGTGGTGGCGATGGTTAAGACGCCGGAGGCATCATTGGTAAAGAGATCCGCCAGCCGCCGGACGTTGCTGGCTTCATTGAGGATGCGCTCGGCAATGGATAACAGCGCTTTACCCGGCTCGGTCATGCCTAACAGGCGCTTACCGCGACGGATAAAGATCTCAATCCCCAGCTCCTCTTCCAGTTCCCGGATATGGCGGCTGACGCCTGACTGCGAGGTATAGAGCATATTCGCGACTTCCGTCAGGTTGTAATCCTGACGGGCCGCCTCACGGATAATTTTCAGTTGCTGGAAGTTCACCCTTTCCTCCGGGCCAATGGACTTAACATATCTGCTATTGTTAAAGTCTGTTGTCCCAGGTAACAAATAATAAAAACCAGCAACTTATTCCTTAAGAGAATATAGCCTAACTAACCAGCTGCAGTTCACGGTTCTCCAGCGACGGGCGGCTCACTAGAGACAGCAGGATCTCTTTCACCGCCTGCGCCTGCGGCGACAGACTACCGCGTGCCGACATATTCAGCGACAGCGACAGGCTCATCGACGGCGTGCTAATCCGCGCCATCCAGCCGTTTGCCGCGCCGCACAGGGAGCGGGCAGCGGATTCCGGCAGGACCGTCGCCCCCATGCCGCTGGCGATAGCCGCAGTCAGGGTGGTAATGGATTCGATCTCGCCGATAATTTTCGCCGACAGACGACGCAGGGTGAACGCCTCGGTGACCCGCGCCCGTACCGCGCTGTAATCCCGCGGCAGGAACAGGTTCATCTCCGCCACCGCCGTGAGATCCACGCTCTGTCCCGGGCAGTCGCGGGTACCCACCAGATAGAGATCCTCTTTCAGCAGCGGCTGGCTGACGATACCGGCCACTGGCGAACGCTCATACAGCACCGCCATATCCAGCTGACCCGCCAGCAGCTTGTCATTCAGCGCAGTGCCGCTGCTCTCCTGCAGATAGACCATCACCTCGGGCAACTCATTACGCACCGTCTGCAGCAACGGCATAGTAATGGCAGAAGCCGCCGTGCCCGGCGCCAGGCCAATCGAGACCTGACCACGCAGCGTCTGGCCGACGTTATTGACCGCCAGCTGCGCCTGCTCACACTGGCGCAGGATGGTCCGCGCATGGGTGTAGAGTATTTTACCGGCTTCCGTTGGCGTGACCCCTCGCTTGGTGCGTATCAGCAACTGCTGGTCCATTTCACCTTCCAGGGTCGCGACCTGCTGGCTCAGGGCCGGTTGTGCGATGTGCAAGACTTCAGCGGCCTGGGTCAGACTGCCGATATCGACGATTTTCACAAAATATTTCAGTCGTCTTAAGTTCATTTTGCCTCCTGTAAGGAACGCCAGCGTCAACGCTGGAAGTATGATGTAACTGGTTTTGCAATTTGCTTGCCAGCTTTTCAATTGCGCTGCCGCTGCCCGCCAGAAGCCGTGTTATAAGGGATAGTGATAACAATCCAACTTTTATTTGCCCGGTAAGCAGATTGTGGTATGCCCCATTAGGGGTATTTTTGCACCGCAACGGTGCGTAATGGTGAAAAAAGCGGCGCCCAGCCAGGGGTTGTTGAAATTGTCAGCAGTTGAACGCAATTCTTTGAATCAGGCTTTGACAAGGCCGGATGGCATCGTTAATATGCGCCCCGTTCACACGATTCCTCTGTAGTTCAGTCGGTAGAACGGCGGACTGTTAATCCGTATGTCACTGGTTCGAGTCCAGTCAGAGGAGCCAAATTTAAAAAAGCCTGCTTTCGAGCAGGCTTTTTGCTTTTCGGTTTTCATGCGGCCTTACGCGGTTTACGGCGTCATTGCCGCGCGGCAAATCGGGCAACCTGTTCGGCGAGAAAATCAATTTCCTGCGGCGTGTTATAAAAAGCCAGCGAAGGCCGGACGGTACTCTCATAGCCCAAACGACGCAGGATCGGTTGCGCACAGTGATGCCCGGACCGCACAGCGATGCCAACCTGACTGAGATAGCGCCCCACGGCTTCATTTTCATGCCCCGCCAGCACAAAAGACAAGACGCTGGTTTTGTTCGCCGCGGTGCCGACCAGCGTCAGGCCCGGAATAGCCGACAGCTTCGCTATCCCATACTCCAGTAAGGCATGCTCATACTGTGCAATATTTTCGATCCCCAGTGAGGTCACATAGTCGATGGCCGCCCCCAGCCCGACGGCATCGGCAATATTGCCCGTTCCCGCTTCAAATTTATTCGGCGAAGGCTGGTAGCGCGTCAGCTCAAAGGTCACGTCGGCAATCATGTTCCCGCCGCCCTGGTACGGGCGCGCCTCTTCCAGCACCTCCTGCTTGCCATAGACGACGCCGATCCCGGTAGGTCCAAAAATTTTATGCCCGGAGAAGACAAAGAAATCGGCATCCAGCGCCGTGACGTTGGTCGGGATATGTGAGATAGACTGCGCGCCGTCGATGGCGATACGCACGCCAAAACGATGGGCGATCTGCACCAGTTCCTGAACCGGCGTCACGGTCCCCAGGGCGTTGGAAACGTGAGTAGCGGACACAAAACGGGTTTTATCGTTGAATAACCGAATATACTCCTCGACAATCAGCTGTCCGTGCTCATCAACCGGCGCAACGCGGATCGTCGCGCCCGTCTCCTGCGCAATAAGTTGCCACGGCACAATGTTGGCGTGATGCTCAAGCTGCGTGAGGATAATTTCATCCCCAGGGCGTAGCAGCGGCTTCACGTAGCTGTGAGCGATAAGATTGAGTCCCTCCGTGGTGCCGCGCACAAAGATAATATTCTCCGGGCCGCGGGCGCCAATAAAACGCGATACTTTCTCTCGCGCGGCTTCATAAGCATCGGTGGAACGAGCGGCAAGCGTATGCGCCGCCCGATGAACGTTCGAGTTTTCGTGCAAATAATAATGGCTGATGCGATCGATAACCTGCTTCGGGCGCTGGGTCGTCGCGGCATTATCCAGCCACACCAGCGGATGCCCCTCCACCTGTTCGGCAAGGATCGGAAAATCTGCACGGATCCGCTCAACCGGGATCTGCCCAACCCGCGCCGCTGGCGCAGGCCGGGAGCCGAAAGCAGGCAATGTTGCAAACCCGCGAGGGGTGATATCCGCCCTGCCCTCCTGGCCCAGTGGCACCACCCGCGGCGCGTAGGCCGTCTCCACTCCGCGCGGACGGGCGGGCGTATCGCTCAGCAACCCTTGCAGATCCCGCGCGTCGGGCAGACCATAATCGCGTGCAGAGGGGGCGTCATCCGCCTCGCCGGGCCATCCGCCCGGCGCAAAGGGAAGCGTGAATAAATTACTCGTAGTCATAATATTCACCCACTTCAACATCTTCCAGCACAGCAATGGCATCATCGGCCAGGATCGCGGCGGAGCAATAAAGTGAGAGTAAATAAGAGGCCACGCCGTTATCATCGATCCCGCGGAAGCGCACCGACAGCCCGCGAGACTGCTCGTTTGGCAGCCCTTCCTGATAAAGCCCCAGCACGCCGCGTTTACTTTCCCCGGAGCGAATCAGCAGAATATTGGTTTTCCCGCCCTGGCTTTTTGGGTTCTTCAGTCCGTCGACAAAAAGTTTATCGGAAGGGATCAGCGGAATACCGCGCCACAGAATAAAAGTCCCGCCATGCAGGTTCACCGTGACCGGCGGCACACCGCGTCGCGTGGCTTCACGCTGAAAGGCGGCAATGGCCCGCGGATGGGCGAGGAAGAAGGAAGGCTCTTTCCACACTTTTGACAACAACTCATCCAGATCATCCGGCGTCGGGCGGCCGTTGCGGGTCTGAATGCGCTGCGAGTCATCAATATTTTTCAGCAGTCCATATTCATCATTATTAATAAGCTGGCTTTCCTGGCGTTCACGCAGGCTTTCGATCGCCAGCGCAATTTGCTCTGACGCCTGGTCATAGGGCGAACTGTAGAGATCGGCAATTTTGGTATCAACGTTAATAATGGTCGAGATCGAATCCAGCTGATATTCGCGCGGTGTGGTCTGATACTCAATATAGCCCTGTGGTATCTCTACGCGTGAAGGGTCCTGGCTGCATAATACGTCCAGCGGCGTCTCCCCCTCCACGACCTTGTTGACGCGATAAATGCCCGACTCCAGCCCTTTATAATCGAGAAAACGACTGACCCAGCGCGGAGTAATTGCCGCAAATTGCGGCGCCGTTTTGGTCACATTCGCTAACTGATACGCGGCTTCACGCCCCAGTGCATTAATGCTTTTTTGTTCTGCCATGATAAGTCCTTAGTGTTTGAAAGAGTGGAGCTGAAGGTTAGTACTGCGGTAAACGGGTATCGACATCCCGCGCCCAGGCGTTTAGGCCATCTTTTAAATTCATCACGCGCCCCTGATAACCTGCGCGCTGGAGTGCCCGAATGGCGAAAATACTGCGCTGCCCTATCTTGCACAGAAACACCGCATCGACCGTCGGATCGAATTCATCGATACGTCTGACTATCTGGCCCAGCGGCATCACTTTGGCCTGCGGAAATTTTGCGATCGCTCTTTCGTGGGGCTCACGAATGTCGATCAGTTGCAGGGGTTTTCCCTCCTCTATCCACGCATGAAGCTCAAGCGCCGTGACGCTTTCAATGGGTGCTTCTGACTCATCAGGTTTCAGCCCGCAAAACTCCTCATAGTCGATGAGCGCATGGATCGACGGATGCTCACCGCAGACCGGACAGCCGGGGTCCCTCTCCAGCCGCAGTTCACGTTGCTTCATCTGCCACACATCGAAGAGCAGCAGACGGCCGATCAGGCTCTCGCTGCCGCCGACGATAAGCTTGATGGCTTCCGCGGCCTGAATAGTGCCAATAATGCCCGGCAACACACCGACCACGCCGCCTTCCGCGCAGGAGGGCACCAGCCCCGGCGGCGGTGGCTCGGGATAAAGGCAGCGGTAGCAGGGCCCTTGCCCGGCATAAAAAACGCTGGCCTGCCCTTCAAACTGGAAGATGGAGCCGTAGACCAGCGGCTTACCCAGTAACACGCAGGCATCGTTGATCAGATACCGGGTGGGATAATTGTCCGTGCCGTCGACCACCAGGTCGTATTCGCGGATGATCTCGAGCGCGTTTTTACTACTCAGGGTGGTGTTATAGGTTTCCACCTGAATCTCGGGGTTAATTGCTTTAATCTTGTCTTTCGCCGAAGCGACTTTGGGGCGGTTAATATCTTTGGTGCTGTGAATAATCTGCCTTTGCAGGTTGGAGATATCGACAAAATCAAAGTCGACAATCCCCAGCTTACCAACCCCCGCCGCGGCCAGATAAAGCGCCACTGGCGCCCCCAACCCGCCGGTGCCAATAAGTAACACGCGGGCGGCCTTCAGACGCTTTTGCCCCTCAAGCCCGACTTCCGGCAGCAGCAAGTGGCGGCTGTAGCGGGCAATCTCAGCATGCGTCAGCGCCGACAGACGGTCGTCCGGGATAATGCTCGGTCTGCTCATATCGCCTTCCCGACGCCACCGGCAATGGCGGGAACCAGC
Organism: Klebsiella variicola; assembly: GCF_000828055.2. Lineage (NCBI taxonomy): Bacteria > Pseudomonadati > Pseudomonadota > Gammaproteobacteria > Enterobacterales > Enterobacteriaceae > Klebsiella > Klebsiella variicola. The sequence goes on along the minus strand of NZ_CP010523.2, from coordinate 1,854,225 downwards.
AACACTTCCGCCCCATCGCTAACCGGCGTCTCCAGCCCACCGGTAGTTTTAATATTGTGCTCACCCACATACAGATTGATAAAGCTGCGCAACGCGCCTGCGTCGTCATACAGATGCGGCTGAATGTCCGGATATCGCGCCGCCAGCGCCGCGACCAGTTGCCCAACGGTGTGACCTTCGAGGGTCACCTTCCCCTGACCGTCGGTGAACGCGCGTAGCGCAGTGGGGATCAGTAATGTCGATGCCATAGTGATAATCTCTCCGTGTTTTGCTCTGGTTTCCGGCAACGTTGTGCCTGTTATTCACGTCATGAAACGATGTGCACTTCCTCCTGCAAAAAGCGCAGGCGGTCCTGCGTGAGCCGCCAGCTGGTCAGCGCCCCCGCCTGCCGCTGCGCGACCGCCACGATGATGTAGGCGTAAAACGGCAGGGCATGTTCACGGTCAAATTCCGATGGAATGGCCGGATGATCGGGGTGCGAATGGTAATAGCCGATGACATCCACACCTTCCGCCAGCGCAGCACGCTCCGCCCGCAAGGCGTCGTCGGCGGTGATAACAAAGCGGTGGTACTGCTCTTCCGATTCCCGCGCGTTGACGATGGGGAAAATCGCCGTCACGCGGCCATCGCCCTGCGCAGATAAATGACCAAAAAGCGCACCACAGCATTCATTGGGATAGGTCTTTTCCCCTTCAGCGCCAATCTGTCTGGCGATTTCACGAGTCAATTCAATCATGGGTTTCATTCCAGAAAGGGTCGGTCAAATAGCGGGAGCCCACATCGCACAGCAGCGTGACCACCACCGAACCAGCCGGCAGCGTGCGGGCCAGCCGTGCGGCGGCGGCAACATTGGCGCCAGATGAAATACCGACAAAAATGCCGTCCCGCCGGGCGAGGCGTCGCGCACTCGCATAGGCCTCCTCGGTGGTGACGGAAATCACATCATCAAACAGGGTTTCGTCGAGAATGCCGGGTTTAATACTGCTGCCCATATGCTTAGTCCCTTCAATGCCATGGAATGGCGAAGCGGGCTGAACGGCGAGGGTTTTCACCCGCGGATCCTCAAACTTCAGCCGCCGGGCGGTGCCGACAAAACTGCCTGACGTGCCCATCCCGGCGACAAAATGGGTGACTTGCTTTCCGCTTTGCTCCCAGATCTCTTTCCCGGTGGTCGCGAAATGCGTTTGCGGATTAACGGGGTTGTTATACTGGTCGGGATAAAAATAGCGCTCCGGGTGTGCGGCGACCTGGGCCTGGACTTCAAGATAAGCGCCATCGGAACCTTCAAGCGGATCAGTCTCCACAATCGTGGCGCCATACTGACGAATTATTTTTTTACGCTCCGGGCTGGTATTCTGCGGGAGATACAGCCGAACGTGATACCCCAGCGCGGCGCCGATCATCGCGTAAGCAATTCCGGTATTACCGCTGGTCGCATCAATAATAGTTTTATCCGGCGTCAATAACCCCCGCGCAATTCCGTCCAGTACCATCGCTTTTGCCGCGCGGTCTTTCACCGAGCCGCTGGGATTCATAAATTCAGCTTTTGCCAGCAGCGTGACACCCGATAATTCTGCAGAAAAAGAGGGCAAGGCTATTAAAGGCGTCTCGCCAATCGTTTCAAGTAAATTCATAATAATGATCACGCTGCTATTTTAATGGTACGGGAACGATAGGTTTATTTATTCTTGTAATGATTAAATGCCGTCGCCGTCGCTGAAATGTCTCTGCTGTATTCGCGCCTGTTGAACATTACTGTCCGGTGGCACATCACGGGTTAGCCAGATATTTCCTCCGATGCTGGAGCGCGCCCCAATGGTAATTCTCCCGAGGATTGTCGCGCCGGCATAAATCACAACGTCATCTTCAATAATAGGGTGGCGAGGATAATTTTTTTGCAATTGTCCGTCCTCACCGACGAGGAAACGTTTGGCCCCCAGGGTGACGGCTTGATAAATACGTACTCGTTTACCGACGATGGCGGTTTCACCAATGACCACGCCGGTTCCGTGATCGATAAAGAATCCGTCATCAATCTGCGCACCGGGATGAATATCGATTCCGGTCTGGCTATGCGCCTTTTCCGTGATGATGCGCGCCAGCAGCGGAAGGTCGAGCTGATGCAGCTCATGGGCCAGCCGATAGTGCATCACCGCATGAATTCCCGGGTAGCAGAGCAGCACATCATCCATGCTGCGCGCGGAGGGGTCACCCTGATAAGCGGCGAGGATATCACCGTCAAGACGCTGACGAATCACCGGTAAACGGTTGGCAAACTGCTGAACGCGTCTGGCCGCCTCCTGCAACAGGACCTCATTTTCCGCCTGCTCATCCGACTGATAATAGAGTTCCAGAAGTGCTTCTTCGGTGAGCCTGTCCAGCGCGGTGCCCAGCAAATGGCCGACGTAATAATCTTCCCCCTCTTTGCGTAAGTCCACGTCGCCTAAGCGCATCGGATAAAGCACTTTTATCAATGTATCCGCGACGGAATTAACGCTTTCCCGGGAAGGTAAACTCCGTTTATTACGATAATTATTCTTCGCGTGCTCATCGCGCCACGCCTGGCGAACGCGACGCAATTCATTGACGACATTATTTAAATGCCAGTTATTTTCTCTTTTCGGCAAGAGATACAATTCACCCGCTTCCGGCATAATAATATCCTTCATAAAAGCACATCGATAAAATTCTTTTTGGCGTTACCTCACTTTTATGCATTACCCACATTAAAAACAAATAACCTTATTGACTTTAAATAGCTGAAAAGAATAAATAGTTAAAAATCAAGGTATTCTTCCCCCCTCACCTCACTCAGTCGCGACATTGCATCCCGCCTGGTCAAGCATTGCAGGCGTCAAACCCCAGTGAGATGGGGAAAAGCAGGTTCCTTGCAATAAGTAGAGCCAGAGGTTTGCTTTCAGAGCAACTCGCCCCATCTGCCACTGTTCGCCAGTCCAGGCCGCCAACATAAAAAAAGCCTGCTTTCCAGCAGGCTTTGTTTTATACCGCGGCAGAACACCTCTTCCGGAAGGCGAACCAGCCCCTTTCAGCGCTTACGCCCCGGCCCACCGGCCATGTTTGTTAGCGCAAGCTTTCTTCCTTGAGGTCTATCTCCCGCAGCACTTCATAAAAGGTCGTATCACTGATGTTATGGGCACGCCGCAGCCGGAACAGCTCCTGGCGCTGGGCGATAATAACCTCTCTTTGCATATACTTCTCCAGCCTGGCGCGCTTCGCCAGCTCCAGCCCGACGTCCTGCCCCTCGTCACTGTCGTTATAGTGCAGCCGCCGCTGGTACGTTTCCAGCAGCATATTGCCTGCATCGACCCGCAAAGCCTGCTCATTCGGATCGTCCACCGGCTCGTCCAGCAGCGCATTCAGACGGTTAATCGCCACTTCGGTCATCACCGCACCGATATTGTCCTTCCCGGTGTCATGGGGTAAATCATCGGCCAGATACTGGGTCATGTACGGCAGGCCGACGGCCGCCACGATGAGCGATATCAGGATCACCGCCATTGAGAGAAAGATCAGCAGTTCCCGCCCCGGAAACGGCGAGCCATCCGCCAGCAATACCGGTAGTGTCAGGATACCGGCAAGGGTGACGGAACCTTTTACCCCCGCCAGCGCCATGACGGCCATAATGCTGAATCGCGGACGAATAGTGATAGCCTTGCCCCGGCGCTTACGGCGGAAAATCGTCAGGGTCATCGACAGCCATACCCAGGCAAAGCGCATCAGGCCAAGCGCCAGGGTGATGGCCACCGCGTACAGCAGCAGATACCAGGGAGACGAGACGCCGGCCTGACTGGCCACCGCAGGAAGCGTTTTCAGCATGCGCGGCAGCTGCTCGCCCAGCATGAGAAAAATCATGCCGTTGAGGGTGGTCTGCAGCATGGTCCACACCGCGCTGCTTTTCATACGCGTCGCCGGCAGTCGGGGACCCGACAGCTGCTCATAGTGCATCGCAATGCCGGCGGCCACCGCAGCAAGAATGCCTGAGACATGGAACGCCTCGGCCAGCAAATAGGCAGCGAAGGGGATAAGCAGGCTTATCAGGATCTGAATTGCCGGCTCCTCGCGGGTGCGCCGCACGAGAAAGTTGTTGCATTTGCCGGTGACCCACACCACCACGAGGCCACTGAGGATCCCCCCAAACGCCATCAGGAAAAACTTCACCACTGCGTCTCCCGGCGAGAAGCTGCCGGTCAGCACCGCGGCGATGGCGAAGTTAAAGGCGACAAGGCCTGAAGCATCGTTTAACAGCGACTCCCCTTCGAGAATATGCGCCATCCTTGAGGGAAGCGGCGAGCTGGCGGTCATTGCCGATACCGCCACCGGATCGGTGGGTGACAGAATAGCCGCGAGGGCGAACCCCGCGGCCACGGTGATAGCCGGGATCAGCCAGTGTATAAACAGACCAATGCCGAGGATCGTCACCATCACCAGGCCTATCGCCAGCGACAGAATCGGCTTCATATCCCTGAAAAAGGCGTCTTTGGGGATCCGCCAGCCATCGAGGAAAAGCAGCGGCGGAATAAACAGCAGCAAAAAGATATGCGGATCGAAATCGACCTGAAATCCGCCAGCGGCCAGCGCAGCGCCTGCGGCGATCTGGATCAGCGGCAGCGGCACCTTAACGGGCAGAAGATGAGACACGAACACGGTCACGACGATGGCCATCATAAAGACCAACACAATAGTAATTAGCGACATTCGCCCCCTCCTCTGACGGCAATACTCATTCTGTACATCACGCTTTTATTCCTTTCCTTGCAGGTGTTGTTTCATCGCCGGTTTATTGCTTCAGACGCCGATAATAGAGGTCAGCAATCTCTGTATGATGGCGATGTTATTTAAACTACGGTGCGCCTCATGCCGAACCAGGGGTGACAATGTGTTTTATCGTACCGCCTTTGTCAATCCGCCATCGTCTGCAAATAATTGACAATCCGCGTCTGCGACAGCGCAATGCAGGTATCTCTGGCGCTCGTCTATCCCACCTGATGGTAATCACGGATCAATATATTTTTATATTATTAGTTCTTCTTATCGTATTTCGAATACGGATATTACCAGGCAACATAATAGAATTCGCAGAGTAATATTTCACTGCCGAAAACAACGGTTATCGCCGTACAGTGCCAGAACATGCTCATGCCAGGCCGCCTTCCTGACCCTGGTTTTCGACATCCCTCTCCTCCGCCACGCTGCGCTTGCCCCATCCCGGGTTTGGGCGTACCCTGACCAACAATTAAACCACACGGTCTAAATGATGAATCCCGATACCTCCGCCGTCCTGAAGCCCCGCCGCGGTCGTCCACCCAAGGTCGATCGCCAGTTTGACGATACGCGCCAGGCGCTGATTCGCTCAGGCCTTGAAGTGCTGACCGAAACGGGCTATCTCGCGGCAGGTATCGAGGCCGTTATCAGGAATATCGATGTGCCCAAGGGATCGTTTTATCACTGCTTTAAAAGCAAGGAGGCCTTTGGCCTGGCCGTGCTTAGCGCCTATGGCGACTTTTTTGCGCATAAATTAGATAAATTCCTGCTGGACGACGCCGTGCCGCCGCTGGAACGGATGGCGGCTTTTGTGCGTCATGCCGGCCAGGGGATGGAGAAATACCAGTTTCGCCGCGGTTGCCTGGTGGGCAACCTCCTGCAGGAAGCCCCGCTGTTACCCGACACCTTTCCCGGGCGATTAAAAGCGATTCTGGCGGCATGGGAGTCGCGCGTGGCCCGCTGCCTGCACGAGGCGCAGGCTGCCGGAGCGATCGCCCGCGACGCCTCACCGGACGCGCTGGCCCAGGTCTTCTGGATCGGCTGGGAAGGCGCGGTGATGCGCGCCAGGCTGTGCCAGTCCGCCGCACCGCTTCACCAGTACTGGGAATTTTTTGCGCACAGTATGACAACAAAAACACCTGCACAGGACGGCGTTAGCGCCGATAACCCCCTTCCGACGAGGAATACTCTGTCATGAAAGCATTAGTTCTGGACCAGATCGACAACCGCACCGTCGCCGCCATCAAAGCGATCGACCTGCCCGCCCTTGCCGAAGGCGACGTTCGGGTCGCTATCGACTGGTCGAGTCTCAACTATAAAGATGCCCTGGCGATCACCGGCAAAGGCAAAATCATCCGTCAGTTCCCGATGGTGCCTGGCATCGATTTTGCGGGACGGGTGAGTGAAAGCCGCGATCCGCGCTTTGCTCCCGGTCAGGACGTGATCCTGACCGGTTGGGGCGTAGGCGAAAACCACTGGGGTGGCCTGGCCACCGAAGCCTGCGTCAAAGGTGACTGGCTGGTTGCCCTGCCGGCGGCGCTCAGCGCGCGCCAGGCGATGATCATCGGCACCGCCGGCTTTACCGCGATGCTGTGCGTTGATGCCCTCGTCAATGCGGGCGTCACTCCGGAAAGCGGGGATATCCTGGTTACCGGCGCCAGCGGCGGGGTCGGCAGCACCGCCGTGGTGTTGCTGAAAGCGCTGGGCTACCGGGTGACGGCGGTATCGGGCCGGGAATCGACGCACGATTACCTGCGTCAGCTGGGCGCCGATGCGATCCTGCCGCGCAGCGACTTCGCGGAGACCCGTCCGCTGGAGAAACAGCTGTGGGCGGGCGCGGTGGATACCGTTGGCGGCACGATGCTGGCCAAAGTGCTGGCGCAGACGCAATACCGCGGCTGCGTCGCCGCCTGCGGTCTGGCCGGGGGCTTCGATCTACCGACCACCGTGATGCCGTTTATTCTGCGCAACGTGCGCCTGCAGGGGGTGGACTCGGTGATGGTGCCGACCGCTGAACGCGACGCCGTCTGGCAGCGTCTGGCCCAGCTTCTGCCGGAAAGCTACTACCAGCAGGCGGCCACCGAAATCACGCTGGAGCAGGCGCCAGCGTATGCCGCAGATTTTCTCAGCAACACGATTCACGGCCGGACGCTGGTCAATATCGGCCAGTAATCCTCTTCTCCCGGCGCCCGTGGGGCGCCGGACTTCGAGAGGATCAAGGCATATCATTTCCTTCCCCACGGGATTATGATGACGCGAACCGATGCCTTTGCGAGTGGTAAAAAGTAAATGGATGTCATAAGCATCATTATGGCGGCGGGTAAATCATCCGTTGACGTTGCACTGTATACGCTGTTGCCGATTATGGTGATCATGCTGATCATCATGAAATATCTGGAGGTCCGCGGCATCCTCGATGTGATTGTTCGCTGGGTTGCCCCGCTGCTGAAGCCCTTCGGCTTAACCGGGATGAGCGCCTTCGCCCTGATCCAGATTAACTTTGTCAGCTTTGCCGCCCCGCTTGCGACGTTGTCGATTATGGACAAACGCGGCGTCTCGGACCGGCAAATGGCCGCCACGCTGGCCATGGTGTTCGCCATGGGGCAAGGCAACGTCTTTTATCCCCTCACCCCTTTTGGTCTGCACTGGCTGGCCTCGATCGTTATCTCGGTGATCGGCGGGCTGTGCGCGGCCGCCGTCGCCTGGCACGTCACCGGACGGCGCTTATCGGTCGCCGAGAATCCCCGCGCGGAAGCGCTGCCCAACGCCGAGCAAAACAGCCAGGGCATACTGGCGGTGATCAACAGCGCCGGCTCCGACGCCATCCGCCTGGCGCTCGGCGCAGTCCCGATGCTGATCCTGTCGTTAACCATCGTCGGGCTGCTGCAGGGCGCCGGGGCCATTGACCTGCTACAGCAGGCGCTGAAGCCGGTACTTGGCTGGCTGCATATCCCGCAGAACTTTGTGCTGCCGGCGCTGGTGAAGTGCGTCGCCGGGGGCACCGCCTACTTTGGCGTCATTTCTGAGCTGATCCAGCAGGGCAAAGTGACCGTCAGCCAGGTCAACGCCTCGGCCGGCCTGCTGATCCAGACCTTTGATCTACCCGGTATCGGTATTTTTCTCGGCATCAGCTCACGGTTTGTCCGCCTGTTTCGCTTTGTCGTTCCCGCGGCGATCGTCGGCATCCTGCTGCGTACCGTTCTGCACCTGCTCCTGTTTTAACGCCTCTGCTCTGGCCTGCGCTTTCAGGCAGGCCGTCACCGCCGCCTGCTCGCCGCAGGTGATATGCTCATCGACGCGCGCCAGCATCCACGGAAAGAAAGGATTGGAGGTGACGCGCATTAACGTCTCCAGCCCCACGCTCAGCGTTCCGGTTTCCCCTCGCAGTGAAATGGTGCCCAGGCTGATGCCGTAGCGGTTCTTCTCGTCCGGCTCGCGACCGTACAGCGAGTCGCTCAGGGGAAACGGCACCGCCACATGCGACAGAGAGTACATATCCGCCGGCCAGGCGAGATGCAACGGATAACGATGCTCATCCTGCTCCTGCGCCAGCGTGGTACGGGCGATGGTCTGCAGCGTGTGCGCCGTCGCGTTGGTCACCACCGTGGTGGTATAGGCCCGCGGCGCCGGGGGCAGCAGCGTATTGACTGCCGCATAGAGCGCGGGACGGAACAGGACCCGGAGATCCGCCGCCTGGTTAATGTCGAACACCACCAGCTCGCTGCCGTTATCCGGCAGGTAGCGATACAGGGACTCCACCACCGCGCGGGTGCTGACCGTGGAATCCATCACCGACTGAAAGGTCAGGACCGGCGGCAGCGCTTTCAGCTCGCCCTGACGGGACGCGCGGATAATCTGCTGCTGCAGCGCCTGGCTCAATAACCAGGACTGTCTTGCCGCCTTGACCGGAAAGGAGTTGTACTTGAAGGGATTAAACTCAGGCGCCACGTTCAGCCAGGCCGCGCGGGCGAACGCCGGGAAGATGGACGGCAGCCCGGCGAGGCCAGCGAAACGGGCAAACGCGGTCACACCGATCATCGGCGACAGCAGGATAATCTGCTGCGGCTGGCGCAAGTGATTGTCTTCCAGGCTATCAAGAGCATACTTGAGCGCCAGCGCGCCGCCGTTAGAGTAACCGACCAGATGCAGCGGCACGTCCGCCCCGGCCAGGCGCGTCGCTTCGCGCACTGCCAGACGCGTCGCCGCCAGCCAGGTCTCCCAGTCCACCGCCGTTAACGCCCCCGGCGCGGTGCCGTGTCCCGGCAAACGCGGCACCACCGCCACATAACCCCGCTGCTGCCAGAGTTGCGCCAGATAGCGCACGCTGTAGGGCGAATCAGTCAGGCCATGGAGCAGCACCACGCTGCCGCGCGGCTTGCCCTGCGGCAACAGCACAAAAGAACGATTCCAGTCCTGCTTAAACTGCCCCGGCCAGACCCGGCTGTGACGATAAAAGCGGTTGACCGGGGTTTTATCTTCCTCCGGCAAAGCCTCTGTCACCTCGTGCTGGAGATCGGCGAAAATCGTCTTCTCCCGCGCCAGATACTGGGCAAAGGTCGCCTGGTCGATCTCTTCGGCCGACATCTCGTTGGCGCTCCAGGTATGCCAGCGATGCAGGGCCGGGCCACGCTGGGACTCATAGATCCGCCCGGCGAGAAAGACCACCAGCAGCACCAGTACCGCAATGATCCCTTTTTTTAGCAGTGAGCCAATCACGGCGCCCGACGTTCGCCAGTGGCGTAAAACATGCTTCATGACGCTCCCTCTTATATTTTTCGCGTAGCCGAACTCATCTGCCCTATTCCTGACAGGCTATTTTCACTGTCTGCTTCTCAGCATAGTCATCGGTTCCGGCAAATTAAACCCGGCAGATCATTCATGTTCGGTGAAAAAAAGCCTACCGATGAGATCAACGTTCGGTCGCGTATTTTTAAACACTGTATAAACCAAGGGGATAATCTTATTGTCAGACCTTGAGGAAACATGAATTATCGGCAGGGACGCGATCAGGACAGGAAGATATAGATGGAGTGGTGGGTAAAAAAAGTACGAAAAAATTCAATGACCAGCTCCTGCTGCGTCGTGCTGCAGAGCGGTGCGCTGGAGATGATTGCGGAAATTGAAGCCTGTCGCCTCCACCTGCAGGAAGGCGATAAACTCACTCCGCTGGCCAATGCTCGTTATTGTCTGAATAATAACCCGGCGCAGACGTTGAAGATCCTCAAAGCCACTCATTATAGCAGTGAGCGCTGGGCCAAACTCGGCGGATAAAGAGCACGTCCGGCCCTTAGCCAGTTATAGTCTCAGTATCTTCGCATCCAATATATAAATTCCCCTTCGTCCTTTTCACGCTGTGACATACTATCGGGAATGTCAGCAGACCTGAAACAAGGAGCGAATAATGAATCACAAGGCCGCCAGTCTGACCCCGGAACAAGCGCTTGCCGAGCTGGAAGCGCGCTATGAAGCCTCGGTCACGGCGTTACGCAAGGCCATCGGCGACTATATCGACCATAATACGCTCCCTGATACCGAAGCCCGTGCGGAAGGCCTTTTTGTCTACCCGCAGCTGTCGGTCTCCTGGGACGGCGCCGATCATAAAGCCCTCAAAACGCGCGCCTGGGGACGTTTCACCCATGCCGGTTGCTATACCACCACCATTACGAATCCGAAACTGTTCCGCCACTATTTGCTGGAACAGCTGACCCTGCTGTATCAGGACTATGGCGCGCATATCAGCGTCGAGCTGTCGCAGCATGAGATCCCCTATCCTTATGTGATAGATGGCTCCACCCTGACCCTCGACCGCTCGATGAGCGCTGGTCTGACGCGCTATTTTCCCACCACCGAGCTGTCACAGATTGGCGATGAGACCGCGGATGGCCTGTTCCACCCTACCGAGTTCTATCCGCTGTCGCACTTTGACGCCCGCCGCGTCGATTTTTCGCTGGCGCGTCTGCGTCACTACACCGGCACGCCGGCGGAACACTTCCAGCCCTACGTGCTGTTCACCAACTATACCCGCTATGTGGATGAGTTCGTCAGCTGGGGCTGCAGCCAGATCCTCGATCCCGACAGCCCCTATATCGCCCTCTCCTGCGCCGGCGGGATCTGGATCACCGCGGAAACGGAAGCGCCGGAACAGGCCATTTCCGATCTGGCGTGGAAGAAGCACCAGATGCCAGCCTGGCATCTGATCACCCACGACGGCAAAGGGATCACCCTGATTAACATTGGCGTCGGCCCGGCTAACGCCAAAACCATTTGTGACCATCTGGCGGTACTGCGCCCCGATGTCTGGCTGATGATTGGCCACTGCGGCGGCCTGCGTGAAAGCCAGGCTATCGGCGACTATGTGCTGGCCCACGCCTATCTGCGCGACGACCATGTGCTGGATGCGGTACTGCCGCCAGATATTCCGATCCCCAGCATTGCCGAAGTGCAGCGTGCGCTGTACGACGCCACCAAGCAGGTGAGCGGGATGCCCGGCGAGGAGGTGAAGCAGCGGCTGCGTACCGGAACGGTGGTCACCACCGACGACCGTAACTGGGAGCTGCGCTATTCTGCTTCGGCGCTGCGCTTTAATCTCAGCCGCGCGGTGGCTATCGATATGGAGAGCGCGACCATCGCCGCCCAGGGCTATCGCTTCCGCGTGCCTTACGGCACGCTGCTCTGCGTCTCGGACAAACCGCTGCACGGTGAAATTAAGCTTCCCGGCCAGGCCAACCGTTTCTACGAGGGCGCTATCTCCGAGCATCTGCAGATAGGCATCCGGGCGATCGACCTGCTGCGCGCCGAGGGGGATCACATGCACTCGCGTAAGCTGCGTACCTTCAACGAACCGCCGTTCCGCTAACCGGTGACGCAGAGCTAGAAAGGAAACACGCTGGCGTTCCCCGCAGGGGATCGTCAGTGCCGGGATGAGCGAAACGAACGGCCCGGCGAGAACTTTGGATGTGCGTCCACAGGGAAGCGTGGCGCGCAGAAAAGCAAAAAGCCTGCTCGAAAGCAGGCTTCTTAAATTTGGCTCCTCTGACTGGACTCGAACCAGTGACATACGGATTAACAGTCCGCCGTTCTACCGACTGAACTACAGAGGAATCGTGTGAACGGGGCGCATATTATCGATGACGCCCGGCGCTGTCAAAGCCTGTTTTCAATAAAATGAATCGTTTGCCGAATTATTCTTCACTTTGCGCAAAAAATGGCGTTCATCCCCGCAAACGGCTCAGGTTTCCTCCGACGTGGCCTTCACGCGCGGGTACTTCCACAGCCAGCGACCGCTCACCATGCGGAAGTAAAACAGCACGCCGCGCACCGCCCAGTCGAGCACCATCCCCAACCACACGCCTATCACGCCCATCCCCAGCACGATACCCAGCGTATAGCCCGCCACCACCCGGCAGCCCCACATGCCCAGCATCGACACCCACATGGTATAGCGAACGTCGCGGGCCCCCTTAAACGCGCAGGGTAAGGTCCACGACAGCGACCAGATTGGCATAAACAGGGCGTTGAGCCACAGGAGCTGCTTCACCACCTCTTTCACGTCGTCTTCATGGGTATAGAACGAGGCAATGAAGCCGGCGAACGGGGCGCTGCCCCAGGCGATCAGCGTCAGAATGATCGTCGACAGCCAAAATACGTGCCAGGCCTGGAATTCAGCCTGACCAATCTGCCCTTTTCCCAGTCGCTTACCGGTGATGATCGTCGAGGCGGAGCCGAGGGCGTTGCCCGGCAGGTTAATCAGCGAGGCCACTGAAAAAGCGATAAAGTTGCCGGCGATAACGTTGGTACCCATCCCGGCGACAAACATTTGGGTCAGCAGCTTGCCGCCATTGAACAGGACCGATTCGATACTGGCCGGGATGCCGATCCCCATCACCTCCCAGATAATGGCGAAGTTAAAGGGTTTGAAGTAGCCCTTCAGCGACAGCCTCAGCGCCGGATTGAGACCCACCATCAACACCCAGATCGTGGCTATCGCGCCAATATAGCGGGCAATCGTCAGCCCAAGACCGGCGCCGACAAACCCCAGCCCCGGCCAGGAGAAGATGCCATAGATGAGCACGCTGCTGATTAAGATGTTGAGGATATTCATCCCGCCATTGATCAGCAGCGGGATTTTGGTGGTTCCGGCGCCGCGCAGTGCACCGCTACCGATCAGCGCAATCGCCGCCGCCGGATAGCTCAGCGCCGTCAGCTCCAGATAGGTCAGGGCCAGGGCCTTGACCTGCGCAGTGGCGTCACCGGCGACAAAATCAATAATCTCCTGCCCAAAGGCATGGATCACTCCCGCCAGCAAAATGGAAAACAGCGTCATAATGGCCAGCGACTGACGCGCGGCCGCTCTCGCCCGCCGCCGATCGCGCTTGCCAAGGCTAAAAGCGACCACCACCGTGGTGCCAAGATCGATGGCGGCAAAGAACGACATGATCACCATGTTAAAGCTATCGGCCAGCCCCACCCCGGCCATGGCCTCTTTTCCCAGCCAGCTGACAAGGAAGGTGCTCAATACCCCCATCAACAGCACACAGGCATTTTCCAGCAGAATGGGGACAGCGAGAGGGCTGATTTCGCGCCAGTACAGCACACGATAACGCTGACGTTTTTTAAACCAGGATGTCCGTTCGACGGCCTGGCGTACGGCGGAGGTGACGTTCAAGAGAGACCTTAGTGAGAGATGTTGAAACAACATTTCAAATGATGATTGAGAAATGGATATCCTGCAAAGTATTTTTCCTGAATAATTGTCGGAAATGACAACAAATTGTTGATGGAAGCGGCAGTTGCGCCTGAACAGGCGAATTGATGTTTGACAAAAGATTTTTCGCCGCTAAGATACGACTCCACACGATTCCTCTGTAGTTCAGTCGGTAGAACGGCGGACTGTTAATCCGTATGTCACTGGTTCGAGTCCAGTCAGAGGAGCCAAATTTAAAAAGCCTGCTTTCGAGCAGGCTTTTTGCTTTTTTGCGTCGCTGACGTTAACTGAGAATCGCATCCAGCCTGGCAAGCACTTCATTGATAATGGCGTCAGGTATGCGTTCCAGACGCTTGCCGTTCCGGGCCGCCATATCGATAGTTCTGGGCTGGTCGCAGCGAATAACGCCTGTTGTTTTGGTCCCCGCCTCTTCCAGTGAAACCGTGAAGCCTGCTGTACGTGCAAAGTTTCCGCCGCTGGTGACGGGAACCACGACCGGTAGCCGGGTCAGCTTGTTAAACGATGCCTTCGATACAATGAGGACCGGACGTTTTCCACTTTGCTCGTGGCCAGCAATCGGATCCAGTGAAACAAGCCAGATTTCCCCTCTGTCCATTTACAGAATCTCCTTGCCCACCGCAGGCGCATCAATCCATTCCCGATCCTCTTCGCTCATTTCGGCGTGCGGATCGCACTGCGCCAACAGTTCCTCAAGCGAATAATGGGGCCGTTTCTGCGGTTCAATAATCAGGCAGCCATTATCTATAGTCATACCCACTTCGCTGTCTATCGACAGCTCCAGCGCTTTCAGCACGGCGGGAGGAACCGCCAGCATGATGGATCCGCCAACCTTTTTCAGGCGAGTTTTGTACATAGAGGACCTCCGAATATTATATTTTAATATAACATCCAGGGTGGATTGTGCACAATTACTCATCAGATTCATGGTGATTTCCTTAGCGTAATAAACCGCAATCCATCGAAGGACAGATCCCAGTTTTCAGCGGTGTGATGACCTGTAAAACGGCGACCATCCTGATACATCGGGCACTTCTTGCAGGTCAGGAAGCATTGTGTGCAGGCGAGAACTGATTTCGTTGTAAGAAGGCGATAATAGAAAACTGATTCTGGGGTTCAAAGGATTATGGCGAATCAGATAAATAAAATGCGGCGCTGCTTCCGTATCCGGGTTGCGCTGGAGGAACATCAGCGATAGCGCGAAGGCCAGATTTGCTCAGGCGCGATGCCCTTCCCTGCCGCCTCCCTACGCCCCGTGTATCCTCCGTGAACGCCCCCCAGGTCAGCCTGAAAAAGCCCCCGCCAGTAGGATGAATTCACTACCGCTTGCGGGTGAGATAGCGTGGATTATCCACGCTGTATAACGTTATACCCGGAGGCACCATGAACCTCAGACAACAGCGACAGCAGGCGTTCGATCGCAGCGGAGAACCCCTTATCGTCGGCGACGTCAGCCATTGCCCGCTGCCACCCGAAACCCTCGCCGCACTGGGCCCCGATTCCCCTTATGTGGTGCAGGTATACGGCTCAGGCCTGACCGGGGAGGTTTACCGGCTGCGCATCGCTGGCAAGGAGTACAATTTAAAAAAACGACGCGCCGTCGCCGGCGTCGCCAACCTCAACGGCCAGCTGTCGTTTTTAAATGAAGTGCAGTGCCGGCAGGCGTTGCAGCGGCTGAAGGATAACCCGGTCACCGCCCCGCGCTTCACCCACATCGTTCCGACGTTGTATGCCGATTATCGCCTCGGCATCCTGCTCTCGCCGTGGATCGATGGCGAGCTGATTCACCAGCTGACCCCGCCGCTGATCGCCCAGCTATTTACTACCCTGGAAGCCTGCGAAGAACAGGGGCTGATGGAGTGGGATCTCTGTCGTGGAAATCTGCTGGTGGACCATCAGGAGCAGCTGTGGCTGTTCGATTTTGGCTACATGTATCCCTTCGATCCGCTCAGGGAATTCAACAGCAACGGTCTGGCCGATCCGCTGTTCCACTTTGTCGAGCGCTTTGAGACCCGCTTCTTTTTTAGCTGGCTGATGACCCAGGTTCCCGGCGCGGAGCAGCTGGCGCACTATCGCGATCTGAAGCGGCTGGCGCTCGAAAGCTACCGGCGCAAGCTCGCCTGGCTCCGCGCCCGACAGGCCGCCCCGCAGGTGCAGGCCCATTTTCAGCAGATAACGGCGCGCTGGGCGTCGGCGCTGGCGGACCCAGCCGCGCTGCGCCGGTTATTTGCCGTGGAGGCTTTCCGCTCCCACGTGCTGGATATCGAAGACGATCTGCATGGCCAGTCGTGTACCTTACTCACTCTGCAACGTATCGACTGGGTGATAGGCCAGCTGGAACAGCATTATCGCTTTATCGCCGACGAAGGCGGTCTGTTTTACGATAACGAAGGCAAATCACAGCAGGCGCTGCTCAGCAGCTATGCGCAGAAGCGGCAGCAGGCGCAGCGGTACCTGCAGAACGCCTCCACGCCAGGTTAGCGACGCTCGCGACCCTGCTTCTGCTTCGCCTGGTACATCAGCCGGTCAGCGGTGGCCACCAGCGCGTTGAGACTGGGATGGCTGGCGGGATCGTACTCGACGCAGCCCCAGGAGAACGCCAGCTGCCAGGGGTGAGCCGCCTGCTGGTTGAAACGGGCCACGTTGTGACTGAGCGTCTCCATCGCTGTCGCGGCATCGTGGCGGCTGGTATTGGCGAACAGAATGATAAATTCGTCCCCACCCTGCCTGGCGAGGATATCGGACTCACGGAAGGCCGCTTTCATCAAATCGGCGATGGCGATCAGCGCGCGGTCGCCCTCTTCATGCCCCCAGGTATCATTGATGTGCTTGAAGCGGTCGAGGTCGACAAAGGCGAGGCTTACCGGCTCATGGCGGCGCTGGGCCGTCAGCAGGGCATACTCCGCCAGGGTGAGGAACCCCCGGCGATTAAACAGTCCCGTCAGCTCATCAGAGGTGGCCGCATCCAGCACCTTGAACTCATCCTCCACGATCGCCGCCAGATCGCTTAAAATCTGCATTTCATGGGCGGAAAACGAACGCGGCTGATGGTCCATCAGACAAAAAGACCCGACGGTCGCGCCATCCGGCAGTTGCACCGGATACCCGGCGTAAAAACGGATAAACGGCGCCGCAATGACCAGCGGGTTATCGTGAAAGCGCTCGTCCTGCTGCATGTCGTTGACGATAAGCGGGTCGGTTTGCAGGATGGTATGGGCGCAAAATGAAATATCTCTCGGCACCGTGTCCACATCGAGGCCGGCACAGGACTTGATATGCAGGAGATCTTCCCCCACCAGACTGATGGACGCCACCGGCAGGTTATACAGCGAACGGGCAAGCCTGGTCAGGCGATCGAAGCGTTCTTCTTTTCCGCTATTCAACAGCCCGGAAGAGCGTAGCGATTGCAGGCGACGCTGCTCGTCGGGATGAAGTCCGGCTAATTTCATTGTCTCTCTCTTGTCTCTTGCGCAGAATTCTGCCGGGTTTCCACAGAGAAACCCGGCGTTTTATCCTGCCAGGGGGAAAATAGTCGTCAGGTATCCCATGAGTTAAGCAGATTTCCCCTGCTCGTCAACCAGCGCGCCCCGGCGACTGGCGACCAGGGCGCTGGCGGAATGCCATTAACGGCACTCTGCCCGGCAAAGGGGGAAGATCAGGCGCGGATAAACGCCAGCAGATCGGCGTTGATGGTATCGGCGTGGGAGGTGTGCATCCCGTGCGGGAAGCCAGGATAAATGATTAGCTGGCTGTTCGGCAGCAGTTTGTCCTGCAGAATGGCCGCATTTTTATAGGGAACCACCTGGTCGTCATCCCCCTGCATCACCAGCACCGGCAAGGTGATCGACTTAAGGTCTTCCGTCTGGTCAGTCTCTGAAAACGCCTTGATACCTTCATAATGGGCCTTGGCGCTGCCGATCATTCCCTGTCGCCACCAGTTCTGGATCGTCCCCTGCGACACTTCTGCCCCGTCACGATTGAAGCCATAGAACGGGCCAGAGGCGACGTCGAGATAGAACTGGGCGCGGTTCGCCGCCAGCGCTTTGCGGAAACCATCAAACACCTCGATCGGCGTACCGCCCGGATTCTGCTCGGTTTTCACCATCAGCGGCGGGACGGCGCTAATTAACACCGCTTTCGCCACCCGCCCCTGCGGCTGGCCGTAGCGGGCGACGTAGCGGGCAACCTGGCCGCCGCCAGTGGAGTGCCCGACGTGGACCGCATTGTGCAGATCCAGATGTTCCACCACCGCCGAAACGTCCGCCGCGTAATGGTCCATATCGTGCCCCTCGCTAACCTGATCGGAGCGGCCATGACCCCGACGGTCGATAGCGATGACCCGAAAACCTTCGGCAAGGAAAAACAACATCTGGTTATCCCAGTCGTCGGCGCTCAGGGGCCAGCCGTGATGAAAGACAATCGGCTGAGCTTCCTTTGGACCCCAGTCTTTGAAGTAAATGTTGACGCCGTCTTGGGTGGTGACAAATGCCATGTTACAGACTCCTCTTTCAGGATAACCAGCCTGCAGGCCCGTGCCTGGGCTGAACGCCGACGGCGGCCGGCAGGAGTGCCGACCGCACAGGAATGTGATGCCTGTAACAGTGTAGAAGAAATTTGTCACCACGCCGGGTGACTTACCCCGTCTCGTTTCATTTGCCTCCCGGACTCACTTACGCCGCACTCTCCAGCTGCCTGATGCGCACGATCAGCGCGCCGAGCAGCGACAGGTCCAGCAGCACGGCGAAGGCGAAGCACACGCCGCTGCGCCCGGCCCCGGCAGTGTGTTGGGCCAATAGCGTCGCCGCGATGACAACGACCACGCTCAGCAGCGTTGCGCCACCGAGTCTGGGCCCACACTGCATCGACCGTCCCGCCGCAATCCGCCAGGCGACAGCCGCCCCCGCCCCGCCGCACGCCACGCCCGGCAGCATGGCGGGCCAGTCCTGCCCGCCATACCAGGCCACCAGTGCCAGCAGCCAGCCGGCCGCCGACAGCAGAAAGGCCCAGCGCGTCGCCGCCAGGGGCGAGCGATAAAGCCAGGAATGCCCGCGTGTGGATCCCCACCCGGCGCCGCAGGCGGCGCTCAGTGCCGTCAGCAGACTCAGCGTGCCGGTCACTCCGATAACGGGAACCATGTTTAACAGCAAGGCTCCGGCGGCAAAAGCCACGCTCAGGGCGATGGCGCGGCCACGCGGCTCGATAATCCCCGCCGCGTCCGCGGCGGTGTAGCGGCTTACAACGTGCATAGTTGACTCCTGACAGGTGAAGCAGCATGAATTTAATTCATGCCACTGTCTTTACATGCCCGTAGCCTAGCGCCACTATATTGCCTTACACAAACGCATAGTTTTCAGCCATAGATGAGAAAAACTCAGCCATGAGAACACCCCGTCTACCGCCGCTGGGGGCGCTGCGCGCCTTTCATGCCGTCGCCCGCCACCGCAGTTTTAAACAGGCCGCCGGGGCGCTCGGCGTCAGCGCGACGGCGGTCAGCCATCAGATTAAACTGCTGGAGTCGGTGCTGGAGTGCCGGGTGTGCGAACGCAGCGCACAGGGCGTTAGTCTGACTGCGGATGGCGAGATCCTCTACGCCGCCACGCAGCGCGCTTTTAGCGCCCTGGAACAGGCCGTCGTCCAGATCGCTCATGCCCGTCAGCCACCATCCTTAACCGTCACCACCACCTCCAATTTTCTCACCCACTGGCTGGTGCCACGGCTGGCGGACTTTACCGCTCGCTTTCCGGCTATCGACCTGCGTCTGCACACCAGCGTCGAACGGGTGGATCTACAGTTGGGTACCGTGGACGCCGCGATTCGCTATCGTGAAACGCCGGAACCAGACCTGTGCTGTACGCTGCTGTATGAGGATCGTTTTATCGTGGTCGCCAGCCCGTCCCTGGGCCTCGCCCGGCCTGAAGATCTGCAGCGGGTGACGTTGTTTCACGTCGCCAACCGCCGCGTGCCGGCCGACTCGCCAAACTGGGAGAACTGGCGCCGCCGCTATGGGCCGTCGACGCTGAATATTGATGCGGGGTTAACCTTTAGCGATGAGACCCATGCCCTGCAGGCGGCGGTGGCCGGCCAGGGGGTGGTGATCGCCAGCGAACTGCTGGCGCGGGATCTGCTGCAGCGCGGGGTGTTGTCCGCGCCGTTTAGCTGTGCATTACCGGGCGCCTGCTACTACCTGGTCACCACCGAGGCTGCGGCGCAGCGCGCGGATATTATCGCTCTGCGGGAGTGGCTGGTCGGCCAGATGGTATTAGGTGACGGTCGCCATCCGGCGGAAGAGTAGCGGGCTTACCAGCCGCAAACGTTGGTCTCTTCATCGGACTCGTAGCCGCGAACGATATTGATCAGATCCTTCACCGTATCAGCGGCGGTGAGCGGGTCGCGCAGCGCCGCCAGCGAGGAAAAGGTTTTATCAACCGAGACGCCGTTATTATTATTGGTGACGGTTAACACCCACTCCTCTTCTTCATTGCCAGCTGGCAGGTCATCCAGCAGACTATTTACCGCCTCCACCGCGTGCTGCGGAATATAAAGCGCCATCGGTTTGAGATATATTTTTTCGCGTTTTTCCTGACGCTGGCCATTCTCAACCGCCAAGGCATAGCCTTTATTTTCGCTGTTCATCTCTTGTTATCCCTCGATGAGAATTTTCGGATCGACGTAGAAGTCGACATTAAAAACCGTGTCCTCGCTGAGCGCCTCAATACAGTGCCATTTCTCCGGCGGAAAAACGCCAAACTGCCCGGCTTCAATGGTCAGCGTTTCAACAGGCTCGGGGCTGGTTTCATCGGCATAGCCGAGATAGCGGATCGCCCCCTGCATCACCGAGAGACGAGGATAGACGCCCTGCCGGGTGCCGGCATCCAGATGGCGACGCCAGATAGAGGCCGGGGCGGTCTCCCTGGTCCACAGCGGCGTGCTGCGGGTGTGAACGTAATGGGTAGGAATAATGATTCGCTGCATGATGGTGCCTCACTTTACCGTCTCAAATGCGACGTTCAGAAATAGCCTATATGATGCATATCATATACCCCTTTTAAACGCTAAGGATATTATTTTGTTGCTGCTTTTACCGTCTACTCCTTTTTATACCTCTCAGGGATTAGCGACGCGGTAAAATAAAAAAGGCGATTTCAGGATCCTGAAATCGCCCGGGAGAATAAAAGTAACCGCGTTAAAAATTTGTTAGCGCAGCGGACTCGGCTTGCCGATTAAATACCCCTGCACCAGGTCACACCCCAGCGCCTGCAGCGAGGTCAACTGCTCTTCGGTTTCTACGCCTTCCGCCACAATGCGCATATGCAGGCTCTTTCCCATACTGATAATCAGGCGAACGATATCCAAATCGTCTTTTTGCTCCGGAATATTGATAACAAACGAGCGGTCAATTTTGATTTTATCGAACGGGAAGTAGCTTAAACGGGACAGGGAAGAATAGCCGGTACCAAAGTCATCAATGGAAATCTGAATGCCCTGCTCGCGCAGCTGGCTGAGAATTTCCAGCGAACGGGTATTCTCATTGAACACATCCGACTCGGTGATCTCCAGATCCAGACGTCGCGGATCGAGGCCGGTCTGCTGCAGCACGCCGATAATGGTATCGGTCAACGACGTGTTCATCAGTTGAATCGGCGAAACGTTGACCGAGACTTTTAGCGGCGTCGCCCAACTGGCCGCTTCGGCGCAGGCGGTTTTCAGCACCCACTCGCCGAGGGTATTGATCAGGCCGATTTTCTCCGCGACGGGAATAAACACCGTCGGCGGCACAGCGCCGCGCACGGGATGGAACCAGCGAACCAGCGCTTCATAGCCGTAGATTTCACGCGTGACGGTATCGGCGATCGGCT
Organism: Klebsiella variicola; assembly: GCF_000828055.2. Lineage (NCBI taxonomy): Bacteria > Pseudomonadati > Pseudomonadota > Gammaproteobacteria > Enterobacterales > Enterobacteriaceae > Klebsiella > Klebsiella variicola. The sequence goes on along the minus strand of NZ_CP010523.2, from coordinate 1,832,865 downwards.
GGTAGTAGACTTTAAATTCGTCATGGGCCAGCGCCTGCAGTAGGTCATCTTCGAACGATTTATTCTCCTGCAGGCGCTGCAGCATGCCCGGCCGGAAAATTTGCACATGACCGCTGCCCTCTTTTTTTGCCTCGTACAGCGCAAGGTCGGCACACTTGTACAGATAATCGGTCCGGCTTTCGCCGTCAGAGATAACGATCCCGATGCAGGCGTCGATATTAATCTGCGCATCGTAGATCTGATAGGGCTGGCTGATCTTCTCCCGAATAACATTGGCGCGCTCGAGAGCCATCTCTTCAGTCAGATCGTAAGAGAGCATCGCGAACTCATCGCCGCCAAGGCGATACAGCGTCTCGGAGGTTTTACGGAAAAAAGAGAGACGACTGGCCAGATCCTGCAGCAGCTTATCGCCAGCATCATGGCCGAGGGTATCGTTCACATCCTTAAAGCTGTCGAGGTCGAACAGCATCACCACCGCGCACCCCTGATAGGGGCGCACCTGGTTGACAATCTCCTGCAACCGCTGCCAGAAAGAGAGACGATTCGGCATACCGGTCAGCGAATCATGGTAGGCATCGTACTGCAGTCGGCGGTTCTGTACCTGCAACTTCTCTTTCGAGGCCTGCAGATCGTTGGCCAGCGTCTTCATGCGCACATGGGCGCGACGCAGGTTATTATTCTGCCGGAGCATCAACAGGCCGAGGGTAATACACATGGCGATCAGCAGAATGGAGATCACCGAGTAGATATAATAAAGATGCTGGATTTTATCATGCGTGATATTAACGATATTAATATCTTGCGTCAGGGTGGCGGCGGCCATTGAGGTCAGGGGGCCATCCAGTTCACTCAACACCGGCAGGATCTGTTTGACCTGCTCCGGCGTCATGGTATCAACTTGTTTATCAAGCAGATGAAGATTACGAATCAGCGTCGCGACCACCGTCTTCCGCTGTTCGCTTTTATTAATAAATTTACCCAGATCGCCCTGCTGCAGGAGTTCGATCTGGCTCATCATGATCTCCAGGCGCAGGCGCACCTCATCGTGGTCCGCCCCTTCGGCCCCGATCGCCATTCCCGCCAGACGAGACTCCAGTCGCATATATTCCGACACCATCTGCGACATTGACCACGAGTCTGTATAGCGGGTAAATTTTTGCAACTCACTTTGTCGCTCATGCACCAGATAGGTAATATATCCGGTAACAATAAATAACGACAAAATAATAGCCGTGAGTATTCGATTCAAGATCCAACCCTTACTCTATAATAATCTTAGAAACTTGCCAGGCCGATCGGGAATAATAGATCTGGTTTTGTAATTCAGTGCTGCTGTCGTAAGGGTAGACGATAAATAATGGACCTTTATCACGAACGCGCATATATTCGCCGTTCATTTTTAAGGCCATAATGACCGGGAATTTATAAAAATCATCAATCGGGATAATGGTGGTGTAGTCGTTAAGCGCCAGCACGCGCGCGGATTTGCCCTTAGCGCCGACTAAATCCATGAGTTTATTAAGGGGAATGCCATCGAAACGAACCTTACCGGTGTACCAGGGGGTGGTGGTTTCCACCGTTTTCATCCCCAGTTTTTCCAGCGCCGCGAGGTCAAAAACGGCTTTGTCACCGACGTTCGTATTCCCGATTTTTCCGGAAATGGTCAGTACAGGTTTTCCTGTCGGCGCAGGCAGTTTTTCAGCGTAAGCGGAAGGCAACATGACAGAACAAAATAACACTGCAAGAAGTAGACGCATTTAACTCACCATTCCAGAGAAGGAGACATGTTAAGTGTAAACCATTTACGTCAATTCTTAAAAGGTGTCCCTCTTTGTTATCCGTTGATTTAATTAAAAGTATAAGCTGGCTGGCAAATTGCCAGATTGTTTAGTACAGGGTGTGATTTAGCCCGCCTTTCCCGTCGCTTCTTTTTTGCGCCATCTCCCCGCTTAGCAGGCAAACTACTTTCCTCCACGGCCGCTGCGCGGTAGTCTCAACGCTGACGCAACAGTAAAAGCGTCTCATTCCAATAACGACAAATTATGTGACAGACAGGACAGGGTATGGATTCAACAATAAGCGTGCAGCCCGCCGAGGCGCCAGATTCACTGCTTCGCGCCCGGCGGGCGGCATGGGGCAGTTTTGCCGGCGCGGTGGTCGACTGGTACGATTTTCTTCTCTATGGCATTACCGCCGCGCTGGTGTTTAACCGCGAGTTTTTCCCGCAGATCGGCCCGGCGATGGGGACGCTTGCCGCCTTTGCCACCTTCGGCGTCGGGTTTCTCTTTCGCCCGCTCGGCGGGATTATCTTTGGCCACTTCGGCGACCGCCTCGGGCGTAAACGGATGCTGATGATGACCGTCTGGATGATGGGTATCGCCACCGCCTGCATCGGCCTGCTCCCCTCGTTCAGCCAGATCGGCTGGTGGGCGCCGGCGCTGCTGGTGTTCCTGCGGGCCGTTCAGGGGTTTGCCGTCGGCGGGGAATGGGGCGGCGCGGCGCTGCTCTCGGTGGAGAACGCCCCGCAGGGGAAAAAAGCCTTTTACAGCAGCGGGGTGCAGGTAGGCTACGGCGTCGGCCTGCTGCTCTCCACCGGGCTGGTATCGCTGATCAGCAGCCTGACCACCGACGAGCAGTTCCTCAGCTGGGGCTGGCGCTTACCGTTCCTGTTCAGCGTGGTGCTGGTCCTTATTGCGCTGTGGATCCGTAACGGCATGGCGGAATCGCAGGAATTTGAAGCGCAGCAGAGCCAGGCCAGCCTTCAGCCGGAGAAAAAGCGACTACCGGTGGTGGAAGCCCTGCTTCGCCATCCGGGAGCGTTTTTACTGATTATCGCCCTGCGGCTGTGCGAACTGCTGACGATGTATATCGTCACCGCCTTCGCCCTCAACTATTCCACGCAAAACCTCGGCCTGCCGCGCGAGCTGTTTCTCAACATCGGCCTGCTGGTGGGCGGACTCAGTTGCCTGACTATCCCCTGCTTCGCCTGGCTGGCAGACCGCTTTGGTCGCCGACGGATCTATATCACCGGCGCGCTGATCGGCACGCTGAGCGGTTTTCCGTTCTTTATGGCGCTGGAGAGTCAGTCTGTTTTCTGGATCCTGTTCTTCGCCCTGATGCTGGCCAATATCGCCCATGATATGGTGGTCTGCGTCCAGCAGGCGATGTTTACCGAGCTGTTCGGCGCCAGCTATCGCTATAGCGGCGCCGGCGTCGGCTACCAGGTGGCGAGCGTGGTCGGCGGCGGTTTTACTCCGTTTATCGCCGCGGCGCTGGTCACCTTCTCCGGCGGTTCATGGCACAGCGTGGCCCTCTATCTGACCGCGGGATGCCTGCTATCGGCGCTCACCGCCCTGCTGATGAAAAAACAGACCGTCCACTGACCCACCTGCGGGGGGCGTGACCCGCGCCCTCCGGTAAGGAGAATGCATGTCTCTGTTATCGCTGGCCGACTGCTGGCCTCGCCGTTTTACCCCCTCCTCGCTGGCGCTGCAGTTTTGCGAGGACCCCACCCAGGCGGAACAGCCGCTGTTTGCCAAAGCCTGCGCCGGGGAAGCCGTCGCCCAGCTCTGGCAGGCGCCGCAGGGATTTGTGGTGCCGGGGAGCTATCGTCAGTTTGCGGATCTGCCGGCGGTCAGTGCGCATTTTGCCGCGCGCGGCTGGCCGGTATGGCTCCGCCGCTCCGGGGGCGGGCTGGTGCCTCAGGGGCCGGGAATTATCAACCTTAGCCTCGCCTGGCCGGTGCAGCAGTCGCTCGGCGAGGCCGCCGAACCCATCTATCACTCGCTGTGCGCGGTGCTGCAGCGTACCCTCGCGCGCTTCGGCGTTGCCAGCCACGCCCGGGCGGTAAACGGTTCCTTTTGCGATGGCCGGTATAACCTCGCCTGCGGGGAGGGCGAGGCGGCGCGCAAGATTGTCGGTACCGCCCAGTACTGGCGGCCGCTGACGGCAGGCCGCGGCCACGTGGTGCTGGCTCATGCGGTGATCCTTATTGACGCCGATCTGAGCGCGGCGCATCAGGCGGCGAACGCCTTTGAAGCGCAGCTCGGCAGCGAGCGGGTCTATTGCGCCGACAAAACCGTCACCCTCGCGCAGCGGCTTCCCGGCGAGCGCCATCTGCTTCCCCGCTTTAGCGAGGCGCTGGCGCGGGAGCTGGACGCGGCTCGCTGAAGGTCGCTTTCAGGTAGCGGCTGAAGGTTTCCACCGCGCGCGACACGCGCGGGGTATAGGGCCGGATGACGTACAGCTTATCGGCAAACACCTCCACCGGCTGCCACGCCGGGAGCAGCTCCTGCACCAGCCCGCGACCGATGGCCTCCTGGGCGCTGAAATCCGGCAGCAGCGCCACCCCAAGCCCCGCCAGCACGGCATCGCGTAGCGACTCGCTGTTATTCGTGGCGAAGGGCCCCTGCACATTGATGGTCACCCGTTCATCGGGCGTCTGGCGGGAGGCGAACGTCCACTGCGGGCGCTGTGGCCCACGGGGATAGGTCAGGCACTGGTGGTGGCGCAGATCGTCGGGGGTCTCCGGGCGGCCATGGCGGCGAATATAGTCGGCGGACGCGACGATCAGCGTCGCGGTGTGACACAGCGGCCAGGCGACGTGGGTGTCCGGGAGCGCCTCGCGCCGACAGTGGCGGATGGCAAGATCGAACCCTTCGCTGGCCAGAGAGACCAGCCGGTCGGTCACCTCCAGCTGCAAATGCAGCTGGGGATGCTGATGCAAAAACGGCGCGATCGCCGGGACCAGCTGCTGGCGGGAAAAGGCCACCGGCGCGGTCAGGCGCAGCGTTCCCCGCAGCGGCCCGCCCTCATCGCAGGCGCCGGTGAAAATATCCCGCAACTGACCAAACGGCTCGTTGAGTTCCGCCACCAGCCGCAGTCCGTCTTCGCTGAGGCTCACGCTGCGGGTAGTGCGATGGACCAGGGTTTTGCCAGTCACCCGCTCCAGCTCGCTGATTTTCTGGCTGATAGCCGACTTGCTGATCCCCAGCTTTTCCGCGGCCCGGGTATAGCTTTTTTGCTCTTCCAGCACCGTCAGCCAGTACAGATGGGCCCAGTAACTCTCCGGACGACTCTCGCTCATGTGATTGTTCACCAGTAAAAACAATGTATTCAACTATAGCGGTTTTTGCCCGCGACGGCATCGGCTAGCATCCTGTTCAGCCCGTCATTATTCCCTAACGATAAGGAACACCTGCATGCCATTACTGACATTTGACCTGATTGAAGGCCGTACGGAACAGGAGATCAGAACCCTGCTGGATGCCGCCCATCGCGCCGTGCTGCGTGCCTTCGAGGTACCGGAACGCGACCGCTACCAGATTGTTCACGAAAACAAAGCCCACCATATGGTGATTGACGATACCGGCCTCGGACTGACCCGCACGCGGGATCTGGTGGTGGTGCGGGTCTATACCAGCCCGCGCAGCGAGGCGCAGAAGCAACGCTTCTTCGCCCTGTTGCAGGAGGAGCTGGCGGAGCACTGCGGCCTGAGCGGCGATGATGTGATGGTGTCGATTATCAGTAATCAGAAAGGTGACTGGAGCTTTGGCCGCGGGGTCGCGCAGTATCTTACCGGCGATCTGTAACCCGCAGCCCGAAGCGCGCCCTTAGCGGCGGGCAGCCGTCGCGATGCGCTGGCGCGCCTGCTGCTCGATATTCTCCAGCAGTTCCTGGACATCGTCTTCATCAATGTCGAGGAACTGGCCTTCCAGCAGCGCGGCGTGAATATCCTCCCGGGTGACCGAGATGCCCAGTGGCACCGCCCGGGGCTTGACCTCCTCCGCCGCCAGCGGATGCGGATAGCGGCGGCCAACCAGGTTATTAAACACGATGGCCAGCAGCGCCAGCATCAGCGAGTTGAGCAGCACCGGCGTCAGTACAAAGTGATAGCCTTCGCTGTGCACCCCGGCGCCGCCGAGGATCGCCGTCAGGGCCACCGCGCCGCCGGGGGGATGCAGACAGCGCAGAAAATACATCCCGGCGATCGCCAGCGCGGCCGCCAGCCCGCAGGCCAGCGCCGGGTCGGGAACCAGCATGCCCACCGTGACGCCGATCAGCGCCGACAGCACATTACCGCCGACAATCGACCACGGCTGCGCCAGCGGGCTGCTCGGCACGCCAAATAACAGCACCGCCGACGCGCCCATGGGGGCAATAAACCACAAATTGACTTCGCCGAGCAGCCAGTGGCTGAACACGCTGGTCACCGCCAGCCCGGTGCCGGCGCCAATGGATCCCAGCACGATATGCCGGCGGGCCACCGGTAGCGCGTGCGGCTTCAGGCGCCCAAGGAAAATCCGCAGCCGTGAAAACAGCCCCGCAGAAATGACACTCAACATCGCTTTATCGCTTAGGTCATAGGAATTACTTATATTTTATTTTCTTTTTTTAACCTTACATTAACAACCATGTATTTCACAGGGGGATAGCGTGGGCAATATCGTCCAGAGGGCACAGGGCTGTGAATTCTCGCGTGGGCTGATAGAATCCCTTTTCTGTCAGGGGGATACCCCTTTTGCGAACTGAAGGTCATAACCCAGTGAATAATAAAATCTCTTTAGCGAAAGAAGTGGCATGGGCCAGCCAGAATATGCCGCGTACCCTGCGTCAGGTCGCCGCCCTGCCCGACCTCAGCGGCGTGCGCCTGGCCTGCTGTATGCACCTCGACATGAAAATGATCCCGCTGGTGCAGGGGATCCTCGACAAGGGCGCTCAGGTCTTTTTAACCACCTGTAACCCCACCACCGTGCAGGACGACGTGGTGGCCTGGCTGGTGGAGCGCGGCGCCGAGGCCTACGCGTGGCGCAATATGAGCGACGCCGACTGGCAACAGTCATGGGAAAAAGCGATTGCCTGGCAGCCCACTCACCTGTGCGAGATGGGCGCCGATATCACCACCCTGCTCCACCAGCGCGGCGAGTTCGGTAACATCGTGGCGGGTCTGGAAGCCACTGGCTCGGGCGTCAATCGGCTGGGCGATATTCAGCCAGGCTATCCGATCTTTAACTGGGACGATCTGCCGGTCAAAGAGGGGCTGCACAACCGCCATATGGTCGGTCTCACCGCCTGGCACACCTTCTTCCAGACCACTCATCTCACCCTGCATGAGAAAAAAGTGCTGGTGATCGGCTACGGCCTGGTCGGCCAGGGCGTCGCGGCGGCGGCAAAAGCCTTTGGCGGTCAGGTGATGGTGGCGGAGATCGATCCTGCCCGTCGTCTGCAGGCGGCCTACGACGGCTGGCACGTGGTGGATCTGCAGGAGGCTATCGCCTCGGCGGACGTGGTGGCCACGGCGACAGGCGGGAAAAACGTGGTTAATCGCCAGGCGCTGGAGCGCGCGAAAGCGGGAGTCTTTATCCTTAACGTCGGCCACGTGGCGGAAGAGATCGACGGCGAGTACCTGCGCCAGTACCCTCAGGAAGAGGTGATGCCGTATATCAACGCCTACCACATGGCCGACAAAACCATCTATCTGCTGGCCAATGGTTCGATGCTCAACCTGACCGCGGGCTTCGGCGACAGCCTGAACGCTTTTGACGTCACCCTGGCGGTGATGGCCAGCGGCATCCGCCATATTGTCACCGACGGCATGCGCGCCCCGGCGCAGGTTTACCTCCTGCCCCAGGCGGTCTGGCAGCAGGCGCTGTAAACGCAGCGCATCGTCCCCCCATCGTGGAGACGATGCGCTCTACCATCAGGACGACGGCGCGGTATCGGGCAGCACAATGTTGCTCTGCGCCAGCGTTCCCATCTGGTTGTACATCACGCTGGCGGCATCCAGCAGGTGCATCGCCAGCGCGGCGCCGCTGCCCTCTCCCAGGCGCATGTCCATATCGAGATACGGCCGCAGACCCAGCGCGTCCAGGGCGATCTGCGCCCCTTTCTCCGCCGACAAGTGCGAAGGGATAAGATAAGGATGCGCCGTCGGGGCCATGCGACACGCCGCCAGGGCAGAGGCATAGGAGAGGAAGCCATCCAGCACCACCGGCAGGCCACAGGAGGCCGCCCCGAGGATCACCCCGGTCATGCCCACCAGATCGTAACCGCCCACCTTCGCCAGGACATCCAGCCCCTCTTCCGGGTTCGGCTGGTTAAGGGCTATCGCCTGGCGCACCACCGCCACCTTATGGCCCCGCTGCGCCAGCGGCAGATTGGCCCCACAGCCCACCACGGCGTCAGGATCGCTGCCCGTCAGGACACTGATCACGGCTGCGGCCGGGGTGGTATTGGCCATTCCCAGTTCGCCGACGCCAAAAACTTTCACCCCGTCGGCGGCGAGCTGGCGGGTGAGATGCATGCTGGCCAGCAGCACCGTCTCCGCCTGCTGGCGACTCATCGCCGCCGTCCGGGCGATATTCCCGCTACCGCGGGCCACCTTGAGGTTAATCAGGCCCGGCAGCGGGTCGGCATCGATGCCGACATCCACCACCTGCACCCTGGCCCCGGCCTGCGCCGCCAGCACGCGGACGCCGGTGTTGCCCCGCACCATATTGCCGGCATGAATGGCCGTCACCACCTGCGGCGAAGGCGTCACGCCTTCATGCCAGACGCCGTGGTCGGCGCACATGACCACTATCGCCTTCTCCGCCAGCGCCAGCTGCCCCTGCAGCCCCGGCAGACCAGCCAGTTGCACGGCCAGCGTCTCCAGACGTCCAAGGCTACCGGGCGGCTTTAACAGGCCATCAATATGCTGCTGAGCGCGCGCCATGCCCGCCACATCGGGCTGCGGAATGGCAGCCAGTAACGCAGAAAGTGTTTCCATTCTGTTCCTCATCGTTGGCGCCAGGCCTTACAGCAGCGCCAGTAAAAAGAGTAATTCACCCAGCTCAATCGCCGCCCCGAGAGTATCCCCGGTCTGCCCGCCGAGGGTTCGCTTCAGCGCCCATCCCAGACCCCAGATCAGCACCAGGGTGATCAGCGCGGCGCGCAGGCCCTGCAGCCCCAGCAGGACGGTGGCCAGCGCTACCCCCATCGCCATCGTCACCAGCGTCTGCTGCAGGCTAACTTTGCCAATAAACAGATTGCCCAGCCCCTTTTCCCGCGCGTAGCGATGACGATACATCAGCAGCACCGCCATTCCGCGACCGACGGCGCAGGCCGCCGCCAGCGCGGCGATGGGGTGGGTATCGCGCAGCAGCAGCTCGCCGACCACCAGCACTTTCGCCACCAGCACGAAGATCAGCGCCAGCCCGCCGTGGGTGCCCAGCCGGCTGTCGCGCATGATCTCCAGCATCCGATCGCGGGTGCGGGCGGAGAAGATGCCGTCGCAGGTATCAGCCAGCCCGTCAAGGTGAAATCCGCCGGTGAGCAGCGCCAGCGCCAGCACGCCGAACAGCGCCGCCAGCGGGACGCCGCACCACGGCTGCAGGAGGAGCGCCACCGCGCCGGCGATGGCGCCGAGCAGTAAACCGACCAGCGGAAAGGTGACGATACTGCGCTGGTACTGTTCGATCTCCAGGCCCTGAGATAACCGCGCCGGGACCGGCAGGCGGCTGATAAACGAGAGTGCAGCAAAGAATGACTTAATCACGTGAGGTTGACTCCTGTCGGCGAAAGCAGCGGAAGAGTTCGGTCGCGCCCGGTCAGCACCTGAGTTTGTCTTCTGGCGAATCGATCGTCGGAGAGGTGAGAGGTGTTGAGATATCGCTCTGACGCCGCTGCGTCAGATGCCCGGCCAGGATGAGAGAAACCTTTCCGATATCAATACGTTTTCGCGGGGCAGTATAGCAAAGAGTCGGTGAGGAGAGTCAGTTGCCGGGACAAAGTTTTGCAGAAAAAGAGACGAATGGGGAGGTAGAGCAGAACAGCCCGGCGACGTCGATCGCCGCCGGACCGGCAGGGATTAGCCTTCGACTTTGGCTTCGCCCATCACTTTCAGTTTTTTGGAGATGTCGCGGCGCTCTTTGGACAGCTCGGCATTTTTGATGATGTAATCATCAACGCGATCTTCGTAATCGCTCTTCATGCTGGCGATGATGCCCTGGATAGCTTCCACGCTCATGCCCGGTTTGATGTAGTCGCTGAGGTTGTCCAGCAGCAGAACGCGCTTCTGGTTATCACGGATCTTTTTCTCAACGTCCTGAATTTCACGCTGCAGTTTGTTCTTACGACGGTACAGACGAACAAACTCCAGTACGTCCTGGAAAGAAGGCTTAGTTGTTTCCATTTTTACACCCCTAATAATTGAGATTCGGATTCGTAAAGCGACTGCGTTATAGGGCTAACATAACTGCTAGCAGTCGCTGATGACAATGTTTTTTCCTTTGCGTTTATCATAACCCTAAACGCTGCTGAATCGAAACAACCCATGCAGTTACCCGGTGCATCTGGTGCTTATTTGCGCAACGCGCGGCAGATCAGATGCGACAGCAGCTCCAGCTGACGCGCCAGTTCAATCGAGAGCCAAACATAGCCATGAATTGGGGTTTCCGCCAGGCTGTCGTCACCCTGCTCTTTCATCAGCTGGCGCAGTTCGAGGACGATCTCATTCAGCTTTTCATTGTTGGCGCGCACAGGCTGAGGGTTCCCTTCATACAAGGCGTGGGCGATGGCCAACAGGGTCTGCTGGGTCATCTGCTGCGTCTCCCGCAGGGTGTGCGCATTGAGCATCACAAAATGACCCGGACGGGTGGCCCACCAGGCGTTGATCTGCAGCTCCAGCATGCAGACGAGGTTGCGGCTGACGGTCTGGATAGCCTCGAAGATCGCCTTCTGGATGTGCGTCTCTTTGCTGGCGGGGGTGATCAGCCCGCGCATTTTGACGACGTCGTTCAGCGCCTGTTGGAGATGCTTTTCCAGCCGCGGCCGATCCACCAGATTTGGCGAGAAGCCGGCCTGGTAGAGGCGGTTAAAGTTGGTGACATAGCTGGCCATCTGGATGCGCCAGTGGATGAACGCCCGCTGCGGCCAGATACCGGTAAACAGCATCGCCAGCAGCGAGCCGAAGATCACGTCGCCGCTTCGCCACAGCGCGGTATGCATATCGCCGGGCGGCGCCCCGACCACCACCGACAGGGTAATGCCGATCAGCAGGGCCTGATAGGGTTTCTTGCCCAGCGCCAGCCAGCCGCAGAGGAACATTGCCGCCGCGCACCAGAGGACCATCAGCGGCAGGGAGATGAGCTCAAGCTTCAGCGCCACCAGCCCCAGCGCCGAGCCGAGGATCGTGCCGCCGATGCGCTGAAACGCCCGCGGCACGACGTTGCCCCAGAAGGAGATCGGACCCATCACCACCACCAGGGTGATGAGAGGCCAGGTCCCCTCAGGCACGTTCAGCAGCCGCACCAGCAAAAAAGTGAGCACAAAGGCCAGCGCAATCCGCACGCCATGCACCACCCGATAATGGCGATACAAGCGGATCTCAAATGGCGTGAGTGATTTATCAGCGCGCACAACCCTCTCCGGCAAAACGAAAAGGCCAATTGTAACTGCTTTTTCGCCCGGAGCGTGCCGGGAATGTAAAAATCCTTGTCCGGAACAGGGGTAAACCGCTACGACGCGACGCGCTCAACGGGGACATACATGTCGATATCCCAGTAGCCGTCGTGGTTGCCGTCGTTGAGATAGATCTCAAAACAGGGCCTGGGGGCCACGCGATACGTTGTGCTCTGCAGCAGGCTGTCGAAAAACTGCATCCACGGGGTGGCAAAATCGTAATCCACCACCCGCGCGCGGGCGCAGGCGTAATCCCCGCCGGCAACCGCCGCCAGTATCACCCCTTCGCTGTTGGCGGGAATGACGTAATCCTCGTCAACGGCGACCACGGTGGCGCAGCGCAGTTTTTCCGCCGGCACTTCCTCCGGGTTATCGTAGTAGACGGCAAGCCATTCACGGGCGGGCACCTGATGGTTCTCAACCCACATCATCAGTTGCTCAAACCCCTGCTTGACCGTTTGATCCCAGGGCCCGACCAGATGGAAACCGGCAATGGTTTTCTTGCCGAGGGTGGTGATGCTGTAGTTCATCTTGCCTCCTTTGGAGATAAATGACTGTATGAATATACAGTTAATTTAACAGGAGATCCCCCCTCAGTATGTGCGCGAATTCACAGAGTCGCCATCACACTGCTGAAAAAACAGGCGCCCCGCCAGCAGGAGCGACAGACGAAAAAAAACCGCCTGCAAAGAGGCGGTTATCATGGTTACAGCTCGTGGTGCAGGTAATCGCTCATTCGCGAGAACACCCCGCCTTTATTGATGCTTTCGAGGGTGACCAGCGGATAGTGCCCCACCACCTTGTCGCCGTCATACAGCGAAATCTCGCCGACCCGCTGGTTGGCGGCGATCGGCGCCTCCAGATCCTTCTTATCCAGCACATATTTCGCTTTAATCCGCGACACTTCCGCCTTCGGCAGCGCTAACCAGAAATCCTGATCGGTGCCGAGCTTAATCTGCTCTTTATCGCCGTACCAGATGCGTTCGGTGCCGACCTTCTGGCCTTTCTGCAGCACCTGCACGGTGTCAAAGTTCTGCTGCCCCCAGTGCAGCAGTTTAGCGGCCTGCTGCTCGCGGCCTTTCGGACTGTCCGCCCCCATCACCACGGCGATCAGCCGGCGCTGGCCATCCACCGCCGAGGCGATCAGGTTGAACCCGGCGCCCGAGGTGTGGCCCGTTTTCAGGCCATCGACGTTCATGGTTTTATCCCACAGCAGACCGTTACGGTTTTGCTGGGTGATCCCGTTCCACGTCAGGCTTTTCTGGCTGTACATGTGGTAGACGTCAGGTTCGCCATGAATAATCGCCCGCGACAGCACCGCGAGGTCATAGGCAGAACTGTGCTGGCCCGGGGCGTCGAGGCCGTGGACGGTTTCGAAATGGGTATCCCGCAGGTGCAATTTTTCGACATACTGATTCATCAGGGCGACAAACTGCGGCTGGCCGCCGGCGACATAGTCGGCCAGCGCGACGCAGGCGTCGTTACCGGAGTCGACAATCAGCCCACGGCTGAGGTCGCGGACGCTGACCCGATCCCCTGGTTTTAAGAACATCAGGGATGACCCGTCGAACACCGGGTTGCCCTTCGCCCAGGCGTCTTTACCCACGGTGACGATGTCGTCAAAGGTGATACGATGGCTGTCGATGGCGCGGTCGACCACGTAGCCGGTCATCAGTTTGGTCAGACTGGCAGGATTGCGCTGCTGATGTTCGTTACCCGCGGTCAGGACCTGACCGGTGGTGTAATCCATCAGCACCCAGGAGCCAGCCTGAATAGCCGGTGGCGCGACCGTAGCAGGGAAGTCGACGGCAAATGCGCAGGAAACGCTCGAAGCGAGCAAAGATACAGCAATAAACAAACGGCCTTTCAACGGCATATCCTCTAGATTTACAGATCCGCCGTCCTTTTTACGGAACTTCGCGTTTCATATCAGGGTTTAATTGCAAGAAAATATGACACAGCAGAGGAAGTTGCTTGCCGTTACCCTTCTGATGACCGGGCAAATCGTTTACCATACCGGTCGCACGCCACCACGGATAATGAACAGACTATGCAAGATAGCGTCAACCAGCCCGGATTTTTATTCCACGATTATGAAACCTTCGGCACCAGCCCTTCCCTCGACCGGCCGGCGCAGTTCGCCGCCATCCGCACCGACGCGGAGCTGAACGTGATCGGCGAGCCCGAGGTGTTTTACTGCAAGCCCGCTGACGATTATCTGCCGCAGCCGCAGGCGGTGATGATCACCGGGATCACCCCGCAGGAAGCGCTGGCCAAAGGGGATAATGAGGCCGCGTTTGCCCGCCGCATCCACGATCTGTTCACGGTGCCGCAAACCTGCATCGTCGGCTATAACAACGTGCGCTTTGATGACGAAGTGACGCGGAATATCTTCTATCGCAACTTCTATGACCCTTATGCCTGGAGCTGGCAGCACGATAACTCGCGCTGGGATCTGCTCGACGTGATGCGCGCCTGCTATGCCCTGCGTCCGGAAGGGATCACCTGGCCGGAGAATGACGAGGGTTTGCCCAGCTTCCGGCTTGAACATCTGACCGTCGCCAACGGTATTGAACACCAGAACGCCCATGACGCGATGGCCGATGTGTACGCCACCATCGCCATGGCGAAGCTGGTGAAAACCCGGCAGCCGCGGCTGTTTGATTATCTCTACAGCCACCGCAATAAGCGCAAGCTGGCGACGCTCATCGACGTGCCGCAGATGAAACCGCTGGTGCATGTCTCCGGCATGTTTGGCGCCGCGCGCGGCAACACCAGCCTGGTGGCGCCCCTGGCCTGGCATCCGGAAAACCGCAATGCGGTGATTATGGTCGATCTGGCGGGCGATATGGCGCCGCTGCTGGAGCTCGATGCCGATGCCTTGCGCGAGCGGCTTTACACCCCGCGCGCCGAGCTTGGCGATCTGCCGGCGGCGCCGATCAAGCTGGTGCATCTCAATAAATGTCCGGTGCTGGCTCAGGCCAATACCCTGCGCCCGCTGGATGCCGACCGGCTGGGGATCTCCATTCAGCGCTGTCTGGAGAATGCCCAGCTGCTGCGGGCGAATCCGCAGGTGCGCGAGAAAGTGGTGGCGGTCTATGCCGAAGCCGAGCCGTTCGTGCCGTCCGAAAACGTCGACGCCCAGCTTTACAATGGGTTCTTTAGCGATGCCGACCGCGCGGCGATGAAAATCGTGCTGGAAACCGAACCGCGCAATCTGCCGGCGCTGGATATTACCTTCGCCGATAAGCGTATCGAACGCCTGCTGTTTAACTATCGGGCGCGCAACTTCCCCGGCACGCTCGATGAACATGAGCAGCAGCGCTGGTTAGAGCACCGTCGTCAGGTGTTTACGCCAGAGTTTTTGCAGGCCTATGCCGATGAGCTGCAGATGCTGTATCAACAGTATGCGGATGATAAAGAGAAGCTGGCGCAGCTGAAGGCGCTGTGGCAATACGCACAGGATATTGTCTGATTGGCTGACATTCCCGGGTTGCGGCTAACGCCTTACCCGGGCTACAAACGATGGCTGGACTCGTAGCCCGGGTAAGACGCCTCGCGTCGCCCCCGGGAACGTTGCTTAGCTTTTCGCGCGGCTGGCGATGATTTCATCCGCCACATTACGCGGCGCTTCCGCGTAATGGTGGAACTCCATGCTGTAGGTTGCCCGTCCCTGAGACATCGAGCGCAGCGTGGTGGAATAACCAAACATCTCCGCCAGCGGCACGTCGGCGCGGATGATCTGGCTGCCGAAGCGCTCTTCCATCCCCTGCACCATCCCGCGACGGGAAGAGAGATCGCCCATAATATTCCCGGCGTACTCTTCCGGCGTCTCCACCTCGACGTGCATCACCGGCTCAAGGATCACCGGATCCGCTTTGCGCGCGCCTTCCCGGAAGCCAAAGATCGCCGCCATGCGGAACGCCATCTCCGAGGAGTCCACGTCGTGGTACGACCCGAAGGTCAGGGTCGCTTTCACGTCAACCACCGGATAACCCGCCAGCACGCCGGTGCCCATCGCTTCGCGCAGCCCTTTCTCCACGGAAGGGATGTACTCGCGTGGCACCACGCCGCCTTTGGTGGCGTCCTCGAAGACGAAACCGCTGCCCGGCTCCAGCGGCTCCAGGGTCAGCACGACGTGCCCGTACTGCCCTTTGCCGCCGGACTGGCGCACAAATTTGCCTTCCACGTCCGTCACTTTCTTGCGCAGGGTTTCGCGGTAGGTGACCTGCGGACGACCAATGTTGGCCTCGACGCCAAACTCGCGCTTCATCCGGTCGACAATGATCTCCAGATGCAGCTCGCCCATGCCGGAGATAATCGTCTGGCCAGACTCTTCATCGGTATGTAGACGGAACGACGGATCTTCCGCCGCCAGCCGCTGCAGCGCGATGCCCATTTTCTCCTGATCCGCTTTGGTCTTCGGCTCGATGGCCAGCGAAATCACCGGCTCCGGAAACTCCATCCGTTCGAGGGTAATGATCGCATCCGGATCGCACAGCGTATCACCGGTGGTCACATCCTTCAGACCGACGCAGGCCGCGATATCCCCGGCGTGCAGTTCGTCAACTTCATGGCGGTCGTTGGCCTGCATCAGCACGATACGCCCGATGCGCTCTTTCTTGCCCTTCACCGGGTTCCACACCGCATCGCCTTTCTTCAGCGTCCCGGAGTAGACGCGGATAAAGGTCAGCTGGCCGACGTAGGGGTCGGTCATCAGTTTAAACGCCAGCGCCGACAGCGGCTCATCGTCGCTCGGATGGCGTTCCGCCGGCTGGCCTTTCTCATCAACGCCTTGTATCGCCGGAATATCCAGCGGCGACGGCATCAGCTCCACCACCGCATCGAGCATGCGCTGCACGCCTTTGTTTTTAAAGGCGCTCCCGCAGAGCACCGCCTGGATTTCCCCCTTCACCGTGCGCTGGCGCAGACCGGCAACGATCTCCGCCTCGTCCAGCTCGCCGGTTTCCAGGTATTTATCCATCAGCTCATCGCTGGCTTCCGCCGCCGCCGAGACCATTTTCTCCCGCCACTGCTGCGCCGTCGCCAGCAGATCGTCAGGGACAGGCCCATAGCTGAAGGTCATGCCCTGGGTGGCGTCATCCCACAGGATGGCGCGCATTTTCACCAGATCGACAACGCCGGTGAAATGCTCTTCGGCGCCAATGGGGATCACAATCGGCACCGGGTTAGCCTTCAGACGGTCGATCATCATCTGCACCACGCGGAAGAAGTCCGCGCCGGGGCGGTCCATCTTGTTGACGAAGGCCAGCCGCGGAACGTGGTATTTATTCGCCTGGCGCCAGACGGTCTCCGACTGGGGCTGCACCCCACCGACGGAGTCATACACCATCACCGCGCCGTCGAGCACGCGCATGGAACGTTCCACCTCAATGGTGAAATCCACGTGCCCCGGGGTGTCGATGATATTGATCCGGTGCGGCTCGAAGCTGCGGTCCATACCCGGCCAGAAGCAGCTTACCGCCGCCGAGGTAATGGTGATCCCGCGCTCCTGCTCCTGGGCCATCCAGTCGGTGGTTGCCGCGCCATCGTGTACTTCACCCAGCTTATGGCTCATCCCGGTATAAAACAGGATGCGCTCGGTGGTGGTGGTTTTACCGGCATCGATATGCGCGGAGATACCGATGTTGCGATAACGTTCGAGGGGGATGGGTCGGGGCATGATGCGTCCTTAGTCGTTTTGACTGTCAGTCTGCGGTCGGAATGATCCGCAGTTCATTTAACTGCCGCCTATCATAGTACAACTGTACGAGTATATTCGAACTATTTTTGCTATTATTACGATTGGTCAGGTTGCGGCGGCGCGCGTGGCATCAGAACCGGAGTTTGGGTATAGTAGCCGCCAGCCGCCGATATGGGCTGCGGCTGCCATGCGCCGCGCCACCGCCGACACAGGATTATTATGATCGCCAATCACCCCGAACGAGAACAAATTCGCCTGGAAAATGTCCTTTCCGCGCTCGGTAACCCACTGCGACTGGAGATCATCCGCACGCTGGCCGACGGCAGCGAGCTGAGCTGCAACGCTCTGCGCCAGGAAGAGGTGGCCAAGTCCACCATGACCCACCACTGGCGCGTCCTGCGCGACAGCGGTGTGATCTGGCAACGGCCTCAGGGACGGGAGAACATGATTTCGCTGCGCCGGGAAGATCTGGACGCCCGTTTTCCCGGCCTGCTGGATACGCTGCTGAACGTCATGCAGCAGCCGTGAATCGCTAACCGACAGCCTACTCCTCTCCCGCCAGCCGCTGATACTGCCTGAAACGGGCCCGGGCATCGTCCTCCGTTTTCCGGAACAGCGCGTCCGCCAGATCCGGCGTGGTTTTATGCAGCGCGGCGTAGCGCACCTCGCCGAGCAAAAAGTCGCGGAAACTCTCTTCCGGCTCTTCGGAGTCCAATATAAACGGCGTTTTGCCTTCGGCTTCCCGCTGCGGATGATAGCGCCACAGGTGCCAGTATCCCGCCTCCACCGCCCGCTTCGCCTCGCGCTGACTGCAGCGCATCCCGGCTTTCAGGCCGTGGTTGATACAGGCGGCATAGGCGATCACCAGCGACGGTCCCGGCCAGGCCTCGGCCTCAGCGATGGCCCGCAGGGTCTGATCTTTATCGGCGCCCATGGCGATCTGGGCGACGTAAACATTGCCGTAGCTCATCGCCATCATGCCGAGATCTTTTTTGCGCGTGCGTTTTCCCTGAGCGGCAAATTTGGCGATCGCCGCCACCGGGGTCGATTTGGACGACTGGCCGCCGGTGTTGGAGTAGACCTCGGTATCAAACACCAGAATATTGACGTCTTCCCCACTGGCCAGCACATGATCGAGGCCGCCGAAGCCGATATCGTAGGCCCAGCCGTCGCCGCCGAAGATCCACTGCGAACGCCGGACGAAATAGTCGCGGTTCTGCCAGAGCTGCTCCAGCAGCGGGACGCCCTCTTTTTCCTCCGCCAGCAACGCACTGAGGCGGTCCGCGCGCTCACGGGTCCCCTCCCCCTCATCCTGCTGCGCCAGCCACTGCCGCATCGCGGCGTGAAGCGCGTCGCTGACCGGCAGCGCCAGCGCGGCGGTCATCTCCTCGGCGATCTGTTGGCGGATCGCCTGGCCGCCAAGCATCATGCCGAGACCGAACTCGGCGTTATCCTCAAACAGCGAGTTTGCCCACGCCGGTCCGTGTCCGCGATGGTTGGTGGTATAGGGCATCGAAGGCGCGCTGGCGCCCCAGATCGAAGAGCAGCCGGTGGCGTTGGCGATCAGCATCCGGTCGCCAAACAGCTGGGTGATAAGCCGGGCATAGGGCGTTTCTCCGCAACCCGCGCAGGCGCCGGAAAACTCCAGCAGCGGCGTTTCGAACTGGCTGCCTTTGACCGTCGTTTTGCGAAACGGGTTATCTTTTGGCGCCAGTCCCAGGGCGTAATCCCAGACCGGAGCCATCGCACGCTGGCTGTCGAGGGAGACCATCTGCAGCGCCTTGCCGCGCGACGGGCAGCTCTCCACGCAGTTGCCGCAGCCGGAGCAGTCCAGCGGCGAGATGGCCAGATGATAGTGATAGTCTTTGGCCCCCTGGGCGGGTTTACTCAGCAGCCCGGCGGGAGCCGTGTCCTGCTCTTCAGCGCTCAGTAACGCCGGGCGGATCGCCGCATGCGGGCAGACAAAGGCGCACTGGTTACACTGGGTACAGCCGTCAGGCTGCCAGACCGGCACCTCCAGCGCGATGCCGCGCTTCTCCCAGGCGGCGGTGCCGGAGGGAAAGGTGCCGTCTTCCATCCCGGCGAAGGCGCTCACCGGCAACAGGTCGCCACGCTGGCGGTTCATGGGCTGCAGGATATCGCGGATGAAGTCCGGCATCAGGGCGCTCGCCTGCGGTGCCGGCGCCTCGAGGGTCGCCCAGTGGGCGGGTACCGTCACCCGGTGCAGCGCCGCCATCCCCAGCTCGATAGCCCGCTGGTTCATCTCAATGACGCTCGCCCCTTTGCTGCCATAGCTTTTCTCCACCGCCTGCTTGAGATAGTCTGCCGCCGTTTGCGGATCGATAATCGCCGTCAGCTTAAAGAACGCCGCTTGCATCAGCATGTTAAAGCGCCCACCGAGGCCCAGCTCGCGGGCAATGTCCACCGCATTAAGGGTATAAAAGTCGATCTTTTCCTGCGCCAGATAGCGTCGGACGCTGACCGGCAGGTGCTGCTCCAGCTCTGCCTCGGACCAGCTGCAGTTGAGCAGAAAGGTGCCTCCCGGCTTCAGCCCCTCCAGCAGGTCATAGCGGTCGACATAGGATTGCTGAGAGCAGGCGATAAAATCGGCCCGGTGGATCAGGTAGGGCGAGGTGATCGGCCTGTCGCCAAAGCGCAGGTGCGAAACGGTGATCCCTCCGGACTTTTTCGAGTCGTAGGAAAAGTAGGCCTGGGCGTAGAGTGGCGTGTTATCGCCGATGATCTTGATGGCGCTTTTGTTTGCCCCGACGGTGCCGTCCGAGCCCATGCCCCAGAATTTACAGGCGGTGATCCCGGCATGGGAGACCGCCAGCGGTTCCTGCCGGGCGGGCAGCGAGGTAAAAGTGACATCATCGACAATACCCAGGGTAAAACCGTCCTTCGGCAGCGGCTGCCTGAGGTTGTCAAACACCGCGGCGATATCGTTGGGCAGCACGTCCTTACCGCCGAGCGCGTAGCGGCCGCCGACGATCAGCGGCGCATCGTCGCGTTGATAGAAGGCGTTCTTGACGTCGAGGCACAGCGGTTCCGCCTGCGCCCCCGGCTCTTTGGTACGGTCAAGGACGGCAATACGCTGCACGCTGCCGGGCAGTTGCGCGAAAAAGTGCGCCAGCGAGAACGGCCGATAGAGATGGACGCTGAGCAGCCCCACCTTCTCCCCCGCCGCATTCAGCGTCTCCACCACCTCCTGGACGGTGTCGCACACTGAGCCCATGGCGATAATCACCCGCTCGGCATCCGGCGCGCCGTGGTAATTAAACAGGTGATATTCCCGCCCGGTCAGCGCGGTGATCTTCGCCATATAGCTTTCCACCAGATCGGGCAGCGCGAGGTAGAAGCGGTTACCGGCCTCCCGCTCCTGGAAGTAGATATCCGGATTTTGCGCGGTGCCGCGGATCACCGGATGATCCGGGTGCAGCGCCTGCCGACGAAAGCGCTCCAGCGCCGGCCGGTCCAGCAGCGTCGCCAGTTGCTCATACGCCAGCACCTCAATCTTCTGTATTTCGTGCGAGGTGCGAAAGCCGTCGAAAAAGTTGATAAACGGGATCCGCCCGGCGATCGCCGCCAGGTGCGCCACCGCCGACAGGTCCATCACCTGCTGAACGTTATTCTCCACCAGCATGGCGCAGCCGGTCTGCCGTACCGCCATCACGTCCTGGTGGTCGCCAAAAATATTCAGCGAATTGGTCGCCAGCGCCCGCGCGCTGACGTGAAAAACACCCGGCAGCAGTTCACCGGCAATTTTGTACAAATTGGGGATCATCAGCAGCAGCCCCTGCGACGCGGTGTAGGTGGTGGTGAGCGCTCCCGCCTGCAGCGCGCCGTGCACCGCCCCTGCGGCACCGGCTTCGGATTGCATTTCCATCAGGCGCACCGGCTGGCCAAACAGATTCTTTTTCCCCTTAGCGGCCCATTCATCGACATTTTCAGCCATCGGCGTGGAGGGGGTGATGGGGTAGATGGCCGCCACGTCGGTAAAGGCGTAGGAGATCCAGGCCGCCGCCGTGTTGCCATCCATTGTTTTCATGTTTCCGGACATCGTTCAATCCTCAAAGGTGAGCGTTCTCTTTACCGCGGCAGCCCGCGGCAAACCCTGTCACCTCTCCAAGCACAGCCTGTGCCAGCTCGCGAATTGCCGCCTGTCACTCATCAATTCAACAGGTTAAAGGAAGAAACGCGCAGGCCCGTCCGGCGGGATTGCGGGGAATAAGACACTGTGCGCGACAAGCTGTTGAACAGGTGACAAAGCGCCGCGCCGGGCCCGTGGGGGGAAATTGTTCTGTTTCGCACATTTGGTAGCGTTATTGTGCCGTTTGCTCAGCCTCCCGGCGCGGCTGTTTTACAAAAAACACTTATTTATCAAAGAACTGAGCAAAAATTCGCAGCTGGTACGTTCCCTGCACTTCTCTGCTGGCAAACACTCAACAACAGGAGAAGTCACCATGACCATGCGTCAATGCGCTATCTACGGTAAAGGCGGTATCGGTAAATCCACCACCACCCAGAATCTCGTCGCGGCCCTCGCCGAGATGGGTAAGAAAGTGATGATCGTCGGCTGCGATCCGAAAGCGGATTCCACCCGTCTGATCCTCCACGCTAAAGCCCAGAACACCATCATGGAGATGGCGGCGGAAGTGGGCTCGGTCGAGGATCTGGAGCTCGAAGACGTTCTGCAAATCGGCTATGGCGATGTCCGTTGCGCCGAATCCGGCGGCCCGGAGCCAGGCGTCGGCTGCGCCGGACGCGGGGTGATCACCGCCATCAACTTCCTCGAGGAAGAAGGCGCCTATGAAGAAGATTTGGATTTCGTCTTCTATGACGTCCTCGGCGACGTGGTCTGCGGCGGCTTCGCCATGCCGATCCGCGAAAACAAAGCCCAGGAGATCTACATCGTCTGCTCCGGCGAGATGATGGCGATGTATGCCGCCAACAATATCTCCAAAGGGATCGTGAAGTACGCCAAATCCGGCAAGGTGCGCCTCGGCGGCCTGATCTGTAACTCGCGCAAAACCGACCGGGAAGACGAACTGATCATCGCCCTGGCGGAGAAGCTTGGCACGCAGATGATCCACTTCGTTCCCCGCGACAACATTGTGCAGCGCGCGGAGATCCGCCGGATGACGGTGATCGAGTACGACCCGACCTGTCAGCAGGCCAACGAATATCGTCAACTGGCGCAGAAGATCGTCAATAACACCAAAAAAGTGGTGCCGACGCCGTGCACCATGGACGAGCTGGAATCGCTGCTGATGGAGTTCGGCATCATGGAAGAAGAAGACACCAGCATCATTGGTAAAACCGCCGCTGAAGAAAACGCGGCCTGAGCACAGGATCCTCACCATGACCAACGCAACAGGCGAACGTAACCTTGCGCTCATCCAGGAAGTCCTGGAGGTGTTTCCCGAAACCGCGCGCAAAGAGCGCAGAAAGCACATGATGATCAGCGATCCGCAGATGGAGAGCGTCGGCAAGTGCATTATCTCGAACCGTAAATCGCAGCCCGGGGTGATGACCGTGCGCGGCTGCGCCTATGCGGGCTCGAAAGGGGTGGTGTTTGGGCCAATCAAAGACATGGCCCATATCTCGCACGGCCCCATCGGCTGCGGCCAGTATTCGCGCGCCGGACGGCGCAACTACTATACCGGCGTCAGCGGTGTCGACAGCTTCGGCACCCTGAACTTCACCTCTGATTTTCAGGAGCGCGATATTGTTTTCGGCGGCGATAAAAAGCTGACCAAACTGATCGAAGAGATGGAGCTGCTGTTCCCGCTGACCAAAGGGATCACCATCCAGTCGGAGTGCCCGGTGGGCCTGATCGGCGATGACATCAGCGCCGTGGCCAACGCCAGCAGCAAGGCGCTGGATAAACCGGTGATCCCGGTGCGCTGCGAAGGCTTTCGCGGCGTATCGCAATCGCTGGGCCACCATATCGCCAACGACGTGGTGCGCGACTGGGTGCTGAACAATCGCGAAGGGCAGCCGTTTGCCAGCACCCCGTATGATGTTGCCATCATTGGCGATTACAACATCGGCGGCGACGCCTGGGCCTCGCGCATTCTGCTGGAAGAGATGGGGCTGCGCGTAGTGGCGCAGTGGTCCGGCGACGGCACCCTGGTGGAGATGGAGAACACCCCATTCGTTAAGCTTAACCTCGTCCACTGCTACCGTTCGATGAACTATATCGCCCGCCATATGGAGGAGAAACATCAGATCCCGTGGATGGAATATAACTTCTTCGGCCCGACCAAAATCGCCGAATCGCTGCGCAAGATCGCCGATCAATTTGATGACACCATTCGCGCCAATGCGGAAGCGGTGATCGCCAAATATGAGGGGCAGATGGCGGCCATCATCGCCAAATATCGCCCGCGGCTGGAGGGGCGCAAAGTGCTGCTGTACATGGGGGGGCTGCGGCCGCGCCACGTCATCGGCGCCTATGAGGATCTCGGGATGGAGATCATCGCCGCCGGCTACGAGTTTGCCCATAACGATGATTACGACCGCACCCTGCCGGACCTGAAAGAGGGCACCCTGCTGTTTGACGATGCCAGCAGCTATGAGCTGGAGGCCTTCGTCAAAGCGCTGAAACCTGACCTCATCGGCTCCGGGATCAAAGAGAAATATATCTTCCAGAAAATGGGGGTGCCGTTCCGCCAGATGCACTCCTGGGACTATTCCGGCCCCTATCACGGCTATGACGGCTTCGCCATCTTTGCCCGCGATATGGATATGACCCTGAACAATCCGGCGTGGAACGAACTGACTGCCCCGTGGCTGAAGTCTGCGTGATTGCCCCTTCACTGTCCCGTCAGTCCACCGATTTGTGGCGCGGGAGGAGAACACCATGAGCCAAACGATCGATAAAATTCACAGCTGTTATCCGCTGTTTGAACAGGATGAATACCAGACCCTGTTCCAGAATAAAAAGACCCTTGAAGAGGCGCACGACGCGCAGCGTGTGCAGGAGGTTTTTGCCTGGACCACCACCGCCGAGTATGAAGCGCTGAACTTCCAGCGCGAGGCGCTGACCGTCGACCCGGCCAAAGCCTGCCAGCCGCTCGGCGCCGTACTCTGCGCGCTGGGGTTCGCCGGCACCCTGCCCTACGTGCACGGCTCCCAGGGCTGCGTCGCCTATTTTCGCACCTACTTTAACCGCCATTTTAAAGAGCCGGTCGCCTGCGTCTCCGACTCCATGACCGAGGACGCGGCGGTGTTCGGCGGCAACAACAACATGAATCTGGGCCTGCAGAATGCCAGCGCGCTGTATAAACCCGAGATTATCGCCGTCTCCACCACCTGTATGGCCGAGGTGATCGGCGACGATCTGCAGGCGTTTATCGCCAACGCCAAAAAAGAGGGATTTGTTGACGACAGCATCGCCATTCCTTACGCCCATACCCCCAGCTTTATCGGCAGCCATGTCACCGGCTGGGACAATATGTTCGAAGGGTTTGCGAAGACCTTTACCGCTGACTACGCCGGGCAGCCGGGCAAACAGCAAAAGCTCAATCTGGTGACCGGATTTGAGACCTATCTCGGCAACTTCCGCGTGCTGAAGCGGATGATGGCGCAGATGGATGTCCCGTGCAGCCTGCTCTCCGACCCATCAGAGGTGCTCGACACCCCCGCCGACGGCCATTACCGGATGTACGCCGGCGGCACCAGCCAGCAGGAGATCAAAACCGCGCCGGACGCCATTGACACCCTGCTGCTGCAGCCGTGGCAGCTGGTGAAAAGCAAAAAGGTGGTTCAGGAGATGTGGAACCAGCCCGCCACCGAGGTGGCCGTTCCGCTGGGCCTGGCCGCCACCGACGCCCTGCTGATGACCGTCAGTCAGCTGACCGGCAAACCGATCGCCGACGCTCTGACTCTGGAGCGCGGCCGGCTGGTCGACATGATGCTGGATTCCCACACCTGGCTGCATGGCAAAAAATTCGGCCTCTACGGCGATCCGGATTTCGTGATGGGGCTGACGCGCTTCCTGCTGGAGCTGGGCTGCGAGCCGACGGTGATCCTCAGTCATAACGCCAATAAACGCTGGCAAAAAGCGATGAAGAAAATGCTCGATGCCTCGCCGTACGGTCAGGAAAGCGAAGTGTTCATCAACTGCGACCTGTGGCACTTCCGGTCGCTGATGTTCACCCGTCAGCCGGACTTTATGATCGGTAACTCCTACGGCAAGTTTATCCAGCGCGATACCCTGGCAAAGGGCAAAGCCTTCGAAGTGCCGCTGATCCGTCTGGGCTTTCCGCTGTTCGACCGCCATCATCTGCACCGCCAGACCACCTGGGGCTATGAAGGCGCAATGAACATCGTCACGACGCTGGTGAACGCCGTGCTGGAAAAACTGGACCACGACACCAGCCAGTTGGGCAAAACCGATTACAGCTTCGACCTCGTTCGTTAACCATCAGGCGCCCCGCCGCAGGCGGGGCCAGGAGGGAGTATGCCCATCGTGATTTTCCGTGAGCGCGGCGAGGCGCTGTATGCCTATATCGCCAAACAGGATCTGGAGGCCCGGGTGCTCCAGGTCGAACATGACGAGACGGACCGCTGGGGCGGCGCGATTGCCCTCGAAGGGGGACGTCGCTACTACGTCAATCCGCAGCCGGGGCGACCCGTCTTCCCGATAAGCCTGCGCGCCACTCGCAGCACGCTGCTATAAGGAGCTGGAAATGTCCGACAACGATACCCTTTTCTGGCGTCTGCTGGCGCTGTTCCAGACGCTGCCGGAGCTGCAGCCGGTGCAAGTCGTCGACTGGCTGGCGCAGGAGTGCGGCGAAACGTTGACCCCGGCACGGTTAACCACCCTGACGCAGCCTCAGCTGGCCGCCAGCTTTCCTTCGGCGACGGCGGTGATGTCCCCGGCCCGCTGGGCGCGGGTCATCGCCTGCCTGCAGGGGGTGCTGCCCGGCCATTTGCGCATCGCCCGCCCCCCTCAGCGAACGCCGCAGCTGCGGGTCGCTTTTTGCTCGCAGGATGGCCTGGCCATCAATGGTCATTTTGGCCAGAACCGGCTGTTTTTTATCTATGCCTTCGATGACCAGGGCGGCTGGCTGGCGGATCTGCGCCGCTATGCGTCTTCTTCTGCGGCGTCGGACGCCAGCGAGATGCGCGCCAGGCTGCTGGAGGATTGCCATCTGCTGTTTTGTCAGGAGATTGGCGGGCCTGCCGCCGCGAGGTTGATCCGCCATCAGATCCATCCGATGAAAGCGCCGCCGGGCACGACGATTCAGGCGCAGTGCGACGCGGTAAGCGCGATGCTGGCCGGTCGGCTGCCGCCGTGGCTGGCGAAGCGCCTCAACCGGGATAACCCTCTGGAGGAACGTGTTTTTTAATCGTTGCGTTTTGCTTGTTGCCCGCCGACCCCGCGGGCCTTTTTTTTCTGGCCAGATTATCGCAAACCACTGCCGCACGAAGGCAAAAAAATTCTGTTTAACAGAAGGTTCCGTTCACATTCACTCCTTAGTCATAAATAAACTTCTCAACAGGTGAACGGCATGGGGGGCGTTTCGCTCGCCCCCCATGACCCCCGGCATTGCGCTGAAAATTGCCGCTGCGCGGTACGCTCCACTCCGGCTTCATCTGGCGGGACGGGCGGACTCGACATCCCTGTCTCGACCGCCCTCTGGCCGCCGTCCTGGCGGCCAGCCCTTGATGTGCGCCTGCGTTCTCGCCAATTTTCTTTACGCGCCCCAACCCCCTCGCGGCGAGTCATTCGCCAATATGCGGCAATACTGTCGCGTCAACAGGGGATAATCCACGCTTTCCCCCTGTCCGATTGTTGCCTTTGTCGCAAAACCCACAACCCTTTTCCCTTAAAAATCAATCTCCATCTCCCTGGAGCGCGAATTGCATCACCTCTCCGGTCTCCCACCGTCAACGAGGTCACTATGAAGGGAAAGGAAATTCTGGCGCTGCTGGACGAACCCGCCTGCGAGCACAACCAGAAGCAAAAATCCGGCTGCAGCGCTCCTAAGCCCGGCGCTACCGCCGGCGGCTGCGCCTTCGACGGCGCGCAGATAACGCTCCTGCCCATCGCCGACGTCGCGCACCTGGTGCACGGCCCCATCGGCTGCGCGGGCAGCTCGTGGGATAACCGCGGCAGCGTCAGCGCCGGCCCGGCCCTCAACCGGCTCGGCTTTACCACCGATCTTAACGAACAGGATGTGATTATGGGCCGCGGCGAACGCCGCCTGTTCCACGCCGTCCGTCACATCGTCGACCGCTATCATCCGGCGGCGGTCTTTATCTACAACACCTGCGTACCGGCGATGGAGGGGGATGACCTGGAGGCCGTCTGCCAGGCCGCACAGACCGCCACCGGCGTCCCGGTCATCGCCATTGACGCCGCCGGTTTCTACGGCAGTAAAAATCTTGGCAACCGAATGGCGGGCGACGTGATGCTCAGGCAGGTGATTGGCCAGCGCGAACCGGCCCCGTGGCCAGACAACACGCCCTTTGCCCCGGCCCAGCGCCACGATATCGGCCTGATTGGCGAATTCAATATCGCCGGCGAGTTCTGGCAGGTCCAGCCGCTGCTCGACGAGCTGGGGATCCGCGTCCTCGGCAGCCTCTCCGGCGACGGCCGCTTTGCCGAGATCCAGACCCTGCACCGGGCGCAGGCCAATATGCTGGTGTGCTCGCGCGCGCTGATCAACGTCGCCCGGGGGCTGGAGCTGCGCTACGGCACGCCGTGGTTTGAAGGCAGCTTCTACGGGATCCGCGCCACCTCCGACGCCTTGCGCCAGCTGGCGACGCTGCTGGGGGATGACGACCTGTGCCGCCGCACCGAGGCGCTGATCGCCCGCGAAGAGCAGGCGGCGGAGCAGGCGCTGGCGCCGTGGCGCGAGCAGCTCCGTGGGCGCAAAGTGTTGCTCTACACCGGCGGCGTGAAATCCTGGTCGGTGGTATCAGCCCTGCAGGATCTCGGCATGACCGTGGTGGCCACCGGCACGCGGAAATCCACCGAGGAGGACAAACAGCGGATCCGTGAGCTGATGGGCGACGAGGCGGTGATGCTTGAGGAGGGCAATGCCCGCACCCTGCTCGACGTGGTGTACCGCTATCAGGCCGACCTGATGATCGCCGGCGGACGCAATATGTACACCGCCTGGAAAGCCCGGCTGCCGTTTCTCGATATCAATCAGGAGCGCGAGCACGCCTACGCCGGCTATCAGGGCATCATCACCCTCGCCCGCCAGCTCTGTCTGACCCTCGCCAGCCCCGTCTGGCCGCAAACGCATACCCGCGCCCCGTGGCGCTAGGAGAACACCATGGCGGACATTATCCGCAGTGAAAAACCGCTGGCGGTGAGCCCGATTAAAACCGGGCAACCGCTCGGGGCGATCCTCGCCAGCCTCGGGCTGGCCCAGGCCATCCCGCTGGTCCACGGCGCCCAGGGCTGCAGCGCCTTCGCCAAAGTTTTCTTTATTCAGCATTTCCATGACCCGGTGCCGCTGCAGTCGACGGCTATGGATCCGACCGCCACGATCATGGGGGCCGACGGCAATATCTTCACCGCGCTCGACACCCTCTGCCAGCGCCACAGCCCGCAGGCCATCGTGCTGCTCAGCACCGGTCTGGCGGAAGCGCAGGGCAGCGATATCGCCCGGGTGGTGCGCCAGTTTCGTGAGGCGCATCCGCGCCATAACGGCGTGGCGATCCTCACCGTCAATACCCCGGATTTTTTTGGCTCGATGGAAAACGGCTACAGCGCGGTGATCGAGAGCGTGATCGAGCAGTGGGTCGCGCCGACGCCGCGTCCGGGGCAGCGGCCCCGGCGGGTCAACCTGCTGGTCAGCCACCTCTGTTCGCCAGGGGATATCGAATGGCTGGGCCGCTGCGTGGAGGCCTTTGGCCTGCAGCCGGTGATCCTGCCGGACCTCTCGCAGTCAATGGATGGCCACCTCGGTGAAGGGGATTTTACGCCCCTGACCCAGGGCGGCGCCTCGCTGCGCCAGATTGCCCAGATGGGCCAGAGTCTGGGCAGCTTCGCCATTGGCGTGTCGCTCCAGCGGGCGGCATCGCTCCTGACCCAACGCAGCCGCGGCGACGTGATCGCCCTGCCGCATCTGATGACCCTCGACCATTGCGATACCTTTATCCATCAGCTGGCGAAGATGTCCGGACGCCGCGTACCGGCCTGGATTGAGCGCCAGCGCGGCCAGCTGCAGGATGCGATGATCGACTGCCATATGTGGCTTCAGGGCCAGCGCATGGCGATGGCGGCGGAGGGCGACCTGCTGGCGGCGTGGTGTGATTTCGCCCGCAGCCAGGGGATGCAGCCCGGCCCGCTGGTCGCCCCCACCAGCCACCCCAGCCTGCGCCAGCTGCCGGTCGAGCAAGTCGTGCCGGGGGATCTTGAGGATCTGCAGCAGCTGCTGAGCCACCAACCCGCCGATCTGCTGGTGGCTAACTCTCACGCCCGCGATCTGGCGGAGCAGTTTGCCCTGCCGCTGATCCGCGTCGGTTTTCCCCTCTTCGACCGGCTCGGTGAGTTTCGTCGCGTCCGCCAGGGGTACGCCGGTATGCGAGATACGCTGTTTGAGCTGGCCAATCTGCTGCGCGACCGCCATCACCACACCGCCCTCTACCACTCGCCGCTTCGCCAGGGCGCCGACCCCCTGCCGGCTTCAGGAGACGCTTATGCCGCCCATTAATCGTCAGTTTGATATGGTCCACGCCGACGAGTGGTCGATGAAAGTCGCCTTCGCCAGCTCCGATTACCGCCACGTCGATCAGCATTTCGGCGCCACGCCGCGGCTGGTGGTCTACGGCGTCAAAGCCGACCGGGTCACCCTGCTGCGGGTGGTGGAGTTCCCGGTCGCCAGCGGTCACCAGACCGAGAAGATAGCCGAGCGCATCCACGCCCTTGAGGATTGCGTCACCCTGTTCTGCGTGGCGATTGGCGAGGCGGTTTTTCGCCAGCTGCTGCAGGTGGGCGTCCGCGCCGAACGCGTCCCAGACCAGACCACCATCCTCGGCTTGCTGCAGGAGATCCAACTCTCCTGGTATGAAAAAGCGCAGCGCCGCAGCGCGCGGCAACGCGATCCGCAGCGCTTTAACCGCCTGCTGGAGGAGCCGGCGTGGCGGGAGGAACCCGACCCGCTCCCCTGATCCTGTCGTTTATGTGACAAAGCCCACAAAACGCCACAACAGTGTCGGCCCTGTCGGGGGCGCTTAACCCGCCAGGTCATTAACAAATAAGGTTTTTATGCGTTGGTATCGCAATTGCTTGGGGGTCAGTACCACCGCCAGTCTGCGGTGTACCGCGCCCCGGCGTTTTCGTCATCATCCCTGGAGCTGACAGCATGTGGAACTACTCCGAGAAAGTGAAAGACCATTTTTTTCATCCCCGCAACGCGCGCGTGGTCGACAACGCCAACGCGGTGGGCGATGTGGGTTCATTAAGCTGCGGCGATGCGCTGCGCCTGATGCTGCGGGTTGATCCGCAGACCGAGATCATCGAGGAGGCGGGCTTCCAGACCTTCGGCTGCGGCAGCGCCATCGCCTCCTCTTCCGCGCTGACGGAGCTGATTATCGGCCACACCCTGACCGAAGCCGGGCAGATCACCAACCAGCAGATCGCCGACTACCTCGACGGTCTGCCGCCGGAAAAAATGCACTGCTCGGTGATGGGCCAGGAAGCGCTGCGTGCGGCCATCGCCCATTTTCGCGGCGAAAGCCTTGAGGAGGAGCATGAGGAGGGCAAGCTGATCTGTAAATGCTTCGGCGTCGACGAAGGGCATATTCGCCGGGCCGTGGTGAACAACGGCCTGACCACCCTCGAAGAAGTGATTAACTACACCAAAGCCGGCGGCGGCTGCACCGCCTGCCATGAAAAAATTGAGCTGGCGCTGGCGGCGATCCTCGCCCAACAGCCGCCAGCGCCCCTGCCAGCGGAGACGGCCCACGATGCGCACTGGCAAAGCGTGGTCGATACCATCAACGAACTGCGCCCGCACATTCAGGCCGACGGCGGCGACATGACGTTGCTCAACGTCACCCCGCGTCAGGTGACCGTCAGCCTCTCCGGCAGCTGCAGCGGCTGCATGATGACCGACATGACCCTCGCCTGGCTGCAGCAAAAGCTGATGGAGCGTACCGGAACTTACATGGACGTGGTGGCGGCCCCAGCCGCGGTTAACTAACCCAAGGGGGATACGATGAAACCTGTTTATCTCGATAACAACGCCACCACCCGTCTCGACCCGATGGTTCTCGACGCGATGATGCCCTTTTTAACCGACTTTTACGGCAACCCTTCGTCGATACACGATTTTGGTCTGCCGGCGCAGGCGGCCCTTGAACGGGCGCACCAGCAGGTGGCCGCCCTGCTCGGGGCCGACTACCCCAGCGAGATCATCTTTACCTCCTGCGCCACCGAAGCCACCACCACCGCTATCGCCTCGGCGGTGGCCCTGATGCCGGAGCGGCGCGAAATCATCACCAGCGTGGTCGAACATCCCGCCACTCTGGCGGTGTGCGAGCAGCTGGAGCGCCAGGGATACCTGATCCACCGTATCGCCGTGGATCAGCAGGGCGCCCTGGATATGGCGCAATTTCGGGCGGCGCTTAGCCCGCGCGTGGCGCTGGTCAGCATCATGTGGGCCAATAACGAAACCGGCGTCATGTTCCCGGTGCCTGAACTGGCGGAGCTGGCTCATGAGCAGGGCGCGCTGTTTCACTGCGACGCGGTGCAGGTGGTGGGCAAAATCCCGATGGCGCTCAGCCAGACGCGGATCGATATGCTCTCCTGCTCGGCGCATAAATTCCACGGTCCCAAAGGGGTGGGCTGCCTCTGGCTGCGGCGGGGAACGCGTTTTCGCCCGCTGCTGCGCGGCGGCCACCAGGCGCATGGCCGGCGGGCCGGTACGGAAAATATCAGCGGCATTGTCGGGATGGGCGCCGCCAGCGAGCTGGCACAGATTCATCTGCCGGGCATGGCGCAGATTAGCCAGCTGCGCGATCGTCTTGAACAGCATCTCCAGGCCACTATCCCGGCGGTGACGGTGATGGGCGGCAGCCAGCCGCGGGTGCCCGGCACTCTCAATCTGGCCTTCGAGTGTATCGAGGGCGAGGCAATCCTGCTGCTGATGAATCAGGCCGGGATCGCCGCCTCCAGCGGCAGCGCCTGCACCTCCGGCTCGCTGGAGCCGTCGCACGTCATGCGGGCAATGAATATCCCCTACACTGCGGCCCACGGCACCATCCGCTTCTCCCTCTCACGCTATACCCGGGAAAAAGAGATCGACTACGTCATCGCCACCCTGCCGTCGGTTATCGACCGGCTGCGCGCCCTGTCGCCCTACTGGCGACAGGGTCAGCCGCACCTGCAGGATGGCGCCTTCACGCCGGTCTACGGCTAAGGCGGGGAGACAATGATGGGACGCGTACTGATTAACGACACTACCCTGCGCGATGGTGAACAGAGTCCCGGCGTGGCCTTTCAGGCCAGCGAAAAGATCGCCATCGCCGAGGCGCTGTACGCGGCGGGGATCGAGGCCATGGAGGTCGGCACCCCGGCGATGGGCGAGGAGGAGTGCGCCCGCATCCGGCAGGTGCGCCGTCAGCTCCCGGGCGCCACGCTGATGACCTGGTGCCGGATGCAGGCGGGAGAAATTCGCCAGAGCGCCGACCTGGGCATGGACTGGGTGGATATCTCCATCCCCGCCTCCGACAAGCTGCGGCAGTACAAACTGCGCGAAGGCTTACCGCTGCTGCTGGAGCGGCTGGCGGCCCTGATCCACCTCGCCCACACCCTTGGCCTGAAGGTCTGCATTGGCTGTGAGGACGCCTCGCGAGCCAGCGACGCGACGCTGCAGGACATTGCCCGCCTGGCCCGGGAGGCGGGAGCCACCCGTCTGCGCTATGCCGATACCGTCGGTATCCTCGACCCGTTCACCACCGCGGCGCAGATCGCCGCCCTGCGCCGCGTCTGGCCCGGCGAACTCGAGATGCACGCCCATAACGATCTGGGCCTGGCTACCGCCAACACCCTGGCGGCGGTGCGCGCCGGGGCCACCAGCGTGAACACCACCGTGCTGGGCCTGGGCGAACGCGCGGGCAACGCGGCGCTGGAGACCGTGGCGCTCGGACTGGAGCGCTGCCTGGAGGTCAAGACCGGCGTGCGTTTCACCGCCCTGCCGGCGCTGTGCGAACAGGTGGCCCTCGCCACCCGCCGCCCGGTGGACCCCCAGCAGCCGCTGGTGGGCGAGCTGGTCTTTACCCACGAATCCGGCGTGCACGTTGCGGCGCTGCTGCGCGACAGCGAGAGCTATCAGGCGATCGACCCCGCCCTGCTGGGCCGCGGCTATCGGCTGGTGCTGGGCAAACACTCCGGTCGCCAGGCGGTTAACGGCGTCTTCGATCGGATGGGTTATCACCTGACATCAGCGCAAATTGACCAGCTGCTGCCAGCGCTCCGTCGCTTTGCCGAAAACGGCAAACGCAGCCCGCGGGATGATGAGCTGGCGGCAATCTACCACGCGCTCTGCAGCGCCGAAACGCTGCAGGCCAGGGGGTGAGTATGGAGTGGTTTTATCAGATCCCCGGCGTGGGCGACCTGCGCTCCGCCGATGCGTTCTTTCAGTTTTTCGCCGTTCCCTACCAGCCCGAGCGCCTGGCGCACTGCAGCCTGCCGGTGCTGGCCACCTTTCACCGCAAGCTGAAGGCGGAAGTGCCTCTGCTCAACCAGCTGGAGGATAACCCGCGCGCGCACTGGCTGCTGGCGCGCCGACTGCTGGCGGAGAGTTATCAGCAACAGTTCGAGGAGAACACGCCATGAGACCCCGATTTACCTTTAGCGAAGCGGTCCGCGTCGTGCGCGCCATCCGTAACGATGGCACCTATGCGGGCCTGCCGTCCGGCGCCCTGCTGGTGCGCCGGGGCAGCATCGGCTATGTCCGCGACTGGGGAGTATTCTTGCAGGACCAGATCATCTACCAGATCCACTTCCCGGACTGCGACCGGGTGGTCGGCTGTCGCGAACAGGAGCTGATTGCCGGCGATCGGCCCTGGCTGGCCGGCAATCTGCAGTATGGCGATAGCGTAATCTGTCAGACGGCGCTGGCGATGCAGGGCGAGATGGTGGTCAGCGTCGGTCAGTTGGGGCGCATCGAAGCCACCGACCGGGGCGAGCATGGCGACGGCTATATCGTCGACTTCGGCGGCCGCTGGTTCCAGGTCCCGGTAAGCGCGCTGGCGCTGGCAGAGGAGGAAGAATAATGGAGCCCTGGCAACGATTTGGCCGGCAGCGGCTGGCGCAGAGCCGCTGGAACTGCGAGCCGGCGGCCATCGCCGCGGTCGACCGGCAGGCCTTCGAGGCGGCCTGGCAGCGCCAGGCCCAGATGGAGCAGGTTATTGTCGCCCAGATTGCGCCGGAGGCGATCCCCGCCGCGCTGCAGGAGGGCCTCGCCACTTCGCTGGGCGCCTGGCTGGATGAGGGAGGATTTACGCCAGCGGAGCGGGCGGCGATCGTCCTGCACCACGCCCGGCTGGAAACCGCCTTCGCCGGGATTGCCAGCCAGGCGCCGCGGCCGGATCCCGCCACGGTGCAGGCCTGGTATCTGCGGCATCAGGCGCAGTTTATGCGCCCGGAACAGCGCCTGACCCGCCATCTGCTGCTCACCGTCGATGGCGACGACCAGGCGGTTTACTCGCGTATACGGGAGCTTCATGGGCAAATCGAAGCCTCCCGCGAGGCGTTTGCGCCGCTGGCCCAGCGACACTCCCACTGCCCGAGCGCGCTGGACGGCGGACTGCTGGGCTGGATCGGCCGGGGGCTGCTCTATCCGCAGCTGGAGGAGGCGCTGTTTGCGCTGGCGGAAAATGCGCTGAGCGCGCCGGTGGCCAGTGAGCTCGGCTGGCATCTGATCTGGTGTGAGGCCATTCGCCCTGCCGCGCCGATGACGCCTGAGCAGGCGCTGGAAAGCGCCCGCGATTACCTCAGTCAACAGAGCCAGCGCCGCCACCAGCGCCAGTGGCTGGCCGAGATGCTAGCGCGCCAGCCGGGGCTGTGCGGGTAGCCGACAGGCTACCCGCCATCGCCTACAGCAGATGCGGTTTAATCTCCTCAAGCCAGGTCGCCAGCCGCGCGTCGGTCTCGTCGAACTGGTTATCCTGATCCAGCACCAGTCCGACAAAGCGATCCCCCTCCAGCGCCGATGAGGCGCTGAACTCATACCCCTCGTTCGGCCAGCTGCCGATCATCGTCGCCCCGCGGGCACACAGGGCGTCGTACAGCGGCCGCAGCCCGCTGGCGAAGTTATCCGGATAGCCACGCTGATCGCCGAGGCCAAACAGCGCCACCGTTTTCCCCTGCAGGCTGACGTCGCCGAGGTTGCGGATAAACTCGGCCCACGACTCGCTCTCGCCCCCGGCCTCAAGGCCCGGCAGCTGGCCGTCGCCCAGCGTCGGCGTCCCCAACAGCAGGGCCGGGTAGGCCAGCAGGTCCGCCAGCGTGGCGCGGTTAATATTGACCGGGGCGGCGGCGGCCTCCCCCAGCTGCTTGTGGATCATTTTCGCGATCTTGCGGGTTTTACCGGTATCGGTACCAAAGAAAATGCCAATGTTCGCCATAGTACGCTCCTGTCGGAATGGTGTTGAAAAAAGGAATGACGACAGAGGTATTGCGAAGGCTGTGCCAGGTTGCCCTGCACCGCGACGGCCCATCCCTGCCCCATCAGGATCGCTTCGCATCACGATGCCGCGCGCCAAAGGCGCACCCGGCGGGGCGAAAGGTAAAAATCCGTGAATTTTCCCCCTGTCGGATCAATGTTTCGCGTGGTCGTTCCGATAAGGGCGCACACTTTGCATGGTTATCCGGGTTCGGCTTACCCCGCCGCGTTTTGCGCACGGTGTCGGACAATTTGTCATAACTGCGACACAGGAGTTTGCGATGACCCTGAATATGATGCTCGATAACGCCGCGCCGGAGGCCATCGCCGGCGCGCTGATTCAACAACATCCGGGGCTGTTTTTTACCATGGTGGAACAGGCCTCGGTGGCCATCTCCCTCACCGATGCCAGCGCCAGGATCATTTACGCCAACCCGGCGTTTTGCCGCCAGACCGGCTATTCGCTGGCGCAATTGTTAAACCAGAACCCGCGCCTGCTGGCCAGCAGCCAGACGCCGCGCGAGATCTATCAAGAGATGTGGCATACCCTGCTCCAGCGTCAGCCCTGGCGCGGTCAGCTGATTAATCAGCGTCGGGACGGCGGCCTGTACCTGGTGGAGATTGACATCACCCCGGTGCTTAGCCCGCAAGGGGAACTGGAGCATTATCTGGCGATGCAGCGGGATATCAGCGTCAGCTACACCCTCGAACAACGGCTGCGCAACCATATGACCCTGATGGAGGCGGTGCTGAATAATATCCCCGCCGCCGTGGTAGTGGTGGACGAGCAGGATCGGGTGGTGATGGACAACCTCGCCTATAAAACCTTCTGCGCTGACTGCGGCGGCCGGGAGCTGCTCACCGAGCTGCAGGTCTCCCCTGGCCGGATGACGCCCGGCGTGGAGGCGATCCTGCCGGTGGCGCTGCGCGGGGCCGCGCGCTGGCTGTCGGTAACCTGCTGGCCGTTGCCCGGCGTCAGTGAAGAGGCCAGCCGCTACTTTATCGACAGCGCGCTGGCGCGGACCCTGGTGGTGATCGCCGACTGTACCCAGCAGCGTCAGCAGCAGGAGCAAGGGCGCCTTGACCGGCTGAAGCAGCAAATGACCGCCGGCAAGCTGCTGGCGGCGATCCGCGAGTCGCTGGACGCCGCGCTGATCCAGCTGAACTGCCCGATTAATATGCTGGCGGCAGCCCGTCGGCTGAACGGCGAGGGAAGCGGGAATGTGGCGCTGGAGGCCGCCTGGCGTGAAGGGGAAGAGGCGATGGCGCGGCTCCAGCGCTGTCGCCCATCGCTGGAACTCGAAAACCCCGCCGTCTGGCCGCTGCAGCCCTTTTTCGACGATCTGTGCGCCCTCTACCGTACCCGCTTCGATCCCGACGGGCTGCAGGTCGACATGGCCTCACCGCATCTGATCGGCTTTGGCCAGCGCACCCCGCTGCTGGCGTGCTTAAGCCTGTGGCTCGATCGCACCCTGGCCCTCGCCGCCGAACTCCCCTCCGTGCCGCTGGCGATGCAGCTCTACGCCGAGGAGAACGACGGCTGGCTGTCGCTGTACCTGACTGACAACGTACCGCTGCTGCAGGTGCGCTACGCTCACTCCCCCGACGCGCTGAACTCGCCGGGCAAAGGCATGGAGCTGCGGCTGATCCAGACCCTGGTGGCGCACCATCGCGGGGCCATTGAGCTGGCTTCCCGACCGCAGGGCGGCACCTGCCTGACCCTGCGTTTCCCGCTGTTTAACACCCTGACCGGAGGTGAAGCATGATCCCTGAATCCGAGCCGGACACCACCGTCAGACGCTTCGACCTCTCTCAGCAGTTCACCGCCATGCAGCGGATAAGCGTGGTGCTGAGCCGGGCCACCGAGGCCAGCAAAACGTTGCAGGAGGTGCTCAGCGTATTGCACAACGATGCCTTTATGCAGCACGGGATGATCTGCCTGTACGACAGCGAGCAGGAGATCCTCAGTATCGAAGCGCTGCAGCAAACCGGCCAGCAGCCCCTCCCCGGCAGCACGCAGATCCGCTATCGCCCCGGCGAGGGACTGGTGGGGACCGTGCTGGCCCAGGGGCAGTCGCTGGTGCTGCCCCGGGTCGCCGACGATCAGCGTTTTCTCGACCGCCTGAGCCTCTACGATTACGATCTGCCGTTTATCGCCGTACCGTTGATGGGGCCCAACGCCCGGCCAATAGGGGTGCTGGCGGCCCAGCCGATGGCGCGCCAGGAAGAGCGGCTACCGGCCTGCACCCGTTTTCTCGAAACCGTCGCCAACCTCGTCGCCCAGACCATCCGGCTGATGATCCTTCCGGCCTCACCCGCCCTGTCGAGCCGCCAGCCGCCGAAGGTGGAACGGCCGCCGGCCTGCTCGTCGTCGCGCGGCGTGGGCCTTGACAATATGGTCGGCAAGAGCCCGGCGATGCGCCAGATCGTGGAGGTGATCCGTCAGGTTTCGCGCTGGGACACCACCGTGCTGGTACGCGGCGAAAGCGGCACCGGGAAAGAGCTGATCGCCAACGCCATCCATCACCATTCGCCACGGGCTGGCGCCGCCTTCGTCAAATTTAACTGCGCGGCGCTGCCGGACACCCTGCTGGAAAGCGAACTGTTCGGCCATGAGAAAGGCGCCTTTACCGGGGCGGTGCGTCAGCGTAAAGGACGTTTTGAGCTGGCGGATGGCGGCACCCTGTTCCTCGATGAGATTGGTGAAAGCAGCGCCTCGTTCCAGGCCAAGCTACTGCGTATCCTCCAGGAGGGGGAGATGGAGCGGGTCGGCGGCGATGAGACCCTGCGGGTGAATGTCCGCATCATCGCCGCCACCAACCGTCACCTGGAGGAGGAGGTCCGGCTGGGCCATTTCCGCGAGGATCTCTATTATCGTCTGAACGTGATGCCCATCGCCCTGCCCCCGCTGCGCGAGCGTCAGGAGGACATCGCCGAGCTGGCGCACTTCCTGGTGCGCAAAATCGGCCAGCATCAGGGGCGCACGCTGCGGATCAGCGAGGGCGCGATCCGCCTGCTGATGGAGTACAGCTGGCCGGGTAACGTTCGCGAACTGGAGAACTGCCTCGAACGATCGGCGGTGATGTCGGAGAGTGGCCTGATCGATCGCGACGTGATCCTCTTCACTCACCAGGATCGTCCCGCCAAAGCCCTGCCTGCCAGCGGGCCAGCGGAAGACAGCTGGCTGGACAACAGCCTGGACGAACGTCAGCGACTGATCGCCGCGCTGGAAAAAGCCGGCTGGGTGCAGGCCAAGGCGGCACGGCTACTGGGGATGACGCCGCGCCAGGTCGCTTACCGGATCCAGATCATGGATATCACCCTGCCGCGTCTGTAGGCCGCGGTGTCAGGTTCAGGACATTGTCGTCAGTGCGGCAGGAACGCGACAATGTTGTGCCGCAGGGATGCGGGATAACGCTTTATTTTTCAGCCAGATAAAAAATTCGTCTCTGGTACGTCGTTTGCAGCAGGAAGGTATCGCCCAACCATGAAGGTACGACCATGACTTCCTGCTCTTCTTTTTCCGGCGGTAACGCCTGTCAGTCGGCGGACACCAGCGCGTTAGCGCCGCGGGTGGCCGACAAGGTCGCCGCGCACCCCTGCTACTCCCGCAGCGGGCACCACCGTTTCGCCCGGATGCATCTTCCGGTCGCCCCGGCCTGCAATCTGCAGTGCAACTACTGCAACCGTAAATTCGACTGCAGCAATGAGTCCCGTCCCGGGGTGTCATCGACGCTGCTGACCCCCGAGCAGGCGGTGTTGAAAGTGCGCCAGGTGGCCCAGGCCATCCCGCAGCTGTCGGTGGTCGGCATAGCCGGGCCCGGCGATCCGCTGGCCAATATGACCCGCACCTTCCGCACCCTGGAGCTGGTCCGCGACCAGCTTCCGGACCTCAAATTATGCCTGTCGACCAACGGGCTGATGCTGCCCGACGCGGTCGATCGCCTGCTGGAGGTCGGCGTGGATCACGTCACGGTGACCATCAATACCCTGGATGCCGATATCGCCGGGCAAATCTATGCCTGGCTGTGGCTCGACGGCGAACGCTACCGCGGCCGGGAAGCCGGGGAGATCCTGATTGCCCGCCAGCTTGAAGGGGTCCGCAGGCTGACCGCCGCGGGGGTGCTGGTCAAGATAAACTCGGTGCTGATCCCGGGGATCAACGACGGTGGCATGGCCGAGGTCGGCCGTCGTTTGCGGGAAAGCGGCGCGTTTATTCACAATATTATGCCGCTGATTGCCAGACCGGAGCACGGCACGGTTTTTGGTCTCAACGGCCAGCCGGAGCCGGACGCCGGGATGCTCGCCGCGATCCGCAGCCAGTGCGGGGAGGTGATGCCGCAGATGACCCACTGCCACCAGTGCCGTGCCGACGCCATCGGCATGCTGGGCGAAGATCGCAGCCAGCAGTTCACCCGGCTGCCGGACCCGGACAGCCTCCCCGACTGGCTGCCCATCCTCCACCAGCGCGCCGAACTTCATGCCAGCCTCGCTACGCAGGGGGAGTCGGACGCGGATGACGCCTGTCTGGTGGCCGTGGCCTCCCGCCACGGCGAGGTCATTGACTGTCATTTTGGCCATGCCGACCGCTTCTCGATCTACAGCCTGTCGGCCGCCGGTATGGTGCTGGTGGGCGAGCGCTTTACGCCAAAATATTGCCGCGGCGAAGAGGAGTGTGATCCACAGGAGAACGAGGCCAGACTGGCGGCGCTGCTGGCGCTGCTCGCCGACGTAAAAGCGGTGTTCTGCGTGCGTATCGGCCATACGCCATGGCAGCAGCTGGAATTGCAG
Organism: Klebsiella variicola; assembly: GCF_000828055.2. Lineage (NCBI taxonomy): Bacteria > Pseudomonadati > Pseudomonadota > Gammaproteobacteria > Enterobacterales > Enterobacteriaceae > Klebsiella > Klebsiella variicola. The sequence continues at coordinate 1,792,290 of NZ_CP010523.2, read as the reverse complement.
GGCATTGAGCCGCAGGTGGACGGCGCGTGGCGTTCGGTCGCCGAGGTGCTGCCTGCCTGGTGGCAGCGGCGGCGCCAGAGCCTGGCGGCATCGCGTCTGCGTCAGGGGGTCGCCTGATGGCGCCGGTCGACTGGTTGACCCGCCTGTGGCGATTGTATCACGCCGGAAAAGGCTGCTTTCCGCTGCGGATGGGGCTGACTCCCGCGGCATGGCGGTCGCTGCAGCAGCGGCTGGGCGAGGTGGCGACTCCGCTGGACAGCGCGACGCTGAGCCGCCGTCGGCTGATGACCGAGCTGAATGCCACCCGCGACGAAGAGCGTCGGCAGCTGGGGCAGTGGCTGACGGAGTGGATGGCGCCGGGGGCTGCACCGATGGCGCAGATCGTTGCCGAGGTGGCGCTGGCGTTTAACCATCTGTGGGAGGATCTGGGACTCGATTCGCGGGCGGAACTGGGCCGACTGATGAGCGACTGCTTTCCGCAGCTGGTGGTGCAGAACGTCCACCATATGCGCTGGAAAAAGTTCTTTTATCGCCAGCGCTGCCTGCAGTCGCAGGGGGAGATTGTCTGCCGATCGCCGAGCTGCGACGAATGCCTGGAGCGCAGCCTCTGCTTCGAACCGCCGCCGCAATAAACAAGCCGCAGCCCCCTGCGGCTGACCCAACCACACTCGCGTTTAACCCCTTTACGCGGGTTTCTGCCGGGTGGCGCTTCGCTTACCCGGCCTACAAAGCCATTTATATATCACAAGGTTAACCATCACCGTAGGCCCGGCAAGCGCAGCGCCGCCGGGCAATATATCAGGCTCCGTGTCCAACATGTTGCCGGGTGGCGCTTCGCTTACCCAGCCTACAACCCCAAATCACCACTGGATCAGGGGCCGCTGAAACTGCCGGTGCTGGCGGCCTCAAAATCGCTGAGACGTTCCCGGCAGGCCGGGGCAGCCCGCATGGATGCGGGCTGAGGGCCGTGTTTTGCAGGGACGCTGCCTCGGCCCGACCCGAAGCCTGCAGGGATAAGTCGAAGGTACCACGAAGTGGCGATTTTGCTGGCCGGAGCCCGGGGGTACAGGGGGCGGCGGCGGCTGGCCGCCCACTGTGCGCTCCCTGCGCCATGAGAGACATAACGCAGAAGACTAACCGGGAGCGCAATGTGCGCTGAAGCCACAGATAACATAAACAACCACACTGCAGTGCTTCCCCTCACCCTAACCCTCTCCCGGAGGGAGAGGGAACCGTCCGGTCGTCGTTTCCGTGCCCAACATATTGCCGGGTGGCGGCTGCGCCTGACCCGGCCTACGGAGTCTGAGAACGTGGTAAACCGATAACAGTCTCCCCGCCGCCGGGCAATACATCAGGCTCCGTGCCCAGCATGTTGCCGGGTGGCGCTTCGCTTACCCGGCCTACAAAGACATTTACATATAAAAAGGTTACTCAACACCGTAGGCCCGGCAAGCGCCGCGCCGCCGGGCAAGGACAGCGGGCGCGGAGCCGCTTTTGTGCCGGGTGGAGCTTCGCTTACCCAGCCTACAACCCCAAATCACCACTGGATCAGGGGCCACTGAAACTGCCGGTGCTGGCGGCCTCAAAATCGCTGAGACGTACCCGGAAGGCCGGGGCAGCCCGCATGGATGCGGGCTGAGGGCCGTGTTTTGCACGGACGCTGCCTCGGCCCGACCCGAAGCCTGCAGGGATAAGTCGAAGGTACCACGAAGTGGCGATTTTGCTGGCCGGAGCCCGGGGGTACAGGGGGCGGCGGCGACTGGCCGCCCCCTGTGCGCTCCCTGCGCCATGAAAGACATAACGCAGAAGACTAACCGGGAGCGCAATGTGCGCTGAAGCCACTGATAACATAAACAACCACACTGCAGTGCTTCCCCTCACCCTAACCCTCTCCCGGAGGGAGAGGGAACCGTCCGGTCGTCGTTTCCGTGCCCAACATATTGCCGGGTGGCGGCTGCGCCTGACCCGGCCTACAACCCCAAATCACCACTGGATCAGGGGCCGCTGAAACTGCCGGTGCTGGCGGCCTCAAAATCGCTGAGACGTTCCCGGCAGGCCGGGGCAGCCCGCATGGATGCGGGCTGAGGGCCGTGTTTTGCAGGGACGCTGCCTCGGCCCGACCCGAAGCCTGCAGGGATAAGTCGAAGGTACCACGAAGTGGCGATTTTGCTGGCCGGAGCCCGGGGGTACAGGGGGCGGCGGCGACTGGCCGCCCCCTGTGCGCTCCCAGCACCATAAGAGACATAACGCAGAAGACTAACCGGGAGCGCAAACTACGCTGAAGCCACAGATAACATAAACAACCACACTGCAGTGCTTCCCCTCACCCTAACCCTCTCCCGGAGGGAGAGGGAACCGTCCGGTCGTCGTTTCCGTGCCCAACATATTGCCGGGTGGCGGCTGCGCCTGACCCGGCCTACAACCCCAAATCACCACGGGATCAGGGGCCGCTGAAACTGCCGGTGCTGGCGGCCTCAAAATCGCTGAGACGTTCCCGGCAGGCCGGGGCAGCCCGCATGGATGCGGGCTGAGGGCCGTGTTTTGCAGGGACGCTGCCTCGGCCCGACCCGAAGCCTGCAGGGATAAGTCGAAGGTACCACGAAGTGGCGATTTTGCTGGCCGGAGCCCGGGGGTACAGGGGGCGGCGGCGACTGGCCGCCCCCTGTGCGCTCCCAGCACCATAAGAGACATAACGCAGAAGACTAACCGGGAGCGCAAACTACGCTGAAGCCACAGATAACATAAACAACCACACTGCAGTGCTTCCCCTCACCCTAACCCTCTCCCGGAGGGAGAGGGAACCGTCCGGTCGTCGTTTCCGTGCCCAACATATTGCCGGGTGGCGGCTGCGCCTGACCCGGCCTACAACCCCAAATCACCACTGGATCAGGGGCCGCTGAAACTGCCGGTGCTGGCGGCCTCAAAATCGCTGAGACGTTCCCGGCAGGCCGGGGCAGCCCGCATGGATGCGGGCTGAGGGCCGTGTTTTGCACGGACGCTGCCTCGGCCCGACCCGAAGCCTGCAGGGATAAGTCGAAGGTACCACGCAGTGGCGATTTTGCCGGCCGGAGCCCGGGGGTACAGGGGGCGGCGGCGGCTGGCCGCCCTCTGTGCGCTCCCTGCGCCATGAGAGACATAACGCAGAAAACTAACCGGGAGCGCAATGTGCGCTGAAGCCACAGATAACATAAACAACCACACTGCAGTGCTTCCCCTCACCCTAACCCTCTCCCGGAGGGAGAGGGAACCGTCCGGTCGTCGTTTCCGTGCCCAACATATTGCCGGGTGGCGGCTGCGCCTGACCCGGCCTACATAACCATTAAATTTCAGATGGTTAACCATCACCGTAGGCCCGCGCAAGCGCAGCGCCGCCGGGCAAAAGGTATCGCACCGGGCCAAACGAAAAAAAAGCCGGAGGTTTCCCTCCGGCTTTTCTCATTTACATCACGCTATGCCTTAGGCCACATCTTCATACTGCGGCACCGGGTTGCGGAAGCTTTTGGTCACGCAGGCCAGATAGACCAGACCGATACCGGCCCAGATCAGGCCCAGAATCATCGAGCTCTCTTCCAGGTTGACCCACAGCGCGCCAACGGTCAGGGCGCCGCACATCGGCAGGAACAGATACTGGAAGTGGTCTTTCAGCGTCTTGTTGCGTTTCTCACGGATCCAGAACTGCGAAATCACCGACAGGTTAACGAAGGTAAACGCCACCAGCGCACCAAAGTTAATCAGCGCCGTCGCCATCACCAGGTCGAAGTTAATCGCCAGCAGCGCAATAGCGCCGACCAGGATGATGTTCATCGCCGGGGTGCGCCAGGTCGGGTGAACGTAGCCGAAGAAGCTTTTCGGGAACACGCCGTCGCGGCCCATCACGTACATCAGACGCGCCACGCCAGCGTGCGCCGCCATACCGGAAGCCAGCACGGTGATGGTGGAGAAGATCAGCGCGCCAACCTGGAAGGCTTTACCTGCTACGTAGAGCATAATTTCCGGCTGTGACGCATCCGGATCTTTAAAGCGCGAGATGTCCGGGAAGTACAGCTGCAGGAAGTAGGTGGCAAAGATGAAGATCAGGCCGCCAATCAGCGCGGTCAGGAAGATCGCCCGCGGGATGACGCGCTCTGCATCTTTGGTCTCTTCAGACAGGTTGCTGATGCCGTCGAAGCCGGTAAACGAGAAGCACAGGATCGTCGCCCCGGTAATCATCGGGATCACGTGCGCGTCACCGGACCAGAACGGACGGCTGCTGGCCAGCGTACCGGCGCCTTCGCCTTCAAACACGCCATAAATCACCATGCCGAGAATAACGGCAATCAGCACCACCTGCAGCACCACGATCACGGTGTTGAAGTTGGCCACGGATTTAATGCTGCGCAGGTTAAAGGCGGTCATAAAGGCGACCAGCGCGATAACAAACACCCACGACGGAATCGAAGGCACCAGCGCTTCAAAATAGATTTTCGCCAGCAGAATGTTGATCATCGGCGCGAACAGGTAGTCGAGCAGCGAGGACCAACCCACCATAAAGCCGACGGTCGGGCTGATGGATTTCTGCGCATAGGTATACGCCGAGCCGGCGGACGGGTAACGACGTACCAGCTTGCCGTAGCTCAGGGCAGTAAACAGGATAGCGATTAACGCAAAGGCGTAGGCCGTCGGCACGTGACCGTCGGTCATACCAGAGACGATACCAAACGTATCGAACAGCGTCATCGGCTGCATATAGGCCAGGCCCATCATTACAACCGGAACTAACGTAAGCGTTTTACGTAATTCCACGCGAGAGGTATTTGGAGTAGCGTTATGCGACATAGTTATCCCCTTTTACGGTGAACGCCAGCGCGTAAGCAAAAAATTGCCCCATTTCTTTCTATTCCTCAGCGACAACGACTGTCGGTTTTTAGTAAATATCTATCCGGTACGAAGCCCGGCCTCTTGGTATTGAATGATGTGTCTTTCGACCAAAAAAATAACCGACACTTTTAAAAAAAGCGTCGGCTAGTCTCTGGTTTTCAGGCCGCATATTTTGCAACAAATTCAACGGCGTTGACAAGATGTTATGAAGTTCATTGCGTAAGCGTATTTTTTAACGTGCTAATATCTATACGATTTCCGTATGATAAATTGTAAAAATAGCACTATTTGCTAATAGCGTTTCCCGCCACCATTTGCTGGCCAAACCGCAGGTGGCGTCATTCCAGGCGATCCAGGCATGCTGGCGGGGCGACAGCCCGCGAACCGCCATGCTGATGAGCTCGCCGCTCTCCAGCAGCCCCTGCACCTGGTAACGCGGCAGACAGCCCCAGCCCAGCCCCATGCGCAGCAGCGCCAGCTGCCCCGCGGCGTCACACACCGTCAGGGTCTCCTGATCGCTGAGCAGCGCCCCGCCCTCGCCGGTGGCCACCGCCCGGTAACGGCGCAGGGTCCGCCAGCTCAGCGGAGCGCGGTGTCGCGCCAGCGGATGCTGCGGGGAAACCACCAGCAGCAGCTCCAGCTCGCCGAGGGGGAGATAGTCATAACCGCTCAGCGGCGGCGGCTCGCCGAGGGCGCCCAGCAGCAGATCGGCCTGCCCGTCAGTCAGCGGCCGCCAGTCCAGCAGCGAGGGGTTCTGCGTGAAGTGCAGCCGGGTCAGCGGCTGTTGTTGATAAAATGCGGCAATCAGCGGCGAAAGCTGCGCCACGGGAAAAGTGCTGTCCACCGTCAGGCGGAGGGTGTGCTCCCACCCCTGCTGCAGTTTGACCGCCCGGATCTCCAGTTCGCGGGCGATATGCAGCACCTCCCGCCCTTTCTCCAGCAGCATTTGTCCGGTGGGGGTAAAGCGCGCGCGGTGGCCGCTGCGGTCGAGCAGCTGAATATTGAGATCGCTTTCCAGCCGGTGAATGGTGTAGCTCAGCGCCGAGGGCGTTTTAAAGAGCTTTGCCGACGCGGCGGCAAAGCTCCCCTCTTTTTCCAGCGCGTCGAGGATCACGAGGACATCCAGCAGTGGTTTCATCGCTACCCCCTTACGGTATGCGAATCACCGCTGGTAGATCACTCCATCGGCATCACCAGCGGATCGGGGTACTGGTACTCAAACCCCAGCTCATTGCAGATACGATTGCCATCCACAATCTTGCCCTGACCGCCGTCCGGGCTGTCGCTGAACACCGGCGGCGGCAGCCCCAGTTCACGGGCCATTTGCGGATAAAAGAGGCCACGCGCCGGATGGCGGGGCGCACATAGATTATAGATGTGCCCGCCCTTCGGGGCCTGCAACAGCAGTTCGATAGCGGCCACCACATCCTGCAAATGCACCAGATTGACCACGTGCTGGCCATCCGGCGCCGACTTGCCGGCAAAAAAACGTCCCGGATGACGGGAAGGCCCCACCAGCCCGGCCAGACGCAGAATATCCACCGAGGTTCCCGGCAGGTTGTGCAGCCAGTCCTCCAGCTCCTTGAGCACCTGCCCGCTGGCGGTTTGCGGCAGACGCGGGGAGTTCTCTTTCACCGTGCCATTGACGTTGCCATACACCGAGGTGGAACTGGTGAAGACGATCCGCGGAATATGGTGCGCCAGCGCGGTATCGACAATCTCCTGCACCGCCTGCAGATAAAACCCTTCTCCCGCCCCGGTACGCCGGGCCGGCAGCGTGATCACCAGCGCATCGACGTTCATCAGCGCGTCGAGGTCCTCGGTATCACAGACCAGCTGCGGCTCCAGGCGCAGCGGATAGCTGTCAATCCCGCACATCCGCGCCGCCTCCACGCCATCCTGCGTGGTTTTACTGCCGGTGACCTGCCAACCTCGCGCCATCAATGACAGCGCCAGCGGCATTCCCAGCCATCCCAAACCGACTATCGCGACCTTTTTCATCCCAGGCTCCTGACTCTTTCGCTGTGCTAATTACAGGCTACGCCAGCCAGCGGCAACTGACAATTTCTTCGCTCAATGTGAAATGAATTAATGATAGAAAAAAGCCCTTGCTTTCTGCGGCGGAAGTGGTTTAGGTTAAAGGACATCAAATGCATAGTCATTCACAGAGAATTTTTATGAACCGCGTTCAATTTAAACACCACCATCATCACCATCATCCTGACTAGTCTTTCAGGCGATGTGTGCTGGAAGACATTTGGATCTTCCAGTGGTGCATGAACGCGCAGAGAGCCCCCGGAAGATTCACTTCCGGGGGCTTTTTTTTGGACCAAATTCGGACAGATTCAGACAGGTATTCAGAGGAAAAGAACAATGTTAGACAACACCCGTTTACGCATAGCTATTCAGAAATCAGGCCGTTTAAGCGAAGATTCACGCGAATTACTCAGCCGCTGCGGCATTAAAGTCAATTTGCACACCCAGCGTCTGATTGCGCTGGCGGAAAATATGCCAATCGACATTCTGCGCGTGCGTGATGACGATATCCCGGGCCTGGTGATGGACGGTGTTGTCGACCTCGGCATTATCGGCGAAAACGTGCTGGAAGAAGAGCTGCTCAGCCGCCGCGCTCAGGGCGAAGACCCGCGCTACTTCACCCTGCGCCGTCTCGACTTCGGCGGCTGCCGCCTGTCGCTGGCGACCCCGGTGGATGAAGCCTGGAACGGCCCGGCGGCGCTGGACGGCAAACGCATCGCCACCTCTTACCCACACCTGCTGAAGCGCTACCTCGATCAAAAAGGTATCTCCTTTAAATCCTGTCTGCTGAACGGCTCCGTGGAAGTGGCGCCGCGCGCCGGCCTCGCCGACGCCATCTGCGACCTCGTCTCCACTGGCGCCACCCTGGAAGCCAACGGCCTGCGCGAAGTGGAAGTGATCTACCGCTCCAAAGCCTGCCTGATCCAGCGCGACGGCGAGATGGCCGACGCCAAACAGCAGCTGATTGACCGCCTGCTGACCCGTATTCAGGGCGTGATCCAGGCCCGCGAGTCGAAATACATCATGATGCACGCTCCGACCGAACGCCTGGAAGAAGTGGTTGCCCTGCTGCCGGGCGCCGAGCGTCCGACTATTCTGCCGCTGGCAGGCGACAAGCAGCGCGTGGCGATGCACATGGTCAGCAGCGAAACCCTGTTCTGGGAGACCATGGAAAAACTGAAAGCGCTGGGCGCCAGCTCCATTCTGGTGCTGCCGATTGAGAAGATGATGGAGTAATCGGCCAGCCGGTCACGGGACACACAGGGGAAAACAATCATGAGCTTCAACACAATCATCGACTGGAACGGCTGTAGCGCAGACCAACAGCAACAACTCTTAACGCGCCCGGCGATTTCCGCCTCCGACAGCATCAGTAAAACGGTGGCGGAGATCCTCGATAACGTCAAAGCCAACGGCGACGCGGCGCTGCGCGAATACAGCGCGAAGTTTGATAAAACCACCGTCGCCGCGCTGCAGGTGAGCGAGGCGGAGATCGCCGCCGCCGGCGAACGCCTCAGCGACGAGCTGAAGCAGGCGATGGCGGTGGCGGTGAAAAACATCGAGACCTTCCACAACGCGCAACAGCTGCAGGCGGTGGATGTCGAAACGCTGCCGGGGGTGCGCTGCCAGCAGGTCACCCGCCCTATCGCCTCCGTCGGGCTGTACATTCCGGGCGGCTCGGCGCCGCTGTTCTCCACGGTGCTGATGCTGGCAACGCCGGCGCGCATCGCCGGCTGTCAGCAGGTGGTGCTCTGCTCGCCGCCGCCGATCGCCGATGAGATCCTCTATGCCGCGCAGCTGTGCGGCGTGAAAACCATCTTTAACGTTGGCGGCGCCCAGGCCATCGCCGCCCTCGCCCTCGGGACCGAGTCGGTGCCGAAGGTGGATAAAATCTTTGGCCCGGGTAACGCTTACGTCACGGAAGCCAAACGTCAGGTCAGCCAGCGTCTGGACGGCGCAGCCATCGACATGCCGGCCGGCCCGTCGGAAGTGCTGGTGATCGCCGACAGCGGCGCCACCCCGGACTTTGTCGCTTCCGACCTGCTGTCGCAGGCGGAACACGGCCCGGACTCGCAGGTGATCCTCCTGACCCCGGACGCCGACCTCGGCAGCCGCGTCGCTGAGGCCGTCGAACGCCAGCTGGCCGCCCTGCCGCGCGCGGAAACCGCCCGCGTGGCCCTCTCCGCCAGCCGGATCATCGTGGCCCGCGACCTGGCGCAGTGCGTGGCTATCTCCAACCAGTATGGTCCGGAACACCTGATCATTCAGACCCGTCAGGCCCGCGAGCTGGTGGACAGCATCACCAGCGCCGGTTCGGTTTTCCTCGGCGACTGGTCACCGGAATCCGCGGGCGATTACGCCTCGGGCACCAACCACGTCCTGCCGACCTATGGGTATACCGCCACCTGTTCGAGCCTCGGCCTGGCCGACTTCCAGAAGCGGATGACCGTGCAGGAGCTGTCGCGCGACGGCTTTGCCGCCCTCGCCTCAACGATTGAGATCCTGGCCGCCGCCGAGCGCCTTGACGCCCACAAAAACGCCGTAACGCTGCGCGTTGCCGCCCTGAAGGAGCAAGCATGAGCATTGAAGATTTAGCCCGCGCCAACGTCCGTGCGCTGACCCCGTATCAATCCGCTCGCCGTCTGGGCGGCAAAGGCGACGTCTGGCTGAACGCCAACGAATTCCCGACCGCCGTGGCTTTCCAGCTTACCGCGCAAACGATGAACCGCTATCCGGAGCCGCAGCCGAAGGCAGTCATCGAGAGCTACGCCCGCTACGCCGACGTCAAACCGGAGCAGGTGCTGGTCAGCCGCGGCGCCGACGAAGGGATTGAGCTGCTGATCCGCGCTTTCTGTGAGCCCGGCAAAGACGCGCTACTCTACTGCCCGCCCACCTACGGCATGTACAGCGTCAGCGCCGAGACCATCGGCGTCGAATGCCGCACCGTGCCGACCCTCGCCGACTGGCAGCTCGACCTGCCGGGTATCGAGGCGCAGCTGGACGGCGTGAAGGTGGTCTTTGTCTGCAGCCCGAACAACCCGACCGGTCAGATCATCGATCCGCAGTCGATACGCGACCTGCTGGAGATGACTCGCGATAAAGCCATCGTGGTCGCCGACGAAGCCTATATTGAATTCTGCCCGCAGGCGACGCTCGCCGGCTGGCTCAGCGACTATCCGCACCTGGTGGTGCTGCGCACGCTGTCCAAAGCCTTCGCCCTTGCCGGCCTGCGCTGCGGCTTCACCCTCGCCAACGCCGAGGTGATTAACGTGCTGCTGAAAGTGATCGCTCCGTATCCGCTCTCCACGCCGGTGGCCGATATCGCCGCCCAGGCGCTGAGCGCGGAAGGCATCGCGGCGATGTGCCAGCGCGTGGCGCAGATCCTCGACGAGCGCCGCTACCTGGTGGAACAGCTGCGCGGCATCGCCTGCGTGGAGCAGGTCTTCGATTCCGAGGCGAACTACGTTCTGGCGCGGATAACCGCCTCCAGCGCAGTGTTTAAATCTTTGTGGGATCAGGGCATTATCTTACGTGACCAGAATAAACAACCTTCATTAAGCGGCTGTTTGCGTATCACTATCGGTACCCGTGCTGAGAGCCAGCGCGTGATTGACGCCTTGACTGCGGAGAATGTATGACCCAGAAGTATCTCTTTATTGACCGTGACGGCACCCTGATTTCCGAACCGCCGGTGGATTTCCAGGTGGACCGTTTCGACAAGCTGGCGTTTGAGCCGCAGGTGATCCCGGCGCTGCTGAAGCTGCAGCAGGAAGGCTATAAGCTGGTGATGATCACCAACCAGGATGGCCTGGGAACCGACAGTCTGCCGCAGGAAGCATTTGATGGCCCGCACAACCTGATGATGCAGATCTTCGCCTCGCAGGGCGTCAATTTCGAAGAGGTGCTGATTTGTCCGCACTTCCCGGGCGACAACTGCGCCTGCCGCAAACCGAAAACGCAGCTGGTGCTGCCGTGGCTGGAAGACGGCGTACTGGATAAAAGCCACAGCTATGTGATTGGCGACCGGGCCACCGACCTTGAGCTGGCGGATAACATGGGGATTACCGGCCTGCGCTATGACCGTGAGACCCTGGACTGGCCGACCATCAGCGAGCAGCTGACCCGCCGCGACCGCTATGCCCACGTCGAGCGCATCACCAAAGAGACCCAGGTGGACGTGAAGGTGTGGCTGGACCGCGAAGGCGGCAGCAAGATCCACACCGGCGTCGGCTTTTTTGACCATATGCTCGACCAAATCGCCACCCATGGCGGCTTCCGCATGGAGATCAACGTCGGCGGCGATCTGTACATCGACGATCATCACACCGTGGAAGATACCGGCCTGGCCCTCGGCGAAGCCCTGAAGCTGGCGCTTGGCGACAAGCGCGGCATCAACCGCTTCGGCTTCGTGCTGCCGATGGACGAGTGTCTCGCCCGCTGCGCGCTGGATATCTCCGGCCGTCCGCACCTGGAGTATAAGGCGGACTTCACCTATCAGCGCGTCGGCGATCTGAGCACCGAGATGGTGGAACACTTCTTCCGCTCGCTCTCTTACACCATGGCGGTGACCCTGCACCTGAAAACCAAGGGCAAGAACGATCACCACCGCGTGGAGAGCCTGTTCAAAGCCTTTGGCCGTACGCTGCGCCAGGCGATCCGCGTCCAGGGCGATGCCCTGCCGTCTTCCAAAGGGGTGCTGTGATGAATGTGGTGATCCTTGATACCGGGTGCGCCAACCTCAATTCGGTGAAATCGGCGATTGGCCGCCACGGCTATGAGCCGGTGGTCAGCCGCGATCCGGAGGTGGTATTGCGTGCCGATAAACTGTTTCTTCCCGGCGTCGGCACCGCCCAGGCGGCGATGGACCAGCTGCGCGACCGCGATCTGATCGACCTGATCAAAGCCTGTACCCAGCCGGTGCTGGGGATTTGCCTGGGCATGCAGCTGCTCGGCAAGCGCAGCGAGGAGAACAACGGCGTCGATCTGCTGGGCATTATCGAAGAAGAGGTGCCGAAGATGACCGACCACGGTCTGCCGTTGCCGCACATGGGCTGGAACCGGGTGTATGCCAAAGCAGGCGATCGTCTGTTCCGCGGCATTGAAGAAGGCGCGTATTTCTACTTCGTGCACAGCTACGCCATGCCGGTCAACCCGTATACCATCGCCCAGTGCAATTACGGCGAGGCGTTCACCGCCGCGGTGCAGAAAGATAACTTCTTTGGCGTGCAGTTCCACCCGGAGCGCTCCGGGAGCGCCGGGGCGCAGCTGCTGAAAAACTTCCTGGAGATGTGATGATTATTCCTGCTTTAGATTTAATCGACGGCACCGTCGTTCGTCTCCACCAGGGCGATTACGGCCAGCAGCGCGACTATGGCAGCGATCCGCTGCCGCGCCTGCAGTCCTATGCCGCTCAGGGGGCGGAAGTCCTGCACCTGGTCGACCTGACCGGGGCGAAGGATCCGGCGAAACGCCAGATCCCCTTGCTGAAATCGCTGGTCGCCGGCGTTGACGTCCCGGTACAGGTTGGCGGCGGCGTGCGGACCGAAGCGGATGTCGCGGCCCTGCTTGAGGCCGGCGTCGCCCGCGTGGTGGTCGGCTCCACCGCGGTGAAATCCCCGGAGGAAGTGAAAGGCTGGTTTAAACGCTTTGGCCCTGAGCGGCTGGTGCTGGCGCTCGACGTGCGCATTGACGCCGACGGCAACAAGCAGGTGGCAGTCAGCGGCTGGCAGGAAAACTCCGGCGTGACGCTGGAGGAGCTGGTGGAGAGTTATCTGCCGGTCGGCCTGCAGCATGTGCTGTGCACCGATATCTCCCGCGACGGCACCCTGGCAGGCTCTAACGTCTCGCTGTACGAGGAAGTCTGCGCCCGCTACCCGCAGGTGGCGTTTCAGTCATCCGGCGGCATCGGCGATCTCAAAGATATTGCCGCGCTGCGCGGCACCGGGGTGCGCGGCGTGATTGTCGGTCGCGCGCTGCTGGAAGGTAAATTCAACGTAACGGAGGCCATTCAATGCTGGCAAAACGGATAATCCCCTGCCTCGACGTCCGCGACGGCCAGGTAGTGAAAGGCGTGCAGTTCCGTAATCACGAGATCATTGGCGACATCGTCCCGCTGGCCAAGCGCTATGCCGACGAAGGGGCCGACGAACTGGTGTTCTATGATATCACCGCCTCCAGCGACGGTCGGGTGGTCGACAAGAGCTGGGTGTCGCGCGTGGCGGAAGTGATCGACATTCCTTTCTGCGTGGCGGGTGGGATCAAGTCGCTGGAAGACGCGGCGCAGATCCTCTCCTTCGGCGCCGATAAGATTTCGATTAACTCCCCTGCTCTCGCCGACCCGACGCTGATCACCCGCCTTGCCGACCGCTTTGGCGTGCAGTGCATTGTGGTGGGGATTGATACCTGGTTTGATGCAGAGACCGGCAAATATCACGTCAACCAGTATACCGGCGACGAGACCCGCACCCGGGTGACACAGTGGGAAACCCTCGACTGGGTGGAGGAAGTGCAGAAGCGCGGCGCGGGCGAGATCGTCCTCAATATGATGAACCAGGACGGGGTGCGCAACGGTTACGACCTGCAGCAGCTGGCGAAGGTTCGCGCGGTGTGCCATGTCCCGCTGATCGCCTCCGGCGGCGCGGGCACCATGGAACACTTCCTCGAAGCCTTCCGCGACGCCAACGTTGACGGCGCGCTGGCGGCCTCGGTATTCCACAAACAGATTATTAATATTGGCGAACTGAAAGCGTACCTGGCGGCACAGGGCGTGGAGATAAGGGTATGTTGACTGAACAGCTGGACTGGGAAAAAACGGACGGCATGATGCCGGCCATCGTGCAGCACGCCGTATCCGGCGAAGTGCTGATGCTGGGCTACATGAACAAGGAGGCGCTGGAGAAAACCGAAGCCACCGGCAAGGTCACCTTTTACTCACGCACCAAACAGCGGCTGTGGACCAAGGGTGAAACCTCGGGCAATGTCCTCAACGTAGTGAGCATCACGCCGGACTGTGATAACGATACGCTGCTGGTGCTGGTGAACCCGATCGGGCCGACCTGCCATAAAGGCACCACCAGCTGCTTCGGCGAAACCGGCCACCAGTGGCTGTTCCTCTATCAGCTGGAGCAGCTGCTGGCCGAGCGTAAGCACGCCGACCCGGAGAGCTCCTACACGGCGAAGCTGTACGCCAGCGGCACCAAGCGTATTGCGCAGAAAGTGGGGGAAGAAGGCGTCGAGACCGCGCTGGCCGCCACGGTGAACGACCGCTTCGAGCTGAAGAATGAGGCGTCGGACCTGATGTACCACCTGCTGGTGCTGCTGCAGGACCAGGGGCTGGATCTCGGGGAAGTGATTGATAATCTGAAGAGTCGTCACTAACGCGTTAACCCCCGCCGCAACGGCGGGGGTAGCAGGCCTCAGGATTTGCTTTCCAGCAGCGTAGTGTAGAGATTGACGTAAGCGTCAATCATATGGTCGGCAGTAAACATCTCTTCAAAACGACGACGCGAGTTTTCGCCATAGCGGCTGGCGGTTTCATCGTTATGCCAGAGCTCATTCATCGCCTCCACCAGCGCCTGACTGTCATTCGGCGGGATCACACAGCCATTCACTTTGTCCTGGTTAATGAACGAGGTCCCGGTGCCGATCTCGCAGGAGATCAGCGGCCTGGCGAAGCGCGCGCCTTCCAGTAACGTAATGCCAAACGCCTCGGAGCGCAGATGCGAGGGGAAGACCACGCCCCGGCAGAGCTGGAAGAGAATGTATTTATCTTCGTCGTTGAGCATGCCGGTAAACACCACATTGCTCAGCCCGCGTTGCTGCGCCTCACGCCGCACTTCCGCCTCCAGCGGCCCGCCCCCGACGATCACCACCGGCAGCCGGCTACGCTCGGCGGCATCCAGCAGAATGTGCAGCCCTTTGTAGTAGCGGAAAGCGCCAACGAAGAGGAAGAAGTTATCGCCGACGGTTTCCCGCCAGTGCGCCACCCGCTGCGGATCGTGCTGCACGTCATGCTGCTCCAGACCAAACGGGATCACCACGGTTTTATCCTGATATTTTTTCAGGGTCTGGCTGGAGGCCACGTAGTTGGGCGACGAGGCGACGATGCAGTCTACGCTGGCGAGGAATCGCTCCTGCAGCGGCTGGTACAACTTCATTAACCGTTTTTGTTTCACAATATCCGAGTGATAGGTCACCACCGTTCTGGCGTCAGGCCGCGCCGAAAGATGCAACATATCCATGAATGGAAACGGAAAATGGTAGTTGATGATGTCGTAATCATCTTTAATCTGCTTAAAACGCTTTAACGCTTTCAACGAAAACGGCGTGGAGGCAATTTCAAAAAGCTGCTTATTATAAATGACCCGATGGTCTTCGTAGGCGACAGGACCTGTCTCTTTGTCCGGGCTAAAAGTAAAAACATCGGCTGCGATTCCCCGGCGGGCGCAGCCCTGACTTAGCTGATAAATGACCTGCTCAATACCGCCGTAGGTATCGGGATAGTAGGTCTTATAGACGTGTAGAACTCTCAACTGACACCCTTAGAGTAATTTATAGGCGTTAATGGTCTGGGTCGTACAGTTCTCCCACGAAAACTGTTTCGCCTGGGCAAGACCGCGCGCGGTGGCGATTTCCCGCCAGCTATCATCCTGCAGGCTCTGCAAAATATGCGCGCTAATCGCGTCTACATCATTAGGATCGGCAACGAGGCCGGCATCGCCAACCACCTCAGGCAAAGAAGTGACATTGGAACATACTACCGGCACACCGCAAGACATCGCTTCAAGAATAGGTAAACCGAATCCCTCATAGAAGGAGGGATAAACAAAGGTTCTGGCCGCCGCGTACAGATAAGGCAGGTCTTCATCCGGGACATAGCCCAGGTAACGGATCCACCCTTCACGCGTACCGCGCTCGACTAACTGCCACAGCACATCGTCTTCCCATCCGCGATAACCGCTGAGGATCAGCGGGTAGCGCATGCGGGTCTCCATCGGCAGCAGCTGATAGGCCTGCAGCAGACCGCGGATATTTTTACGCGGCTCCATGGTGCCGATATATAACGCATACCCCTGCCACGCCAGCTGATATTTCTGCAGGACCGGCAGGCACTCCGCCGGGCTGCGCGGAATATAGTCGCTGCTGCAGGCCAGCTTGGTGGTGACGATCCGATCCGCCGGATAGTTGAACAGGCGGATGATTTCACTGCGCGAGAAGTCGGAGACGGTCAGGATCAGCTTCGCCGAATCCAGGCTCTCGTGCAGGGACTTCTCCATATAGCGAACCCGATCTTTTGGATGATATTCCGGGCAGGTAAAAATGGAGATGTCATGAAACGTGGTCACGGCGCGTTCCAGGCGATGCGGCAGATAGAAATTGGGACCATGGTAAATGTAGTCTTTGTAATCGCGCAATGCCCACGCCTGGCGCCGCGGATGCAGCAGGCGATACGCCTCAATCAGCAGCGGCTGGCGACGCAGAAACGCCGACAGACGACCATGATTGCTGGCTTTGGTATCGCTTTTATTCTCCACCTGGGGGATCTGATCGATAAACGACGCGCCGTGAAACAGCTTCAGCTCTTCGATTTCACGGGCAACCGCCAGCCGCTTAACCAGCTCCAGGGAATACCGACCGATGCCCGTTAATGGGTATTTAATTGGCTCAGTAGCAAAAATAATTTTCATAACGAACTCATCACAAGGGCCACCGGAGTAGCCCTGTTGATAGCGATTATTGCTTCGCGGCTGGCGCGATAATCGGCAGGTTTTTCAGGAGAAATTCCGCGCTCTGTTTCCAGGTTAACCAGTTGATATTTTCGGAACGAGGATGCGCGTTTTGCTCGTACAGGGCTAACCATTCTTCTACCGCCTTCGCGATATCGGACGGCGCTTCACCGGAGAAATACCAGGCATGTTCCTGAGCAATCTCTTTAAACACCGGAATGTCGCGAATAATCACTGGCAGCTTTTTCTGCGCCGCTTCAATCAATGGCAGGCCAAAGCCTTCTCCCTGCGAGGCAAAGATCAGCGCGCGTGAACGAGCGTATAGCTCGGCCAAAAACTCGTCGCTGATATTCTGCAGCCAGAACAGCTTTTTGTTCAGCTGCGGATGATGGCGTAATTTTTCGCACAAGCTGTCAACGTTCCAGCCCTGTTTGCCGACGATAAACAAGTTGTAGTCTTTGCCCTCGCGCCACAGTTCCTCGAAGGCGGCCAGCGTCTGGGCATGGCCTTTGCGCGGCTCCATGGTACCCACCATGATAAATGACGGGGCTGCAGCCATCGTTGCTAACAGCGCCTGTGCATTATCCGGCATGCCAGTGGACGGTACGCTGGCATCGAGGTCGGCTCCCAGATGGAAGTTGCTGACGGTCAGCAGCGGGTTCGGTTTCACCCAATGGCGATTTTCCGCAATCCACGCTTTCACATCCTCGGCGACGCTGGCAGAGACGCAGATCAGCCGATCGGCGTGCTCTGCGAGGCAGGACAGCCAGATCGGGAATTCACGCTGAATGCCTTCGATACTCCACTCCGGGCGGCGTAATGGCAGAATATCATGCACCACGAAGCAGGCGAACGCCCCGGCGGCGCGCATGCTGTCAATTTGCGTCACCACCTCCGGGAAGAGATGCGCGGTCAGATCGGTGGCGATAAGCACATCGTCTTTGCTGAACAGCACCGGTTCGTCAGCGCCAAATTCGCCCGGGAAATGACTGGACAGATATTGGTTGGCGTAGCGATAACACTCGCCAGGGGTGTAGTAGACAGCGGAAACCTCGTAACCCGGCACGCCAGATTTCAGTAATTCGCTGAGGATACTGCGCGAGACGCGCTGGATCCCGGTCTTCGCGTCATGTTTCGCCAGAACCGAAATGTCCACCAGCAGCTTGCGGGAATGGCGCTTAAAGCTATTGCGCGCAACCGCCCATGCCAGACCAAGACGGTCGACTTCGCTCAGCGCATCGATTTTCTGCATCGTCTGGATACGGGAGGCGGTCACGCTTTCCGCCTGCCCGGCATTCGCCTCTTGGGACGACTGCAGCAGACGAGTGAAACCCTCGATCGCCAGATGGGCGGTATTGGCCCACGAGAATTTGGCCGACTGCGCGAGAGCATGCGCTTTCAGCTCACGATAAAACGCCTCATCGGTCAGCGCCTTTTCCATGACCCGGCGAATGTCCTGCACATCATGCGGATTGAACATGGCATCTTCCCAGCCAATGACTTCCGGCAGGCTGGTAATGTTTGAACCCAGGGTCGCTGCCCCACAGCGCATCGCTTCCAGCGGCGGCAGGCCGAATCCCTCATGCAGCGACGGGAACACAAACAGTTTGCAAAGGTTGTACAAGGCAATCAGATCGTCGTCGGTCAGGAAGCCGGTAAAGATAAGCTGGCTGCGTGACAGGCCATAGCTTTCCGCCAGACGCAGAATACGCTCCAGATCTTCAGGATGCACCTTATACGCCAGCACCATCGGATAGCGCTGCTGCAGCTCGGCAGGCAGCATGCTGTAAGCATGAATAAGCGCTTCAATGTTTTTCCGCGGCTCGATCATCGCCAGCGTTAGGATAAACTCATCCGGCAGGCTGTATTTCTCTTTTAAAGACTGAATACGCTCAGCGGAATAATCGATCACCGCAAACTCTTCGCCCACCGCCGAGGAGATGTTCAGTACCCGATCGCTGGCGATGTAGGTATATTCGATCACTTCCTGAGCTGCCGACTGCGAAATAGCGAAGATCGCATCTGCCCGCTCAAATTCCGCCAGCTTGTTCATATAAAACTCACGGAAATTCGGATCGCCGAGGTAACGCTCTTTATTTAACAACGGGATCAGATCGTGGCATACACACACCGTCTTCCAGGGCACATTATCCGCCGGAATAGACACGGTATAACTATCCCCATGGCCTTCGAAGAAGCTAATAACATAGACGATATCAGGCGCGATATTGGCGATAGCGATATCGCGGGCCGCCTGGGCTGCCTTGCTACGACCGTGGTTTTCGATGTTGCAATAGGCCGTTGGCGCAACGGCTGAGAAGATGAACATATCTTCATCCGTCAGCAGGTCCCGATAGGCCATTTTGACATCATTGATATTATCAATGGGGTACATACCATTGATCAAAATACTGACGCGATGCTCACCGGCATTTTCAATAATGGCGCGGCTCATGGCCAGGGTACTGCGACCAATACCGCGGAATTTACTTTCCGACTGGTAACCCTGGACATCAATCAAAATATGCAAGTTAATCTCCTTATTTATTTTTCGTTAGTTTGAGATAAATTTCATAAACCTCCGGAGGTAAAAGCTCCGGATGCATCACTTGCAGTTCAGTCTGCGATAAAATCTGCGCATCAGCCTGATACTGACTGTGCGGCAGTGGATTCATACGACGATACAAACGATAGGCCGGCTGATAAAGGCCCAGCTTATGTAAACCATTTACCGCGGTATGTTTTACCTGCGGATGTTTTCTCATAAACGAGAAAACAAACCGCAGGACGCGCTTAATAAAATGTTTACACCGCTGCACGAAACCATACTGCCTCAGCAAATGGATCTGCAGGCCCAGATAACGATAACCTTTGGTCATTCTCCAGGAACGGCTGCGATGGATTTTTTCGATTTCATGGCGAAGCTGCTGGTTTTCGTTGCTTAAATGGTGGATCTCCCGGTTAGCGGCTTCCAGTCGCTGCAGTAGCTCAGCGGTTTCAGGGGGCAACTCGGGCTGAACGTCAGCCTGGGCGTGCGCTTGTGCCGACTGCAACAGCGCCGCCAGCTGCTCCATATTCTCACCAAGCCAGGCGAGTTCATGGCTGACTTCCACAGGTTGTTGAGCTTTCTCGACTAACGCATCCTGAGCGGCCTGCAGCTGAGCCATCTGCTCTTCCAGGGTATGGATTTGGCCGCGCAACGCCTCCGAGCCGGCGCTTTCATGACGCACCCGGGACTGGAGCTCCAGCAGCACCGTCTCCTGAGCGATGATCCACTGTTCCGTCGCCCCGCGCTGCTGTTCAGCTGAAGGCAGCTTCGCTTTCTTCTCGAACAGCGCCAACAGCAGGGCAAAGTTCCAGCGTTCAACCGGCTCCTGCCAGACCGCATACAGCCAGTTAGACCACGGCTGGGGCAGATTAAACGGATGAACAGGCGCCGAGCGCCAGAAACCAGTCCAGCTTTTGTTTTCGGCAAACAGCTCATTCACAAACACGAAGAACGACTGGACAAGGTTCGTCGGCCAGCTGCAGTCCTGCGGCGTGGTAACGATAGAGCCGAAGTCGATTAAGCGGGCATGCTGTCGGGCATCGACCATCACGTTCCACGGGCGTACATCGTCATGCCAGAACCCTTGTTTCTCCAGCGCCGCTAAGGAACGAAGCAAGCTACCGAGGATTTTTTCACGATCGATCTCCTCCCCGGCTGCCAGCATATCGCTCAGCAAACGACCCGGGAGTTTTTCCATCACCAGCCAGCCAGACTGAGCATTTTCGCCGTGGGCCAGTAATGCGTGCGCGTCAAAGCCCGCTGGCGGTTGCGCCAGGAACTTTATTTCATTATGCAGTTCATGTTTATTACGCTGGCTCTCTTCCGCCGTCAGGATGCCGTGGGGCATGTCGTAATAGAAAAACTTGCATACATAATCTTCGCCAAAGAAGTAGCGACGGCTGCGCTTATGCGCGAGGCCGGCCCCGGCATAGGGCTGATTCTGCCAGTGCTGGAACGGCTGATTAAAATCGTTGATCAGCACCCGGTGGTTGCTGACCAGGTACATCGGGCGCGGTACGGGGGATAAATGGGTGTCAAACTCACCGATCAGGCGATAAAACGCGCACTGCTCAATCAGTTCGCGCGGGTCGTCCGGCTGAGAAACGCCCCAGTAAAGCGGTTCTTCTTTCACCGCCAGCTCAAGGATCACCGCCTGGGTGACATCGGCCAGGCGCGAGAGCAGACGTTTAACTTCATCGATACCATGAAGGTGAACAATATGGTGAAACACGCTTAAGCCAATGGCCAGATCAAACTCGCCCTCTTCCAGCGCGGCGATCACCTCTTCAATTCTGCCTACCCGGAACTCGGCGGCAAAATCGGGGTTCTCTTCGGCCAGCGCGCGGCACACGTTAATATTTTCCTGCTGGAAATCGATACCAACGATAGTCGCGCCTTTGCTTGCCAGACTCAGGCTAAAAAAGCCCTGCGCGCAGCCCAGATCGAGAACGTTAAGCGGGCGCCCCAGCGCACGGGATAAGTTATCGTACTGTTCGGTAATCAAATCGAGGCGTTGATTACAATCACGAGCGGCGTCGCCATCCCATTCGGGATGGCCAAAAATAGTTTGATAAATCTCAGGTAATTCGCTAACCAGCGTGTTTAAGTCTTTAGTCATGGAATCGTTTTTCTCAACGTCATTGGTAGCTAGTAAAGGACGACTTAAGATCGATGACACCCCAGAAATCCATGCTCTTGGTCACATGTAAAATAATGGAGTCGTAACGTCTGTCCAGCGGCGTCATATCCGTCTGTGGGTTGCCGGCAGAGATACCAAATGACAGCAGGTAATCGCCACTGTTTAAATCAACCGGAAGGCTAAATTTAAAGACCCGAACATCGCCGCGGGAAACCGAAATATTTTCCCGCCCTTCAGAGGCGAGGAAAGAGTTGGTTCCGTAGAGGAATAAGCCATCGAGGGTCTTAATCAGGATGCCTGGCACCACGCAATCAAAATCGTATTCAAACACGACCTTCATCAGAAAATCGGTCTGCTGATTGCCCGTCAGTGAGGGAGGAAAATCAACCCCGGCGCTCTGGATATGATAATCGATGATTTTCGCGCCACCCTGCCCCCAGCGATATTCTTCCGGACGGTAGCCTGGGCGCGTGTGGTACACATCTTCAATCTCATCGAGAGACATCTGGCTTTCGCCACTGGCTGACGAGATAGCCGTTGCGCTTTTTGTCGCGCTGTCTTTATCCGGTTTGCCAAACAGCTCATCCAGGTAACGGTTGGTCACGTCGCGGGCGGTGCCGTCCATGCAGATGTCACCATTTTTGAGGAAAATGGCGCGGTCGCAGTGCTTGACGATATCCCCGGCGCTGTGGGAAACCAGCAGCAGCGTGGTCCCCTGCTTTTTGAAGTCCGCGATGCGAGCATAGCATTTCGCCTGAAAACGGGAGTCACCCACGGAGAGCGCTTCATCGACGATCAGAATATCCGGCCGGGAGGCCGTGGCGACAGCGAACGCCAGGCGCATTTGCATGCCGCTGGAATAGATGCGCACGGGTTCTTCAATGTAGTCGCCAATATCGGCGAAGGCTTCGATCTCCGGCATTAAGCGCTCGATCTCTTCCCGGCCCAGGCCCATCATCAGCCCGGACATATACACGTTCTGCCGGCCGGTAAAGTCAGGATGGAAGCCCATGCCCAGCTCCAGCAGCGCGGCGACGCGCCCCTGGATTTCAATGCTGCCTTTGGTGGGCTGAGTGGTGCCAGTCAGCAGCTTCAGTAACGTACTTTTACCTGCGCCGTTCACCCCAACAATGCCGACCGCTTCACCGGGTTCAATGCTGAAATTGATATCTTTCAATACCCATTTCTTGCTGTGCCGCGGTTTATCGCCCGGCAGTAGTTTCTCAATGACCCGGTTCCATTTAGATGGATAATATTTATACGCCTTGCCGACGTGCTGAACTTTGATACTCATGATTAAATCTCGTCCACAATATCAGCGGCATGTTTTTTAAATAAACGCCAGGCAAATAAAAACAGAATGACCGACACCACTGTGACCGGAAGCAGCGCCATCCAGTTAGGGCTCTGGTGATAGAGCATCACGTTCTGGTAGGAACCGATAATGGTCGCCATCGGGTTATACGCCAGCAGACCTGATACCCATTCCGGCAGCGTTTTGGATACGTAAACAATCGGCGTAAACCAGAACCAAAACTGCAGCAGGATATTGACGAACTGCCCGACGTCGCGGACAAAAACGTTCAGCACCCCGAGGATAATCCCCAGGCCAAGAGTAAACAGCATCTGGACGATCAGCACCGGAATGATTTCAAAGAAAATCATGCCCGGGAAATTGCCCGTGACGATCAGAAACAGTACAAACAGACCAAAAATGATCAGGAAGTTAATGAACGCCGAGGCGGTGACAATGATCGGTAAACAGATCCGCGGAAAGCTCAGTTTCTTGAGGATATTGGCATTGGTCAGAAAAACGTTGACCAGATTGCCGAGCGTTTCCGTAAACAACCCCCAGGTTAATACCCCGGAACAGAGGTAGATACTGTAGGCAAAAGGACCATCCATGCCCGCCAGGCGGGCACGCATTAACTCTGAAAAAATTAATGTATAGACGGAAATCATGGCGATCGGCTGTAAGATCAGCCATGCCGCGCCTAAAAAACTGGTCTGGTAACGGGACTGAAAGTCCCGTTTAACGCTGTCAATAATAAAGCCACGGTAGCGATAGATCGCTGAAAACATAGGACTCAAAGCGATTCCTCTTTTAACAGGTTGAGCAGCTCGGCGGTTTTCTCATTCATTAACGCCGTATCCGCTCTGGACTCAACGTTCAGACGCACCACCGGCTCGGTATTGGACGTGCGCAGGTTAAAGCGCCACTCAGGGTATTCAATACTGATACCGTCCGTTGTGTCGATGTGTGCGGCCGCCGGCTCATACTGCGCCCGGATGCGCGCTATCGCCTCCGCCGCATTCCCCAGCTTGCGGTTGATCTCCCCCGACGCCGGGAACGCCGCCTGGCGGTCCGCCACCAGCGATTTCAGCGAGCTGTTCTTCAGGCACAGCAGCTCCGCCACCAGCAGCCACGGGATCATCCCGCTGTCGCAGTAGGCGAAGTCGCGGAAGTAATGGTGCGCACTCATCTCCCCGCCGTAGATGGCGTCTTCCTGGCGCATCCGCTCCTTGATGAACGCATGCCCCGTCTTCGACATCACCGGCTGGCCGCCGCTGCGGGTCACGATGTCCACCGTGTTCCACGTCAGACGCGGGTCGTGAATGATTTTCGCCCCCGGCTGCTTCTGCAGGAACGCTTCCGCCAGCAGGCCGACAATGTAGTACCCCTCGATAAACGACGCCTCGTCATCGAACAGGAAGCAGCGGTCGAAGTCGCCGTCAAAGGCGATACCCATGTCCGCCTGATGCGCACGCACCGCGTCGGCGGTGTCCTGGCGGCACTCCGGCAGCAGCGGGTTCGGGATACCGTTCGGGAAATGGCCGTCCGGCTGGTGATGCACCTTGATAAAGGTCACCGGCGCCCCGGCCGCCGCAAAGCGTTTCTCCACCTCATCAATCACATGCCCCGCCGCCCCGTTGCCGGAGTTCACCACCAGCTTCAGCGGACGGGTGAAGTTCGCCAGGTCCACGTAGCCCATCAGGTGGTCGACGTACTCCTTCAGCACCGATATCTGGCGCAGGGTTCCGCGACGCGCCGGGTCCACCGGCGGGAACTGGTTCTCCTCCGCCAGGCGCTGGATATCCCGCAGGCCGGTGTCGCCGCTGATGGGCTTCGCGTTCTCGCGCACCAGCTTCATGCCGTTGTAGTTCATCGGGTTATGGCTCGCCGTCACCTCGATGCCGCCGTCCACCCCGAGGTGGAAGGTGGCAAAGTAAATCTCTTCGGTGCCGCTCAGGCCGATATCCAGCACGTCGGTGCCGGCGTCCATCAGCCCGCGGGCCAGCGCCAGCTTCAGCGACTCGCTGGTGAGGCGCACATCGCCCCCCACCACTATCTTCCCGGGTTTCAGAAATTCGCCGTAGGCGCGGCCGATACGGTAGGCGATGTCCTCGTTCAGTTCCTCGCCCAGTTCACCACGGATGTCATAAGCCTTAAAGCATGTTAACTGTGTCATTCTGCGTTTTGTCCCGAAAAAATTAGCAACGACCATACTGGTCTTTAATACGAATAATGTCGTCCTCGCCGAGGTACGACCCCGACTGGATCTCCAGCACTTCCAGCGGAATACGGCCCGGGTTTTCCAGGCTGTGCTCGGCGCCAATCGGAATAAAGGTGGACTGGTTCTCGGTCAGCAGGAACTGCTTGCCGTTGACCGTCACCTGGCCGGTGCCGGCGAGAATGACCCAGTGCTCGGCGCGGTGGTGGTGCATCTGCATCGAGAAGGCGCCGCCCGGTTTCACGGTGATGCGGTTGACGTTGAAGCGCGGGGTCTGGACCACCACGTCGCAGCGGCCCCAGGGACGGTAAATCTCGCGGTGGCGCTTGTACTCGCTGCGCTGGTTCTGCTTGAGGAACTCGACCGCCTTCTTCACGTCCTGGGAACGCTCACGGTTCATCACCAGCACGGCGTCCTTGGTGCTGACAATCACCAGGTTCTCCACGCCGATGGCCGCCACCAGCTTCTCGTCGCTGTTGATGTAGCAGTTTTCGCTGTTGTGCACCCACGCGTCACCGCTGAGGACATTGCCCTGCTCGTCTTTCGGGCTGACCTCCCACAGGGCGGACCAGGAGCCAACGTCGCTCCAGTCGGCATCGAGACCGACCACCACCGCGTCGGCGGTTTTCTCCATCACCGCGTAGTCCACGGACTCGTCCGGGCACTCGCAGAAAATGTCATGCGGAATGCTGATGAAGTCGCTGCCGTTGTCGGCGGCATTGACCGCGGCCTGGCAGGCTTCGAGGATATCCGGGCGGAATTTGGCCAGCTCGGAGAGGTATTTTTTGGCGCGGAACATAAACATGCCGCTGTTCCAGTAGTACTCCCCGGAGGCGAGGTAGGCCTCGGCGCGCTCGCGGTCCGGCTTCTCCACGAAGCGGGCCACCTGGTACGGGGTGTGGGCGCTGTCGGTGAGGGCCACGCCGCGCTGGATGTAGCCGTAGCCGGTTTCCGGGGCGTTCGGCACGATACCGAAGGTGACCAGATGGCCTTCATCGGCATACTGCTCGGCGACGCGGATGGCGTCGTGGAAGACCGGCTGGTTATTGATGATATGGTCGGCGGCGAGGACCAGCATCAGCGGGTCGTCGCCGTGACGGGTGGCCTGAAGAGCCGCCAGGGCGATGGCCGGGGCGGTGTTGCGCCCGACCGGCTCAAGAATAATGTTGTTCGACAGCTTGTTGAGCTGGCGCAGCTGTTCGGCCACCAGGAAGCGGTGCTCTTCGTTACAGATGACCATCGGTTCATGGATTTCAAGGCCCGAGAGTCGGGTGATGGTTTCCTGCAGCATGGAGTTCTGCCCGTACAGCCGGAGGAACTGTTTCGGGTAAAGCTCGCGAGACATCGGCCAGAGACGACTGCCGGTACCACCAGCCATAATTACAGGAAGTAACATAATGAAATCCTTAAATAAATAATTGCTTTATTTTACTATCAATCAATCGACCGTCAGGTGGCGTGGCCTTTTTGAGGCACGCTACCGCCATTGGCTGTCGCAACCAAAATGCGTACTGCTCCCGTGCTCCAGGCTAAGCGCCACCCTCTTTCGCTTCAGGCTGTCGGCAGATCGTTCAGTCAGCGGCTACAATGACAGCCTGGCGGAACGCGTGTCCTGAAAACCTAAAAGCAGAGATATACCTTCAGGCATATCTCTGCTTTTAACATGCATCTTCCCTCACCTGGCCGCCAAACGCACCACACTTTCCGCATTTGCCGCCGGGTTAACCATCAGGACTTTCTCATTTACGCAGGGCAAAACACATGCCCTTACCGCCACCGAAAAAAGCGCAACGGGCGCCCAGCCGATGCTGGCAACCGTCAGAAAGGAGCGTTTACGACGTGGGGAAAGATAAGAAGAGACATCGCCTTCGCCGCCAGGGAGACCACGCGCATTCAGGCTTGATGGCCCTGCGCACACAACAACGGCGCTATGTTCCGATAGGTGGGATAAACGACTCATGCCTCTACACTGCACATTCCACAAAGAAAATCGTGCGCAGATTATAGCGCTGGTCGGCGGGAATAAAAATAAAAAAGCCTACTGATTAATGGATTACTCAAATGACACACATCATAAACATTCATTAAACAAGCAAAAAAAGAGCAATTTGTTGATATCCATGAAGAAAAGAAAGCCATCATTGCGCGCTTTTAGCCCGTTTGATAAATAAACCGGGCACAAAAAATATAACTTTAAACAAACTTATGCCGGGCTCAATGGGTATTTGTTGCCTTTGTGTTTAGCCACAAATCGCTAAACCGCTGACAAGTCACAAGGTTATTATTCGGATGCTAACAGTCAAATAAGAAACGTTGTTATTTATCACCTTTTGCCACGGTTATTTTGCCAGAAAAAACGTCCTTCACCTCACGTCTGGCGGAGATGACGCGGCAAAGCAAGTGATCCCAACCGCAAGCCAGTGTAAAATCGGCACTTATGTAGAACGGGATATCCACACCCCGGAGGAAAAATATGAAGTTTTTGGTCACTGGTGCCGCAGGTTTTATCGGCTTTCATATCGCGCAGCGCCTGCTGAATGAAGGGCATGATGTTGTCGGGATCGACAACATGAACGACTATTATGACGTCAGCCTGAAGCAGGCCCGTCTGGATCGCCTGGCATCTCCGGCATTCCATTTCCAGCAGCTGGATCTGGCCGACCGGGAAGGTATGGCAAAGCTGTTCGCCGTAGAGCAATTTGATCGAGTGATCCACCTGGCGGCTCAGGCCGGTGTGCGTTACTCGCTGGAAAATCCGTATGCCTATGCGGACGCTAACCTGATGGGTTATCTGAACATTCTGGAAGGCTGCCGCCATACCAAAGTGAAACACCTGGTGTACGCCTCCTCCAGCTCGGTTTACGGCCTCAACCGTAAAATGCCGTTCTCCACCGAAGATTCCGTCGATCATCCGGTCTCCCTGTATGCCGCTACCAAGAAAGCCAATGAGCTGATGGCGCATACCTATTCCCATCTGTACAGCATCCCGACCACCGGGCTGCGCTTCTTTACGGTCTATGGCCCCTGGGGCCGCCCGGATATGGCGCTGTTCAAGTTCACGAAAGCGATGCTGGAAGGAAAAAGTATTGACGTCTACAACTACGGCAAAATGAAGCGCGACTTTACCTATATCGACGACATCGTCGAGGCGGTGGTGCGCGTTCAGGATGTGATCCCGCAGGCTAATGCCGACTGGACCGTTGAGAGCGGTTCCCCGGCCACCAGTTCCGCGCCATATCGGGTCTATAACATTGGCAACAGCTCGCCGGTGGAACTGATGGACTACATCACCGCCCTGGAAGAGGCGCTGGGGATGGAAGCGAAGAAGAATATGATGCCGATCCAGCCGGGCGATGTGCTGGACACCAGCGCAGACACCCAACCGCTATATGACCTGGTGGGTTTCAAGCCGCAGACGTCAGTGAAGGAAGGCGTGAAGAACTTTGTCGAGTGGTATAAGGATTACTATCAGATCTAATCCCCTGCCCTGCCGCAATCGTCAGGTTGCGGCAACCTCTTCTATGGAACCTCCGTTATCCTGACTATATGTCGACGGAATGCACATTCATTGTTTTATATATAATATTTTGTGCTATAGACAGATTTTTTGCCTTTTTTCTCGCACGCCTGAAACCAGTTTCATCCAGCCTTTTTCAAAAAAGCAAATATCCGCGCGCCAGGCACTCAAACTTTTCTGTCATCCATCCCAATTTGGTGAGTGGAAACAGCATTATATGCTGATTGAGCAAAAACATTACTCTCTGTAGGAATTTTCCTAAATCCAGGATATGTTAGAGCAAGCCATGCAACAGAACAAAACTGGTGCATTGCTTATCAAACTAATAATTCAATCAACATACGCTCTGTGGTAGATATTATGGAAAACCTATTTTTCTTAGTGGTGGCTGCCATACTACTTGCTGTTTCCGTTTATTTCTTGATTTCTTATTTAAAAGACAGAAAGAAAACGAAACTGACGTTTAATAAACGCAAGTGGTAAGGACCGCTCCGTATTGCAATTAGATTAAGATAACATTAAGAGATAAAAAAATGATATTACAGAATGAGCGTTCATTCTGCGTTTTGGCGTGGCATTAAGGCAAGAAAAAATAGTGTTAATCGCGCCCTGTTCATCATATTTCCATAGGGCATAAATAACAAAAGCCTGCGTTGCAGGCTTTGTTTTACCTCCCGGCGCTTATCTCCGGCATCTACATCACAGTGACGGTAGCTCTTCACAAGGTAAGTTTAACTTATCGGACCTGTTTTCAACCCGCAACGGCTTTTGAGCAGGATCGTAATGTCCATCACAATTTATTGAGGTTAATCTGAATGTGTGAGAAATACGCGGAGTGAGGGATATAACGGGGAAGATAAAGAAGAACACTGGCGGCAGGGAACCGCCAGTGTCAGACAGGCAGAATTAATCGTTACCAAACAGATCTCGGGTGTAGACCTTGTCCGCCACATCCGCCAGCTCTTCCGCCATACGGTTAGAGATGATCACATCCGCCTCTTGTTTGAAGGCATCCAGATCGCGCACGACGCGGGAGTTAAAGAACTCATCTTCCTGCATCACCGGTTCATAGATAATAACCGGAATACCTTTTGCCTTGATGCGCTTCATAATGCCCTGAATAGAAGAGGCACGGAAGTTGTCCGAACCACTCTTCATGATCAGGCGATACACACCCACCACTTTCGGCTTACGGGCGAGAATAGAATCCGCGATAAAGTCTTTACGGGTACGGTTAGCATCCACGATAGCGGCGATGATATTGTTCGGAACCGATTCGTAGTTCGCCAGCAGCTGCTTGGTATCTTTTGGCAGGCAGTAGCCGCCATAGCCAAAGGAAGGGTTGTTGTAGTGGTTGCCGATACGCGGATCCAGGCATACCCCTTCGATAATCTGCTTGCTGTTCAGCCCCTGGCTTTCAGCATAGCTGTCGAGCTCGTTGAAATAGGCAACGCGCAGCGCCAGATAGGTGTTCGCGAACAGTTTGATCGCTTCCGCTTCAGTGGAGTCGGTAAACAGGGTCGGGATATCCTGCTTGATCGCGCCTTCTTTCAGCAGGTCTGCGAAACGTTCGGCACGTGCAGAGCGCTCACCGATAACAATGCGCGACGGGTGCAGGTTGTCGTACAGCGCGCGGCCTTCACGCAGGAACTCAGGAGAGAAAATAACATTATCAATCCCTAAACGTTCTTTGATGTCACGGGTGAACCCCACCGGGATGGTCGATTTAATGATCATCACCGCGTTCGGGTTGATCTCTGTGACATCGCGAATAACCGCTTCCACTGTAGAGGTGTTGAAGTAGTTGGTTTTGGGATCGTAATCGGTCGGCGTCGCAATGATCACGTAGTCGGCATTACGATAGGCGTCGTGCTTGTCCGTGGTCGCACGGAAATTTAACGGTTTTTCTGCCAGATATTCCTGAATCTCTTTATCCACAATCGGAGAGATCTTCTGGTTAAGCATATCCACTTTGGCCTGTACGATATCCAGGGCAACCACTTCGTGGTTTTGCGCAATCAGGACACCGTTCGATAAACCAACATAACCTGTACCGGAAATAGTAATTTTCATGAGATTACACTTTAATCAGTTAACTGGATAATGGCGGATAGCCACGAAATTAAATAATACTGTGCGCGGTTTTACGCTTTGACCAGTGGGATGTCAAGAATAAGCCATAAGGTCAATAATACGATTAAAATCTGACCCTATGGCTTCCATTATGGATAATGCATTACTTGAGAAGAGCTAAAATCTCTTCGGTTTTTGCATTCATTAACGCAGTATCCGCTCTGGACTCAACGTTCAGACGCACCACCGGCTCGGTATTGGACGTGCGCAGGTTAAAGCGCCACTCAGGGTATTCAATACTGATACCGTCCGTTGTGTCGATGTGTGCGGCCGCCGGCTCATACTGTGCCCGGATGCGCGCTATCGCCTCCGCCGCATTTCCCAGCTTGCGGTTGATCTCCCCCGACGCCGGGAACGCCGCCTGGCGGTCCGCCACCAGCGATTTCAGCGAACTGTTCTTCAGGCACAGCAGCTCCGCCACCAGCAGCCACGGGATCATCCCGCTGTCGCAGTAGGCGAAGTCGCGGAAGTAATGGTGCGCGCTCATCTCCCCGCCGTAGATGGCGTCTTCCTGGCGCATCCGCTCCTTGATGAACGCATGCCCCGTCTTCGACATCACCGGCTGGCCGCCGCTGCGGGTCACGATGTCCACCGTGTTCCACGTCAGACGCGGGTCGTGAATGATTTTCGCCCCCGGCTGCTTCTGCAGGAACGCTTCCGCCAGCAGGCCGACAATGTAGTACCCCTCGATAAACGACGCCTCGTCATCGAACAGGAAGCAGCGGTCGAAGTCGCCGTCAAAGGCGATACCCATGTCCGCCTGATGCGCACGCACCGCATCGGCGGTGTCCTGACGGCACTCCGGCAGCAGCGGGTTCGGGATACCGTTCGGGAAATGGCCGTCCGGCTGGTGATGCACCTTGATAAAGGTCACCGGCGCCCCGGCCGCCGCGAAGCGTTTCTCCACCTCATCAATCACGTGCCCCGCCGCCCCGTTGCCGGAGTTCACCACCAGCTTCAGCGGACGGGTGAAGTTCGCCAGGTCCACGTAGCCCATCAGGTGGTCAACGTACTCCTTCAGCACCGATATCTGGCGCAGGGTCCCGCGACGCGCCGGGTCCACCGGCGGGAACTGGTTCTCCTCCGCCAGGCGCTGGATATCCCGCAGGCCGGTGTCGCCGCTGATGGGCTTCGCGTTCTCGCGCACCAGCTTCATGCCGTTGTAGTTCATCGGGTTATGGCTCGCCGTCACCTCGATACCGCCGTCCACCCCGAGGTGGAAAGTGGCGAAGTAAATCTCTTCCGTGCCGCTCAGGCCGATATCCAGCACGTCGGTGCCGGCGTCCATCAGCCCGCGGGCCAGCGCCAGCTTCAGCGACTCGCTGGTGAGGCGCACATCGCCCCCCACCACTATCTTCCCGGGTTTCAGAAATTCGCCGTAGGCGCGGCCGATACGGTAGGCGATGTCCTCGTTCAGTTCCTCGCCCAGTTCACCACGGATGTCATAAGCCTTAAAGCATGTTAACTGTGTCATTCTGCGTTTTGTCCCGAAAAAATTAGCAACGACCATACTGGTCTTTAATACGAATAATGTCGTCCTCGCCGAGGTACGACCCCGACTGGATCTCCAGCACTTCCAGCGGAATACGGCCCGGGTTTTCCAGGCTGTGCTCGGCGCCAATCGGAATAAAGGTGGACTGGTTCTCGGTCAGCAGGAACTGCTTGCCGTTGACCGTCACCTGGCCGGTGCCGGCGAGAATGACCCAGTGCTCGGCGCGGTGGTGGTGCATCTGCATCGAGAAGGCGCCGCCCGGTTTCACGGTGATGCGGTTGACGTTGAAGCGCGGGGTCTGGACCACCACGTCGCAGCGGCCCCAGGGACGGTAAATCTCGCGGTGGCGCTTGTACTCGCTGCGCTGGTTCTGCTTGAGGAACTCGACCGCCTTCTTCACGTCCTGGGAACGCTCGCGGTTCATCACCAGCACGGCGTCCTTGGTGCTGACAATCACCAGGTTCTCCACGCCAATGGCCGCCACCAGCTTCTCGTCGCTGTTGATGTAGCAGTTTTCGCTGTTATGCACCCACGCGTCACCGCTGAGGACGTTACCCTGCTCGTCTTTCGGGCTGACCTCCCACAGGGCGGACCAGGAGCCGACGTCGCTCCAGTCGGCATCGAGACCGACCACCACCGCGTCGGCGGTTTTCTCCATCACCGCGTAGTCCACGGACTCGTCCGGGCACTCGCAGAAAATGTCATGCGGAATGCTGATGAAGTCGCTGCCGTTGTCGGCGGCATTGACCGCGGCCTGGCAGGCTTCGAGGATATCCGGGCGGAATTTGGCCAGCTCGGAGAGGTATTTTTTGGCGCGGAACATAAACATGCCGCTGTTCCAGTAGTACTCCCCGGAGGCGAGGTAGGCCTCGGCGCGCTCGCGGTCCGGCTTCTCCACGAAGCGGGCCACCTGGTACGGGGTGTGGGCGCTGTCGGTGAGGGCCACGCCGCGCTGGATGTAGCCGTAGCCGGTTTCCGGGGCGTTCGGCACGATACCGAAGGTGACCAGATGGCCTTCATCGGCATACTGCTCGGCGACGCGGATGGCGTCGTGGAAGACCGGCTGGTTATTGATGATATGGTCGGCGGCGAGGACCAGCATCAGCGGGTCGTCGCCGTGGCGGGTGGCCTGGAGGGCCGCCAGGGCGATGGCCGGGGCGGTGTTGCGCCCGACCGGCTCAAGAATAATGTTGCTGGACAGCTTGTTGAGCTGGCGCAGCTGTTCGGCCACCAGGAAGCGGTGCTCTTCGTTACAGATGACCATCGGTTCATGGATTTCAAGGCCCGAGAGTCGGGTGATGGTTTCCTGCAGCATGGAGTTCTGCCCGTACAGCCGGAGGAACTGTTTCGGGTAAAGCTCGCGAGACATCGGCCAGAGACGACTGCCGGTACCACCAGCCATAATTACAGGAAGTAACATAATGAATTCCTTTGTATATTAATTATGAAAAAGCATATAAACCACAACAAAAATTAAATTTTATTGTCAATACACTAATCTGATGAAGATTGCATTATCTATGTTCATTCACCATCACAAAAAGGGCTATTACTACATCGTCTAGAATATAGAAAATAATTTTATCAGTTCAACAATTAAATTTTAGCAAATAAGAAATACTTTTTAATTTATGCTCAAAATAGAAAAATTGAAAGACTAAAGTAAAACAAATAAAAACTTCAACAATTAGCAGTAAAAAACATTCATTCTAAGAGGAGGCATTAATCTTACGTGACAGTTTATTTTTAGAAAATGCACAACCACGCTCATCATAAGGAACTACAGACAGCACTCCAACATCATTAGACGTTAAATTACAATCTTCAATACGACATTTCATTCCTTTATCAGATATTGAAATACCTATCTTATTGTCTTGACATTGCAATAAGGAAACCTCAGTACCAAAAGAAGTTAGATTAATGCCGCACCGATCATTATTAGAAT
This sequence comes from Klebsiella variicola, assembly GCF_000828055.2. Lineage (NCBI taxonomy): Bacteria > Pseudomonadati > Pseudomonadota > Gammaproteobacteria > Enterobacterales > Enterobacteriaceae > Klebsiella > Klebsiella variicola. Next base: position 1,758,381 of record NZ_CP010523.2, on the reverse strand, counting down.
AAGTCCCACCAGAAATACGAGCACAATAAGCATCGCTAAGATTTATGCCATCAAGCTTGTTCTTACACGATGAATTATTAGCTATTGTTATATTTTTCATAGAATGATAAAATTCATTATTACTTACAGATGTTGAAATTCCACAACCCTGATTACCTTCAACCATATTATCGTTAATAATGACGGAGTGTTTATTAATAATAAATATCCCATCACGCTTACAATTTATTATTCTATTGCGTTGAACATAGACAATTCCATCAGGTATAAAATCAGGAGAGTTTGCATTACTTCCTTTTCCTTGTTGAAGCGCATCACCTATAAAAATACCATAATAAGCCCCATCGGATATAATGTTATCACTAACAATCGCATTTGATGTGGCATTGAGCCCTATGCAACCCGGAGCTAAAGTTGATGAGTTAGTTAAAAGATTACATTTAGAAACCTCGTTATACTGGATAGTTATATTTTCAGCACTTAGAACATAGATCCCTGCACCATAAGTTTTAGTATTATGAACAGAAGGGTTTTTAACTTGGCCAAGAATATTATATATTTTATTACCAATTACTTTTGTATTGCGAAGAATACTTTTTTTAGATGAAAGATTATTATAAACAACAATACCATATCGAGTACAATTCGAAATATTATTATCTTGAATAAGGTTATCACTGCAAAAATCACCATCGACAATGGTTTGAATAATTATTGCAGAGTCTGAACCTGATAGCATAGTGTTATTTTTAATCTTGCTCTGACAAGTACTTCCCCACAATGTAACATCACCAGCAGCTCCTTTGGATCCAGCGAACATATTGTTATATATAAACATTTCACTCGAGTTGCGGCAAAATATTGCAGAGGCGCCATAATTGGAGAACACGTTATTGCCAATATACCATCCTTTAGCGCCCTCAATTTCTATACATGAACCATTATAAGGTTTGCTTAATGTAGGATGTGTAGTTAAAACGAGACCTTTAATGACAACATCAGAAACACCCTTGGTTTTGATGAGCGAAGTTTTTGGCTTCAATAGAATTAACTCAGCATTATTAACACCAACAAACTTTTGATTATTTACTGGGGAAATTGAAGAGCTAATTAAATATCGTGCTGAATAAAAAACAGAATAGCCGCTAGCTATTGCCTCATTGATGCAAACTGTATCATCTGTTATACCATCACCAGCCGCACCGAAATATTCAGGAGTTATAAATTTATGAAATTTACCTGTGCTCCCGACCTTTTCATCAACAGAGGAAGTTGAAGTTGAAGTTGAAGTTGAAGTATCAATCTTCCCTAAATAAACATCCGATACGAATTTATGGCTTCTATCTTCTCTATTATAAATTCTGGCGGGTGTATTTGGTCGAACGTAAATGCTCAACACCTGCCCATTTGTAGAATAAAATAAACCTTTATCGAAATAAACATCTTCCTTTAGTATATTAAAAGTACCATTCTCGTTCTTAAAATATACATTCTTGCTATCATCATTGGCATCGACAATAAAAGAGATTTTATATCTTAGTGATGAATTCATTTCATTATTCAATGAGAATAATGAAGGTATTAATTCAAATAAATTACTTTTATAATCCTGTAGACTGACCTTAGCTCTTGTTAGGGGACTAACAAACAAAAAAGCCAAAACTTGCTTAAATAATAAACGCCTATTCATAGCTGCCCCTCAATCTTTTACCTCGAAATGACTTTAGAAATTATTTCAGCATTAATAGTTATGTAACCAAGCCCTCGTTAAAAAATCAGTGGAAATAAAACACGCTCATCAAATGAATTTTAAAATATATAAAATAAAAGCCCAAAAACAAATGGGCTTTTATTTATTGCAATCAATTATATTTATTCTAACCACTCAGTGTGGAAAACGCCTTCTTTATCGGTACGCTTATAAGTGTGCGCGCCAAAGTAATCACGCTGAGCCTGAATCAGGTTAGCGGGCAGAACTGCGGAACGGTAGCTGTCATAGTAGGCAATTGCCGCAGAGAACGTCGGTACCGGAATACCATTCTGTACGGCATACGCCACGACATCACGCAGCGCCTGCTGATAGTCATCAGCGATCTGTTTGAAGTACGGCGCCAGCAGGAGGTTAGCAATGCCAGCCTTTTGCGCATAAGCATCGGTGATTTTCTGCAGGAACTGCGCACGAATTATGCAGCCAGCGCGGAAAATCTTAGCGATCTCGCCGTAGTTCAGATCCCAGTTGTATTCATCAGAAGCAGCTCGTAGCTGGGAGAAGCCCTGAGCATAGGAGACGATTTTACCGAGGTACAACGCGCGACGCACTTTTTCGATAAATTCCGCTTTATCACCGGCCGGCTGAGCCTGCGGACCGCTCAGCACTTTCGAAGCGGCTACACGCTGGTCTTTAAGCGAAGAGATATAGCGGGCAAAGACGGACTCAGTGATCAGAGACAGAGGCTCGCCGAGATCCAGTGAGCTCTGACTGGTCCACTTTCCGGTACCTTTGTTTGCAGCTTCATCAAGAATAACATCAACGAGGTACTTACCTTCTTCATCCTTCTTGGTGAAGATATCTTTGGTAATGTCGATCAGGTAGCTGCTCAGCTCACCTTCGTTCCATTCGGTGAAGGTTTGCGCCAGCTCTTCGTTTGAAAGAGCCAGACCGCCTTTCAAAAGCGCATAAGCTTCAGCAATTAGCTGCATGTCGCCATACTCAATGCCGTTATGAACCATCTTCACATAATGGCCAGCACCGTCAGCACCGATATAGGTCACACATGGCTCACCGTCTTCAGCAACCGCAGCAATCTGCTTCAGAATCGGAGCAACTAACTCATAGGCTTCTTTCTGCCCACCAGGCATGATGGAAGGCCCTTTCAGAGCACCCTCTTCACCACCAGAAACACCGGTACCGATAAAGTTAAAACCTTCGGCAGACAGCTCACGGTTACGACGGATGGTGTCCTGGAAGAAGGTGTTACCACCATCAATGATGATGTCGCCTTTATCGAGGTAAGGCTTCAGGGAATCGATGGCGCTGTCGGTGCCAGCCCCAGCCTTCACCATCAACAGGATACGACGTGGTGTTTCAAGGGATTCAACAAACTCTTGTACTGTGTAGTAAGGGACCAGTTTCTTGCCTGGGTTTTCGGCAATCACTTCTTCGGTCTTTTCACGGGAGCGGTTGAAAACGGAGACGGTATAACCACGGCTTTCGATGTTCAGCGCAAGGTTACGCCCCATCACAGCCATACCGACAACCCCGATCTGTTGCTTGGACATTACATACTCCTGTCTGGTGTGGTCACTGCGACACGTTCGCAGCTTAAATGTGATGATAATGTTAGCCCAAAGTACAAAGAGCTCATAGTGAAAATTTGTAGACTAGCACAACATATTAATTTTGGACTATAAATGCACAAAGTTTGTCTTAAGCAGCATCTGATTAATAAGCAGATTTGTTAATAAACCCTTTAAAGACAGTAAGGAATATTATTTTTAGATCTAACCAAATGCTCCATCCTCTTATATATAACAAATCATATTCGATTCGTTTTTCCATTTTTTCCAAAGTATCAGTTTCACCACGCCAACCATTAATTTGTGCTAAGCCCGTGATACCTGGCTTAACCTTATGACGAAGCATATATCCCTGAATTAATGAACGATATTGCTCGTTATGTGAAACTGCATGTGGCCGAGGTCCTACAACGGACATCTGACCAAAAAGTACATTAAAGAACTGCGGTAGTTCGTCTAAGGAAGTACTGCGTAAGAACTTGCCGACTTTAGTTACGCGGATATCATTTTTTGTAGCCTGAATAACTTTGTCGTCGTTTTCCATCACAGTCATCGAGCGAAATTTCCAGACTTTTATAGGTTTTCCGTCCATTCCATAACGTACCTGGCGAAAAATAACCGGCCCTTTCGACGTAGTTTTAACAGCTGCAGCAATAACCAGAAGAATTGGCGATATCAGTATAAGAATTAAAGATGATACAATTATATCCTCCAACCGTTTAAACACCATGTTGATGCCATTTAATGGTGAATCGAATAAAGGAACAACCGGTACACCATTTATTTCCTCTGTGCGAGACTGAAGAATGTTAAAAGTAAAAATGTCAGGAATTAATAATACGGAACAAGTAGTATCGGTTAATTGTCTAACTACATCCTTTATTTTGGACTCATCATGCATACTCATCGCAATATAAATACGATCAATTTCCCCCTCACGGGCTTCCTGAATAAGCTTATCTATATTCCCAGCATAAGGTACGTTGTCGTATTCGACACTATCCAATTTTATATTATCATAAATACCTTTAACAACGAAACCTAGCCATGGCTGTTCAATAAAACTTTTCAACAAGTTAATGCCCGCAGGCAATGAACCGACAACAGCAACTCTTCTGGTATTATAACCAAATTTCCTGAGCAATCCCGAGATCAATCTGATAACTGAGCGGCAGATAAATAAACCAACATCAACTAACAAGTACCATTCAATAAAAAAGAAAAACCGCGTATCAATTGATGAGTCTAAAGATAAAAGTCCTAAAGCAATTAATAAACTAAGAGTCCAGTTTTTAAAAATTAAAATATACTCAGTGGAAAAAGCAACGCCGCGCCAGGAACGATAAAAATCAGTGATACCACCTATCATCTGGAAAATAACCAAAGATAGTAAAAACATGAGAGCATGTTGGTATTCAAATGAGACTGAATTGATAATACATACCAAATATAATCCCAAAAAGATTATGACCACATCGGAAAAGCGTTGAGCCATTGAGATCAAAGAAGCATTCGCATTCGAGCGAGTCCGATGATACAAGGTTGCCATGAAGATTTCCTTAAAATATTGAACCTTATGAAATAATAATTTGCAATAGAAATCCTGAAGTTTACAAGATTAAAGGTTTATTACACAATTAATCTCTACCTCTTACACCAATATAATAGCAGTTAGAGAATAAGCAAAATGAAAACAAAGGCACAAATAACATTGATTTTAATGAATGCCAGTGATTTCCATAAAGCACACTCCAGTAAAAAAGCATAAGTGTAATAAAAAATTAACAATAAAGAATAGCGGAGTCCATTCCACCAGAAGCAACTTAAATAATAATTCCTTTGAAAATACTAGTTCTAATTTTGCATATCTGTTATGAATTTTGAAAGAACATTATTCATATCAAGTGAGGCATTTGCATATTTGACCGCTACATCGTTGTGACGAGGCATTAGCAAACATTTTTCAATACCAGAAATGAGAGCATCAACAGATTCAGGCTCAACACATTGTGCGATACCAGGATTATTTTTGCATAACTGACCAAGCTCAGTACTTTCCTCTGCAGTTATAACAGAATTTCCACCAATAGCGAGGATATTCGTAAGCTTAGAAGGCAGAACCGCATCAGCAGCGCCTTTCTTTTGAACGACGAGATGACAATCGGCAATATTTAATAGTGCTGGTAATAGCTCATAAGGTTGTAAAGGTTTAAAAAGAACATTTTTCAAATCCAGTTCAGCGCTCATTCTTTCTAATTTTTCCTTACCCCCACCCTGGCCAACAAATAAGAAAACATAATTATTCGCTGTCATTTTCTGTGCAGCACTGATAACGATTTCAAGCCCCTGCTTTTCACCTATATTGCCTGAGTAAAGAATAACTTTTTGTTCCTCAGCTATTCCAAATTCTTCTTTAAGCTTGACTGACTGCTCACTTTTGACATTTTTGAATCTTTCTAGTTCAGACCAGTTAGGGAAAAATATCAGATTACTTTGTGGCACACCTTTACCAGAAGCATTCAACAACATTGTTTTAGAAATAGAGGACACTTTATCTGCAGACGTTAGACACCATTTTTCAAACTTTTTGGCAAATGTAGCAAACACACCTTTTTTAGCCATACCCAAGCCGAGCATAGCGTCGACCTCGAAATCCTGTATGTGAATGATTACCTTGGCACGAGTTAGTTTTCTTAATAGCAGAGCCCCTGGCACATAAAATAACGTGGGTACAACGCAAATAATATAATCAGGTTTCCAACGCGCCTGCATTACAAGAGGAAAAAATGAACTGAATGCAAAACTGGACAAATGTAATAAACGCTTTATTGTTGAGGGTTTATTAGGTACATAAAGAGGACATCTGTATACTATTTCTGGATGTTTTTCTTTCGTGTATTTCCATCCAGAATAATCATTTGCAACCTTCCATGCAGGATAATATGGCGGAGCAGTAATGACTCTAACATCAAGACCATTATCAACAAACCACTTCACCATTTCACCACTATACTTGCCAATACCAGTTAATTCAGGACGATAATTGATGCCATATACAAGTAATTTCATACTTAAAAGTCCTAAGCAACATCCATAAAATAAGCTTTAGTATTAAAATGTACTAAATCATTATTTAGTATTTCATCCACCCTCATCCAGTGATATTCATTATGTTGCTCATGTGGAAATACAAGACCGCTGGAGATAATAGATATTTCATACGCCAATACTATATAGTGCGTACTGAACTCAGTATTAAAAAAATTGTCATCATAGAAATGTTGAAAGACACCAAGAAAAGTACTTTCATTTCGTATCATTTTTATGCCAATTTCATTTTGGGTCAGTCTGGCGAAACCATTGTCCAATGACTCATCTTTTTGTATCCGCCCTCCAGGAACAAACCAAAAGCCCCTTGCGGGGCGGTTGTTTCTCTTACCAACTAAATACTCACCTTTCTCATTTTGAATGATCAAATCAATTGAAATTAGTGGTGTATTCCTTATTACATTTTTAAATGTATTATCATCTAAAAACATATTAACTCCGGAAGCTTTGTTGATTTTTTAAAAACCATTCATAAGTCCGTGCCAAGCCTGCTTCAAGGTTAATCTGATACTTCCAGCCTAAACCTTCCAATCTCGAAACATCTAATAACTTTCTAGGAGTGCCGTCAGGTTTGGTAGAATCAAAAACGACCTCCCCTTGATAACCAACAACTTTTGAAATTGTTTCCGCTAACTCTTTAATAGAACAATCAACGCCAGTGCCTACGTTAATATGTGACAGCATTGGTTGTGTTTGCTCCTGCCAAAGTGCTTTATCAAGCTCCATGACATAAATAGATGCAGCAGCCATATCATCAACATGCAGAAACTCGCGCATCGGTGTCCCGCTACCCCATACAACAACTTGTGGTAGACCTTCTAACTTTGCTTCATGAAAACGGCGTAGTAATGCAGGAATTACATGCGAATTAGAAGGATGGAAATTATCGTTTTCTCCATATAAGTTAGTTGGCATTACTGAACGATAATCGCGATTATATTGCCGATTATAAGACTCGCACAGTTTAATACCGGCGATTTTTGCTATAGCATAAGGTTCATTCGTTGATTCAAGTGTTCCTTGTAGTAACTCGGACTCACTAATCGGTTGCTTAGCATATTTTGGATAAATACAAGATGAACCTAGAAACATAAGCTTATAGACATCATTTACATGTGCAGCATGTATGATATTAGCTTCAATGAGAATATTTTCATATATAAAATCAGCAGGATAAGTATTATTCGCAACTATTCCGCCAACTTTTGCAGCAGCTAAATACACTTCGTCAATACGCTCATTAGCGAAAAAATTATTTACGTCTTGAGCATTAAGCAGGTTGAGCTCCTGACGTGAACGCAGTACGAGCTCAATGTCGTCTCTGTTTTTCAATTGTCTTACGATTGCTGAACCAACCATACCATTATGCCCAGCAACAAAAACTCTCTTCTTAATTGTCATTTTTTACTCCAGAGAAATCGAAACCTCGTAACCATGTGATCTGAGTAGAGAATGTTTTTTAGCAGCCTCCAGATCCTTTCTAACCATTTCGACAACCATCTCTTGTAAGGTTGTTTCTGGTTTCCAGCCCAACTTATCGTGAGCTTTCGAAGGGTCTCCAAGTAAGGTTTCCACTTCAGCCGGACGGAAATAACGTGGGTCAACAGCTACAATTATGTCGCCTACTTTAACTGCAGGTGCATCTTCACCAGAAACACTCTCTACAATTCCGACTTCATCAACGCCATGCCCCTCAAAGCGTAATTTAATACCCAACTCGGATGCGGCAAAGTCAACGAATTGACGTACCGAGTATTGTACCCCAGTTGCAATAACATAATCTTCGGGTTGTTCTTGTTGCAGCATTAACCATTGCATTTTGACATAGTCTTTCGCATGTCCCCAATCTCGTAAGGAGTCCATATTACCAAGATAAAGACATTTTTCTAAACCTTGAGCTATATTGGAAAGCCCACGTGTAATTTTTCGTGTTACAAACGTTTCGCCACGGCGTGGTGATTCATGGTTAAAAAGAATGCCGTTGCACGCGTACATTCCATATGACTCGCGATAGTTAACAGTAATCCAATATGCATAAAGCTTCGCAACTGCGTAAGGTGAACGGGGATAGAAAGGGGTTGTCTCTTTTTGCGGAATTTCTTGTACTAAACCGTAAAGTTCAGAAGTAGATGCCTGATAGAAGCGAGTTTTTTTCTCAAGACCAAGAAAACGAATTGCCTCTAATAGACGAAGAGTGCCTATTGCATCAACATCTGCTGTATATTCTGGTGATTCGAAAGATACAGCGACGTGACTCATAGCCCCTAAATTGTATACTTCATCTGGCTGAATTTCTGACAATAATCTTGTTAAGTTTGAAGTATCGCTAAGATCACCATAATGCAAATGAAACTTAGGATTAGAAGAATGCGGATCTTGATAGATATGATCTACACGATCTGTATTAAATGATGATGATCTACGCTTAATACCATGAACTTCATAGCCTTTTTCAAGTAAAAACTCAGCTAAATATGAACCATCTTGACCAGTAACACCAGTAATCAAAGCTTTCTTATGCATATAAACCTCAGCGCTTAAAATTCAATCCAGTTTTAACAGATAAATAATCCAATACTTCATCTTTGTTAGTAATAGATGAAATAGCATTATCTAATTCTTTAAATCTAATATCGACATAACTTCTATACCAAAGCCCTTGTAAGAAATGATAGTCCCATCCCTTAGAACCATCCATGAAACCCAACCTTAATAGATATCTATATAGAAAATATAATAAAGATCTTAAAGAAGGTGGTAGCTTAAAATAGATTTTTTCTTTTAAAAGACGTTTTATTTTTTCCTGAAAACCTCCATTTTTTTTAACTTCATCATCCTTTTTAAATAGTGAATACTTGATATTTAAAAGATCTACAACTTCTCTATCTGCATAATTTAAATGTTTATCACTCCACCATCTTATATCATTTAAATTATGATCATATATATGCCCATGGAATTGAGTTGTTCTCGGGTTTTGTACAACAATATGCTCATCCATCCAGCGCTGCTCAATTCTACCAGTTCCTGCACGCCATACGCGAAGCAAATTCAAAGGATAAACACCACCATGTCTAATCCATTTGTTCTTATAAATATATTTCCTGCGGATAAATATACAATTTATATCACTTGGAAGTTCTGGTAACTTTGACAGTAATTCATTCTGTAGCTCTGAATCAATATATTCATCTGCATCCATTCGCATACACCATTCAGTATTTACTGTATGGTTATCTAACCCCCATTGAAATTGGTCAGCGTAATTTTTCCAAGGATGCTCAGAAAACTCGACTAGATCTCCGTATGATAGACATATTTCTTTCGTATCATCAGTAGAGTAAGAATCAATAATTACTATTTTATCAGCTATATTCCGTAAGGAATCAAGACACCTTTTAATATGTAATGACTCATTTTTTGTCAAAATAAAAACTGTGACTTTTTTATTACTCATTTTCCATCACCCTTTTTTTAATTTTTTGACACGGATTCCCATCATATACATACCAAGCATCCAAATTTTTTTTAGCAACACCACGAGCTCCTAGAATACAACCATCATTTAAAGTCACACCAGGTCCGATAAAAGACTCTGCACAGACCCATACTCGTTTTCCGATAGTAATGTTTTTTAATACCAAGGGATGATCGTATCTTTTATAATTATGTGTACTAGCACAAATGGTTACATCTTGGCTTATAATACTATATTCACCAATCTCGACATTTCCTTGATTGTATATATATGCTCGCGGTCCAATCGATGAGCCCTTTTTCATGACAAGATTCTTGGGGCTCCAAATCTTGACCGTAGGATATATACGCACTCCTGATTGGATTTTGCTTCCCCAAATCTTTAAAACAAAATTTCTATAAGAAAATAACTGGGGGGGAGTATATTTGAAAAAAATAATATAAAATATACTCCATGCTACACGGTATATTTTATTTGCACGGCTAAAAAAATTCAGCTCATAGCTATTATTCACAATAGTCACCAGTTAAATTCTCATTTTCGATTAGGTTTAAATGTTTCATTTTATCATCTTCAGAAAACCTATTTTTAATGAATCGCGCCGGTACACCACCATAAATAGTGCATTCAGGGATATTTTTTGTAACGACTGAGCCGGCAGCCACAATAGCTCCTGAACCGATATTCACACCACTTAATATTATGCTACCCGCACCAATCCAAGCATCTTTACCTATATATGTCTTTGCTTCTCCATACGGTCTACCAGAATAAATAATGGGTACTCCAACTTTATCAAATATGTGATCGTGTCCAACTATAGAAACATTGGGGCCAATTATTGCGAACTTTTTGATAACAACATTGGGTCCAATCAAGCAATTAGGCCCAATATAGGTTTCAGCTTCCATAATCAAGTCGTTAGAGATATCACATCCTGAACTTATCATTGCGGAATAATGTACTTGCTTTACTCTGTACCTTAAATGCGAAAACTTGCATTTCGTTCTTCGTAGAATACGATAAACAAAGCTATTTTTGTTTATTATCATTCAAAACCTCATGAATAATTTTACTTTGCACGAGAGGATTATATTTATAATCTATAACACTATGGCAATTCTCAATAACTTGGGCATCTTTTTTATTGACGATCCATTTTATTATTTCTTCCGCAAGTGAATTTGCATCATTATGTTTAAAAAACGATCCAGTTTTATTAGGAATAATTGCTTCATATTCTGGCATTTGTTTTTCAAAATTGTCATGTGTAATTACAGGTGTACCATAATTCAAACTATGCATGGCCAAGAGCCCAACCTTACCAGGAGAAACAGTTACATCAGCAGCGTAAATTATTTCAGACAATACAGCTTCGTCATAACAAGCCCCCATAAATGTTATCTGATCCGCAACGTCAAGTTCACTAGCCATTATTTGTAACTTATTCTTCTCTGGGCCTTCACCTATAATGATAACTTTTGGTGCTAACTTTTTTTGTTCTTTAATCAATTTAAGCGACTCAATTAATAGGTCAAATCTACAACTCTCAATTAATCGAGCAACCGTAACAATTGCCCCATCCGTAACTCCAAATTTCTCTTTCCTATTTGTATCACGATCAATATTAGCTAATTTATTCCGTGCCAGCACTTGATTTTCGTAATCAAGACTATTATAAATCACATGGCAATTTTTCTCTGGATATCCTGATTGTATTGCGAGATCTTTTGCACGATTACCATACAGAAGTAAATCATCAGCTAAATTATGATATTTCTTTTTTATAAAATATCTTAGACCACTTATATTTTTAGTCCATCCATGCGTCCAATATATTATTTTTTTTCCACGCAATTTGCCTAAAACACATAGAGGCCACGACATAACAAAATGAGGGTCGGCGAGTATTATTATCTTAGAAAAGTCTTTGTCAGTTGCTAATCTCATTAAGCCATGTTGAAAAATAAGTCCTTTATAATTATTAAATTTAATGACATGGAATCTATCTTCAGGTATATCTTTATAACGTTTGATGCCTTGATATTGTTGTATATTATCACCAAAAAAATGGAACTCATATTCATTTGACTTTAATAATTCTTTTATAATGCCAGACCGATAATGAGGAAAAAAATGATATATTACTGCTACTTTTTGCATTTTAATACCTTTTTATCTGTAAGTTTTTTTGAATTTAAATTTTGACAATCGATTACCAAACATAATCAACAATGTCGTAGCGATATACTGGATAAAAACATCTGAAAAAGGAAATCGCATAATTAATAACCCATATCCAAGTAAAGCCCAGTTATTAACATTTCCTTTACTGATAAGCAATGCAAATCGATTAAATATTACCACCACAAATGGTAAAAAAATGAAAAAAACACATCCAAAATTTAATATCGCCTCACCTGGAAGAAGTGTAACTAGTGATAGGCCTTCCCTACCATCTAACATTTGACCCGCGATAACAGTCACAGATTCAATTTTATTTTCTAACAAACTGCGCGGAATAAAGAAAATAAATGGCTTTAAAAAGGTTAAATGCGTTAAATCCAAGTTTATAAAGTCTGCTGATTTATATAGAGACATTAAAATATTTATATTTACTGTCTCAAATATTGCTTTAAAAACATAATCATATATAACACTATTAGTTGCTATAAATTCAATAGTTCTATCTAATGCAACTTCAAAGCCTTCTGAATATAGGTAACTTCTAAATACAGAATAGCAACCCAATACGAAAGCTGATATTACAGATATTACTAACAACCATAATAAATATTTATATTTTTTATTTAGAATTAAATAAAATAAAAAGGTATATGCAAACACAAATATAAATACGCGATTGCCAGTCACATACAATTCTGCGGCTATAATTGACATGGCATATAACGCTAATTTAAGTTTGTTATGATTTTTATCAATGGCTTTAAAAAACTCACTGAGAAAATACATTTTCGAACCAAACAATAAGAAACCAAAGATAACCCCAACGGTACCATAGTTTTCAAAAAACTCGCCTTTAGCATGATACCAATGATCGGCACCTTTCATCACAATAAAATAATATGCAATCAAAAAACCAAAACTAAACAACCATGCTATATTTAGCTTAGAATCCGTTTCAAAATCATATTTTTTTGTTCCTATTTTTAAAGTATTTGCAAAAATATTTTCAAATATTATTATAATTATATTTGCTATTAAGAATGATACTAAAAACAGCAAGATATTCGACTGTGTATTATAATCACTTTCTAAATAGTAATATGTTGCAGGTGCTGTCGCATCATTTAAGTTCAGTTCTCCGTTAAGCACATAATAAAAAAGAGGTATAATAATAAAATAAATAATACTCAAAAAATAGCCCGTTATTAACCCAAATCTTTGACTCCTTATATCTGATTTGATTTTGAAAAAACATAAAAGAAGATGTAATACAAGTAAGAATGTTATTAGTAAGCTCATATTTTCCCTTTAGCCAGCCTAGACATAAATTCCTTATCAATTATAAACATTATGAAACTAGAGAATATCTGGCTAATGACCATTGCATAGGCTGCACCTGATATTCCAAAGTGCGGGATCATATAATAAACTAAAGCTACATTTATAATCAAAGAGAAAAAAGTGCGTCTGAAATTCTTTTTAGCATAACCGCACCCAATATATAAGCGACTGAGATATCCGCCAATAAAAACAAACGCTATTGATATACTATGTATTGAGAGTATTTTTGCACTTACGGAAAATTCTTTACCATATAAAAAATTAATAGCCATATTTGAGAATAAATTTATGAAGCTTGTACCTGCGACACCTAATACGAATAGAAACAATATATATTTTTTTATATCTCTCGATACTGTTTTTTTCTCGGCTATATTATCTCTTAACGTTTGGGAATAAAAGATATTGGCAACTGAAATACCTATAAAATAAACCCCTTCACTAAGTCGGGAACCTGCAAAATATTTACCGGCTGCATCACTACCAAGGTAATAGCTGATCATTAAGGTATCAATCCTCATATAAGCAGCGATCGTAGCAGACGATAACAAGATGAAAGATACGTCCTTCATCATTAATTGCAGTTTACTTTTATCAATCCCTTTAAATGTTACAGGCTCTTTTAATAGTAAATATGATATTAAACCAGTCAATAAATATTCAACAGAAAATATGCATAACCAAAAAACAATATTATCTCCACCATAATACACATACAGTCCCTTTAATAATAAAGATATGGATTGTATACTAATGGAAATTTTAGAAAAAAGACTAATTAGTCCTTTCTGGTTAGCAACATACTCACTATAACTATAAAAATAACAAAAAAAAGAAATACTAAAAATTAATATATATTGCCATGAAATATTTTTGTAATAAGTAAAACATATTATTAAAAATATCATACAAAACAAAAACGTTGCTGTAAGTTTCAATAAATAAAACTCACTGCCAGAATCTTTTTTAGAAATGATTTTTGGTATTAAACTTTCAGCACCTATATTCGTTAACGCTAAAAATACACCGCCAAGTGAAACAAGTGTAACATACTCACCAAAATTCAATTCGCTTAAACTTCTTGATATTAGAGAGAGTGTTGCAATAGCAGTAACCGATTTCATCATTTTTTCAAATAATGACCAAACTATCTGTTTCCTAAGCAAGTAACCCCCAATAGAGTTTGAATTCTAGTACAAAGTGCCTTTCTAAAAGGCACTTTGGTTATATTAATATTGATTATTTTTTATAGGAATAATCGTAGTACCCGTATCCATACCCGTAATAGTTACTGGCTTTTTTGACCACTCCATTCAATATACAACCTTTAACTACAATTCCACTCTGCTCAAATCTTGAAACACTAACAGCAAGTTCTTTGACAGTGTTACTCTCAAATCTAGCTACTAATAGTGTCGTACCTGCATATCTACCAATAATTGCAGCATCAGTAACGGCTAATATTGGGGGCGTATCTATGATAACCAGATCATAATTATCATCAGCCCATTTTAATAACTTCTCGAATGTTGGATGCATTAGTAACTCAGCAGGATTCGGTGGATTTTTACCACGACTTATATAATCAAAGTCTCCACTTGAAGCTCTTGTTAATGCATCTTCAATTTTACACTGACCTGATAAAATATCGGATACGCCTACTTGTTTAGTGTTGCCTAATATTTTATGGACATATCCCTTCCGGAGATCTGCATCTATAAATAATACCTTCTTACCTGTTGACGCTATTGTAGCTGCTAAATTTGTACTTACAAAAGTTTTCCCTGCATTCGGGCTTGCCCCAGATATCATAAGTACTTTATTTTTCGCTTCTAACATAGCGAAATGGAGACTTGTTCGTAAACTACGTATCGCTTCAACAGCTAAATCAGTGGGATTCTCGACAGCAAGAAGTTTAGTAGTTTCTTTTCTCCAATTTTTATTTCTGTTATGATTCTTTGTTAACCATTCTGAAACAGGAACACTCGCGTAAACATTTATTCCAGCTTCTTCTAATTGTTCTGGAGATTCTATTCCACGACGCAAAAAGACTTGAATTAATACTGCGGAAACAGCTATAAATAAACCAAGGATAAACCCAATTATTACAACTAACGATTTTTTGGGCTTGACCGGTTGCGGTTCTGTTATTGCTTTGTCAATGATCCTAACATTACCAATTGCACTTGATTTTGCAATACTTAGTTCTTGTTGACGGTTCAATAATTGTAAATATACCGCTCGACCAGACTCAACATTTCGACTTAAGCGCAAAACTTCTTGCTGAGTAGTAGGCATACTACTCACTCTTTTATTTAATTTTGTTTTTTCATTCTGTAACGTCTGCCTCTTTTCTATTAAGGCTTTATAAGTCGGATGCTCCTTGGTATACAGTTGTGATATTTCAGCCTCTCTGAAAGTAATTTCATTTAACTGATTATCAACGTTGACAATCTGATCCAATACAGATTTAGCCTCCATGGATAAATCGACTGAATCTCGTTGTTTTCTATAGCTGTTAAGTTTATTTTCAGCATTATCAAGATCTGTACGAACAATCGGCAATTGTTTATTAAGGAAATCTAAACTTTTGGCATCTTGTGCTGCTTGTCGAGCAACGTTTTGTTCTAAATAATTTTCAGAAATATTATTTAAAACTTCCGAAATCTGTTTCGGCTTAGGTCCCGTTAATGTTAAAGTAAGCATTCCAGTATCTTTTCCTTGATCTGAAACACTAAACGCATCTTGGAGATTACTAATTGCTTTCAATCTTGTAAAATATTTAACAACAAATCTATCTCCTTCTTTTGCGTCATAACCATTTACAATGAGCTTTACACCATCTTTTTGAAACAATTCACCAACCTTTCCTGTAGCTGTAAATGAATTGCTTTCAACTTCAAATTCTCCTGCACCTTTAATAGTAAGAATTATTTCCGGAGTCTTGGTTCCATTATTCTGAGGAATGTATAAAGTACTAATGTCAATATGACCATTTTCTTTCCCTAGTAATCGTGCTATCCCATCTCCAATTATTGGAAAGTGCTTAGGCTCGACTTGAGTTTGCAAATTAAGATCATCAACTGTCTTACCGAGTATCATCCTTGATTTTAACAATGCTATTTCTGGTGCTGACTGTGGTTGAGCATCAGGTAAAATTTGTGTAAGGCTACTTAGTATCGCGTTCCCTTGCTTTTGCTCAACTTGTATTAAAGCATTAGATTGGTAAATAGGCGTCGCTAATATTGCATAGAAAAGCGCGATAAACGTCACACAGGAGGTAACTGCTATTATCAACTTGCGATGATCAATTAGCTCACCGATGAGACGCCCTAAATCTATCTCTTCTGCTTCTGTCGGTGAGTTTTTTTGGTTATTTACAGTGGTCATACAATTTTCCCTGATTAATTACCTAGTTTATCCGCCCAGCAATTAGCAGCTTGTTCAATAAGTTTATATACTGATGAAAAGGCCTCTTCACTTTTACGATAAGGATCAGGTATTTCTAAATTGTTAACCCAATAACCATAAAGCATTGTTTTTCCACGCAATTGAGGCGCAATCTGACATATATATTCAATATGTTTTCTCTCCATTGCTAATATTAGGTCAAATTGACACCCTAGCTCTACATTAAATTGCTTACCTACATGCCCTGATAACGAGAGACCATTTTGTTGTGATATTTTTAAAGCTGTTTCATCTGCTTCGTGGCCTACTAATGCACCAGTGCCTGCGGACGCCACAATCTTATTTGGCAGCAACTTTTGTAAATAGCGTTCACCAATTGGTGAACGACAAATATTTCCTGTACATACAACCAAAATTGAATTAAACATAAAATCACCAAGTACGAATAAATTTTCCAGTCTCAGTCATATCATGCACTCCTGTAATGGTTGGTACTAGCTGGGAAATTACACGATTCCAGCGAACCAAAGGAGCAGAAGTTACATAGACGATATCATAAGGTTGTAATTGAAATTCAGTGCCTAATACCATTGCAGATGCATCTTGAGCATTTAACTGATATATATTCGCAATTTTACCTTCTTTACTATCTTTTAATTGGCGAATCACGAACACGCCAGTTGCATCACTAAACGCTTGCGACATCCCTTCCGCATTTCCAATTGCTTCTGCGAGAGTCATCCCGCTTCGATCCATTTTCAATGTGCTCTGTTTTCCCACTTCCCCCATTACAAATACTTTTAAATCATCGTTACGAGGGACAAACAGAATGTCTCCTGGATAGAGTAAGTGATTCTGAGTAAGATCTCCTTTTTGCATTAATGCATAAAGAGACACTTTTGTATCTTTACCGTTATGCGTCAGAACGACATTTCTCCAATCCGCATCTGGGGCTAAACCTCCGGCAGCATTGATTGCGTCCATCACTGTTAATGGGATGTTGGTGATAGGTTGTTTGCCAGAATTTACAACCTCACCAGTAACATATGCTTTTTGTGATCGAAATGCTGCAACACTTACATCAACCTGTGGGCTTTCAATATATGTAGTTAAACGACTTGCAATATCTTGGCGAACTTGGCTAAGGGTTTTACCCGCCACCTGCACCTTACCGATATAAGGATAGAAAATAGTACCATCTGAATTGACCCAGTTACCGGTATCACTCGCACTACGGTACTGTCCTGCAGGGGTTGTTAACTCTGGATGATCCCATACGGTGATCATTAGCACATCGCCTACCCCGATCCTATACTCATAACTACGCAGTAAATTATCTAACTGTGGATTTGGACGGGCCAGAACAGTTTCCGGTCGAAGCTGATCGATCAGGCCCGGTGTCATCGGGTAGACATTGACCAGTTTATCCAGATCGTAGTCACTGTCCGGGAGTTCGACTACGTTCTTACGCAGACTGTTTAATCCCTGACCAGGGATAATGGTACAACCCGATAAAAATCCAATTGTCAACGCCAATGCCGAAAATCTAACAATTTTTTTCTTCATAATGTCACATCATCAGTAAATCAAAATTTGCCAATTCCTGAGCAGCTGTCATAGCCGTTACTTCCCTGCCGACTTGTGGAGAGATATAAGCTGACCGCGTCCTGCAGCGCTACCACCCTCTCTCCCCTGTTTTCAGCATTCAGCCTTATAAACTAAACGGTATCTCTATCCCTGCGCTGGCCCCAACGTCATCGCTGTCGCTATTGTTAGCGTTGGTGTACCACAGTGAGGTATTCAGACGAACCGACTGATAAACATCTCCACTCCATCCCAACTGCACACCTTTCAAAGTATCTGAATGAGGGAAAGCACCATTGATTACTAAATTGTCTGGGTTGACTTTGGCAAAAACCAAACGGGTGCTCCATCGCTGATTACTCTCGGTCATTAGCTCTATTTTTCCAGCCAAAAGTTGACCATCGCCGCCCATTGCATCCCCAAGTGGATACCCTTGCTGGTAATAACCGTCAGTATAAATATGATGCCAGTAACTGTATCGTGTTCCACTCATATTTGTTCTCGTATCATGAGCTTCAACATACCAATTTACCGCATCTTTTCCCAAGCTATGATGCCCTTCTATACCTGCGAGGAACATATTTGATGATGGTAGATAACCCGCTTCATCCTCACCGATGATCTGACCATAGAAACTGACCGGCCAGCCTAGAGTCGGTTCGAGTTTGAACTTAAAGTCAAAACCGGCAAGTTGGTTACCCGGTTCGTTATCAGTCCCGGTATTATCATGGCCAGTAAACCCATCCCAAAAGCTGCTAAACGATTGTGGTCGTCCCTGGCCGCCCCACTGCATAATGCGCGACGCACCTAATTCTAATGACTGGAAGGGCGTAAACGTGAAACGGCCGCCTATAATTTTCGTATGAGGATAAACGGTATACTGATTCATCTGACTGGCTGAGATCTGATACTGCCATGGGCCCACCCAGCGCAGCCACCAGGTTTCCGGTGCCGCCTGCTCAGCCCGCTGCATCAGAAAGCCGGTCATCGGCCGCATCGCATCCCCGCGGATCAAGCTACCTTCATACCCAGGTCCCCACCACTGCGGTACCTGGCCAAAGGAGAGCCACTGATTCCAGAACTTCACCGCGCCATAGGCGCCGTTGGCGTTGAAGCGCGATCCGTTGCTGATCCGCTCTCCCCCTTCGACGTTGCCCTGGAGGTGGACATCCCACCACTCGCCGCTGTTATTAAACGCCAGGCCTAAGGAGTTATCTGCCGGCTGCGTCTGACCGAACCCCTGCGGAGTGCCCGGCTGGTCGGTCGAGGTATAGCCGGTGACCCGGAAATCGGCTTTTAAAGCAGACATTCGCTGGTTGATACGGGCCAGAACTACCTGCTCAGAAGAATAAGAAGGTTTGGCCTTTTTTAGCGCCCGGGCGATCTCTTCCTGGCTCAGCGGCCAGGTCGACAAGCTCAGATGGATGACCCCGCGATCGGAAAGCCAGGCAAGGTCGTTTCGCAGATCGTTATCATTTACTACTAACCCGGCCGCGTAAGCCTGGGCTCCCAATGAGGAAAGCAAGCCCAATGTCACGGCAATGCGCGCAATTTTTATCATTGTACAAGATCCATTTTCAGCCCCGCTGTCGTATCTCAATGAGAATGAGGGGAATACCAAGATAGAAAGCGCTCGCGGCACCAGCTGACTTCACTGTGCAACACCGGCGAGGCAAGTACAGTTACCCTAAGCTGCTTGTCACCCTTATCACATCCACCCAGCTCACAATGTAGGCGAATTTTACCGTACAGGCTATCAATGAGACAGGAAAGTTAGTGTACAGGCGATATCAGCAGCCGCTCCTGACCCCTTTATGAGGATATCTGTTGAGCATCATAGATATCTTATGGCGTTAATCACCCAAAGTGCATCGATTTTTATAGGCATTCAGAGAAGGTATTTGTGCAGCAGCAGGTAGTTTCAGCGACGCTACCGCCCCTGGCTTAACAGCTACCAGCGCACTGACTACCTGAACGGCGTATTTAATCGGCCTGTGGGTGATAAATTGGTCAGGCCTTTATTTTTTGCGGCGTTAAGTCTACGGGATTTCGGTCACAATTGGGAGTCTTACTGCTGAATATCTGCCAATTAATCCCATCCGCTGTTTTATTGGCGAAAAATAAGCGGTTCGCCAATAAAGATTATTTATTGCTCTTAACTACCTAACATCTGCCTGGCGCCACCATGCCGACATCGGCGAAGATAACTATTTGTAAAAAAAGATCTTTTTCATCATGTTTACGTCATTCCAAAATCAGATGATGACGAGACAGTCAACTACAATTTCTAATAGTTTGTCGATATAGAATTATTCATCCAATGTGGAGCTGTGATTTCTGAACGCATTTAAGAAACGTCTGACCACGGCTATATCCACGCAAATTGGCACTAACAATGTAGTAGCACTGCATTATTTCATAAATATGAATTATCAATTGACTGGCATATAGTAGATTATTTTCTTATTTGTCTAATTAATCGGCGAAAACTTAATTTCCCTTGTAAAACAAATGGCGATTACCAGGCTTGCTTATGCAGATCGGTACGCGTAAAGGGTTTATCCAGTGGTCCCACCGCGGTGGCGATTTGCCCCAGCAGGGACTGAGTCGGCGCTTTATTGCCGCTATGCAACAGGATAAGCGGGACCATCACAAGGCACACGACGCCGCCCCAGGAAATACTCACGCTTTCCGAATGGGTGGTACGTTTTTGCAGCATCAGGAACAAAGCGCTGCCAGCAGCGCCGAGCAGCAGGCCAGCGATCACTTCCGAGACAGAATGCACATGGATGGCCAGCCGTGAATACCCCACCACAGCGGCCAGAATATAGCCGGTGGCGACGGCTGCTTTTTGCAAGCCCGCGGAAAAACGAGCACTAAGCAGCCACAGGAAGATAGGCCAGAAGGCCGCGGAAAGCGCTGAGTGGCCGCTGAAGCCGGTGTAATCCAGCTCGCGAATACCCAGCCCCCAGCCCATAAAGGCCAGTTTGGAGGCGCAGACGATGGCGCCGGTGATGCCGAACAGCAAACTCCACTGCCACGCCAGCAACCGCGACGTTTTACGCAGCATCAGGACAATAAACAGCGCCGCTGCGCTGGGCAGCAAAACGGTGCTATCGCCAAAAAATGAGATGAGTTGCCAGTTCATATACCTGTGATCCTTCGATGATGTCCACTGCCGTGCTCAGGGATTATCCGTAATGTCTGTACCAGCTCGCATGCCAATTCATTTCACATTTTTATGCATGCAAGTGAGATGTTTAAAGCGGAAACATGATCGCAGTCAAGTTTTATTTTTGGCTGACGTTGACCGCTTTCCCTGAGCTTTAGGAATTGTCGCACTAAGTGACTATTCACAAAGCATTATTGCCGCTACTCCGACCATTGCACCACAGAGGCCAGAGACAAACTACCAGAAGTCTCCGAAGCCATACGTTTCTTTACAATCGTTATAACATTCACGTTATGAATAATTTCTGCATAACGTTATGAGCGGCGTGGCGAAAGCCTTTGCCATGCCGCTCATCTTCACACCAGCTGTCAGGCCAGCAGTTTTTTAATGCTTTCGCGGAATTTGGCGCCTTCTTTCAGGTTACGCATTCCGTAGGTGACGAAGGCCTGCATGTAGCCCATTTTTTTACCGCAGTCATAGCTTTCGCCGGTCATCAGCATCGCGTCAACGGACTGCTTCTTCGCCAGTTCGGCAATGGCATCGGTCAGCTGGATACGGCCCCAGGCGCCTGGCTCGGTACGCTCCAGTTCAGCCCAGATATCTGCCGACAGCACGTAGCGGCCCACTGCCATCAGGTCAGAGTCCAGGGTCTGCGGTTCGTCCGGTTTTTCAATGAACTCGACAATACGCGCCACCTGCCCTTCGGCCACCATTGGCTCTTTGGTCTGGATAACGGAGTATTCGGAGAGATCCCCTGGCATGCGTTTCGCCAGCACCTGGCTGCGGCCGGTCTCGTTAAAGCGAGCGACCATGGCGGCGAGGTTATAGCGCAGCGGGTCCGCGGTGCCGCCGTCGAGAATGATATCCGGCAGCACTACGACAAACGGGTTGTCCCCGACTACCGGGCGGGCGCAGAGGATGGAGTGGCCCAGACCCAGCGGCTGTGCCTGGCGCACGTTCATGATGGTTACGCCCGGCGGGCAAATGGCCTGGACTTCCGCCAGCAGCTGGCGCTTCACGCGCTGCTCAAGCAGGGCTTCCAGCTCGTAGGAGGTATCAAAGTGGTTTTCCACTGCATTCTTCGAGGAGTGCGTCACCAGGACAATCTCTTTGATCCCGGCGGCGACGATTTCGTCAACAATGTACTGAATCATTGGCTTATCAACGATCGGCAGCATCTCCTTTGGAATTGCCTTTGTGGCCGGCAGCATATGCATGCCAAGTCCTGCGACCGGAATAACCGCTTTCAAATTCGCCATATTCATCTTCACCTGTTTGGTTGCAAAACACGCAGTTTTGCAAAATTGTACATGTCACAAATCCATTGGAACTGATAATACACGGATACTGCCCGGGCATCTGCCCGCCAAATTCTTAAATTCACTGTCACCTAAAAGAATACACACAACTTCCTTTTACCAACAGTTTGAAGTGAGAATAATCTTATTCTCCATCAGGATATTCAGCGGCCCGCTTTCCTGCACAGCGCGATGTCGCCGCAAGGCCCATACATCGCGGCCTTTGGTACGCAGCCCCTGCCAGCTGCAGGCTGCGGCGCCCATGTGTGCGGAAAGAATAGATATAGATAATTAATTTCGCCAGGCAATATATTTCAGCACAAACAGCCAGATATGGCAGGATAATAACCGTAATACACGGCAGAGAACTGCGATCGGCGCTATTCTGCGCTCACTTCATGATGTGAATTATGCCGATTTTGTGAGCGGGCTTCGCACTTCACCCGGGGATGAGGACGGGTGCCTACCGTGAAGAACGACGGGACTGCCCGCGCTTTTGCGCCGGGCAGAACGCAGCGGGTTATGGTTCTGATATCAGCAAGCTTATTCCAGCGCGTTCCGCCATATTGTTATTTTTCCGCTGATCTTTTCTGGAACATAATTCTTTTCTGTTCTCTTAATTTGCTGGAAATATATCCACCCCTGGCGGAGTGAAATCCGCGTCGTTATTGCATTTTAGACTCATCTTATCCATGATCGTGGTAACACATACCGCAGTCGTACAGGTTTTAATACATATGGAATGGATTGCCGATCCGTCAATCTGGGCAGGTCTCGTCACGCTGGTGGTTATCGAACTGGTGTTGGGTATCGATAACCTGGTTTTCATCGCTATCCTCGCCGAAAAGCTGCCGCCCGCCCAGCGCGACCGCGCTCGTATCACCGGTCTGCTGCTGGCGATGGTCATGCGTCTGCTGCTGCTGGCCTCTATCTCCTGGCTGGTGACCCTGACCAAACCGCTGATTGTTTTTCACGACTTCAGCTTTAGCGCCCGCGATTTAATTATGCTGTTCGGCGGCTTATTTCTGCTGTTTAAAGCCACCGTCGAACTCAACGAACGGCTGGAGGGGAAGGACAGCGATAATCCCACCCAGCGCAGAGGGGCGAAATTCTGGGCCGTGGTGGCGCAGATCGTGGTGCTCGACGCCATCTTTTCGCTCGACTCGGTGATCACTGCCGTCGGCATGGTCGACCACCTGGCGGTGATGATGGCCGCGGTGATCATCGCCATCAGCCTGATGCTGATGGCCAGCAAGGCCCTGACGCGCTTCGTTAACAGCCACCCGACCATTGTCATCCTCTGTCTGAGCTTCCTGCTGATGATCGGCTTCAGCCTGATTGCTGAAGGCTTCAGCTTTATTATCCCGAAAGGTTATCTGTACGCGGCAATTGGCTTCTCGGTCATGATTGAAGCCCTTAACCAGCTGGCGCTGTTTAACCGCCGTCGCTTCCTGTCGGCCAATATGACGCTGCGTCAGCGCACCACCGAGGCGGTGATGAACCTGCTGAGCGGCCAGAAGGAAAAAGCTGAACTGGATGCTGACACGGCGTCGCTGGTGGCCGATCAGGACCATCATCCTTTGTTTAATCCGCAGGAAAGGTTGATGATTGAGCGGGTGCTGAACCTTAATCAGCGCAGCGTCAGCAGTATTATGACGTCGCGCCATGATATCGAGCGCATCAACCTCAGCGCGCCGGAGGAAGAGATCCGCAGCCTGGTGGAGAAAAATCAGCACACCCGGCTGGTGGTGACCGGCGGGAAAGATAATGAAGACCTGCTGGGAGTGGTTCATGTTATTGACCTGCTCCAGCAGTCCCTGCGCCAGGAGCCGCTGGATCTGCAGGTGCTGGTGCGGCAGCCGTTGGTCTTTCCGGAGGGGTTACCGCTCCTCTCCGCGCTTGAGCAGTTCCGTCAGGCCCGCACCCACTTCGCCTTTGTGGTCGATGAGTTTGGTTCCGTCGAGGGGATTGTGACCCTGAGCGACGTGATGGAGACTATCGCCGGTAATCTGCCCAACGAGGTGGAGGAGATCGACGCCCGGCACGATATTCAGCATCATCAGGACGGTTCGTGGACGGTTAACGGCCATATGCCGCTGGAGGACCTGGTGCAGTACGTTCCGCTGCCGCTGGATGATAAACGGGAGTACCACACCGTCGCCGGTCTGCTGATGGAGTATCTGCAGCATGTGCCGCAGGTGGGAGAAACCATTGAGATTGATGGCTATACCCTGCGCACGCTGCAGGTCGACAGCCATCGGGTGCAGAAGGTGCAGATCGTCCCGCCGGCAAAGCAGGATGAGCTGGATTATGAGGTGTAATCGTCAGGCATAAAACGGCCCGGGGTATCCCGGGCGGTGGGATGGATAATCAAACCCATGCCTGATGGCGCTTCGCTTATCAGGCCTACGGGATGGCAATGCAGACCGGGGTATTACCCCCACCGCACATCCCAGGCCGGGTCAGGCGCAGCCGCCACCCGGCATCAACGGGGCTCCACGCTTTGGCGACATTCTCACATCGCGGAGAATTGAGGCTCTACACCTGCCACACTGCCTGATGGGGCTGCGCTTATCAGGCCTACATTAATTGGCGACGCAAACGGATGATATTGCGCACAACCCAGGCCGGGTCAGGCGCAGCCGCCACCCGGCATCAACATGACATCACCCTCTGACGACAATCTCACAGCCCGGAAGGCCCGGGCCGCGGTGGTGGAGATTACAGCTTATCGAGCAGCTTTTTGGCGTCTTTGCTCTCTTTGCTGCCTTTATTACGCTCAACCCAGTCGTTGAGACGCTGCTTCGCTTCATCCTGTAGCTGTTTGCGCAGGATCTGATCAACCTGCAGGCTGTAGCTCAGCGACTGCCAGTCGCCGTAGATGCGCAGCGGGATGGCGGTCTGTTTCAGGCGGTCGATAAGTTTGCCCTCCCCTTTCCAGCCGCCGAGCACGCGCACGTTAAAGCGCATATCGCAGTTCTCTTTCTGCAGATCAAGCTGACCTTCGCCGGTCATCGCCATCACGTCGGACTGCCCCTGCAGGCGGTTCAGCGTCACCACCCCGTTATCCAGCGTCAGCTGGCTGCTCACGGAATCCAGGCGGGTGGCATTGTCGTAATTCTCCTGCGCCCGCACGTTGGTGCTGCGCTCCACGGCCTGCTGCACCAGCTGCTGGAAATTCAACCCCTCGGTACGGGTATCGGCCATCTGCAGCTGGGCCTGCCCCTGCCAGTGACGGCGGAAATCATCCGCGTCAATGCGCGTTCCGGAAAACTCGCCGGTCAGCGACAGCTTGCCGGTCAGGTTTAATGAATAGTTAAAGGCTTTGATCAGCGAACCGATCTCCACATTCTGCAGCGCCGGCTGGAACGTCGCGTGCGGCGTGTCGCCTCGGGCATCCAGAGTGCCGGGGAGAGAGAGCTGCCCGCCGTCGAGGTTGCCCTGCATTTTGCTGACCGTCAGCAGCCCCTGCTGGTTGCTGATTTCGCTCTGCACCTGGGTGAAGTTCAGGCCACGCCACTGCAACTGGTCGGCGCTCAGGGCCATCCGGCCGTTAAAGCCGCGCAGGCTCTGGTAATCTTCGCGCTCATCGCTGTCGGCGATCACCGGACGCAGCGGTCGCGTCTGGCTCTGGCCCTGCTGGCTGGCGCTGCTGTCGGTCGCTGGCGAGGAGGGCGCCAGCAGGCTGTCGAGATTCAGGGTGGTCGCGTGGAGATCCAGCGACCAGTCCGGGCGATCCCCCAGCACCACGCTGCCGTTGCCGGTAAGGGTACTGCCGCTGGCCATCAGATTCAGGTTGTCAAAGCGCAGAGTTTTGCCATCTTCCTGCCAGCTGGCCTGCAGACTGCCCTGGCCATTAATGCCATCAGGGGGCAGCTCGGCGCCGCGCAGCTGCCAGCTTAGCTGGCTAAAGTCGGCTTTTAAGGAGTGGGGATAGTCGCCGCCCTGCACGGTAGCGGAGAAGCTCAGCGCCAGGTCGCGCTGGTCGCGGTTGATCCGGCCGGAGAAGTCGACGGTGGCCCGGTGATTCTCATCCTGCTCCATTTGCAGGCGGATATCACGCACAGTCACCTGCTCGCCGTTCTCATGCTGGAAGAAGAGCACGCTGTCGGCCACCTGCAGCTGGCGCACGTCGTAGGACCACCCACGGTCCTCCGGGGCCTGCGGCAGGGTGTTGTCATGCGGCACCACCGGCGCAGCGCTATCGCGAACCGCTTCGGTTTTCGGGGTCAGCTGGATCACCGCCCCCTTGAGCATCACCTGCTTCACCTGCAGCTGGTGCGACAGCAACGGCAGCAGCGCCACGTCGAGGCGCATGTTGTCGGCGCGGATCACCGGCTCTTCAGCGCCCCGGGCGGTCAGCGTCATGCGTCCGCTGAGAATGCTGAGCTGCGGCCAGACGTGCCAGCGCAGCGGGCCATCGAGTTCAAGCTGATAACCGCTGCGCTCTGCCACCTCATGCACCATATAGGCGCGAAAATCGTTGGGATTGACCAGCAATACCAACGAGGTAAGCCCGGCGACAATGACCGCCAGCAGGATCATCAGCGTTGTCAGTATTCGTCTCATGGCACCCTCAGCAACACCCCGTTGACGTTATCAATCCTTGTCGATTCGGCTCGCTACCGCGCCCTGCTGGTCGCGATATTTGGCGTCTTCACGGCGGTTATACGGCCGGGCCGCCGGGCCCGATAATGGCTCAAAGCTCAGCGCGCCGATAGGCATTCCCGGGCGCAGCGCCAGCGGCAGTTTGCCGGAGTTGTAGAACTCAAGCACGATGCAGCCGGACCAGCCCGGGTCGATGCGGTGCGCGGTAACGTGCACCATCAGCCCCAGCCGCGCCAGTGAGGAGCGTCCGTCCAGCCAGCCCACCAGATCGGCAGGCAGGGTGACTGACTCATAGGTCACCGCCAGCGCCAGTTCGCCCGGATGCAGGAAAAAGGCCTCCCCTTCCGGCAGGACAATCTCTTCGCTCATCACGCGGTCCAGCGCGGCGCTGACCTCGGCCTTCGGACCGCTTAAATCGATAAACGGCGCCGTGTGGCCGCGGAAGGTGCGGAATTTATTACCCAGCCGTACATCAACCGTCGCGCCATTAATACGCTCAACGGGTGGGCGCGGATTGATGGCGAGTCGCCCTTCATCCAACCAGGCTTCGATATCTCGGTCACACAGACGCATGGGCTTTCTCCTTATAAGGCTGCTTCCCGCACGCTTCGCGGCGGAGAGGGCAACAGGGCTACTCTTTGCACGTTACACAATTCGGCCAGGTTATTCAAAGAACTGACTGATTTTGGCCTTCAGAATATCAATCGCGATGCGGTTTTTGCCGCCGCGCGGCACGATGATGTCGGCATACTGCTTCGACGGTTCAATAAACTGCAGGAACATCGGGCGCACAGTCTTCTGGTACTGGGCCATCACCGAGTCCATGGAGCGGCCGCGCTCGTTAACGTCGCGCTTAATACGGCGCATCAGGCAAATATCGAGCGGGGTGTCGACGAAAATAGAGAAGTTAAGCTCGTTACGCAGGCGCGCGTCGGTCAGCAGCAGGATCCCTTCAAGAATGATCACCTTCTTCGGCTCGACGTGAATGGTGTTCGGCGTGCGGGTATGCTCGACGTAGCTATAGACCGGCAGTTCAATCGGCTGGCCGCTTTTCAGCATCTGCAGGTGCTGGAACAACAGACTGTGGTCCATTGAGCTCGGGTGGTCATAGTTGGTTTTGACGCGCTCTTCCATCGACAGATGACTTTGATCTTTGTAATAGCTGTCTTCCGGAATGACGCCAATATGTTCGTCGCCAACTTGTTCACGCAATTCGCGATAGAGAGTACTGGCAATAAGACTTTTGCCAGAAGCCGATGCGCCGGCGATACCTACAATGACGCACTGATGGGACATATCAGTCATAAATTTTTGCGACCTGATTAACCTGGATAGAGATGGAGGGTGGCGGCGGACCGCCAAACGCGGCAATTATAGGGATTTCAGCGTCCCGATACCAGTGGTATGCGCCCCGGACGGCTATTCCGCCGCCGGGATCCAGTCATCGGTATACCAGATATGCAACAGCGCATACGATCGCATCGGCTGCCAGCGACGGGCATAGCGAGCGATGGCGGCCGGGGTCATTCCCGGAAAGCGCTGTTTAATCAGGTAATCATCCGGCAAAAAGATATCTTTCGCCTGCCAGCCGCGCAGAGCAAAGTAGTTTGCCGTCCAGCGGCCAATCCCGGGCAGGCTCTGCAGTTGACGCAGCCCAGCGTCGATGTCCGCTGGCGCCGTCAGGGGCAGCTCGCCGCTGAGCGCCGCCCGGGCGAGGTGGATCAGCGCCTCCGCACGCCGAAGCGGCATTCCCAGCGCCTTCAGCGCCTGCGGGTCGGCCCGGGACAGCGCCTCTGGCGTCGGGAATAACACATAGCCGGGCGCCTCCGTCAGCGGTTCGCCCCAGCCAGCCGCCACTTTGGCAGTGAGCCGGGCGGCCATCGCCACGCTCACCAGCTGGCCCAGCACCGCCCGCACCGCCTGTTCGAAGGCATCCAGCGCCCCCGGCAGGCGCAGCCCCGGCCGCGCCTCGGCCAGAGAGCCCAACGCCCCGGCGACCTGCCGCGGGTCGCAGGCTAAATCAAACAGCTGGCCAATTCGCGCATAGCAGATCTCCGCCACCGGTTGCAGCCCCGGGGAGAGGGTCACCCGCAGGCCCTGCGCCTCCTCGTCCGGCGCCAGATGAATCAGCCCGCGATGCCCTTCAACGCCAAAGCTGCGGCTATAGCCTCCTTCATCAAAGCGCTCGACGCCGGCGACGGCACGCGCCTGCAGAAAACCAACCATCCACGCCCAGTCGTAAGGCGGGGTCCAGGGTAACAGCTCCATAAGCTCTCCTTTATATAGCGTTTCAATGATAGTCGCCCTTGACCGTCAGCGCCTTGCTTTTAAATTCCAGTTGTCGGCTTGGCGACGATCCGCTAAAGTCGCCCCCCTTCTTCACCGGCATGGGGATTTTGCAGACGATGTTTATTGGTTTTGACTACGGCACCGCCAACTGTTCGGTGGCCGTGATGCGGGAAAACACCCCTCAGCTGTTGACACTGGAAAACGGCAGCGCGCTGCTGCCCTCGATGCTCTGCGCGCCAACGCGCGAAGCGGTCAGCGAGTGGCTCTATCGCCATCATGACGTCCCCACCCACAGCGATGAAAACCAGGCGCTGCTGCGCCGGGCCATTGCCGCCAACCGCGACGAAGACATCGAGGTGCTGCGCAACAGCGTGCAGTTCGGTCTCGCCTCGCTGCATCAGTATGTTGAAGATCCGGAAGAGGTCTACTTCGTTAAATCGCCAAAATCCTTCCTCGGCGCCAGCGGGCTGAAGCCGCAGCAGGTGGCCCTGTTTGAAGACCTGGTCTGCGCCATGATGCTGCACATCAAACTGCAGGCCGAAAGCCAGCTGCCCGAGCAGATCGACCAGGCGGTGATTGGCCGACCGATTAACTTCCAGGGCCTCGGCGGCGACGACGCGAACGCCCAGGCGCAGGGGATCCTTGAGCGGGCGGCTCTCCGCGCCGGTTTCCGCGATGTGGTCTTCCAGTTTGAACCGGTTGCCGCCGGGCTCGATTTCGAAGCCACCCTCAATGAAGAAAAGCGGGTACTGGTCGTCGATATCGGCGGTGGGACCACCGACTGTTCCTTGCTATTGATGGGCCCGCAGTGGCGGGAGCGCGCCGACCGCCAGCAGAGCCTGCTCGGCCACAGCGGCTGCCGCATCGGCGGCAACGACCTCGACATTGCCCTGGCCTTCAAATGCCTGATGCCCCTCCTCGGTATGGGCGGCGAAACGGAGAAAGGCACTGCGCTGCCGATCCTCCCGTGGTGGAACGCGGTGGCCATCAACGACGTGCCGGCGCAGAGCGATTTCTACAGCACCGCCAACGGCCGTCTGCTTAACGATCTGCTGCGCAGCGCCCGGGATGCCGACAAGGTGGCTCTGCTGCTGAAGGTCTGGCGCCAGCGTCTCAGCTATCGTCTGGTGCGCAGCGCCGAAGAGAGCAAAATCGCCCTCTCCAGCGCCGCCAGCGTCGAAACCGCGCTGCCGTTTATTCAGGACGAGCTGGCCACCGCCATCGCCCAGCAGGGTCTGGAAGCGGCGCTGGATCAACCGTTGACCCGCATTATGGAACAGGTGCAGCTCGCGCTCGACAGCAGCCAGACCACCCCGGACGTGATCTATCTTACCGGCGGCAGCGCCCGCTCGCCGCTGATCAAAAAGGCGCTGGCCGCCCAGCTGCCGGGTATTCCGCTGGCCGGTGGCGATGATTTTGGCTCGGTAACCGCCGGGCTGGCCCGCTGGGCGCAGGTGGTTTTCCGCTAACCCCAGCCCGTTGCCGCCGCGCAGCAGGTCTGTCCTGATCGTGGCGCTGCAGATTACGCTGGAATATTCCTGGTCTCCCACGCAAAATGGCCTGTTCGTCCGGACAGGCCTGTCCACTCTTCCCCATTTCAGGGGGCGTATTATCCATACCGTAGCCAGATGTCTGCGGTCTGTATCGTTGGCATGCCGCAAGGGGGCGTGATTGAAAAGGGTGTCTGCGATCTTCGCAGCGGTCCGGCGTTGCCGGCCGCAGTTCCTGGCAGGCTGGCTGCTCAGCTGTGGATTATTCTTGCTGCTGGTCGCCCCACAGGCGCAGGCGGCGACGGGCCAGGTGGGCATTGATATTCCGGTCCAGTGGTACGCGGACGCCAGCGGCCAGATGACCATCGATCGCTTCGCCGCCCTGCCCACAGACCAGCTCGCCACCACCCGGCAGATCCCCTCCTTTGGTTATTCGCGAAAAACCTGGTGGCTGCGCAGCGAGCTGCCGGGAACGTGGTTTGCCGGGGAGCCGCGCTGGCTGCAGCTGGGCCCCTCTTTTGTCGACCATCTGACCATTTACTACCGACCTCTGGGCAGCGATGCCCCCTGGGAACAGCGCACCTTTGGCGACCGCGACGTCGCCCGCGAGAGCGACCTGCACTACCGGGAAAGCGTGCTGATTATCCCCCCGCCGCCAACCGCCGCTGGCTATGAGGTGGTCTTTCGCCTGCACAGCACCAGCACCCTGATCCTGCTGGCCTCGCTCTCTTCGCCGCAGGAATTTGTGCAGCGGGCGACCGCCGACACCGCTTTCTGGAGCTTCTACTTCGGCCTGGCCGCCGTCGCCAGCGGCGTGGCGCTGTGGCTGGCGCTAGCCCTGCGCCGGCGTCTGCTGTGGGGCATCTGTCTTTTCTCGCTCAATTATCCGCTGGTGGCCGCCCTGCACGGCTTCCCGGAGTGGTTTTTCGGCCACGCGGCGCTGCCGTTCCAGGACTTTATGATCAGCAGCCTCTCCCTGTTCAGCTATGCCACCGCCCTCTGGCTGCACAGCGAGATTTTTGATTTGAAGAAGAATATGCCGCGGCTTCATCAGCTACTGATCGCCGCGGTGGTGCTCAACCTGGTGCTGCAGTGCAGCATTCCACTGGGGTTTTACGGCTTCGCGATGCAGATTGAAGGGGTGATCTTCATCATTATCACCCCGGTGCTGCTGTTCACCTCCTGGTGGCTGTGGCGCAAAAAAGCCATCGACCGTAACACTCTGCTGCTGGGTCTGCTGCCGCCGTTCTACGTCGCCGCCGCGGTGCTGGTGCAGTTGTCGATCCACGGGATAATCCCGTTCCATATGGCGATCTATTCCCTCTGGCAGTATGCGCTGATCGTCCACATCATTACGGTGCTGATCATTGCCATCCTGCGGGTGCGCGCTGAAAACCGCCAGCTGGAGCAGAAGCAGCGCCTGGCGCGTGAGCTGCAGATTGAGCGTGAAGCCAGCTTCCATCAGCGACAGTTTATGGGCATGGTAGCGCACGAATTCCGCACGCCGCTGGCGGTGATCCAGGCGGCGCTGGAAAATCTCCGCCTCTCGGCCGCCTCGGCCAGCCAGGAGGCGCGCTTCGATCGCATCGGGCGCGCCGCCACCCGTCTGGTGCAGCTCACCGATAACTGCCTCGCCGACGCCCGGCTCGCCTCACACGACCTGCACGTCGATCGCCAGCAGATCGCCCTGCTGTCGGTGATCAACATGGCCGCCTCGGTGGTGGCCATCTCCCACGACCATTACCTGAACATCCGCCATCACGGCGCGGTGGAAAGCCCGCAACTGCAGGCCGATGCCGGCCTGCTGTGCATCGCCATCGCCAATCTGCTGGATAACGCGGTGAAGTATTCGCCCCCCGGTGAAATCGCCATCGATATCCGCTCCGAAGCCGGGCATACCGAGCTGCGCATTCGCGACCACGGCCCGGGCCTGCCCGACGGGCAAGCGGAACTGATCTTTGAGCGCTACCGCCGCGGCGAGCACACGTCGCCGGTGCCGGGCGGCACCGGTCTCGGACTGTATGTTGCGCGTCAGATCGTGCAGGCTCATGATGGCAAACTGTGGCTGGCCGAGCATGGCCCGGACGGCTGCACCTTTATTCTCACCCTCCCGACAGTTGCTTAAGAGGAGAACGACGTATGGCTTTACGGCTGGCGATAATTGAAGATAACGCCGATCTGCTGGATGAACTGCTGGCCTGGCTGGGCTATCGCGGCTTCGAGGTGTGGGGCTCGCGCAGCGCCGAAGCCTTCTGGCGACAACTGCATAGCCATCCGGTGGACATCGTGCTGATTGATATCGGCCTGCCCGGGGAAGATGGCTTCAGCGTGCTGAGCTACCTGCATGAGCTGGGGCATTACGGTCTGGTGGTGGTCAGCGCCCGCGGCCAGCAGCAGGATAAACTGCAGGCGCTCAGCCTTGGGGCCGATGCTTACCTGATTAAGCCGGTTAACTTCGCCCACCTTGCGGAGACCCTCACCGCCCTTGGCGCCCGCCTGCAGCAGGATCGACCCGCCGCCCTTCCATCGGAGGCGCCCGGCACCGCGTCATCCGCCGCCACCGGACTGTGGCGTCTGCATGAGGATAAACTGATTTCTCCCGATGCCCGGACGCTGGAGTTAACCCAGCAGGAGTACCGTCTGGTGGAGCTGTTAATGCGCAATCGCAACGAGGTGTGCAGCAAGCTGGATCTCCATGCCTGCCTGTTTTCCCACGACAGCGAGCCTGACCTGCACCGCATCGACGTGGTGATTAGCCGCCTGCGCCATAAGGCGCGCCAGCAAGGGATCCACCTGCCCGTACGAGCGATCTTTGGCAAAGGACTGGCGTTTATTTCCTGATCGAAAGCGCGATCTGGCCGCTGCGCGGGGTGTGAATAACTCGCAAGTGTTAATTTTTCTCATTTTCTGAGAGAAATGAGAGGAATGAGACTGACGACGTGCTTAAGAACTTTCTTATAGTGCTAGCACATCAGGATGATGTCGTATGATTTTCAGTGGACAGGAAAACATATAACAAAACGTAATAGCCGTTCGCGGTAAATTCTGACACCATGCAGCACAAACAAGGTAAAAACGATGGCCATGCAAACGTGGTTAATATTATTGCTATGCATATTTTTCTTCAGCATCTCTGTATACAGTTTTATTTCCTATCTAAAAGACAGGAGACGGCAGAAGTTTACGTTTAACGATAAGCGTTCGACGCGTCGTAAATAATTCACTTTATAATAATTAAAAACGATTACAGGTACGTTTATAAAATCAACACACCGCATACGCCCGGAGGATTTGTCACAGCATGGCGTTATGTTTTGCATAAGGAAATAACGCCATGAGAAACATTAATGTCACCATCAATACCCGCAACACCTTTGTACGTGAATCGCTGGTGGCCATGGTTAATGATCTCTCCCGGGACGATATGCGGGCCCGTTTCTCCTGGCGCAATAACGACCTGTCAGACGAAGATATTATTATATGCGAAGTGATCCCTGGTGAAATCTATCTGTGCAATACCCTGATTAAAAACAGAAAAAAAGGCAGCTCCCTGATTATCCTCCACAGCTACGACCAGCTACCGGAAGACGATTTCATGATTAATTGCCTGAAAGGAGTCATTTTTGTCTCGCTGAAAACGGCCAGTATTCCACAACTGCTGGCGATCATTAAAAGCGAACTACAGCATTGTATGGACCCGTCGGCCACTGACGCCACGAGCCGGGAACTGAGCTGCGCCAGCTGCCCGCATCGTGTCCTGTCGCGGTCGCAGACCGCTGTGGTGCACGGTATTCTTGAAGGGCTGGACATGAGTAAAATCGCCGCCCTGCAGCGCGTCAGTCCCCGCACCGCCGCTTACCATAAGAATAAGATTATGGAAAAATACAGCCTGAATAATAATCACGACTTTTTCCAGTTTATGAATCTGTTACGTGAGCGCTGGTAGGCAAATAGCGAACAGAAGAGAATAAGATATTCCCGTAGTGACATTGTCTGGAATCCGAAAATAGCCGCAGGATGCTAAAAAAGCGCCAGCGCTGCCGAACATAACGTTAAACTCTGACGCTTCCTCGGTATAAAGACGTTACCGCGCGTTTTTATATAAGAAAAAAGACTAGTTACGAGGAAAACTGATACTTCGTCACATTACCCCTGACGTGCCTGTCAGGGGTCTTTTTTTCCGTGCGGAATGGCGCCCTCTGTGAAAGGGCGCAGCAGGATCAGGCTTCCGCTTTCTCGGCTTCCCAGTCCGGCTGTGCTTCCTCGTCGGTCAGCAGACCTTCGTTTTTCGACAGCATGGCGGTGGCAATGCCGTTACCCAACACGTTGATGGCGGAGCGCCCCATGTCGAGGAAATGGTCGATACCCATCAGCAGCAGGATCCCGGCAACTGGAATATTGAAGCTGGGGATCGTGGCCGCCAGCACCACCAGCGCCGAGCGCGGCACCCCGGCGATGCCTTTCGAGGCCAGCATCAGGGTCAGCATCATGACCGTAATCTCGCTAAAGCTCAGCGGTACGTTATAGGCCTGAGCGATAAACATCGCGGCGAAGGAGCAGTAGACCATCGAGCCCACGAGGTTGAACGAGTAGCCAATCGGCAGGACGAACGAGACGATATTGCGCGAGCAGCCAAACTTCACCAGCCGCTCAAGGGTCTTCGGATAGGCCGCTTCGGAGCTGCTGGTGGTAAACGCGACCAGCACCGGGTCCTTCAGCATGTTCAGCAGACGGAAGACCTCTTTCTTCAGCACCATATAACCAACGGCAATCAGCACCGCGCTGGTCAACAGCACCGCCAGGTAGTAACCGCCGATGAACGAAGCGTAGTTGAGCAGGATCCCCAGCCCCTGGGAGGCAATCACCGACGAAATGGCGGCGAAGATAGCCAGCGGCGCAACGTACATCACGTAGCCCGTCACCTTCAGCATAATGTGCGACACCACATTGAGAGCCGCCACCAGCGGGGCATTAAACTTCTCGCCCAGCGACGCGCCGGCGATGCCAAAGAACATCGAGAACACCACAATCTGCAGGATCTCGTTGTTGGCCATCGCCTCGGTGATGCTGGTGGGGATGGTGTGCGACAGGAATCCTTTCAGGCTCATGCCGCTGACCGCCAGGCCGGTATCCACCGCCTCTTTCGGCACCGCCAGGTTTAACCCGGCGCCCGGGTGCTGGAAGGTGACGATCACCAGCCCGACGAGAATGGATAATACCGAGGAGGTGATGAACCACACCATCGCCTTCCCGCCTACCCGGCCAATGGTCGCCGTCTCGCCGAGACGCATAATGCCGACCGTCAGGGTGCTGAACACCAACGGCGCGATGACCATTTTGATCAACCGCAGAAACAGATCGGTCAGCAGCGTAATGTTGTCCGCCCAGGCGGAGATGGTGGTCGGCGTCGCGTAGGCATGGATAGCCGCGCCGGAGAGGATCCCCATCAGCATAAAAATGACGATGAAGAGCGTGAGTTTGTTTGCGTTTGCCACAGCAATGACCCCTGATTATTTAACACGTTGATTTTTAAGTGCATATGTTATTATTATGAAAATGCACAGATTTATTCACCGCATAAATCTAATTAAAGCCCTCCCGGATACAACTATTTTTTACTTTTTTAAACTAAAAGTTGATATCACCCCGGAAATCTCCAACGAGACCGCCCGGCGTCGCGGCGGTTATCCAGACATTTCTCAACCTTCTTTTCATAATTCCTCCATTTTTACGGCCCCTTCCCTCACTAAACTAGTATCATTCAGCGAAACGCTTCAGGATGAGACCGTAAACTAATGAAAGGCAGTAACATACGTCGTTGGGGCGCCGCGCTGGCGGTAGTGATTATCGCCGGAGCCGCCTACTGGTTCTGGCACGATCGTGGTACGAGCGGCAGCAGCGCTCCCGCAGCAGGACAAGGCCCGCAGGGGCCGGGCGGCGCGCGTCATGGCCGTTTCGGCGGCGCGCTGGCGCCGGTGCAGGCGGCGACCGCGACCGAGCAAGCGGTGCCGCGCTATCTCACCGGGCTGGGTACCGTGACGGCGGCCAATACCGTGACCGTGCGCAGCCGGGTCGACGGCCAGCTGCTGAGTCTTCACTTCCAGGAGGGACAGCAGGTCAAAGCCGGCGACCTGCTGGCGCAGATCGACCCCAGCCAGTTTAAAGTCGCCCTCGCCCAGGCGCAGGGTCAGCTGGCGAAAGATAACGCCACCCTGGCGAACGCCCGCCGCGATCTCGCCCGTTACCAGCAGCTGGTGAAAACCAACCTCGTCTCCCGCCAGGAGCTCGACACCCAGCAGTCGCTGGTGGTGGAATCCGCTGGCACCGTAAAGGCCGATGAAGCCGCCGTCGCCAGCGCCCAGCTGCAGCTCGACTGGACCCGCATCACCGCGCCGATTGACGGCCGCGTCGGCTTAAAGCAGGTGGATATTGGCAACCAGATCTCCAGCGGAGATACCACCGGGATTGTGGTTCTCACCCAGACGCACCCGATCGATGTGGTCTTCACCCTGCCGGAAAACAGCATCGCCACGGTGGTGCAGGCGCAGAAAGCGGGCAAAGCGCTCAGCGTCGAAGCCTGGGATCGCACCAATAAGCAGAAAATCAGCGTCGGCGAGCTGCTGAGTCTCGACAACCAGATCGATGCCACCACCGGGACCATTAAGCTGAAGGCGCGCTTCAGCAATCTGGATGACGCGCTGTTCCCCAACCAGTTCGTTAACGCCCGCCTGCTGGTGGATACCGAAGAGAACGCGGTGGTGATCCCCGCCGCCGCCCTGCAGATGGGCAACGAAGGGCATTTTGTGTGGGTGCTGAACGATGAGAATAAGGTCAGCAAACACAGCGTGA
Source organism: Klebsiella variicola (assembly GCF_000828055.2). Taxonomy (NCBI): domain Bacteria; kingdom Pseudomonadati; phylum Pseudomonadota; class Gammaproteobacteria; order Enterobacterales; family Enterobacteriaceae; genus Klebsiella; species Klebsiella variicola. Next base: position 1,720,269 of record NZ_CP010523.2, on the reverse strand, counting down.
CGCCCGGCATCCAGGACAGCCAGAAAGTGGTCATCAGCGCCGGGCTTTCCGCCGGGGATCGCGTGGTCACCGACGGGATTGACCGCTTGACCGAGGGGGCGAAGGTGGAAGTTGTCACCGCCAGCGGCAGCGAGCAGGTGCAGCCCGCTCCACGCCAGAGCGGTAAACACGGAGCGCGTTCCTGATGCAGGTGTTACCCCCAGGCCGCACCGGCGGCCCGTCCCGGCTGTTTATTATGCGTCCGGTCGCCACCACTCTGCTGATGGTGGCGATCCTGTTAGCCGGGATCATCGGCTACCGCTTCCTGCCGGTCTCCGCCCTGCCGGAGGTCGATTACCCGACCATCCAGGTGGTTACCCTCTATCCGGGCGCCAGCCCGGACGTGGTGACCTCCGCTATCACCGCCCCGCTGGAGCGCCAGTTCGGCCAGATGTCCGGCCTTAAGCAGATGTCGTCGCAAAGCTCTGGCGGCGCCTCGGTCGTCACGCTGCAGTTCCAGCTAACCCTGCCGCTGGACGTCGCCGAGCAGGAAGTGCAGGCGGCCATTAACGCCGCCACCAACCTGCTGCCGAGCGCTCTGCCCAACCCGCCGGTGTACAGCAAGGTGAACCCGGCGGATCCGCCGATCATGACCCTCGCCGTCACCTCCTCCGCGATCCCGATGACCCAGGTAGAGGACATGGTGGAGACGCGGGTGGCGCAGAAGATCTCCCAGGTTTCCGGCGTCGGTCTGGTGACCCTCGCCGGCGGTCAGCGCCCGGCGGTGCGGGTGAAGCTTAACGCCCAGGCCATCGCCGCCCTCGGCCTGACCAGCGAAACCGTGCGTACCGCTATCACCAGCGCCAACGTTAACTCCGCGAAAGGCAGCCTCGACGGCCCGGCCCGCGCGGTGACGCTTTCCGCTAACGATCAGATGCAGTCCGCTGAGGATTACCGCCGGCTGATTATCGCTTATCAGAACGGGGCGCCGATCCGTCTCGGCGATGTCGCCAGCGTCGAACAAGGGGCCGAAAACAGCTGGCTCGGGGCGTGGGCCAACCAGCAGCGGGCCATCGTGATGAACGTTCAGCGTCAGCCGGGGGCCAACATCATCGACACCGCCGACAGCATTCGCCAGATGCTGCCGCAGCTCACCGAGAGCCTGCCGAAATCGGTGAAGGTGCAGGTCCTCTCCGACCGGACCACCAACATTCGCGCCTCGGTGCGCGACACCCAGTTTGAGCTGATGCTGGCCATCGCCCTGGTGGTGATGATCATCTATCTGTTCCTGCGCAATGTCCCGGCGACCATTATTCCCGGCGTCGCGGTGCCGCTGTCGCTGGTGGGCACTTTCGCGGTGATGGTGTTCCTCGACTTCTCGATCAATAACCTGACGCTGATGGCCCTGACCATCGCCACCGGCTTTGTGGTGGATGATGCCATCGTGGTGATCGAGAACATCTCGCGCTATATCGAAAAAGGCGAGAAGCCGCTGGCCGCCGCGCTGAAAGGCGCCGGGGAAATCGGCTTCACCATTATCTCCCTCACCTTCTCGCTGATCGCGGTGCTGATCCCGCTGCTGTTTATGGGCGATATCGTCGGCCGTCTGTTCCGCGAATTCGCCGTCACCCTTGCCGTCGCTATTCTTATCTCGGCGGTGGTCTCCCTGACCCTGACGCCGATGATGTGCGCCCGCATGTTAAGCCACGAATCGCTGCGCAAGCAGAACCGTTTCTCCCGGGCCAGCGAGCGTTTCTTCGAACGGGTGATCGCCGTCTATGGCCGCTGGCTGAGCCGGGTGCTGAACCATCCGTGGCTGACGCTCGGCGTCGCGCTGAGCACCCTGGCGCTGTCGATAATCCTGTGGGTCTTTATCCCGAAAGGCTTCTTCCCGATCCAGGATAACGGCATTATTCAGGGCACCCTCCAGGCGCCGCAGTCGGTCTCTTTCGCCAGCATGGCCGAGCGCCAGCAGCAGGTGGCCAGCATTATCCTTAAGGATCCGGCCGTGGAGAGCCTGACCTCGTTCGTCGGCGTCGACGGCACCAACCCGGCGCTGAACAGCGCCCGTCTGCAGATCAACCTCAAGCCGCTGGATGAACGCGATGACCGCGTCCAGACGGTGATTAGCCGCCTGCAGCAGGCGGTGGACGGCGTCCCGGGCGTGGCGCTCTACCTGCAGCCGACCCAGGATCTGACCATCGACACCACGGTGAGCCGCACCCAGTACCAGTTCACCCTGCAGGCAAACTCCCTCGAGGCGCTGAGTACCTGGGTGCCACCGCTGCTCAGCCGCCTGCAGGCCCAGCCGCAGCTGGCCGACGTCAGCAGCGACTGGCAGGACAAAGGCCTGGCCGCCTATATCAAGGTGGATCGCGACAGCGCCAGCCGCCTCGGCATCTCAATGGCCGATGTCGATAACGCGCTGTACAACGCCTTCGGCCAGCGGCTGATCTCCACCATTTACACTCAGGCGAATCAGTATCGCGTGGTGCTCGAGCAGGATACCGAGGCGACGCCGGGCCTGGCGGCGCTGGATAATATCCGCCTGACCAGCAGCGACGGCGGCATCGTGCCGCTGACCGCCATCGCCACGGTGGAGCAGCGCTTTACCCCGCTGTCGGTGAACCACCTCGATCAGTTCCCGGTGACTACCATCTCGTTTAACGTCCCGGACAACTATTCGCTGGGCGAAGCGGTGGACGCGATCCTCGCCGCCGAACAGTCGCTGGATTTCCCGACCGATATCCGCACCCAGTTCCAGGGTAGCTCGCTGGCCTTCCAGTCGGCGCTCGGCAGCACCGTCTGGCTGGTGGTCGCCGCGGTGGTGGCGATGTATATCGTGCTGGGGGTGCTGTATGAAAGCTTTATCCATCCGATCACGATCCTCTCCACCCTGCCCACCGCCGGGGTCGGGGCGCTGCTGGCGCTGTGGCTGGCGGGCAGCGAGCTGGACGTGATCGCCATCATCGGCATCATTCTGCTGATCGGCATCGTGAAGAAGAACGCCATCATGATGATCGACTTCGCGCTGGCCGCCGAACGCGAACAGGGCATGCCGCCGCGGGAAGCGATCTACCAGGCCTGTCTGCTGCGTTTTCGGCCGATCCTGATGACCACCCTCGCCGCCCTGCTCGGCGCCCTGCCGCTGATGCTGAGCACCGGCGTCGGCGCTGAGCTGCGGCGTCCGCTGGGGATCGGCATGGTCGGCGGTCTGATGCTCAGCCAGGTGCTGACCCTGTTCACCACCCCGGTGATCTATCTGCTGTTCGACCGCCTGTCGCTGCACCTGAAGCGCCGCTTCCCGCGTCAGGAAGAGGAGGCGTAAGTGAAGTTTTTCGCCCTCTTCATTTACCGCCCGGTGGCGACGATCCTCATCTCGCTGGCCATCACCCTATGCGGCATTCTCGGCTTCCGGCTGCTGCCGGTAGCCCCGCTGCCGCAGGTGGACTTCCCGGTGATCATGGTTAGCGCCTCGCTGCCGGGAGCCTCCCCGGAAACCATGGCCTCGTCGGTGGCCACCCCGCTGGAACGCTCCCTGGGACGGATAGCCGGGGTCAATGAGATGACCTCCTCCAGTTCGCTGGGCAGTACGCGCATCATTCTTGAGTTTAACTTCGACCGCGATATCAACGGCGCGGCGCGCGACGTTCAGGCGGCGATCAACGCCGCGCAAAGCCTGCTGCCGAGCGGGATGCCCAGCCGGCCGACCTACCGCAAAGCCAACCCGTCGGATGCGCCGATCATGATCCTGACGCTGACCTCGGACACCTACTCCCAGGGTGAGCTGTATGATTTCGCCTCCACCCAGCTGGCGCAGACCATCGCGCAGATTGACGGCGTGGGTGATGTCGACGTCGGCGGCAGCTCCCTGCCGGCAGTGCGCGTCGACCTCAACCCGCAGGCGCTGTTCAACCAGGGCGTGTCGCTGGACGCGGTGCGCACCGCCATCAGCGACGCTAACGTGCGCAAACCGCAGGGGGCGCTGGAGGACAGCGCGCACCGCTGGCAGGTGCAGACCAACGATGAGCTGAAGACCGCCGCCGACTATCAGCCGCTGATCGTCCACTACCAGAATGGCGCCGCAGTGCGACTGGGGGATGTCGCCACCGTCTCGGATTCGGTGCAGGACGTGCGCAACGCCGGGATGACCAACGCCAAACCGGCGATCCTGCTGATGATCCGCAAACTGCCGGAAGCCAATATTATCCAGACAGTGGACAGCATCCGCGCCCGCCTGCCGGAGCTGCAGCAGACCATTCCGGCGGCTATCGACCTGCAGATCGCCCAGGACCGCTCGCCGACCATCCGTGCTTCGCTGGAGGAGGTGGAGCAGACGCTGGTGATATCGGTGGCGCTGGTGATCCTCGTGGTATTCCTGTTCCTGCGCTCGGGGCGCGCCACGCTGATCCCGGCCGTCGCCGTCCCGGTTTCCTTAATCGGTACCTTCGCCGCGATGTATTTGTGCGGCTTCAGCCTCAATAACCTGTCGCTGATGGCTCTGACCATCGCCACCGGCTTCGTGGTGGATGACGCTATCGTGGTGCTGGAGAATATCTCCCGCCATCTGGAAGCGGGGATGAAACCTCTGCAGGCGGCGCTGCAGGGGAGCCGCGAAGTCGGCTTTACCGTGCTGTCGATGAGCCTGTCGCTGGTGGCGGTGTTTCTGCCGCTGCTGCTGATGGGCGGCCTGCCCGGCCGCCTGCTGCGCGAGTTCGCCGTCACCCTGTCGGTGGCGATCGGCATCTCGCTGGCGGTGTCCCTCACCCTGACGCCGATGATGTGCGGCTGGCTGCTGAAAAGCGGTAAGCCCCACCAGCCGACGCGCAACCGCGGCTTTGGCCGCCTGCTGGTGGCCGTGCAGGGCGGCTATGGGAAATCGTTAAAATGGGTGCTCAGGCACAGCCGGCTGACCGGCCTGGTGGTGCTCGGCACCATCGCCCTCAGCGTCTGGCTCTACATTTCGATCCCGAAAACCTTCTTCCCGGAGCAGGACACCGGGGTGCTGATGGGCGGCATTCAGGCCGACCAGAGCATCTCCTTCCAGGCGATGCGCGGCAAGCTGCAGGACTTTATGAAGATCATTCGCGAAGATCCGGCGGTGGATAACGTCACCGGCTTTACCGGCGGCTCGCGGGTCAACAGCGGGATGATGTTTATCACCCTCAAGGCGCGCGACCAGCGCCACGAGACGGCGCAGCAGGTGATCGACCGGCTGCGCAAAAAGCTGGCCAACGAGCCCGGGGCCAACCTGTTCCTGATGGCGGTGCAGGATATTCGCGTCGGCGGCCGGCAGTCGAACGCCAGCTATCAGTACACCCTGCTGTCCGACGACCTGTCGGCGCTGCGCGAGTGGGAGCCGAAGATCCGCAAAGCGCTGGCGGCGCTGCCTGAGCTGGCGGACGTCAACTCGGATCAGCAGGACAATGGCGCCGAAATGGACCTGGTCTATGACCGGGACACGATGTCGCGCCTCGGCATCAGCGTCCAGGACGCCAACAACCTGCTGAACAACGCCTTCGGCCAGCGGCAAATCTCCACCATCTACCAGCCGCTCAACCAGTACAAGGTGGTGATGGAGGTGGATCCGGCCTATACCCAGGACGTCAGCGCCCTCGACAAGATGTTTGTTATCAATAGCGAGGGCAAGCCGATCCCGCTGGCCTATTTCGCCAAATGGCAACCGGCCAACGCCCCGCTGTCGGTGAACCACCAGGGGCTGTCGGCGGCGTCCACTATCTCCTTTAACCTGCCCACCGGCCGCTCGCTGTCGGAAGCCAGCGACGCAATTAACCGCGCGATGACCCAGCTCGGCGTGCCGTCCACCGTACGCGGCTCCTTTGCCGGTACCGCTCAGGTGTTCCAGCAGACCATGAACGCGCAGGTGATCCTGATCCTCGCGGCTATCGCTACGGTCTATATCGTGCTGGGGATGCTGTATGAGAGCTATGTGCATCCGTTGACCATTCTCTCGACGCTGCCCTCCGCCGGGGTGGGCGCCCTGCTGGCGCTGGAGATATTCGATGCCCCGTTCAGCCTAATCGCCCTTATCGGGATCATGTTATTAATTGGCATCGTGAAGAAAAACGCCATCATGATGGTTGATTTTGCCCTTGAGGCGCAGCGCACCGGCAATCTGGCGCCGGAAGAGGCGATTTTCCAGGCCTGCCTGCTGCGTTTCCGGCCGATTATGATGACCACCCTGGCGGCGCTGTTCGGCGCCCTGCCGCTGGTGCTCTCCGGGGGCGATGGCTCTGAGCTGCGCCAGCCGCTGGGGATCACCATCGTCGGCGGTCTGGTGATGAGCCAGCTGTTAACGCTCTACACCACGCCGGTGGTCTATCTTTTCTTTGACCGTCTGCGGTTGCGTTTTTCGCGTCACTCCTCTCAACCGGTAAGCGAATAACATGACAGACCTCCCGGCCAGCGTGCGCTGGCAGCTATGGATAGTGGCGTTCGGCTTCTTTATGCAGTCGCTGGACACCACCATCGTTAACACCGCCCTCCCCTCGATGGCCAAAAGCCTCGGGGAGAGCCCGCTGCATATGCATATGATCATCGTCTCCTATGTCCTGACGGTGGCGGTCATGCTCCCGGCCAGCGGCTGGCTGGCCGACAGGGTCGGGGTGCGCAATATCTTCTTCACCGCCATCGTGCTGTTTACCGCCGGGTCGCTGTTTTGCGCCCAGGCCAGCACCCTTGACCAGCTGGTGATGGCGCGGGTGCTGCAGGGGGTCGGCGGCGCGATGATGGTGCCGGTGGGTCGCCTGACGGTGATGAAGATCGTCCCACGCGATCAGTACATGGCGGCGATGACTTTCGTCACCCTGCCGGGCCAGGTTGGCCCGCTGCTCGGCCCGGCGCTGGGCGGGGTGCTGGTGGAGTATGCCTCCTGGCACTGGATCTTCCTCATCAATATCCCGGTGGGGATCGTCGGCGCCATCGCCACCCTCTGCCTGATGCCCAACTACACTCTGCAGACCCGGCGCTTCGATCTCTCCGGCTTTCTGCTGCTGGCCGCCGGGATGGCGACCCTGACCCTGGCGCTGGACGGCCAGAAAGGGCTCGGTATATCGTCACGCTGGCTGGCGGGGCTGGTGGCCGTCGGCCTCGCCGCCCTGCTGCTGTACCTGTGGCACGCCCGCGGTAACGCCCGGGCGCTGTTCAGCCTCAACCTGTTTCGTAACCGCACCTTCTCCCTCGGCCTCGGCGGCAGCTTCGCCGGACGCATCGGCAGCGGCATGCTGCCGTTTATGACTCCGGTGTTTCTGCAGATTGGCCTCGGCTTCTCCCCCTTTCACGCCGGGCTGATGATGATCCCGATGGTGCTCGGCAGCATGGGCATGAAGCGGATCGTGGTCCAGGTGGTCAACCGCTTTGGCTACCGTCGGGTGCTGGTCGCCAGCACCCTGGGCCTGGCGGCGGTCAGTCTGCTGTTTATGTTTAGCGCCCTGGCCGGCTGGTATTACGCGTTGCCGCTGGTCCTGTTTCTGCAGGGGATGATCAACTCCAGCCGCTTCTCCTCAATGAATACCCTGACGCTGAAAGATCTCCCGGACGATCTGGCCAGCAGCGGCAACAGCCTGCTGTCGATGGTGATGCAGCTGTCGATGAGTATCGGCGTGACCATCGCCGGGCTGCTGCTGGGGCTGTATGGCCAGCAGCATATGAGCCTCGACGCCGCCAGCACCCATCAGGTCTTTCTCTATACCTATCTGAGCATGGCGGCGATCATCGCCCTCCCGGCGCTCATCTTTTCCCGGGTACCGGATGACGTCGGCACTAATACCGTCATCCGTCGACGCAACAGGAGTGGATCGTGAAATTTTGGCGCCCGGGCATTACCGGTAAGCTGTTCCTCGCTATTTTCGCCACCTGCATCGTGCTGCTGATCAGCATGCACTGGGCGGTGCGTATCAGTTTCGAACGTGGGTTTATCGACTACATCAAGCGCGGTAATGAGCAGCGGTTAACCATGCTCAGCGACGCGCTGAGTGAGCAGTATGCCCAGCACGGCAGCTGGGCGTTTCTGCGCAACAACGACCGCTTTATCTTCCAGCTGCTGCGCACCTTCGAACGGGATAACGACGACCGTTCGCCGCCGGGACACGGCATGAAGCCGGGTCCGATGGAGGGTCAGGGGCCGGATGGGCCGCCGCCGGATGGGCCGCCCGACGGCTCCAGCGACACCCCGCCGCCGAGGCCGGAAATGCCGCCCCACGGCTGGCGCACCATGTTCTGGGTGGTCGATCAGTCGGGCCGCGTGCTGGTGGGGCCCCGTGAGCGCGTACCGGAGGACGGCACCCAGCGCAGCATTGTGGTCAACGGCGTGGAGGTAGGCAAAGTGATCGCCTCGCCGGTAGAGCGGCTGACGCGCAATACCGATATTAACTTCGACCGGCAGCAAAAGCGCACCAGCTGGCTGATTGTCGCCCTTGCCACCCTGCTTGCCGCGCTGGCCACTTTCCCGCTGGCCCGCGGCCTGCTGGCGCCGGTGAAGCGGCTGGTGGAAGGCACCCATAAGCTGGCGGCGGGCGACTTTTCCACCCGCGTGACAGTGACCGGCGGCGACGAGCTCGGCCGCCTGGCGCAGGATTTTAACCAGCTCGCCAGCACCCTGGAGCGCAACCAGCAGATGCGTCGCGATCTGATGGCCGATATCTCCCATGAACTGCGTACTCCGCTGGCGGTGCTGCGCGGCGAGCTGGAGGCGATTCAGGACGGGGTCCGGCGCTTCACTCCCGAGTCCATCCCCTCCCTGCAGGCCGAGGTGGCTACCCTCACCAAGCTGGTGGACGACCTCCATCAGCTGTCGATGTCCGACGAGGGGGCGCTGGCCTACCAGAAAACGTCGCTGGATATCATCACCCTGCTGGAGGTGGCCGCGGGCGCTTTTCGCGAGCGCTTCGCCAGCCGGCAGCTGAGCATTCAGGTGTCGCTCCCCGAGCAGGCGATGATCTTCGGCGACCGCGACCGCCTGATGCAGCTCTTCAACAATCTGCTGGAGAACAGCCTGCGCTATACCGACAGCGGCGGCAGCCTGCACATCACCGCCCGTCGCAGCGGCCGAATGCTGGTGATTGACTTCGCCGACAGCGCCCCCGGCGTCAGCGATGAGCAGCTGGCCCGCCTGTGCGAACGCTTTTACCGGGCGGAAGGATCGCGCAATCGCGCCAGCGGCGGCTCCGGCCTCGGACTGGCGATTTGCCTCAATATTGTCGCGGCCCACGGCGGCACCCTGCGTGCCGACCATTCGCCTTTTGGCGGGGTTAGCATTAAAGTTGAGTTACCTCTGGAACATGATTTACCGAGAGACGTATGACTGAATTGCCTGTAGATGAAAACACCCCACGCATTCTTATCGTGGAAGATGAACCGAAGCTCGGCCAGCTGCTGATTGATTATCTGCAAGCCGCCGGCTATGCGCCTACGCTGATTAACCACGGTGACAAGGTCCTGCCCTACGTTCGGCAGACGCCGCCGCACCTGATCCTGCTGGACCTGATGCTGCCCGGCACCGACGGTTTAACGCTGTGCCGGGAAATTCGCCGCTTCTCCGACGTTCCGGTGGTGATGGTGACGGCGAAAATCGAAGAGATCGACCGACTGCTGGGGCTGGAAATTGGCGCCGACGACTATATCTGCAAGCCCTACAGCCCGCGGGAAGTGGTCGCCCGGGTGAAAACCATTCTTCGCCGCTGCAAGCCGCAGCGCGATCTGCAGGCGCTGGACGCCCAGAGCCCGTTGATTGTCGACGAAGGTCGTTTTCAGGCCTCCTGGCGCGACAAGCTGCTGGACCTCACTCCCGCCGAGTTCCGGCTGCTGAAAACCCTCTCCCAGGAGCCGGGCAAGGTCTTCTCCCGCGAACAGTTGCTCAACCATCTGTATGACGATTATCGGGTAGTCACCGACCGCACCATCGACAGCCACATCAAAAACCTGCGGCGCAAGCTGGAGGCGCTGGACGCCGAGCAGTCGTTTATTCGCGCGGTGTATGGCGTTGGCTACCGCTGGGAAGCGGACGCCTGTCGACTGGCATAGTTAGCCTTTTCCCGGCTCGCGCTGCGCTTAGCCGGGCTACACGTTCACCGCCATCTGCACACCGTAGCCCGGGTAAGGCGTTTACGCCGCAACCCGGGGAACGCCATAGAGCCTACCCCCCCCCAGGCGTTATGAGTGCTGTCAGTGTGAGCACTGCCCAGGTTCAAAATGGCAAACAAATTAGCCATACTGAAAGATACCCATCTGATATTTACTCCCCTTCGCCGCGGCGCTACAATGCCCGCCCTTAATGTGGGGACACTCCCCAACTCGCCGCACCAGGTGCGGCGAATCTGACCTGTCATCAGAACGAGAACACCATGTTTAAACCAGAACTCCTCTCCCCGGCGGGAACGCTGAAGAATATGCGTTACGCTTTCGCCTATGGCGCCGATGCCGTTTATGCCGGCCAGCCGCGCTACTCGCTGCGCGTGCGTAACAACGAATTCAATCACGAAAATCTGCAGCTCGGCATCAATGAAGCCCACGCGCTGGGTAAAAAATTCTATGTGGTGGTCAACATCGCCCCGCATAACGCCAAGCTGAAAACGTTTATTCGCGATCTGAAGCCGGTGGTGGAGATGGGGCCGGACGCGCTGATCATGTCCGATCCGGGTTTAATCATGCTGGTGCGGGAACACTTCCCGGAGATGCCGATCCATCTTTCAGTGCAGGCCAACGCTGTCAACTGGGCGACGGTCAAATTCTGGCAGCAGATGGGGCTCACCCGGGTGATCCTGTCGCGTGAACTGTCGCTGGATGAAATCGAAGAGATTCGCCGCCAGGTGCCGGAGATGGAGATTGAGATTTTCGTCCACGGCGCGCTGTGCATGGCCTACTCCGGCCGCTGCCTGCTCTCCGGGTATATCAACAAGCGCGACCCGAACCAGGGGACCTGCACCAACGCCTGCCGCTGGGAATACAACGTGGCGGAAGGCAAAGAGGACGACGTCGGTAACATCGTCCACAAATATGAGCCGATCCCGGTGCAGACCGTGGAGCCCACCCTCGGCATCGGCGCGCCGACCGATAAAGTCTTTATGATTGAGGAAGCCAAACGTCCGGGCGAGTATATGACCGCCTTTGAGGACGAGCACGGCACCTACATCATGAACTCGAAAGATCTGCGGGCTATCGCCCACGTTGAGCGTCTGACCCAGATGGGCGTTCACTCGCTGAAGATCGAAGGCCGCACCAAATCCTTCTACTACTGCGCGCGTACCGCCCAGGTTTACCGCAAGGCGATCGACGATGCCGCCGCCGGAAAACCGTTTGATACCAGCCTGCTGGAGACCCTGGAAGGACTGGCCCACCGCGGGTACACCGAAGGCTTCCTGCGCCGCCATACCCATGACGATTACCAGAACTATGAGTACGGCTACTCCCTCTCCGAGCGCCAGCAGTTTGTCGGCGAATTCACCGGGGAGCGTAACGGCCCGCTGGCGGCCGTGGCGGTCAAAAATAAGTTCAGCGTCGGCGACAGCCTCGAGCTGATGACCCCGCAGGGTAACGTCAACTTCACCCTCGAGCATATGGAAAATGGCAAAGGCGAAGCCATGCCGGTGGCCCCGGGCGACGGCTATACCGTATGGTTGCCTGTGCCGGACGACCTGCCCCTGCAGTATGCGCTGCTGATGCGCAACTTCACTGGTCAGACAACCAGAAATCCGCACGGTAACTAGTTAATTTGCGTTATTTTTTCATGATGTAAGGATATTAGAATCGGATCACATACCGTTTCGATCGAAACAGGTATCATCCATTTCGCTGAAAAACATAACCCATAAATGCTAGTTGTACCAGGAACCACCTCCTTAGCCTGCGTAATCTCCCTTACGCGGGCTTATTTTTTTGCCTCTCCTCCGGTCTTCGCTTGCGTCATGCGGTACACTTTATGCAACATTAAGCAATAAAGGTTCCCTTGATGATGTCTACGTTTCCTGCCAGCTTACTGATCCTTAACGGCAAAGGTGCCAATGAACCGCAGTTACGCGAGGCGGTTAACCTGTTACGCGACGAAGGGATCGATATTCACGTCCGCGTCACCTGGGAAAAGGGCGATGCCGTGCGGTTTATCGATGAAGCCCTGCAGCTGAACGTTGAAACGGTGATCGCCGGCGGCGGCGACGGCACCATTAATGAAGTGGCGACCGCGCTGGTGGAGCGCGGTAGCAAGATGGCGCTGGTGGAGCGCGGTAGCAAGATGGCGCTGGGGATTTTACCGCTGGGCACGGCCAACGACTTTGCCACCAGCGTCGGCATTCCGCAGGATCTGGCCAGCGCCCTCAAGCTGGCGATCGTCGGCCGCGATGTGCCGATAGATATCGCCCGGGTGAATGATAAAACCGGCTTTATTAATATGGCGACCGGCGGGTTCGGCACCCGAATCACCACCGAAACGCCGGAAAAACTCAAAGCCGCGCTCGGCGGTGTCTCTTATTTAATCCATGGTCTGATGCGTATGGATACCCTGAAGCCGGACCGCTGCGAGATCCGCGGGGAGAACTTTCACTGGCAGGGCGATGCGCTGGTCATCGGCATCGGCAACGGCCGCCAGGCCGGCGGCGGCCAGCAGCTGTGCCCGGAGGCGTTGATTAACGATGGCCTGCTGCATCTGCGCATTTTCACCGGCGAAGAGCTGATCCCTGCCCTGTTCAGCACCCTGGCGAATCCGGAAAACTCGCCGAATATTGTTGACGGTGTCTCCTCGTGGTTTGAAATAACCGCGCCCCATGAGATGACGTTTAACCTCGACGGCGAGCCGCTCAGCGGCAAAACCTTCCGCATGGAGCTGTTACCGGCGGCCCTGCGCTGCCGGCTGCCGCCCGACTGCCCGCTGCTACGTTGATCAGGCTTCGCAAAGCAAAGACGGCGCCCGGCTGGTATACAGCAGCCGGGTTCGTTGATTGAGCCTCTGAATGTTAAGGTAAAACGGCACCTGCGGCTGCCGGAAAAACCTGGGCAGGATATCGATCCAAACACCGCACTTACATTAATAGACGATATCTACAACCTCAAACTCACATAATATCAAATAATTACCCATTAAAATGGGCGCATCTGCCGTGAGACAATGCGCCATCAAGCTTAGTAGTCCGCCACCTCGCGCGCCATTTCGCGCGTATATTGCCGACTGGCGTTAACCAGCATCTGCGTATAGGCCGTCCGCGCCTCGCCGCTGACCAACGCATCGACCGTCAGGGTTTCGAGGATCTTCCCGTACTGCATCACCGCCACTTTCTGGCATAAGTGGGCAATAACCCCGAGATCGTGGGTGACCATCAGGTAAGTGAGCTTCGCCTCCCGCTGCAATTCCGCCAGCAGGTTAAGGATCTCAGCCTGCACCGACACATCCAGCGCCGACGTCGGCTCATCCAGCAGCAGCACCTGTGGCTCAAGAATCAGCGCTCTGGCTATCGCCACGCGCTGCCGCTGCCCGCCGGAGAGCTGATGCGGATAGCGCTCACGAAAAGCGCGGTTGAGGCCAACTTTATCCAGCAGCGCATTGATCCGCCGGTCGCGGTCATTGAAACGATGGATCTGCAGCGGCTCTTCGAGGATATCGCCAATGGTGTGACGGGGATGCAGCGATCCGTAGGGGTCCTGAAATACCATCTGCACCTGACGGCAGCGCTCGCGGCTAATTTCATGCCCTAAGGGCTGAGCATCGATGGTCAGTTCCCCCTGCCAGTGGGTAAACAGCCCCGCCAGGCACTTGAGCACCGTCGTTTTACTGGAACCGGACTCTCCTACCAGACCGTAGATCTCGCCGGGCTTAGCGTGGAAACTGACGTCATACAGCACCTGGTTACGCTTCTCCCCCTCGCCAAACGCGAGGTTGAGATGTTGAACTTCAATCATTATCCGCTCCTTAATCCGTTAACCAGCTGGCCTGACGCTGCAGCACCGGCAGTATCGGGCGACGATGCAGCATATCCGGCAGCGAGTTAATCAATCCCTGAGTGTAGGGGTGACGGGCGTTATCGAGATCTTTAGCGGCGATGGACTCCACTACCCGTCCGGCGTACATCACCAGTACGCGGTCGCAGAAGCTGCGCACCAGGTTGATATCGTGGCTGATAAAAATCAGCCCCAGCCCGCGCGACTGAACCAGGTCATCCAACAGGCCCAGCACCTGCAGGCGCACCGACACGTCCAGCGCGGAGGTGGGCTCATCGGCAATGATCAGTTCCGGGTCGGTAATCAGCATCATGGCGATCATGATGCGCTGCCCCTGTCCGCCGGATATTTCATGCGGATAAAGCTGATAAACGCGCTCCGGCTGGCGAATACGCACCACCTTCAGCATCTCCAGCGCCCTGGCTTTCGCCTCATCTTTGCGCCCGGGATGATGAGTAAGCCAGGCCTCGGCGATTTGCTTACCCACGCAGACCACCGGATTAAGCGAATATTTCGGGTCCTGCATAATCATAGAGATACGTTTGCCGCGTACGCCGCGCATCTGCGCTTCGCTTAGATGCTGCAGATCGAGGTCGGCAAACTGCATCCGGCTGGCGCTGACGCGGGCCTTTTTCGGATGCAGCTGCAGCAGCGCGCGCCCAACGGTGGACTTACCCGAACCGGACTCGCCGACAATGGCCAGCTTCTCATGCCCCAGCTGGAAGGAGACGCCGCGTACGGCGTGGGTCACCGCGCTACCGTTAACAAAGTCGACGCACAGATCGCGCACGTCGAGCAGCGGTACATTATTCACTGCGGGGATCGAGGATGTCACGTAGGCCATCTCCTAAGAAGTTGAACGCTAAGCTATTGATCAGAATCGCCAGCCCCGGAATGGTTACGACCCACCAGCACTCCATCATATAAGTGCGCCCGCTGGAGATCATCGCTCCCCACTCCGGCTCTGGCGGCTGCGCGCCGAGGCCGAGAAAGCCGAGGCCGGCCGCGGTCAGAATGATCCCGGCCATATTCATGGTGATACGGATAATGACCGAGGGCAGACACAGCGGCACGATATGGCGCCAGAGGACGCGGGCCGATGAAGCGCCCTGCAGACGCACGGCGGAGATAAAATCGGCCTGGCGCAGAGAGAGCGTTTCGGCGCGCGCCAGACGGGCAATCGGCGGCCAGGCGGTCAGCGTGATGGCGATAACCACGTGCTCCAGCCCCGGTCCTAAAGCGGCGACAAACGCCAGCGCCAGGACCAGACTCGGGAAGGAGATGAAAATATCGGTGACGCGCATCAGCACCATATCGACTTTACCGCCGAAATAGCCAGCGCTGACGCCCAGCAGCAGCCCGAGCGGACCGACAGTCACCGAGACCAGCAGCACGATATAGAGCGTGATGCGGGAGCCGTACACCAGGCGACTAAAGATATCCCGGCCAAACTCATCGGTGCCGAACCAGTGCTGTGTATTCGGCGCGACCAGCGCACTATTCAGGTCCTGTACCAGCGGGTTATAAGGCGCAATCAGCGGCGCGAAAATCGCCACCACCAGCAGCAGAAAGATAATGCCTCCGCCGATGGCCGTGAGCGGATTGCGCGCCATTTTGCCGATAAACCCGACGGCCCGCGCCGCCGCGCGTTGCAGCCGCTGACGGCCTTCGCCCGCACCGCCCGAAAGCGGCGAATCCAGAGAAACGGTCATGATTTTGTCCTCGGGTCAAAGAATTGATACAGCATGTCGGAGAGCAGGTTGAGCATCACGAAGATCGCGCCCACCAGCAGCACGCAGCCCATCACCGCATTCATATCGCCCAGCAGCAGGCTACCGGTAAGGTAGGAGCCGAAACCCGGCCATGAGAAGACGGTTTCAATCAGCACCGCGCCTTCCAGCAGCGCGCCGTAGGCCAGCGCCACTACCGTCAGCAGCTGCACGAGGATGTTACGAAACGCATGGTTCCAGATAACCTGACGCTCGGTCAGCCCTTTCACCCGCGCGGTAATAATGAACTCCTGCGACAGCTGGGCCAGCATAAAGCTGCGGGTCATACGGCTGATATAAGCCAGCGAGTGAAAACCCAGCAGCGAGGCGGGAAGAATCAGATGATTAATGGCGTTCCAGAACACCTGGCCGTTGCCTGCCAGCAGCGCATCAACGGTCATCAGGCCGGTGCGGCGCGGCACCACACCATCCAGCCCGAGATCTACCCTCCCGGCGCCGCCTACCCAGCCAAGCCAGGCATAGAACACCAGCAGTCCCATCATTCCGACCCAGAAGATCGGCGTCGAGTAGCCCGCCAGGCTGATAATGCGTACCACATAATCGGAGACGCTATTGCGCCGCGCCGCCGCCAACACGCCCAGCGGAATACCAAGACCCGCGCCGACAATAATCGCCATCGTTGCCAGCTCCATGGTGGCCGGGAAGACGCGGATAATATCGTCCACCACCGGTTTCCCGGTCAGCAGCGCATTGCCCAGATCGCCGTGCAGCAGGTTGACGAAATAGATACCAAACTGGGTGGTCAGCGATTTATCAAACCCCAGCTGCTGGTAAACCTGCTGATAGGTGCTCTGGTCAGCATCCGGGCCGACAATCGCCAGCACCGGGTCGATGGGCATGACGCGGCCAATGGTAAAGGTCAGCAGCAGCAGGCCGAACAGCGTAATCACCACCTGCAGTAGCCGTTTGGATAAGCGCCGGCCGCGTGAGCCGGGCGCAAGGATTGCGGTACTCATCCTTTCTCTCCTTCGCGGACTTTATAGACGTCACGCAGAAAAGTGGTGGCGGAGGGGTGCGGCTGATACTCCCGTACCTCGTTGCGCACGACGACCGAATCAACCATCTGCGAAAGCGGAATTAAAGCCGGAACCAGCTGGTCGTAGCGTGTCTGGATGGCCTGGTAGTCAGCCACCTGTTTTTGCGGATCGCGTTCCAGCAGGGCCTGGTCAATCATCGTATTAAGCTGCGGGTCGTAAAAACCGGTACGCCATCCCTGGAAGTTGGTCAGACGCGCCTTATCGCTGTTATCCGGGTTATAGACCAGCGCGCGCAGGCTGGAGTGAGGATGCGGCTCCATCCCGCTGCCGCCGCGACCTACCAGCAGGTCAAATTTACGCTCACGCATCGCGCCGTAGATCTGGTTACCGGTGCCGGTGATGATTTTGGCGTTAATCCCCGCCTGCATCAGCGTCGACTGCACGGCGATAGCGATGTTAAGAAATGGCTGATCGGAGAGTACCCGCAGCGTGGTATCAAAGCCGTTGGGATATCCTGCTTCCGCCAGCAGCTTTTTCGCCCGCGCCACGTCCAGCTTATAGCCAGGGTCGGGCAGCGTGGATGGCATGCCCGCCTTAATCGGCCGCTGGTGCAGCACGCCGTAGCCCGGCATCAGCGCTTTATTGATACCTTGATAATCAATCAGATAGCGCACCGCCTCGCGCACTTTCGGATTGGCGAAGTGCGCCTCTTTCATGCTCATCGCCACGTAGTACATGGTGCCGCGCTGCACCGCATCGACGGTCAGCTGCGGGTCGCTGCGCAGGGCGTTGATATCGGAAACCGCCATGTTGTTGGCAATATCGAGGTCGCCTTTTTCGATCATCAGGCGCAGAGTTTGCGACTCCTGGAAATGGCGCAGCACCACGCGGCTCATTTTCGCCTCGCCGCGCCAGTAGTCAGGATTGCGCTTCATGCGCAGCACCTCTTTTGCCTGCCAGGTTTCCAGCGTAAACGGCCCGGAACCGGCTTCATGGGTGGTTAGCCAGCGGTTGCCCCAATCGTTATCCTGCTGGTGGCTTTGCACCGTTTTACTGTCCAGCACCCCGAGGTTGCCCAGCGCCGCCAGCGAGTAAATCACCAGCTGCGGATCGTTATCTTTGGGTAATACGATTTGCACCGTGAAGCGGTCCGGCGCGCTGACCTGGCTGTCGATATTTTTCTTACTGAAGCCATAGGATTTCCATACCGAGGCCTGGGCCAGGTTGAGGTGCAGGATGCGCCGCATTGACCACACGACGTCGGCGGCGGTCAGCGGGTTGCCGGAGTGAAACTTGACGTCGTCGCGCAGATGAAAGGTCAGGGTTTTGCCGTCGGGGCTGATATCCCAGGATTTCGCCAGCGCGGGCTTAACGGTGGTGAGCTGCTCAGGGTCCAGCTCCACCAGCGAGTCGTAGAGGTTGACCACGATCCCCACCACTTCGTTACCGGTCATCGCCGCCGGGTCAAGGGTGAGCAGGTTATTCATATTCATCCCGATGATCAGCTGGTCGGGCGGGGTTTTCGCCACCGCCTCTCCGCTCCCCATCGACATGGCGAGCGCGAGAATACACGCTCCCAGTAAGGAGGTTTTTTTCATATCTCTGTTTGCCTGTACTGTAGGGTACATGTTGCCGGATGGCGGCATTTTCGCCTTATCCGGTCTACCGGGCCGCAGGCTCGATAAGCGCAGCGCCATCGGGCATTTATTTTTTTAAATCAGTCGTGGCTAACGGTATTGGCTTCGATATACGCAAAATTAATGTCTTCGCCGAGGCCCGGACGTTGTGATAAATGCACAAATCCCTGATCATCCATCGGGTCGACAATGCTGTTGAGATAGGCCGCCGGTTCATCGTAGTCGAGGAACGGATGCAGCAGGCCGCGCTCATACCAACGGCAGTTACGGATCGCGCCGACCACCGCCAGGCTTGCCGCGCCGTTGCCGTGGACTTCGCAATCCATGCCGAAAGATTCCGCCAGCGCCGCCACCTTCATGGTCGGGGTAATGCCCCCCACGCCGTTAGCGCCGGCGCGCAGAATGTCGCAGGCTCCGGCTTTCACCCATTCGGCGCGCATGTGGTACTTGCCGCCGAAGCTCTCCGGCCCGACGATGGGAATCGACAAGTTTTCCGCCAGCCACGCGTAGGAGGACATCGAATCCTCCTCCATCGGCTCTTCAAACCAGGCGAAATTGAGTTTTTCCAGCGCTTTGCCGATCCACAGCGCCTCGGCGCGGCTGTACCAGTGATAGCCATCAATCATCAGGTCAATATCCGGCCCTACCGCTTCGCGCACCGCCGCGCAGGCTTTAATATCCATTTTGGGATTGGGCGCAAAAGAGATTGGCGGCATCCAGGTGTGCAGTTTGATGGCCTTGTAGCCGCGGGCGACCAGCTTTTCGGCAAAGGCGGCATACTCTTCCGGGGTCGACAGGCCGCCCGGTAGATCGTCGCCGCACATGGTGCTACCGTAAGCCGGGACGGTGTCGCGATAGCCGCCAAGCAGCTTGTAGACCGGCATCCTGAGGCTGCGGCCAATCAGGTCCCACAGCGCTTGTTCAACAAACGACAGCGCGCGCTCCGTTAGCTGATGTGCGCTGCCGCGCTGCCAGTGGTTAAGATCCTGCCAGATACGCTCGCGGTTAAACGGGTCCTGCCCCACCAGCACTTTGCGAAAAAAAGTATTCACCACGAACGGGCGCACGACTTCCGGAGGCGCAAACGAAAAACCCTGCGCCCCATCATCAGCGGTGATGGTCAGCATCGCCATTTTGGCCATGCTTTCAGCCCCCGGATGGGAGTGCCCGGCGCTGTCGGAAACCCGACGAGTGGGATACTGGAAAACGGTGACATTCACAGATTCAATTTTCATGCTCAATCCTTATCACGGCCAAATCCGATCGACAGAGGTAAATCGGCAAAGCGGTTTCACATTATTGAAAATATGTTTCAATATATAATCTAAGCACAATTACGTAGCAGTGCCTCGGACAAACACCGCTAAGCAAGGCCATAAATTTGGGCATTGGCACAACAAGACGTGACTGTTTTCACAAAAGATGAGCGAAATGTGAGGCGGATCGGCATGGAGAAAAAAGGGCGTGAGCGCAGAAAAGAGAGTGACCGACCGTGTACATCCCGGAATTTTCTGCGCTCACGAAAGCGTAAGTTATGCGACCGTCGCTGGCTCGGCGTTAAGCGCTTCCAGCAGTTCAGGTAAAGTTTGATAGCGGCCGACAGCGGCCTGATAGCGCCCCTGTCGGCTATCTTCGGCGACAACCACCGTTGGAATGCCAGCGGCCTGAGCCGCGCAAAAACCGTTGTAACTGTCTTCAATCACCAGGCACTGGCTGGCGTTGAGATTGAGCTTGCGCAGCGTCGTCAGGTACACCGCCGGGTGCGGTTTGCCGCGTGGTTCATCATCCGCGCTGCAAACCACGTCGAAAAAGTGCCAGAGCGAGAGCTTGTTCAGCACAGCGGCAATAACCTGGCGGGATGATGACGTGGCGAGCGCAATTTGATAGCCCGCCTCGCGAAAATAGCGTAACGCCTCATGCACGCCGTGCATCGGCTTGCCTTCGGTGGCGATCAAGCCGGTAATACGCTGCAATATCGCGGCTTCAAGCCGCTGCGGGTCGAGATCAAGCTGAAAATAGCGGCACCAGGTGCCGGCGATTTCGTCGAGGCGTTTGCCTTTGGTGAGGGTTTCACACTCATCCACGCTCGCCGTTGCCCCCCACTGCGCGAGGGCGTCAATCTGCGCCTGGCGCCACAGCGCCTCGGAATCAATAATCACGCCATCCATGTCAAAAATAACCGCCTGCATACTCATTCGTTCACCTCATTAAGGCTGGCATGCGCTTCATGCCAGCCGCATCACCTAAGAGAATTCAACCTGCTCGCGGGCGGTTGTTTCCTTGTGGGAGAACCCCGGCTGCTCCACGCGGATAAAGGCGCAGAGGAAAAAGGCCACCACGTACAATGCGGTGTAGGCGATCACCACCCCGATGGTGCTGAAGAACGGCAGCAACACCACGGCAATCGCCGGCGCGAGAAAGTTCGACATCCCCGCCGACAGGTTATAGACCGAAATCGCCGCGCCTTTGTGCTTCGGCTCCAGCGCCGGGAACACAGCGGCCAGCGGCACGAAGGCGGCGACAAAGATCCCGAGGGCGATGGCGGGGATCAGCGCCATCGCAAAGCTATGGCCAAAGTGCTGAGGGATGTAGTAAAACGCCAGGCTGGAGAGCGCCATCCCGATGCAGCCGAACCAGCGCACCACCTTCATCCAGCCCAGTTTTTCCCCCAGGATCCCCCACAGCACGTTAGAGAAAATGGTGGTGAAGAAGAAGACTGCCCATACCTGGAGCCATTCTGAAGTGGTGAAGCCCAGCTCATCGACAAACATCATCGGCATAATGACCGCAAAACCGAACAGCGAGAGGGTATTGATAATCCTGACCATGCTCGACAGCAGAATATTGCGGTTGGTATAGAGCAGCGTCGCGGCGCGTCCCAGCTCGGAAAATTTCTGGCGAGTGGTGAGATTCTGCATATGCTGCGGCGTTTGAATATGGCGCAGGGAAGCCAGGGCAATCACGCCCCCGGTGACGCAGAAGGCCAGCGCCAGCCATAAAGTCCCCAGTTCGCCAATGTGCGGAATGGTGAAGCTCGGAATATAACTGCCGAACACGCCGATGCCGATGGAATAGACCGCCCAGAACCAACCGATGGCCGAGCTGGCATTGTCGCTTTTGACGTTATGGACAATCGCCACGATAAACGAGTAGAGGAACAGCGGATAGGCGAAGCCGCGGATGCCGTAGAAAATCAGGATCAGCGCATAGTTGGCGTGACCGAGGCCGAAAACGAGGAACAGCACGTGGAACACGCACCACAGCACGAAGCCAATCATCATCGTTTTCAGCGGGGTGATAATTTCCGCCACCACGCCGGAAATCCACGCCGATAGCGCGGCGGCCAGGCCGTAGAGGGTAAAGGCAAAGGAGGCCTCCGCCGGAGAGAAGCCGAGCGCTTTGATATAGTGCGACAGAAAGGCTAATTCAAAACCGTCGCCGGTCATAAATACGGCAATGGCGATGTATCCCCAGAGCAGGTTCAGGGGTAAACCGAGCCACTGTTTATTATTGATAGACATAATGACCTCGTTTTCAGGGTACAGGGTGGCCGCTCCGCGATGTGCAACGAAGCGGCTGTTATGATGAAAATCAGTGCTGCCGATAATTCAGGTCGTTTAAATACAGGTCTTTAAACTGCGCGTAGCGTTGCATCAGGGTGTGGTGGCGAACGGGATCCGCACGCCAGGTCTGCCAGACTTCCGGTTTTTCACACACCGCGGCAATCGGTTTGCCCGCCGCCAGGCAGGCCAGCCGCGCCGCGCCCAGCGCGCCGCCGGTCTCTCCCCCTTTATGGGTCACCACCGGCATAGCGAGAATGTCGGCCAGCAGCTGGGCCCAGAAAGGACTGCGGGCGCCGCCGCCCACCAGCGAGCACTGCGCGATGGGCGTACCGCTCTCTTTCAACGCCTGCAGGCCGTCGTTGATACCGAAGCTCACCCCTTCCAGCACCGCGTAGCCAAGCTGGGCGCGCAGGCTGGCGTGGGTCATGCCCCAGAACATGCCGCGCGCGTCAGGATCGTTATGCGGGGTACGTTCGCCGGAGAGATAGGGCAGGAAGAACGGGGCGTGGGCTTTCTCCTCCTCGCTGAGCTCGGCAATTTCCGCCAGCAGCGCCACCTCCGTGGTGCCGGTCAGGCGGCAGAACCACTGCAAACAGCTGGCGGCGCTCAGCATGACGCTCATCTGGTGCCACAGGTTCGGCAGCACGTGACAAAACGCATGTACCGCCGACTGCGGCGCCGGACGATAGGCGTCGGTCACCACAAACAGCACCCCGGAGGTGCCGAGCGAAATAAACGCATCCCCCGGCGAGACCGCGCCGACGCCAATGGCGCTAACCGCGTTATCCCCCCCGCCCCCGGCCACCACCACCGAGGCGTTCAGCCCCCAGCGCGCCGCCACCTGCGGATCAAGGGTGGCGGAAACCTCGCAGCCTTCGACCAGTGTCGGCATGTGGCTGCGCGACAGGCCGCACTTGTCCAGCAGAGCGTCGGACCAGTCGCGCTTCGCCACGTCCAGCCACAGCGTCCCGGCGGCGTCCGACATGTCGGAGACTTTCTTCCCGGTCATCCGATAGCGCAGATAATCCTTCGGCAGCAGCACCGTTGCGGTGCGCTGAAAGTGTTGCGGCTCATGACGGCGCACCCACAGCAGCTTCGGCGCGGTAAAGCCCGGCATCGCCAGGTTGCCCGCCACCTGATGCAGCTCCGGCGCCATCGCCTCCAGCTCGGCGCACTCTGCGGCGCAGCGGGTGTCGTTCCACAGAATGGCCGGACGGATCGTCTCCCCCTCTTCATCCAGCAACACCGCGCCGTGCATCTGTCCGGAGAGGCCAATCGCCTTGATGGCCGGCCAGTGCTGCGCGCATTTTTCCCGTAGCGTGCTCATCAGGTACTCCGTCGCCTCCCACCATAGCTCCGGCGCTTGTTCTGACCAGTGCGGATGGGGCCGCTGAATGCTCAGCGGCGCGCTATGGCTGGCGATAACCTCATAGTTCTCATCAATGACCAGCGCTTTGACTTCCGATGTGCCGAGATCGATACCCAGATACATAGCCACCTCTTATTTAATCAGCGTGTAAACGGCGGCGACTTTCTCGCGCATCAGCGCCAGAAAATCCGCGTTGTTGGCGAGGTCACCAAACAGGGCTTTATCGCGGGCATAGACAGCCACCGGATCCTGAGCCTCATACATCTCATGCACCGCCTGCGCATCCAGGATGCCGTCCTGGTACTGATAGGGCAGCGTTCCCTTATGCCACTGCTCCATAAAGACGAAGAACAGCGCCGGCAGCATGGCGGTCGCCTCAGGGCGGACGCCGCGCTGATAGCACTCCTGCAGCGTGGGGGCGATCATCGCCGGAATTTTCGAGAAGCCGTCGGCGGCGACGCGCTGGTTGGTGTCCTGGATATAGGGGTTGGTAAAGCGCTTAAGCACCACATCCCGGTAGGTGGGCAGATCAATGCCGTTATCGCCGAGGCAGGGAATGACATCCTCCGTGACGTAGCGGTCGGCAATGGCGTAGATAGCATCGGTCAGCGTGCTTTCATGAATATACTGCTGGCCAATTAAGGTTCCCGCCCAGGCAATGCAGCTGTGCGACGCGTTCAGAATGCGGATTTTCGCCTCTTCATACGGGATGACCGACTCGACCATCTCCACGCCGACCGCTTCCAGGTTCGGGCGGGCATCACGGAAGTGGTTCTCCACCACCCACTGGATAAAGGTCTCCCCCATCACCGGCGCTTTGTCATCAATCCCGGTTTGCGCTTTGATACGGGCCGGCAGATCGGCCGCCGGACGCGGGGTGATGCGGTCCACCATGGTGTTCGGACAGGTGGTATTGGCCGCCATCCAGTCAATCACCGCCTGTTTGCCGGTGAGCTGCAGGAACTCGACCATGCCGTCGTGGAAACGCTCGCCGTTGTGGCGCACGTTGTCGCAGTTGAGCAGGGTCAGCGGCCCGGCGTCGTCGGCCATGCGCTTCTCCAGGATCCGCGCGAGGGTGCCATAAATGGTTTTGCACTCGCCTTGCAGGTCGGCCTGCAGATCGGGGTTACTGGTTTCCAGCTGATGGCGGGTGTTCAGGTAGTACCCCCCTTCCGTCACAGTAAAGGCGATAACTTTGGTCTGCGGGTTCGCCCCTTCGTTAATCAGCGGCTGCAGCCCGGCCTGCCACGGCAGCAATTTCTGGATAGAAGTAATTTCTTCATATTCGCGCTCCCCTTCCGGGCTGACGGTCTCCAGGACGTAACGTCCTCCCTGCGCCGCCAGCGCCTGCACCACCTGCTCGGCGTCGTTACGAATATTTCCTGCCGCGATGTGCCAGCGCTTATCCCCGGACGCTATCAGACGATGCAGATACCACGCCTGATGCGCGCGATGAAAAGAACCCAGACCGATATGAAGCCATGTGAATTGATTGTTCATGTTCTGTTCTCCTTGAGTTGATGGCGCCACTGTAATTGATCATTTGACCAAAATAAGAGCCACGGATCACAAAAGAACAATTACCCAATTAAATTACAAATGACCAGACAAGAGCAAAAGCTTGCCAGTTATGCCAACCACGGCGAGAATGCGGGTATTCGCCGGGCCAATTGCGAGCCCTGGTCAGCAACTTAGGGCGGGAAACCATGAGTAAAGAAGACGATATCCGGTTGGATCAGAAGGTGCGTGCCGCATGGATGTACTACATCGCCGGTCAGAATCAGAGCGAGATTGCCAGCCAGCTGGGCACCTCCAGACCGGTGGTGCAACGGCTGATCGCCGCCGCGAAAGAAGAAGGGATAGTGTCGATTAATTTGCACCATCCGGTAGCAAACTGCCTCGATTATGCGCAGTTGCTGCAGGAAAAGTATCGATTGATCGAGTGCAATGTGGTCCCCGCCTTTAGCGAAGAAAGCACCCTCGACAGCGTGTCGTTTGGCTGCTATCAGCTGATGGCTCGCTATCTGCAGGATGATAAGGAGAAAATCATCGGCCTGGGCTCGGGCCTGACCCTGAAAAAAGCGCTGCAGCGCATCGATTTTGACAGCCTGAATACCCGCTGCGTGGCGCTGATCAGCGCCATGAACGCCGACGGGCAGTGCAATTATTACGATGACGTGCCCCTGCTGCTGACCCGCAAAATTAAGGCCAAGTACTATCAGTGGCCGGCGCCGCGCTACGCCCAGAGCGCGGAGGAGCATGAGATGTGGTGCACCAACCGCTTATTCCGCAGCGTCTCCGGCGTCGCACAAGAGGCGGACGTGATTTTTGTCGGCATTGGTCCCCTGGGCACGCAAAGTCCGATCTTTAAAGACGGGTTTATCAATCAGGCGCAAATGGATGAGCTGACCGCGCGCGGCGGCATCGGAGAGATCCTCGGACGGTTTATCGATGCGGAAGGCCACGTGGTAGACAGCGAGATCAACCGCATGATCACCAGCTATGATATCCGTCAGAACCACTGCCCGCGTATTGCCGCGGCCTGTGGAGAATACAAACGACCGGCGATCCTGGCGGCCCTTAAAGGCGGCTGGATCAATGGTCTGGTGACCGATGAACATACCGCCCGCTGGCTGCTGACGCGGTAACGGCGCGGCCTGAAGGCGCATACACAACGGTAACCCCGGTGCGCGTCGCGCCACCGGGGATCCCAACGATACTCGTGCTTATCAGGCGATAGTCACTTTCCCGTCAAGGTAGACGTCCTGCACGGCATTGATCAGCTTCACGCCGTCAGCCATCGATTTCTTAAACGCTTTGCGACCAAGGATCAGCCCCATACCGCCGGCGCGTTTATTGATCACCGCTGTGCGCACCGCGTCGGCAAGGTCGGTCTCCCCGCCCGCCGCGCCGCCGGAGTTAATCAGCCCGGCGCGGCCCATATAGCAGTTGGCCAGCTGGTAGCGCACCAGATCGATGGGGTTATCGCTGGTCAGTTTGCTGTACACCCGGTCGTCGGTATAGCCGAAGTTAACCGCTTTGTAGCCGCCGTTATTCTCCGCCATTTTTTGCTTAACGATATCGGCGCCGATGGTGGCCGCCAGGTGGTTGGCCTGACCGGTCAGGTCCGCGGAGACATGATAGTCGACGCCATCTTTCTTGAACGCCGAATTGCGCAGATAGGCCCACAGCACGGTGACCAGGCCCAGCTCATGGGCCCGCTCAAAGGCGGCGGAAATCTCTTCTATCTGACGACGCGATTGTTCCGAGCCGAAATAGATCGTCGCTCCCACGGCCACCGCCCCCATATTGAACGCCTGCTCAACGCTGGCGTAGAGGGTCTGGTCGTATTCGGTGGGGTAGCTCAGCGTTTCGTTATGGTTGAGCTTCACCAGGAAAGGGATGCGATGCGCGTAGCGGCGCGACACCGAGGCCAGCACGCCGTAGGTCGACGCCACGCAGTTACAGCCGGCTTCGATCGCCAGCTCGACGATATTTTTCGGATCAAAGTACAGCGGGTTGGCGGCAAAGGAGGCGCCCGCCGAGTGCTCCACGCCCTGGTCAACCGGCAGAATGGAAAGGTAGCCGGTTCCTCCCAGGCGTCCGGTATTGTACAGGGTCTGCATATTGCGTAGCACCGCCGGTGGTCGGTTATTATCCACCATCACCCGATCAACATAATCTGCCCCAGGCAGATACAGCTGGTCGGCCGGAATGGTTATACAACGGTGCTGCAACAGGCTCTCGGCATCTTTGCCCAGCAACTGCGTAATATCAGTCATAGCAATCTCCCGTAAGGCCGGCCGAAGCCGGCATGCATTATCCCAACCCAATTTTTTTGGGCAGGTTAAGCCTGGTACCGACTTAGCCTATTTTCCAGCCGGGGGGCCATTTTTTCAGGAGATTCTGCTGTCCCGTTGCGCTGCCATTTACCACCAGGCGTGGAAATGGTGCACCGGCCCGATGCCGTGGCCCACTTCCAGAGAGTCGGCCTGCGCCAGGGCCGCCGACAGCCAGGCCTTCGCCTCGGCGACGGTGGCCGCCCAGTCCGCATGACGGGGGCGCAGCGCCGCCAGCGCGGCGGAGAGCGTGCAGCCGGTGCCGTGGGTATTTTTGGTCTGCACGCGAGGCGTGGTAAACCGCTGTTCCCCTTCGCGGGTGAAGAGCCAGTCCGGGCTTTCGGCGTCGTCGAGATGGCCGCCCTTCATTAATACCGCGCCGCAGCCCAGCGCCAGCAACGCCCGCCCCTGCTCCAGCATCTCGCGCTCGGTGCGCGCATGGGGGGCATCGAGTAGCGCGGCCGCTTCCGGCAGGTTCGGGGTGATCAATGACACCTGCGGCAACAATCGTTGACGCAGGGTCTCCACCGCCGAGGCCGACAGCAGCGGATCGCCGCTTTTCGCCAGCATGACGGTATCCAGCACCACGTTGGCCACCCGGTAGCGCGCCAGCCGCTCGGCCACGGCTTCCACAATATCGGTCTCCGCCAGCATGCCGATTTTGGTGGTATCGATACGCACATCGCTGAACACCGAGTCGAGCTGCGCGGCCACAAAATCCGGTTCGATGCGATAGACCGACTGCACGCCGCGGGTATTCTGCGCCACCAGGGCGGTGATCACCGAGCAGCCATAGGCCCCCAGCGCGGAGAAGGTTTTCAGATCGGCCTGGATACCGGCCCCACCGCTGGGATCGGTGCCGGCGATGGTCAGGGCGTTGATGCATTTCATCCCTGCACCTCCTGATACAGCGCGTCGAGAAACGCCGGAATAAAGCTGCCAGGGCCTCCCTGACGGGCGGCGATCTCCCCGGCCTGCTTCATCAGCCCGCAGGCGGCGGCCACGTTTTCCAGCCGGTCTCCCGGCAGCGCCGCGCTCGCCGCCACCACCGCCGACAGCGCGCAGCCGGTGCCCACCACCCGGGTCATCAGCGGATTACCCCCCGCCACGCTGAGCACCCGCTCGCCGTCGGTGACGTAGTCCACCTCGCCAGTGACCGCCACCACGGTAGCCAGCCGGCGAGCCAGCGCCTGGGCCGCCGGCAGCGCCGCGGCGGCCGTATCGGTGGTATCCACCCCGCGCCCGCCGGCGCTCATCCCGGCCAGCGCCAGAATTTCAGAGGCATTGCCGCGAATGGCCGCCGGCTGGAGGGCCAGCAGCTCATGACAAAAGGCCGTGCGCACGGTCAGGGCGCCGACCGCCACCGGATCCAGCGTCCAGGGCCTGCCGGCCTGACGGGCGTGCTCCACCGCGGCGCGCATCGCCACGGCGCGATCTTCGGTCAGGGTACCGACGTTAATTAACAGCGCATCGGCGATAGCGGCAAACTGCGCCGCTTCGCGGGGATCGATCACCATCGCCGGCGAGGCGCCGACGGCCAGCAGAACATTGGCGGTAAAGGTCTGCACCACATCATTGGTCATGCAGTGCACAAGGGGGGAATGGGCGCGCAGCAGATGGCGCAGGTGCGCGACAGGCGCGGGATTCAGCAGCTCAGGCATGGTTTGCTCCCGCCAGACGAGGTAGAAGCAATGACCCTGCGGTCTCTGACTTCCCTACGCTGGCATTATCCAGATCAGGTGGTACGGGTATTTCTCAGCCTTCAACGAAGAAGGGCACCCCGAGTCATAAAAGCGGTACAACATTTTCAGTCAGCAGGGTACGAAATGTGGCGGTGTAACACAAGCCGACCTGATTTCTTTTCCCGTTTATGTAAGTACTACAAAAGGAGTAAAACACGCATTTTTTGTAAGCAAAACTGGATGAATGTTAATGCATGGTTATATTTAAAAAACCTGTAACAAACAACCACCTGCGTTAAATCGGTAAAACCGAATAAACCATGCCATTAATGAGGATTCCAATGAAATTGACCCCGATAGTAAAAGGGTTAGCGTTAGCGGGTTTGTTAAATAGTCTCGCTTTCGCCGCCTCGGCGGACACGTCAGCCAAAGAGGCGACCGAAGCGACCAAAAAAGCGAACGATGCCCTCTACAATCAACTCCCCTTCTCCGATAACACCGATTTCACCAATGCGCATAAAGGCTTTATTGCCGCCCTGCCGCCGGAAGTCATTAAAGGCGAACAAGGCAATGTCATCTGGGATCCGGGCCAGTATGCCTTCATTAAAGAAGGGGAAAAAGCGCCGGAGACGGTGAACCCGAGTTTGTGGCGCCAGTCGCAGCTGATTAACATCAGCGGCCTGTTTGAAGTGACCGACGGGGTCTACCAGATCCGCAACCTCGATCTCTCCAATATGACAATTATTGAGGGTAAAGAGGGGATCACCGTCGTTGACCCGCTGGTCTCGGCAGAAACCGCCAAAGTGGGCATGGACCTGTATTACAAAAACCGCGGTAAAAAACCGGTCGTCGCGGTGATCTACACCCACAGCCACGTTGACCACTACGGCGGCGTGCGCGGTGTGGTTGATGAAGCGGATGTGAAGTCCGGCAAAGTGAAAATCTACGCGCCGGCCGGCTTTATGGAAGCTGCCGTGGCGGAAAACATCATGGCCGGGAACGTCATGAGTCGCCGCGCCAGTTATATGTACGGCAACCTGCTGAAGCCAGAGGCCAAAGGCCAGGTGGGCGCCGGGCTGGGCACCACCACCTCTGCGGGTACCGTCACCCTGATTGCGCCAACCAATATTATTGACAAGGATGGCCAGAAAGAGGTGATCGACGGCCTGACCTACGACTTTATGCTGGCGCCGGGCTCCGAAGCGCCGTCAGAAATGCTGTGGTATATCGAAGAGAAGAAACTGATCGAATCCGCAGAAGACGTCACCCATACCCTGCATAACACCTACTCGCTGCGCGGGGCGAAGATCCGTGAACCGCTGCCGTGGTCGAAATATATCAACCAGGCGATCGTTCGCTGGGGCGATAAGGCTGAGATCATTATGGCTCAGCACCACTGGCCGACCTGGGGCAACGAAAACGTGGTTAACCTGCTGAAGAGCCAGCGTGATCTGTATCGTTACATCAACGACCAGACCCTGCGGATGGCTAACGAAGGCCTGACCCGCGATGAAATCGCCGCTAACTTTAAGCTGCCGGACAGTCTGGCCAACACCTGGGCTAACCGCGGCTACTACGGCTCGGTCAGCCACGATGTGAAAGCCACCTACGTGCTGTATCTCGGCTGGTACGACGGCAACCCGGCGACCCTCGACGAACTGCCGCCGGAAGAAGCGGCGAAGAAATTCGTCGATTATATGGGCGGTGCGGATGCGATCCTGAAGAAAGCGAAAGAAGATTACGACCAGGGTAACTACCGCTGGGTCGCCCAGGTGGTCAGCAAAATTGTCTTCGCCGACCCCAACAACCAGCAGGCGCGTAATCTGGAAGCCGATGCCCTGGAGCAGTTAGGCTATCAGGCGGAATCCGGCCCGTGGCGTAACTTCTACCTCACCGGCGCCCAGGAGCTGCGTAACGGTGTGGTGAAAGGCCCGACCCCGAACACCGCCAGCCCGGACACCGTCCGCGCCATGACCCCGGAAATGTTCTTTGATTATCTGGCGGTCCATATCAATGGCGAAAAAGCGGGTAACGCGAAGTCGGTGTTCAATATCGATCTGGGCAATGACGGCGGTAAATATAAACTGGAACTGGAAAACGGCGTGCTGAACCACACCGCGAATGCGGAAGCGAAAGAGGCGGATGCCACCCTGACGCTGGATCGCGCCACCCTGAATAAAATCATTCTCAAAGAAGAGACCCTGAAGCAGGCGGAAGAGAAAGGGGAAGTTAAAATCAGCGGTAACGGGGCTAAACTCGATGAAATGCTGGGCTATATGGACAAGTTTGACTTCTGGTTTAACATCGTGACGCCGTAATGATCTGCTGACGGCTATCCTGAGTAACAAGGCGGCGATCCCGCCTTGTTACCCTTCTCAGCGTCGTTCAATAGTCCGCGGGCAGCGGGCGATCGATAGAGATAAGCTTGCCCCGTTTCATGGTGATGTATCCCCCCGCCTTTAAGTCCGCCAGCACGCGAAACACATGGGTGCGCGAAAGATTGGTACGCCTGATGATAAATAACGCCAGTCCCTCATTTTCACCCTCATGGGTGTGCTGTCGATAAAGATAGCGATATAGCATCGGGCGAATCGTCTGATAGCTGGTCACCTGACGGCGTTCATTGTGCAGGTCGATGGTAAAGATACTCATGAACACCAGCACTTTCGCCAGCGCCTCAACGCGCTGCGGATGATTTTCAATAAACAGACGATCGAAGGCCGCGTAAGTGATTTTTCGCAGCGTCACCGGGCCACTGCCTGTATATTCAAATTTCGCCAGCGGGCAATACCGCTCCATCAGGCCAATCGGCATATACTCAATGGAATTACCGATACTCAAGCCATCATCCGGCATTAATATTGATAACGAACCCTCGGTACAAAAATAAATATAACCCGACTCCGGGCGCCATTTTTTATTAGCGGCGAGAATAATCTCTTCACCTTCCGTAACGATATCGGCAAAAAAGTCGGCTATGGCTAACGTTTTATAATAACTATGTATTTCCTGGAAATTCATCCTCTGCCCTCGCCTGCGCCGTTAGCAACAGTATAGCAGCCTTCGACCGGCGAAGACGAGCGGATCCTTAAGCGACTCCCTGTCAGTCCCATATGGGACTATTCAGCACAATATTTGTCTTTAGAATAAACCGCAAGCCATCCATTTTTAAAAACGGAAATATTTCTTTATTTCCGCGGAATAAATTACCTGAGAGGTTGTCATGAAATTAAATCAGATAGCGAAAAACCTGGCGCTGGCCGGAATGTTATCGTCTTTGTCGATAACCACCTTTGCCGCCGCGCCACAACAGGATGCCACACCGGCCACGCGTGAGGCGAATCAGGCGCTATACCGCAAACTGCCGTTCGCGGATAAAACTGACTTTAACAACGCCCATCAGGGCTTTATCGCGCCCCTGCCGCCAGCGATGCTCAAAGGCGCACAGGGAAATATTATCTGGGATCCCGCCAAATATGATTTCGTCAAAGAAGGCGAAAAGGCGCCGGACACTGTCAATCCCAGCCTGTGGCGACAGTCACAATTACTCAATATCGGCGGCTTGTTCAAAGTTACCGACGGCGTTTACCAGATCCGAAATCTCGATCTTTCCAATATGACCATTATCGAAGGCAAAACCGGGATTACGGTCATCGACCCCTTGCTGAGCGCCGAACCGGCCAAAGAGGCTCTGGCGCTCTATTTTGCCCACCGGCCGAAAAAACCGGTGGTGGCGGTGCTGTTTACCCACAGCCATGTGGACCACTACGGCGGTATCCGTGGCGTGATCGATGAAGCTGACGTGAAAGCCGGTAAAGTGAAGATTTACGCCCCTGCCGGCTTTATGGAGGAAGCGGTTTCCGAGAACATCATGGCCGGTACTGCGATGAGCCGCCGCGCCAGCTACATGTACGGCAACCTGCTGAAGCCGGACGCTAAGGGACAGGTCGGCGCTGGTCTCGGCACCACCACCTCGGCGGGTACCGTTACGCTGATCCCGCCGACCCACTACATTACCCATACCGGTCAGCAGGAAGTGATCGACGGTCTGACCTATGACTTTATGATGGCGCCGGGCTCGGAAGCGCCGTCGGAAATGCTGTGGTATGTCAAAGAGAAGAAAATGATCGAGGCGGCAGAGGATGTGACCCATACCCTGCACAACACTTACTCTCTGCGCGGCGCCAAAATCCGCGATCCGCTGGCGTGGTCGAAATACATCAACGCCGCCATCGACCGCTGGGGCAACGAGGCGGAAGTGATTATCGCTCAGCACCACTGGCCAACCTGGGGGAACGACAATATCGTGAAGCTGATGAAAGGTCAGCGCGATATGTATCGCTATATCAACGACCAGACCCTGCGTATGGCGAACTTAGGCATGACCCGCGATGAGATCGCCGCCAACTTCAAGCTGCCGGATTCGCTGGAGAAACAGTGGTCCAGCCGCGGCTACTACGGTTCCGTTAGCCACGATGTGAAAGCGACCTACGTCTTCTATCTCGGCTGGTTTGATGGCAACCCGGCCACCCTCGACGAGCTGCCGCCAGAACAGGCGGCGAAGAAGTTCGTGGAATATATGGGCGGCGCCGATGCCATCATGCAGAAAGCCAAAGCCGACTACCAGCAGGGGAACTACCGCTGGGTGGCCCAGGTGACCAGCAAAATCGTCTTCGCCGATCCTGACAATCAGCAGGCGCGTGATCTGGAAGCCGACGCCCTGGAGCAGCTCGGATATCAGGCGGAAGCCGGGACCTGGCGCAACTTCTACCTCACCGGCGCTCAGGAGCTACGTAACGGCGTGCAGAAACTGCCGACGCCGAACACCGCCAGCCCGGATACCGTGCGGGCGATGACGCCAGAAATGTTCTTCGATTACCTCGGGGTGCATATCAACGGCGAAAAAGCCGGGGCGGCTAAAGCGGTCTTTAATATCGACCTGGGTAAAGACGGCGGCAAGTACAAACTGGAGCTGGAAAACGGCGTGCTTAACCATACCGACAACGCGGTGGCGGACAATGCCGACGCCAGCATCTCGCTCAGCCGCGACACCCTGAATAAGATTATCCTCAAGCAGGAAACGCTGAAGCAGGCTGAAGCTCAGGGCAAGGTCAAGATTAGCGGTAATGGCGCTAAGCTCGACGAGATGCTGAGCTACATGGACACATTCGCCTTCTGGTTCAATATCGTCACACCATAAGCGTTTAACGCGGACATCCCCCGTC
Source organism: Klebsiella variicola (assembly GCF_000828055.2). Taxonomy (NCBI): domain Bacteria; kingdom Pseudomonadati; phylum Pseudomonadota; class Gammaproteobacteria; order Enterobacterales; family Enterobacteriaceae; genus Klebsiella; species Klebsiella variicola. Next base: position 1,686,267 of record NZ_CP010523.2, on the reverse strand, counting down.
GCCGGTCAGGCCGCGGGGGATTTTTTGATCCCCCCGCCACGATAATCAATGTGCGGATCAGGCATCAGCGCGACGCAATTCTCCCTGCAGCAGGGAAAAACAGGCTTCGATAAGCGGCGGCAGCGCCTGCGGGCCGCGCATCAGGGCCACCGTACGGGTCAGCGCCGGCTGCTGCAGGTGGGCGATCTTGAGCGCCGGGTCCTGCAGATGGGTAGTGTACAGCGCCGGCAGAATGGCCACCGCTAAGCGCGAGCGCACCAGGCCATACAGGGTTTCGATATAGTCCACCTGATAGCGCGTGGTCAGCGTCAGGCGATGGCTCTCCACTAATGCCGCCACCAGCCGTTGAATATTACCCTTCGAGAAGACGGCAATATCCCGCCCCACCAGCTGTTTCCACGGCAAGTGCGCCTGCGCGGCCAGCGGATCGTCACGGTGCAGCACCGCCACAAAGGGATCTTCGCGCAGCGGATAGACCAGCAGTTCAGCAGGCACTGAGCTGTCGATCGCCCCGATGCCGAAATCAATCTCGCCGCGCAGCAGCGCCTGGATAAGCGCATCGTTGGTCTGATCGTGAAATTCAATGCGCAGACGCGGAAAGGCCTGGGCCAGGGTCTGCGGCAGCAATGGGAACAGCAGCGAACTGACCGACGGCACCAGACCGATGCGCACTGTCCCGTCGCCGCCCGCCTCGACGATCTGCTGCATATCGAAAAAGGCCGCCTGCGCTACGCTGAGGATCCGCTGGGCGTGGGGTAAAATCGCCGCCCCCAGTTCAGTCAGGGTGACCGCCGAAGCGGTACGGTTGACCAGCTTGCCGCCGAGCACCGTTTCAATTTGCCGCAGCGCGCTGCTCAGCGCCGGCTGGCTAATCGCCAGCCGACTGGCGGTATCGGTAAAATGGCGCAGCTGGGCCAGGGTGACGAAATACTGAAGCTGTTTAAGAGAGAGCGCGGGCAGACGCTGCCAGGGTTCGTTCATTATCGGGTTCGCTACGGTGGTCCTGCACAATAACCCGAGCTTATCGGGTGATAAATTTATTCATCTGGGCAAACGTTTGCTGTGCCCATAGAGTATCCGCATTATCCTTGTGCCGGAGTGGTTATGTCCAGCAATGCTCAAGTCCGTCGTCGCGCCGTGCAGGCCGCGCGCGGCGAATTCCCGTTTGATCTGCTGCTGGTCGAGGCGCAGATCGTCGATATGGCCACGGGCGAAATTCGCCCCGCTGACGTCGGTATCGTCGGCGAAATGATCGCCAGCGTCCACCCGCGCGGCAGCCGCACCGACGCCCATGAAGTACGTTCCCTGGCCGGTGGCTACCTGTCCCCCGGCCTGATGGACACCCACGTACACCTCGAAAGCTCGCACCTGCCGCCGGAGCGCTACGCGGAAATCGTCCTCACCCAGGGCACCACCGCGGTGTTCTGGGATCCGCATGAGCTGGCCAACGTCCTCGGCGTCGAGGGCGTGCGCTACGCGGTTGACGCCAGCCGCCATCTGCCGCTGCAGGTGATGGTCGCCGCGCCGTCCAGCGTCCCCTCCACGCCAGGTCTCGAAATGTCCGGCGCCGATTTCGCCGGCGCGGAGATGGAGACCATGCTCGGCTGGCCGGAAGTGCGCGGTGTGGCGGAAGTGATGGATATGCACGGCGTGCTGCACGGTAGCGAGCGGATGCAGGAGATTGTCCAGGCCGGTCTCAACAGCGGCAAACTGATTGAAGGCCACGCCCGCGGCCTGAGCGGCGCTGACCTGCAGGCCTACCTCGCCGCCGGCGTCACCTCCGATCATGAACTGACCTCGGCGGACGACGCGCTGGAAAAACTGCGCGCCGGTCTGACGATCGAGATCCGCGGCTCGCACCCCTATCTGCTGCCGGATATCGTCGCGGCGTTAAAAACGCTGCCGCACCTCTCCTCGCAAATCACCGTCTGCACCGATGACGTGCCGCCGGATATGCTGCTGGAGAAAGGCGGGATCATCGCCCTACTTAACCTGCTGATCGAGCACGGTTTACCGGCGGTCGATGCGCTGCGATTCGCCACCCTCAACGCCGCTATTCGCCTGCAGCGCCACGATCTCGGGCTGATTGCCGCCGGGCGGCGCGCGGATTTGGTGGTGTTTGATTCCCTGGAGAAACTGGTGGCCCGTGAAGTCTACGTTGGGGGGGAACGGCTGGCCCATGCTGGCCGCCTGCTGAAGCCGATCGCCCCCGCGCCGGGCGTGACGCCGCCGCGCGATACTTTGCCGATCGCCCCCCTCCGCGCCGATGACTTTGTTCTGCGCGTCCAGGGCATTCGTCACGGCGTCGCCCGCCTGCGTCATATCCGCGGCGCGCGCTTCACCCAGTGGGGCGAAGTGGAAGTGCAGGTTCGTGACGGGAAAGTCCAGCTGCCCGCCGGCTTCAGTCTGATCTGGGTTAAACACCGCCACGGCCGCCACGAGGCGACACCGCAAATCGCCCTGCTCGAAGGCTGGGGTGAGCTGCGCGGCGCCATCGCCACCAGCTACTCCCACGACTCGCACAATCTGGTGGTGCTCGGGCGCGACGCTGATGATATGGCGCTGGCGGCCAACCAGCTTATCGCCTCCGGCGGCGGGATGGCGCTGGCGCAACAGGGCGAGATCCTTGCCCATGTGGCAATGCCGATTGCCGGCATGCTGTCGGATCTCCCGGCCGCCGAGCTGGCGCGTCAGTTCCGCGAGCTGCGCGATCTGAGCAGCCAAGTCGCCGACTGGGAGCCACCGTACCGGGTGTTCAAGGCCATTGAAGGAACCTGCCTTGCCTGTAACGCCGGGCCGCATTTAACCGATTTGGGTCTGACCGACGGCGGCAGCCGTCAGATAGTCGACCCGTTGATAGCCTGCCGGGAGACCCCGGAGCCAACCGATCACAACAATAATCCTCAGGGAGCCTGAGCATGGCCGATAACACACTTCACTCATCCGACCGCGCTAACTGGCTGGAGCGCCGCTTTGCGCTGCGCTCGCGCGGCGGTACGCTACGCACTGAATGCTTGGCCGGGATCACCGGCTTTCTCGCCGCCGCCTATTTACTGGTGGTCATCCCGGGGCTGCTGGCGATCGGCGGGATGGACAAAGGCGCCGCCACCACCGGCACCATTCTGGTCTTCGTCGTCGGCTCTCTGCTGATGGCGTTTTATGCCAACCTGCCGTTTATCGTTGGCCCGGGGATTGGCGGCTCGGTGCTGGTGGGAGTGACGCTGGCCGGTAGCGAAGGGATTGGCTGGCAGACTGGCCTCGGGATTGCCTGCTGGTCGGGGATCCTCTTCTTCCTGCTGACCCGCTTTGGCCTGCGCGAAGTGGTCACCCGCTCGGTACCGCAGTCGATCAAGCTGGGGCTCACCGCCTCCATCGGCCTGTTTGTCGCCGTCCTCGGCTTTCGCAATGCCGGGCTGGTGCTGGCCAATGCGAAAACCAACGCGCTGATGCTCGGCGACTTTCTCGCCCCCGGCGCGCTGGTGGCGCTGTGCGGCCTGTTCCTGGCGATAGCCCTGCAGGCGCGTAAGGTTCCGGGCGCGATTTTGTGGGCCATTCTGTGCGCCACGCTGGTGGGCATCCCCTTCGGCGTCACCCATCTGCCGACAAGTTTTATCGACGTTCCCCATTCGCTAACCCCGGTGCTGGGGCAGGTTGACCTGCTGGGGGCGTTAAACATCGCCTTCCTGCCGTTCCTGTTCGTCTTTTTCGCTTCTGAGTTTTTCTCCACCATGGGGACGACGCTGGCGGTGGGCGGCGAGGCGGGGCTGCTGGATGAAGAAGGCAACATGCCGCAGATTAATCGCCCGTTTATGGTCGATTCGATTGCCGCCGCGCTCGGCCCATGGGTGGGCATCCCGGCGGCGACGGCACTGATTGAGTCTTCGGCGGCAGCGGAAGCCGGCGGCAAAACCGGCCTCACCGCCCTGTCGGCGGCGGTAATGTTCCTGCTGATGCTGCTGTTCACGCCGGTGGCGTTGATGATCCCGAAAGAAGCCACCGCCCCAGCGCTGATCCTGATTGGCCTCAACATGTTCAGCGGCCTGCGCAAAGTGGATCTTGGCAACTTCACCGACGGGCTGCCGGTGCTGATGATGGTGATGATCACCCTTATCGCCAACAGCTTCGGCACCGGGATTGCCGGCGGGCTGCTGTTTTACATTGTGATCAAGGCTATCGCCGGCAAGTGGCGGGAAATCCCGATTGGCCTGTGGGTGCTGGCTGTCCCGCTGGTGTATTACTTCGCGACCTTAGTCAGGCATTAAGCCCTTCACAATGTGATTTCACCTCTTCATATAACAAACGCACCGCGGCAGAGAGCTGTTTGCGGTGCGGGCAAATCAGATTCAACGGCACCACATCCCCCTGATAACGCGGCAGCAGGCGCCGCAGGCGCCCCGCCCGCAGATCGTCGCTGACGTCGAGCATCGATTTATAGGCAATGCCCTCCCCGGCCACCGCCAGCCGACGGATCACCTCGGCGTCGTCGCTCATCACCGTGCCGGAGACCTTCTGCTGCTGAACCACACCGTCGAGGCTCAGCGACCAGCGGTCGAACGGACGGCCGCGCAAAATGTAGATCAACGCATTGTGCTGGCTGAGCTCCTCGAGGGTCTGCGGTTCGCCGTGGCGGGCGATCCACTCAGGCGAGGCCACCAGCACCCGACGATTTTCCGGCGCCACCGGCAGCGAGATAAACGAGGCATCGTCGTTATTGCCATAGCGAAACGCGACGTCCACCGGATCTTTAAACACGTCGGTTAGCTGGTCGGAAAAGAGCAACCGCAAACGCAGCGCCGGGTGGCGTTGGCGGAAATCTCGGAACAGGGTCAGGAGCAGGTTACGCCCGAGGTCCGACGGCACGGCAATCTGCAACATGCCGCGAACTTCATCGTCCGGGGTCTGGATCTTCTGCAGACCGGCCTCGAGGGTATCGAGCATCTGAGTGGCGTAGGGCAGCCAGGTTTCCCCCTCCGGCGTCAGGCGCAGGCTGCGGGTCGAACGGGCAAACAGGCGAATATTGAGGATCGTCTCCAGACGCTTAATCGCCGCGCTCACCTGCGCCGGCTGCTGTCCGGCCTCGCGCGCCGCGTCGCTAAAACTGCCCAGTGCCGCGGCGCGGACAAATAAGGTCAGATCTTCCAGCCTGAACATGCCGATTCTCCCCTGCTTCAGATTGCTCCCAAAATACGCATCACCGTCGCTGCAACGCAAGCGGCGCAAGACTTGTGCCGTGTTTTGCTTACACTTTTTAAAAATCCAGTGCTTGCCATTTCAGCAACGCATCAGGAATGATACGAGGCTGCTAATTTGAGTCCAGGTAATATTGAGGAAATTATGCGTAAAACAAAAATGATGCTTCTGGGCGTACTTCTTGCCACCGCTGGCGCCAGCTGGACGGCTACTGCCGCGGGGATCGATCAGTATGCGCTGAAAGAGTTCACTGCCGATTTCACCCAGTTTCACATCGGCGACACCGTTCCGGCGATGTACCTCACCCCGGAATACAACATCAAACAGTGGCAGCAGCGTAACCTGCCTGCACCGGACGCCGGCAGCCACTGGACCTACATGGGCGGTAACTACGTGCTGATCACCGATACCGAAGGCAAAATCCTCAAAGTGTACGATGGCGAGATCTTCTATCATCGCTGATCCGCGCAACCTCCACGTCCGCCCCGGCGAGCCAGCGGACTCTCCGGCGCTGCGCCAGATCTTCCTGCGGGCGCGCAGTTTATCGTGGACCTGGCTTCCCGCCGCGGCGTGGCGGCTGGAGGATTTCGATGCCGCCACCGCGGATGAACAACTGTGGGTCGCGGAATGCGACGGCCAGCCGGTGGGCTTTGCCGCCGTATGGACCGCCGATAATTTCCTTCACCATCTGTTTGTCGACCCCGACTGGCAGGGCAAACATATCGGCAGCGCGCTGCTGGCGCAGGTCGAACGGAGCTTTACCGCCAGCGGAACGCTGAAATGCCTGATGGAAAATAAAAACGCCCTGCGCTTCTACCAGCGTCATGGCTGGACCATCGAAGCACAGGGCGCGTCGCCCGAGGGCAGATACTGGCTGATGCGCTCGCCGCGGCCTTAAACGGCGCGGAAGGCAATCTCACCCGGGATCACTTCTCCCTGCCAGTACATCTGGGCCGCCACCCGGCCCGCCAGCTGGCGGTAGATGTCGGTAAATTCGCTGTCCGGACGCGCCACCACCGTCGGCGTGCCGTTATCCAGATCTTCCCGCAGCGTAATATGCAGCGGCAGCTGACCCAGCAGCTGGGTGTGGTATTTCTCGGCCAGTTTTTGCGCGCCGCCGGTGCCGAAGATAGGCTCGTGGTGCCCGCAGTTGCTGCAGATATGCATGCTCATGTTTTCCACGATCCCCAGCACCGGCACTTCCACTTTCTCGAACATCACGATGCCTTTTTTGGCGTCGATCAGCGCGATGTCCTGCGGCGTGGTGACCACCACCGCACCGGTCACCGGAATGTTCTGCGCCAGGGTCAGCTGGATGTCGCCGGTGCCCGGCGGCATATCCAGCACCAGGTAATCAAGATCCGGCCACAGGGTCTCCTGCAGCATCTGCATCAGCGCCTTGCTGGCCATCGGACCACGCCAGACCATGGCGTTGTCGTCAGTCACCAGGTAGCCGATAGAGTTGGTGGCCAGGCCATACTTGATGATCGGCGCCATATGGGTGCCGTCCGGTGAGGTCGGGCGACTGTCTTCGGCGCCCAGCATGGTCGGAATCGACGGACCGTAGATATCGGCATCAAGAATGCCCACCTTCGCCCCTTCCGCCGCCAGGGCCAGCGCCAGGTTTACGGCAGTAGAAGATTTACCGACGCCGCCTTTGCCGGAGCTGATGGCGATAATGTTCTTCACGCCGTTGACCCCGGGCTGGTTTTTCACGCGCTTGAGGGTCGCGATGCTGTGGGTCAGCTTCCAGTCGATGGCCTTCGCGCCGGTGATGCGCAGCAGCTCGGCGCTGCACTGCTCTTTCAGCACTTCGAAGGCGCTGCTCCAGACGAACGGCATCTGCAGCTCAATATGAACGGTATCGTCCAGCCAGGCGACATGGTGCAGCGCCTTGAGGGCGGTGAGATTATGCTTCAGGGTTGGGTGCTGGAAATTGGCCAGCGTCCCGGCGACCATCGCACGTAGGCGCTCAGGGGATTTGGCCTGGGATTGCGAATTCATCCCGACTCCTTTGTTGTTTTGAGATGCTTTCAGTAATCACAGAGTTTATCACAGCTAACGATTATCCATATATGGGCAGCCATTTATGGCGCACCCACAGCCCTTTTGGTAATATCGGAAGCCCTTTTTACAACAGAAGATGTAATGCTCACTATGACTCAAGTCGCGAAGAAAATTCTGGTAACGTGCGCCCTGCCGTACGCCAACGGCTCCATCCACCTCGGCCACATGCTGGAGCACATCCAGGCTGATGTCTGGGTCCGTTACCAGCGAATGCGCGGCCACGAGGTCAACTTCATCTGCGCCGACGACGCCCACGGCACGCCGATCATGCTCAAAGCGCAGCAGCTCGGTATCACTCCGGAGCAGATGATTGGCGAAATGAGTCAGGAGCATCAGACCGATTTTGCCGGCTTCGACATCAGCTATGATAACTATCACTCGACGCACAGCGACGAGAACCGCGAGCTGTCGGAGCTTATCTACACCCGCCTGAAAGAGAACGGTTTTATTAAAAACCGCACCATCTCTCAGCTCTACGATCCGGAAAAAGGCATGTTCCTGCCGGACCGTTTTGTGAAAGGCACCTGTCCGAAGTGCAAATCTCCGGACCAGTATGGCGATAACTGCGAAGTGTGCGGCGCGACCTACAGCCCCACCGAACTTATCGACCCGAAATCGGTGGTCTCCGGCGCTACGCCGGTAATGCGTGACTCCGAGCACTTCTTCTTCGACCTGCCGTCGTTCAGCGAAATGCTGCAGGCGTGGACCCGCAGCGGCGCGCTGCAGGAGCAGGTAGCGAACAAAATGCAGGAGTGGTTCGAATCCGGCCTGCAGCAGTGGGACATCTCCCGCGATGCGCCGTACTTCGGCTTCGAAATTCCCAACGCGCCGGGCAAATATTTCTACGTCTGGCTGGACGCGCCGATCGGCTACATGGGCTCCTTCAAGAACCTGTGCGACAAGCGCGGCGACACCACCAGCTTCGACGAATACTGGAAGAAAGACTCCACGGCCGAGCTGTATCACTTTATCGGCAAGGACATTGTCTACTTCCACAGCCTGTTCTGGCCGGCAATGCTGGAAGGCAGCAACTTCCGTAAGCCGACTAACCTGTTCGTGCACGGCTACGTGACGGTTAACGGCGCGAAGATGTCCAAGTCGCGTGGGACCTTTATCAAGGCCAGCACCTGGTTAAATCATTTCGACGCTGACAGCCTGCGCTACTACTACACCGCCAAGCTCTCTTCGCGCATCGATGACATCGACCTGAACCTGGAAGATTTCGTGCAGCGCGTGAACGCCGACATCGTCAACAAGGTGGTTAACCTCGCCTCGCGCAACGCCGGCTTTATCAGCAAGCGTTTCGACGGCGTGCTGGCCGCTGAGCTGGCCGACCCGGCGCTGTATAAAACCTTCACCGACGCGGCGGAAAGCATCGGCGAAGCATGGGACAGCCGCGAGTTCGGTAAGGCAATCCGCGAAATCATGGCCCTCGCCGACGTGGCTAACCGCTACGTCGATGAGCAGGCGCCGTGGGTGGTGGCGAAACAGGAAGGCCGCGACGCCGACCTGCAGGCCATCTGCACCATGGGTCTGAACATGTTCCGCGTGCTGATGACCTGGCTGAAGCCGGTGCTGCCGCAGCTGGCGGCGCGTGCGGAAGCGTTCCTCAACAGCGAACTCAGCTGGGATGCCATTCAGCAGCCGCTGCTGGCGCATAAGGTCAATCCGTTTAAAGCGCTGTATAACCGCATCGAGATGAAACAGGTGGAAGCGCTGGTGGAAGCCTCTAAAGAAGAGGTGAAAGCCACCGCGGCGCCGGTCACCGGTCCGCTGGCGGACGATCCGATTCAGGAGACCATCACCTTTGACGATTTCGCCAAAGTCGATCTGCGCGTGGCGCTGATTGAAAACGCGGAATTCGTCGAGGGCTCCGACAAGCTGCTGCGCCTGACGCTGGATCTCGGCGGCGAAAAACGTAACGTCTTCTCCGGCATCCGCTCCGCTTACCCGGATCCGCAGCCGCTGATTGGCCGCCTGACGGTGATGGTCGCCAACCTGGCGCCGCGGAAAATGCGCTTCGGCATCTCCGAGGGCATGGTGATGGCCGCCGGCCCTGGCGGGAAGGATATCTTCCTGTTAAGCCCTGACGACGGCGCGAAGCCGGGTCAGCAGGTGAAATAACAAAAAAGCCGGAGAGTATCTCCGGCTTTTTTTTTGCCCGGCGGCGCTACGTTTACACGGGCCTACGGGTTTTGTCGGCCGGGTAAGGCGAAGCCGCCACCCGGCTAAACATCACGCCTTCGGGTGATGCACCCGGTGGGTCAACCCGCGCAGGAAGTTGCGCATAAACTGATCCCCGCACTCGCGGTAGTTTTTATGCTCCGGGGCGCGCATCATGGCGGTGATTTCCGGCACCGACACCCGGTATTTCTGCTCGCTCATGATCGCCTGGATATCGTCTGTTTTCAGCGAGAAGGCGATCCGCAGCTTTTTCAGCACCGTGTTGTTATTCACCCGACGCTCCAGCGCCAGCTCTGGCGCCGAATCATCTTTGCCGCGCTTGTCATAGATAAGGCCGTTGAGGAAACCCGACAGGATAATATCCGGGCAGCGGACAAAACCCTCTTCATCCTCTTTCGTCATCCAGGTATCGAAGCTGGCGGCGGTGGATTCCATATCGGCAAGCGCAAGAATGCGCACCATATCGTTATTATTGGCTTTCAGGGTGTAGCGCAGGCTACGAAGAATATCATTACTGAGCATGAGTGCCTTTTACTGTCGATGTTGCAATGGGGCGCAGTGTAGCAGTTTTACAGGCCAATCGCTTCTTTCAGGCTTTTTAAATAGCGCCGGCTCACCGGCACCGTTTGCCCGGCGCGCATCAGCAGCTCCGCCTGGCCATTCTCTTCCAGGCGAATCTCCTTCAGGTGCGCCATATTCACCAGATACTGGCGATGGCAGCGCAGCAACGGCGTGCGGCTCTCGAGGGTGCGCAGGGTCAGCTCGGTAAAGCCCTCTTTTCCCTCGCGATCGGTCACGTAGATGCCGCTCATCCGGCTGCTGACGAAGGCCACATCCTCCATCTGCAGCAGCCAGATACGGCTGTGGCCGGTACAGGGAATGTATTTCAGCGTCTGCCGGGCGTCATCCAGCAGCGACACGTCCTGCAGGCTGCGCTCCTGACGCAGGCGGGCCAGGGTTTTCTCCAGCCGCACGGCCTCAATCGGCTTCAGCAGATAGTCAAAAGCGTGCTCCTCAAAGGCTTTCACCGCGTACTCATCAAAAGCGGTGAGAAACACGATATAGGGGCGATGCTCCGGGTCGAGCATCCCGACCATCTCCAGACCGCTGATGCGCGGCATCTGGATGTCGAGAAACAGCACGTCAGGGCGCAGCTTATGTACTGCGCCAATCGCCTCCACCGCGTTGCCGCACTCGCCGACGATCTCGATATCGCGCTGAGTCTCCAGCAAAATACGCAGGTTTTCCCGCGCCAGCGGCTCATCATCGACGATCAATACTCTCAGCATGCATTCTCCTCCAGGGGCAGACGTAGGGTGACACGGGTAAAGCGCTCCGGCTCGCAGGTGACGCTGATGCCGCAGTCGGCGCCAAAACGCGCCCGCAGACGCCTGTCCACCAGATTCATCCCCAGCCCGCTGGCCTGGGGGTTGGCCCGGTACAGCCCGGCGTTATCTTCGATATCCAGCTGCAGCCAGCGATCGTCCTGGCTGGCGCGGATGGTAATTTCGCCGACGCCAAGATGTTGCGATGTACCATGCTTAATGGCGTTCTCCACGATCGGCTGCAGGGTGAAAGCGGGCAGCTGGTGATGCGCCAGCCCCTCGGGCACCGCCATCTGGATCTGCAGGTTAGCCTGGAAGCGAGCCTTCTCAATCTGCAGATAGGCGTTAACATGCTCGATCTCATCGGCAAGCGTGACAATTTCCGTCGGCCGTTTCAGGTTCTTACGAAAGAAGGTCGACAGATACTGCACCAGCTGGCCGGCCTGATCGCTGTCGCGGCGGATCACCGCCTTCAGCGTGTTAAGCGCGTTAAACAGGAAGTGCGGGTTGACCTGGGCGTGCAGGAGCTTGATTTCAGATTGCGTCAGCAGCGCCTTCTGCCGCTCGTACTGTCCGGCGAGGATCTGCGCCGACAGCAGCTGGGCAATCCCCTCCCCGAGGGTGCGGTTGATCGAACTGAACAGGCGATTTTTCGCCTCATACAGTTTAATGGTGCCTATCACCCGCTGGTTCTCACCGCGCAGGGGGATCACCAGCGTCGACCCCAGCTTACAGTGCGGATGAATCGAGCAGCGGTAAGGCACCTCGTTGCCATCGGCGTAGACCACCTCCCCGGTCTCAATCGCCCGTTGCGTATACGAGGAGGAGATAGGCTTGCCCGGCAGATGGTGATCGTCGCCGATGCCGGTAAACGCCAGCAGCTTGTCGCGATCGGTGATCGCCACCGCGCCGATATCCAGCTCCTGGATCAGCACCTGGGCCACCTTCATGCTGTTCTCTTCGTTGAATCCCTGACGCAGGATCCCCTCGGTCGACGCCGCCACCTTCAGCGCCGTGGCGGAAAAGGCGGAGGTGTATTTCTCGAACATCGCCCGTTTATCCAGCAGAATGCGCATAAACAGCGCCGCACCGACGGTATTGGTGACCATCATCGGCGCAGCAATGCTCTGCACCAGATGCAGGGCGTCCTGGAACGGGCGGGCAATCAGCAGAATGATCATCATCTGCACAAGCTCGGCCACGAAGGTGATCGCCCCGGCGGTCAGCGGGCTAAAGACCTTGTCCGGCCGGCCGCGTTTGACCAGCACGCTGTGCACCAGCCCGCCCAGCAGCCCCTCGACGATGGTGGAGACCATGCAGCTTAAGGCGGTCATTCCCCCCAGCGAGTAGCGGTGCAGGCCGCCGGTCAGCCCCACCAGCCCGCCGACCACCGGGCCGCCGAGCAGGCCGCCCATCACGGCGCCGATGGCGCGGGTGTTGGCGATGGAGTCTTCGATATGCAGACCGAAATAGGTCCCCATAATGCAGAAAATGGAGAAGGTGACGTAGCACAGCAGCTTGTGCGGCAGGCGAACGGTGACTTGCATCAGGGGGATAAACAGCCGGGTTTTGCTCATCAACCACGCGATGACCAAAAATACGCACATCTGCTGAAGCAGCAGCAACACCAGATCAAACTCGTACATACCCGCAAACCACACATGCCTGAAAGCGCGTACCATACCCTGCCTGGCGAAAACTTTCTTTGAAGCCCTGCATAAAAATGAAAAATGACGGACAGGATCACACTTTTTTCCGGCGCGTTGCTCAGTAAACGCGGCAAAAACCCCGACGCGGCGCGCTAAACCGCAATTAATGTTTCATTAACACCTGTGCTTCACCGTATAATCCCCCTGTTAACATCAGGAGCCTATTATGAAGCCAGCGAAAATCGCGGTCGTCACCCTCTTCTTACTTATGGCCATCGGCGGGATCAGCGGCGTAATGCTGGCCGGCTATTCCTTTATTGTGCGTGGCGGTGTCGGCTGATCCAGCGGGTCAGACGCTCAAACGCGCGGTCGACGATAATCGCCGCCAGCGCCACCAGCAGCGCCCCCTGAACAATATAGGCGGTATTAAAGCCGCTCAGGCCGATGATGATCGGCGTCCCGAGCGTACTGGCCCCCACCGTCGAAGCAATGGTCGCGGTACCAATATTGACGATGACCGAGGTGCGGATCCCCGCCAGTATCACCGGGGCCGCCAGCGGTAGCTCCACCTTATACAGACGCTGCCAGCCGGTCATTCCCATCCCTTCGGCCACCCCTGACACCCCCGACGGTATCGACCCCAGCCCGGCCAGCGTCCCCTGCAACACCGGCAGTATGCCATACAGCGCGAGGGCGATGAGCGCGGGCAGCCAGCCAAATCCCAGCACCGGCACCGCCATCGCCAGCACCGCCACCGGCGGAAAGGTCTGCCCGATAGCGGCGATGGTCTCCACCAGCGGGCGAAACGCGCTGCCGGCGGGCCGGGTGACCGCCACCCCTGCCCCCAGTCCCACAACCGTTGCCGCGAGACTGGACGCCACCACCAGCCAGCCGTGATCGAGGGTTAGCGCCCAGAAGCTCTCCTGCTGATAGACCGGCCGCGGCAGCTCCGGGAACAGCCGACTGAACAGCGGCGCGCTGTAGGGCAGCCCTACCAGCAGACCGATAAACAGCGCGATAAGCCACCACAGCGGCTCACGAAGCGCCTTCATGGCTCGCCTCCTGGCGCAGCAGATCGGCAAAATGCAGCGTGCCGCAGGGCCTGCCTTCGGCATCGACCACCGACAGCGCCTCGCAGCGCCGGGCGACAAACTGCGACAGCGCTTCCCGCAGGGTCATGGTGACGGTCAGCCCCTCGCCCGCCAGCCGTTCGCCGGGACGCAAATAGTCCCCCACCTCGCGCAGCGACAGCAGGCGCACGCCCAGCTCGCTGCGGCCAAAAAAGGTCTGCACAAAGCTATTTTTCGGCCGCAGGAGCATCTCCAGCGGCGCCCCCTGCTGGACCACCTCGCCCCCGTCCATCAGCACCAGGTGGTCCGCCAGACGCAGCGCTTCGTCAATATCATGGGTCACCAGCACAACCGTCCGCCCCAGCAGCCGGTGGATGCGCAGCATCTCCTGCTGCAGCGCCTCGCGGGTCACCGGGTCGAGGGCGCCGAAGGGCTCATCCATCAACAGCACCTCCGGATCCGCCGCCAGCGCCCGGGCCACACCCACCCGCTGCTGCTGGCCGCCGGAGAGCTGATGCGGGTAACGGTCGCGCAGCGTCGCCTCCAGCCCTAACAACGCCATCAGCTCGTCGACCCGGTCGGCGATCCTCACCCGCGGCCATTTTTGCAGCTGCGGCACAGTGGCGATATTCTGCGCCACCGTCCAGTGCGGAAACAGGCCGATAGACTGGATGGCATAGCCCATCCGCCGTCGCAGGATCAGGACCGGCTGCTGACGGATGTCCTCGCCGGCAAAACGAATAGTGCCACGGTCCGGCTCCAGCAGGCGGTTGATCATCTTCAGCGTCGTCGACTTGCCCGAGCCGGAGGTCCCCACCAGCACCGAGAAGGCGCCTTCGCGCAGCTCCAGGGTCAGGTCCTTCACCGCCGGGTGGCCGGCAAACACTTTGCTGACCCCTTCAAACTCAATCATTGGCCTCTCCTTTTAGCCAGGCGCCCCACAGGGCGAACAGGGCATCCACCACCACCGCCAGGGCAATGGTCGGCACCACGCCCAGCAGCACCAGATCCAGCGCACTGCTCAGCAGCCCCTGAAACACCAGCGCGCCAAAACCGCCGGCGCCGATCAGCGCGGCCACTACCGCCATGCCGACGGTTTGCACGCTGACCACCCGCAGGCTGCGCAACAACACCGGCATCGCCAGCGGAAGCTGCACCTGACGAAAGCGCTGCCCGGCGCTCATGCCCATCGCCGTCGCGCTCTCCAGGGCATCCTGCGGCACCTGCTGGAGGCCGGTCACCACCCCACGCACCAGCGGCAGCAGCGCATACAAAGTCAGGGCGATCAGGGCCGGCGCCATGCCGGTCCCGGAGACGCCCAGCTCGCCCAGCGCCGGGAAATAGCGCGCCAGGCCGGCAAGTGGCGCAATCAGCAGGCCGAACAGCGCCACCGACGGGATAGTCTGGATCACATTGAGCACGGTGAAGGCCGGCGCCTGCCAGCGCGGACGTCGCCACAGCCATACCCCCAGCGGCAGGCCAATGAGCAGGCCCGGCAGCAGGGTGCCGAACAGCAAAAGCAGATGCTGGCGCAGGGCGTCGTCAAATACCTCCTGACGGTTGGCATACTCCTTCAGCAGAGAGAGCTGATCGAGCGCCCCGGTAGCAAGCAGGATGATGGGCAACAGCCAGACTTGCGCATTAAGCAGCCAGCGCCACAGCGGCCGGACGGTAAGATGACGGATGGCCTCGCTGGCCAGCAGCAGACAAAGCGCCAGCGACAGCCACAGGCCGCTGCCGGGCGAGGTGCGCGCCAGCGGCGAGCCGTGCCGGGAGAGCTCAAGCGCCGCCTGTCCACTGCCCCAGATAAGCAGCGGGAAGAGCAGTTCGGCCAGCAGCAGGTGAAGAAGCGGCGCGGCCCTGCCTGGCAGCCAGCAAAGCAGCATCCCGGCAAGGATTGCCGCCAGCTGAACGCCGGCGAGCCAGGGCATCACCTGCCACAGCCCGCGCCCTTCGCCGGAGAGTAAGCGATTCGGCGCGTAAGTAATAAACGGCAGCGCCAGCGTAACCAGCAGCAGACCTGTCAGCAGCAGGCCGACGCGGTGAGTACAGCGAATGGTCACCGGTGGCTTACTTCAGCAGGCCTTTCTGCTGCAGATAATCTGCCGCCACGCGCTTCGCATCCTGGCCTTCCACCGCAATGCGGGCGTTCAGCTGCTGCAAGGTTTTTTCATCGAGGCTGGCAAAGACCGGCTTCAGCCAGTCGGCGATCTGCGGATAGGCTTTGAGCACTGCCTCACGCACCACCGGCGTCGGGGCATAAATCGGCTGCACGCCCTGCGGGTCGCTCAGCGTCTGTAACCCCAGCGCCGCGACCGGGCCGTCAGTGCCGTAGGCCATCGCCGCGTTTACGCCCGAGGTCTGCTGCGCCGCCGCTTTGATGGTCACCGCCGTATCGCCCCCGGCCAGCGACAACAGTTGGTTCTGGTTGAGGTTGAAGCCATACGCTTTTTCAAACGCCGGCAGCGCGTCCGGGCGCTCAATAAACTCCGCCGAGGCCGCCAGCTTAAATTCGCCGCCCTGCTTCAGGTAGCGACTGAGGTCGGCCAGCGAGGTCAGGTGATTTTTCTCCGCCAGGTCCTGGCGCACGGCGATAGTCCAGGTATTGTTGGCCGGCGCCGGGGTGAGCCATACCAGCTGATGTTTCTCCTGATCGAGGCGCTTCACCTTCTCATAGCCCTGTTGGGCATGCTTCCACGCCGGGTCGTTTTCATCTTTGAAGAAGAAGGCGCCATTGCCGGTATATTCCGGATAGATATCCAGCTCGCCGGCGACAATCGCTCCGCGCACCACCGGCGTGGTGCCGAGCTGGATTTTATTAATCGTTTTTACGCCGTGGCTTTCCAGCACCTGCTGGATCATATTGCCCAGCAGCGCGCCTTCGGTATCAATTTTCGAGCCGACCTTCACCGGCTCCGCCGCCTGCAGCGGTAAACTTATCAGGGCGACCAGCGCCAGCGCACCGGACCATTTCATTGCCATCTTCATCCCGCTTCCCTCAGTTCTTTTGCGCTTCGCTTACAGAAGCTTAAGAGAAAAGCGTAGTCCATTTGCCAGCGATGCGAAAAAGAAAAGGCCGATTAATCGGCCTTTAACGTGTCACGTTGAGCTTAAGGGCTATTCCTTACAACAGTTCAAACTCGCTCTGCTTCACGCGGGCGGAGTCCACGCCGATAAAGACATTGAATTTGCCCGGCTCAGCAACGTATTTCATCTGCTGGTTCCAGAACTTCAGCGCGTTGACGTCAATCGGGAAGCTGACGGTTTGCGTTTCGCCCGGCTTGAGGTTGACCTTTTTAAAGCCGCGCAGCATTTTCACCGGCCGGCTCATGGAGGCAGTGACGTCCTGCAGATACAGCTGAATGACCGTTGCCCCTTCGCGTTTGCCGGTGTTGGTCACCTGCACGCTGGCGGTCACGCTGCCGTCGCGCGGCAGGGTGGCTGACGACATGGTGACATCGGAGACGCTAAAGGTGGTGTAGCTGAGGCCGTAACCAAACGGATACAGCGGGCCGTTGGCTTCATCGAAGTAACGCGAGGTGTACTTGTTCGGTTTCTCCGGATTATAAGGCCGGCCGGTATTCAGGTGGCTGTAGTAGGTTGGGATCTGCCCCACCGAGCGCGGGAAAGACATCGGCAGTTTGCCCGACGGATTGTAATCGCCAAACAGCACGTCGGCGATGGCGTGACCGCCTTCAGTGCCGGCAAACCAGGTCTCCAGCAGCGCATCGGCTTGCTGATCCTCTTTCACCAGCGCCAGCGGACGGCCGTTCATCAGCACCAGCACCAGCGGTTTGCCGGTGGCTTTGAGGGCGGCAATAAGATTGCGCTGGCTCTGCGGCAGGGTGATGTCGGTCCGGCTGGAGGCCTCATGCGCCATGCCCTGCGCTTCGCCCACCACGGCAACCACCACGTCGGATTGCTTCGCCGCCGCGACGGCTTCGTCGATCATTTCCTGCGGCGAGCGCGGGTCAACCTGCACCGCGTTCTCATACAGGTTAAGGAAATCGACGATGCCTTTATCGTCAGTGACGTTCGCCCCTTTGGCGTAAATCACTTTACCGTTATCACCCAGCGCTTCTTTGATGCCGGTCAGGACGGTCACCGACTGGTCGGCCACCCCGGCCGCGGACCAGCTGCCCATCATGTCGCGTTTGCTGTCCGCCAGCGCACCGACCACCGCGATAGTGCCGGATTTTTTCAGCGGCAGCGTATCGAGACGGTTTTTCAGCAGTACCAGACTTTCGCGGGCCACTTCCCGCGCCTCTTTGCGATGCAGGCGGCTTTCCGCGTTGGTGTCCTGCGGGTCAGAATCTTTTGGTCCCAGGTGGCTGTAAGGATCGTTGAACAGCCCCATGTCATATTTGACGTTGAGCACATGACGGGTGGCGTCATCCAGCTCGGCCATGGTCACCTTGCCAGACTTCACCAGCCCCGGCAGGTACTTGCTGTAATACTCGTCACTCATGCTCATGTTGATGCCGGACTTAAGCGCCACGCGCACCGCGTCTTCCGGGTCGGAGGCCACGCCGTGCTTAATCAACTCTTTGATGGCGCCGTGGTCGGAGACCGTGATGCCTTTAAAGCCCCACTGGTCGCGCAGGACGTCTTTCAGCAGCCAGGAATCAGCAGTCGCCGGGGTGCCGTTCAGCGAGTTCAGGGCCACCATCACCGCGCCGCTGCCGGCATCAAGCCCGGCTTTGTACGGCGGCATATAGTCGTTGAACAGGCGCTGCGGGCTCATGTCGACCGTGTTGTACTCTTTCCCGCCCTCCACCGCGCCGTAGGCGGCGAAGTGCTTGACGCTGGTCATCACCGAATAGCGGTCCGCCGGGCTCTTGCCCTGCATCGACTCCACCATCGCCTGGCCCATCATCGTGGTCAGATACGTGTCTTCCCCGAACCCTTCGGAAGCGCGTCCCCAGCGCGGGTCGCGGGAGACGTCGACCATCGGCGCCCAGGTCATGTTCAGGCCGTCATCGGCGGCTTCATAAGCTGACACGCGGCCCACGGTCTTCACGGCGTCAAGGTTAAACGATGAGGCCAGGCCGAGGCTTATCGGGAACACGGTGCGCTGACCGTGCAGCACATCGTAGGCAAAGAACAATGGGATCTTCAGGCGGCTAAGCTGCATCACCTGATCCTGCATCACGCGGATATCCGGCCGGGTGACGGTGTTAAAAATCGCCCCCACCTGACCGTTTTTGATCATGTCGCGGATCGCCTCTTTCGGGTTATCCGGGCCAACGCTTATCAGACGCAGCTGGCCGATTTTCTCGTCTACCGTCATTTTTTTCAGCAGATCGGTGACAAAGGCATCCCGCGCCTGCGGGGTCAGAGGGTGGTTACCAAACAGTTCATCCGCCAGCGCGGGTTGCAGCGCCAGACTCACGGCGACGCCTACAGTGCAGAGCCATTTCATTGTTATCTCGCTTTTTCTCAGACGGGGACTCGGTAAAACATAATAAAAACCGCAGTTTGCCATATATATAAACAACGCGCCCGCAGAATGCTAAGGTTCTTCTCTGATTTTTGCGAAACATTCATGCATCAAATTGTCATACAAAGCGCTATGCTTATCCTCGATATTTCGCGCACCACCACAAGGAGTGGAACATGTCATCTGCACCCACTAATACCCATAAAACGTTTCTGGCGGATCTGGCGCGCCTGGTTGGCCCTTCGCATCTGCTGACCGACCCGGCAAAAACCCAACGCTACCGCAAAGGCTTCCGCTCCGGTCAGGGCGAGGCGCTGGCGGTTGTCTTTCCCGGCACCCTGCTGGAACTCTGGCGCGTGCTTAACGCCTGCGTAGACGCCGATAAAATTATTCTGATGCAGGCGGCCAACACCGGCCTGACCGAAGGTTCGACCCCCAACGGCAATGATTACGATCGCGAGATCGTGATTATCAGCACTCTGCGCCTGGATAAACTGCATCTGCTGGACAAAGGCGAGCAGGTGCTGGCCTGGCCCGGCACTACCCTCTATTCGCTGGAAAAAGCGCTCAAACCGCTGGGTCGCGAGCCGCACTCAGTGATCGGCTCGTCATGCATCGGCGCATCGGTGATCGGCGGGATCTGCAACAACTCCGGCGGTTCGCTGGTGCAGCGCGGGCCCGCCTATACCGAAATGTCGCTGTTCGCGCAGATTGACGCCGACGGCAAGCTGAAGCTGGTCAACCATCTGGGCATTGATCTCGGCAGCACGCCGGAGCAGATCCTCAGCCGCCTCGACGACGAGCGCATCAGCGATAGCGATGTGCTGCACGACGGCCGCCACGCCCACGATCACGACTATGTGACCCGCGTGCGCGATGTCGATGCCGACACCCCGGCGCGCTACAACGCCGACCCGGACCGCCTGTTCGAATCCTCCGGCTGCGCCGGCAAGCTGGCGGTTTTCGCCGCGCGTCTGGATACCTTCCCGGCGGAAAAACGCCAGCAGGTGTTTTACATTGGCACCAACCAGCCGCAGGTATTGACCGAGATCCGCCGCCATATCCTCGCCGAGTTCCAGCATCTGCCGGTGGCCGGGGAATATATGCACCGCGATATTTACGATATCGCCGAGAAGTATGGCAAAGACACCTTCCTGATGATCGACAAGCTCGGCACCGACAAAATGCCGTTCTTCTTCACCATGAAGGGGCGCACCGACGCGATGCTGGAGAAAGTCTCGCTGTTTAAGCCGCACTTTACCGACCGCTTTATGCAGAAGCTCGGCCACGTCTTCCCGGCGCACTTACCGGAGCGGATGAAAACCTGGCGTGATAAATATGAACATCATCTGCTGCTGAAGATGGCCGGGGATGGCATCGAAGAAGCGCAGCGCTGGCTGACGGAATACTTCCAGCAGGCCGAGGGGGATTTCTTCGCCTGTACGCCGGAGGAAGGCAGCAAGGCGTTTCTGCACCGCTTTGCCGCCGCCGGCGCGGCCATCCGCTATCAGGCGGTGCATGCTGACGAAGTGGAAGATATTCTGGCGCTGGATATCGCCTTGCGCCGCAACGATACCGAGTGGTTCGAACATCTGCCGCCGGAGATCGACAGCCAGCTGGTGCATAAGCTCTACTATGGCCACTTTATGTGCCATGTGTTCCATCAGGATTACATCGTCAAGAAAGGGGTCGACGCCCACGCTCTGAAAGAGCAGATGCTGGCGTTGCTGAAAGCGCGCGGCGCCCAGTACCCGGCGGAGCATAACGTGGGTCATCTGTATGAGGCCCCGGAGAGCCTGCAGCAGTTCTATCGCCAGAACGATCCGACCAACAGCATGAACCCGGGGATTGGTAAAACCAGTAAGCAGAAATACTGGGGTGAAGCGGCACCAACGCCGGTCTCCCCGGCAGATCCGCAATAATCAGCGGCAGGACTATTCAGCCTGGCGCTTCTGTATTACGCTGCACGCCGGAGAATGTCTCTCCGGCAGATTCAGGAGCGCCGCCATGCCCGCAGAGGCCCCGTTACTCGACAGTGATTTAGAAATTCGTGAAGCGCTGCCCGACGATGCGCACGCCATCGCCGCGCTGTATGTCTGGCACGTGCTCAATGGCCGCGCTTCCTTTGAAGAGATCCCCCCTACCGTTGACGAAATGCGTAAACGGATCAAAACCGTCCGCGATAACGGGCTGCCCTGGCTGGTGGCGCTGTGGCGCGGCGCCATCGTCGGCTACTGCTACGCCACCTTCTATCGGCCTCGTCCGGCCTATCGTTACACGCTTGAGGAATCGATCTACGTGGAATCCGGGATGGGCGGGCGCGGCATCGGCAGCGCGCTGCTGTCGCGGCTGATCGCCGAATGCGAGAAAGGCCCGTGGCGGCAGATGCTGGCGATCATCGGTGATGGCCATAACAATGCCGGTTCGCTGGCGATCCATAAAAAGTTTGGTTTTACCGTGGCGGGTCAACTGCGCAGCGTGGGCTACAAGATGGGCGACTGGCGAGATACGTTGATTATGCAGCGCGCGCTGGGTGACGGCGACTGGACGCTGCCGGAGTGATATCCGGCGTCAAATCCCCGGCTCGCGGCGTAAACGCCTTAGCCGGGCTACCGTTCAGCGCGGTTCCGTAGAGGCGTCAGCCGCCATCCGGCACAAACACCGGCACTCGGCCTGATTGCCCGGCGGCGCTGCGCTTGCCGGGCCTACGAAGGGGGCGAACCCGGCGCCAAATCACGTAGCCCGGATAAGGCGCGAGCCGCCATCCGGCACAAACGCGGCACGGTGTCGGGTATATTGCCCGGCGGCGCTGCGCTTGCCGGGCCTGCGAAGGGGGCGAACCCGGCGCCAAATCACGTAGCCCGGATAAGGCGCAATGCGCCGCCATCCGGGGGACATGTAGATTAATCGTTCTGCGCGGTCTGCGCGCCGCCTTTCAGCATCGCCTCTGCCATCTGCGATTCGCGCTGCTTTTTATAGCTCAGCGCCGAGGCGGGTACCGGCATCACTTTCCCGGTCTCGATCCAGGTCCGCAAGCGGCTGGCGTCGGCGAAGTGGGTGTATTTACCGAAGGCATCCATCACCACCAGCGCCACCGGGCGTTGGTTAATCACCGTACGCATAATCAGGCAGTGGCCGGCAGCGTTGGTGAAGCCGGTTTTAGTCAGCTGGATATTCCAGTTATCGCGATACACCAGATGGTTGGTGTTGCGGAACGGCAGGCTGTAGGCCGGATGGGCGAAAGTGGCGGTCTCTTCTTTGGTGGTGCTCAGCTGGCCAATCAGCGGATACTGCTCGCTGGCGATCAGCAGTTTGGTCAGATCGCGGGCGGTGGAGACGTTATGCACCGACAGGCCCGTCGGCTCCACGTAGCGGGTATGAGTCATGCCCAGCGCCTGGGCTTTGGCGTTCATCGCGCGAATGAAGGCATCGTAGCCGCCTGGATAGTGATGCGCCAGGCTGGCGGCCGCGCGGTTCTCGGAAGACATCAGCGCCAGCAGCAGCATCGTGCGGCGGCTGATTTGGCTGTTGAGGCGCACGCGGGAGTAGATCCCCTTCATTTCCGGCGTATGGCTGATATCCACCGTCAGCATCTCATCCATCGGCAGATGGGCATCGAGCACCACCATGGCGGTCATCACTTTGGTGATTGACGCCATCGGGCGCACCAGATCCGGCTGGCTGGCATAGATGATTTTTTTGGTGGCCAGATCGACGATCATGGCGCTGCCGGAGGCGATATCCGGCTGCGAGGCGGCAACCGCCGCGGAGGTTTTTGCTAACGCCTGGGGCGCAAAAGGCACAGCCAGCAGCAAGGTCAGGCTGAGCAAAGAGACTCGAAATTTCGGCATCATGGGCATTCTGAAAAGTATTTTTGCACGTTATGGAACGTACGCCGCGAGGTTAAGTGGGCAACATCGCTGGCAAACGCCATCATACCGCGCCGTAAGGCCCTGTGCCTAATAAGAATCGTGAAGAAATGCTGCATTGCCGACACAAAATACATATTTGCCGGCAATGCATATTATCCAGTGACGTGCGATCAGAAGAGTCGGTAACCATACCCCCACAGTACCACGGTGATCGCCAGCAGCACTTCCAGTACCAGCACTCCGATGGCCAGCGTCGAACTGGCGAAGCTTAACCCCTCTTCCCGGTTAATGCTCAGGAAGGTCGGGATGCCCAGATAGAGCAGATAGCCGGTGTAAAACAGCGCGATGGTACCGATCAGCGCGCACAGCCAGACCAGCGGATAGAGCGCCACAATCCCGCTCAGAAACAGCGGCGTGGCCACATAGCCGGCAAACACCATGCAGCGTTTCAGCGAAGGCTGCTGCGGATACTGCCTGGCCATCCACCAGATAACCCGCCCCATGATCGCCACCCCGGCCAGCATCACGGCGTAAAACAGTACCGCCAGCGCCAGACCGGTCAACATCGACAGTTTAATAACGGTGCCGTCGCCGAAGTTCCAGCCCAGCTGCGTAGTGCCGATAAAGGCGCACACCACCGGAACCGCCGCCATCAGCAGCACATGGTGCGTATAGTGATGAGAAATGGTTTCGTTCTCGCTCTTTATCACGCTCATTTCCCGGTTGGGATGAGCGAAGAGCCCCCAGACATGGTTCATAGCGTCCCCCTTGTCACGGCTTCGTACTGCACTGATCCAAGTATAATTCACCCTGTAGATTATTTTGTGTACAGCACAAAAAATCTGCGTCACCGCGTTTTGGTCAGCAGGGTGTATGATTAAAGGTGATGAGATAAGGAGATAAGCTGTTTATGGATATCAATCACCTGATTTCCCAGTATGGCTACGCGGCGCTGATCGTCGGCAGCATGGCGGAAGGTGAGACCATTACCCTGCTGGGCGGCGTCGCAGCGCATCAGGGGTTACTGAAGTTTCCCCTGGTGGTGATCGCCGTCGCCCTCGGCGGGATGATTGGCGATCAGCTGCTCTATCTGGTCGGCCGCCGCTTCGGGGGACGCATTCTGCGCCGTTTCGCCAGCCAGAAGGCGCGAATACGTAAAGCGCAGCGCATGATCCAGCACCGGCCGTGGCTGTTTGTCATCGGCACCCGCTTTATGTATGGCTTCCGGGTAATCGGCCCCCTGCTGATCGGCGCCAGCCGCCTGCCGCCGCGCATTTTCCTGCCGTTGAATATTGTCGGAGCGCTGGTGTGGGCCCTGCTGTTTACCACCATTGGCTATCTCGGCGGCGAGGTGGTTGGCCCGTGGCTGCACCATCTGGACGCCCATCTGAAGCACTGGATCTGGCTGATCCTCGCGGTAGGACTGGTGGTTGCCGCCCACTGGTGGCTCAGGCGGCGAGAAAGGAAGAAGAAAGACTAAACGGCGCCCCCGAAGGCGCGCCGTTGCGCCGGTTATTTCACGCTCTGGTGATAGCCGCCGCCGAGAGCAGAAGTCAGCTGAATGCTGGCGTCAATCCACTGGCCGTGCAGGCGCAATGCGGTAATGCGCTCCTGCAGCGCCGGGAGCTTCGCCATACTGACTCTGGAGCCGGGTAAGATCCCCGCCGCCATTCGGGCCTGCGCCAGGTTCACCACCCGCTGGGCGTCTTTTTCAACCTGCTGCTGCTGCTGGCTTTTGGCCATCAGCGTCTCGACCTGGCTGGCGGTTTTCGCCACCTGGTTGACGGCATCCACCACCGCTTTGTTGTACTGCGCTATCGACAGGCTGTTCTGCGCGCTGGCGATATCCAGATTGGCATTGAGGCGGCCGCTGTCAAAGATCGGCAGCGTCAGTCCGGCGGTGACGCCCATCTGCTGCGCCGAGTGACGGAAAAGATCGCTTAAGTGCAGGGCATCCTGCTGCAGGAACGCCATCAGATTGATGTCGGGATAAAACGCCGCTTTCGCCGCGTCCACTTCGCTCAGCGATGCCTCAATGTACCAGTGAGCAACCTGCAGATCCGGGCGGCGCGCCAGCAGCTCATAGCCGAGGGTATCAGGCAGCTGCGCGCTGACCGTCGGCAGGCTGACCGGTTTGAGGTTCAGCGACTGGCTCTGGCTGTTGGTCAGGGCCATCAGGCGCGCTTCAATCTCTTTCATCGTGCCCGCCACGTCCGCCAGCTGCTGGTCGGTTTTGCTGACGTTAATATCGTTCTCCGCCCCTTCGGCGGAGTTGGTGATCCCGCGCTGCAACAGGGCCTTGTCGACCGTCACGATATTATTTTGCTCACCCTTCACCTGCTGCAGCACTGCTTTAATCGCCGCTTCCGTCTGCCACTGCCAGTACAGGCGCGCCACGCTGCCAGAAAGCAATTCGCGGGTCTGGGCCTGCTCCGCCACCTGGGCTTTCAGCTCGCCGATGCGCGCTTTCACCAGCGCGCGGTTTTTACCCCACAGGTCCAGATCCCAGCCAGCGGTCAGGCCGAAGGTGCCGTTGGTGTACCACGGGCCGGTATTGCCGTCGGTGTCGGTGGCGAACGGCCCCATCAGGCCTTCGGCCGACATGCGCTGGCGTTCAACATCGGCGGAGAAATCCATCTCCGGGCCAAGATTCGCCTGCGACATTCGCGCCTGCGCTTCGGCAAGCCTGATGCGCTGTTCGGCAATTTGCATATCCGGCGCATTGGCGAGTGCGCGCTGAATCAGATTA
This sequence comes from Klebsiella variicola, assembly GCF_000828055.2. NCBI lineage: Bacteria > Pseudomonadati > Pseudomonadota > Gammaproteobacteria > Enterobacterales > Enterobacteriaceae > Klebsiella > Klebsiella variicola. Next base: position 1,660,721 of record NZ_CP010523.2, on the reverse strand, counting down.
TCCAGTTGGGCATCGTGGTAGTCTTTCCACCAGTCGGTCTGCGGCCAGCCATTTTTCACGGCGGCAGGGAGATCCATGGAAACATGGGAGGCTGGAATTTGCTGCTGCGGCGGATTAGCAACCTCATGAGATGGCGCGCAGCCAGCCAGCGCGATGGCCAGGGGCAATGCCGCCAGCACGCTTTTATTTAATATCAATTTCATTAGACAGGTCAGATAACTTAATCAGGTTGGTTATCATAAGTTAATTGAATTAAACGCGTTTAGTAAAGCGTGTGACTAAATTATTAGTTAGCTAAAAATAAACAACCTTATCAATTCAAGGGATGAATATGAGTCAGAATATTTATGACGACCCGCAGTTTTTTGCCGGCTATGCGACCCTCGATCGCTCGGTGAAGGGGCTGGATGGCGCACCGGAGTGGCCTTCCCTGCAGGCAATGTTGCCGCCGATAACCGGTTTGCGGGTGGTGGATCTCGGCTGCGGCTACGGCTGGTTTTGCCGCTGGGCACAGCAGCAGGGAGCCAGCCAGATAACCGGTTTTGATATCTCCCAGCGCATGCTGGCGCAGGCGCGGGAGATGACCCGCGGGGATGAGATTGTCTACCGCTGCGCCGATCTGCAAACCCTGACGCTGCCCGCCAACAGCTGCGATCTGGTCTACAGCTCGCTGGCGCTGCATTATTTACCGGACATTGCGCCGCTCTTCGCCACCCTGCAGCAGGCGCTGGTTCCCGGCGGCACCCTGGTCTTTTCCGCCGAACATCCCATCTATACCGCCCCCTTGCAGCAGGGCTGGCGGGTGGATGACCAGGGACAGAAAAGCTGGCCGGTCAGTCACTATCAGCAGGAGGGCGAGCGCGTCAGCAACTGGTTTGCCGAGGGCGTCATCAAGCAACATCGCAAGCTCTCAAGCTGGATAAACGCGCTTATCGCCGCGGGTTTTGTGCTGGAGCAGCTGGATGAGTGGGGTCCGAGCGCCGAACAGATTGTCCAACAGCCCGCCCTGGATGAAGAGAAAGAACGTCCGATGATCTTTTTACTGCGCGCGCGTAAACCGGGCTAATCCCCCGCCCGGCGATGGCCGGGCGGGCATGCTTTACGCTTTCAGGCTGGCGCCGCGGCTGGCAATCACCTCTTTATACCAGTCAAAACTCTTCTTCTTACTGCGCGCCAGGGTGCCGGTGCCGTCATCATGACGGTCGACATAGATAAAGCCATAGCGCTTCGACAGCTCCGCCTTCGAGGCGCTCACCAGGTCAATCGGCCCCCAGCTGGTAAAGCCCATCAGCTCAACGCCATCGTCAATGGCTTCCCGCGCCTGCACCAGATGGTCGTTCAGGTAACTGATGCGGTAGTCATCGTTAATGCTGCCATCGGCTTCCACCTTATCCTTGGCGCCCAGACCATTTTCCACGATAAACAGCGGCTTCTGATAGCGATCCCACAGCACGTTCAGCAGCGTACGCAGGCCCAGCGGGTCTATCTGCCAGCCCCACTCCGAGCTCGCCAGGTGCGGGTTCGGCACCATGCTGAGAATATTGCCGCGCGCCTGCTGGTTCAGCGCCTCGTCGGCGGTGACGCAGCCGGTCATGTAGTAGCTAAAGGAGATAAAGTCGACGGTGGTTTTCAGCGCTTCACGATCGGCATCGGTAATGGTGAGTGTGATACCGTTGTCGCGGAAAAAGCGCAGCATATAGCCCGGGTACGCGCCGCGCGCCTGCACGTCGCCAAAGAACTGCCAGCTGCGGTTCTCCTGCAGCGTCTCAAACACATCTTCCGGTTTGCAGCTCAGGGGATACATCAGCCCGCCGAGCAGCATATTGCCGATTTTGCCCTCGGGCACCAGCTCGTGACAGGCTTTAACCGCCAGAGCGCTGGCCACCAGCTGGTGGTGAATCGCCTGATACACCTCGCCTTTGCTGCTGCCGGCCGGCAGGCCGACGCCGGTCATCGGAGCATGCAGCGACATATTGATTTCGTTAAAGGTCAGCCACAATTTGACCTTATTTTTATAGCGGCTGAACACCGTGCGGGCGTAGCGCTCAAAGAAACCAATCACCTCCCGGCTGCCCCAGCCGCCGTAGTTTTTTACCAGCGCCCACGGCATTTCATAATGCGACAGCGTCACCAGCGGGGTGATGTTGTGCTTCGCCATCTCGTCGAACAGCTTGTCGTAGAACGCGAGACCGGCTTCGTTGGGCTCGGCGTCATCGCCGTTGGGATAGATGCGGGTCCAGGCGATGGACACCCGCAGGCAGTTAAAGCCCATCTCGGCGAACAGAGCGATATCTTCCGGGTAGCGATGGTAAAAATCGATCGCCACATCCTTAATACCGCTGTCGCCGGGTACGCGCTCGACCACCTCGCCGAACACGCCGTGCGGCTGCACATCGGAGGTGGATAAGCCTTTGCCCTCTTCCAGATAAGCCCCTTCCACCTGATTCGCCGCGGTCGCGCCGCCCCATAAAAAATCCGCCGGGAATGTTTTCATCTCTCTCTCCTGTGATTAATGGCTGACTGACAACAGCGGCTGGCCGGCTTCGACGGCGCTGGACGCCACCGTATCAATTTCCCGGTAGTCGTCGCTGTTGCTGATAATGATCGGGGTCGCCAGGTCGTAACCGGCATCCAGAATCGCCTGACGATCGAACTCGATCAGCAGATCGCCGGCCTGCACCCTGTCGCCCTCTTTGACATGTGCGGTAAACGGCACGCCGTCGAGTTTGACCGTGTCGATGCCGACGTGGATCAACAGCTCAATGCCGCTGTCGCTCTGCAGGCCGATGGCATGTTTAGTCTGAAACAGGGAAGCTACTTCGCCCGGGAATGGCGCAATCACTTGGCCCACCGCCGGGATAATGGCTACGCCTTTGCCGAGCAGGCCGCTGGCGAAGGTGCTATCCGGCACCTGCTCAAGGGCGATAACGCTGCCGCTCATCGGCGCCAGAATATCGTTTGCCGAGGCCGGGGCTACCGTCACGGCGCCCGGTGCAGCGCTGGCGCGCGGCATGCCGGCGAAGAAGGTCAGCACGCAGGCAAGCACGAAAGCCACGCCGGTGCCGATAAGCCCGCCCCAGACGCTGGCGTCAATCCCGCCAGGCGGGATCATCTGCGCCGGGAAAAAGATATTCGGCACACCGAACGAGTAAGCATGGCTATTACTGAAGGCAGTGATCGCCCCGCCGATGGCGCCGGCGATACAGCCGAAGATAAACGGACGACGCAGCGGCAGGGTCAGTCCGTAGATAGCCGGCTCGGTGATGCCAAACAGCCCGGCAGAGAAGGCGGAACCGGCCAGCATCCGCTGACGCGCATCGCGGGTGGCCAGCAAAATCCCCAGAACCGCCCCCACCTGGGCAATCACCGCCGGAAGAATAATCGGCAGCATGGAGTCGTGACCAAGTACCGTCATGTTGTTGATCATCAACGGCACCAGCCCCCAGTGCAGGCCAAAAATAACGCACACCTGCCACATGGCGCCCAGTACCGCGCCCGCCAGCCATGGGGCAAACGCATAAATGAACTGGTAGCCGTTGGCCAGCAGATGGCTCAGCCAGGTGGCGACCGGGCCAATCACCAGGAAGGTGAGCGGGACCACCACCGCCAGGCAGATCGCCGGGGTGAAGAAGTTTTTCATTGATGACGGCAACAGCGCGTTGCTCTTGCGCTCCAGCCAGCAGCAGACCCACGAGGCGAGAATAATCGGGATCACTGACGAGCTGTAGTTGATAAAGGTCACCGGGATGCCGAGAAAGTGCTCCACCGCCGCGCCCGGCGCCTGGCTGGCCTCAAAGGCCTGAATCATCAGCGGGTGGGTTAACGCCCCGCCAATCACCATCGAGATAAACGGGTTGCCGCCAAACTTCTTCCCGGCGGTATAGCCAAGAAACAGCGGGAAGAAAAAGAACAGCGCGTCGCTGGCGGCAAACCAGATTTTATAAGTCCCCTGCTCCGGCGTAAGCCAGCCGCAGGTCACCGCCAGCGCCAGCAGGCCTTTCAGCAGACCGGTCGCCGCCATCACGCCGATAAACGGTGTAAAAATGCCGGAAATGATGTCGATAAGCTGGCTTAACACCGATCCTTTGGCCGCTTTTTCCCCGGCAACCGGTTCGCTGTCATCGCTTAACCCCGCCTCCTGGCGCACCGCCAGCCAGACGTCGTGAACGTGGTTGCCAATCACCACCTGAAACTGGCCACCGCTTTCCACCACCATAATGACGCCCGGATTGGCCTTCAGCCCTTCAGCATCGGCTTTGCCGTTATCTTTCAGTTTAAAACGCAGACGTGTCGCACAGTGAACCAGACTCACAATGTTCTCTTTGCCGCCGACGCGGTTGAGAATATCCTGCGCGAGTGCTTTATATTCCATGCTCTTTTCCTTACTGCCGCTGCCCGCAGACAACCGGCGACTGAGTAGTAAAAAATAAAAAAACCCGAGAACCACGCCGGTGGGCGTCGCGCTCAGGTTTTGCCTGCATCATGCAGTAACAATCCAGTTTTGTTGGGGGGAATTAACGCCCCTCTTTTCTTACCCGTTCGATATGAATGGCAAGAAACATAATCTCTTCGGTGGTCAGCGACCGCTGATACTGCTTTTGCAGATGCGTCGCCACCGTTTCCGCACATTTCCACGCTTTAGCGTAGTTATCTTTCACCGCGCTGTGCAGCGAGACGTCGTCATCTTCCACCACCGTGCGCGTCAGCATCCGCTGGGCGAAGAACTTGAGATGAGTGACAAAGCGCTGATAGCTCAATGACTCTTCGTCATAGTTAAGCTGCAGCTGATACTTCACCAGCTGCAGGATCTCCTGCATCACCCGGGTCACGTGCATGACCTCCGGCATTTCGCTGTTGAGCTGCGCCGTCACCAGATGCAGGGCGATAAATCCGGCTTCATCCTCCGCCAGCTCCACACCAAGCCTTTTGGCAATAATGGCCCTTGCCTCCTGACCCAGCGCGAACTCCTTCGGATACAGCCGCTTAATCTCCCACAGCAGCACGTTACGCAGTGCGATGCCCTTTTTCTGCCGCTCGATAGCAAAATGACAGTGATCCGTTAATGTGATGTACAAACTTTCCTGTAGCTTGCCCAGCCGCCCGCGTGCCAGGTCGATAATGCGATCGCAGGTGGTCATCACTTCTAACGGTATCTGACTGAGTAACTCACCTAAGCGGCCTACCAGTTCATCGCTCTGTAAGGCGAAGACTTTTTCAATTTTACTGTCGTCCAGCACGTCGCCCGGGCGTTTCTGAAAGGCCAGCCCTCGCCCCATCACCACCTGTTCGCGCCGGTGCTCGTCAAGAACCACCACCACATTGTTATTGAGTACTTTGGCGATTTGCATATAGACCCCAGAAACAAAAAAACCTGACCCCCGACGAAACGCCAGGTGATCAGGTTTTGCCTGCCGCAGCAGTTGCAATCCAACACCCGCACTGTAACAACTTCTGCTGCGCGCTCAACCTGACAAGTGAAAAAACGTGATTAAGATCGCGACTATCAGAAAGTCACCACCGTTTTCCACTCCACCACCCATGCGTCCTGGGTCTGCGCGACGCCGCCCGGACGGTGCCAGTACTGCAGGCCCGGCTGCAGCTCCAGCCAGGAGACCGGGCGGAAGCGATAATAGAGCTCGCCGTTCAGCGAATGACCGGCCACCGGCTGGTAAGCCGGGTCGTTATAGTCGGTGGCGCCGCTGAGTTGATTCATATAGCGCTGGTTACGTGCGTAGTGGCTGCTCATGTCGATCCACGTCAGACCAAAGCCAATCCAGTCCTCCGGGCGGGCGTCAAACAGCCCGCGGTAGCGCATGGAGGCGGCGACGGCGGAGTGGATATAGTTACTGCGCTGGTCGCTGAGGCTGCCGCTCAGCGAGACGCTCATCCCCCGCAGCGGGTCGTCGGCGTGGCGGGTGATCTGCTGGTTCAGGCCGGCGTACATAAACCAGGTGCTGTCGTGCTCGGCGTAGCCTTGCGGATCGGTCGCCCCGGCGCCGCCGGATTTGCCGCTGTAGAGGTCGGTTTGCGGCGCGTTGGTCCAGACCACACCCAGGTTATAGGCTCCCGGCAGGCCATTCATCAGCGGACGGGTTTCGATCTCCATCGGCAGTAAAATGCCTTTGCTGCCCTTCGTCGACCCGCTCCAGGCGTGACTGCGCGCGGTAGCCTGCGGGTTTTGCTCCATCACCCCGCCTTTCAGGGTGACCGTCGGCGTCAGCTTGTACTCCAGGGTGGTGCCCCAGGTGTGGATGTTCCAGTTATTCCAGGTCAGCGAGTTGGCCGATTTCCCACCGCACTGGGTCAGTAGCTGAAAATCGCAGGGAATGATCTGGTCGAAAGTTTGCACCTTGTTCATCATGCCGATGCGCCAGGTCAGGCGACGGTCGTCAAAGCTGCGGGCAAAGGTCAGCCAGCCGAGGCGGGTGATCGACCCGCCGCCCCAACTCTCCTGCGACAGATCGTTGAAACTCACCCGCGGATCCTGCAGCCGTTTCGTGGTGAGGTTATCATCGTGGTTACGGTTGACGATGTTGCCTTCGAGACGCGCATCCGGTATGCCGGTCCAGCGCTCCAGATCCTGGGTAAAGGTCAGCGCCACCTGGTCAATATAGGCCAGGTGTTTATCATGGTCGTAACCGCCGCCGGCGTTGTAGGCCATCTCGTTAAGATACCCGAGATTATAATGAAAGCCGTTCTCTTCGAGGATCGGACGAATGCCCAGCATATCGCCCAGCAGCCCCTGCTGCCCGGCTTCGAACCCCAGCACGCTGCCGTTCCACGCCGGAGTTTCCGCGGCGCTCACGGCAGGCACCATTGCCGCCAGCGCCGCGCCGATCAAAAGCTGATTTATTTTTTTGTTATGCATTGTGATATCCACCGTGACTGAATAAAAACAAAGGGGATCCCCAGGCTATTTATTTACCTGTTTTCTTTTTTAAAAAATGAATGGCAAAGGGCGTCCGCCGGTAATAAAACCGCGACGATGCCAGAGAAAACGTTAATTACAACCTATTGTTTTACATAACCATTTTTTCACCATTGAATTTTAGCAAAAAAAAAAACCTAAGCACTTTCCGCCACGAATGACGAAAGTGCTTAGGTTTTGCCTGGGTTCAGTAGCAATCCTGAATTGATTGACCGCACATTATCACTTTATTCAACTCATGCCTACCAGCAATAGGCAGGCAAGTAATAATATGTGAAGCAAATAACAGTATGGTGTTTAATAGCGGGCGATGGCCGCCGCTATTTCAGCAGACGTTTGCAGGGCGCGAATTTCATTAAACAGGGTCAGCGCCTCACTATATTCCTTGCGTAAATAGCCTAACCATTGCTTAATTCTCGCCACATGATACAGACCGGTGTCGCCCTGCTTTTCCAGGCGGGTATATTTTTGCAACAGCTGAACCACCTGCGGCCACGGCATGCGCGGTTCGTTGTATTTGATCACCCGGCTGAGGTTCGGTACGTTGAGCGCCCCGCGGCCAATCATCACCGAATCGCAGCCGGTGACGGCCATACAATCCTGGGCGCTTTGCCAGTCCCAGATCTCGCCGTTGGCCACCACCGGAATGGTCAGACGCTGGCGGATCTCACCGATCGCCTGCCAGTTAATGCGTTCGGCTTTGTAGCCATCTTCTTTGGTGCGGCCGTGAACCACCAGCTCGCTGGCCCCGGCCTGCTGCACCGCATCGGCGATTTCGAAGCGCCGTTCGCCGCTGTCCCAGCCGAGTCGCACCTTGACGGTCACCGGCAGATGATCGGGAACCGCTTCGCGCATGGCTTTCGCACCGCGATAGATCAGCTCCGGATCTTTCAGCAGCGTCGCCCCGCCGCCGCTGCCGTTCACCAGCTTAGACGGACAGCCGCAGTTTAAATCCACCCCCCACGACCCCAGCTCCACCGCGCGGGCGGCGTTTTCCGCCAGCCACTCGGGATATTGTCCCAGCAGCTGGACGCGCACGCGGGTGCCGGACGGCGTGCGGCTCTGATGATGCAGTTCCGGGCACAGCCTGTAGAACGATTTTACCGGCAGCAGTTGATCCACCACGCGCAGAAATTCGGTGATGCACAGATCGTAATCGTTAACCTCGGTCAGCAGCTCGCGCACCAGCGAATCGAGCACGCCTTCCATCGGCGCCAGTAGAACACGCATATCGTTATCCGGAAAAAAAAGAGGCGCTATGGTAGCGCCTCCAGGCATTGGTGGAAAGCGCTCAATGCGTCCGGCCTGCCGTACGCCATTCCCCGTTCGGCGAATGCGGCAAAGCGAGGAGATAATCTCTATGCTTTACAGGAGTCTGCGGCGTCTCATGCCGCCTTTATTTGCCGCGCCTCGTTCAAAAAGGTAGCGTGGGACTCCATATACCCTAAGCTGCGAGCTGTCGGGTCCTGCCGGGAGAGGCTATTGTTCCCGTACGCTATCAGCGCTATGCGTAGAATTCATGATGTGATCGGTAGCACATTTTAGGGATTAATTGTATGATGAATGCACTTCATCAAGGGTTATTACCATGAGTAAATCGCTGACTATTATCTGGCAGTACCTGCGGGCCTTCGTCCTGATTTACGCCTGCTTATACGCCGGAATTTTTATCGCCGGACTGCTGCCCATCACTATCCCCGGCAGCATCATCGGCATGCTGATCCTCTTCGTGCTGCTGGCGCTGCAAATTATGCCGCCGCAGTGGGTCAATCCTGGCTGCAATATCCTGATCCGCTATATGGCGCTATTGTTCGTGCCCATCGGCGTCGGCGTGATGCAATACTGGGATCTGCTGCGCGCCCAGCTGGGGCCAGTCGTCATCTCCTGCGCCATCAGCACGCTGGTGGTGTTTGTGGTGGTGAGCTGGAGCTCTCACCTGGTGCATGGCGAACGTAAAGTGATTGGGCAAAAGGAAAAGAAAAATGATGCATGAAATCTGGTGGTCGCTGCCGCTAACCCTGATCGTCTTTTTTCTCGCCCGCAGGCTGGCCGCCCGCTTTAAGTTCCCGCTGCTCAACCCGCTGCTGGTGGCGATGGTAGTTATAATTCCGTTTCTGCTGCTGACCGGGATCTCCTATGAGCGTTATTTTGCCGGCAGCAAAGTCCTGAACGATCTGCTGCAGCCGGCGGTGGTCGCGCTGGCCTTTCCACTGTATGAGCAACTGCACCAGATCCGCGCGCGCTGGAAATCAATCATCACCATCTGCTTTATCGGCAGCTGCGTGGCGATGATCACCGGTACTACCGTCGCCCTGCTGATGGGCGCCACGCCGCAAATCGCCGCCTCTATTCTGCCTAAGTCAGTCACTACGCCAATTGCCATGGCGGTCAGCGGCAGCATCGGCGGTATTCCGGCTATCAGCGCCGTGTGCGTGATTTTTGTCGGCATCCTCGGCGCGGTATTCGGCCATACGCTGCTTAACCTGATGCGCATTCGCACCAAAGCGTCACGCGGCCTGTCAATGGGTACCGCCTCGCACGCCCTCGGCACTGCCCGCTGTGCGGAACTGGACTACCAGGAAGGGGCGTTTAGCTCGCTGGCGCTGGTGCTGTGCGGGATCATCACCTCGTTGATGGCACCGTTCTTATTTCCGCTGATCCTCGCGGTGGTGGGATAAATTGTGATTTAAATCACATTTTTTAATGCAACAAATCAAAGTTGCATAAACAATGAGATATTCATCACATATGAGACTGCTGGACGCCCGTACACTGGCTTCCCATTACATTGTTATGAGGCAACGCTATGCACTCACGTTTTCAAGCTGCTTTGACGACTCTGGCAGCAGACCTGCAGGCGGCCATCGCCCCGATGCTCGCCGACCCGCACTTCCCGGCGCTGCTCGAAGCCGATCAGGTGGCGACGCTGCAGCAGGCGACAGGTCTGGACGAAGACGCGCTGGCCTTTGCGCTACTGCCGCTTGCTGCCGCCTGCGCGCGCGCCGACCTTTCTCATTTTAACGTCGGGGCGATCGCCCGCGGCGTCAGCGGCCGCTGGTACTTTGGCGGCAATATGGAATTTCTCGGCGCGACCATGCAGCAGACCGTTCACGCCGAACAGAGCGCCATCAGCCACGCCTGGCTGCGCGGCGAGACCTCCCTGCGCGCTATTACGGTGAACTACACGCCGTGCGGCCATTGCCGTCAGTTTATGAACGAACTGAACAGCGGACTGGCGCTGCGCATTCATCTGCCGGGCCGCGAAGCGCATGCCCTGGAGCACTATCTGCCGGACGCCTTTGGTCCGAAAGATCTGGAGATCAAAACCCTGCTGATGGATGCACAGGACCATGGCTTCCCGGTGAGCGGCGATGCCCTGACCCAGGCAGCCATTCAGGCCGCCAACCGCTGCCATGCGCCCTACAGCCACTCGCCCTCCGGCGTGGCGCTGGAGCTGAAAGACGGCACCATTTTCAGCGGCAGCTATGCGGAAAACGCGGCGTTCAATCCGACGCTGCCGCCGCTGCAGGGGGCGCTGAATCTCCTGAGCCTCAACGGCTATGATTATCCCGCTATCCAGCGGGCAATCCTCGCGGAGAAAGCCGACGCGGCGCTGATCCAGTGGGATGCCACCGTCGCAACCCTGAAGGCGCTGGGCTGCCAGAATATCGAGCGCGTCCTGTTAGGTTGATCAGCCTGAGCAGATTGCCGGATGACGGTTTCGCCTTATCCGGCCGACCTGATATACCGTCGACCTGATATACCGAGATGTTGTCGGGTGGCGCTACGCTTACCCGACCTACGGTTCGCGCCATGGCGAGCTGAAGATCTCTATGCCGGGTGTCGGCTCACGCCTTACCCGACCTGCGTTCGGCGATCTGTCTATATTGCTGAAAATCCCCGCAATCAAACGCGGGTTTCTTGCGCTTACCCGGCGGGTAAAGTAGCCTGAAGACTCCGTTGTCTATTATTGAGCCAAGTTCATGTTAAAGCGTGTGTTCTACAGCCTGTTAGTCCTGCTCGGCCTGCTGCTGTTGACCGTGCTGGGCCTTGACCGCTGGATGAGCTGGAAAACCGCGCCCTATATCTATGATGAGCTGCAGGACCTGCCCTACCGTCAGGTCGGCGTGGTGCTGGGCACCGCCAAATATTACCGCACCGGCGTCATCAATCAGTATTACCGCTACCGCATCCAGGGCGCGCTGAACGCCTACAACAGCGGCAAGGTCAACTATCTGCTGCTGAGCGGCGATAATGCTCTGCAAAGCTACAATGAACCGATGACCATGCGTCGGGACCTGATTAAAGGCGGCGTCGATCCTGCCGATATCGTGCTGGACTATGCCGGCTTCCGTACGCTCGACTCGATTGTCCGCACCCGCAAAGTGTTCGATACCAACGACTTCATTATCATCACCCAGCGCTTCCACTGCGAACGGGCGCTGTTTATCGCCCTGCATATGGGGATCCAGGCCCAGTGCTACGCGGTGCCGTCGCCGAAGGATATGTGGAGCGTGCGGCTGCGCGAGTTCGGCGCCCGCTTTGGCGCGCTGGCGGACCTCTATATCTTCAAACGGGAACCGCGCTTTCTCGGCCCTCTCATCCCGATTCCGGCTCAACAGCATGACGTACCGGATGACGCCCAGTCCTACCCGGCAGTCACTCCGGAGCAGCTGCTGGAACTGCAGAAAAACACAAAACCCGCCAATGAGTGATATAAGATGCATTAATCATGCGATGCCAAAACAATGCGTATTATAAGTAACGTTAATTGCATGAATGCTCTTTAATGCGTAATATTTCACTCATCATCCTTTTTGGAGGGCGAGATGGAAACATTAACGGTACAAGCCTTTCTCAATGCGGAGTGGCAAGACATTGCGTTGATAAAATTCCCCGGTAGTGAGCAAGGGGACTGGTTTACAACACAAATCGACTATCTTACCGATTACGCCATCGACTTTCTGGAACGCGATGACTATCACGCCGTGTCGCTCAACCATCCCGTTTCGCTTTATTTTGAGGATCACGGAAATCCTGGATGGTTAAGATTTATAGACGATATCATTCCAAGCGGCGCCAGCCGACGTTACTGGGTTAACTTTTTAGATATCAGTGAACTTCCTCAGGGCCAGCAGAATTTCATCTTGCTCAAATTCGGCACGATGTCGCCAGTGGGAAATTTACGCATTAAAGACTCGGTGCCGGACTGGGATAGTCTGGCAAGCAGTAAAACGTTCTCTGTCACTGATGTCATGAATCGTGCCAGTGATTTTCTCGACTATGACCAGGAACGAGGAGCCGCAGCAGGAGGGGCTACATTATCCCTCTCTCTGGTTGCCGCGATTTGATATCAGAAGAGACGGTGATGGCCGGATAATGAGATTGGGAATGGAGTCAGTCTATTCTCTGTTACAAAAAGCGCCAGCGACGATACTTGATCATGAAACCACGTTGCGGATCCTAATCGAAAAGATCACATCCAGTAATATGGTAAGAGTACAGAATTATCGCTTTGATGTTCAAGGATTTATCATCGATTGGGTACGTCGAGACTTATTAAACATTATTTTTGGCAATAGTGATAACCATGGACGTAATACTGCATTTATGAAAGCAGATAATGAAATTATCCTTGCGCCAATCTACGATTTTGCACCAATGAAAGCCGACCCGGAAGGTATACCGCGCACGATGAAGTGGTCATTAGCCTGCGAATCAGGAGGCGAATATAACTTTGGCGCCATCGCACAAGCTTTGGCTGAATGGATCACCCCTGACACATTGCTTAATGCTTTAAGTGAAACCGCATCTCAACTCGTTGATTTACCATCCCGTCTTAAAGTACGCGGCGTTCCTGTTCAGATTCTGGAAATGCCATCAATTGGTTTTAAATTTATACCTGACAAACTCGCTCGCTGGGGGCTGTTATGAAGACCCTGAATAAAAAAGAAACAGAAATCCAAAATACCTTAGCCAGGCTGCGGGCGGATAACCCACCATCCCTACCCGCCACCGGGGTAACGGCTACGGAAAAAAAAGCTCGTTCAGAGATAAGCAGACAACGCGTCTCGGCTGGTTTAAAAAAAGTCAAAACGGTCGATCGTCAGGCGGTCATTCACGCCATTATCTATGACATCATGCTAGGCGCCATCAGCCAGGGAGAGGCCCTGAAAAAACTGAGAGTAGAAGTTCTGGGTTTACGCCAGGATGAATATGCCCGGCTAGTGGATGTCTCTCGTAAGACCTTATCTGATGTGGAAAATGATAAAGGCAATTATTCTGCCGAGATCATTAATAAAATCTATAAGCCGTTTGGCCTTGAAACAGGACTCGTCCCTATTTCTAAAACACTTATTTCTTCTCTATTTAAATAGTAAAAACCCGCGCCAGGCGCGGGTTTTTGATGCGTTCAATCTTATTTCTTACGGGCGTATTTCAGGGAGTCCAGCGCCACGGCGAAGATAATAATCGCCCCCTTAATAATGTACTGCCAGTAAGGGTTGACGCCGATATAGGTCAGGCCGTAGTTGATGACGGTGAAGATAATCACCCCTGTCACCACGCCGAATACGGTCCCTACCCCGCCGCTGAACGATACGCCGCCCACCACACAGGCGGCGATGGCGTCCAGTTCGTACATAAAGCCGAGGTTATTGGTCGCCGAGCCGATACGCCCGGCTTCCAGCAGGCCGCCGAAGGCGTAGAACACCCCGGAGAGGGCATAGATCATCAGCAGGTTCAACGCCACGTTAACCCCGGAGACTTTCGCCGCTTCCGGGTTACCGCCGATAGCGAAGATGTTTTTACCAAAGCGCGTCTTGTTCCACAGGATCCAGACAAAGAAGACGGCAATCAGCGCGTAGAAGGTAATGTAGGACAGGCGGAACGAGCCCAGCGCCACAAACCCCTGGGCAAAATGGGAGAAGTGGCTGTCAAAACCGGAGATCGGCGACGCGCCCACGAAGTCGTAGTACAGCGAGTTAATGCCGTACACGATGATCATAGTGCCGAGGGTGGTAATAAACGGCGTCACGTTCAGGTAGGCGATGACGATCCCGTTAATCAGGCCGATGACCGCCCCGATGGCGCACACCAGCAGGATCACCAACGGGATCGGCATGGTCGCCATATCCGGGAACACCTTGTTGGCATTATCCACCGCCTGCAGCATGGTGGCGGCAATCACCGCCGCCAGTCCCACCTGACGGCCGGCGGAGAGGTCGGTCCCCTGCGTGACGATAAGTCCGGCCACGCCCAGGGCAATAATAATACGCACCGAAGACTGGGTCAGAATATTACTCAGGTTGAGCAGACTTAAAAATGTCGGATCCTGGAAAATAATAATGGCCAACAGGACCAGAAGGACGACATAGATCCCACCCTCTTTCAGGTAAGTGAGAAAACTCTTTTTATTTAACGCACTCATGTGAAGCCCCTGATCTTAAAGGTGCAATGACGCAAGACGCAGTATTTCGTTTTGCGTGGTGGTTTTAGTCTCTACAATGCCCGCGACAAGGCCATTGCTCATCACCAGAATGCGGTCGGTAATCCCCAGCAGTTCCGGCATTTCGGAAGAAATAATAATGATCCCTTTGTCTTTTTTAGCCAGCTCGGCAATCAGCTGGTAGATCTCGAATTTGGCGCCGACGTCGATACCGCGCGTTGGCTCATCCAGCATCAGGATCTCCGGCTGGGTCAGCAGCCAGCGGCCTATAATGACCTTTTGCTGGTTACCACCGGAAAGCGAACCGATCTGCGTATGCTGGCCGGGGGTTTTAACGCGCATCGAGTCAATAACCCACTGGGTGTCGCTCTTCATTCGCGAGTTATCCAGCAAGCCGATGCTGTTTTTATATTTCTTAATATTGGAGATCAGCGAGTTAAAACCGATATCCAGATAGGCATAAATCCCGGTGGAGCGCCGCTCCTCGGTCACCAGTGCAAAACCGTGGTTAATCGCCTCGTTGGCGCTGTGGTTGTTGATCTTCTTACCGTGCAGGGTGATGGTGCCGCTGGCCTTCTCACGGATCCCGAACAGGGTCTCCACGATGTCGGTGCGTTTAGCGCCTACCAGGCCGGCGATACCGAGAATTTCGCCCTTATGCAGATCAAAGGAGACATCGCGAATGGAGGGTTGACGCAGCGAGGTGAGATTGCGCACCTGGAGGATCACTTCTCCCGGGGTATTTTCGCGATCCGGAAAACGCTGGTTGAGCGAGCGCCCGACCATCATGGCGATAATCTTGTCCATATCCAGCCCTTCCAGCGGCTGGGTGGCGATCCACTGGCCGTCGCGCAGGATGGTTATTTCATCGCACAGCTGGAAAATTTCTTCCATTTTATGCGAGATATAGACGATACCGCAGCCGCGATCTTTCAGCTTGCGGATGATCTTAAACAGATGGTTGACCTCTTTTTCCGTCAGCGATGACGTCGGCTCGTCCATGATGACGATTTTGGCGTCATAGGAAAACGCCTTAGCGATCTCAATCATCTGCATCTGGGATACCGATAAGGTACCGACGCGGGCGCGCGGGTCGATATCAATATCCAGCTCATCAAAAATGGCCTTGGTATCCCGGTACATTTTGTCCTGATCGACAAACATGCCTTTGGTGGGATAGCGTCCGAGCCACATGTTATCCATGACTGAACGCTGTA
Source organism: Klebsiella variicola (assembly GCF_000828055.2). Lineage (NCBI taxonomy): Bacteria > Pseudomonadati > Pseudomonadota > Gammaproteobacteria > Enterobacterales > Enterobacteriaceae > Klebsiella > Klebsiella variicola. The sequence goes on along the minus strand of NZ_CP010523.2, from coordinate 1,645,129 downwards.
AAACCAGGTTTAATTCCTGATGCACCATCGATATACCGTTTTCCAGGGCTTCTTTCGCCGAATGGAAATCGATCTCTTTTCCCTGAAAAAGAATGCTACCGGAATCTTTTTGATAGATCCCAAAAAGGCATTTTAATAATGTCGATTTGCCGGCGCCGTTCTCACCCATTAACGCATGAATGGAGTGCGGACGAACCTTCAGGTTGACATTATCAAGAGCCTTGACGCCAGGAAACGATTTGTTGATGTTGGTCATTTCCAACAAATATTCGCCTGACCGTTCGCTATTATTGCTGACCATAGTTATACCTGGCTGCGTTCATGCACGCCCCGTCCGGCGCAATAACGCCAGCAGGAGTCTGGTTCTGTATCAGGAATAATCGGGCGTGGTTAAACCACGCCCGCAACTCACATCACGATTACTTGCCGGTAAACTGGCTCAGGTTGTCTTTATCGACGCCCACGTACGGTACGCGAACAATCTTGTTGTCAATTTTCCAGTTGGTGCCCGCCGCGGCTTCTTTACCTTCCGCGAGGTTTTTCGCCAGATCGAAGGTCGCTTTCGCCTGGTTGTTGGCATCGTTCAGCACGGTACCGGCCATCGCACCGGATTTCACCAGCGCCAGCGCTTCTGGCAGGGCATCGACGCCAAACACCGGAATGCTGCTCTTGTTGTGCGCTTTCAGCGCTTCAACCGCGCCCATCGCCATGGCATCGTTGTTCGCGATCACTACTTCAATCTTGTTCGCATTCGGGCCGGAGAGCCAGGCGTCCATTTTGTCTTTCGCCTGCGCGGTATCCCACATGGCGGTATCCAGTTGCAGCTGCTGGGTCTTCAGACCTTTATCATTCAGCTCTTTGATAACGTAGGTGGTACGCGCTTCCGCATCCGGATGGCCCGGCTCGCCTTTCAGCAGGACGAACTGGATCTGGCCGTCTTTATTCAGATCCCAGTTCGGGTTGGCTTTCCAGTGCTTGGCGATCAGATCGCCCTGAATAATCCCCGACTCTTTCGAATCGGTACCGACGTAATAAGCCTTGTCATAACTATCCAGCGCTTTGCGGGAAGGCTCTTTGTTGAAGAACACCACAGGAATATTCTGCCCGCGCGCTTTTTCAATCACCGTTCCCGCTGCCGCCGGGTCAACCAGGTTAATCGCCAGCGCCTTCACGCCTTTCGCCAACAGCACGTCAATTTGATCGTTTTGTTTCGACTGGTCGTTCTGCGAGTCATTCATCAGCAGCTGGACGTCAGGCGCGGATTTGCCATCTTTTTCAATTGCCTTACGCACCACCGACATAAAGTTGTCGTCATATTTATAAATCGTCACGCCGATACGGGTATCTGCTGCGTGTGCGGCGGCGCCAAATAAAAGACCAGCCATTACAGCAGACAGGGTAAACACCTTCTTATTCATGGAATCTCCGGTTTTATTATGCAGGGTCATTATTGTGAAAAAGTGCGGGCGGGGTTTGTTGCATTAGTGTTACCGCACAACGCATTTCACGACGAAAATTCGGTCTTCCGTGTCGGGTAACGCTCCAGAAAAATACGACTCTAAAACTCGTTTAACGCCTTGTTCCTACTTAAAAAAGTGAGGATAACCCATCACCTCGTGGTTCAGACTGGTAAACGCTGCCATCATAATCAGGCGAATGTTAATATACTGTGAATTTACTCACAAATTGAAAGCGGTTACATCCCATCACCGCTTCAGTTAGTGATCGGCCCCACAGTTTGCCGCTGGGCAACGGAATGACGGCGCACCAGCGTCGGCATAAAGCAGTGCGTTGCCTCGCGATCCAGCTTGCCGGCCGCCCCCAGCAGCGCCAGCTCGGTGGCCAGCTTTGCCATCGACATTACCGGATAGCGCACGGTAGTGAGTTGAGGATCGGTGTAACGGGAAATAGGAATATCATCAAAGCCAATCAGCGACAGATGCTGCGGCACGACAATGCCGTTGTCCTTCAGGGTCGTCAGCGCGCCGGCCGCCATGCTGTCGTTATAGGCAAACACCGCGGTGAGACCGAGATTGCGCCCCAGCAGTTCGACCATCGCCGCCTCGCCGCCCTGCATATCCGGGGAGCCAGAACCGACCCAGCTGTCCGGGGCGATGATGCCCTGCTCCTGCAGCGCTTTGCTCCACCCTTCCCGACGCATATCGTCATCTTCAATGCCGTGGTTTGAGGAGAGATAGCCGATGCGCTGGTGACCCTGATTGAGCAGCATGCGGGTGGCCATCAGCGCGCCGCTGACGTTGTCGAGCCCGACGCAGCGATGGGCAAAGCCTGGCACAATGCGGTTGATCAGCACCATTCCCGGGATATGTTGCATAAAGTCGCTCAGTTCATCATCGCTGAGCGCTTTCGAATGGACAATCAGCGCCGAGCAGCGCTGGCGGATCAGCACCTCGATGGCGTGGCGCTCTTTTTCCGCCTCGTGATAGCTGTTGCCGATCAGCACATACTTCTGATGCTGCTGGGCGACGGTATCCACCGCTTTCACCAGCGCGCCGAAGAAGGCGTCGGAGACGTCCATCACCACCACGCCGATGGTATCGCTCACCTGGGTGGCCAGCGCCTGAGCGTTGGCGTTGGGTCGGTAGCCCAGTTGGGTCACCGCTTTCATCACGGCGTCGCGCGTATCCGGACTCACCAGCGCGCTGTTGTTCAGCACCCGCGACACGGTGGCCACGGATACACCCGCCTGGCGGGCGACATCACGAATGGTGATCATACTCAGCGACCTTAAGAGAATTACAGCACGTCACATTCACCTCCTGTGCTCAGCAAGGAGGCTATTCTGGCAGCGACCCGCGGTCCGCTACGTGAGTGAGGTCACACGGCTGGAAACGTTTACATCCGTTTTGTTAATGATTGTGATCGAGATCGTTATCTGGATGTGTCTTTCAATGATGTGCCTGACGCACGCAGGGTTAACTGACGCCACAGCCATTCCACCGGCCCCTGGCGGAAGCGGCGCAGCCACAGCGATGAGACAAGGAGGTTAACAGCCCAGATGGGGGGAACAAAGGCCAGCAGCTGCAGACGATCGAAGCGCATAAACAGCCCGAGATGATAAAACAGGGTGGTGCAGATCAGGGTCTGCAGCAGGTAGTTGGTCAGCGCCATGCGTCCGACGCAGGCGATAGCGCCCACCAGGCGGAAACGGCACAGCTGCGGCCAGTAGCCCCAGGCCAGCGAGGCATAGCCGATCGCCTGTAAGGGGGCGCTCAGTTCGCGCGGCGCCTGCAGCAAAAACGCGCACCAGCGATAGTCCCAGGCCAGATACCACTGGGCGAATATTGCCGGCAGATTTACCGCCATGCCGGCCACCACCAGCAGGGCACCCGTGCGCCGGTAGTGACGCAGGCTGAACTGCCCTTTGAGCCAGCCGCTGCGCATTAGCGCCGCGCCCATCAGCATCATCCCCGCCAGCTGCCAGCCATACTGGGCGCCCAGCGCCAGCAGATTGTCCGATAGCATATCCGCCCGGTTGCTGACCGCCTCCATGCCGCCGTGCAGCTTCCAGTACTGCTCATACTGCAGGTTCGCCGCATCCGGCACCCAGGAGCGATTCGCCGCCGTCCCGGAGATGACTCCCAGCAGGACCAGCACCGCAATGCCGATGAGGTAGAGCACCACCCCGGTATTGAACAGCGATTTGACATGGTGCGCCTCACGCACCATGCGCCAGCTCACCAGCCCCACCAGGGCGTAGGCCAGCAGAATGTCGCCATCCCAGAAAAAAAGACCGTGAATGAAACCGAGCAGCGCCAGCAGCGTCAGCCGCGACTGGATCCAGCGCTTCCCTCGCGGGAGCAATAGCTGCAGACCGGCGCCAAACAGCAACGCGAACAGGGTGAGAAACTTCACCTGCGCCAGCAGGTCGAGGAGTGCCCACGTCCAGGCATCGCTGAGGGTCGCGTTTCCTGACCAGGCGGGATTGAGGTAAGCGGCCTTCGGCAAGCCGAAGGCGCTGATATTGAGAAGCAGGATACCGAGGATGGCGACGCCGCGGACAAAGTCCAGCGTGACATTTCTCTCCATGTACCCTGCTCCGTTTTAGTTGTGGTGACGTACTGCGCGCAGGAATTCCTGGCGGGTATTCTGGCTGGATTTAAACAGGCCGCCGAGAGAGGTGGTGGTGGTGGCGCTGGTCGCATCGCGAATGCCGCGCGCCTTCACGCAGTAATGCACCGCGTCAATGGATACCGCCACGTTGCTGGTGCCGAGCAGCGTCTGCAGCGCGATCAGGATCTGCTGGGTCAGACGCTCCTGGACCTGCGGACGCTGGGCGAAAAACTGCACGATGCGGTTGATTTTCGACAGGCCGATCACCGCATCTTTCGGGATATAGGCTACTGTCGCTTTACCATCGATGGTGACGAAATGGTGTTCGCAGGTGCTGGTCAGGGTGATATCGCGCACGGTCACCATTTCATCAACCTTCATTTTGTTTTCAATGACGGTGATTTTCGGGAAGCGGGAGTAATCCAGCCCGGAGAAGATCTCATCGACATACATTTTGGCGATGCGATGCGGGGTCTCCATCAGACTGTCATCACTCAGATCCAGATTCAGCAGTTGCATAATCTCGGTCATATGACCGGTAATCAAACGCTTGCGTGTTTCGTTATCAATTTCTTGTACTGGCGCACGCATCGGCGTCTCCAGCCCACGAGCGACCAGCGCTTCATGAACGAGGACGGCTTCTTTACTCAGTGATGACATTTGGGTTTCTCCTGCAGGTGTGGCGCTCTTTGCTTTTTCTGGGGGCAAAGTTTGTATTCATTGTGCGTGAGGTGGCGCACAGAATCCAGTAGCCGTAACGATAATTATTGAAATTGGCGCTGCCTTTTATTAGGGCCTGAAGCCGCGCCTCAGGCGCGGCGCCAAATCCTTATCGCCGAATCCGGAATGATCTAACCGCTGTACGCATCCATAAGCGCCATCGCTACACCGGCATGTTGGCTATAAGTTGCATTAATGATGCAGTAAGTTCTCAAAAGGAGAAAGTGAAAGTTACTCACCGGCTAATGAAATATCTGTATTATGAACGTTTACGCGCACACCCCTTTCGAGGAGCCTTGCATGGAACTGCTTGAAGAGCATCGCTGTTTTGACGGTCGGCAACAACGCTGGCGTCATCACTCCCCTGTCCTGAACTGCGCCATGACGTTCAGCATTTTTTTACCGCCTGAGCGCGAAACGCCGCCGCCGGTACTGTACTGGCTGTCCGGGCTAACCTGTAACGACGAAAACTTTACCACCAAGGCGGGCGCCCAGCGCATTGCCGCTGAGCTGGGCATCGCGCTGGTGATGCCGGATACCAGCCCGCGCGGTGATGAGGTCGCCAACGATGATGGATACGATCTGGGGCAAGGCGCCGGCTTCTACCTGAATGCCACCGAGGCGCCGTGGGCGGCGCACTATCGGATGTATGATTATCTGCGCGATGAACTGCCCGCGCTGATCCGTAGCGAGTTTAGCGTCGGCGAACGCTGCGCCATCAGCGGCCATTCGATGGGCGGTCACGGCGCGCTGGTAATGGCGCTCAAAAATCCGGGCCGCTACGCCAGCGTCTCCGCCTTCGCGCCGATCGTCAATCCCGGCCAGGTGCCGTGGGGCAAGAAAGCGTTTACCGCCTATCTGGGCGCGGATGAATCGACATGGCAGTCGTGGGACAGCTGCGCGCTGATGCAGGCCAGCCAGCCGGCTGACGCCGTGCCGACGCTGATCGACCAGGGCGATAACGATCCGTTCCTCGCCGGGCAATTACAGCCAGCCGTACTGGCGGAAACCGCCCGCCAGAAGGCCTGGCCGTTAACGCTGCGTATCCAGCCTGGCTACGACCACAGCTATTACTTCATTGCCTCGTTTATTGAAGACCATCTGCGCTTCCATGCGCAGCATCTCTTTGCCTAAACGCCACTGCGCCGCGAAGCAGCTTCGCGGCGCATGCTCAGGCCCGCAGGCCACGTTTTAGTGCCGACGATCAGAAGCGATAATCCACCGCCATAAAGTAGCGACGGCCCTCTTCGGTATAGCTGTAGTCGTCCCGGCTCAGATCTTTATCACCCACGTTCTGCACCCCGGAGCGCAGTTTCACGTTTTTGGTCACCTGCCATGCCGCGCCAACGTCAAACAGGGTGTAGCCGCCCGGCGTTTTGCCGGTGGCGCTTACCGCGCGTTGCTGGCCGGTATAGTTGGCCGTCACGTAGAAGGACCAGTCGTCCAGCGGTTTCCAGTCAAGCGTGCCGTTGGCGGTATGGAACGGCAGCGTCTGCAGCGGTTTGTCGCCGCCATTGCTCAGATCGCGGCCATCGTTGTAGGTGTAGTTCATCGTCAGCTTCCACTCATCGCCAAACGGGATCTTCACCTCCGTCTCCACCCCTTTGATGCGGGCTTTGTTGACGTTGAAATAGCGGAAGATCGGCACGCGCTTGCCGTTGACGGTTTTCCAGCCGACAAAGTTCGGGTAGCCCGGCGCTTCGCTGGCGCTGGAGGTGCGCAGAACATCGATCATATCGTCGACATTATTCTGGAAGGTGGTGATGCTGCCTTCAACATCCTGCAGCCAGCCCTCTTCCCCACGGTAGTAGAGACCGAGCTCGAAGCTTTCACTGGTTTCCGGTTTCAGGTCCGGGTTACCGATGATGCTGCACGACCCGCGGCAGGAGTTGGTGGTCCAGTCGGGGTTAAGCTGCAGCAGCGACGGGGCTTTAAACGCCGTCGCCCAGCCGCCTTTGACGGTGACGGTATCGGTGGCGTTATACACCAGATAGGCGCGTGGGCTCCAGTGATCGCCATAGGTCTGATGGTCGTCCATACGAATGCCGGTGGTCAGCGCCAGCGGCTCGATGATGCGCCATTCGTCTTCGATAAACAGGGCGTACTGACTGGCGGAGGTCGACTGGCCGCCACTGCTCAGGTTGACCGGATCTTTGAGTTTATCGTGGCGCCATTCGCCGCCGAAGGTCACCAGCTGGTTAATCATGTCCAGCGGCAGGACATACTTGCCGTCGATGGCATTGCTTTCCGAGGTGATGGTCCCGTTCTGCCCCGGATTTTTGTTATCCACCTTTTCGCCGTAGAACTTGAGCTCGCTGTTACCCATATCCCAGCGGCCATTATGGCTCAGGGAGTAGTTCTCACGCTCAAGGCGGTTGCGGTCAAGGGAATCGGAATCACGATCCTGACGGTCAAAGCCATAGCCCGCCGTAAAATCATGGTTTTCGCCCGGCGTCCAGGCGAATTCAACATTGCCATCGCGGCTGGTGAAGCCCTCGATGCGCGGCGTCTCGCCGGTGGCGCTGCTGGAAGATTGCGGATCGTCCTTGGCGCGTTTTGCCAGGCTGCCGTAGGCCTTCATCCCGAGCACGCCGTCGATCAGCGGACCGCTGGTGAAGAACTGACCGTTCCAGGTATCGCCGCGATCGCGGTGTTCCTGAATGGTGGTATCGGCGCTCAGCGTCCCGGTCCATTTCTGGCCGATTTTTTTGGTAATAATGTTGACCACGCCGCCGAGCGCATCGGAACCGTAAAGGGAGGACATCGGGCCGCGCACCACCTCGATACGTTCGATGGCATCCACCGGGATCCAGTTCAGGTCGAAGTCATTGTGGCGGAAGACGGCGTTGCGGGAGTTGACGCGTTTCCCGTCGACGAGGATCAGGGTATAGCTGCTGCTCAGACCGCGAATGCTGACGCCCTTGCGGTTATCTCCTTCGTTAGTGAGCTGGACCCCAGGGACATCGCGCAGTACGTCTTTCAGGTTCTGGACGGGCTTACGTTGTAAATCCTGCTGGGTGATGACGCTGATGCTCGCCGGCGCGTCTTTGACGCTCTGTTCAGTGGCCGAGGCGGTCACCACCAGCGTTTCTTCATTTACATCGGCGAGAGCCGGAAACGCCAATGATACGACGGACGCAGACAATCCCGCCCGGATAAAAGGGTTTAACCTGAACATTCCAAATCTCCATGAGGTGTACAACCAAACAAACAAAAAGGTGCTGCTCACACGCGCTGGCGGCCTGTCGCTCTGTCGGCGACATGCTCGCGCTGTTTTCTCGTCGATGTGGCTGGTCGCCCGATGTCAGTCTGACCCAATGGCAGAGACGGGGAGTGGCTTCATCCGTAATGGGCGAAAATGATAAAGATAATGATTACGATTATCAATATAATTATGAAGAATTGTGTCAAGCTGTAACCGTGCGGACATAAAAAAAGCCCTCTTTTCAGAGGGCTTTTATCGCACAATTGCGAAGATTAACGCTTAAAGCGGTCCGGGAAGGTCATTTCGCTGTAGCGAACAAAGCGGGTGCCTTTCGCCAGCTTGTAACCAAACCAGATGACGAGGAACAGCGGAATACCGATGTAGGTCGCCGCCACGCCGCCCCAGTCAATGGTGTCCTTGAGGAACGCTTCGTAGTTCTGTCCGAGGGTGATGATAAGGCACAGCACGAAGGCGAAGATCGGCCCCAGCGGGAAGAACCCGGAACGATACGGCAGATTATTAATATCGTTACCCTGCATGACGTAGCCGCGACGGAAACGATAGTGGCTGATCGCAATACCCAGCCAGGCGATAAAGCCGGTCATCCCGGAGGTGTTCAGCAGCCACAGGTACACCGTCTGGTTGCCGAACATGGACGTCAGGAAGCACAGCGCCGCGATAACAGTGGTCGCGTACAGCGCGTTGCGCGGCACGCCGCCACGCGACAGCTTCGAGAAAATACGCGGCGCTTTGCCGTCGCAGGCCAGGGTGTACAGCATACGCGTGGAAGCGTACATCCCGGAGTTACCGGCCGACAGAACGGCAGTCAGGATAACCGCGTTCATGATCGCCGCCGCCGACAGCAGACCAGCATGCTGGAAGACCAGCGTGAACGGGCTGACGGAGATATCCTTCACGTCGTTGCGCAGCAGGCTCGGGTCGGTGTACGGAATGATCAGGCTGATAATCAGAATGGCGAAAACGTAGAACAGCAGGATACGCCAGAAGACCTGGCGCACCGCGCGCGGGATGTTCTTCTCCGGATCCTCAGACTCACCGGCCGCGATGCCGATAAGCTCAGTGCCCTGGAAGGAGAAGCCGACAATCATCGCCACGCCGATCATCGCCGAGAAACCACCGGCGAATGGCGCATCCGCGATCCCCCAGTTGCTCCAGCCAGTGGGCTGCGACCCTTTGAAGATGCCGACAATCATCATCACGCCGACAATAATAAAGATAATGACGGTGGCGACTTTGATCAGCGAGAACCAGTATTCCGCCTCGCCAAAGCCGCGCACCGAGATCCAGTTCAGCAGGAACATAATGCCAAGGAACAAGGCGCTCCAGATCCAGCCCGGGGTATCAGGGAACCAGTAGCTCATCACCAGTTGCGAAGCCACGAGGTCAACGGCGATCGTCACCGCCCAGTTGTACCAGTAGTTCCAGCCCAGCGCGAAGCCGAAGCCTTCTTCAACATAATTCTGGCCGTAGGTGGCGAAGGAACCGGACACCGGCATAAACGCCGCCAGCTCGCCCAGGCTGGTCATCAGGAAATAGACCATCAAACCGATCAGAATATAAGACAGCAGCGCCCCGCCGGGACCTGCTTGCGAAATGGTTGCGCCAGAGGCAACAAAAAGACCCGTACCGATGGAACCGCCAATGGCGATCATGGTCAAGTGGCGCGCCTTCAGTTCACGACGTAGCGTGGGCGCTTCTGTGGTTTTAGTTTCCGAAACCATGTGATAATGCTATCCATCCAAAAAATGAGGCGCGATTGTAGCAGACGATCGGGGTTCCATCCGGTACAAATGCAAAGTTATAAGAGAGCTTCATGATCGCCCGCAAATTATTAGTAAAGCACTAACCTGCGGAATTGCCAGCGAATTCCCCCCGTTATGAGGCGTAAAAACCGGGTGCTACACCTGGCAATATTGCAGAAAACGTTGTAATGCTTTGGAAATATGCTTCTGCCGATGATGGATCCGCCACAGCGTGCGCGTCAGCCGGGGCAATGGCACTTTCAGCTCCGCCAGCGTGCCCGAGGCCAGCTGTTCGGCAATCACCCGGCGCGATAAACAGCTGATGCCCAGGCCATGCCGGACGGCGTGCTTGATCGCCTCCGAATTGCCCAGCTCCATGCCCATATGAAACGCCGGCAGATGCGACAGCAGTACATAATCGACAATCTCCCGGGTACCGGACCCATGCTCGCGCAGGATCCACGGCGCCTCAGCCAGTTGCTGCAGGGTCACCTCCCCCGCCAGCAGCGGCGAATCAGGCGCAGCAAACACCACCAGCTCATCTTCCAGCCACGGCTCGGCAATGATGTCGGCGGCATGGCACGGCCCCTCAATCAGACCGAAATCCACCCGCAGGTCGGCGACGGCGTTGATCACATCCAGGCTGTTGCCGACGCTCAATTCCACCGGCAGTTCCGGGAAGTCATGGCGATAACGGGCGATGATCTCCGGCATAATATAGTTGCCGATGGTGCTGCTGGCGTAGACCCGGATCGCCCCGTTATCGCCGCGAAACAGCTGTTCGATCTCCAGCGCCCGCTCCAGTAGCGCCAGCGCACGCGGGTACAGCAGCCGTCCGTGCTCATTCACCACCAGTCGTTTACCGACGCGGTCAAACAGCTGCACGCCGAGCTGCCCTTCCAGATCGGTCAGCGCGGCGCTGACCGCAGATTGCGAAAGCGCCAGCATCTGTGACGCCTGAGTGGTTGACCCACTCTTATGGACTTCGGCGAACACTTCCAACTGCCGCAGCGTAATATGCATAACCCACCCGTTTAGTAATCCAACCTGAATAACCTTCCTTACTATGGTGACACAAATCGAGGCGGCTGAAGGAAGGAAAATCCGCTTATGTCACAAAATCATCGTCTTGCCGGGAAACCGCCCCGCTTTCGCCGCATCGCTCCCCTGCCCCCTTGTCAGCGACGATGCGGTCCTTAACCACTTATTACGATTGATTATAAACATATAATCAATTTTATATTTAACCGCGCGCGGCGTAACCTTTAGGCAGACAAAGGAGAAGGTTATGACAGCACTCACTTTACCCACCAAACATCGTTCCCTGTGGCATTTTGTCCCAGGCCTGGCGCTGACCGCCGCGCTGACCGGCGCCGCCCTGTGGGCCGGGAGTTTCCCGGCCATCGCCGGCGCAGGCTTTAGCGCCCTGACCCTCGCTATCCTGTTCGGGATGGTCGTCGGCAACACGGTCTACCCGAAAATCTGGCAGCCCTGCGACGGCGGGGTGATCTTCGCCAAGCAGCACCTGCTGCGCCTGGGGATCATCCTCTACGGCTTCCGCCTGACGTTCGCCCAGATTGCCGACGTCGGCGTGAGCGGTATTTTGATTGACGTTCTGACGCTCTCCAGTACCTTTTTCATCGCCTGCTTCCTTGGCCAGAAAGTGTTTGGTCTCGACAAACACACCAGCTGGCTGATCGGCGCCGGCAGCAGCATCTGCGGCGCGGCGGCTGTGCTCGCCACCGAACCGGTGGTCAAAGCCGAAGCCAGTAAAGTGACGGTCGCCGTCGCCACGGTGGTTATCTTCGGTACCATCGCCATCTTCCTCTACCCGGCGATGTACCCGCTGCTGGCGCACTGGTTTACTCCGGAGACCTACGGGATCTATATGGGTTCCACCATGCATGAAGTGGCGCAGGTGGTTGCCGCCGGCCATGCAGTCAGCCCGGACGCCGAGAACGCGGCGGTTATCGCCAAAATGCTGCGCGTCATGATGCTGGCTCCGTTCCTGCTGTTCCTGGCGGCGCGTGTTAAACAGCTGACCCCGGCAGGCAACGGCGAGAAAAGCAAAATCACCATTCCGTGGTTCGCGATTATGTTCATCCTGGTGGCGGTGTTTAACTCCTTCCATCTGCTGCCGAAAGCCGTGGTGGATATGCTGGTGACGCTGGATACCGTTCTGCTGGCGATGGCAATGGCCGCCCTCGGGGTCACCACTCACGTCAGCGCGCTGAAAAAAGCCGGGGCGAAACCGCTGCTGATGGCGCTGATGCTGTTCGTCTGGTTGATTGTCGGCGGCGGGGTCATTAACGTCGCTATCCACAGCCTGATGGCATAAAGCACTACATCTTTCTCCAGTTAAGCCGCTATCATTACCCACCCCCCAGCGGCTTTAACTGGAGTTTTTTTATGAAATACGTAGGAGCGCACGTGAGCGCCTCAGGTGGACTGGCCAATGCCGCCATTCGCGCCGCCGAAATCGAAGCAACCGCCTTCGCCCTCTTCACCAAAAACCAGCGCCAGTGGCGCGCCGCGCCGCTCAACGACGAAACCATCGCCGAATTCAAAGCCGCCTGCGAAAAGTATCACTTTGGCCCCGGGCAGATCCTGCCGCACGACAGCTACCTGATTAACCTCGGCCATCCGGTGGAAGAGGCGCTGGAAAAATCCCGTGATGCCTTCATTGATGAGATGACCCGCTGCCAGCAGCTGGGGCTGACGCTGCTCAACTTCCACCCCGGCAGTCATCTGCAGCAGATCCCGGAGGAGGCGTGCCTGGCGCGCATCGCCGAATCGATCAATATCGCGCTGGCGAAGACCGAAGGCGTCACCGCGGTGATCGAAAACACCGCCGGCCAGGGCAGCAACCTCGGCTTTAAGTTCGAGCACCTCGCGGCGATTATCGACGGCGTGGAAGATAAATCCCGCGTCGGCGTCTGCATCGATACCTGCCACGCGTTCGCTGCCGGCTATGACCTGCGCAGCGCCGAAGCCTGCGAGAAGACCTTTGCCGACTTCGAGCGTATCGTCGGCTTCCAGTATCTGCGCGGCATGCACCTGAATGATGCCAAGAGTACGTTTGGCAGCCGCGTTGACCGTCACCATAGCCTTGGCGAAGGCAACATTGGCCACGACTGCTTCCGCTGGATCATGCAGGACAGCCGCTTCGACGGCATTCCACTGATTCTGGAAACCATCAACCCGGATATCTGGGCGGAAGAGATTGCCTGGCTGCGGGCACAGCAGATCGCCGAAGTGGCGTAAAACAGAGACAAAAAAAGGGCCGAACAATCGGCCCTTTTTTATTACGGTAAGATTATGCCGCTTTTTCGACGTCCACTACCTGCGCTTCCGGGCGTTTCAGCACCGCGTAGGAGAGGCCCGCCACCAGCGTCCCGGCAACAATCGCCAGCAGGTAGCCCAGCACCGGCGTAATCGCTCCCGGGATCAGCAGGACAAACAGACCGCCGTGCGGCGCCATCAGTTTCGCGCCAATCGCCATCGAGATAGCGCCGGTTACCGCGCCGCCGACGATGCAGCAAGGCAGCACGCGCATCGGGTCACGGGCGGCAAAAGGAATCGCCCCTTCAGAGATAAAGCACAGGCCGAGAACCAGCGCGGCTTTCCCCCCTTCACGCTGCCCTTTGTCGAACTTATTGCGGGCAACCAGCGTCGCGATACCCATCGCCAGCGGAGGCACCATACCGGCCGCCATGATCGCCGCCATCGGCGCGTAGGTCTGGGTACTCAGCAGGCCCACGCCAAAGGCATAAGCCGCTTTATTCACTGGCCCGCCCATGTCGGTACACATCATCGCGCCGAGGATTGCGCCCAGCAGAACCGCGTTCGCGGTGCCCATGGTTTGCAGCCAGTGGGTCAGCCAGGCGAGAATACCGGCTACCGGTTTACCGATCAGGTAGATCATCGCCAGACCCACGATCAGGCTGGAGACCAGCGGAATGATCAGGATTGGCTTCAACGCTTCCATACTCTGCGGCAGTTTCAGCTTCGTGCTGATGGCTTTCGCCACGTAACCGGCAAGGAAACCAGCAATGATCCCGCCAATAAAGCCGGAGCCGCCGCTGACCGCCAGCATACCGCCGATAAGACCCGGGGTCAGGCCCGGACGGTCGGCAATGGAGAAGGCGATAAAGCCTGCCAGCACCGGTACCATCAGCGCGAAGGCCGAGCCGCCGCCGATCTGCATCAGCGCCGCCGCCAGGGTGTCTTTCACTTCAAACGCTTTGATCCCGAAGGCAAAGGAGAGCGCAATACACAGGCCCCCGGCCACCACCATCGGCAGCATGTAGGAGACGCCGGTCAACAGGTGGCGGTAGGCGCCCGCCGACTCTTTTTTCCCTTCGCCAGCAGCCTGAGGTTTACCGGACGGCTGGTACGGTTTGGCTTCGGCCACCGCTTTATCCAGCTCCTGGGCGGTTTTCTTCAGCGCCAGACCGGTGGTGGTGCGATACATTGGCTTACCGGCGAATTTCGCCAGGTCCACCTCGATATCGGCAGCGACGATCACCAGATCCGCCTCGGCCACCTCTTCCGGGGTGATGGCATTGCCAGCCCCAACGGAGCCGCGGGTTTCCACCTTCACCCACCAGCCGCGTTTTTTGGCTTCGGTTTCGATGGCTTCTGCCGCCATAAAGGTATGAGCAACGCCGGTCGGGCAGGCCGTGACCGCGACAATACGTTTCGGTCCGCCGGTAGCCGCCGGGGCTGCCGCAGCGGCAGGGGCCGCGTACGGCGTTGCGTGACCTTTGGCTTCGCTGAGGAACAGCTCCGGGTGCGCCACGGCGCGATTAATATCGCCAAGGTAGACCTGTTTGCCGTTCAGCGCGCTGTCGGTGGGCAGCGCCGCGCCCAGCACAATCACCAGTTCGGCGTCGTTCGGGTTATCAATCAGTTCAAGGTGCGCTTTAGGCGCTGCCGCTCCCAGCAGGGTTTTCGCCATATAGGCGCGCGCCTGTCCGAGTCCGGCATCAATAATCAGCAGCGTTTTCATTATGCCTCTCCTGCTGTCAATTAAAGGGTTGTAAGTCGACGCGCGCCATCATCGCGGCCAACTGGGTACGGTCGGTAATACCCACGTTGCTCTGGCTGACGGCCAGGGCAGCGACGGCAGTCGCCAGGCGCAGGGTATGCTCGCTGGATTCACGCATCAGCAGGCCGTAAATCAGGCCGCCAACCATCGAATCGCCGGCGCCGACGGTGCTGACCACTTCCACTGAAGGCGGTTTGGCAATCCACTCACCGGAGGCGTTCACCCACAGCGCGCCCTCTTCACCCAGGGAAATCACCACGTGGGCGATACCCTGCTCGCGCAGCGCATGGGCGGCTTCGATAACATCTTTCATCTCCGGCAGCTTACGCCCGGCCCAGATCTCCAGCTCGCGACGGTTCGGTTTCACCAGCCATGGCGCCGCTTTCAGTCCGGCAACCAGCGCTTCGCGGCTGCTGTCGAAAATAATGCATGGGCACTGGCTGCGCAGACGGGTCATCCAGTCGGTGAAGGCCTCCGGGCTGACGCCGGACGGCAGGCTGCCGCTGACGCAGACCATATCGAACTGCCCGAGCCAGCTCAGGGAGTCGTTGACGAAGCGTTCCCAGTCGCCCGGGGTGACTTCAAAGCCGGAGAAGTTGAAATCCGTCACTTCGCCATCTTTTTCCGTCAGCTTAACGTTGATACGGGTCCGACCCTGCACCACCTGGAAACGGTTGGCGATCCCCAGCTCGCTGAACAGTTGCTGAAAGCCATCCTGGTTGTCTTTGCCCAGGAAGCCGCCGACGGTGACATCAATGCCGAGATCTTTCAGCACTTTCGCCACGTTGATGCCTTTCCCGGCGGCATGCAGGCCGGTGGTGCGCACCAGGTTCACTTCACCGCGTTCAATCTCCGGGGTGAACCCCACCAGATCGTACGCCGGGTTTAACGTAATCGTTGCTACACGTCTGCTCATTTATGCGCCCTCCCCAAGGCCTGCGGCGATCGCTTCGCCAATCGCATCCAGCGCTTGTTGCGCATCCTCACCCTGCGCGGTGAAACGCAGACGGTGACCTTTTTTCACACCCAGCGCCACGACCTTCATCAGGCTGCGACCGTTGGCCGGCTTGCCGGAACCGTCGAGATTGGTGACGGTGATGTCGCTGGAGAATTGTTTAATCGTATTGACCAGCATGGTGCCCGGTCGGGCATGCAGGCCGTGCTCATTGCGCACCACGAATTCGGCGCTCAGCACATCTTCCGCAATGGCATCGTCGCTGGTCAGCAGCGCCAGCACGGTGGCGGCGTCGGCTTTCAGCAAACGGTCAGCTTTCTTGTCCAGCAACAGCTTGCTCAGGCGGTTCAGCACCGCAGTCGGCTGCTCATCGGCCATCGCCACCGTGACCAGCAGAGAAACCGGCTGGTCGTCGCGGGTAAAGGCATTAGCCGCGCGGCTGACTGCCACGGCGCTGCGCAGATTGCCTTCCGCACTGTCGTTCAGCCAGACGCCCTGACCGAGGTTCAGCGGCGTATCGTTGATAGCGTGGCTTACGAATGCCGTGTCAGCGGCACCCACTTCTTTCAGTCGCGCCGCGTTCAGCGCCTGCAGGGTCAGCAGATCGCTGGCCGCCACGTCGAGGCTGAGGGTCTCGTTGTCCAGCTTCAGCGCTTCGCTCTGTTTTTCCCCCATCAGCAGCGCACGCAGCTCTTCCGCGGTGGTGGCGGACTGCAGCTGCGCGGCTACTGCGTCATCGCTTAGCACATGGGTCAGCTGACGCAGGAGGCCAAGGTGTTCATCTGAGCTGGCGGCAATCCCGATCGCCACATAGGCGGTCTGCCCTTCGCCCCAGGTGACGCCCTGCGGGAACTGAAATACCTGGACGCCGGTCTTCAGCACCTGGTCACGGGTGTCCGTCGTGCCGTGCGGGATCGCAATCCCGTTGCCGAGGAAGGTCGAGGTCTGCTGCTCGCGAGCCAGCATACCGTTCACGTAGCCATCAGCCACGTTGCCGGCGCTGACCAGCGCGGCGGCGACCTGCCGGATGGCCTCTTCTTTATTACCGGCCTGCTGGCCGGGATGAATATCCTGCACAGATAACTGGAACATGGTTCTCCTCTCCTGCTGAATTGAATCGTTTCAGCTAACTTGAGAAAAAAGGCGCCATCTGACGGGGAACGGATTGTCGAATGACGCTGAAACGTTTCAAGAATTTTGTACCTTTCTTGCTCAACGCGCAAGGTACGTCAGCGACTTGATTGCAGAACTTAGAGGTACTGCACACTTTTGCTGAAGCCTTTGCTATCGACCACCGCAAATGTCAGCTTTTTGCTGAACCTTATATTTTGAAACGCCTTTTTAATTATTCGTGCCATACTACTGTTTATTTTCAGCCAGCAGGCGTAAACTCCGCGCCGTCTCCTGAAACTACAGAAAACCGAACATGCAAAACCGTAGCGCCGCTCTTCCCCGACGCGGGTTCGATGTAACCTCTTCCGCATTCTTGATCGTCGCCTTTCTGACAGGCATTGCCGGGGCGTTGCAAACCCCAACCCTGAGCCTCTTTTTGACCAACGAAGTGCACGTCCGCCCGGCGATGGTCGGCTTCTTTTTTACCGGTAGCGCCGTCATTGGCATTCTGGTCAGCCAGTTTCTCGCCGGCCGCTCCGACCGGCGGGGCGATCGCAAACAGCTGATTGTCGTCTGCTGCCTGCTGGGGGTGCTGGCCTGCCTGCTGTTTGCCTGGAACCGGAACTACTTCATTTTGCTGTTTATCGGCGTCTTCCTCAGTAGCTTTGGCTCGACCGCCAACCCGCAGATGTTCGCCCTCGCGCGCGAGCACGCCGACAAGACCGGTCGCGAAGCGGTGATGTTCAGCTCCATTTTGCGCGCCCAGGTCTCCCTGGCATGGGTGATTGGTCCCCCGCTGGCCTACGCCCTGGCGATGGGGTTTGGTTTTACCGCAATGTATCTCAGCGCTGCGGCGGCGTTTATCGTCTGCGGGATCATGGTCTGGCTGTTCTTACCCAGCATGCATAAAGCGGCGGCGGTGGCGACGGGCCGGCTGGAAGCCCCGCGCACGCACCGCCGCGATGCGCTGCTGCTGTTTAGCATCTGCACGCTGATGTGGGGCACCAACAGCCTGTACATCATTAATATGCCGCTGTTTATCATTAATGAGCTGCATCTGCCGGAGAAGCTGGCCGGGCTGATGATGGGCACCGCGGCCGGACTGGAAATTCCTACCATGCTGATTGCCGGTTATTATGCCCGGCGCTTTGGTAAACGCTTTCTGATGCGCCTTTCGGCAGTGGCCGGTGTGTTGTTTTACGTGGGCATGTTGACGGTGCATACGCCGGCGCTGCTGCTGGCGATGCAGGTGCTGAACGCCGTCTATATCGGGATCCTCGCCGGGATCGGCATGCTCTATTTCCAGGATCTGATGCCGGGGCAAGCGGGCGCGGCCACTACCCTCTACACCAATACCACCCGCGTTGGCTGGATTATCGCCGGTTCACTGGCGGGGGTCGTGGCGGAAATTTGGAGCTATCACGCGGTGTTCTGGATAGCGCTGGTCATGGGTATCACCGCTCAGGTCTGCCTGTGGCGGATCAGGGACGTGTAGGCAAAACGGCCCGGCCTCGACCGGGCCATCCTGATTAATGATCCAGATAGAGGTAATGCAGCCAGCTGGTCATCCGCAGCAGGACTTTGCGCATAATCGACACATGGGCAAAATAATCGGTATAAACCGCCGCCTGCGCACTGACCCCGTCCGGTAAATGTTCCACTTCCGGGTGGGGATCGAGGTCGATCAGCACATAGATGCCCTCTTTTCCTGCCCCGGCGCTCAGCCCCTGCAGCGCACCGCTGGCCTGATAGCTGCCATCCGGGATCGCCGGCAGCACCCGCGATACCTTACCGCTGTAGACGCTGCCCGGCAGACCATTAAACACCACCTCCGCGCTATCCCCGGCCGTCAGACGCAGAACCGAGTTCTGGCGGAATACCGCCACCACCTGGCGCTTTTGCTGGGGAATAAACACCAGCACCGGCTTGAAGGGCAGACGTACCGCGGTCATCCCCGGCCGCGCCAATAGCTGGGTAACGTAGCCATCGCTCGGCGCACGAACCACAGTTTGCGCCAGATTATACTCCGCCTCGAGGATCTGCGATTTCAGACTGGCAATGTTGGCATCAAGCCCGTTATAGCGGCCAGACACCTGCTCTCTGGCGTTTTGTAATTGCGCTTTCGCCGCCTGCAATACCGCCGTCTGGATCTGCACCTGCTGCCTGGCGTGAGTCACATCCTGTTCCGAGAAAGGATTGACCGGCATGGCCGCTCCCTGGGCATAACGCTGGTAGTCACGGGTAACACGATCGTACTCAGCCTGCGCCTGCTGCGCTCTGGCGCTGGCATCGTCGATAGTCGCCTGCTTCGCCCGCAGCGTCGCCTCCCCGGCCGCCAGATCGGCTTTCAGCTTGTTCAGCCGCGCGCGGTAGCGGGTGTCATCGATGCGGAACAGCAGTTCGCCCTTCTTCATTAACACATTGGTTTTACTAGTGACCTCAACCACCTCGCCTGAGACCTGAGGCACCATCGGAATAGAAACAACAATTTTTTGCGCCCGCAGCGTATAGGGATGGTTATAGTTCATCGTTAATATTAACGCGCCTACGACCACTATTCCGCCTAATATGGCAGTGGGTATTGTCCATTTATTTACTGGAATGCGAAATATCTTAAAAACGCCCCAGGCGATGGCGACATAGCAAAGGATAATTAACAGATCCATATTATTTATCTTTATTCCCCGCTGACGCCTGCTGGCTGTTTTTTAACGCCGCTTCGAGTAATGCGATACGTTGCTCCAGTTCCTTGCGTTGCAGACTATCCTCGGTCTGCGAAGCCATCCCCCACCCGCGGTCAGGGCGGTACAAGGTGGCCCAGATCCACAGAAAAGGCCAGATAGCATGCAGGGTAAACAGGCTTATCCAGCCCGCCACATGAATCGCGTCCTGATGGGGGTGCTGCCGTTTTTGCGCGATATGATAGGGAATATCGTGGATAATAATCACTCCATAAAATAATATGAGAAAAACCAGTATTAATACAAACAAAGCAAAATAATTAAGCAGCATGGTGCATATACACTCAGTAAGCCAGCGGGAAGATCGTTATTTTTAATGACGTCGAGGACCACAAAAGAAGCGATAAAACGCACAATTTTCCTTAAATAACGGACTGTTCAACGCAAAGGCCATCATACGTTTAGCTGATCAATAAATCACATGGCAATTCCGTCAAACTGGTATATCATTTTTGATATACCACAGATATCAGGCAGCGATAAGATGTTGAAAGACTTTAAAATGGATGAGCTGAGGATCATCTGCGCTATCGCCGAAACCGCCAGCGTGAGCCGGGCGGCCCAGCGCCTGAATATGCCCCAGTCTAACGTTTCGCGGACGCTGACCAGCGTGGAGCGGAAAGTCGGTTTGGCCATATTCCTGCGCACCGCCAGAGAGCTGGTGCGCACCGAGTTCGGCGAGCAGTTTATCCATGCCAGTCGCGCGGTTCTCGAACAACATGAGCAGCTTATCAACCTTGCCGACCGTTATAAGAACACGCTGCAGGGCGTGGTCACCCTTGGGGCGCCCATCGGTATCCATCAGTTTCTCGGGCGCTATATTCTGCCGGCGCTGAGGAAAACCCTGCCGGAGCTGCAGATCAATCTGGTCACCCGCAACGCCAGCGAGCGGGAACAGAAATACGGCGCCATCTTCAATAGCGACTGCGATCTGCTGATAAGCCCCTTTAAGCCGCAGAATGAAAATCTCATCGCCCGCCCCTTTACCCGCTTTCGCACCGGCGTCTTCGCCTCTCCGGACTATCTGGCGCAACATCCTATCGCCGAGCCGGAGGCGCTGGTGGATCATGAGTGCATTACCCTGCGCATGTTGGGCGGCAGCGACAATGTCTGGACATTCAAAAGCAAAAACGGCGAACCGCTTAATCTCACGGTAAAGGGGGGATTCGTTTGCGATAACACACTACCGGCGGTGGAGCTGGCGAAGCTGGGGATGGGGATCGTCTATGCGCCCTACTATTCACTCGCCACCGAGCTGGCGGCGGGACAGCTGGTTCCCTGTCTGAAAAAGGAGCGCTGTATCGACCTGCAGGCCTGGCTTATCTTCCAGCGGCGGGACATTCTCCCCCTGCGCGTACAGGCGCTACTCGACGGCCTCAGCGCCCATATCAAAAACCTGTCTCATCTGCTGCTTTAAGCTCAGGGCGCGGTGGCCAGCTCAAGATCCAGCAGCCAGGTGATGGCGTCATCGCGGTGGGTGAAGCACATCTCGGGCGAGGGCTGCAGGCTGGCGCACACCTTCGGGCGCAGAGGGGAGCCGAAAATCAGGCACAAGTTGTGCTCGGAAAGCTGAATACAGCGGGTATTGGCGGGCTTGCCCTGCGGCATGCCGGGTATTGGCGATGATATAGAGGGAGCGATGCAACATGCGCCACAATCGGTACGACATTCCACAACCCAGCTCCCAAACGCTCATTTTGTGCCACAGCCTAAACGTTTTGCCAGAAGATAGCAAAACTCGCGAATTCCGCTTGCCTGAAGGCGCGGGCGCGAGTAGTTTTACGCGATATTTTTGACTCGTTAAGTGACAGGATTACTGCAATGCCAAGAGCGAATGAAATTAAAAAAGGTATGGTGCTGAATTACAACGGCAAGCTGCTGATTGTGAAAAATATCGATATTCAGTCACCCAGCGCCCGTGGTGCTGCGACACTGTATAAAATGCGCTTCTCCGATGTGCGTACCGGCCTGAAAGTGGAAGAGCGCTTCAAAGGTGACGATATCGTCGATACCGTGACCCTGACCCGCCGTTTCGTTGACTTCTCCTATGTCGATGGCAACGAATACGTGTTCATGGATAAAGAAGACTATACCCCTTACACCTTTACCAAAGAGCAGATCGAAGAAGAGCTGCAGTTTATTCCGGAAGGCGGGATGCCGGATATGCAGGTGCTGACCTGGGACGGCCAGCTGCTGGCCCTGGAGCTGCCGCAGACCGTTGACCTGGAAATTATCGAAACCGCGCCGGGTATTAAAGGGGCATCCGCCAGCTCCCGCACCAAGCCAGCCACCATGAGCACCGGCCTGGTAATTCAGGTGCCGGAATACCTGACCACCGGTGAGAAAATCCGCATTCATATCGAAGAGTGCCGCTATATGGGCCGCGCGGATTAATCCTCTGTGACGCCCCGACAGTAAAAAAGGACAGCCGCTGGCTGTCCTTTTTATTTGGCGACGATATGCCCCGGTGCCGGGTAATATTCATTAAACACGGTTCCCGTATTTGTGCCGGATGGCGGCTGACGCCTTATCCGGCCTACGTACGACCTGTCGTTAATTTATTCACTATTCTTGCTGAAACTGCCGGTGCTGGCGGCCTCAACATCGCTGAGACGTTCCCGGAAGGCCGGGGCAGCCCGCATGGATGCGGGCTGAGGGCCGTGTTTTGCAGGGACGCTGCCTCGGCCCGACCCGAAGCCTGCAGGGATAAGTCGAAGGTACCACGAAGTGGCGATTTTGCTGGCCGGAGCCCGGGGGTACAGGGGGCGGCGGCGACTGGCCGTCCCCTGTGCGCTCCCTGCACCATGAGTAACATAACGCAGAAGAAATATCGGGAGCGCAATCTGCCCGGAAATAACAGAGAACACAGGTTTTTCCAGGGTCGACACTGTTGCAAACCGATCATAGTATCTACCCCATTGCGCCGTTATTTTGTCGGGTGGCGCTTCACTTACCCGACCAGGCTGACGCCCCGACAGTAAAAAGGGACAGCCGCTGGCTGTCCCTTTTATTTGGCGACGGTATGTCCCGGTGCCGGGTAATATTCATTCAACACGGTTCCCGTATTTGTGCCGGATGGCGGCTGACGCCTTATCCGGCCTACGATCCGGGCACCCTGTCGTTAAGTTATTCACTATTCTTGCTGAAACTGCCGGTGCTGGCGGCCTCAAAATCGCTGAGACGTTCCCGGAAGGCCGGGGCAGCCCGCATGGATGCGGGCTGAGGGCCGTGTTTTGCACGGACGCTGCCTCGGCCCGACCCGAAGCCTGCAGGGATAAGTCGAAGGCACCACGAAGTGGCGATTTTGCTGGCCGGAGCCAGGGGGTACAGGGGGCGGCGGCGACTGGCCGCCCCCTGTGCGCTCCCTGCACCATGAGTGACATAACGCAGAAGAAATATCGGGAGCGCAATCTGCCCGGAAATAACAGAGAACACAGGTTTTTCCAGGGTCGACACTGTTGCAAACCGATCACCGTATCTACCCCATTGCGCCGTTATTTTGTCGGGTGGCGCTTCACTTACCCGACCAGGCTGACGCCCCGACAGTAAAAAGGGACAGCCGCTGGCTGTCCCTTTTATTATCCCTGTTACCGCGATTACAACAGTTCAGGGTATTTGGTCATTTTCAGCGCCAGCTCGACGCCACGCACTTCCGCCATCCCCTTGAGACGGCCAATCGCCGAATAGCCTGGGTTGGTTTTCTTGCGCAGATCGTCAAGCATCTGATGACCATGATCCGGACGGAACGGGATCGGGCGCAGATCGCCAGCCTGCTTACGCCGCTGCTCTTCACGCAGAATCGCATCCACCACCGCCACCATATTGACGTCGCCGCTAAGGTGCGCCGCCTCGTGGAAGGTTTTCGGGTTCGCTTCACGACAGGTAGATCGCAGATGGGTGAAATGGATGCGATCGCCAAAGGTCTCCACCATCTTCACCAGATCGTTATCGGCGCGGACGCCATACGATCCCGTACACATGGTGAAGCCATTATTGATGCTGTCCACTGTCTCTTTCAGCCACTGCATATCTTCGATGGTCGACACGATACGCGGCAGGCCAAGGATCGGCCGCGGCGGATCGTCCGGATGCACCGCCAGGCGGATGCCTACCTCTTCGCACACCGGCACGATAGCCCGCAGGAAGTAGGCCATATTCTCGCGCAGCTGCGCTTTATCAATGTGGTCATATTCCGCCAGGCGCGCGCGGAACTGGTCAAGGGTGTAACCCTCTTCCGCCCCCGGCAGGCCGGCGATGATATTGCGGGTCAGTTTCTCGATGTCCGCTTCGCTCATCGCCTTGAAATAAACCTCAGCCTGACGCTGCTCTTCTTCGCTGTAATCTCCTTCCGCGCCCGGGCGTTTGAGGATATGCAGTTCAAAGGCGGCGAAGGCGATCTGATCGAAACGCAGCGCCCGGGAACCGTCCGGCAGCTCATATTCCAGATCGGTGCGCGTCCAGTCGAGGATCGGCATAAAGTTGTAGCATACGGTATCGATGCCGCAGGCCGCGAGGTTGCGGATGCTCTGCTGATAGTTGGCAATCCAGGTCGCATACTCCCCGCTGTGGGTTTTAATATCCTCATGCACCGGAATGCTTTCGACGACCGACCAGGTCAGCCCTTTTGCCGCTAACAGCGCCTGACGCGCTTTAATCTCCTCTACCGGCCAGACCTGACCGTTTGCAATATGGTGCAGCGCAGTCACGACGCCGGTCGCCCCTGCCTGCCGTACATCATCAAGCGATACCGGATCGTTCGGCCCATACCACCGCCAGGTTTGTTCCATCGCTATGCCCTCACAAAAGTTGTTATACCAATAATGGCGACACTCATGACGACTACCATACATGTTTCTTCTCAGGCTGCAAACAGTGCCGGCGCATTGATTGATCCAGCTCACAGTCAGCGGATAATTTCGGCTTACCAATTTAATTTCCTGTCATATAACTTTAGACTGGCATTGTTAATAAGCAGTTAAACAGGTGTGTAAATAATGACAACAATTGCAACCGCTACGCTACCGGAAAACGTGCAACGTCCTCAGTACGATCGCAGCCAGCTCCGCTCGCGTATTGTCCATTTCGGCTTTGGCGCGTTTCATCGCGCGCACCAGGCGCTGCTGACCGATCGCGTGCTGAATAACGTCGGCGGCGACTGGGGGATCTGCGAAATCAGTCTGTTCAGCGGCGATACGCTGATGAGCCAGCTTCGCGAACAGGACCATCTGTTTACCGTGCTGGAAAAAGGCGCCGACGGTAACCAGCCCATCGTGATCGGCGCGGTGCACGAATGCCTGAACGCCAGGCTCGATTCGCTGGCGGCAATTATCGAAAAATTTTGCGAGCCGCAGGTGGCGATTGTCTCGCTGACCATCACCGAAAAAGGCTATTGCATCGATCCGGCGACCGGCAAGCTGGATCCGACGCATCCGCGTATCGTTCACGATCTGGAAAATCCGACGCTACCGCAGTCGGCTCCCGGTATTTTAGTGGAAGCGCTGGCCCGCCGCCGGGACCGGGGCCTGCCGCCCTTTACCGTGCTCTCCTGCGATAACATTCCCGACAACGGCCACGTGGTGAAAAATGCCGTCCTCGGTATGGCGGAAAAACGCAGCCCGGCGCTGGCGAACTGGATCGCCGATAATGTCAGCTTCCCGGGCACCATGGTGGATCGCATTGTTCCTGCGGCCACCGCCGAGTCGCTGGCGGAAATCGCCGCCGTGCTGGGGGTCGACGATCCCTGCGCCATCAGCTGCGAACCCTTCATTCAGTGGGTGGTCGAAGACCACTTCGTCGCCGGACGACCGGCCTGGGAGACGGCCGGCGTGCAGATGACCGACGACGTGCTGCCCTGGGAGCAAATGAAGCTGCGGATGCTCAACGGCAGCCACTCTTTTCTCGCCTGGCTTGGCTATCTGGCAGGTCATGCGCACGTCAGCGACTGCATGCAGGATAACGTTTTCCGCCGCGCCGCTCGCCAGCTGATGCTTGACGAACAGGCTCCGACGCTGACCATTACCGGCGTCGATCTCGAGGCCTATGCCGACAGCCTCATCGACCGCTTCAGTAATCCGGCGCTCAAACACCGCACCTGGCAAATCGCCATGGACGGCAGCCAGAAACTGCCCCAGCGCATGCTCGACGGCATCCGCGTACATCTTGAGCGCGGCAGCCGCTGGCCGCTGCTGGCCCTCGGCGTTGCCGGCTGGATGCGCTACGTCAGTGGTACGGACGACGCGGGTCAGACGATCGACGTGCGCGATCCGCTGGTCGACAAGATCCAGCAGCGGGTGGCGCAGAGCGATGAGCAGCAGCGCGTCGATGCGCTACTGGGTCTGGAGGAAATATTTGGCCGCGACCTGCCGCACAACGCGCAGTTTGTCGCCGGGATCCGCGCCGCCTGGCAGCAACTGGCGACGCACGGTGCCCGCGAGGCCGTGGCCCGCGCGCTAAATTCTTAACAATATTTGCGCTTATGCGGACAGAATCTTCTTCTGTCCGCCTCAGGACTTCTCTTTTTCCCCTTTTTTCGTCAGGATAGACGTAACTGTTACAACATTACATTTATCCTGGAGAAAAGAGTGACCAGAACCAATTTGATCACCGGCTTTCTCGGCAGCGGTAAGACGACCTCAATTCTTCATCTGCTGGCGCAGAAGCCTGCGGATGAAAAATGGGCCGTACTGGTGAATGAGTTTGGCGAAGTCGGGATAGACGGCGCGCTGCTGGCCGACAGCGGCGCCCTGCTCAAAGAGATCCCCGGCGGCTGCATGTGCTGCGTTAACGGCCTGCCGATGCAGGTTGGACTGAATACCCTACTGCGCCAGGGTAAACCCGATCGCCTGCTGATCGAACCCACCGGCCTTGGCCACCCGAAGCAGATCCTCGATATCCTCACTGCAGCGGTGTATGAACCCTGGATCGATCTGCGCGCTACGGTGTGCATCCTCGATCCCCGTCAGCTGCTGGATGAAAAAGTCGTCAATAACGACAATTTCCGCGATCAGCTGGCCGCGGCGGACATCATTGTGGCCAATAAAAACGATCGGGAAACGCCCGAAAGCGCCCACGCCTTGGCCGACTGGTGGCAGCGCTGGGGCAGCGATCGTCGCAAGGTGTCGACAACCCAGGGTAATATCGACCTCGCCCTGCTCGATGAGCCGCGCCGCAACACCGCCCCGTTGCCGGCGAGCGCGGAGCATGTTCACCACTCTCGCCCGACCAGCGGTCTCGCCGCACTCAGCCTGCCCGAGCACCAGCGCTGGCGCCGCCACCTCAACAGCGGCCAGGGCTATCAGGCCTGCGGCTGGATTTTCGACGCGGAAACGGTCTTTGAGACCATCGGCCTGCTCGAATGGGCACGGCTGGCGCCCGTGGCGCGCGTCAAAGGCGTGATGCGCATTGCCGAAGGGGCCGTGAGGATCAACCGCCAGGGCGAGGATTGGCATATCGAGACTCTGAGCGTCCCCCCACCCGATAGCCGAATCGAGCTTATCTCGGCGAACGAAGCCGACTGGAACGCGCTCCAGACCTCACTGTTGAGGCTTCGTTTAAGTTGAGGCGGCTAAGGTTGCCGCCGACTGTCACAAAATCGCAATGGCTATGATGAAAAACCGAATTCCTTTAATTCTGCTGCTTAACATCGCGGGTGTGGCGCTATTTTGCTCCTGGTATCTGCCGGTCAACCACGGCGCCTGGTCGCCGGTCGACTCCGCGATCTTCCATTTCTTTAACCATGGCGTCAGCGTCAGCCACGCCTATGCCTGGCTGCTGGCGATCATCAACAATCGCGCCTTCGACGCCTGTTCGCTGCTGGCGATGGGCTGCCTGATGCTCCGCTACTGGCTTAAAGCGCCGCCAGCAGGCCGTCGCCAGATTGCCATCATGGGCCTGGTGATGCTGCTGGCCGCGGTGATCATTAACCAGCTGGCGCAGCACCTGATGCCGGTACAGCGCGCCAGCCCGTCGCTGTTTTTCCACGATGTCACCCGCGTCAGCGATGTCGTCAATTTCCCCACCAAAGACGCCTCCAAGGACAGCTTCCCTGGCGATCATGGGATGATGCTGCTGATCTTCGCGAGCTTTATGTGGCGCTATTTCGGCCGCCGCGCGCTAACCGTGGCGCTGGTGATATTTGTGGTCTTTGCTTTCCCGCGCGTCATGATTGGCGCTCACTGGTTCAGCGATATTGCCGTCGGCTCCCTGACCGCCGTGCTGATTGGCGCGCCGTGGGTATTGATGACACCGCTGAGCGATAAATTGATCGCCCTTTTCGATCGCTCTCTGCCCGGCGGAATATCGGCCAAATAATGTCGTGGTCGCCGTCTGGCGTCATTATCTATAAGGGGACCTTTTGGGTCCCCTTTTTCAATTGCGCTTTTTTTCAACATGATGTTCATCTTCTTGTCACATTAATCCCGTGACAAATGAAGGAATTGTCTGTTTTTTACCCGATACTGGCGCTATTTTGCCCTTTCCCAATGATTCACTTTTTGTCACCAAAATACTTATAAGAAATCGCGCAAAACCGCTCGCCATGCGGCGTTTGATAGGGTAATCTCGTTCTCGTTTTGCCTTTTCCGCAACATTAATTCAGAGCATGAATAAATTTGTGCGTGACTGCACAAATTTAAGCTTAAGGAATTGTCTCATTGCGGATGGGTATTTAGGCTCTAACACGTTTGGCATTTTTTATAACGACATTGTCGTTAAGGACAACAAGGGAAAATAAACAGCATGGTCAAATCTCAGCCGATTTTGAGATACATCTTGCGGGTAGCCCCCGCGATTGCAGTAGCGGTTCTGCTTTCCGCGTGTAGTTCAACAAGTACCGCCAGGAATATGCATTCTGAGACGCATGCTGTGGGTAGTGGCGATTTATCATCACTGCAAGCCTCTCAGGATGAATTTGAAACGATGGTCCGTAATCTGGACGTGAAGTCCCGTTTAATGGATCAGTATGCCAGCTGGAAAGGCGTGCGTTACCGCCTCGGCGGCAGCACCCGTAAAGGTATCGACTGCTCAGCGTTTGTGCAGCGCACCTTCCGCGAACAATTTGGTCTGGAACTGCCGCGTTCAACCTCTGAACAGCAGGAAACCGGAAAATCGATTTCCCGTACCCAGCTGCGTACTGGCGATCTGGTTCTGTTCCGCGCCGGCTCTACCGGCCGCCACGTCGGGATCTATCTCGGCAACAACCAGTTCGTTCACGCCTCCACCAGCAGCGGGGTGACCATCTCCAGCATGGATGAACCGTACTGGAAAAAGCGCTACAACGAAGCGCGTCGAGTTCTGAGCCGCTCGTAAACTGTCCTCTACCGCCGCCGGTTATCCCTTGGCTGGAGGCGGGATAAAAAAACACTGCCCCGGCAGTGTTTTTTTTTGCCACCTGATTCTGAACGCCGCAAAATAAGCTATGTCTTTTAAGTGGGAATGAGAAAAACGACGACCGACAAACCGTTGATGGGATTCAATAACACGGAAAGACTATAGCTATGCTTACTCGCTACTTTTCACCCCAGCGTAAAATCTGGTTAACCAGCCTGTGCGTGGGGATTATCGTCGCGCTGCTGGCCGGCTGCATTCAGTTTATGGTGATTTACCATAACCGGGCAGAGCGTTTCGACGCCATTATCAACAACGTTGACACTTACCTGAAAAGCTATTTTCACGATCTCCGTGAGACCATTGATGGCCTGCAGCCGCTGGTGGATCAGCCCTGCGAGAATATCGACTCCGGACTCACCTCCCATGCCGCTTTCAGCCCCAACGTTCGCGCGTTTCTGCTGGTTAAAAATGGCGTCGTCTTTTGCTCCTCGGCGACAGGGGCCATGAATACGCCCCTTACTCAGCTTATCCCGGCGATCGATATTCGCAAACCCGTTGATATGGCGATTTTGCCGGGTACGCCGATGATGCCGAAAAGCGCAGCGCTGGCGTTATGGGTCAGCAAACCCGATGATGCAAACAGCGGCATTTTCGTATCGATCAACGCCAATCTCACGCCGTATATCCTCTATTCCGCACGACAAAATGATTTCAGCGGTATTGCGCTGGCCATCGGTCACACCGCCATCTCCACCTTCAGTAATCGGCTGGTGGATCCGCAAACCCTGCATAACGAACCGATCCGCCAGGTACAGATCGACGGTTTACCGCTGAAGGTCTACCTGTATGCCAACAGCTGGCTGGCGGAAAATACACAGTTTGCCCTGTTGCTCGGGGTAGTGTGCGGCCTGCTGGCGGGGTTGCTCTGTTATTACGTGCTGACGATCAAATCCGATCCGCGAAAATCGATACTGCTGGGGATCAAAAATAACCAGTTCTACGTCGTCTATCAGCCGGTCGTGAATGCCCAGACCCTGCGTATCAGCGGCGTGGAGGTGCTCATGCGCTGGCGCCATCCGGTGGTGGGTGAAATCCCGCCCGACGTCTTTATTAATCTGGCGGAAACCCAGCAGATGATCGTGCCGCTGACCCATCACCTGCTGGCGCTGATCGCCAGCGATGGTCAAGTGCTTAAACGGATCCTGCCGCGCGGCGTCAAGCTGGGGCTGAATATTTCCCCTGCCCATCTGCAGGCTGACAGCTTCCGCGACGATATGCTGCGCTTTGCCGCCGCGCTGCCCGCCGACCATTTTCACGTGGTGCTGGAGGTGACCGAGCGGGCCATGATTGATAAAGAAAAATCGATCGCTAACTTCGCCTGGCTCCACCAGCAGGGTTTTGAAATCGCAATAGATGATTTTGGTACCGGGCATAGCGCGCTGATTTATCTCGAACGCTATAACTTCGATTATCTGAAGATCGATCGCGGCTTTGTGCAGGCGATTGGCACCGAAACCGTGACCTCGCCGGTGCTGGATGCGGTACTGACCCTCAGCCGCCGGCTGAAATTAATGACCGTCGCTGAAGGAGTGGAGACCCAGGAACAGGCGGAGTGGCTTCGTGCCCAGGGCGTCAATTTCCTGCAAGGGTACTGGATAAGCCGTCCGCTATCGCTGGAGGCGCTGGTCGCCGCGCATGATGAACCTGCGAATTATTTCACAACGCGCTAAGTCTCACATATGATGCGGGAACAGAGGTCGGCTATGGGGGCCGACCGTGACAAGGTATTCTGCCGCCTATGTATGCGCGCCTCTTTTTAATTCTGCTTGCTCTGTTTAGCCTTAGCGCTAAGGCGCAAACAATAAAAGAAAGCGTCGCCTTTGCGATTATCGGTGAACCCAAATACGCCGCCAGCTTCAGCCATTTTGATTATGTCAATCCTGAGGCGCCGAAAGGCGGCACCCTCACCCTGGCGGCGATCGGCACCTTTGATAACTTCAACCGCTACGCACTGCGCGGCAATCCCGCCGTGCGCACTGAGGCGCTCTACGATACCCTGTTCACCACCTCGGATGATGAGCCCGGCAGCTACTACCCGCTGATTGCCGAGCGGGCGCGCTATGCCGAGGACTATTCCTGGATGGAGATCGTTCTCAACCCGCACGCCCGCTTCCATGACGGCACGCCAATCACCGCCCGGGACGTTGCATTTACCTTCAACAAGTTTATGACCGAAGGGGTGCCACAGTTCCGTTTGTTTTATAAAGGCACCACCGTTAAGGCCATCGCCCCGTTGACCGTACGAATCGACCTCGGCCAGCCCGGCAAAGAGAACATGCTGAGTCTGCTGAGCCTGCCGGTGATGCCTGAGTCGTTCTGGCGCCAGCACAAACTCAGCGACCCGCTGTCGAAGCCGCCGCTGGCCAGCGGGCCATACCGCATCAGCGCCTGGCGAATGGGGCAATACATTACTTATTCACGCGTCGCCGACTACTGGGCGGCCGACCAGCCGGTCAACCGGGGTCGCTGGAATTTCGATACGCTGCGCTATGACTATTATCTCGACGACAATGTCGCTTTCGAAGCCTTTAAAGCGGGAGCCGTCGATCGCCGGGAAGAGACCGTCGCCAAAAACTGGGCTACCCGCTACGTCGGTCGCAACTTCAGCCGCGGCTACATTATTAAAGATGAGCATACAAATACCTCGGCGCAGGATACCCAGTGGCTGGCGTTCAATATTCAGCGCCCGGTTTTTGCCGATCGCCGGGTGCGGGAGGCCATTACCCTGGCGTTCGATTTTGAATGGATGAACAAGGCGCTGTTTTACAGCGCCTATCAGCGCGCCAACAGCTATTTCCAGAACACCGAATATGCCGCCCGCAGCCTGCCCGACGCCGCCGAGCTGGCCCTGCTGACGCCGATGAAAAACGAACTGCCCCCGGAGGTCTTCAGCCAGGTTTACCAGCCGCCGGTCTCCCGTGGCGATGGCTTCGACCGCGACAACTTACTCAAAGCCGACGCCCTGCTCAATGCGGCGGGTTGGACGGTAAAAAACCAGCGCCGGGTCAACGCCGCCACCGGCAAGCCGCTGCGCTTTGAACTGCTGATGCCAGCCGGTGGCAATGACCGCTGGGTGCTGCCGTTTCAGCACAACCTGCAGCGCCTGGGGATCGTCATGGATATTCGTCAGGTTGATAACTCGCAGTACAGCAACCGTCGCCGCAGCCGTGATTACGACATGATGCCGAGCCTGTGGCGTGCCATGCCCTGGCCCGGCACCGACCTGCAAATCTCCTGGGCCTCAGACTATATTCACTCCAGCTATAACGCACCGGGGGTGCAAAGCCCGGTAGTGGATAAGCTGATTGCGCAGATCCTGCAGTGGCAGGGCAATAAGCAGAAACTGATCCCCCTCGGTCGGGCGCTGGACCGCGTGCTCACCTGGAATAACTACATGCTGCCGATGTGGTATATGGCGCAGGACCGCACCGCGTGGTGGAATAAGTTCTCTTTCCCCGAGACCCGCCCCATTTATTCCTCCGGGCTCGATACCTGGTGGTACGACGTGAACAAAGCGGCCACCCTCCCCGCGGACAGACGTTAAGGACATCCCATGGGCAGCTACCTGATCCGCCGTTTGCTGTTAGTGATCCCCACCCTGTGGGCCATCATCACCATTAACTTTTTTATTGTGCAAATCGCACCCGGCGGCCCGGTCGATCAGGCCATCGCCGCCATCGAATTTGGTCAGCACGGCGGGATGCCGGGTGCCGGCGACGGCGGGATGGGCGCCAGCCATGCCCGAACCGGCGCAGGGAACATCAGCGAGGGGCACTATCGCGGTGGGCGGGGCCTTGATCCGGAAGTCATCGCCGAGATCACCCACCGCTACGGCTTTGACAAGCCGCTGCACGAGCGTTACCTGAAGATGCTGGGCGATTATCTGCGCTTTGATTTTGGCGACAGCCTGTTTCGCAGCGCCTCAGTACTGCAGCTGATTAAAGACAGCCTGCCGGTCTCGGTGAGCCTCGGACTGTGGAGTACGCTGATTATCTACCTGGTTTCCATTCCGCTGGGTATTCGCAAAGCGGTCAGCAACGGCAGCCGCTTTGACATCTGGAGCAGCACGCTGATTATTATTGGCTATGCGATCCCCGCCTTTCTGTTCGCCATCCTGCTGATCGTGATTTTTGCCGGCGGCAGCTATTTCGACCTCTTCCCGCTGCGCGGTCTGGTCTCACCGAACTTCGACACCCTTCCCTGGTATCAGAAGATCCTCGATTACCTGTGGCACATCACCCTGCCGGTGCTGGCGACGGTGATCGGCGGCTTTGCCGCCCTGACCATGCTGACCAAAAACAGCTTCCTCGATGAGATCCGCAAACAGTATGTGGTCACCGCCCGCGCCAAAGGCGTCGGTGAGAAACAGATCCTCTGGGGACATGTGTTCCGCAACGCCATGCTGCTGGTGATCGCCGGCTTCCCGGCCACCTTTATTAGTATGTTCTTTACCGGTTCGCTGCTGATCGAAGTGATGTTCTCGCTGAACGGCCTGGGTCTGCTGGGCTATGAAGCGACGGTCTCCCGCGACTATCCGGTGATGTTCGGCACGCTCTATATTTTCACTCTGATTGGCCTGCTGCTGAATATCGTCAGCGATATCAGCTATACGCTGGTCGACCCGCGCATTGATTTTGAGGGCCGCTAATGTCTTTCTTCAGTCCCGTTAATCAGGCCCGCTGGGCGCGCTTTCGTCACAACCGTCGCGGCTACTGGTCGCTGTGGCTGTTTTTAATTCTCTTCTTCTGCAGCCTCGGCGCCGAGCTGCTGGCCAACGATCGTCCGCTGCTGGTGCAGTACCGGGGCCAGCTGTATGTTCCGGTGTTAAAAAACTACACCGAGCAAACCTTTGGCGGCGCGTTCGCTACCGCCGCCGACTATCAGGATCCCTGGCTGCAGCACCAGCTGTCCACCCACGGCTGGGCGCTATGGCCGCCGGTGCGCTTCGGCGCCACGACGATTAATTTTGCCAGCACCGTCCCCTTTCCATCACCGCCCTCGGCCAGCAACTGGCTTGGCACCGACGCCAACGGCGGCGATGTGCTGGCGCGGATCCTCTATGGTACGCGCATCTCGGTGCTCTTCGGTCTGCTGCTGACGCTGTTCTCCAGCGTGCTGGGAGTGCTGGCCGGGGCGATACAGGGTTACTATGGCGGCAAAATCGACCTCTGGGGCCAGCGCTTTATCGAAGTCTGGTCCGGGATGCCGACCCTGTTTCTGATCATCCTGCTCTCCAGCGTCGTGCAGCCGGGCTTCTGGTGGTTGCTGGCGATCACCGTCCTTTTTGGCTGGATGACGCTGGTGGGCGTGGTGCGCGCTGAATTTCTTCGCACCCGCAACTACGACTACATCCGGGCGGCGCAGGCGCTCGGGGTCAGCGACCGGCAGATCATCCTGCGGCATATGTTGCCTAACGCAATGGTGGCGACCCTCACCTTCCTGCCTTTTATCTTGTGCAGCTCCATTACCACCCTGACGTCGCTGGATTTTCTCGGCTTCGGTCTGCCGCTTGGCTCCCCCTCTCTCGGCGAGCTGCTGCTGCAGGGAAAAAACAACCTGCAGGCGCCCTGGCTGGGCATTGCCGCGTTTCTCTCCGTCGCCGTACTGCTGACGCTACTGATTTTTATTGGTGAAGCGGTTCGCGACGCCTTTGACCCGAGTAAGGCGGTGTAATATGACCCACCCGCTGTTAGCTATCGACAATCTCTCTATTGCCTTTCGCCAGCAGGGCGAGACGCAGACCGTGGTGCACAATCTGTCGCTCGAGGTGGCAGTTGGTGAGACGCTGGCGCTGGTGGGCGAATCCGGCTCAGGAAAAAGCATCTCCGCGCTGTCGGTGCTGCGACTGCTCCCCACCCCGCCGGCCAGCTACCCCAGCGGCGATATCCGCTTTCATGGCCAGTCGCTGCTGCATGCTGAGGAGTCGACCCTGCGCGGCGTGCGCGGCAACCGGATCGCGATGATCTTTCAGGAGCCAATGGTGTCGCTCAACCCCCTGCATACCCTGGAAAAACAGCTCTATGAGGTGCTGTCGTTACACCGGGGAATGCGCAAAGAGGCGGCGCGCGGGGAGATCCTCGACTGCCTGGAGCGCGTCGGGATCCGTCAGGCGCCGCGGCGTCTGGCGGACTATCCGCATCAGCTCTCCGGCGGCGAGCGCCAGCGGGTGATGATCGCCATGGCGCTGCTGACGCGCCCGGAGTTGCTGATCGCCGACGAACCGACCACCGCCCTGGACGTGTCAGTGCAGGCGCAGATCCTGCAGCTGCTGCGCGAGCTAAAGCGGGAGCTGAACATGGGGTTGCTGTTTATCACCCATAACCTGAGCATTGTCCGTCAGCTGGCTGACCGAGTAGCGGTGATGCAGAACGGCCGCTGTGTGGAACAAAATGACTGTCGGGCGCTGTTCAGCGCGCCGGCGCATCCCTACACCCAACGCCTGCTGGATAGCGAACCAGACGGTGAGCCGGTGCCGCTGGCCGTCGATGCCCCGGTGCTGCTGCAGGCGGATGATTTAAACGTGGCATTTCCTGTTCGCAAAGGGATCCTGCGCCGGGTGGTCGATCACCATCGGGTGGTCAACAGCCTCAGTTTTCAGCTACGCGCCGGCGAGACGCTGGGCCTGGTGGGCGAATCGGGATCGGGAAAAAGCACCACCGGTCTGGCGCTGCTGCGCCTGATCTCATCCGAGGGCAGGATAACCTTTGCCGGCCAGCCGATTCAGGGGCGTAACCGTCGACAGCTGCTGCCGCTGCGCCGACAAATGCAGGTAGTTTTTCAGGATCCGAACTCGTCGCTCAATCCGCGCCTGACGGCGCAGCAGATCATTGAGGAAGGCTTGCGCGTCCACCAGCCGACGCTGACGGCAGCCGAACGCGAACAGGCAGTGATCCTTGCCATGCAGGAGGTTGGGCTCGACCCGGCCAGCCGCCAGCGCTACCCGGCGGCGTTCTCCGGTGGCCAGCGGCAGCGTATCGCCATCGCCAGAGCGTTGATCGTCAAGCCGCAGCTGATCGTCCTCGACGAGCCGACCTCATCGCTGGACAAAACCGTTCAGGCGCAGATCCTGAATCT
Organism: Klebsiella variicola; assembly: GCF_000828055.2. Classification (NCBI taxonomy): domain Bacteria; kingdom Pseudomonadati; phylum Pseudomonadota; class Gammaproteobacteria; order Enterobacterales; family Enterobacteriaceae; genus Klebsiella; species Klebsiella variicola. The sequence goes on along the minus strand of NZ_CP010523.2, from coordinate 1,609,047 downwards.
GCTGAAAGCATTACAGCAAAAGCATCAGCTGGCCTATATTTTTATCAGTCATGATTTACGCGTGGTGCGGGCGCTGTGTCATCAGGTGATGGTGCTGCGTCAGGGAGAGGTGGTTGAACAGGGCGAGTGCCAGTCCGTCTTCAGCGCACCCCGGCACGAGTATACCCGCCAGCTGCTGGCGCTGAGCTGACGGTCAGAAGGGGTTGTTGCCGGAGAAGGGCTCGGCGATGGCCACGCCAAAATTTTTCAGACGACAGGTGGCGGCGAATTCATCCTGCAGGTTAACGAACAGGCACGGTTCGCCTTCGCACTCAAGGACTGAACAGTCGACTTCGATGTCGCTTAACGCCTGGCTGAGCTTATGCATAACCGGCCAGGCTTTCTCACCGTCCGGACTCAGCAACTTCAGGGCAACGAGACTGTTCTCGTTCTGCGCGCCGTTTTGCGGAATCGGTTCAACTCTGGAACCCGCAAAACCGGCCAGCCAGCGATAGCTCTGCGGCAGACGGTGTACGATAGAGAGTTGTTGTGTATTCACGTGGTTTCCCCGGAAGCAAAAGGCTTCACAATAAATTTACATCAATATTAACACACTGTTGACAAATAGTCCTGCCTTGACGCAGAAAACGTTTACAGCCGCGGCGGGCCAGGGCTAAGCACTTATAATCCAGCGCGTTATTTTTATACCCGGCGAGCCGATTGGCGCTATATGTACCCGTTTCTGTGATCCAAAACAACTTTTTTATCGCAACAATGCGACTTTTTACACTAATTGATTTTACATAAAGGAAACAAATCGCAGAACCCTGAAGCTCATTCTGGTTGACATGTATCAAGAAAGGGGCGATTTCGCCCCTGAAAATGTGACCTAGTGTGCGATTTTTCGCCGACGGGAAGCGTAAAGCGAGAAGAAAATAGAACAGGTTGCGCAGAAGGCAATAGAGATCAGCATTGGCCAGGCGGTGGTAAACGTCGCCATCGACAGCAGCGCGCCAATGATCGCCCCGATACCAAAACGAAACGTTCCGGCCAGTGACGAAGCGGTGCCGGCCATATGCGGAAACTCATCGAGGATCACCGCCATGGCGTTAGACGACACCATCGATACGCAGCCGACAAAGGCCGCCACGCCGATCACCAGCGACCAGAAGCCGACGTCCAGCAGCGCGCAAACCACCATCCATACCGCCATGGCAAACTGGATCCACAGCCCGGCCCGGAACATGCGCAACGCCCCCACCCGCCGCACAAACCGGCTGTTGAACATGGTCATCAGGAACAGGAAAACAATGTTCAGCGCAAAATAGTAACCAAAGTGCTGAGGCGCAACGTGGTTAATATTGATATAGACGAAAGGCCCGGCACTGAGGAAAGAGAACATGCCGGCGAAGCTAAAGCCGCTCGCCAGCATATAGCTCAGCACCCGCTTGTGACGGAACAGGATGGCAAAATTACCCAGCGTGGTGCGCAGATGGAACGGCTGACGCCTGTCAGCTGGCAGCGTTTCGCGGATAAACAGGCCGATCATCAGCGAGGCGAGCAGGGCCACCAGCGCGAGGATCCAGAAGATGGCATGCCAGCTAAACCAGACCAGCACCGCCCCGCCGACCATCGGCGCCACCAGCGGCGCAATGGTCGTCACCAGCATGACAAACGACATCATCCGTGAAAACTCATCTTTCGGATAGATATCGCGCATAAGGGCGTTGATCACCACGCTGGCGGCCGCGGCCGCCAGACCGTGGAAGAAACGCATGACAATGAGCATATCGATGGTCTGCGAAAGGGCGCAGGCCACCGCCGCCGCGGCGAACACCAGCGTCCCGCCGAGGATCACCGGCTTGCGACCAAGGCTGTCTGCCATCGGCCCGTACAGCAGCTGACCCAGCGCAAAGCCCAGGATATAGGTGCTGAGCGTCATCTGCGCGCTGCCGTCCGGGACGTTGTACTGGGCGGCGATCACCGGCAGCGCCGGAAGATACATATCGATCGACAGCGGCATCAGCATGGCCAGCAGGCCGAGGATAAACACAATTCCCAGAGAAGAATTCTGCTTCACTGTCACGTTTTACTCCGTGCCTGCGGGGCGCCTACGCTGGCGATTTCCGTTTCCGTCAGCGGACGATATTCACCCGGCGCCAGCGCGTCATCCAGCAGGATATCGCCGATGCGCTCCCGGTGCAGGCCAACCACATGGTTGCCCACGGCGGCGAACATGCGTTTCACCTGATGGTAGCGCCCTTCGCTGATGGTCAGGCGCACTTCGGTCGGGGTGATCACTTCCAGCACTGCCGGCTTAGTGAGATCTTTTTCATTGTGCAACTGGACGCCTTTGGCAAACAGCTCTGCGGTCCCTTCCGCCAGCGGGCTTTCCAGCTCCACCAGATAGGTTTTTTCACAATGGTGGCGCGGCGAGGTAATGCGGTGCGACCACTGGCCGTCATCGGTCATCAGCACCAGCCCGGTGGTGTCGATATCCAGGCGCCCGGCGGCGTGCAGCTTGTGCGCCACCGGCTCATCGAGGAAATAAAGGATAGTCGGATGATCGGGATCGTCGGTGGAACAGACGTAACCCTGCGGCTTGTTCAGCATAAAATAACGGGGGCCGTTCTGCTGGGTCAGCGTATTGCCATCATATTCCACCTCGTGCTCTGGCTGGAGCTTAAAAGAGGCATCTTTCACAATGTCGCCGTCCACGGTAACACGGCTGCCGCGGATTTCACGCCCGGCAATAGCCCGGCTGACGCCAAGCTGCTGAGCGATAAACTTATCAAGTCGCATGAATTTTTTTAGCCTGTAATAGTGCTGGAGCGGGCAACTCGCCCGAAAAAGAAGAATTTCACTGGCTAGTATAACGGGCTCTTAACACCACTCAAGGGAAAAGATTCATGGCATACTATTCGCGAGTTAATTAGCCCCGTGAATTCATGACTTTTACATTACGCCCCTACCAACAAGAAGCCGTCGATGCCACCCTCGCCTGGTTTCGTCGCCATACCGAGCCGGCGACCATTGTCCTGCCCACCGGCGCGGGCAAAAGCCTGGTGATTGCCGAGCTTGCCCGGCTGGCCCGCGGCCGCGTGCTGGTGCTGGCCCACGTCAAAGAGCTGGTGGCGCAGAACCATGCGAAATACTGCGCCCTTGGCCTCGAGGCGGATATCTTTGCCGCTGGTCTGCAGCGTAAAGAAAGCCACGGCAAAGTGGTGTTCGGCAGCGTGCAGTCGGTGGCGCGCAACCTCGATCAGTTTCACAGTGAATTTTCGCTGCTCATCGTCGATGAATGCCACCGTATCAGCGATGACGACGACAGCCAGTATCAACAGATCATAAGCCACCTGCGGCAGGTGAATCCTCAGCTCCGGCTGCTCGGCCTGACGGCTACCCCGTTCCGCCTCGGCAAGGGTTGGATCTATCAGTTTCACTACCACGGCATGGTACGTGGCGATGAGAAAGCACTGTTTCGCGACTGCATCTATGAGCTGCCGCTGCGCTATATGATTAAGCACGGCTACCTGACGCCGCCGGAACGCCTTGATATGCCGGTGGTGCAGTACGATTTCAGCCGTCTGCAGGCGCAAAGCAACGGCCTGTTCAGCGAAGCCGATCTTAACCACGAACTGAAAAAACAGCAGCGCATAACACCGCATATCGTCAGCCAGATCGTGGAGTTCGCCGAAAGCCGTAAAGGGGTGATGATCTTCGCCGCCACCGTGGAACACGCCCGGGAAGTAACCGGTCTGCTGCCGGCGGCGCAAGCCGCGCTGATCACCGGGGAAACGCCTGGACCAGAGCGGGATCGCATTATCGAGGCGTTTAAAGCGCAGGAGTATCGCTATCTGGTGAACGTCGCGGTGTTGACTACCGGCTTCGACGCCCCGCACGTTGACCTGATCGCCATCCTCCGCCCCACCGAGTCGGTGAGTCTTTACCAACAGATCGTTGGCCGCGGCCTGCGCCTGGCGCCGGGCAAAACCGACTGCCTGATCCTCGACTACGCCGGCAACCCGCATGACCTGTACGCCCCGGAAGTGGGGACGCCGAAGGGGAAAAGCGACAACGTGCCGGTGCAGGTCTTCTGCCCGGCCTGTGGTTTCGCCAACACCTTCTGGGGCAAAACCACCGCCGACGGCACCTTGATTGAGCATTTTGGCCGCCGCTGCCAGGGCTGGTTTGAAGATGATGACGGCCACCGCGAACAGTGCGACTTCCGCTTTCGCTTCAAAAACTGCCCGCAGTGCAACGCGGAAAACGATATCGCCGCCCGCCGCTGCCGCGAGTGCGACACGATTTTGGTCGACCCGGACGATATGCTGAAGGCGGCGCTGAAGCTAAAGGACGCGCTGGTGCTGCGCTGCAGCGGCATGGCTATGCAGCACGGTAGCGACGAGAAAGGCCCGTGGCTGAAAATCACCTACTATGATGAGGACGGCGCCGACGTGAGTGAGCGCTTCCGTCTGCAAACGCCCGCCCAGCGTACCGCCTTTGAGCAGTTGTTTATCCGCCCGCATACCCGTACGCCGGGCGTGCCGTTACGCTGGATAACCCCGGCGGATATCATTGCCCAGCAGGCGCTGCTGCGCCATCCTGACTTTGTCGTCGCCCGAATGAAGGGGCAATACTGGCAGGTGCGGGAAAAAGTTTTCGATTATCAGGGCCGTTTCCGTCGCGCCAATGAGCTGCGTTAATCCGCCAAAAACTGAGGTTTTGATTGCCGCTGTGCCGATTGGCGGCTATAATGCCGCCCGCTTTTGCATTCGCAAAGCAGATAATCTGCCTGCAGCTGGGTCGCCTGTTGCAGGCTTTATATATAGAGAGACATCAATGTTTACTATCAACGCAGAAGTACGTAAAGAGCAGGGTAAGGGTGCGAGCCGCCGCCTGCGCGCAGCTAACAAGTTCCCGGCAATCATCTACGGTGGCGAAGCTGCTCCGGTTGCTATCGAACTGGATCACGACAAACTGTGGAACATGCAGGATAAAGCTGAATTTTACGGCGAAGTTGTGACCCTCGTTATCGATGGCAAAGAAGAGAAAGTTAAAGTTCAGGCTGTTCAGCGTCACGCGTTCAAGCCGAAACTGACCCACATCGACTTCGTTCGCGCGTAATCGCCGATAGCAAGTTGTATGGCAAACGCCCTGGTGTCTTCTGACCCGGGGCGTTTTGTTATCGGCGCCGCCAAAGTTCCGGCGCCTCGTCCACGAGGTCGCTCAGCATCCGGTGCTTATTCATGCCGGGCAGCCAGAGCATCACCATGGTCACGTTCAGTCCCTGACTGCCGACCTCGGTAGCTATTTCAGCAACCCCCTGCCACTCGCCTGGCCGTAAATGTTCCGGTAAAAACCCCCAGCCCATCCCCTGCTCCATCGCATGGCGCAGCAGCGCGATTTCATTCATATACAGCGTATGGCCGGATATCTGTAGCCGGCGGGCGATCTGATCGTCACTGCGCCGGTGCATCACCAGCTGTGGCGTTAGTGATAAATTCAGCAATGTCAGCGGCCGTGCGGCGTCAGTAAACAATCCTTGCGCGGCGTAAAAACGTAAATCAACGGTGCCCAGCGCCCGCCACTCCATTTCGCTGCCCAGCGTACGATTATTAGCCTGGCAAATGGCCATATCCGCGATGCCCTCGCTCAGCGCCTGCTCGGCTTCGCGCCGCGAGGCGCTCCAGCAGCTTAAACGGATCTGCCGCCGGGCAAGCGTATCAGCCAGCAAACAGAGAAATTCACGCGGCACGAAGGGATCGTACACCAGACGTAACGCCTGCCAGGCCGTTTGCGGCAGCGTTTGCGCAAAAGACTCGAAAGCCTGCGCCTGACGCAACAGCAGGTGTGCCTGGCGAAAAAGCTGCTCGCCTTCGGCGGTTAGCGTCAGGCTACGCCCTTCACGGCTGAACAGCCGGTAGCCCAGCGCATCTTCCAGATAGTCCAGCAGATCGCGAAGCGTGGTCCGGTCTTTAGCTAAACGAATGGCCGCCTGCGACAGGCTGCCAGTTTCGGCGATGGTGGCGAAGGCCTCAATCTGTGCGAAAGAATACTGCAGGGTTTTCATCCCTCTCTCCCTTGCGGGGGAAAATCCCCCCTATGCTGATTTTAGCCTTCGCGAGCCGATTTATATACTGCGCAGCGAATCTATGGCAAACGAGGAAATAAAAATGATAAAAAAACCACTGGCTCTGGCGTTAATTTTGGCGGCACTGCCGGCGGCGGCGATGGCGCAAAACTGCGGCGACCTGACGCTGGATGTCTGCCCCACCCCTTACGACCAAACGCTACCCGCGGCCAAAGACATGCTCACCTGGGATCAGGCGTCACGCGTCGTTGGCTTTCGTAACGACTATCGCAATTATGCCGGAGACGTCTTCCGCCACGGCGCAGCGGTCCCGCTGGAGCGTGCTGAAAAGCCACTGACCCACGCCAGCTATACCCTCAACGGCCACACCTGGACGCTACAGGATTACCTGAAGCGCGAGAACGTCAGCGGCATGCTGGTGCTAAAAGATGGCAAAGTCGCCTGGAAATACCTTGGCAACGGCAACACCGATACCACGCTGTGGACCTCTCGCTCGGTGGGGAAATCGGTGGTTTCGACGCTGGTGGGCATCGCCATTCAGCAGGGGAAAATCCACTCCCTCGATGACCTGATCACCGTTTACGAACCCGAACTGAAAGGCACCGCCTGGGACGGCGTGACACTCAAGCAACTCATTCAACATACCAGCGGCGTGGACTGGAATGAAGATTACACCAACCCGCAGTCGCACTTTGCCCGCCTGACCCAATGTGAAGCACAGCCCGGCGCCTATGACTGCGTACGTAAAATTGTGTCGACGCTGTCGCGTAAACACCCGGCAGGCGAGCAGTGGTCCTACTCTTCCGGCGGCGCCTGGTTGCTGGGCGATGTGCTGGAACGCGCGACCGGTATGTCGCTGGCCGCCTGGCTTGAGCAGTCGCTGTGGCAGCCTGCGGGTATGGCCCACGATGGCGTATGGCATGCTTATCAGCAAGGGAAGCATGATGTTGGCGCCCACGGCTTTAACGCCACCCTCGAAGACTGGGGCCGCTTTGGCGAGTTTGTCGCCCGCGATGGTCGGTTAAGCAACGGCAAACAGCTGGTGCCCGCTGGCTGGTTCGACCAGGCCGCAAGCTGGACAAAAGCGCTGAACTCGGTTTCAGCAGCGCATCCGCAAGGTATCTACGGCTATCAGTGGTGGAACAACGCCATTCCGGCCAATGCGCAACACGTACAGCCGACGCCGCAGGAAGGACTGCAGGGCTCGCTGTGGGCGCTGGGGATCTATGGCCAGGTGATCATGGTGAACCGCGCGGAACATCTGGTGATCGTCCAGTGGTCGACCTGGCCGCAGGCGGAACCGTCCTTCAACGCCCAGCCGCTGGAAGCGGCGCTGATGTACAGCGCCATTGCCCGCGAATTGCGCTAATCTCCCCTGCTCCTTGCCGCTTAGCTGGCGAGGAGCGTATCGGCATTCAGCGCCAGATGCTGCAACAGCATTATCGTTTTCGCATCCATGATCTCGCCATCGCGAATAGCCTGCAGCGCCCGCGCCAGCGGCCACTCCAGCACTTCAATATCCTCACCTTCTGCCGCCAACCCGCCGCCGTCGCCCCGACGGTCATCGGCCTGATATTCCGCGATAAAAAAGTAGAGCTTCTCGGTCACGGAGCCTGGACTCATAAAGACAGTGAAGACGGGTTCGACCCGCGTCACGCGAAAGCCGGTCTCCTCTTCCGCTTCGGCAACGATCCGCGCCTCCGGCGAGGCGTTATCCAGCAGCCCGGCGGCAGCCTCAATCAGATACCCATCGTGACCGTGGGTAAATACCGGAAATCGGAACTGGCGCGTCAGGACCACCGTCCGCTTCTCACGGTTATAGAGTAAAATGACCGCGCCGTTGCCGCGGTCATAGGCTTCCCGGCTCTGCTCCTGCCAGCGGCCGTCCCGGCGCAGCAGTTCAAAAGTATATTTTTTCAGGGTGTACCAATTGTCAGAGAGCAGCGTCTCGCGAACGTGGCGGACGTGCGGTGCGTGAGTTTGCATGTTATATCCCCTTTGAGATGACAGCCGGCACCATAACATGCATAATCAGGCACAAACAAGATCATTCGTGAAGGAAAAATCATGCTCGCCAGTCAGAGAAAACAGCAGATCCTCCAGATCCTCACCGAGGAAAAACAGGTGATGTCCGGGGAGCTAAGCCAGCGGTTCAACGTATCCGAGGACTCCATTCGCCGCGATCTGCGCGAGCTGGCGGCGGAAGGAAAACTGCAGCGGGTCCACGGCGGCGCACTGCCGGTTTCTGCCGCTATTGCGCCTATTGAAACGCGCAAAAGCGTGCAGATCGCCTCCAAGCAGGCGGTCGCCCGCGCCGCCGCTGCGCTGATCCAGCCTGGACAGGTGGTGATTGTCGATGGCGGCACCACCACTGCAGCAATGATCGGCTTTTTACCTGCGGAACTGAACTGTACGGTGGTCACCCACAGCCCCGGCATCGCCGTGGCGCTGGTGGACCACCCGCGAATCGAGGTGATCCTGCTCGGGGGCAAAGTGTTTAAACATTCGGTCGTCGCTGTGGGCGCCGAGACGCTGGCGGGTATGGCGCGGATCAATGCCGATCTGTTCTTTATGGGGGTGACCGGCATCCACCCGCGGGCAGGTTTCACTACCGGTGATTATGAAGAAGCGGGCATCAAACGCGCACTGGCGGCCAGAGCGGCGGAAACCGTGGTGATGGCGTCCCGGGAGAAGCTCAACGCCGCGTCAGCCTTTGCCATCGGCGAACTGAGCCTCGCCAGTACGCTTATCGTCGACGGTGAACCCGACGCCGCGCTGCGCCAGCAGCTGGTGCAGTGCGGCGTGGAGATCATCCCCGTTCAGCGATAGCGCCGACAGGGCATGGGGCTTAATTGCCGCCGGACGTCCGGCGCTGCAGCTGGTCGCGCAGGTTCGGCGGGGTGCCCTTAATGGTCAGGGTATCGGTGGCGGGATCCCAGAATACGCGTTCACCTAACAGCATGGCGTCGAAGTTAATGGTCAATCCGCCGCCGCTGCCGGCAAACTTGGTCAGCTGGCGTAAGGTGCTGCGATCCGCCGGGAAGCTCTCTTCCAGCTCATAGCCCTGCGCGGCAGTGAATTCCTGGAAGCTCTTTTCGCTGACGCCGGCGAGCTCTTTGGACAGTGACTCCAGCTCAATCTCTTCCCCGGCCTGCAGCTGTTCGTTACAGTACGCGTAGACCTGCTGACGCACATTCTGTCGCTCGGATTTATCAAGCTGAGCATCGGCGGCGAAGTCATCCACCGCCTGCAGCAGGCCGCGGTTCTGCGCTTTGGCGTTAAGCCCTTCGCTGGCGCCGAGGAAATCCATAAAGAAATCGGCCACTTTGCGCCCTACCCGCCCTTTCAGGAAGGTCAGATAGCGGGTCGACTCCGGGTTGGTTTCCCACTCGGTTAAATCGATGCGCGCGACGATATCAGCATGGTTAATATCCAGGTAATGGGTCGAGCGGATATCCAGCTCCTCGTTGACGCGCATACTGCTCAGGTTATTGAGCACCGCCACCAGCAGATACTCGACCGCCAGGTAACGATACTGGCAGAAGAGGACAATGCCCCCTTCGGCGAACGGGTATTTCGCCAGTTCATCGCGCAGACGACCAGTCGCCGCGCGGCTGAACGCCAGAAACTCTTCTTCCCCCTGACGCTGCAGACGCAGCGCCTGCGCCAGTTCACTCTCTTCATTGAACAGGCCATAGGCTTTGCTTTTGGCGCTATAGACCCGGTGCAGTTCAGCCATCATCTCGACGACCGTCGCATTCGGCTCCAGCAGTGACTCGCGCAGCACCAGCTCCAGATTTTGTTCATCACGTTTGATTAACTGATGCAGGGCAATCTGGTCGATATCCAGACTCATGTTAAACTCTCCTTTTAGACCGGGCGGTATTCAACCACCGCCGGGTTGCCGACGCAACTGGCGCCACACATTTCGACGTTGTTACCGACGATCGGTGCGCTTTTGCGTCGCGGCGAAAAAATGCGGAAAAAAAGCTGCTGCTACGGTAATATGTTGCCCTTTCACGAACAAACAGATTTTGAGTTTATGCCGCAAATTTCCCGCTATAGCGATCAACAGGTCGAACAGTTGCTCAGCGAGCTAACGAACGTCCTGGAATCACACAAAGCCCCGGTTGACCTTTCACTGATGGTGTTAGGCAATATGGTGACCAACCTGATCAACAGTAGCGTCGCGCCGGCGCAGCGTCAGGCCATCGCCCGTTCTTTCGCGCAGGCTTTGCAGTCTTCCATTAACGACGATCCGGCGCATTAAGGATAACAGCAACAGTATATGGTGACTCTACGTCAGCCCTACCGAGAAAAAGTCTCCCAGATGGTCAGCTGGGGGCACTGGTTCGCCCTGTTCAACATGTTGTTGGCCATGGTGCTCGGCAGCCGCTATCTTTTTGTCGCCGACTGGCCGACGACGCTTGCCGGACGGCTTTTTTCGTACGTCAGTCTCGTCGGACACTTCAGCTTCCTGGTGTTTACCAGCTATGTGCTGATCCTCTTCCCGTTGACCTTTATCGTGGTCTCGCAGCGCCTGATGCGCTTCCTGTCGGTGATCCTTGCCACCGCCGGGATGACGCTGCTGCTGATAGATAGCGAGGTCTTCACCCGCTTCCATCTTCACTTAAACCCGGTCGTCTGGGAGCTGGTCATCAACCCTGACCAGAATGAGATGGCGCGCGACTGGCAGCTGATGTTTATCAGCGTCCCGGTCATCTTTTTGATTGAAATGCTCTTCGCCACCTGGAGCTGGCAGAAACTGCGCAGCCTGACGCGCCGCCGTCATTACGCCCGCCCGGTCGCCTGGTTCTTCTTTCTGTCGTTTATCAGCAGCCACCTGGTCTATATCTGGGCGGATGCCAACTTCTATCGCCCGATCACGATGCAGCGGGCGAATCTGCCGCTCTCTTATCCGATGACCGCCCGCCGTTTCCTCGAGAAACATGGCCTGCTCGACGCCCAGGATTATCAGCGTCGTCTGGTGGAGCAAGGGGCGCCGGAGGCGGTATCGGTCCAGTATCCGCTCAGCAACCTGCGCTACCGTGATCTCGGCGCGGGCTACAACGTGCTGCTGATCACCGTCGACAACCTGAACTATTCGCGGTTTGAAAAGACCATGCCGGCGCTGGCGGCGTTCGCCAAAGAGAACGTCAATTTTACCCAGCATATGAGTTCGGGTAATACCGCCGACAGCGGCCTGTTTGGCCTGTTCTACGGTATTTCACCAGGCTATATGGACGGTGTCCTCTCGGCGCGTATTCCCGCCGCGTTGATCACCGCCCTCAACCAGCAGGGCTACCAGCTGGGCCTGTTCTCCTCCGATGGGTTTAGCAGCCCGCTCTATCGCCAGGCGCTGCTCTCCGACTTCTCGCTACCGAGCGCGAAGACTCAGAGCGACGAACAGACGGCCAATCAGTGGATCGGCTGGCTGGACCGTTACGCGCAGGATGAGAATCGCTGGTTCTCGTGGATCTCGCTCAACGGCACCACCCTCGACGACACGCAGCAACAGGGCTTTGTCCGCCGTTACAGCAAGGCGGCAGGTGATGTTGACGCCCAAATTGATCGGGTGCTGACCGCGCTACGCGCAGCCGGCAAGCTCGACAACACGGTGGTGATTATCACTGGCGGCCACGGCAAGCCGCTTAACGTCAAACACGACTCGTTCGACTGGTCGCGCGAGCAGTTGCAGGTGCCGCTGGTTATTCACTGGCCGGGCACGCCGGCGCAGGAAATTGCCACGCTGACCGATAACAAAGATGTAATGACCACGCTGATGCAGCGCCTGCTCCACGTTTCGACGCCAGCCAATGAGTACTCGCAGGGTGAAGATCTGTTCAGCGCCGCACGACGTCGGAACTGGGTCACCGCGGCCAACGGCGATACGCTGGCCATTACCACCCCGACCATCACCGTGGTCCTCAACCATAACGGCACCTATACCACCTGGAGCCGCGACGGCGAGAAAATTAAAGATCAGAAACCGCAGCTCAGCCTGTTGCTGCAGGTCCTGACTGACGAAAAACGCTTTATCGCTAACTGATTGATTAATTATGAATCAATCGCGCGCGACCCGCTTGCATTCGCTCGGGGAACGGGTAATATTGTTCCCCACGCGTCGGCACGTAGCGCAGCCTGGTAGCGCACCGTCATGGGGTGTCGGGGGTCGGAGGTTCAAATCCTCTCGTGCCGACCAAATCATTCACCGGTAAGTTTTGTTAACGACCGGTAACCCTACAGAAACCCGCACTCTCTCCGAGTTTGCGGGTTTTTTGTTGCCTGTTTTCCGTCGAATTTAAACGGGATCTTCAGGCATATTCCCCCTGGCATGTCGAATGACCAATGCCTGAACTTGTCCTGCTCCCCGTGGATTAATAGACGACGTTAGCGATCCGGCTGGGCGACCGTTCTCATGCAGCCTTAAGCCGTGCCTTTAAGCGCATCGCCGGAAAAGCGCCGGGTGCTGCACGGCCAGTGGCGGGAAGAAGGGGTTTAGCGCTGTCCCAGTTCACGGGTACGCCTGACCGCCGCCAGTACGCTGCGCTGAAGGCCTGCGGCAAAGTCACTGTTGTTCAGCTCATACAGAGCGTGGATCCCGACTCCCGCCGGTGAATTATTGATATCCAGAAGCTGACGCGGATGCTTCTGGCTTTGGCGCAGCATCTCGACCGCGCCGAGGAGGTTCTCCAGCACCACCTCCGTCGCCTGAGGCCGCGACAGCCCCGCCAGTACGCCGGCATCGGTAAGCGACTCAATAAAGTAGTAAATATAGTTAGGCCCCGCGACGCCAAAACCGGTAAAGACATCGATCAACCGCTCTGGCAAATACAGCACTTTGCCAAAACCGCGCAGAAACGGCTCGATCTCAGCCGCGCTGGCGTGGGCGTTTAAGGTTACGCCGCTATAGCCAAATCCGGTATCGGTCAGGGTATTGGGGATCGTCCTGGCAATCGGCGTTGTCTCACCAAACAGGGAGGCCAGCTTTTCCAGGGTCACTCCCGCGATCAGAGAAACCACCGTCGTCGAGCCGTTTAGCTGGGCGCGCACGCGGCTCGCCACCGCCGCCAGATCGTCCTGCGGACGGATCCCCAGCACCAGCAAAGAGGCCTCGCTTAAGCCACCGTCGCCCGACAACCGATAGCGGGAGTGCAAAGCCTCGATTCGCGCGCTGTCGATATCCTCCAGCGAGATCGCGTCCGCCCGCAGCGTACCGTTGCTTAATGACGCGCGAATAATCGCCTCCGTCATCTGTCCGGCACCAATAAAATGGACCTTTGCCATAGTTTTACTCCTTATTCAAAACGCTATTCGTCGTGACCAACACCGAAGCGCCGGCCTTGTCGCGCCGGGTCGGCAACGCGAATCCCCGTTCCGTCAGTGGGATAAATCCGTCCGTCAACGTCGCCGTCAACCGTGGTGAGCTTTTGCCCGCTCAGTGCCTGAATCGCCGCTTCTGGCTGATTAATAAACTGGTTGCGTGGCCCCCACTTAAGGTTGCCATTCCGCCTCATGCGACTCTGACTGATAAAAACGCAGCCGACAGGCGGCATCACCGCGAGCCAGCGCGGTCTGCACCTCTAAACGCAGCCCCGGAAACGCGTCGGTTAACGCATGATCGCCTTCCATGCAGATATCGCATAGCGTCTCAATTTCGCTGGCGCCCCGCCCCTGCTGCCGCCAGCAGTTAACGTAAGGACAGTAGTGAAACAGGACGATAAATTCAGCCCGGCTGGCGCTAACGGGCTCCATCTCATAAACCTGAGATTCCAGACCGCGGGTAAACAGCCCGGCAAACTCCTGCAAATCCTGGCGATCGCGCATTTGCGCACGCAGCTTATGCCCGATATCGCGGCCATAGTGACGTATGGCTTCACGCGCAAAATCATCCGCGATATGACGTTGTCGGCTTTCGTCCAACAGGTAACCGATGGTAGCCGCGCGTTTTTCAGTAATGGCGCGCAGCGCCAGGGTCACCTCATCGTTTAAGGTGGCGGCGTTATGCGCCGGCTCCGAGCTTATTTGCGTCATGCGTTTATTCCCAGTCGGTATTCACTTTGACGTCGCTGGCGCCCGGCAGGGCATACACATCTTCGGCGTACCATTTCCGTGAGAGCTCAGCGAGCGTGCCGTCTTTTTTCAGGGCAACCAACTGCGCATCAATCGCTTTGATCAACTGCGGGTCGGTATTTTTTTTATACAAATAGACGTTAGGAAACAGGCCGACGGAATCCGAAGCTTTCAGATTGAGATTTAGCGCCTTATTTAACGCCAGTAGCGCACCAATGGGATAAATCGCCGTATCGTATTCCCCGGAAGCGACCGCTTTAAAGATATCGGCGGCGGACTGCTCGCCGTTGGGCTGCAGGTTAATTTGTTGGCCTGGATGTTTTTTGTTGTAGTTTTCAATCACCGTATAACGGGCGTCGGAGGTGTGAATCGGCACCAGCTTTTTCTTACCGCTGGCGAGATCGCCGAGTTGATGAATATCGTTCTCATCGTTACGTACAATCAGGCGTAAATCGCTGATCCCGGTCGGCTCGCCGGAGTGGTCATATTTTTCCGCCCGCTCTTTGGTGAGATAAAAGTGATCCGCCGCAAGGGTATACGCGCCGGTCGACAGGCCGACGATCATCGCGTCGCGCGAGACCGCATTAAAATGAAACGTATAGTCGGTTAACCGCTGGTCCAGCACCTTTAACAGATCGCCATCGTAGCCGGTAATATTGTTGTTATCGTCCACAAAGCTAAAGGGAAAACCGTTAGCGTTAACGACAACCTCAATCGTCTTCGCGTGCGGACTTTTTTCAACCGCCTGTGCGGCGTTAATTCCCATTGCCAACGTCAGCGCACTCACCAGTAAAATTTTATTTTTCAAAATACCTTCCCCAAAATGATAACCGTGGAACACTCTTTTGTACGTTTCCTTGCCAGCGGGCGCGCAGAAACCGTTCTACACTGCGCAATGCTCTGGCAATTGCCAGGCACAGCGCGATATAAATCACCAGCACGACGCAATAGGCTTCGACAAAATGAAACCCGCGCGCGGCGGCGATATTGGCTTTCGCCATCAGATCAATAACGGTGATGGTGTAAACCAGCGAGGTGTCTTTAATCAGATCGATCAGCACGCTGGTGAAGTTCGGCAGTGCGGATACTGCCGCCTGCGGAAAAATAATGCGTCGGAACTGCGTGAACCCGCTTAGCCCAATTGACCATGCGGCCTCGCGCTGCCCCTTATCAACCGCGTTCCAGCCTGCGCGAAAGGTTTCGGCGAAATACGCGCTGAAAATCAGCGATAGCGCGGTGACCGCCGCCACCAGTGGCGAGAGTTTATAGTGGTACATATTGTCCTGCGGGCCGCCAAACAGCCCAGCGGCTATCCATGGCCAGACGTAAAAAAAGAAATACAGCATCACCAGTACCGGGACCGAACGGCTAAAGGAGAGAAATACCTTCGCCCCCCATTGAACCCCGGGAACCTGACGAATAATCACCCACGCCAGCGCCGCGCCCAGCAGGGTGGAAAAGAGTAAGGACAATAACGTTATCACCAGGGTGACCGGCAGCGCGCTTAAAATAAACGTAAAATTGTCCCGAATGAATGCCAGGCTAAACATGTTAATCTATCACTCCAGCAGGAACTGATACTTCTTTTCAATACGAGTGGTAAAATAGAGAATAATACTATTCAGCACCCAGTAAACGATAATAACACTAATAAACGCCGCAACCTGTTTAGACCCATAGCTATTTTGCGAAATCTTTTGTGCACGGCCAAAAATATCTACAATACCAATAATATTGACCAGTGAGGTCATCTTCACGAGGTTAATTAAAAGATTACCAAAAACGGGAATGGCAATAATGAGCCCCTGGGGAAAAATAATCCGCAGCATTCCCTTATGCCAGGGAATATTGAGGCTGATGATGGCTTCTTTCTGGCCGGTATCCACCGCACGCCACGCGGAGCGCATCATTTCTGCAAAATAGGGACTGATGCTGACCGAAATAGACAACACCGCAAAGGTGGTATCGCTAATCCATAGCGGCGGCAGCGCCAGCGCAGTCAAAATTAATTTTCCGCCGAAGAAAAACAGCAGGATCAGCAGCGCCAGGGGGGCGCCACGCAGAATGTCGGTATACCCGTTTGCCACCGCGCTAAGCGGCTTAAAGCGACTAAACTGCAGCAGCACAATCAGCAGCGCGATCGTCAAACCAAGCAGCAGTGAGGCCAGCGTTATCCCGAGGGTCACGGGTAAATTTTCCAGCAGTTTCGGCAATATTCCGGCGATATCCTGCCAGTTAAAGAGCGGGTTATTGTTCATCATTAGCCTCAGGCATGATAGTGCAGTTGCGCCAGAAACGCCCGGGTTCGCCCCTGCTGTGCTGCGCCAAATATCTGTTCCGCCGGGCCCTGCTCAACGATTTCGCCGTTTTCCATAAATACCACCCGGGAAGCGACCTGGCGGGCGAACGCCATTTCGTGGGTCACGATAATCATCGTCTGCCCCGCAGCGGCAATCGTCTGAATAAGCTCCAGCACTTCACCAACTTTTTCCGGATCCAGCGCGGAAGTCGGTTCATCCAGCAGCAGAACGGCGGGGTTAATTGCCAGCGCCCGCGCAATCCCGATACGCTGCTTTTGGCCGCCGGAGAGACTATGCGGATAGCTGTCTTTTTTATGCAATAACCCCACCTGCTTTAAGAGTCGTTCAGCAATATCCTGCGCCTCCTGACGCGGGCGCTTTTGAGCGTAAATCAGGCCTTCGGTAATATTCTGCAGTGCGGTCAGATTATGAAAGAGATTCCACGATTGAAAAACCATGGCGGTTTTCGCCCGTAGCTTTTCAATCTCCTTTTTGCCCGCTTTTGCGCAATCCAGCGCCACATCATCTATTCTTATTTGCCCGCTATCGGCAGGCTCCAGGAAATTAAGCGTACGTAATAGCGTGGTTTTCCCTGAGCCGCTGGGGCCAATAATGCAAATAATCTCGCCGGAATGAATACTGAGCGAGACCTCTTTTAGCACTCTTTCACCGGAGAAGCTTTTACTGATCTTATTAATAGTTATCATAATGAAATATTCGTGGATAATTTTTATTTGCCGCACGCCGGCGCTTATTGCTGCCTAAAAACTATATTGCTGCAGTTCAGATGATAGCAAACAAGAAAATCATCTATCGAAAGTTAAAAAATAACTTTTTATATATTTGTTATGACAATGAGGCTGAATTGTAATTTAGCTTTCTTAACAAAACTGGATGGCGATACTTGACAATGATTATTCAAATTTACTGAACAATGAAAGCAAATTGTTTCGATTTTAATCATCCGGCCGTCAGCCTATCATTTATCACATCGGGGCAACAACGCTCCAACACTGACAAAACACTTAAGGAATACGACCATGAAATCCATCAAAACTTTCGTTGCAGTTGCCGCACTCTCTATGATCTCTTTCGGTACTTTTGCTCAGAGCATCAGCGCCAGCGCTTCCACCCTGGACCGCGCAGAAGCCAAAATTGCCGCGCAGGCCGCAGAGCAAGGCGCGTCTTACAAAATCACCAGCGCTCAATTCAATAACCGCGTACATATGACCGCTGAGCTGACGAAATAAAATCGCCACATTGCCGGGCCGCCGGAAGAAACAGGCGACAGCGACAACACGATGAAATAAGGAACAGAATATGAAAAATATCGGCGTAGTCACCGCACTGCTGTTGGCCGCTACACTTTCGTCCGGCGTGATGGCCGCAGAGAAGAGCCAGACGCATCCGGAGGCGGGTTCAAATATCGATACATCGATGCATCAGAATCATATTGATGTCAGCCATGCCTTTGATAAAGAGAGCCTGACCGCAGGCAATCTTCAGTAAGACACTGCATAAGGCGCGCGTGGAAATATCCGCTGCGCGCTTTCTTTCTGCCCGTTTGACCATGGATTATCCGCCATAACCTCCACTTTTGCCGTATCGATATACTACGCTTCTATCAGCTGAACCTGTCGCGGCGAGGCCTTCGGGCCTGAGGCACCGTGAAGCATGCCTGCCGGGCGTTTGGGTAATCCCGGATCTGGACGAACCACACCGATGCCTGGAGGCCCTTGAACACAATATGCGACACTTCCTGAAATTTGCTTTACGTCAGATCAGACAAATGACATCAGTCAACTTGGGAGAGTAATTCGTTGCATTTATGCAGTTAGATAGCATCCGGAAGGCTTCTCTAGTTCCACTCTTTTATCTGTTTTATCGCGCAAAAAGTAATACCCGCGCAGTTTGCGCGGGGCGGCTTTGGCGACTGTTAGTTTTACCATCCAGTAATACGGTGCCAGACCGCAGGGGCGTCTTCCCCGGCTTGAAGCACCTGATATTCCTGATGCATCGATGCTGCAGCACAAGCATGATTAGGCAAAATCCTCACGCGCATACCTACAGGGAAATCATCCGGAGTAAGTCCCCCGTCAGCGGGTAGTGCGATGATACCGTGCTCCTGGTTTGTGGTAGTAACACAAACGTTGAATGGTTTACCGGTGATATCACAGACCAGACCGTAACCGTAATCTACCGGGCCTGCAGCTGTACCACGGTCGCGGGAAAGCGCCATCCAGCCAGCATCAATAAACACCCAGTTTTTTTCACGGTTATGCCCAATGACTGAGGCCACGACCGAAATGGCAATGTCGTCCGTACTGCAAACGCCAACGTTTTTCATCACCAGGTCAAAGCATGTAAATACGCCCGCGCGCACTTCAGCGATACCTTCCAGTTCTTCTGCAAAGTGTGCCGTTGGTGTCGCACCTACGCTGAGTATCGGACAGGCAATGCCCAGTGCTCGTACACGCTCTGCAGCGGTCCTGATTGCTTCACATTCATTACGTGCTGCCTGACGAATTTGTTCTTCAGTCCGGCAGCTGTATGACTCCCCGGCGTGGGCCATCAGACCCGTCAGCACGGCACCGTTGCCTTCAACAAGCGTAGCCAGTTCAGTGAGCGCATTACTCCGTGGCGGAAGGCCACCACGATGGCCATCGCAATCAACCTCAATAAATACTGAGAACGTGACGTTGTGCCGGTGGGCAAATTCGGATACTGCGAGCGCCTGTTCCGGGCTGTCCAGCAGAATATGTATGTTTATGCCCTGGTTAATCAGGCTGGCAACGCGTGCGAGTTTATGCGGGGCAATACCGACCGCATAGAGAAGGTTCGTATAACCTGCTTTGGCAAAACCTTCTGCTTCTGCAAGGGTGGATACGGTTGCCGGGGAATCATTTGTTCTTAGTAGATAACGTGCTGCTTCAGGAGAACGGAGTGTTTTGAGGTGTGGGCGAACGCTACTGCCAAGCCCTTCCACACGTTTGAACAGACGGTCTACATTGCGTTGATATCTTGCTTCATCGATAAGAAGAAAGGGAGTTTCGGTTTGCTGCAGCCAATGGTGGTCAGACATGATGTTTTTACTCCAGTTAGCGGAAAAACTATGTTCTCACTGGATGATTCATTTTAAAATTAACCTTATCTAAATATATAATTAAGGTCAGGATTAATGCTTAACAGTGATGACTTGCGTTTTTTCTATACGATAGCCACCCATCCCACTCTGGCTGCTGCGGCACGTTATCTTGGCGTTACGCCTCCTTCAGTGACGCAGCGCCTTCAGGGAATTGAACAGCGTCTTGGTGTAAGATTAATACAACGCCCCTCCCGATTTATTACGCTTACGGACGAAGGCTGCCTGGTAAAAACCAGAGCTGAACGAATCATTGAAGAGCTGGCGGAGCTTCAGGAAATCATCAGAAACCGCCGTCATGAGGTCAGCGGGAAACTAAGCGTCCTGGCCCCGTTGGGATTTGGCACTGACTACGTAGCCCCTCTGCTGGGTGAGTACTCAGCCCGGTACCCGCATCTGGAAGTAGAACTTACGCTTTCCGACGATCCGAGCTGGTCTTCATTTCATCAGTGGGATGTCGTGATCTACATTGGCGAACTGAGGGATTCCTCTATGCACTGCACCCCGCTGGCAACCAACCGGAGGTATGTGTGCGCTTCTCCCGCTTATCTGGAACAAAAAGGCATACCCGATTCACCCTCCGTTCTGAGACAGCATGACTGTATAGCGCTAAGAGAGAATAGTGAGGACGTCACGTTATGGCGTTTCAACCGTGACAATGAAGAATATCCCATTCGAATACATCCCAGGCTTGCCAGCAACGAAGGCCGGGTTGTGACCGACTGGGCTCTGGCGGGAAGAGGGATAATTGTACGTTCTGAGTGGGATGTAATGCCTCATCTTAACCGTGGCAAACTGGTTCGTGTGTTGCAGGAATTTAATCTGCCTGATGCGCCAGTCGTCGCGCTGACTGGCAGCGATGCGGCTGGCCGTTCTCCACGTACTCGTCAGTTTATTCGCTTCCTGAAAGAGTTTCTTTCCTCCCGTCCCTGGGATTGTGAAACTTAACTGTCAGCCGTATGAAGGTCCCATCGCTCAAGAAGCGCCTTTGCAATATACAGATCCTGCACCGACAGGCCTGAACTGTCGAAGATGGTGATATCATCATTCACTGTGCGTCCCTCTGCTCTGCCGGTCAGCACATCACCAATTGCAATAACCGCTGTATCTCCAGGGGCATGTTGAAACTCGCCAATGCGTCGCGACTGAGACGGCAGATCGCAGAACAGGCGCGACGTAGTCAGCAATTCGACTGGCAATTCTTGCTTACCCGCAGCGTCTGATCCCATACTCACTACGTGCGTACCCGGACGAACCCACTCTGCCAGGAAAAGAGGGCTGCGTGAAGGCGTAGCGGTGACAATGATGTCAGCTTCCCGGCAGGCTTTTTCAGCATCACAGCAGTGAACGGTAATGCCCTTCGCCCGGAGCTCATCCGCCATTTCCTGAGCACCTTCAGGACTGCGACCCACAATAAAAACGGTATGGATTGGGCGGATTTTGAGCAGTGCGGCACATTCATAGCGGGCCTGATGTCCTGCACCAAATACGGCCAGTACGGTTGAATCGGGTCTGGCAAGCACGTCAGCAGCTACGGCATTCGCAGCTGCCGTCCGGAATGCATTTACCTTTCCAGCCTCAATTGCAGCATCTATTTTGCCTGTTTCCTGGTCGAATAACAGGATTAAAGAGTTGTGACGCGGTATCCCAATATCACGGTTCCCCGGCCAGTATGAACCGACTTTCAGTCCGGCAAGCTCCGAGGTTGACGATGCTTTGATGCTGAAAGAGTTCACATTATTTGATCCCTTACCGTGAACTACCGGAAAATTCAGGGTGTCCGACTTGCTGGCAGCGATCAGGGATTCCCTGATCGCGTCATAGGCCATTTCATGATTGATGAGGGCAGCGCTCTCATGTTCCGAAATAAACTTCACTTACTGCTCCTGCTATATCTGGTGATGCATAAAAATCAATCAGACGCCTGCCGGGCCCAGCGCGACAGCTTCTACTTCGACGGCGGCACCGTAGTGCAGCTCAGAAACGCCGGCGACTGCACGTGAGGGACGGTAATCCTCAATCCATTCTGCATAAATCTTATTGAACTCTGGCCACAGCCCGATATCCGTCACGAAGACTCGTACAGAAACCAGTTCTCTACGAGTAATGCCAGCACCGGCAAGGCAGGCATCCAGATTACGGAGAACCTGACGAACCTGTTCTTCAAACGGTGCGCCGGCAATTATCTCGCCATACGGGGTGACAGGTAATTGCCCCGAGATCCAGACGAAGCCCCCTGCCGAGCAGCTGTGCGAGTAATGACCTGCTGGCGGTGCGCTTTCAGCCCCATTCAGTACGATTTCTCTGCCCATGATTTTTTCTCATGCGTAATATGATTTGTCAGATTGCCTCGTGACCCTTCCAGGGGTTAATCACGCAGGGCTAATGGCGCAGATACGGCATCTGCACGTTCCTTTCGCCACCACGATATAGCCATAGTGGCTACGCCGTTGCCCAGAACATTTACGGTCGTACGCATGGTGTCCATCAGGCGATCAACGCCAAGGATGAAAGCCAGACCTTCAAGCGGAATGTCAGGAAACATCAGTAAAGTTGCTGATAGTGTCACAAAGGATCCGCCCGTGATGCCAGCAACGCCTTTTGACGTCAGAAGGAAGACAAACAGCAGGCTTGCCTGCTCACCAAAGTTGAGATCAAGCCCACCCGCCTGGGCAATAAACAGCGCAGCCAGAGTCATATAAATAGAGGCGCCATCAAGGTTAAGGGAATAACCGGCCGGTACAACAAACCCAACCGTTGTGCGCTGGCAGCCCGCCTGCTCAAGTTTTTTCATCAGACCCGGCAGGACAGCCTCGGAGGAGCACGTGGTAAAGCCAATAATCAGCTCTTCGCGAATGTGTTTAATGAACCAGAAAAGGTTGAATCGGGTCAGACGTGCAACGATCATGAAAATCACGAGCACCATGAAAAGTCCCCCGAGATAGGCCAGCCCTACAAGTTTCAGAAGAGGCATTAAGGCATGGAGGCCATATTTACCCAGCATGAATGCTGCTGCGCCGAAAACACCGATTGGAGCCAGTTTGAGGATGACACCAACAACTTTGAAAGTGGCGTCACTGAGCACATTGACAAAATCCACCACCGGTTTCGCCTTTTCACCCATGGCGAAGAGTGCATATCCAAACAACAGGGAAACCAGAAGCACCTGCAGCATGATGCCGCTGGCAAGGGCATCCACTACCGTTTTCGGAATGATGCTCAGGATGAAATCCGCTGTTCCGGACGGAGCATGAGGTGTACTTACTGCGGCTGAAGCATCGGCATGTATGTGAAGGCCTTTTCCTGGTTCAAATATATTTCCAAGCACTAGTCCGGTCAGGAGAGCTATCGTGCTGACAATTTCAAAATACACCACTGCAATCAGACCCGTTCTGCCTACGCCTGACCCCTCTTTCATTTGCGCAAAACCACTGATAACTGTCAGACAAACGATGAGTCCGGCCACCATTTTGATCAAGCTGACAAAACCCTTTGCAAGCGGATTTAACTGAACGCCAAGGTCTGGCCACAGCAGTCCGGTTATTCCTCCCATGACCAGACCTGCAACAAGCTGAAAAGTAAGGGAATAATAGAACGGTTTTTTGGTTGGATTTACTAAGGTGGATGAGGACATACACTCTCCGTCGAAATGGGCGCCCAGGGCGTTCTGGGCGTTCTGGGCGTTCTGGGCGTTCTGGTATCAATGATCCGCTGTAGAACGGATCGTCTGCTGCGTCCACCTCCATGTAGTTTGTTACAAGTAGTACCCTGACCAACGCATAATACATTATGTATTAAATTAGATTTTTTGTATAATCCCTCTTTCTTATATCTTGCTAATATGAAACTGCCAGCGGGTAGCCATAAAATTTGATCAGTAGTGAGATGTGGATCTTGCTGGTTATCTGGAAGACTGCAGATGCGGTTGTATTGCACCTGAGATGCTGACAATGATGGTAATGTCGGACAATAAGCGAGATACTAATAACTATTTTTAATCAGTCACTTGCGGGAGAAGGGTATGAAGGCATCTGAAAACAGTTTCTTATTGTCTCAACTGGAATCGATTGCGGAAGGATTGAGCGAAACTTTTGCCCCGTTCTGCGAAGTCGTGGTTCATGATCTGAAAACGCCTGAACATGCCGTTATTTCAATCCGTAACAATCTCTCTGGCCGCCAACCAGGCGATCCGGCAACAGAGCTTGGCCTTGCCCGTATCAGCTCTCCTGAATTTCCGAATATCCTTGCGAATTATGCCAATAAATTTCCCGATGGCAGGCCAGCAAAAAGTACCTCTATTGGTATAAAAAATGAAGCAGGTGAATATGTTGCCGCGATATGCCTTAATGTTGATATGACGCTATTCAGAGGCATGCAAAATGCCCTCGCACAGTTCACAAACCTCACCAGTAACAGTGTCAGCGAAAATCTGGAATCAGGCGGAACGGAAATGATCAGGCAACGGATAGAGCAGTACGCTGCGCGGCTCGCAACGACCCCGCGCTCACTGAGTGTGCATGACAGAAAGCAACTGGTTGCTGAATTAAAATCAAGTGGCCTGCTCGAGGTCAGGAGGGCAATGGAGACAGTTTCCCAGCATCTGGGGATATCGCGGGCTACTGCCTATCTGTATGCCAGAAGCGACACAACGCAGTAAATCAATCCACCTTAAACCGGCTCATTCAGGATTTGGGTTTTTCGAATTCACCATTCCAGACAGTGAGGTTTTTACTTTTATCCCGCCATTTTTGGTCGAGATGATATGCAGTAGAAACGTCCCTATCAGTAACGAGGAACTTAACATTTAACGTTGATAAAATGGCCAGTTGTGTTCGATTTCAGAGGATATGACGGTACCAGGTTGTGTGTAGTATCGATACAAAAGCAGCAATACGGTTGCCCTAGAAACTGATGCTTTCCATGCAAGCGAATAAAAGCAGAGACGGCGCCGGGCCGTCTTGCACATCAGTAATGTCGGCATCTAGGACCGAGCCAGGGACTCAATATCATGCAACAGCGGATCAAGCGTAGAACGCTCAACGAAAGGACTCGGCGCACCTTCAGGTGCAGTTAACCCAACCCTATTGTGCCAGTACGTGGGTAACCCCACCTTTTGCGTCCCAAACATGTCGTAAGCAGAGCCAGCAACAAATATAGCCTCGGCAGGCGCAAAACCTGCATTACGCAACGCAAGAAGATATGGCTCAGGGTGTGGTTTGTAGAAACCAGCCTGTTCGGAAGTCACGACGACATCGAAAGGAACGCCTACAAGATCTGCAGCAATGCGGCCGAGGCGCTGCGAGCAGTTGGTTACCACGCCTAATTTGTAATGTGGTTCGAGCGCCTGAAGGACCCGCTTTACTTCAGGCCAGGCTTGCAATTCGGGCCAGCGAGCTTCCAATTCATGAGCGAGTTTAGCTTCAAGCCCAACACTCACCGCAGCTTCCTCAACCAATGTCTCATAGGGACGATAAGCACCGCATCCGTAGGTTGCTTTTAGATAAGCCGCCCGCCAAACTCTGCCTTTTTCTTCAGAACCTGCTACTGAATTCCACAGTGTCCAGGAGTCGAGAAGGGCAGTAAGCAAGTCAAAAAGGACAATTTTGACAGGCCGCTGCTTATGGATGATATCAAGTGTTTTCATTTACCATGCCCTTATTCAGATTGATTAAGTTCTGCTATCCCTGATATCGCTATCAAGGAATCGTAATGTAGGGGACCACAAGTCGTGATCGTTCTAGCCGGACGAGGTATTCCACCCCATCGAAGATGTCGATAAATCCGCTATCCAGGGACACTCCAGCCTCACGTAACGTGGAGAAGATTTCAGTTTTATCCCATCCTGCGGATATTAGTATCGGCCCTATCTCGATCTAACAGTCGGGCAGCGGTTTCAATTTGTTCGAATAATTGCATATGTGACTTCCGAACTTATTGCCATTCTATTGTTCTCAACATAGATTGGAATTTAATAATTTTAATTCTAGGATTCAGGGAATTTTAATGAATGAAGTTATTGACCTCCGCTTTCTGCTCACGATCCGTGAAAGCGACAGTTTGCTGGCTGCCTCGCGTAAGCTAGGGTTGACGCCTTCTGCGGTCACTCAACGGCTACAACAGATGGAGCGGCGGCTATCGATACGACTTCTCGACCGTTCGTCTCGTCAGCTTCGCTTCACTGACGAGGGTGAGCTTCTATGTCTTCGTGGCGCAGGTCTTGTCGAGCAGTTCGATGCGCTTCTGGAGGATCTGCAGGAACGGCGACGTGGCTTCGTTGGCAAGCTGAAAGTCAACGCCCCATTTGGATTTGGGCGACATCATGTAGCGCCAGCGGCCGCGGAATTTCAGCGATTACATCCGGAGATCGAAATTGCTCTCAGTCTGTCGGAACAGCCGATGGTTGAGGTCAATGACCGGTTTGATGTCGTCGTTCATATTGGCCAACTGCGCTCATCAAATATGGTCGCTCACATCATTGCGCCCAATCGAAGATACGTTTGCGCCTCACCCGATTTTATTGAACGTTATGGGTCACCTGAACATCCGGAGGATTTGATTTCACTTCCGTGTATCGCGCTACGTGAAAACAACGAGGATGTGACACGTTGGTCATTTAGCCGTACAGGGAATACGCTTAATGTCCGAATTCGCCCTGCGTTAAGTTGTAACGATGGCAGTACGATACGAAAATGGGCATGTGATGGTTACGGTATTATCATGCGCTCAGAGTGGGATGTTGCGGAGTCGCTGGCAAATGGCTCTCTCGTGCGATTACTACCCGGCTGGGAGCTGCCAGACGCCGATATTGTCGCACTCACGCACCAACGCGAAGGATTACCTGCCAGGACGACAAACTTCCTTCGATTTCTTCAAGCTCGTTTCCGTCCGCACCCAAGCTGGCGGGAAAAATAAAGCTAAGCTGGACTGATCCCGGAACCGTAGAAGCCTACTGTCCTGACAACGAGGACTGCGCAAAGTCCTCCGAACTGACGCCATCCAGTGACGATGGCGCCGAACCAGGATGGAGGGCACTTCAATGTAATCAAAAATATTACTGCAGACCTCTTCCCACGCTCCGTAGTTCTTTTACTTTAGTCGCTCGCCTTTCAGTATCTGTCCATAGCATTCCGCAACAGCATTATCGTGACAGTTACCACGACGGCGCATGCACCTGCCAGACCGAATGATTTCAGGAATAACTGTCGCTCATTGCATATGTATTGACAGTCCTGGCCTAAATGTACCAGTACACGTTTTAGGGATTACGCCGCCACATAGCCATCAGGAGTGCGTTCAGAACAATATTATTTGTCACCGAGGATTGCACTGACCAGCCGATAACTTATCGTGAACACAAATTCACAACTACGGCCAATGAAAGATGACTTTTAATTTTAGGCATACAGAAAATATTGAATATTGTATTTATACATAAAAACAAGTCATTAAAATCATAATTCAGACTCTCTCGTGCAACCCAAAATCTCCCCAGAAATCAGCCTTAGAGGCAGCTTTTTATGCCTGCTTGTCGCTTTTCTCTCCTCTGCTAGCTGAGTTGTGCACTTTCTGCACCATATCGTTAAGAGTACGACTATCCTGATGGTAAATTACGTCGTAGCATCTATCATTCGACTGTATAACTCATAAGCAGGAGCGGATGACATGAGAGTTAATGGACTTACCAAAGGATTTTTCATCCTTATCGTCTTTATTGTAACCCTGGCCTTTTTTGATGTTCTCTCACCCTATTATTCCGCCATCCTCTGGGCCGCGATCCTTGCGGTGATTTTTAATCCGGTCAAAAACAAGATTCGTACCCGCCTCGGCGAGCGCAATGGCCTCGCGGCGCTGCTGACCATCGTCATCATCTGCCTTATCGTTTTTACGCCGCTGGCGATCATCCTCTCGTCGCTGGCCTACGAGCTGAACGTGGTGTATAGCAAACTTCAGCATAACGACACTCAGTTCCCGACGGTGGTCGCCAGTCTGTTTGCTCACCTCCCCGGCTGGGCCAGAGGTTTCCTTGCCGAGCACAACCTCGATAGCGCGCAGCAGATCCAGCAGCAGCTCTCCGATGTTGCGCTGAAAAGCGGCCAGTATCTGGCCGGCAGCGCGTTTCTGATTGGTAAAGGCACCTTTGGCTTTACCGTCAGCTTCGGCATTATGCTGTACCTGCTGTTCTTCCTGCTGAAGGATGGGCCTTACCTGGTGCTGTTGACTCTCGAATCTCTGCCGTTATCGAGCTATGTGAAGCAGCACCTGTTCGCTAAATTCGCCGCGGTCGCCCGCGCCACGGTAAAAGGCACCGTGGCCGTGGCGCTGGCGCAGGGGGCGCTGGGCGGCTTTGCCTTCTGGGTTGCCGGTCTGGACGGCAGCATTCTGTGGGGTGCGCTGATGGCGTTCCTGTCGCTTATCCCGGCGGTAGGCTCGGCCATTATCTGGGTGCCGGCGGCGATTTACCTCTTCGCCACCGGGCAGCTGTGGCAGGGCGCCTTTATCGTCGGCTTCTTTGTGATTGTGATTGGCCTGGTGGATAACATTCTGCGTCCGCTGCTGGTGGGCAAGGATACCAAAATGCCGGACTACCTGATCCTTATCGCCACGCTGGGCGGCATGGAGATCTACGGTATCAACGGATTCGTTATCGGGCCGCTGATTGCCGCCTTGTTTATCGCTTGCTGGAACCTGCTGTCGGGACGAGAGCATGCCGGTAATACCGATGAAATAGATGAAGAGTTCATTGAGGAAGCGAAAAATAGCCGCAACGAATAAGCTTCATGGGCCGCCGTGGCGCAAGGTGCGACACGGCATCACACCAGTACATAACACCATTCATTTTGAAAAAATTAGTAAATAAAACTTAACATTCAGCAAAGCAATGATAGGCTGTATCAGTCAGGAACGAAAATAAAGGATGATCAACCGTGAAAAAAATCACTACGCTAGCCGTTTCTCTGCTGACCGCCGCCTGCATGTCCGCTGGCGCCCAGGCCGCAGAACAGCCGCTGGAAAAAGTCGCGCCGTTCCCGAAAGCGGAAAAAGGCATGAAGCGTCAGGTTATTCAGCTGCCGCAGCAGCAGGATGAGTCAGCGCTGAAGGTTGAGCTGATAATCGGCCAGACGCTGGAAGTTGACTGCAACCACCATCGTTTAGGCGGGAAGCTGGAAAGCAAAACCCTGGAAGGCTGGGGCTATGACTACTATGTCTTTGATAAGCTGAGCGGCCCGGTCTCTACCATGATGGCCTGCCCGGATGGCAAGAAAGAGAAGAAATTTGTCACTGCCGGTCTCGGCGATGATGCCATGCTGCGCTACAACAGCAAGCTGCCGATTGTCGTGTACGCGCCGACCAATGTCGATGTGAAATATCGCATCTGGCGCGCCGACGAAACCATCGGTAACGCCGTCGTCCGCTAAGTCGACCCATCAAACCGACAAAAAAAACGGCAGCCCGCAGGCTGCCGTTTTTGTCAGAGCGTTTGTCAGAGCGCGATATCCGCCATCGGCTTACCACCGCTCAGCGGCTTCAGCTCCGCCTGCGGGGCTTCATCCGCCACCGCGGCCGGCTCATATTTCAGCTCCAGCACTTCACTGGTCCACGCCAGCGCTTTCTCAATCTCCACCGGGTTGCCGTCAAGGCGAATACCGTAGGTCGGGATGATGGCCTTCAGCCTGGCCTGCCATTCCGGCGAATTGACTTTGTCTTTAAACACTTTTTCCATTAGCTGCAGCATGATAGGCGCCGCGGTGGAGGCGCCTGGCGATGCGCCGAGCAGCGCCGCGACAGTGCCTTCGTCATCGCTCACCACTTCAGTACCGAGGCGCAGTACCCCGCCCTTCTTCGCATCGCGCTTGATAATCTGCACGCGCTGACCGGCCTGCCACAACCGCCAGTCCTCTTTCCGCGCTTCCGGATAGTACTCGCACAGCGCCGCCAGGCGATCTTTATCTTTCTGCATCACCTGGCTAATCAGGTATTTCACCAGATCGAAGTTGTCCAGACCGACGTTGAGCATCGGCAGAATATTCGAGGTATTCGTCGAGGCCAGCAGATCCCACAATGAACCGTTCTTCAGGAAGCGGGTCGAGAAGGTGGCGAACGGCCCGAACAGCACCACGCGTTTACCGTCGATAATACGGGTATCAATGTGCGGCACCGACATCGGCGGCGCACCCACTTCGGCCTGGCCGTAAACCTTCGCCAGATGGTGGTTCACCACCTCCGGATTTTCGCAGACCAGGAACTGGCCGCCGACCGGGAAGCCCGCATACTCTTTGGCCTGTGGAATGCCGGTTTCCTGCAGCAGCGTCAACGCCGCGCCGCCGGCGCCGATAAAGATGAATTTCGCTTTAATGACCCGCTTCTGACGACGGTTGTCGGCATCCGCGAGAGTGACCGTCCAGCTCTTGTCGGCGTTGCGCTTGAAGCGACGTACCACGGTACCCAGCTGCAGGGAGAAATTATCATGCTTTTGCAGGCCGGCGATCAGCTGGCGGGTAATTTCGCCATAGTTGACGTCGGTTCCCACTTCAGTACGGGTGGCGGCCACCTTTTGCTGCGGATCGCGGCCTTCCATTACCAGCGGCGCCCAGGCTTTGATCTGCTGATGGTCTTCAGAATAGCGAATACCGCGGAACAGTTCGCTCTGCTGCAGCGCCGCATAGCGCGCGCGCAGGAAGTTGACGTTATCTTCGCCCCACACAAAGCTCATGTGCGGCACGCTGTTAATGAAAGATTTTGGTTTGTTCAGGACGCCGCGCGTCACCTGATGCGCCCAGAACTGACGCGAGATATGGAAGGCTTCGTTGATGTCGACCGCTTTGTCGATATTGATGCCGTTGGCGGTCTGCGGCGTGTAGTTCAGCTCCATTAGCGCCGCGTGGCCGGTACCCGCATTGTTCCACCCGTTTGAGCTCTCTTCCGCCACGCTGGACATCTGCTCAACCATGGTAATAGACCAGTCTGGCTCAAGCTCCTGCAGCCAGGTTCCCAGTGTGGCGCTCATAATGCCGCCGCCAATCAACAATACATCCGTCTCTTGCTCATGGCGGGTGTTGGTCCGAGTGCTGTTGGGACCAACCGCCTGTGAGCGTGGTACGGCCATCTTTTTATTCATCGGATTTGAGCCTTACTTTACTCGCTGTTTTTATTTAGCGCAGGTGATACGATTCTCACCACTCACGTTACCACCGAAGCTCAAAAATTTAAATATTGTTTAAATTTTAAGTTCTGTTTTGAGATCCGTTATAAAAATGTTTAATAAATGTATACACCAAATCACTTTTTGTACTGGTAGCCTTGGGGATTCCGCGCTATCATCCTCGGTTTTGTGACAGACCGCACGGAAGCAGGGCCTGCCACCGCTCCCTCTTTTTTATAAGCTGCGAACTTTTTTTATGCCCCCAGTTTCTGACCCCGCCGCTTCCGGCAATCTGCGCCCCATCCTCCGCTCCCCGTCGTTACTGACGCGCGAAGTGCTGGCCGGCGTGCTTACCGCCCTGGCGTTAATCCCTGAAGTTATTTCGTTTTCGGTCATTGCCGGTGTTGACCCGCAGGTCAGCCTGGTTGCCTCGGTGGTGCTTTGCCTGGCGATGTCGGTCCTCGGCGGGCGCCCGGCAATGGTGACGGCTGCTGCCGGGTCGGTGGCGCTGGTCATTGGCCCAATGGTGCATCAGTACGGCGTGGGCTACATTCTGCCGGCGGTCATTCTGGCGGGTATGATTCAAATTTTGTTTGGTCTGTGCGGCATGGCGCGCCTGATGCGTTTTATTCCCCCGGCAGTGATGACCGGGTTCGTCAATGCCCTCGGGATCCTGATTTTCTTTGCTCAGGTACCGCACTTCTGGAGTCGCCAGCCGCTGATCGTCGGCCTGTTCGTCCTGACGCTGCTTATCGTCCTCTGGGCGCCGCGCTTCATTAAGGCCGTCCCGGCGCCACTGATCGCCATTGTCGCGCTCACTCTCTATACCGTCACCACTGGCCAGCAGTTGCCCACCGTCGGCGATGAAGGCTCGATGAGCGGCGGCCTGCCGGGATTCACTGCCCTGACCGTCCCCCTGAACCTGGCGACACTGCAGATTATCTGGCCGTGCGCCCTCAGTATCGCCTTTGTCGGTCTGATGGAGTCCCTGCTGACGGCTAAGCTGGTGGACGATCTCACCCATACCCCGTCGAACAAATCGCGGGAAAGCGCCGGGCTGGGTATCGCTAATATCCTTGCCGGCTGTTATGGCGGTATCGCCGGCTGCGCGATGATCGGCCAGACCATCGTTAACGTGGAGATGGGCAGAGCCCGCAGCCGACTCTCAACGGTGATCGCCGGTCTGGTGCTGCTCCTGCTGGTGACAGCGCTCAGCCAGGTGATGGCGCAGATCCCGATGGCGGTGCTGGCAGGGGTGATGGTGATTGTGGCGGTGAAAACCTTTAGCTGGCACAGTATTCGCCCGGGCGAACTGGCGCGTAATCCGTGGCCGGAAACGCTGGTGATGCTGGTGACCGTCGCCGCGACGGTGGGAACCAGCAATCTGGCGATCGGCGTGCTGGCGGGGATCGTCGCCATGGCGCTCATCCCCCGCCGCCTGCGCACGAAGGCGCAGGCTACATCAGAAACAGCGTCGCCAGACCAAGGAAAATAAAGAAGCCGCCGGTGTCGGTGATAGCGGTGATCATCACGCTGGAGCCGACCGCCGGGTCGCGCCCCAGCTTCACCATAACCATCGGGATTATCACGCCCATCATCGCCGCCATCAGCAGGTTGAGCATCATGGCCAGCGTCATCACCCCACCGAGCTGCGGATCGTCATACAGCCACCAGGTAATGGCCCCCATAATCCCGCCCCATACCAGGCCGTTAATCAGGGCGACGCCCATTTCACGCAGGATCAGGAAGGTAAAGCTGCCGGGCTGGATCTGCTGTAGCGCCATCGCCCGGACGATCATGGTGATCGTCTGGTTGCCGGTATTGCCGCCGATCCCGGCGACGATCGGCATCAGCGAGGCCAGCGCCACGAGCTGTGAAATGGTGTGTTCGAAGCCGTCGATGACCCTGGAAGCGATAAACGCCGTACACAGGTTGACCGCCAGCCACGCCCAGCGCGTTTTCACCGCCTTGCTGACCGGGGCGAAGACATCCTCTTCATCGCTCAGGCCCCCCATCCGGCGCAGATCGTTATCGGTCTCTTCATAAACCACATCAACGATCTCATCGATGGTCAGTCGCCCGATCAGCTTACCATCGGCATCAATGACGGCGGCGCTGAGTAAGTCATCACGTTCGAAGGTGCGCGCCACCTTCTCCGCCTCTTCGTGCGGCTGAAAGGTGACCGGATCGCCCTCCATCACCTCCCCTACCCGCTTCTGCGCATCGTTGAGCAGAATGGTCTGCAGCTCCAGCTCGCCGAGCAGCAGCTTGTTACGGGTGGTGACGAACAGCTTATCGGTGTTTTCCGGCATTTTACCCAGACGCCGCAGATAGCGCTGCACCGCTGCCAGCGTGGCCTCCGGTCGCACCGTAATGACCTCAAACTCCATGATCGACCCGACGCTGTTGTCGGCGTAGCGCATAATCTGGCGAATACGGGCACGCTTCTCGGCCGGCAGGGTCGCCAGCAGCCGTCCGGTCAGGTTGCGCGGCAGATGCTGCAGCAGGTAAACCTGTTCATCGATATCCAGCGGCTGCATCGCCTGCAGCAGCTCGGGGTCGCTCATCTTGTCGATCAGGTCGCCCCAGACGTTTTCTGAGGCTTCCAGCAGCACTTCGCCACGTTTATCGTCAGGCACCAGGCACCACAGCGCGGTGCGGGCGTCATAGGGGAGCGCTTCCAGCGCATCGGCGAGATCCGGCGGCGGCAGATGCGAGACCAGGATCTCGACTTCCGCCAGGTCATCGGCCAGCGTGCCTTCATCATAGCGTTCGGCCAGCGTCAGTTTGCCCAGCAGCGCGGAGGTCACTGCTTTATCGGTGCTCAAGAGCCAAATCAGACGGGCGCGCTCTTCGTCACGTAAGCGGGCGCTTTTTTTATGCAAAACGGACATCGATCGGGCAATCCTTTTGAGAATAGTGAGCCGGCCTGCGGGCCGGAAGCCTTAAGCATAGCGCGAGGAGGGGGAAATAATAACCGCCAGCAATGTAGTCGCTGAAAATTTCAGCGGCGCGGCACCCGGCTTTTCCCCCGGGCTCGCGGCGAGCATCAGGCCGTACGGGCCACCGCATCGCGGGAAGCCTGCGCCCGCTCCTCCCCGGTGAGCTCGGACAGCTGGCCGGCACGCATCTCCAGCAGGCGATCGGCGTGCTGGAAATAGTGATCGTCATGGCTGATGGCGAACACGGTTTTCCCCATCTGCTGCATCAGCGGCAGCAGCACCTGATAGAACTCGCGGCGGAAATGCGGATCCTGATCCGCCGCCCATTCATCCAGCAGAATGATGTCCCGGGACTCGGCCAGCGCCAGCAGGAGCGCCACGCGCTTCTTCTGCCCTTTCGACAGCCGGAGGTCGGCGATTTTCCCGTTCTCCAGCTGCAGCTTGTGGGCCATTTGCAGGCGCTCCAGCCACGTTGCCACCAGCGCCGGATCGGCCTCCTCTCCCTGCGGCCCGAGCAGGCGGTCAAACAGCCAGACGTCGGTAAACACCGCGGAGAACAGTTTGCGATACTCCTCCGGTTTATCCGCCGCCAGCGGCTGGCCGTCCACGAGGATCTGACCGGAAACCGGCTGATACAGGCCGGTCAGGAGCATCGCCAGGGTTGACTTGCCGCTGCCGTTGCCGCCGATCAGAAACACCAACTCGCCGCGTTTCAGCGTCAGGTTAAGCGGCCCTACCGCAAAGCGCTGGTCCGGATAATGGAAAGTGACATCGCGCAACTCCAGCGTCTGCCAGTCAGGATGCGCCTGCGGCCGGGGAAATTCGGCTTGATATGGGGCGAGAGAGAACTGGCGCAGCTTGTTAAACGCCACCTGGGCGCTGAGCAAGGTGGGCAGCGCGCCGACGGCGGAGAGCAGCGGCGTGCGCAGAAACAGCAGCGTCAGGGAATAGGTCGCCGCCACGGCGGTATCGGCCCAGCCGAGGCTGTTGGCCATCCAGAACACCAGCCCGATGGCGCCAAGCATCATAATATTCGACCAGTTAACCGCGCTGAGATGGAAGGTATCGGCGCGAACGATATGGTGCCGATACTCCCGGGCGTCCGGGAGGTAGAGCTGATTAAACACATACTCCGCGCGTTCGCGATTGAGGGTCAGCTCTTTGCGCCCCTCCAGCACCGTCTGGTAGTCGTGATACAGCTTATCTTCCGTTTCGCGCAGGCTGGCCATATGTTTGTACACCCGCGACACCAGCACAAAACCGCCCCAGATGGTGAGCGCCATCCACAGCGCCGTCACCAGCATCATTTTGCCTGACAGCCAGGCCAGATAGGCGGCAGAGCCGAAGGTCAGAATGATCCCCTGCACCAGCTCCGGCAGGCGCACAAAGGCGATGGTGATGTTACGGATATCGCTGGTCAGCCCGGCAAGCAGCGACGCGCTGCCGATCTTATCCACCTGTTCAATCTGAGTATCGAGGATGCGTTTAACAAATTCGCCGCGCAGGCGATAAACAAAATGGTGGCCGAGGGTGGTCAGCGCCAGCTGGGAGCCCAGCGTCACCGCCATCAGCAGCCCCAGCAGGCCTAGAAACTCCGGCAGGACCCGCAGCGAGGTATCGACAGCGGTAATCAGGCGCAGGTTAATGAAGGCGATTAAGCCGATACCCAGCGCGGCGCTGAGCAGACTGAGGGCAATCACGCCGAGAAACGGCCAGCGATACTGACGCCAGACGAGAGAGAGAAGTTCCATAACAGGCTATCCGGAAAAGCAAAACAGCCAGCAGTTTAAACGGCTCGCCGATGACATCAAGAATAATTCTTATTTTAATACTGGCGACTGCCCGCCTGCCGAAAAGTGAGGTTGTAACGACAGTCGCCCGTTTCAGGGTGATGACCCGCTTTCAGCGGCTGAATACCATGATAAAACAGACGCGACTCGCCGCCCCAGACCACCACATCGCCATGCTCCAGCAGCAGCCGCTGTAGCGGGTCGCTGCGTTGCAACCCGCCAAACTGAAAGATGGCCGGCAGACCCAGCGAGACCGAGACGATCGGCGCCCGCAGATCCTGTTCATCTTTATCCTGATGCAACGACAGTTTTGCGCCCGGCTGATAGCGGTTAATCAGACAGGCGTCGGGGGAAAAGTTCGGATAGCCGCCGGCCGCGGCTGCCGCCAGCGCCAGTTCGCGGAATACGGCAGGCATCGGCGGCCAGGTTTGATCGGTTAACGGGTCGACCGGGTCGTACAGGTAGCCGTGGCGATCGGTGGTCCAGCCCAGCGCGCCGCAGTTGGTCATGGCGACCGACATGGTGTATCCGCCCGGCGTGACCATCTGGCGAAATGGCGACTGGCGGGCGACATCGGCAATCGCCTGCAGCAGCGCCGGGGCGCGCTCGCGGGAGAAGCGTCGGAGCACCACCGCACCGGGTGCCAGCGGCTCCTGCCACGGTGGCGTATCGCTAAACAGATCGAGCATTATTCCTCCTCGTATTGGGCCTCGCGCGCCAGCAGCTGCGCTTTCCGCGCCGTTCCCCAGCGATAACCGGACAGCGCGCCGCCCTCCCGTACCACCCGATGGCAGGGAACGATCACCGCCAGCGAATTCGCCGCGCAGGCGCCAGCCACCGCTCTTGCTGCTCGTGGCAGACCAATATGCTCTGCCACCTGGCGGTAGCTGCGGGTCTCGCCCGCCGGGATCTGCCGCAGCGCCTGCCAGACCTGCAACTGAAAGGCGGTGCCCTGCAGATCCAGCGGCAGCGATACCGGCCGCCGGCTGTCGTCGAGGTGGGCGAAAACCTCGGCCATTTGGCGACGGAACTCAGGGGTGCCCTGGCGCAACTCGGCGTTGGGAAAGCGCTGGCGCAGGTCGTCGAGCAATGCCGTATCGTTATCGCCCGGCAGAACGGCGCAAACGCCACGCTCACTCTGCGCCACCAGACAGCGGCCCAGCGCGCAGTCGCCCGTGGTCCAGGTCACCACGGTGGCGGCGCCGCCACGGCGAAACTGACGGGCGGTCATACCTAATGCCGCATCGGCCTGACGATAATAGCTGCTGCTGTCGGGAAAACCGGCCGCCAGCGCGGCGCGGGTCACCGTGTTCCCCTGCTCCAGCGCTTCCCGCAGACGTCGGGCGCGCCACGCCTGTTGCCACGCTTTGGGGGTCATACCGGTGACGGATTTAAACAAACGGTGGAAATGAAACGGGCTGACCGCCAGCTCACGAGCCAGCGCCTCAAGGGTCAGGGGCGCGTCCTGCTCCAGCAACCGGCAGGCCTGCGCCACTTTGTCGACCCTTTGCTGCTGCGGATCGTCTTTATCCGGCTGGCAGCGTTTGCAAGGGCGGAACCCCGCCGCCACGGCAGCGGCGACGTCGGCAAAAAAGCGCACGTTTTCCCGCCGCGCACGACGCGAGCGGCAGGAAGGGCGGCAGCAGATACCGGTGGTCAGTACCGCAAAGACAAACTGACCATCGGCCCGGGTATCACGTTCGCAGACCGCCTGCCAGCGGCGGTCATCGGTATCGGCAACTATCGGTTTCATGACGAGGCTCCTGCTGTAAGTGTATCCTCAGTCTGCGGCGACGCCCGCAGCAAAAAACCCGCAATCTTGCTTTTTAATTTTTCTCGCCGACGAGGAAGGTGCGAAACTGTGGCGACATCCAGGTTTTAAACCCCTCGCCCTCTTTGACGATCATATAGACTGCCAGCCCCTGCTCGCGCACCACCTGCTGCGCTTTTTCCGGCCCGAGCACCATCAGTCCGGTATCCCAGCCATCCGCCTCCAGCGCCGTTGGCGCAATGACGGTCACGGAGACCAGCTTATGGGTTATCGGCTGCCCGGTCTGCGGATCGATGACGTGCGAGATACGTTTGCCGTCGAGTTCATAGTAGTTGCGATAGCTGCCGGAGGTGCTGATGCCGTGACCATTGATGTCGACAATCGCCTGGACGGCGTTTTCCCGGTCAGTCGGTTTCTGGATCGCCACCCGCCAGGGCTTGCCTTCGCCGTTCATCCCGCGGCTCACCAGCGCCCCGCCTACCGACACCAGATAGCGGGAGATCCCCTCCTGCTCCATCAATCGCGCGAGGTGATCGGCAGCATAGCCCTCCCCCACCGTGGAGAGATCGACAAACAGATCGGGGATATCTTTTTGCAGGAATTGCCTGCCGCTCTGATTGATAACCTGCAGATGCTGCAGGCCGGTGCGCGCCTTCGCCGCGGCTATCGCCTGGGCATCCGGGGTGGTGACCGGCTGTTTATCCGGACCAAAGCCCCACAGATTGACCAGCGGCCCCACGGTAATATCCATCGCGCCGTGCGTTTTGGCGCCAATCCGCAACGACAGCGTCACGATGTCCGCCATCGCTTCGCTCACTGGCCAGGGCCGGGTATCCGCCGCGTGGTTGAAACGCATCAGCGCCGAGTCGTTTTTCCAGGTCGACAGCAGGCGATCGTCGGCGTCCAGCTGGGCCTGAACCTTGGCGCGCAACGCCTCAGCCTTTGCCTCATCCACGCCAATAACGCTGACCCGCCAGAAGGTGCCCATGGTTTTGCCATCCAGCACGGTGGCCGTCGAAGCAGGGGTCGCAGGGGTGATGGCTGAATCGCAGCCAGAGAGCAGTACGCAGGCGCCCAGCAGTGCGGCGCGAAAGAAAGTCATGTCCATTAGTCGAGGCTCCTCTTACCAGGGCGACAAGAGTATACCAGCGAGGTTAAACCAGACATAAAAAAAGGCGCCAGAGGCGCCTTTTTCTTGTGCAGCTTGCGACTTAGAACTGGTAAACCAGGCCCAGTGCAACCACGTCGTCGGTAGAAACACCGGCGTTACGGGTGAAGCTGTTGTCGTCCAGCAGGTTGATTTTGTAGTCAACATAGGTGGACATGTTTTTGTTGAAGTAGTAGGTCGCGCCAACATCAACATATTTCAGGAGGTCCTGGTCGCCGTAGCCTTCCAGATCCTTACCTTTAGACTGCAGGTAAGCCACGGACGGACGCAGACCGAAGTCGAACTGGTACTGAGCAACCACTTCGAAGTTCTGTGCTTTGTTAGCAAAGCCCAGGGAACCGGCGCGGGTCGCGTTGTAGGTCTGGGTGTACTGAGTGGCCAGGTAGATGTTGTTCGCGTCGTATTTCAGACCACCGGTGTAGGTTTCAGCGTTGTCGCCGTTACCAAGAACCAGGTTGTTCTGATCGTCGGTACGTTTAGAGTGAGAGTACGCGAAACCAGCGCTGATGCCATCAAAGATGTCATAAGTTACAGAAGTACCGTAGCCGTCGCCGTTCTGTTTCTGCGCGCCACGACCGTTGTTGGTCGCGCCTTCGCCGCTGACGCTGCCGTTTTTACCCTGGTACTGCAGAGCAAAGTTCAGGCCGTCAACCAGACCGAAGAAGTCAGAGTTACGGTAGGTTGCAACGCCGTTAGCACGGGACTGCAGGAAGTTGTCAGAACCGTAGGTGTCGCCGCCGAATTCCGGCAGAACGTCGGTCCAGGACGTTACGTCGTATACCACGCCGTAGTTACGACCGTAGTCGAAAGAACCCGCGTCACCAAATTTCAGACCGGCGAATGCCAGACGAGTCCATGCCTGATCGCTGGAGCTTTCAGTGTTGTTCGCCTGAACGTTGTATTCCCACTGGCCGTAACCGGTCAGCTGGTCGTTGATCTGAGTTTCGCCTTTAACGCCTACACGCATGTAGGTCTGGTCGCCGTCTACGCTCTTGTCGTCAGAGAAGTAGTGCAGACCATCGATTTTACCGTACAGGTCTAATTTGTTGCCATCTTTGTTATAAATTTCAGCCGCATTTGCTGCGCCTGCTACCAGCAGAGCCGGTACCAGGAGGGACAGTACTTTAACTTTCATGTTATTAACCCTCTGTTTGTTATATGCCTTTTATTATGCCACTGCTTACTGATTACCCTTCTAATCAGTCGGCTATTTCATTGTGCTGCAAAATGCAGAATAATCCAACAAGAATATGATACTAAAACTTCTAAGATGTTTCAAAATGCCCACAAGATGTTTCAATTTGTAAAAATGGCGGAACTTTTTGCACCACAAAATGGTCTGGGAAATACGCACTAATAATCAAAAAAAATATTTATTGGTTCACAATCAATCGCATACACACAAATAACTCTATAGCACTGAATGGTAAAACAAAACTATCATTGGTGACTAAAATAACAGTCGCTATCATCATTAACTTTATTTATTACCGTCATTCAGTTCTGAATGTCTGTTTACCCCTATTTCAACCGGATGCCTCGCATCCGGTTTTTTTTACCCTTCTTTACACAACTTTAATTT
This sequence comes from Klebsiella variicola, assembly GCF_000828055.2. NCBI lineage: Bacteria > Pseudomonadati > Pseudomonadota > Gammaproteobacteria > Enterobacterales > Enterobacteriaceae > Klebsiella > Klebsiella variicola. The sequence goes on along the minus strand of NZ_CP010523.2, from coordinate 1,569,066 downwards.
ATCTGTGCTACGGCAAAAAATTCCCTAACGACTATTAATCAATCAATTAGCCTGTCAATTGCCCTTATTCAGCCAATGTCTTGTTATTTCGTGCGATTCTTCCGCCTGTACTTTGTCAATATCGCGACTGGTCAGCGTTGTTGGCGCGGTTTCATTGGCGCTTCGATTCTAAGATAATTCCTGGAGAGTATCGCGCCGCTGGCACCATTCTGTAGTATGGATTTACGCCATTAGCCTTTATACTGCCTGCAGCATCTGCTTTGTTGCCAGTTACTCTGGCGCTACATCCTGTTTACAAACAATGATGAGTCGTTCAGCCACAAGATGACCCCGAAAAAATTCTCCCTGATCCCCGGCAACATCAGCCGCTTCTTCATTTTGATGGTTATTGTCCTGCTGGCGACGATGGGGGTGATGATTCAAAGTGCCGTCAATGCCTGGCTGAAAGAGAAGAGCTATCAGGTGGTTGATGTCTCCCACGCCTTGCACCAGCGCATTGACACCTGGCGCTATGCCACCTGGCAGATCTACGACAATATCGCCGCGACCTCGGCTAACGCTGCGAGCGGTGGCTTGCAGGAGACGCGTTTAAAACAGGACGTCTACTACCTTGAGAAGCCCCGGCGTAAAACCGAAGCGCTGATTTTTGGCTCCCACGATAGCTCGACCCTCGAGATGACGCAGAAAATGTCCGATTATCTCGATATTTTGTGGGGTGCGGAAACCATCCCATGGTCGATGTACTATCTCAATGGTCTGGACAATAGCCTGATTCTGGTCTCAACCCTGCCGTTGAAGGACCTCTCCTCAAGCTTTAAAGAGTCAACGATCAGTAGCGTCGTGGAATCCCGGCGCGCGGAGATGCTGCTGCAGGCCAATACCCTTGATGAGCGCGAGACCTTCTCGCCGCTGCGCCATCTCGCCTGGCAGAACGCGCACTACTTTACGTTACGCACCACCTTCAACCAGCCTGGACATCTGGCCACGGTGGTCGCTTTCGACCTGCCGATTAACGATCTGATCCCGCCAGGCATGGCGTTGGACAGCTTCCGTATCGAGCCAGACCCGTCGCAAAACATTGCCACCAATCCTGACAAAGAGACGACCGACCATATCGGGATCACCTTTAACGGCATGCAGATCGACATCGCCACCGATATCAGCACTACCGGTATGCAGTTGCTCTGGACGGTACCGCTGAGCAGCATGCTGCTGGCCGCCCTGCAGAATATTCTTCTGCCGCTGCTGCTCAACATTGGCCTGCTGGCGCTAGCGCTGTTTGGTTTTACCACCTTTCGTCACTTTAAAGGACGCAGCAATCCGTCTGGCGCCGGGCTCCCTTCCGCCGCCAACAGCGAACTGCGTCTGCTACGCGCTATAAATGAAGAAATTGTTTCTTTGCTGCCGCTGGGGCTGCTGGTTCACGATCAGGAAGCCAACCGAACCCTTATCAGCAACCCTATTGCCGACCATCTGCTTCCGCACCTGAATCTGCAGAACATCACCAATATGGCGGACCAGCATCAGGGGGTGATTCAGGCTACCGTCAATAATGAGCAGTATGAAATCCGCCAGTATCGCAGCCAGGTAGCCCCGCGCACGCAGATCCTGATTATCCGAGACCAGGACCGCGAAGTGCTGGTCAATAAAAAGCTCAAGCAGGCCCAGCGCTTGTATGAGAAAAACCAGCAGGGGCGGGCGGCCTTTATGCAGCATATTGGCAGCGCCCTGAAGCAGCCCGCGCTGAACCTGGCGGCAGAGGCGGCGGCGCTCAGCAGTACAGAGAACCGGACGCTGGCGCAGCATGCCGATGAGCTGGTCAAACTGATCGATGACATTCAGCTCGCCAATCTGCTGGAAAGCGACACCTGGAAAACCAGCCAGGCGCTGTTCTCGGTTCAGGAACTGATCGATGACGTTGTACCGGAAGTTCTGCCGGCGATGAAGCGCAAGGGTCTGCAGCTGCTGATCAATAACGCGCTCCCTGCCGGTGAGCAGCGCTACGGTGACCGTGAAGCCCTGCGACGCACACTGGTGCTGTTAATCCAGTATTCCATCACCACCACGCCTATCGGCAAGATCACCCTCGACGTTTGCCAGGACGAGTCGGCCAGCGATCGTTTGACCTTCCGTATTCTGGATACTGGCAACGGCGTCTCGGCAAACGAGATCGACAATTTGCACTTCCCGTATCTCAACGAGACCCAGAGCGATCTGTACGGCAAGGCAAACGCCCTCACCTTCTGGCTGTGCGACCGCATGACGCGCAAACTGGGTGGGCAGTTGACCATCAAAGCGCGGGAGTCGCTGGGAACGCGCTATACCCTGCACCTGAAAATGCCGGCCAGCGAAGAGGCGCCAGAGGCGGGCGAACATCTGCTGGATGACGTTATCGTCCTGCTGGATGTGACTTCCAGTGAAGTGCGGCGGATTGTCACACGCCAGCTGGAGAGCTGGGGGGCGTCCTGCATCACGCCGGACGATCGGGCGACAAGTCAAGCGTTCGATCTGTATTTAACGGATAATCCGTCTAATCTTACTGCTTCGGGCTTGCTTTTAAGCGATGATGAGGTCGGGATACGCAAGATCGGCCCGGGACAACTGCGGGTCAACTTTAATATTAGCACGGCGATGCAGGAGGCTATCCTGCAGCTTATTGAGCAGCAGCTGGCGGAGGAGGCGGTTCAGCCCGCCACCTCAGGAAACGAGAGTAACGCCGAACTCCATGCCAGCGGCTATTACGCACTGTTTGCCGATACGGTACCGGATGATGTTCAGAGATTGTATACTGAAATCGAAGCGGGCGATTTTGCTGCTCTGGCGCAAACCGCCCACCGCCTCAAAGGGGCATTTGCTATGCTTAATCTGATACCCGGCAAGCAGTTATGTGAAACGCTTGAGCATCTGATTCGCGAAAAGGATGCGCAAGGCATAGAAAAATATATCAGCGACATTGACGCTTACGTCAAGAGCTTGCTGTAGAAGGTAGCCTTATACATGAACACTATGAACGTAATTATTGCCGATGACCATCCGATCGTACTGTTCGGTATTCGTAAGTCACTTGAGCAAATTGAGTGGGTGAACGTCGTTGGCGAGTTTGAAGACTCCACGGCCCTTATCAACAATCTTCCGAAGCTGGACGCCCATGTGCTGATCACCGATCTGTCCATGCCCGGTGATAAATACGGCGACGGGATCACGCTGATTAAATACATCAAGCGCCACTTCCCGGATCTGTCGATCATTGTTCTGACCATGAACAACAACCCGGCGATCCTCAGCGCGGTGCTGGATTTGGATATCGAAGGGATCGTTCTCAAGCAAGGAGCGCCGACCGACCTGCCAAAAGCGCTGGCCGCGCTGCAGAAAGGGAAGAAATTCACACCGGAAAGCGTCTCTCGTCTGCTGGAAAAAATCAGCGCCAGCGGCTATGGCGATAAACGCCTGTCGCCGAAAGAGAGCGAAGTGCTGCGTCTCTTCGCTGAAGGCTTCCTGGTGACCGAGATCGCCAAAAAGCTCAACCGCAGCATCAAAACCATCAGTAGCCAGAAGAAGTCGGCAATGATGAAGCTGGGCGTGGAAAACGACATTGCGCTGCTGAACTACCTCTCCTCCGTCTCGCTGAGTTCAACGGATAAAGAGTAATCCCTGTGTTTTCTCCGTCTCGCCCCGGCGAGACGGAGCTCCCCGTTATTCCCGCCCGTTACGTACCCGCGCCGCATACACCGTCAGCGTTTGCTTCAGCACGTCGAGGGTGACCGGCTTGGACAGGCAGCTGTCCATCCCCGATTCAAGACAGCGCTGCTTCTCTTCCGCCAGGGCATTGGCGGTGACGCCGATCACCGGCAGCGTCAGGCCAAGCTGACGAATGCGCTGCGTCAGACGATAACCATCCATATTGGGCATGTTGACGTCGCTGAGCACGATATCGATATGCTGTTTGCTAAGTACGTTGAGCGCGTCGACCCCGTCGTTAGCGGTCACGCACTGGTAGCCGAGCGATCCCAGCTGATCCGCCAGCAGACGGCGGTTAATCGGGTGATCGTCGACCACGAGGATCATCATGTCGTCGTTATTACCGATCTGCGCGTCCGGCGCCATCAGCGCCCGGCTATTCTCCGCGCTGGCGAGGGCGACGTGGAAAATACGCCCCAGCAGCGGCAGCAGTTCATGCGGCGTCGTCACGCTGTGCAGCCACTCTCCGGCCGCTCGCTCCTGCGGGATGCCGATATGGCGGCGGCAGAAGATGACCATCGCACTCCCCTGCCAGCCCCTCTGCGCTTCATCGTCAGTCAGCAAGACATCGTCGGCGTCCGGCGTTTCTCCGGCATGGCGGCGTACCGTCAGGCCGTGATAGCTGAGCAGCGACGTGACGAACATCGCCAGCGAGGTATTATGAATTGCCAGCCAGCAGGTCTTGCCTGCGAAACCGTCCGCCGTCACCTGCGGTGTGTTCTGCACGCCATACAGCGGGATACGGATGGTAAAACGGCTGCCCATCCCCGGCTCCGTTTCCACGGCGATATCGCCATCCATCATGCTGATCAGCTTTTCACAGATCGCCAGGCCAAGGCCGGTGCCCTGGAAGTTTCGCTGCACGCCGGTCCCCACCTGGAAGAAGGGGTCGAACAGGCGCAACACCTCTTTCGCCGGGATCCCCTCCCCGGTATCGCGGACGCTGATCTGCAGATAATCCCCCGCACACTGGACGTGCAGGATAATACAGCCGGTGTCGGTGAACTTAATCGCATTGCTCAGCAGGTTAGAGATCACCTGCTGCAGGCGCATCGGGTCGCCGGACATCTGCTCCGGGACATCCGGCTCGATAAAACAGTACAGACCCAGCTGCTTGCGTACCACCAGCGGCAGATAGTTAGCAGAGATATGGTTCATCACTTCGCGCGGGGAAAACTCCCGCGGCTCGATCTTCAACTGCTCAGACTCGATTTTCGAGAAATCGAGAATATCGCTGATGATTTTCAGCAGCAGGCTGGAAGAGTTGTTCATCGCCGTCACCAGGCGATCAACGCCCTTCGGCAGGGCCTTAGTCTGCAGCAGATCGAGGTTACCGATGATGCCGTATAGCGGGGTACGCAGCTCATGGCTGACGGTCGCAAGGAACATCGATTTCGACTGGCTGGCCTGTTCAGCCGCCTGGGCCATCTCCTGCAGCGACTCCTCCATTTTCACGCGGGCGGAAACGTCCACCAGCACGCAAATGGCGACGTTTTCATTGCGATAACGCGAATGGACAAAGCTAATCTGCAGGTTGGTATGGTTGCTGGTCAGCACATCGACAAAGTTGACCTGCTGGCCGCAGATAATCTGCGTCAGCCGCTGGCGATCCTCATGGGTCAGCATATTCAGGTAGTTGTGCGCCAGCTCGTTACTGAGAATATTGGTCCCGTCGACGGTGCGCAGAATACAGATCCCCACCGGGGCTGAGGCCACGATTTTGCGGTTGAACTGTTCATGCTCTTCCAGTCGCTGCGCATCATTTTCCGCCGGGATAAAAATGCGCCGCTCATACATTCGCGCCAGCGCAAACAGCATTGCTCCGGTCAGAATATTGAGAATGATGGCGTTGATGATGAGCATGCGGATCCGCTCCAGCACCTGGTCCACCGAAACGGAATAGACGATACTTAAGGAGGACGGCGCCAGGCTTTTTTTCAGCACCAGCTCGCGAAAGCCTGCGCTGTAGCCAAACCACATCCGCTCCTGCATCCACTTCGCTTCGCTCTGGATTTTGCCTTCCGCGCCGGCCAACGAGATCAGCGGCTGGCCGTTATCGTCAAAAATCGTCACGCTCATCGGCAAACTGCCTGGCGTGAAGAAGCTTTCCATACGGATGGTCTGCTCCACGCCGAGCATCGCCTGCAGACGGTTGGCCATATAGACCGGGGTCAGGGCATAAAAGTAGCCCACGCCGGGGCGCACGCCCTGGCTTATCCAGAACAGGTTGTTGCCGCGCTCGTTTTGCGGCGCGTTGCGATATTGCTCAATGCGCTGATGCAGGACTTTCAGCGCCTGATCGCGCTCAATCGGCACGTCCCGTAGGCCAAAGTTGGCCATGCAGAGGTTATCGCTGCCAATGAGAAAGATGCGGTTAAGGTCGTAGGCAGCGGTAAAATTATCCCGCCAGTAGCGCATAAACCACGCCAGTGATTGCAGCGAATTACGCCAGGTGCTGCTCATCGCGCTGCAGTCGGAATCTGGGTACAGGGGTTCAAAGTTGGGCACCGCGATATCGCCGTTTTGCCCTTGCGCTACCGCGTCCCCTGCCGACAAGCGGTTACCGGCGACGTACTTCAGCTCTTTAATCACGTCCGCCGTACGCTGAATATAGCGCTGGGCCTGGTCGGCGTTGAGATTGAGCTCCTGATGGATCTCGGCTTCCCGCTCGTGCAGGGCATTGACGATATAGAACACAGAGACAAACGCAATCAGCAGCCACAGTAATACCGCCAGCGCTCTGAACAGATAACGTGAAACCTTCAGGGTTGTATGAAACGAGGCAAGATATTTCAATGTGGCGATGCTCGGCCGTCAGGGACTCAACAGAATGGGGTTAAAGTAGCGGTAAACCGGCTTTGCCGCAATCTTAATGCAAAAAGGGCCGGGAGAATACCCGGCCCTTTCAGAACATTTACCTGGGACGATTACTCTTCGTCTTCGGCGATGTCGTCATCGGTATCCGCTTCCGGGGCGATATCGTCATCGCCTTCCGCTACGCTACCGTCGATGGCATCCAGTTCTTCGTCGTCCACCGGCTCTGCCACGCGCTGCAGACCCACCACGTTTTCATCTTCCGCGGTGCGGATGAGGATCACACCCTGGGTGTTACGGCCCACGATGCTCACTTCGGAAACGCGGGTACGAACCAGCGTCCCGGCGTCGGTGATCATCATGATCTGATCGCAGTCATCCACCTGCACGGCGCCCACCACGGAGCCGTTACGCTCGGTGACTTTGATCGAGATAACGCCCTGAGTGGCACGCGATTTGGTCGGATACTCCGCCGCTGCGGTACGTTTACCGTAACCGTTTTGCGTTACCGTCAGGATCGCGCCTTCGCCGCGCGGAATAATCAGCGAGACGACGCTGTCGTTTTCCGCCAGCTTGATGCCGCGTACGCCGGTGGCGGTACGGCCCATGGCGCGAACGGCGTCTTCTTTGAAGCGCACAACCTTACCGGCCGCGGAGAACAGCATCACTTCGTCCTGACCAGAGGTCAGATCGACGCCGATCAGCTCATCGCCTTCGTTCAGATTGACCGCGATGATACCGGCGGAACGCGGACGGCTGAACTCGGTCAGCGCGGTTTTCTTCACGGTACCGCTGGCGGTCGCCATAAAGACGTTGACACCCTCTTCGTACTCGCGGACCGGCAGGATGGCGGTGATACGCTCATCGGCTTCCAGCGGCAGCAGGTTGACGATCGGACGACCGCGCGCGCCGCGACTGGCTTCCGGCAGCTGATAGACCTTCATCCAGTACAGACGGCCACGGCTCGAGAAGCAGAGGATGGTGTCATGGGTGTTAGCCACCAGCAGGCGGTCGATAAAGTCTTCTTCTTTAATGCGCGCTGCTGACTTGCCTTTACCGCCACGACGCTGTGCTTCGTAGTCGGTCAGCGGCTGATACTTCACATAGCCCTGATGCGACAGGGTGACCACCACGTCTTCCTGGTTGATCAGATCTTCGATGTTAATATCAGCGCTGTTGGCAGTGATTTCGGTACGACGTTCGTCGCCGAACTGGTCACGGATCAGTTCCAGCTCTTCGCGAATCACTTCCATCAGACGATCGGCGCTGCCGAGAATGTGCAGCAGTTCCGCGATCTGCTCCAGCAACTCTTTATATTCGTCGAGCAGTTTTTCATGCTCAAGGCCGGTCAGTTTCTGCAGACGCAGATCCAGAATCGCCTGAGCCTGCTGCTCGGTCAGATAGTATTTACCGTCGCGCACGCCGAACTCTGGCTCCAGCCATTCCGGACGCGCGGCGTCATCACCGGCGCGCTCCAGCATCGCCGCAACGTTACCGAGATCCCACGCCTGGGCAACCAGCGCCGTTTTCGCTTCTGCCGGGGTCGGCGCGCGACGGATCAGTTCGATAATCGGGTCGATGTTGGCCAGCGCAACGGCCAGCGCTTCGAGGATATGCGCCCGGTCGCGCGCTTTGCGCAGTTCGAAAATCGTACGACGGGTCACCACTTCGCGGCGGTGGCGTACAAACGCGGCGATGATGTCCTTCAGGTTCATGATCTTCGGCTGACCATGGTGCAGAGCAACCATGTTGATGCCGAAGGAGACCTGCAGCTGAGTCTGGGAATAGAGGTTGTTGAGCACCACTTCCCCTACCGCATCGCGCTTCACTTCAATCACGATGCGCATCCCGTCTTTATCAGACTCGTCACGCAGCGCGCTGATGCCTTCCACGCGTTTTTCTTTGACCAGCTCGGCGATTTTCTCAATCAGGCGCGCTTTGTTCACCTGATACGGAATTTCGTGCACGATGATGGTTTCGCGGCCGGATTTCGCGTCCACTTCCACTTCCGCGCGCGCGCGGATGTACACTTTACCGCGACCGGTGCGGTAAGCCTCTTCAATACCACGACGGCCATTAATAATGGCGGCGGTCGGGAAATCAGGGCCTGGAATATGCGCCATCAACCCTTCAATGCTGATGTCTTCATCGTCAACATACGCCAGACAGCCGTTGATCACTTCCGTCAGGTTATGCGGCGGTATATTGGTCGCCATCCCTACCGCGATCCCGGAGGCGCCGTTCACCAGCAGGTTAGGAATTTTGGTCGGCATGACGTCCGGAATACGCTCCGTACCGTCATAGTTGTCGACGAAATCGACCGTCTCTTTTTCAAGATCGGCCATCAGCTCATGAGCGATTTTCGCCAGACGAATTTCGGTATAACGCATCGCCGCGGCGGAGTCGCCGTCGATGGAACCGAAGTTACCCTGGCCGTCCACCAGCATGTAACGCAGCGAGAACGGCTGCGCCATACGAACGATGGTGTCGTATACCGCGGAGTCGCCGTGCGGGTGGTATTTACCGATTACGTCACCAACGACACGGGCTGATTTTTTATAGGCTTTGTTCCAGTCATTGCCCAATACGTTCATGGCGTAAAGTACGCGACGGTGTACCGGCTTCAGGCCATCTCGGACATCCGGCAGCGCACGGCCAACAATGACCGACATCGCATAATCCAGATAAGAGTTCTTAAGCTCTTCCTCAATGTTGACCGGTGTAATTTCTCTCGCAAGGTCGCTCATCTAACCGCTATCCCTCTACTGTATCCCGGATTCAAAGGTCGCAAATTATAACACAGCCGCGCTAATAGAGGTAAAGCAATACGGTTTATTCATGGCGCGCTGCTGATATACTCGCAGGTCTGAACAGAAAAGGAGTAAAAGCGCCCATGAATGCCGAAAAAACGTCGGTAGCCCCTAACGTCGATCATGCTGAAATCGCCAAATTCGAAGCCGTCGCCTCGCGCTGGTGGGATCTGGAGGGCGAGTTCAAACCGCTCCACCGCATCAACCCGCTGCGGCTGGGTTATATCGCCGAACGCTCCGGCGGCCTGTTCGGTAAAAAAGTCCTCGATGTCGGCTGCGGCGGCGGCATTCTCGCCGAGAGCATGGCGCGCGAAGGTGCGACGGTCACCGGACTGGACATGGGTGCCGAACCGCTGCAGGTCGCGAAGCTGCACGCCCTGGAGAGCGGTATTCAGGTGGACTATGTTCAGGAAACGGTTGAGGAACATGCCGCGAAGCATCCGCAGCAGTATGACGTCGTGACCTGCATGGAGATGCTGGAGCACGTGCCCGACCCGCAGTCGGTGGTACATGCCTGCGCGCGGCTGGTGAAGCCCGGCGGCCAGGTCTTCTTCTCCACCATCAACCGCAACGGCAAGGCCTGGCTGATGGCGGTGGTCGGTGCGGAATATGTCATGAAGATGGTGCCTAAGGGCACTCATGATGTGAAGAAGTTTATCAAACCGGCCGAGCTGCTGAGCTGGGTAGATCAGACTACTCTGAAAGAGCAGCATATCATCGGTCTGCATTACAATCCGCTGACCAACACCTTCAAGTTAGCGCCGGGGGTTGATGTTAACTATATGTTGCATACGACCGCCAAACAGGACTGAGGTCAGCACCTGCGCTTATGATGATTGCGCGGCATCAAGCCGCGTGATTATTTCTTCCGATGAAGAAATCAGCACTCGATCAAATTTTCATTTTTTTTTCTGTTTTATTGACTTCTTCTCCAGGCCTTATGCGACGTGGACTTGCGGATTATTACCCTTCCGCAACCTCAATTTAACGTCAAAATCAACCCTTGTACTCAAAAGATTCCTTACTAAAATACTCACCATATAGCGTTTCTTTTATCGACAACCCCCTACATATAGTATTTATCCACAGAGTTAGTCACAACGGCCTTCTGTGGATAAACGGGGGATATTTTCTTTCACGGACAGGTAAAATCCACATGAATCAGAGTCTGCTGGTGACAAAGCGCGACGGGACCACCGAGCGCATCAATCTCGACAAAATCCATCGCGTACTGGATTGGGCGGCAGAAGGACTGAATAACGTTTCGATTTCCCAGGTAGAGCTGCGCTCCCATATCCAGTTCTATGACGGCATCAAAACCGCGGACATCCACGAAACCATTATTAAAGCCGCCGCGGATTTGATCTCCCGCGACGCGCCGGATTACCAGTACCTCGCCGCGCGTCTGGCGATTTTCCATTTGCGTAAAAAAGCCTTCGGCCAGTTTGAGCCGCCGGCGCTCTACGATCACGTGGTGAAGATGGTCGAGAAGGGTAAATACGATCATCATCTGCTGGAAGACTACACGGAAGAAGAGTTCCAGCAGATGGACGGTTTCCTCGACCACTGGCGCGACATGAACTTCTCCTACGCAGCCGTTAAGCAGCTGGAAGGCAAGTATCTGGTACAAAACCGCGTTACCGGCGAAATTTATGAGAGCGCACAGTTCCTCTATATTCTGGTCGCCGCGTGTCTGTTCTCGAACTACCCGCGCGAAACCCGTCTGGACTACATTAAGCGTTTCTACGACGCGGTATCGACCTTTAAAATCTCGCTGCCGACGCCAATCATGTCCGGCGTGCGCACCCCAACCCGTCAGTTCAGCTCCTGCGTGCTGATCGAGTGCGGCGACAGCCTGGATTCCATCAACGCCACCTCCAGCGCGATTGTGAAATACGTTTCCCAGCGCGCCGGGATCGGCATCAACGCCGGGCGCATTCGCGCGCTGGGCAGCCCGATCCGCGGCGGCGAAGCCTTCCACACCGGTTGCATTCCGTTCTACAAACATTTCCAGACCGCGGTGAAATCCTGCTCGCAGGGCGGCGTTCGCGGCGGCGCGGCGACCCTCTTCTACCCAATGTGGCATCTGGAAGTGGAAAGCCTGCTGGTGCTGAAAAACAACCGCGGTACCGACGCCAACCGCGTTCGTCATATGGACTACGGGGTGCAGATCAACAAGCTGATGTACACCCGTCTGCTGAAGGGCGGCGACATTACCCTGTTCAGCCCTTCCGATGTCCCGGGCCTGTATGACGCCTTCTTTGCCGATCAGGACGAGTTTGAGCGCCTGTACACCCAGTACGAGCAGGACGACAGCATTCGCAAGCAGCGTATTAAAGCCGTTGAGCTGTTCTCGCTGATGATGCAGGAACGCGCCTCTACCGGCCGCATCTACATCCAGAACGTCGACCACTGCAACACCCACAGCCCGTTCGATCCGGTAGTCGCCCCGGTGCGTCAGTCTAACCTGTGCCTGGAGATCGCCCTGCCGACCAAACCGCTGGAAGACGTCAACGACGAAAACGGCGAAATCGCGCTGTGCACCCTGTCGGCCTTCAACCTTGGCGCGATTGACAGCCTCGACGAGCTGGAAGAGCTGGCGGTGCTGGCGGTGCGTGCCCTGGATGCACTGCTGGACTATCAGGATTACCCGATCCCGGCCGCCAAACGCGGCGCGATGGGGCGTCGTACGCTGGGCATCGGCGTGATCAACTTCGCTTACTATCTGGCGAAGCATGGCAAACGCTACTCCGACGGCAGCGCCAACAACCTGACGCACAAAACCTTCGAAGCGATTCAGTACTACCTGCTGAAGGCCTCCAACGAGCTGGCTATCGAGCAGGGCGCCTGCCCGTGGTTCAATGAAACCACCTATGCGCAGGGTATCCTGCCGATCGATACCTATAAGAAAGACCTGGACGGCATCGTCAGCGAATCTCTGCACTTCGACTGGGAAGCATTGCGCGAATCCATTAAAACCCACGGTCTGCGTAACTCCACGCTCTCCGCACTGATGCCGTCCGAGACCTCGTCGCAGATCTCCAACGCCACCAACGGCATTGAGCCGCCGCGCGGCCACGTCAGTATCAAAGCGTCCAAGGACGGTATCCTGCGCCAGGTGGTGCCGGATTACGAAAATCTGCAGAACGCCTATGAGCTGCTGTGGGAAATGCCGAACAACGACGGTTATCTGCAGCTGGTGGGTATCATGCAGAAGTTTATCGACCAGTCGATCTCTGCCAACACCAACTACGATCCGACGCGCTTCCCGTCCGGAAAAGTGCCGATGCAGCAGTTGCTCAAAGACCTGCTCAACGCCTATAAATTCGGTGTCAAAACGCTGTACTATCACAACACCCGTGATGGCGCAGAAGACGCTCAGGATGACCTGGCCCCGTCCATCCAGGACGACGGCTGCGAAAGCGGCGCTTGTAAGATCTAAGTTATTTTTGCCGGGTGGCGCGATGCTTACCCGGCCTACGATTGTGTAGGCCCGGCCAATGCAGTACCGCCGGGCAATACATTTCAACAGGACTCACTTCAATGGCATACACCACTTTTTCACAGACGAAAAACGATCAGCTGCTGGAACCGATGTTTTTTGGCCAGCCGGTTAACGTGGCCCGCTACGATCAGCAAAAATATGACATCTTTGAAAAGCTGATTGAAAAGCAGCTCTCCTTCTTCTGGCGCCCGGAAGAGGTTGACGTTTCCCGCGATCGCATCGACTACCAGGCGCTGCCGGAACATGAAAAACATATTTTCATCAGCAACCTGAAGTACCAGACGCTGCTCGACTCCATCCAGGGCCGCAGCCCGAACGTCGCGCTGCTGCCGCTGATCTCCATCCCGGAGCTGGAAACCTGGGTGGAAACCTGGGCCTTCTCCGAGACCATCCACTCGCGCTCCTACACCCATATCATCCGCAACATCGTCAACGATCCGGCGACCGTGTTCGACGATATCGTGACCAACGAGCAGATCCAGAAACGTGCGGAAGGCATCTCTCACTATTACGATTCGCTGATCGAAATGACCAGCTACTGGCACCTGCTGGGCGAAGGCACCCACACCGTCAACGGCAAAACCGTGACCGTGAATCTGCGCGAGCTGAAAAAGAAACTCTATCTGTGCCTGATGAGCGTCAACGCCCTGGAAGCGATCCGCTTCTACGTTAGCTTCGCCTGCTCCTTCGCTTTCGCCGAGCGCAAGCTGATGGAAGGTAACGCCAAAATTATCCGCCTGATCGCTCGCGATGAAGCGCTGCACCTGACCGGCACCCAGCATATGTTGAACCTGCTGCGCTCCGGCAGCGACGATCCGGAGATGGCGGAAATCGCCGAAGAGTGCAAGCAGGAGTGCTATGACCTGTTCGTGCTGGCGGCGCAGCAGGAGAAAGAGTGGGCGGACTATCTGTTCCGCGACGGCTCGATGATCGGCCTGAACAAAGATATTCTCTGCCAGTACGTCGAGTACATCACCAATATCCGCATGCAGGCAGTGGGCCTTGATCTGCCATTCCAGACCCGCTCCAACCCAATCCCATGGATCAACACCTGGCTGGTCTCCGATAACGTCCAGGTGGCGCCGCAGGAAGTGGAAGTCAGCTCGTATCTCGTCGGCCAGATCGATTCTGAAGTCGATGCCGACGACCTGAGCAACTTCCAGCTGTAATGAAGCGGATTTTCCTGAAAATCTCTGACACTCGCCTTGAGTGTCAGGATGAACACCCTTCCCTGCTGGCGGCGCTGGAGTCGCATAATATCGATGTGGAATATCAGTGCCGCGAAGGCTATTGCGGTTCCTGCCGCACGCGTCTGGTTTCCGGCCAGGTTGACTGGCTGACCGAGCCGCTGGCCTTTATCCAGCCGGGGGAAATTTTGCCCTGCTGCTGCCGGGCGAAAGGCGATATTGAGATCGAGATGTAGTCTTGTCAGGTGGCGCTACGCTTACCTGACCTACAAAACCGCAGTTCGTAGATACTGTTATCGGTTTGCAACTTTTTCGCTTGAGAAAAACGTTTATCGCGTGTCGCTTCAGAGGATATTGCGCTCCCGGTTAATTTTTATGCAATATGTTTTCCGTGGCGCAGGGAGCGCACAGAGGGCGGCCAGTCGCCGCCGCCCTCTGTACTCCCGGGCTCTGGCCGCCAAAATCGCCACTTCGTGGTGCCTTCGACTTATCCCTGCAGGCTTCGGGTCGGGCCGAGGCAGCGTCCCTGCAAATCACGGCCCTCAGCCCGCATCCATGCGGGCTGCCCCGGCCTGCCGGGAACGTCTCAGCGATTTTGAGGCCACCAACACCGGCAGTTTCAGCCAGCATGGTGAATAAATTAAAGGCAGGCCGCACAGACCGTAGCCCGGGTAAGGCGTAGCCGCCACCCGGCTTTTTTAGCGTTTAGCGTTCAGAAACTGCACCGCTTTATCCGGGAAATCGGTAAACAAGCCGTCGACGCCCGCCTGGTGATACAGCAGGTCATAGAGCTGATTAACGTTAGTGGCGTACTCCGGCAGCTGATCCGCACGCACGGTGTACGGATGCACCTGCAGATGGCTGGCATGCGCCTCTTTCACCATCGCCGTCAGCTTCACCGCGCCCGGCTTCGAGCCTTCCGCCACCAGCATATGGTAATCCGGGCCAATACCGTCGGCGTACTGCGCAATCTGCGCCATCGCACCCGGCTGGAACATCCAGTCGTAGCTGTAGTTCACCCATTTGCCATCTGCCTGTTTCTGCTGGGTTTCATTCCAGTCGGTATAGGCGATGAGCTGCACCAGATTGAGATCCATGCCCATCTTCGGTTCCAGCTCATTTTTGATACGTTTGAGCTCGTTGGCGTCAAAGCACTGCAGATAAACCTTATCCTGCTTGCTGGTGTAGCCATATTCCTTCAGCACTTTCAGGGTACTGGCAGCAATATCTTTGCCTTCCTGATGGTGGAACCACGGCGCTTTGATTTCCGGGTAGATACCGATATTTTTACCCGTCGAATGGTTCAGCCCCTGGACAAACTCAATCTCTTCTTCAAAGGTATGAATGCGAAAATCGGATTTGCCCATCGGGAAACGCCCGGGATAGGTTTGGACGTTCTTACCATTTTTCGGCTCAAAACCTTCGGTAAACTTCAACGACTTAATCTCGGCCAGGGTAAAGTCGATGGCGTAGAAACGGCCATCTTTACGCGCCCGCTGCGGGAAACGCTGCGCAACGTCAGTCACCCGATCGAGATAATGGTCGTGTAACACCACCAGCCGGTCGTCTTTGGTCATCACCAGATCTTGCTCAAGGTAATCCGCCCCCTGAGCGTAAGCCATCGCTTTCGCCGGCAGGGTATGTTCCGGCAGATACCCGCTGGCGCCGCGGTGGGCGATGACCATTTTCTCCGCTGCGACAGCGCTGAAGCACAGTGCCGAACTGGCCAAAATCATGCCGCTCATTAGCGCGGTGAGTTTCATGTTCATCGTCGCTCCTTAGGCTTGTTTCAGTTGTTGATGATGACGACGCTCGCCAAGCATCACGATAACCAGCAGGATAACCGCCAGCACGCTGCCGCCGATCATCACCATGAAGCCGCCGTCCCAGCCGAAGAAATCGACGGTGTAGCCAACGATGGCGCTCGCCGCCACGGAACCGCCAAGATAGCCAAACAGGCCGGTGAAGCCCGCGGCGGTACCGGCGGCTTTTTTCGGCGCCAGCTCGAGGGCATGCAGACCGATCAGCATCACCGGGCCGTAGATCAGGAAGCCGATAATAATCATACAGGCCATATCGACGCCCGGATTGCCCGGCGGATTGAGCCAGTAAACGACAGTGGCGATGGTCACCAGGGTCATAAAGAACACGCCGGTCGCGCCGCGGTTGCCTTTAAACACTTTGTCCGACATCCAGCCGCACAGCAGCGTGCCCGGGATCCCCGCGTACTCATAGAGGAAGTAGGCCCAGGAGGATTTATCGAGCGCGAAGTGTTTGACCTCTTTCAGGTAGGTCGGCGACCAGTCGAGAATGCCGTAGCGCAGCAGATAAACGAAGACGTTAGCGATAGCGATGTACCACAGCAGCTTGTTCGGCAGAATGTACTGCATAAAGATCTGCTTCGCCGTCAGCTCTTCTTCGTGCTTTTCACTATAGTCATCCGGATAGTCGTTTTTATACTCTTCGATCGGCGGCAGACCGCAGGACTGCGGGGTATCGCGCATCATCGCGAAGGCAAAAATCGCCAGCAGGATCGCGCCGAAAGCCGGCATATACAGCGCCGCGTGCCAGTCGTTAAACCACGCCATCCCCAGCAGGAACAGCAGCGGCGGAATACCGCCGCCGACGTTATGCGCGCAGTTCCACACCGAGACAATCCCACCGCGCTCTTTCTGCGACCACCAGTGCACCATGGTCCGGCCGCACGGCGGCCAGCCCATCCCCTGGAACCATCCGCAAAGAAACAGCAATACGAACATGATCATGATGCTGGAAGTCGCCCACGGTACAAAGCCCATCACCAGCATCACCAGCGCGGCGAGGATCAAGCCGGCCGGCAGGAAAATGCGCGGATTCGAGCGGTCAGAGACCGAGCCCATGATGAATTTCGAAAATCCGTAGGCGATGGAGATGCCGGAAAGGGCGAAACCGAGGTCGCCACGGGAGAAGCCCTGCTCAATCAGATAAGGCATCGCCAGGGCAAAGTTCTTACGAACCAGATAGTAAGCGGCATAACCAAAAAAGATGCCAATGAAAATCTGCCAGCGTAATCGACGATACAGCGGGTCGATCTCCGCTGCTGGCAAACGCGCTTTATGCGCGGCGGGTTTAAAAATACTTAACATATCAGCCTCCGTGGCCCTTGCGGTTTTCTACTGACGTCACGACAAAATCCCAGATTAATCACCAACTTCAAATATGGTCGCGATGGTAGGCAATACGTAGAGTTGATACTGTGAAACATCGCACAATTTGTTACAGAAATATGACAAAACGTTCTAATGTGAGCACGAAATCACATAACACGCTCAAATAACGCGCGAATATGCTCGAAATCAAACAATAACCTTATGAATTGTGGCTAAATGGCGTTAAACGAAAGCAGAGGAGCTGAAGATGACGGGACGTCTTGATAGCGAGGTCATTATCATCGGCGGCGGAGCAACCGGCGCCGGTATCGCCCGCGACTGCGCCCGGCGCGGATTACGCACGCTGCTCATTGAGCGCCATGATATCGCCACCGGGGCCACCGGCCGTAATCATGGACTGCTGCACAGCGGCGCCCGCTATGCGGTGACCGACAACGAATCCGCCCGCGAATGCATCAGTGAGAACCGCATCCTGCGCCGCATCGCCCGCCACTGCATTGAACCGACCAATGGGCTGTTTATCACCCTGCCTGAAGATGACATGGCCTGGCAGCAAACCTTTATCGACGCCTGTCAGCAGGCTGGCATAGAGGCCACGCCGCTCTCGCCGCAGGACGCGCTGCGCCAGGAGCCCGCCGTCAACCCGACGCTGCTGGGCGCAGTGCAGGTCCCGGACGGCACCATCGACCCGTTTCGCCTCACCGCAGCCAATATGCTCGACGCCCGCGAACACGGCGCGCAGATCCTTACCGGCTGCGAAGTAACAGGCCTGCTGCGCCAGGGCGATCGCGTCTGCGGCGTCCAGGTATATGACCGTCAACTTCACCAGGCCCGCACGCTGTACGCCGGGGTGGTGGTTAACGCCGCCGGGATCTGGGGGCAGCGCATTGCGGAATATGCCGACCTGCGCATCACCATGTTCCCGGCGAAGGGATCGCTGTTGATCCTCGACCACCGGATTAACAACCTGGTGATCAACCGCTGCCGTAAGCCGGCCGACGCCGATATTCTGGTGCCCGGGGATACCATCTCGCTGATCGGCACCACCTCAATGCATATTCCTTATGACGACATTGACGACAACCGGGTAACGACGGCGGAAGTCGATACCCTGCTGCGCGAAGGCGAAAAGCTGGCGCCGATCATGGGCCGCACCCGGATCCTCCGCGCCTACTCCGGCGTCCGCCCGCTGGTGGCCAGCGATAACGATCCCAGCGGGCGCAGCGTCAGCCGCGGCATCGTCCTGCTCGACCATGCCCAGCGTGACGGTATGGAAGGCTTCATTACTATCACCGGCGGCAAGCTGATGACCTATCGCCTGATGGCCGAGTGGGCCACCGACGCCGTCTGTCGTAAGCTGGGAAACACCACCCCCTGTAGCACGGCCGAGACCCCGCTGCCCGGTTCACAGGAGCCAACGGAAAGTACCCTGCAAAAAATTATCTCCCTCCCCACCCCGCTGCGCGGCTCGGCCGTCTACCGTCACGGCGATCGCACTCCGGCCTGGCTTGGCGACAGCCGCCAGCACCGTAGCCTGGTCTGCGAATGCGAAGCCGTTACCGCTGGCGAAGTGAAATACGCGGTGGAAAATCTGGCGGTCAACACCCTCCTCGACCTGCGCCGCCGCACCCGGATTGGCATGGGCACCTGCCAGGGGGAACTCTGCGCCTGCCGCGCTGCCGGACTGTTGCAGCGCTTTAACGTCACCACCCCCGCGCAGTCATTAACCCAGCTCTCGGCGTTTCTCAATGAACGCTGGAAGGGCGTTCAGCCCATCGCCTGGGGCGATGCACTGCGCGAAAGCGAATTTACCCGCTGGGTCTACCTCGGCCTGTGCGGACTGCCACAGGAGCACCAGGATGAAGTTTGATTGCGCAATTGTCGGCGGCGGGCTCGCCGGCCTGTTGTGCGGGCTGGCGCTGAATCAGTACGGCCTGCGCAGCGTCATTATCAGCCGCGGGCAGAGCGCGCTGCATTTTTCCTCCGCGTCGTTAGACCTGCTCTCGGCGCTGCCCAACGGCGATAACGTTACTGACGTCGCACAAGGTCTGCAGCAACTCGCTGAACAGCTTCCTGAACACCCTTATTCCCGGCTCGGCGCCGGGGCGGTACTCGAATACGCGACACAGACCGAAGCCCTGCTGGCCGCCTGCGGCGCGAACATGCAAGGCGAAGCGCGCCAACCTCATCTGCGGGTGACGCCGCTGGGGACGTTGCGACCGGCGTGGCTGTCGCCGGAAGAGGTTCCGCTGGCACCCTTCGCGCAGCAACACGTATGCCTGGTAGGGATTAGCGGTTTTGCTGATTTTCAGCCACATCTCGCCGCCGCCGCGCTCGGTCAACACGGAGTTACCGCCGCGGCGGTGGAAATCGAGTTACCGCTGCTGGATGTGCTGCGTGACAACCCCACCGAGTTTCGCGCCGCCAATATCGCCCGCGTACTGGATGATGAGAATCTATGGCCGGCCCTGCATGCGGCGCTGCTGCCGCTGGCGCAGCAGCATGACCTGCTGATCATGCCCGCCTGTTTTGGCCTCGCTGACGATCGCCTGTACCGCTGGCTGCAGACGCGCCTGCCCTGCCCGCTGCGTCTGCTGCCGACGCTGCCGCCTTCGGTGCCGGGGATGCGTTTACATTCTCAGCTGCAACGCCAGTTCATTCGTGAGGGCGGCACCTGGCTTGCTGGCGATGAAGTGGTGAAAATCAGCCATCAGCAGGGCGCCGTCGAGGCCGTCAGGACGCGAAATCACGGCGATGTCGCGCTGCGTCCGCGTTTCACCGTGCTGGCCAGCGGCAGCTTTTTCAGCAACGGTCTTGTCGCCACTCGCGATAGCGTGCGCGAGCCGATCCTCGGCCTCGATCTGCAGCAGACCCTGCCACGGGAAAGCTGGTACCAGCGCGATTTCTTCGCCTCACAACCGTGGCAGCGGTTCGGCGTGAAAACCGATGCCCTGCTGCGCCCCGTGCTGGGCGGGCAGCCGTTCCATAATCTGTTTGCCATCGGCTCATTGCTCGGCGGGTTCGATGCCATTCAGCTCGGCTGTGGCGGCGGCGTCTGCGCCGTCACCGCGCTGCACGCCGCCAGACAGATCCACGCCCTTGCCGGAGGTCGGCCATGAACGATACCCGTTTTGAAAGCTGCATTAAGTGCACGGTCTGTACCACCACCTGCCCGGTAAGTCGGGTCAATCCACGCTATCCCGGCCCGAAACAGGCGGGGCCGGACGGCGAACGTCTGCGTCTGAAGGATGGCGCGCTGTACGACGAGGCGCTGAAGTACTGCATTAACTGCAAGCGCTGCGAGGTTGCCTGCCCGTCGGATGTGAAAATTGGCGATATCATTCAGCGCGCCCGGGCACAGTACGGCCAGCAAAAGCCGACCCTGCGCGACGCCATCCTCAGCCATACCGACCTGATGGGCACCCTTTCCACTCCCTTTGCCCCCCTGGTCAACGCCACGACCGGTTTAAAACCGGTGCGCCGCCTCCTCGACGCGGCGCTTAAAATCGACCACCGGCGTACGCTGCCGAAATATGGCTTCGGCACCTTCCGCCGCGCTTACCGCCAGCTCGCGGCCAGACAGGCGGAGTATCCTGAGCAGGTGGTCTTCTTTCATGGCTGCTACGTCAACTATAACCATCCGCAGCTGGGTAAGGATCTGATCCGCGTCGTCAACGCGCTGGGTACCGGCGTGCAGTTGTTATCGAAGGAAAAATGCTGCGGCGTGCCGCTGATCGCCAACGGCTTTTTCGACAAGGCGCGTAAACAGGCGCAGAGTAACGTCGCTGCGATGCGGGAAAACACGCTGCCGATCATTGCCACCTCCTCGACCTGCACCTTTACGCTACGTGATGAATACCCTCATCTCCTCGATGTCGACAACAGCGATCTTCGCGATCGGGTCGAGCTGGCCACCCGCTGGATCTGGAAACAGCTGGATGCCGGCAAGACGCTACCGCTGCGCCGGCTGCCGCTGAAGGTGGTCTATCACACCCCGTGTCATATGGAAAAGATGGGCTGGTCGCTGTATACCCTCGAGCTGCTGCGGCTGATCCCCGGCCTGCAGCTGGAGGTGCTGGATTCACAGTGCTGCGGCATCGCGGGCACCTACGGGTTTAAAACTGAGAATTATGCGGTATCCCAGGCTATCGGCGCCCCGCTGTTCCGCCAGATTGAGGAGAGCGGCGCCGACATCGTCGTGACCGACTGCGAGACCTGCAAGTGGCAGATTGAGATGTCCACCCGCAAACGCTGCGAGCATCCGCTGACGGTACTGGCGCAAGCGCTCGCCTGAGCCCAGCGCCAGCCTCCGCCATCAATAGTTAATAGCTCGCTTTCTCCTGCGGCTGGGCGCAGGTGGGTTTGAACATCGCCAGCCGGCGGTCCAGCGCCTGGGTATACAGCATGGTGTCCACCCCGACCGCCACGAAGTTGGCCCCCCAGGCAAGACATTTTTCTGCCATCGCCGGGTCGACCGCCAGAAATCCGGCCGCTTTCCCCGCCGCGCGAATGCGCCGGATGCTCTGCTCGATCACCCGCAGCACGTCAGGATGGCCGGCATCGTCCGGGTGACCCAGTGAGGCGGAAAGATCCGCCGGACCGATAAACACCCCGTCAATGCCGTCCACCTCAAGAATCGCGTCCAGATTCTCCAGCGCGGTTCGGCTCTCGACCTGTATCAGCAGACAGAGTTCGTCATTCGCCTCCGCCATATAATTCTCTATCCTTCCCCAGCGCGCCGCTCTCGCCACGCCAGCGCCAACACCGCGGCTACCGATGGGCGGATAACGGGTCGCTGAGACCACCTCCCGCGCCTGCTCGGCGGTATCGACCATCGGCACCAGCAACGTTCTGGCGCCAATATCCAGCACCTGTTTTATCAGGCTGCGGTTGCCCTCGACCGGACGAATGACCGGCTGGCTGGCGTAGGGGGCAATCGCCTGCAGCTGATGATAAAGGTCCTGAATGGTGTTCGGCGCATGCTCTCCGTCGATCAGCAGCCAGTCGTATCCCGAGGTCGCGGCGATCTCGGCCATGTAGGAGGAGGTGGAGCTCAGCCACAGGCCGATTTGCGTCTCACCGCGTAATAATCCCCGTTTGAAGGGGTTAGATAACAGTGCGTTCATAGCGATTCCTTTATTCAATGCTGTACGCTGCCGCGCTGGGGTACCGCGCGGGTAAGGCTCAATGAAAAGATAATGACCACCCCGACAATGGCGACGCCGGCCAGGGTTAACAGTCCGGCGGCGCTGCTGGCGAACAAAGTTTCGGCCTGCACGCGCACGATCGGCGCCAGAAAGCCGCCGATGGCGCCAAACAGGTTAACAAAGCCAATCCCGGCGGCCAGGGCCGTGCCGGACAGCAGCTGCGTCGGCATCGTCCAGAAGACCGGCTGCACGGCAATCACCCCAACCGCCGCCACGCACAGCGCGATGATAGCCAGCACCGGCGCCACCAGTCCGGACACCGCAATCCCGACCGCCGCCGCCAGCAGCGTCAGGGCGGCAATATTGCGCCGCTCGCCGGTGCGATCGGAGTAGCGAGGGATAAGCCAGGTGCCAAACAGCGCTGCCACCCACGGGATAGCCGTCACCACCGAGGCAACGAAGCCAACTTTGGTGCCCAGCAGCGCAGCAACCTGGGTGGGCAGGAAGAAAATCAGACCATAGACCGCCACCTGAATGGTCAGATAAATCAGCGCCAGCTGCCAGACCCGCCCGTTACGCAGCGCATCGGACAGGCGCGAGGCAATCTTTTTCTCCTCCTCGCGCGCCAGCTCGCCGATCAGCGCCTGTTTCTCCTCTATGCTCAGGAAGCGGGCATGCTGCGGCGAATCGTCCAGCCAGAAGAAGGTGAACGCTCCCGCGGCAACGGCGAGCAGGCCTTCAATGACAAACATCCAGAACCAGCCGGGATGGCCCATCAACCCATGCATCTCCAGCAGCGCACCGGATAAAGGCGATCCCAGCGTCAGGGCCAGCGGCGCCCCCATATAAAACAGCCCCATAATGCTGGCGCGGTTTTGCTGAGGAAACCACTGTGAAGTGAGGTAGATCATTCCGGGAAAGAATCCCGCCTCCGCCGCGCCCAGCAGGGTACGTACCAGCAGGAATTTCGCTTCCGTATCCGCCCACGCCATCGCCGCCGACAGCACGCCCCACAGCAGCGTGGTGCAGCCGATCCATTTTCTGGCGCCAAATTTGCGCATCAGCAGATTGGCCGGCACCCCGAGGAAGGCATAGACCACAAAGAAAATCCCCGCCCCCAGCGCGTAGGCCTCATTGCTGAGCCCGGTATCCAGTTGGTAGGTCTCTTTGGCGAAACCGATATTCGAACGGTCAAGAAACGCCAGCACGTACAGCGCCAGCATAAAGGGGATTAAGCGGGCGCGGTTTTTCTTCACCACGCTCTCCAGCAGAGTGTTGCTCATCATAATATCCTCAGGCGCGGGCCGCCGGGCAGCCCGACGCAATCAGTGTTGATAAGGACGCTTCAGGTTGCAGTCGCGATTGAGCTCGACGCCAAAGCCGGGTTTATCCAGGACCGATTTATGAATGCGCCCTCTCTCCGGCACCGGCTCGCCGAGCAGGATCGGGTCGAACTGCGGACGCAGCGTGGCGCAGTCCGGGCTGGTCATCAGAAACTCGCTGAACGGCGTGTTGGTGAAGGTGATCACCGCATGATGGGAGTAAACCGACGAGCCGTGGGGCACCACCAGCTGCCCGCGCGCTTTGGCAATGGCCGCGATCTCCACCAGGGTGGTTAAGCCGCCGCACCAGCCGACGTCGGGCTGCATAATATCGATGCCGGTTTCCGACAGGGTGCGGAAGGACTGCAGTGTGCCGTGGTGCTCGCCGCTGGTCACCATCATCCCGGCCGGCGCCTGGCGCTTCAGCTCGCGATAGCCTTCATACTGCTGCGGCGGCAGGCACTCTTCGATCCACTTGAGGTTATAAGGGGCGCAGGCATGGGCAAGTTTGGTGGCATAGTTAACGTCCTGGCTCATCCAGCAGTCCAACATTAACCAGAAATCCGGGCCGCACTTTTCACGCATATCCGCCACCATGGCGACGTCTTTGCGGATCCCGGCGTCGCCATCGTGCGGCCCCCAGTGGGTGGGCATTTTGCCGCCGATAAAGCCCATCTCCTGCGCCAGGTCCGGACGCGCGCCGGTGGCATAGAACTGGATTTCGTCGCGCACCGCCCCGCCCAACAGTTTGTAGACCGGCAGGCCAACCACTTTCCCGAACAGATCCCACAGCGCCAGGTCGACACAGGAGAGGGTATTCATTACCAGGCCGCCGGATCCCGCGTAGTAAAGGGTGGCGTTAAGCATCTGGTCATGGATCAGTTTGATATCGCTGACGCATTTGCCTTCGATAAAGCGGTTGAGATGTTTTTCCACGATAAAGCAGCCCATCTCCCCGGCCGTCGACACCGCAAAGCCGGTCTGTCCGTTGTCGGCTTCCACTTCCACAATCAGCGTGCCCAGCACGTTGATGCCAAAAGACTGGCGGGACTGCTCATACTCTTTATATTTGCTCATCGGGGTGGCGATATGATCGTCAATCCAGTGGTTAGCCCCCTGGTCGTGGTAATCACCGCCGCCGGCGCCCTGCTCTGCTGTGGCGCCGCCGGTAAACCAGGCGCGGACGTGTTTAATTTTCGGTAGGGTCATGATGTTCTCCTTATGATGAGGCGAGTTGTTCGAAGGGGCTTTTCCACCCCAGCAGACGGGAAATATCTTTCGCGCAGGCAATCGCCTTACCGGCCAGATAATCGCGATTGTCTTCATTGATTTGCAGACGGGTGCCCACCACCGAGATGGCGGCGGTCAGGTCGTTATTGGCGTTAAATACCGGGGCGGCCACGCAGCGCACATCCGGATAGTCCTCGCCATTATCAAAGCTCCAGCCCCGAGCGCGAATGCGCCCCAGCTCCTCCCGCAGCTGTTGAGCATCGGTGATGGTCGTTGGCGTGGCCCGCTCCCACTGCAGGTCGTCGATAATCGACGCCTGAACGCTGGCGGGCTGCCAGGCCAGCAAACATTTGCCGATCCCGGAGCGATAAAGCGACAGGCTCTTGCCTTCGTGCGAACGCACGCTAATGGTGGCGGGAGACTCAATTTTAAGAATGTAGTAGGCGTTACCCTGATCGATGATGCCCAGATGACAAAGCAGGCCGCACTCATCCATCAGTCGGGTGAGGCGCGGACGCGCCAGCTCGCGCAGATCCATTTTGCTCAGCGCCTGCCCGGCCAGCTCCACCAGCTTGGTCCACAGGCAGTAGTTATCCTGATTATCCATACTGATGAAGCGCTGCTTTTTTAGCTCGCCCAGCAGCAGATAAACCGTGCTTTTCGGGATCCCCAGTTCGGCAATGATGGTGGCTGCGCTGCAGGGACCAATCCGGCTGATTAAATTGAGGATCTCAATCGCGCGGGTCAGCGCCGGGACTTTTGTTGATTCCAACATACTGGACTCCAATCCTGAATACTGGAATCAGTGTTGCGATTGTGCGGGCGGTAAAGTGTGAGCGATATCGCGGGGCAATCGTTTTCCCGTATGCTGGACCATCCGCTGCAGATTATTGCGACTTAACGCACAGAATTTTTTCAGGAGAGTACAACAGGCTGGACAACCGGCGCCCGGGAGAAGCCCGCGCGCCGGAGGAAACGACTTACAGCGAGAGGGAATCCACCACGTTAATCCAGCCATGTTCGCTGGCCAGCGGTTGACCATTCAGCCAGCGACGCAGCATATTTAATGCCATCATGGCGCAGACTTCCTGGCGTACCGCCAGGCTGTGGCGGGTGACGCTAAACTTCACGCGCAGCGCGAAGGTGCCGTCCGGGGTGGCCAGGGCCACGTTAAGATGATCGTTCTCCTGGCCGCTCACCGCCAGGGCCAGGCCGGCAAAATGGTTTATTCGCCGCTCGGCCGCCCAGCGAGCCGCCTGCGCCAGCGTCTCCTCCTGCGCCGGAACCACTTCGCTGGCCAGCAGCGGCGCGCCGGCGCGGGACAGCTGCAGCGCCAGCAGGCCGCCGGTAAACTGCTCGCTGAGCGTCAGGCTCAGCTGCCGCTCCTGCAGGCAGCGCGCAATCTGCGCCGGTAACCCTTCCGTGCCTTCGAAAATCAGACTGTCGCCAGCCACCTTGCGGACTTCCGGCCACAGGGCCAGCATGGCGTCGCGCTGGTCAGCCGGTCCGGTTAGCTTGAGTTCGATAATCGGCATCGACGAACGGTAACCCATCACCACGCCAGGCGGTAACGTCAGCGGATTGAGGCTTTGCGCCAGCTCGCTCTCCGAGCGGCCAAAGGTGGTCAAACGCAGGCATACCGGCGGTTCCGGCAGCGTAAAGCGCTGACGCAGACGCGGTAAAATCTCCTGCTCGACCATCACCTTAAATTCAGAAGGTACACCGGGGGTGAAAAACATCAGGCAGCGGTTGAGCTGAACGGCAAAGCCACAGGCCGTGCCGACCGGGTTATTGATCATCTCGGCGCTGGCGGGGATTTCCGCCTGCTTGCGGTTACTTTCCGCCATCGGCCGGCCGCGCTCGGCAAAGAAACGGGTCATGGTTTCCAGCCACTCCGGATGCAAAATAAGCCCTTCGCCTTTCGCGGTGGCGGCGGCCAGCGCGCTCAGATCGTCGCTGGTCGGCCCAAGGCCGCCGTTAACGATCAGCACATCCGCCTGTTCGCTGCGTTCGCGCAGAATCGCCACCAGCGCATCAAGATCGTCGCCAACGGTATGGCGGCGCGTTAACGGTAACCCCTGATTAAAAAAGAAATCCGCCAGCCATGCCGCATTGGTATCAACGATTTGACCATGCAACACTTCATCGCCAGTGGACAGCATTTCCACATTCAACATTGCTCACTCCTTGCCTGCCAGGTGGCAAATACTATAACGCAAAGCGGGATGCTGACGAGGAGGAAAATCTGGCGCGGCAAGAAGATACCGCGCCGGAGGAGATTAGAAGCTGGCGCTGGCGCCGATGTACGGACCGTCGGCGATGGTGTTATCGCGGTTGCCATCTTTACCCGCCAGGTTCAGATAGCGATAGCCTGCCTGGATGCTGAGCGGACGCATGATGGTCCAGCTGGCGCCGACATTAGCTTCCTGATAGCTGTCAATGCCGCTGGAGAGGGAATCCGGCGAGTAGTAGTAGTCGCCGTACAGGCGGAAGCTGTCGCCAATTTTCCACTGCAGGCCGCCGCCGACCGCTGCTGCATAACCTTCATCGCCCTGTTTCGGGTTGGTGTATACGCCTTTACCGCCCACAGTCGCGAGGAACGGCCCCAGCGGAATATTGAGCCCCAGGCCTAAACCCGCGGCGTCGCCGTCGTTATCGCTATGCAGCCAGTTACCGGAAACGGCCAGGCCGGTAGACTCCGTGCCAAACCCGACGCCAAGATTGGTGTAATGCTCGCCTGCTTCACCGGTAACGCTGATCGCATGGGCCGCGGAAGAAACCAGCATGACGCCAGCCAGCGCCATAAAAATGCTTTTTTTCATTATTTACTCTATCCAGAAAATTAAAATCAAAGAAGTCCCGAAAAAACCTGAAAATTCTACTGCGCACCCGTCAGGAATCAATGACCTGGCGAAATGAATTTTCACAAGAGTGTAACCAGTTGCGTTTTTTTATGGCATCGGGCGTTGTCGGAATAACGAACCGCCCGTTCAGCGCCATGAATATTCATGTTTATTATGATTAACGCTGACACATTGACGAAAACAGAGAACTGACGCCGCACGATCGGCGCGGCGCGGGTGGATAAGGGAATAATTAATGCTGCAGCCGGGCCAGACATTCCGGGGCGAGGCCGGTCAGTTTCGCCACCAGCGACAGGTCGAGTCCGCTAGCGAGCATCGCCCGGGCAATACGCTCCGCGGTCTGCTGCTCACCTTGCTCCAGACCTTGTTGCAGACCTTGTTGCAGACCTTGCTTTAACCCTTGCTGATGGCCGCGTTGTTCCAGAAACTGGGCAATATTCATGAGCGTCTCCTTGTGCGACCGCCGGGGAACGCTTTGCGCAAGATGGCGCAAAAAAGCGACCGGATCGGCGGCGTTTCCTGCCTGTAATAAATAGTGCAACAGCGTCTTTAGCTGCCTGCGGCTAGTGTATCCCAGTGCTAACAGGCTGACCAGCTGCTCGTGCAGGTCCATCATGTCGCGCTGGCGGATATGCTTCTGCAGCAGCTCCAGCATCGCCACGCGCCGGTGGCGCATGATTTCATCATCCGGGGTGGTGGTGATATCGATTAAGGGAAAATCATCACCATAGATCCGCCGCGCAACGTCCGGATCGGCAAAGCCTGCCAGCCAGCACATCGGGTACGGCCAGGGCGAAACGCGGCCATGATAAAACAGCAGGGGGATAACCAGCGGCAGCTGCGTATGCCCCTTATCCAGATGACGTTGCATCGCGGCGATGGCATAGCGCATCAGGCGAAAGGCCATATGGCGGTCCGCCGAGCTTTGGTGCTCAATCAACAGATAGATATAGCCCTCCCCCGCCTGCGTTTGCAGCGAGTAAAGGATATCGGAATGACTCGCTCGTAGCTCATCGTCAATAAAGCTCCCGGATTCCAGTTGCAGCGTATTCAGGTTGCATAACGCGCGCAGCGGTCCGGGGAGATGAATGTCAAGGAAGTCCTTTGCCGTCGCCCGGTGCGACAACAGGTGTTTAAATACGGCGTCATGCGGGGAATGGGGCGCCCTGTCCATGGCGAAACTCCATGCGATTATTTTCACCTAACTTAACACCCAACAGGGCCAGGGCCGCATTTCGCTTGCGGTTTACCGAGGCGGCTCGCAAACTATTTCATCGGCATACCGCCCCATCCCTCTGAAGGAGAAAAACCGTGCGTCAAAGGACGATTGTTTGCCCGCTTATCCAGAATGAAGGCCATTATCTGCTCTGCAAAATGGCCGCCGACCGCGGGGTTTTTCCCGGGCAATGGGCCTTATCCGGCGGCGGCGTGGAGCCAGGGGAGCGTATTGAAGAGGCGCTGCGGCGGGAGATACGCGAAGAGCTTGGCGAAAAACTCATTCTTACCCATATCGCGCCGTGGAGCTTTCGCGATGATACCCGCGTCAAAACTTACCCGGATGGTCGGCAGGAAACGATCTATATGATCTACCTGATCTTCGACTGCGTCAGCGCCAATCGCGACGTGACGATCAACGAGGAGTTTGACGATTACGCCTGGGTCAAAGCCGACGATCTCAAAAACTACGATCTCAATGCCGCCACCCGCGTGACGCTCAGCCAGAAAGGGCTACTTTAGTCCAGCATACCGCGTTCAACCCACCCGGCGTTATGTCGCGGGATATGGCGGGTGGCTACGATACGGTCGCATACGTCTGCTGTCTGGCCCATTCGCGCAGCGCCTGACGGGAAATCTTAATCCCACCGTTCTTTAACGTGTCCGGCAGCCGTAGCCAACGCACTGGCTGCTGAAAGCGCGCTAACCGCTCAGCGCTCCATGTCGCCAGCGCGCTCAACTCGCAGCCGTCATCGCATTCCACCACCGCGACCGGGCGTTGACCATATTCGACATCATCCAGCGGTACAATAAATACCTGTTGTACCTGCGGATGGGCGAGTATCACGCGCTCAACCTCCTCCGGTTGAATGCCTTCGCCGCCGCTAAAAAAGAGATTATCCAGTCGTCCAACAACCGTCAGCCGACCATTGTGTAACTCCCCGCGATCGCGTGTCGCAAACCAGCCTTCATCATTGGTTAATGGCAATAACTGACCGTCGCGCCAGTAACCCGCCGCCATACTCGACGCCCGCAGCCAGATCTCGCCGGCGACAATTTTCACCTCCCGCCCCGGCAGCGGTTCGCCCACATCCGCCGCGCCGTCGGCCGCTTTGGCACAGACCGTGGAAGCGAACTCGGTGAGGCCGTAGCCGCAGAAACTGCGTATTCCCTGCGCGAGTGCACGCTCAGTCAATTCGACCGGGATCGCTGCGCCGCCGAGCAGCACCGCCTTGAGGGAAAGCGCAGCATTATCATTCAGCAGGCGCCACAGCTGAGTCGGCACCAGCGAAGCATGGGTACAGCCCTGCAGCATCTGCGCCAGCGGTTGCTTGTCGCGCACCGTCATTCGCGCGCCGGCCAGCAGCCAGCGCCAGACGATCCCCTGCCCGGAGACATGAAACAACGGCAGCGACAGCAGCCAGTCGTCTTCTGCGGCAAACGGCATCAGCGCCAGCACGCCAGCGGCGCTGGCCAGATGGGCGCTGGCGCTATGTACCGCCGCTTTCGGCAGGCCGGTTGAGCCGGAGGTTAACGTCATCGACACCAGCCGTTCGCCATGCCAGCAAACGGCATGGACGCCTTCGGCCGCCTGCAGAGTTAACGCCGGTAAATCCCCCGGCTGCGCAGCACCATTCAGCACCAGTTGATGCTGGACGGTTAACGCAGGCAGCAGTTCCTGCAGCAACACCTCTGGCAGTTGCGGATTCAGCGGCAGCACCCGCGCCCCGCACTGCAGCAATGCCAGCCAGGCGAGTAGCGTCTCCGGCTGGTTGTAGGCCCGGAGCGCCACGCCCTGACCTTCCATAACGCCCTGCGCGGCAAAGCCGGCCGCCAGCGCGTCAACCCGAGCGCATAGCTCACGCCAGGTCAGCAGCCGATCGTTCAGGCGTAACGCCTGCGCCTCACCGCGTAACTGGCGCCAGTGGCGCCAGGGCCAGTCGGAAAACATCACAGCAGCGGCTCCAGCGCATCAATGTTGATCATCGGCAGCGTACTTTCCGGCCACGGCCGTACCAGTTGGGCGCTCATCAGCGCCAGCGTATCGAGTCCGGGGATGGTCTGCGGCGTCAGCCAGGCGGCAACCCGCGCCAGCTGGGTTAACCCGAGGCTGGACTCGATTGACGAGCTAATCACCGCGCTAAGCCCCAGGGCGTGTGCCGCGGCGACCTGTTGCTGAACCTTTTGCACACTGCCGGTCAGCGTCGGTTTGATCACCACCGCGCGCACGCCGGGCTCCGCGACAAAGCGGAAATCCGCCTCGCGCAGGCTTTCATCCCAGGCGATAGCGATCCCCGTCTCGCGGCTAAAGGCCCGCGAGTCCTCCCGCGTTTTGCAGGGTTCCTCAAGAAACGCAATGCGCTGGCGATATGCGGGATTGACGTATTTGGCGAACTGCTGCGCTTTAAGCGGCGTCCACGCCCGGTTGGCATCCAGCCGCAGCTGGAGATCGGGGATGGCTTCCAGTAGCAGATTAACCACCATGCCGTCGCGGACCGCCTCCCACAGACCCACTTTCACCTTAGCGACTTTCTCGCCGGGCATCGCCGCCAGTTTGGCGAACAGCTCATCCGGATCGCCGGAACAGAGCGGCGCTGCGCGATAATCCGCGGCCTGCGGTAGTTCGCCGTAAAGCTCCGCCTGCGCGCAGCTAATACCAAAAGCGACAGAAGGCAGTGTGGGAAGCGGCGGTTCCGCGCCGTCGCGCCAGGCCTGCGCCCACGCCAGCAGCGCCGTTTGCGCCTCTTCCAGCGTCTCGTCACTGAATCCCGGCAGGGGAGAAATTTCCCCCCAGCCTTCGCGTTCATCCTCCTGCAGGCGGATGAACAGCCCGTCGCGGGTTTTTAACCGCCGTTCGCGCAGAACCACGCCCGCGTCCATCGGGATCTGCCAGCGGTAAACCTGCGAAACGCGCATTATGGATTCCGTTTAAATTTGCTGAAGTCCGGCTGACGTTTCTGGTTGAAGGCGTTGCGGCCTTCCTGCCCTTCTTCCGTCATGTAGAACAGCATGGTGGCGTTACCCGCCAGCTCCTGCAGACCGGCCTGGCCATCGCAGTCGGCGTTCAGCGCCGCTTTCAGGCAACGCAGCGCCATCGGGCTGTTTTGCAGCATTTCACGGCACCAGCGCACGGTCTCTTTTTCCAGATCAGCCAGCGGGACTACAGTGTTTACCAGCCCCATGTCCAGCGCCTGCTGAGCATCATACTGACGGCACAGGAACCAGATTTCGCGCGCCTTTTTCTGCCCGACGATACGCGCCATATAGGAGGCGCCCCAGCCGCCGTCAAACGAACCGACTTTAGGCCCGGTCTGGCCGAAGATGGCATTGTCCGCCGCGATGGTCAGATCGCACATCATATGCAGCACGTGGCCGCCGCCGATAGAGTAGCCGGCTACCATCGCCACCACCGGTTTCGGGCAGGTGCGGATCTGGCGCTGGAAGTCGAGCACGTTAAGGTGGTGAACGCCGGAGTCGTCCTGATAGCCGCCGTAGTCGCCGCGAACTTTCTGGTCGCCGCCGGCGCAGAAGGCTTTCTCACCTTCACCGGTCAGGACAATCACCCCGATATTGTCGTCATAGCGGGCATCCGCCAGCGCCTGAATCATCTCTTTGACGGTCAGCGGGCGGAAGGCGTTGCGCACCTGTGGGCGGTTGATGGTGATTTTGGCAATCCCGTCAGTCGATTTTTGATAACGAATATCGGTATAGCCTTCTGAGCAATCGTGCCATTCCACAGGGGCATAGAGCATTGCTTCATCAAGAGAGATCATAGAATGTCCTTCAGTTAACTTGCCAGAATCTGCGCCAGACAAGCAATCACCGCGGCGGGGTTGTCCCGGTGCGCGTTGTGTCCGGCATGGTGAATGATATGGGTATCGGCAGCGAGCGCTTGCGCGATGGCGCGAAACTTCGCGTCGCGTTCGCCACACAGGTAGTGAAAAGGAAAATCGCGCGCCTGCAGAGACGCGCGCAGATCGGCCTGCGTGGCAAGGGAGGTTGCCTGCAGCATCGCCGCCAACGTGGCGCCGTTATTGCGGCTGCGTAAGGCGACCAATGACTCGCGCTGCGCCGCATTCAGCGAAGCAAAGACCGGCTGCTGATACCAGTCGGCAAAGACCTGCGCCAACGGCTCGCGGCGAAAACGTTCTGCCCAGGCGCGGTCATTGCTGCGCCGCGCCTGCAGCGCTTCTGCATCCTGCAGGCCCGGATGGCCGCCTTCAACGATCAGGCCGCGCAGGCCCGCACGCGGCTGACAGGCGAAGTTCATCGCCACCCGGCCGCCCAGTGAGTAGCCAACCAGCCAGTAGTTAAGGATGTTGTAACTATTTAGCGTAGCCTGCAGTAATTCGCTGACCCCGGCAAAGCCATCGACGGCGATATCCGCCGAGCCACCGTGGCCCGGCAGATCGAGATACAGACGCGGCCAGGCGGGAAAAGCGTCGCCCACTTCACGCCACTCGTCGCGGTCGCCGGAAAACCCGTGCAGAAACACCAGCCAGGGATAACCTGACTGGCCGTTGTCGACCGCGGCGCTGAGGGTCACAGGCGGCTTACCTGCGCCAGCAGCTGCTGGAGAGTCTGCGTGCCGTCAGTCTCGTTGACCGCCAGCTCAATCACCGTCGCCCCCGCCCTGCGCCAGGCGCCCGCCAGCGCCTCATCCAGCGACTGCCAGTCATCAGGACGATGATAGGCCAGG
Organism: Klebsiella variicola; assembly: GCF_000828055.2. Taxonomy (NCBI): domain Bacteria; kingdom Pseudomonadati; phylum Pseudomonadota; class Gammaproteobacteria; order Enterobacterales; family Enterobacteriaceae; genus Klebsiella; species Klebsiella variicola. Next base: position 1,535,386 of record NZ_CP010523.2, on the reverse strand, counting down.
CCGAACATCGCCGCCGCGTGGCTGAAATCCACGTCCTGCGGCATTAAATAGAACTGGCGGCGCTCGTCCTGCGGCGTCGGCAGCATAGAGAAAATCTGTCCGCCGTTGTTATTCACCACGATCAGCACCAGCGGCGCCGACGCCTGGCGCAGCAGGGCCAGCGAGTTGAGATCGTATAAGGCCGACAGATCGCCGACGATCGCCAGCGTCGGCCGCGCACTGGCGCGCTGCACGCCGGCGGCGGTGGCGATTAAACCATCAATCCCGCTGGCGCCGCGGTTGCTGTAAACCGGATACCCGGCCGGTAGCTGCGCCAGGGCGTCGATCAGGCGCACCACCAGACTGTTACCGACAAACAGTTGCCCCTGCTCCGGCAGATAGCGCCGAATACGCTGCGCCAGCTGCGCTTCGCCAAAAGGCTCATTGCTGGCAACCGCCGCCTGCCACGCCTGCCCGGCAAGCTGTGGGATCACCGTCGCCCACGGCTGACGTTTTTCCGCCGGATGCAGCTCAAGCCAGCGCTCAACGCTGGCGAGCAGACGGCGGCCGCGGTGCTGCGCCGGGTCGAGGCGGCCTGGCAGATTATCCACCAGCCAGTATTCATCCGGCTCGCAGGTCGCCTGCCACTGGAGGACGCGTTTGCCGGTCAGGCTGCTGCCGAGCTGCACCACGATCTGCGCCTGCGCCAGTTCGCTGACCGCTTTACCGTTGCCCAGCCACAGGTCGGCGCACGGCAACGGCTGCCCGGTCTGCGACAGGACATCGCCGATCAGCGGCCAGCCGAGAGTTTGCGCCCACTCAGCCACTTTTTTCCCTTCCGCGGCGCTCATTCTCCCCGCCACGACGACGCCGCGTTTTTGCCGCCAGAAGAACCAGTCGCGCTGCTTCTCGCTCTCTAACTGCAGCGCCTGACGCAGCCAGGGTTTATCGCTCTGCCACCAGTTGCCGAGCTGCTGCTGCCACTCCACGCCGGTCTCATCCATATCGCCATACAGCGGTTCGGCGAACGGACAGTTGATATGCACCCCGCCGGCGTGCAGCGCCCCCAGCGCCTGGTCGATGGTTGAGACCAGCCAGCGGGCAGGAATATCCTGCGAGGGACGCGGCAGAGAAATCGTCTGCGACGGATGGGAGGCAAACATTCCGGGCTGGCGGATCGCCTGGTTCGCGCCGCAGTCGATCAGCTCCGGTGGACGGTCGGCGGTCAACAGGATCAGCTTTTCGCCGGTGAGGCCCGCCTCAATCAGCGCCGGATAGAGGTTTGCGGTGGCGGTCCCGGAGGTGACTATCACCGCCACCGGCTGCCGGCTGGCCTTCGCCAGGCCGAGCGCCAGGTGGCCGAGGCCGCGTTCGTCGAAATGGGTATGATGGATAAAGGCGCGGTTTTCCGCCGCCGCCAGGGTTAAGGGTGTCGAGCGCGAGCCCGGCGCGATGCAGATATGCTGCACGCCATGGCGCGTTAAAGCTTCCAGGATCACCGCCGCCCAGCGTCGGTTAAATGCGCTTACTGACATGAAATTGTCCGGTATCAAATATTGATGCTAAGTATAGATAAGGCAAAGTGACGACGTTTTGATATGCATCGTCATTCCCGCCTTATGGACACAGCAGCGAGCGCAGCCCGGCCGCTTTGTTGTCAATCTCCTGCCACTCCTGCTGCGCATCGGAGCCGCTGACGATCCCCGCTCCGGCATACAACCGCAGGGTGTCGTGGTCCACTTTCGCCGAACGCAGCGCCACGCAAAACTCGCTTTGCGCCAGCGACAGATAGCCGGCGGACCCGGCATACCATTCGCGGGCAAAGGGTTCATGGCGCTGAATGAATGCCAGCGCCGCCCGACGCGGCAGGCCGGCCACTGCGGCGGTGGGCTGCAGCTGCAGCAGACAGCGGCTGTCGTCAGGCGCCGCCAGCTCGGTCCAGATGCAGCGCCTGAGATGCTGCACCTTACGCAGTCTCACCACCTGCGGCGGCAGGACGTCCAGCGTCGAGGCCTCACTCTGCAGGCGCTGGCAGATATCCTCTACCACCAGCATGTTTTCCCGCTGGTTTTTGTCATCTTTCATCAACCAGTCGGCCAGTTGCTGCGCCTTCGCGTCTTCCTGATGGTTCGCGACGGTCCCTGCCAGCGCTTCGGTGCGCAGCAGCGCGCCGCGCCGGCGCCACAGCCGTTCCGGCGTGGAGCCGAAAAATGCCTGCCGGGCATTAAACGCCATCAGGAAATGAAAACAGTTAAGATTGCTGCGGCGGCTGGCCGCCATGATGCTCACGGCGTCCAGCGGCGCGGCAAACTGCAGGTCGGTTGCCCGCGCCAGTACCACTTTATCCATTTCACCGGCGCTAATCGCCTTAGTCGCCCGCGCAATCATTGCCTGCCATTGAGGATAGTCGGATGAGTGGCGCTCGCTCAGTAGCCGCGGGATAGCGCCAGGGGTCGCCTGAGTGGTGGTCAGACTGGCGAGAAACGCGCGGGCCGTCGCGGCATCCTCACGCAGGGAGATATCACTATGCAGCACCAGCCGCAGCACGGCCCTGCCGCCGCACCGGCGCCACTCCAGACGCGGCAGCACCAGGCTGCCCTGCTGCGGTTCAAACGCGTTCAGGCCGCAGATACGCAGATCCTGCCGCCCGGTCTGGCATAAAAAGCGGTTCGCCGCGTCGAGCGAGGAAAAGGTTTTTACCGCCCCCAGCGTCGCCAGTTCCTCATCGCCATTGCGCTGCTGCCAGTAAAACTGCGGCCATTGCGCCTGCTGGCCGCACCATAGCAGCGGATCGAACGTATCATTCAGCGGAAAGGCAATATCGATAATTCGCGTGCCGGGCGAGTCTGGAAAAGACTCACCCAGGCCGTCTTGCAAACGGGCCAGCGCAGTGGAAACAGACAGCACGCAAACCTCCACGGTAGTAAAACCCCACATTATAAGGGGTTCGACGGCGGAATAGCAGTACCCATGACGAGGGAGCGGGTTTTATCTTACCCGCTCGCCGGGCCAAAGCAGCGTGTGGACGAGGGTGCAGAGGGGTCAGATAGCGCGCTTTTCTCGCGCCATGCCAATGTGGGGGATGCCATCCTCATCATAGACCTCGGTCACCGGCGTAAACCCGAAGTGGGCGTAAAAGGATTGCAGGTGCGCCTGCGCCCCGAGGTAAATTGCCTTTTGCGGCCAGTACTGCTGACAACTGGCCAGCGCCTGCTCCATCAGCTGATAGCCGAGCTTCTCACCGCGGGCGGCGGGGCTAACGATGACCCGGCCAATCACCACCGGATCGTACGTCTCTTCGCTTTTGAGGATCCGCGCGTAGGCCAGCAGTTCGCCATCGCGCCAGCCGAGCAGATGGCGATTTTCACCGACCAAATCATCGCCGTCGACATCCTGATAGACGCACTGCTGCTCCACGACAAAGACTTCACTGCGCAATTTCAGCAGCGCATATAGCTGGGGAACGGTGAGTTCACTATGGTGGAGATCCTGCCAGGTCATCATCTGTAGCTCCTTATTGATATACTGATACTTTGCGACTCGCCCTGAGGACACTGGACGATGGAATTAACTTTTTTGGGGACATCCGCCGGGGTGCCGACCCGCACGCGTAATATGACGTCGATAATACTCAATTTGCAACAGCCGACCCGCGCCGAAATGTGGTTGTTTGACTGCGGTGAAGGGACCCAGCATCAGTTTCTTCGCACGCCCTATCACCCCGGCAAACTGAATAAAATTTTCATCACTCACCTGCACGGCGACCACCTGTTCGGCCTGCCCGGCCTGCTGTGCAGCCGCTCGATGCAGGGGAACTCTCTGCCCCTCACCCTCTACGGGCCAAAAGGGCTCAAAGAGTTTGTTGAGACCGCGCTGCGTCTGAGCGGTTCGTGGACCGACTATCCGCTCACCATCATCGAAGTCGGCCCTGGTCTGGTGTTCGACGAAGAGGGCTATCGGGTCACCGCGTACCCGCTCAGCCATCCGGTGGAGTGCTACGGGTATCGCATTGAGCAGCATGACAAGCCCGGCACCCTCGACGCCGCCCAGCTGATTGCCGATGGCGTGCCTCCCGGGCCGCTGTTTCATCAACTCAAGCTCGGCCAGCGCGTTGAGCTGGAAGATGGCCGGGTCATCGACGGCAGCCGCTATCTGGGGCCAGCGACGCCGGGTAAAACGCTGGCCATCTTTGGCGATACCGCCCCCTGCCCGCAGGCGCTGGAGATGGCTCGCGGGGCGGATGTGATGGTCCACGAAACCACCCTTGAGCAGGCGATGGCGGAGAAAGCCAATAGCCGCGGCCACTCCTCAAGCCAGCAGACCGCGGCGCTTGCCAAAGAAGCGGGGGTCGGCACGCTAATCGCTACCCACTTTAGCTCGCGCTACGATGCCGAAGGCTGTCTGAAGATGCTGGCGGAATGCCGGGAGATTTTCGCCAATACGCTATTGGCGGAAGACTTTATGGTCTACAAGATGGCGTAAAATCCGGGCATAAAAAAACCGCCATCCCGGCGGTTTTTTTATTTATAGCGCAGATTACATCAGCGGCGTCGCCAGCTGCACGATGCTAATCAGCGGCTGCGGCCAGATACCAAGCACCAGCACCAGCAGGGCAGAGATCAGCACCACGATACCGCCAGCGCTGTACTGCCAGTTCGACGGCGCATCGCGGTTCAGTTGCTCGGGTGCGCTCAGGTACAGGCTGACTGCCACTCGCAGATAGTAGTAGAGACCAATCGCTGAGCCGACAACCACTGCGGCAACCAGCCACCACAGGTGCGCATGCACACCGACGGCCAGCACGTAGAACTTACCGATAAAGCCGAGGGTCATCGGAATACCGGCCAGCGACAGCATCATCACCGTCATGACCGCTGACAGGATCGGACGGTGCCAGAACAGGCCGCGGTAGGAGAACAGCGAGTCCGCATCCGGACCGCGGTACGGGCTGGACATCAGGCTGACCACGCCGAACGCGCCGAGGCTGCTGAACAGGTAACCGGCCAGGTAGACGCCAACGGCTTCCATCGACATTTCGCCGCTCTGCAGGGCGATTAACGCCACCAGCAGATAGCCGAGGTGGGAGATGGAAGAGTAGCCGAGCAGACGCTTAATGTTGGTCTGGCTCAGCGCCATCAGGTTACCGAAGATGATAGAGGCGAAGGCGATCAGGCCCAGCACCACGCGTACCGCTTCGCTGTTGCCCACTGGCATGTACAGGAACAGACGCATCACCACACCGAAGATGGCGATCTTGCTGGCGGTCGCCAGGAAGGTGGAGACCGGCGCAGGCGCGCCCTGGTAAACGTCCGGCGTCCACAGATGGAACGGCACCAGCGACAGTTTAAAGCCAAGACCGACGATCATCAGACCGAGGCCCGCCAGCAGCAGCGGCTCGTGCAGCGTATTGTCCGCCAGGCTTTTACCCAGCGCGAGGAAGGACAGGTTGCCGGAGTTCGCATACACCAGCGCCATACCGAACAGCAGGAAAGACGAGGCTGCAGCGGAGAGGATAGTGTATTTGATGCTCGCTTCCAGCGAACGCTTCTGGCGGAAGGCGTAGCCGACCAGGCCGAACAGCGGTAGCGAAATCAGTTCGATACCGAGGAACAGCGCCGCCAGATGATTCGCACCGGCCAGCAGAATGCCGCCCAGCGCGGCGATCAGCACCAGCAGGTAGAACTCTTCTTTGTTGTCCTTGTAACCCTCAAGCCACGGGTAGGCGAAAGTACAGGTCGCGAGGCTCGCCAGCAGCACCAGCCCGGTGTAGAGCATGGCGTAGCCGTCAACGCGGATCATCGGCGTGACGTCCATCGCCCCGTTCTGACCAACAAACCAGAGCGAGACCAGCGCGGCGTTAAGTCCGAGAACCGACAGCGTGGCATTGAGAAAATGATTGCGTCGCCACGCAATGGAGAGCATCACAACCACCACCGTCAAGCCGACGATCAGCAGCGGTAGCAGTGCGATCAGTTGTTGTGGAGTTATTGTCATGGCGAATTACGGCCTTGTAGTAGAAACAGAATTAACAAACCACTGCTGAATGTTGCTCATCGCAGCATGCGAGGTGTCGAGGATCGGCTGCGGGAAGAAGCCCAACAGCACCAGCAGCACCACCAGCAGCAGGATGATAGACAGTTCACGCAGGGACATCCCCGGCAGCGCTTTCGCCGCGATTTCGCTTTTCGCTTTACCGAAGTAGGCGCGATGCAGCATCGACAGCGAATAAACGGAAGCGAATACCAGACCAAAGGTCGAGATAACGGTGATCACCGGCACCACTTTATAGCTGCCAAACAGGATCATAAATTCGCCGACAAAGTTACCGGTGCCCGGCATCCCCAGGGTGGCGACAGCGAAGAACATCGACATCGCCGGCAGCCATTTAATTTTGCTCCACAAACCGCCCATCTGACGCATATCGCGGGTGTGCAGACGTTCGTACAGCTGGCCGCACAGAATAAACAGACCCGCCGCGGACAGACCGTGGGCGATCATCTGGATCACCGCCCCCTGATAAGCCAGCTGGCTGCCGGTGTAGATAGCAATCAGCACGAAGCCCATGTGGGAAACGGAGGTATAAGCGATCAGACGTTTGATATCGGTCTGGGCGAAGGCCATCCACGCGCCGTAGAAGATACCGATCACGCCCAGCCACATGGCGATGGGCGCAAACTCGGCGGAGGCGTTCGGGAACAGCGGCAGCGCAAAGCGCAGCAGACCGTAGGCCGCGGTTTTCAGCAAGATGCCCGCGAGGTCGACGGAACCGGCAGTTGGCGCCTGGGAGTGGGCGTCCGGCAGCCAGCCGTGCAGCGGTACCACCGGCATTTTCACCGCGAAGGCGATGAAGAAGCCCAGCATCAGCAGGTATTCCACGCCGTGGGACATCGGCGTTTTCAGCAGATCTTCATAGTTGAAGGTCCACACGCCGGTCGCGTTGAAGTGGACGAAGGCCAGCGCCAGAATGGCGATCAGCATCACCAGACCGCTCGCCTGGGTATAAATGAAGAACTTGGTGGCCGCCGTGATACGCGTTTTACCGTCAGAGGCTTTGTGGCCCCACAGCGCGATCAGGAAGTACATCGGCACCAACATCATTTCCCAGAAGAAGAAGAACAGGAACATGTCGATGGCGAGGAACACGCCGATGACGCCGCCCAGGATCCACATCAGGTTGAGGTGGAAGAAGCCCTGGTATTTTTCGATTTCACGCCACGAACAGAGTACCGCCAGCACGCCGAGGAGACCGGTCAGCACCACCATCAGCAGCGACAGGCCGTCGATCGCCAGATGGATGCTAATGCCGAAGCGTGGGATCCACGGCAGCACGAATTCCGACTGCCATTGCGGAATACCCGCGGATTGCGTCAGAGAATAGCCGCCCTGCATCCACAGCTGCAGGCCAAGCGCCAGCGTCAGTCCCATGGTAATCAGCGCGATCCAGCGCGGCACTTTCACGCCAAAGCGTTCGGTCTGCCAGCACAGGAAGCCGCCGATAAAGGGGATTAATATCAACCAAGGCAATAACATGGTGATTTTTATTCCTTATTTAAGTCCGGTTCAGGCTATCTTACTCGTCATAGCGAACGTCGGCTGTGCTCACAATCCTCACGCATTTTAATACGCTCCGGTTGCTCCGCGCAGGCGGTGTCCGCTCTGACTTCGCCGATAAAGCCTGTCCTTTACGACCTGATTTTCAACGAATTCTCACAGAAAATTCACTTCGGATTGAGGCTTGTTTTGTCGGGTGACGCTAACGCTTACCCGACCTACGGTCCCGTAAGCCCGGCAAGCACCGCGCCGCCGGGCAAAACAATCCCAATCCTCAAACTCAACGCAATACCATCAGCAGCGCCAGCACCACCACCGCGCCGATGCTCATTGATGCCACATACCAGCGCAGATAACCGTTCTCGCTCACCAGCAGACCTTTGCCTGCGAAGCGGGACAGAATCGCCGGGATATTCATCAACGCATTCAGCGGATCGCTCTTCAGCAGCCAGGCAATCCCGAGGAAAGGTTTCACGAACACCTTGTCGTATAACCAGTCGAAGCCCCAGGCATGGAACCACCAGGTACCGAAGAAGCGGCCAGGCGCGCTGTTGGCGATGGAGGTCACCAGGGTACGTTTACCCAGCCACAACCATGCGGCGATCAGGATGCCGGCAATCGCGATAATCCCGGAGGTAATTTCCAGCGTCATCACGCTGCCGTGCGCAAGCTCAGTGGTCTGCGGCAGTACGCCCTCCAGCGGCGGCACAATCAGCGCGCCAACAAAGGTGGACAGCACCAGCAGCACGATCAGCGGCAGATGATGGGTAATCCCCTTCCCTGCATGCGCGTGAATTTGCTCTTTACCGTGGAACACGATGAAAATCATACGGAAGGTGTACAGCGAGGTCATAAAGGCGCCGACCAGGCCCGCTACCATCAGATTGATATGGCCGTTGGCCATCGCGCCCGCCAGAATCTCATCCTTACTGAAAAAGCCTGCGGTGATAAGCGGCAGAGCGGACAGCGCCGCGCCCCCCACCAGGAAGCAGACATACACCAGCGGAATGGATTTGCGCAGGCCGCCCATCTTGAAGATGTTCTGTTCGTGATGGCAGGCCAGAATGACCGAGCCAGACGACAGGAACAACAGCGCTTTAAAGAACGCGTGGGTCATCAGGTGGAAAATCGCCGCGTCCCATGCCTGCACGCCCAGCGCGAGGAACATGTAGCCAATCTGACTCATGGTCGAGTAAGCCAGCACACGTTTGATGTCGGTCTGCACCAGCGCGGCGAAGCCCGCCAGCACCAGCGTTACCGCACCAACGATACCCACCAGATGCAGCACTTCCGGCGTCATCAGGAACAGGCCGTGGGTACGGGCAATCAGGTACACGCCCGCGGTCACCATGGTGGCCGCGTGGATCAGCGCGGAGACCGGCGTCGGGCCCGCCATCGCATCGGCAAGCCACGTTTGCAGCGGCAGCTGAGCGGATTTACCGACCGCGCCGCCGAGCAGCATCAGCGTCGCCCACTGCAGCGTGGTGCTGCCGTTAGCGAAGTGCTGCGGCGCCAGCTCAACCATTTCACGGAAGTTCAGGGTACCCAGTTCGTTATAAAGAATGAACAGCGCGAAGGCGAGGAACACGTCGCCGACGCGGGTGACCACGAAGGCTTTCATCGCTGCGGCGTTATTCTTCGGATCGGTGTAGTAGAAGCCGATCAGCAGGTAAGAACAGAGACCCACGCCTTCCCAACCCAGGTACATCAACAGCAGGTTATCGGCCAGCACCAGAACGACCATGCTGGCGATAAACAGGTTGGTGTAAGCGAAGAAGCGAGAGTAGCCCTCTTCGCCGCGCATGTACCAGGAGGCAAACATGTGGATCAGGAAGCCGACGCCGGTTACCACGGAGAGCATGGTCAGAGACAGGCCATCCAGCACCAGGTTGAAGCCGATGTTGAAATCACCGACCGACATCCAGTTCCACAGCGGTACGCTGACCGCTTGTTTGCCGTTAGCGAAAAAGTCGACGCCAACGTACGCGGTGACCAGCGCCGCCAGGCCTACCGACCCCATGCCAACGGTGGCGGAAAGGTTTTCCGACCAGCGCCCGCGGGAGAAGGCCAGCAGCACAAAGCCAATCAATGGCAAAAGAATGGTTAAGGCAAGCATGTTCATCCACGCAACTCACTTACTGAATCGATGTTCAGGTTCTGGCGGCGACGATGGAGCTGCAGCAGCAGCGCCAGGCCGATACTCGCTTCCGCAGCCGCGAGGCTGATGGCGAGGATATACATTATCTGACCATCTGCCTGGCCCCAGTAGCTACCCGCCACCACAAAGGCCAGCGCGGCGGCGTTAATCATGATTTCCAGGCTAATCAACATAAACAGCAGATTGCGGCGGATCACCAGCCCCGTCAGACCAAGCACAAACAGGATGGCCGCGAGGATCAGTCCATGTGTTAAGGGGATCATGCGTGTTCCTCCGTTTTTCTTTTGTCGCTGTCGTTCACGCGGTTGCTCAGCACCTCGCCGGCACGCTCTTCGCGGCCGATGTGGAAGGCGACCACCAGGCCCGCCAGCAGCAGCATGGAGGCCAGCTCCACCGCCAGGACGTACGGCCCAAACAGCGCAATACCCACTTCTTTGGCGTTGATCGCCGCGCCGTCGATACCCTGGTCGTTAATACCAAGGATGGCGTAAACGATAACCACCAGCAGCACCGCGGAAAGGATGGCCGGGCCAATCCAGATCCCCGGCTGCAGCCATTTGCGTTCCTGTTCGATCTCGCTGCCACCCAGGTTGAGCATCATCACCACAAAGACGAACAGCACCATAATGGCCCCGGCGTAGACGATGATTTCCAGCGCACCAGCAAAGTAAGCGCCCAGCGAAAAGAACACCCCGGCAATCGCCAGCAGCGAAATAATCAGGTACAGCAGCGCATGCACCGGATTGGTGTGGGTGACGACCCGCAAGGTTGCGAGGATGGCTATCAGGCCACAGATATAAAAAGCGAATTCCATTGCCCTCTCCTTACGGTAACAGGCTCTTGACGTCGATTGGCTTAGCTTCGTTTTCCGCTTCACCTTTATCTTTGCCGTCGATTGCCATACCCGCCATCCGGTAGAAGTTATATTCCGGGTATTTGCCCGGACCGGAAATCAGCAGATCCTCTTTTTCGTACACCAGATCCTGACGCTTGTATTCACCCAGTTCGAAGTCCGGGGTCAACTGGATCGCCGTGGTCGGGCACGCTTCTTCGCACAGGCCGCAGAAAATGCAGCGTGAGAAGTTGATGCGGAAGAACTCCGGATACCAGCGGCCGTCTTTGGTCTCTGCTTTCTGCAGCGAGATACAGCCCACCGGGCAGGCTACCGCACACAGGTTACAGGCAACGCAGCGCTCTGCACCGTCCGGATCGCGGGTCAGCACGATGCGGCCGCGGTAGCGCGGCGGCAGATAGACCGGCTCTTCCGGATACATCCGGGTTTCACGTTTGGCGAAGGCATGCAGGCCAATCATCCAGATACTACGGACCTGGGTGCCGAACCCCACCAATAATTCTTTTAAGGTCATGTTCAATTCACCCCTTATTGCGCCTGCCAGAGAATGACAGCCGCCGTTACCAACAAGTTGACCAGCGTTAACGGCAGGCATACCTTCCAGCCAAAGGACATTACCTGGTCATAGCGCGGACGCGGTAATGATGCGCGGATCAAAATGAACATCATCATGAAGAACGCGGTTTTCAGCGCGAACCAGATGAAAGGTGGTAACCACGGGCCATTCCAGCCGCCGAAGAACAGAGTGACGATCAGCGCTGAAACGGTGACGATACCGATGTATTCACCGACGAAGAACAGACCGAATTTCATGCCGGAATATTCAATGTGGTAACCATCGGCCAGTTCCTGCTCCGCTTCCGGCTGGTCGAACGGGTGACGGTGACACACCGCCACGCCGGCGATGGCGAAAGTGACGAAGCCGAAGAACTGCGGAATGACGTTCCACAGATGCGCCTGGTTGTTGACGATATCGGTCATATTGAATGACCCCGCCTGCGCCACCACGCCCATCAGGGAGAGACCGAGAAACACTTCGTAGCTCAGGGTCTGCGCGGAAGCACGCATCGCCCCCAGCAGCGAGTATTTGTTGTTGCTCGACCAGCCGGCGAACAGCACCGCATAGACCGCCAGGCCTGCCATCATCAGGAAGAACAGGATGCCGATGTTCAGGTCAGCCACCACCCACGTCGGGCTGACCGGCACGATAGCAAAGGCCAGCAGCAGCGAGGTAAAGGCGATAACCGGCGCCAGAGTAAAGATCACGCGATCGGAGAAGCGCGGGATCCAGTCCTCTTTGAAGAACATCTTGATCATGTCGGCGACCAGCTGCAGCGAACCGCCCCAGCCGACGCGGTTAGGTCCGTAGCGGTTCTGGAACAAGCCGAGCAGACGACGCTCGCCGAAGCTCATGAACGCGCCGCAGGTGACGACCACCAGCAGAATGACCACGGCCTTCAGGATGCTTAACAGAATGTCGATAAGATCCGGCGTTAACCAGCTCATGCTTTCGCCTCCTGCAGTGAATCAATACGCGATCCGGTCAGCACCGGCGCAATGCCCGGCATGCCCATCGGTAAGCCAACCTGTCCTGCGGTCAGGCCTTCAGAGATAACCAGCGGCAGACGCAGGGTCTGGCCTTCCACGCTAAAGGAGAGCATTGCCCCCGCGTTAACGCCCAGCTTCGCGGCATCCGCCGGATTCAGCTTGATGTACGGCTCAGGCATCCGGCTCTCGAACACCGGCGCGCGCTGTGACAGCTCATCGCTACCAAACAGGTGGTAATACGGCGCGATACGCCATTTGCCCTCTTCCGCCTGGAAGCTGGCCGGCACCGCGGTGAAATACTCCAGCCCGTTGGCGGACGCTTCAAACAGTCGAACACCCGGATCGCCGTGGCGCAGTTTCCCGCCCACTTCATCCTGGAACTTGTTCCATGCCTGCGGGGAGTTCCAGCCCGGCGCCCAGGCGAACGGGATCTGCGAACGCGGGGCGGACGGCTGGTTGTTCCCTTCCATGGAGAAGGCGAACATCGTGTCTTTATCCTGCGGCTGACGCGGCTCGTGCACGCTGATGTTGGCGCGCATCGCCGTGCGGCCGCTGTAGCGGTGTGGTTCACGCGCCAGCTTCTGACCGCGGATGCGGAAGGTCGCATCCGGCGCGGCATCTTTAATGCCCGCCAGCTGCGGCAGCGCGGCAATCGCCGCATCGATGACGTGGTCCAGCTGCGTCCAGTCAACCTGACGGTTGTTGACGGTGCTGTGCAGCGAATGCAGCCAGCGCCAGCTCTCCAGCATCACGGTTTTCGCATCGTAGTAAGCCGGATCGTAAACCTGGAAGAAACGCTGGGCGCGGCCTTCGTTGTTCACCACAGTCCCGTCGCTTTCCGCAAAGCTTGCGGCAGAGAGCACCAGGTGCGCTTTGTCCATAATCGCGGTGCGCTGATGGTCAACCACCATCACCAGCGGGGCTTTCGCCAGCGCAGCGTCAACGCGCGCGGCGGAAGCATGACGGTGAAGGTCGTTTTCCAGCACGATAACCGCGTCGGCGGCGCCGCTTTCCAGTTCGTCCAGCGCCTCTTCAAGCGAGCCGCCGCCGATCATGCCCAGACCGACGCTGTTCACCGCGCGGGCGACCATGGTCACGCCGACGTCGGCGCCGCGGCCTTTCAGGGCTTTTGCGACGTTAGCGGCGGCCTGGATGATCTCCATGCTGCCAGCGTTGGTTCCGGAGATAATCAGTGGTTTTTTCGCTCCGGCCAGCGCCTGGACAATCACGTCAACCTTACCCTTCAGGTCCTGGCTCAGGCCATCAACCGCCGGCGCGCTGTCATCCAGCGCATGGGCGATAGCGAAGCCCAGACGCGCCTGATCTTCCACCGGCGCGCGGTAGGTCCACGCGGCAATGTCATCCAGGCGGGTGTCATCGATGTTGGTGACGAATAACGGGTGCTTGGCGCGCTGCCCGATGTTGAGGATCGCGGCGATCTGCCAGTCGGCTACTTTCTGCGCCGCTGCCATTTCGCGTGCTTTCCCTTTCACCGCCTGGCGGACTGCCAGGGCCACGCGCGCGCCGGTCTGGGTAATGTCTTCGCCCAGCACCAGTACCGCATCGTAGGATTCGATATCGCGCAGGCTTGGGGTATGGACCCCACCTTCACGCAGCACTTTCAGCATCATCTGCAGGCGCGCTTGTTCGCCTTTGGCGATGCCGGTATAGAAGTTGTCGGCGCCCACCAGCTCACGCAGCGCAAAGTTGCTTTCGATGCTGGCGCGCGGGGAGCCAATACCGATCACTTTCTTCGACTGGCGCAGGATATCTGCCGCGCCCTGCATCGCCTGCTCGGCGTTGAGAGTAATCAGATCGTCGCCGCGGCGCTGCACCGGCTGACGCGGACGGTCTTTCAGGTTGACATAGCCATAGCCGAAGCGACCGCGGTCGCAGAGGAAGTAGCGGTTAACGGTCCCGTTATAGCGGTTTTCGATACGACGCAGCTCGCCATAGCGTTCGCCCGGGCTGATGTTGCAGCCGATGGAACACTGCTGGCAGATGCTCGGCGCAAACTGCATGTCCCACTTACGGTTGTAACGCTCGGAGTGCGTTTTGTCGGTGAAGACGCCGGTCGGGCAGACTTCCACCAGGTTGCCGGAGAACTCGCTTTCCAGGGTGCCATCTTCCGGGCGACCGAAGTAGACGTTGTCGTGCGCGCCATAGACGCCCAGGTCGGTGCCGTCGGCATAATCTTTGTAGTAGCGCACACAACGGTAACAGGCGATGCAGCGGTTCATTTCGTGAGAAATAAACGGCCCCAGATCCTGATTGCGGTGGGTACGCTTGGTGAAACGATAGCGGCGGAAACTATGGCCGGTCATCACCGTCATATCCTGCAGGTGGCAGTTGCCCCCTTCTTCACAGACCGGGCAGTCGTGCGGGTGGTTAGTCATCAACCACTCCACCACGCTTTCGCGGAACTGCTTCGCTTCGCCGTCGTCAATAGAAATAAAGGTGCCGTCGGATGCCGGAGTCATACAGGACATCACCAGGCGACCACGCGTGTCTTCCGCGTTCTGATATTGCTTCACCGCACACTGGCGGCAAGCACCGACGCTCCCTAGCGCCGGGTGCCAGCAAAAGTAGGGAATATCAAGACCAAGAGAGAGACAAGCCTCTAGCAGGTTGTCCGCCCCGTTGACCTCGTATTCTTTGCCGTCTACATGAATCGTAGCCATTTGCGTGCTTCCAAAAATAAAAAACCTTTGATTACCAGCGCGTCTTAAGCAGGTTCGGCTGAATCCCGTTGATTGCATGGGTATTGCTGAACTGCTGCTTAATGCCAGCCTCGAATTCTTCGCGGAAATATTTAATCGCGCTCTGTAGCGGTTCGACCGCGCCCGGCGCGTGTGCGCAGAAGGTTTTACCCGGGCCCAGGAATCGACACAGTTGCTCAAGCGTTTCGATATCGCCAGGCTGGCCTTCGCCGCGCTCCAGGGCGCGCAGGATCTTCACGCTCCACGGCAGTCCATCACGGCACGGCGTACACCAGCCGCAGGACTCGCGGGCAAAGAACTCTTCAAGGTTGCGCACCAGCGAGACCATGTTGATCTCGTGGTCAACGGCCATCGCCAGCGAGGTGCCCAGACGGCTGCCCGCTTTACCAATGCTTTCGAACTCCATCGGCAGATCGAGGTGCGCTTCGGTCAGGAAGTCGGTCCCTGCCCCACCCGGCTGCCAGGCTTTAAACTTCAGACCATCGCGCATGCCGCCGGCGTAATCTTCGAGGATCTCACGCGCGGTGGTGCCGAACGGCAGCTCCCAGACGCCTGGATTCTTCACCCGGCCGGAGAAGCCCATCAGCTTGGTGCCAGCATCTTTGCTGGTGGAAATGTTCTGGTACCACTCGACGCCGTTGGCGAGGATCGCCGGCACGTTGCACAGGGTTTCCACGTTGTTGACGCAAGTCGGCTTGCCCCACACGCCGGAGCTCGCCGGGAACGGCGGCTTGGAGCGCGGGTTAGCACGCCGGCCTTCCAGGGAGTTGATCAGCGCCGTCTCTTCACCGCAGATATAGCGCCCTGCCCCGGTGTGGACAAACAGTTCGAAGTCAAACCCGGTGCCAAGGATGTTTTTCCCCAACAGGCCCGCTTCAGTGGCTTCGGCAATCGCACGACGCAGATGCTGGGCCGCTTCGATATATTCGCCGCGCAGGAAGATGTAGCCGCGGTACGCTTTCAGCGCAAACGCGGAGATCAGCATGCCTTCCACCAGCAGGTGCGGCAGCTGCTCCATCAGCAGACGGTCTTTATAGGTGCCCGGCTCCATTTCATCGGCGTTACACAGCAGGTAACGGATGTTCATGGATTCGTCTTTCGGCATCAGGCTCCACTTCAGACCCGTGGAGAAGCCCGCGCCGCCGCGCCCTTTCAGGCCAGCGTCTTTTACCGCCGTGACAATCTCATCCGGCGCCATCCCGGTCAGGGCTTTACGTGCCCCTTCGTAACCGTTTTTGCTGCGATATTCGTCCAGCCATACCGGCTGCTTGTCGTCGCGCAGACGCCAGGTGAGCGGATGCGTTTCCGCAGTACGAATTACGGTTTTCATTTGTACTGCTCCAGCAGGTCAGGAATTGCCTCCGGCGTCAGATGACTGTGAGTATCCTCATCAATCATCATGGTCGGTCCCTTGTCGCAGTTGCCCAGGCAACAGGTCGGCAGCAGCGTGAAGCGGCCATCGAAGGTGGTCTGCCCTGGCTTGATATTGAGCTTCTTCTCAATCGCAGCCTGAATACCTTGATAACCGGTGATATGGCACACCACGCTGTCGCAGTAGCGGATCACGTGACGGCCAACCGGCTGACGGAAAATCTGGCTGTAAAATGTTGCCACGCCTTCGACGTCACTGGCCGGGATCCCCAGCACATCGGCGATCGCATAGATCGCGCCATCCGGCACCCAGCCGCGCTGTTTTTGGACAATTTTCAGCGCTTCGATGGACGCCGCACGCGGGTCTTCGTAGTGGTGCTTCTCGTGCTCAATAGCCTCACGCTCAGCCGCACTCAGCTCAAAAGCCTCGGTTTGTGGTTGTTGATTCTCGTGCATAATTAGCGGTCCACGTCTGACATAACAAAATCGATACTACCCAGATAGACGATCAGGTCGGATACCAGGCTGCCGCGGATCGCCGACGGGATCTGCTGCAGATGCGCAAAGCTCGGCGTACGCACGCGGGTACGGTAGCTCATGGTGCTGCCGTCGCTGGTCAGGTAGTAACTGTTAATCCCTTTGGTCGCCTCAATCATCTGGAAGGATTCGTTGGCCGGCATCACCGGGCCCCACGATACCTGCAGGAAGTGGGTGATCAGGGTTTCGATATGCTGCAGCGTGCGCTCTTTCGGCGGCGGCGTGGTCAGCGGGTGATCCGCTTTGAACGGGCCTTCCGGCATGTTATCGAGGCACTGCTGAAGAATGCGCAGGCTCTGGCGCAGCTCTTCGACTTTCAGCATCACGCGGGTGTAGCAGTCAGAGACGCCGCCCCCGGTCGGGACTTCGAAGTCGAAGTTTTCATAGCCAGAATAAGGACGCCATTTACGCACGTCGAAGCCGATACCGGTGGCGCGCAGGCCTGCGCCGGTGGTGCCCCACTCCAGCGCCTCTTTGGCGGTATAGGCTGCCACGCCGACGGAACGGCCTTTCAGAATAGTGTTGCGCAGCGCGGCTTTCTCGTAAGAATCCAGACGCTTCGGCATCCACTCGAGGAATTCCCGCAGCAGGCGATCCCAGCCACGCGGCAGATCGTGCGCGACACCGCCGATGCGGAACCACGCCGGGTGCATACGGAACCCGGTAATCGCTTCCACCAGATCGTAAATTTTCTGCCGATCGGTAAAGGCGAAGAAGACCGGCGTCATCGCGCCGACGTCCTGAATAAAGGTCGAGATATACAGCAGGTGGCTGTTGATGCGGAACAGTTCGGAGAGCATCACGCGGATCACATTCACGCGATCCGGCACGGTGATCCCGGCCAGTTTTTCCACCGCCAGCACGTACGGCATCTCGTTGACGCAGCCGCCGAGGTATTCAATACGGTCGGTATACGGGATGTAGCTGTGCCAGGACTGACGCTCGCCCATCTTCTCGGCGCCGCGGTGGTGATAACCGATGTCCGGTACGCAGTCGACGATCTCTTCGCCATCCAGCTGCAGAATAATACGGAATGCACCGTGGGCAGACGGGTGGTTCGGACCGAGGTTGAGGAACATGAAGTCCTCGTTGTCGGTGCTGCGCTTCATGCCCCACTCTTCCGGTTTGAAGGTCAACGCTTCCATCTCCAGATCCTGCTTGGCTTTGGTCAGCTCAAACGGATCGAATTCGGTAGCGCGCGCCGGATAGTCTTTACGCAGCGGGTGGCCTTCCCAGGTCGGCGGCATCATGATACGGCGCAGGTTCGGGTGGCCATCGAAGGTCATGCCAAACATTTCCCAGGTTTCACGCTCATACCAGTTGGCGTTGGGGAACAGTTTGGTGAAAGTCGGCAGATGCAGATCGTTTTCAGACAGCGCCACCTTGAGCATGATGTCGCGGTTGCGGTCGATAGAAATCAGATGATAGAAAACGGAAAAATCCGCGGCGGGCAGGCCATCGCGGTGGGTGCGCAGACGTTCGTCCATGCCGTGCAGGTCAAACAACATCACGTAAGGCTTCGGCAATTTCTTCAGGAAATCACCCACCTCAAGCAGTTGCTCACGCTTCACCCACACCACCGGTACGCCGGTGCGGGTTGGCTGAACGGTAAAGGCATCCGGCCCAAAGCGGTTGCGCAGTTCGCCGATCACCGGGTCATCAAGGTGATCGCGGGTTTGCCAGGCTGGTGCGGCGTCATGCGCGGTTAAATCGGTCATATTGTTCACCATTGCAAAAGGTCCGTGGTGACTGCCGGGCGAGACTTCGCGTTGTTGTAGATTGATTTGCGAAGTGGTACTCCCGCCCGCAGGCGCAAATTAAATCTCGTCCGGCGTCCGCAGATTGGTCACTGCAATACGTTCGCCGCGTTTACGCTCGCGTTCCGACTGCATATTGGCGCGATAAACGCCCTGATCGCCAACCACCCATGAGAGCGGACGACGTTCTTTACCAATGGACTCCTGCAGCAGCATCAGCGCCTGCATATAGGCCTCTGGACGCGGCGGGCAGCCCGGGATGTACACATCGACCGGAATGAATTTATCCACGCCCTGGACGACGGAATAGATGTCGTACATGCCGCCGGAGTTAGCGCAGGCGCCCATGGAGATCACCCACTTCGGCTCCAGCATCTGATCGTACAGACGCTGAATAACCGGCGCCATTTTGGTAAAGCAGGTTCCAGCGACCACCATCAGGTCCGCCTGACGCGGAGAGGCGCGCAGAACTTCTGCCCCAAAACGCGCAACGTCATGCACCGCAGTGAATGACGTCACCATTTCCACATAACAGCAAGAAAGGCCGAAGTTATACGGCCAAATTGAGTTCTTACGGCCCCAGTTCACCATGTCATGCAGCGCGTGCTCGAGTTTCCCCATATACACGCTTTTATTGACTTCCTGCTCCAGGGGGTCGGTGACGATCTCCTGTTTCTGCAGGGGGTAACGGTCGTTCTCACCGTTAGGATCTATGCGGGTGAGCGTATAATCCATCTTATTGCCTCGCTTTTACTGCATATGACGGTTAGTGGGACTGTCTGTTTCCGGGTTAACCAGCGTGCGACGGGAACGCGCAGGCGTCCAGTCCAGTGCGCCGATGCGAACGAGATAAACCAGACCAGCCAGTAGCACTAAAATGAAAATTGCGGCTTCCACAAAGCCGACCCAGCCGCTCTCGCGGATAGAAGTCGACCATGCGTAGAGATACAGGGCTTCCACGTCGAAGATAACGAAGAACATGGCAACCAGATAAAACTTCGCAGAAAGACGTAAGCGGGCCGAACCAACGGAGTCAATCCCCGATTCAAACGGCGTGTTTTTGCTACGCGCGCGCGCGCGACCGCCAAGGTACCAGCCGCCGACGAGCATGAGGCAGCACAGGCCGATAGCGATGATAAGAAATATAGCGAATGCCCAATGATGAGCGATGACTTCAGTGGATGTTGACATACGCATTGCTTAACCAAAAAAGTGTAGCGCCAAAACCCTCTGCTCTTACTGGCAGATGAACGCCACAGCGTTTCACGGGAGGAATAAAAAAAACCGTGCAAAAAAGCGTCCCTGGTTGATGTGAGAAGCCCAGATGCCGTGGCTTTTTACCCCTTTCTTTAACCTTTTGTCAACTTTAACAAAAGTTTTCATAACATTAATTTACATTGGAATCTTTTCATTAACATTAAATGCCCTTTTATGCGAAATAACCTTGCATACTGTTCGGTTTTAGTGTTGTTGAATCGTGTCCGTTTCCGTCGTAAATCAAAAATCCCTTCTATTTTGACAGGATTTAGCCTCGATTCCTCCCCCCAAAGAGGGGTATTTTCTTGATCTGTGACACGGTTTTGTTAATTACCCCAGGAAATCGGCAACAATCCGTCCGGTTTTTTAACATTAGCAGGAAGTGTTGAAAGTGCAGGGAAAAGTCGACAAGGTGAGCGCCCGGTCACGCCAATACGCTGATTTTTCAGGAAAGAAATAAAAAAAACTTTCAAAACATCAATAATAGTGCAAAAAAAAGAGCCACCAGGCGAGAAACCCTCCCCTGAGGCTCTTTTTGCTCACTTACATTCTGTTACCAGTTTTTGTGATCTTTGTTAGAAAATTGCCCTCACAAAATGAAGGTGTTATCTCCCTCTTGCGGAGTAAGTGTCGGCCCCGTTCGCCAGGGGTCGCTCTCCTGACTCAGTGACTGAAAAATCACCTGCGGCAGCTCGCTCACCGTCTGCGGATTGCAACTGACCACATACCGGGTATCCGGCAGGCCAGGCAATCCATCGCTGATGCCAGCCACGCGCAAATCGGGGCTCATCATTTCGACGGGTCGCGCGGTGACGCCCAGCCCGGCTTTGACCGCCGCTTTCACCCCGGAGAGAGACGAAGCGCCATGGGCCAGATGCCATGGGACGCGGGCCGCCTCCAGCGCTGCAATAATATCCTGGCGGAATGGACCTGGCTCTTCGAGCAGGATCAGGGGAATAGACTCCCCTTTCGCCAGCACATATTCCGCCGCACAGTACCAGAGGGTCGGTGACGTTCTCAGGATGAAAGAGGTAAAGCCGGGAGGCTGATGGGTGGTCAGCGCCAGATCCACCCGCCCCTCGGCCAGCATCGCCATGATGGCGGCATGGGGATGCACTTTGATCTCCAGCGTCATTCTGGGATAGAAGCAGCCGATGCGGTTTAATAAAAACGGCAGGATGGTATCGGCCGTTTCTTCCGACGCGCCGATGGTCAATCCACCTTGCAGGCTGCCATACATCAGCGACATGCAGGCTTCATCGTTAAAACGCAGGATCTTGCGGGCATAGCCCAGTAGCTGGATGCCTTGCTCAGTCAGCAGTTTATTACGCCCGTGACGGGCGAAAAGCTCTTTGCCGACCAGCTGCTCCAGGCGTTGCATTTGCTGGCTGACCGCGGACTGGGTACGACACACTGCGGCGGCGGCGGCGGCGAAGGTGTTCAAATCAGCGACCGCCACAAAGGTGCGCAGCAGATCGAGATCAAGGTTGAGTATCGGACGTGTTGTATTAATCATCTTTCTTCACTTACAGGTGGCTAACGCTGACCTGCCTTGTTGATGCTTTACGCCAGGTTTCCGGCTATTCCCTGAGCCTCGTGCTCACCGTCAGATGGCGGATAAACAACTGGACGAACGTTATTACATGCCAAAGTACTCGTCTGGGCAAATGCGCAGAACCACGGAGTAATATATTGTTCGTATTTCTCATTGTTATTTATTACCACGGCCAGCCAGGTGTCATGCGTCGCTCCGGAAAAGCGGCCAGTGGTGGTGAGAAAGTCTCTCTTCCACCGCGCGTTCACACAGGGAAGAATGAACAATAAAATCCTGTAATAACAATATATTAAACATCAATCCAACCGGAGTGCTTACCGGCTATCACTGATATTAACGGCGATATTCTAACCGATTCCCGCCCTTTTTATAAGCCTAAATAAGGATTAACTCAGATAATTTTAAATTTTTTTCAACGTTTTATATAAATTAACAAACCTCAGATTATTACCTGTCAAAAATAATAATAATGCCCCCGCGGACTGTTTTTTATTGATATTATTTAACATCAAAATTACAAATCAGTCCCTATTGTATTAAGGATAGCGTTGTTTAGTCTGCCAACATTCTTCGTTCGCCCCTTCGTCACACAAACAAACCAGATAAATGATGGCAAAAAAGGCATATGGTCTACATATACGACCAAAAAAAGCATCATAAGCAGGTATAACCTACAACCTAAAACCGTAAGCGGCAGATAAATCAATTACGCTTAAAATCCTGCGTTAGCAAAATCTTCTCCTGCAAAGCCTTCAAAACAGCGGGGATGCGGAGTACATTGTTCCGTGCTGACTTCCACGGCAGGGAGTGGCGATAACAGCTAAAAGGTCAAGATTCATGTCCCCCATCGAAAAATCCAGCAAGTTAGAGAACGTCTGTTACGACATCCGTGGCCCGGTTCTGAAAGAAGCGAAACGTCTTGAGGAAGAAGGCAATAAAGTTCTGAAACTGAACATCGGCAACCCGGCGCCATTCGGCTTCGAGGCCCCTGACGAGATCCTCGTCGACGTCATCCGCAATCTGCCTACTGCCCAGGGTTACTGCGATTCGAAAGGGTTGTATTCGGCGCGCAAAGCCATCATGCAGCATTACCAGGCCCGGGGAATGCGTGATGTCACGGTAGAAGATATTTACATCGGCAACGGCGTGTCCGAACTGATTGTGCAGGCGATGCAGGCGCTGTTAAACAGCGGCGATGAGATGCTGGTTCCCGCGCCGGACTACCCACTGTGGACGGCGGCGGTGTCGCTTTCCAGTGGCAAAGCGGTCCACTATCTGTGTGACGAATCCGCTGACTGGTTCCCGGATCTTGACGATATCCGCGCAAAAATCACGCCGCGCACCCGCGGGATCGTGATCATTAACCCCAACAACCCCACCGGCGCGGTCTATTCCAAAGAACTGCTGCAGGAGATCGTCGAGATCGCCCGGCAGCATAACCTGATTATTTTCGCCGATGAGATCTACGATAAGATCCTCTACGACGAAGCCCAGCATCACTCGATTGCTGCTCTGGCGCCAGATCTGCTGACCGTGACCTTCAACGGACTGTCGAAAACCTACCGTGTTGCCGGTTTCCGTCAGGGGTGGATGGTGCTGAATGGCCCGAAAAAACACGCGAAGGGCTATATCGAAGGCCTGGAGATGCTGGCGTCGATGCGTCTGTGCGCCAACGTGCCGGCACAACATGCTATCCAGACGGCGCTGGGCGGCTACCAGAGTATCAGCGAATTCATCATTCCCGGCGGGCGCCTGTATGAACAACGCAACCGCGCCTGGGAGCTGATCAACGATATTCCGGGTGTCTCCTGCATGAAGCCAAAAGGCGCGTTGTATATGTTCCCGAAAATCGATGCCAAACGCTTCAATATTCACGACGACCAGAAAATGGTGCTCGACTTCCTGTTGCAGGAGAAAGTCCTGCTGGTGCAGGGTACCGCGTTCAACTGGCCGTGGCCGGATCATGTGCGCATTGTGACGCTGCCTCGTGAAGACGACCTGGAGATGGCGATCTCCCGCTTTGGCCGCTTCCTCTCCGGCTACCACCAGCTTTAATCGCTACGCCGCCGGCATTTGCATCCGGCGGCGATCCCTGCGCACAATGGAACCCGATGTTGTCACTGATTAAGGGTTCCTATGAGTCAGAGTCATTTCTTTGCCCACCTCTCCCGCCTGAAACTGATTAACCGCTGGCCGCTGATGCGCAACGTGCGCACCGAAAATGTCTCCGAACACAGTCTGCAGGTGGCGATGGTCGCCCATGCGCTGGCGGCAATTAAAAACCGTAAATTTGGCGGCCAGGTCAACGCAGAACGTATCGCCCTGCTGGCGATGTACCATGACGCCTCCGAAGTATTAACTGGCGACCTCCCTACCCCGGTGAAATATTTCAACTCCCAGATTGCCCAGGAATATAAGGCGATTGAGAAAATTGCTCAGCAAAAGCTGGTGGATATGGTCCCTGACGAGCTGCGCGATATTTTCGAGCCGCTGATTGATGAGCATCACTACAGTGAGGAAGAGCAGTCGATCGTTAAACAGGCTGACGCCCTCTGCGCCTACCTGAAGTGCCTCGAAGAGCTGTCTGCGGGTAACAACGAATTTCTGCTGGCCAAAGGCCGTCTGGAAAAGACGCTGGCATCGCGGCGTAGCGCGGAGATGGATTACTTTATGCAGGTGTTTGTCCCGAGCTTCCAGCTGTCGCTGGATGAAATAAGCCAGGATTCGCCGCTGTAATTTTTCAGGCCGGGCAGCAGTTGCGCCCTACCCGGCCTGACCCCCTTAGAACGGAAACAGTACCGGGATCAGCAGCACGCAGACCACCATCACCAGTACGGTGAAGGGCACGCCAATCTTCACAAAGTCGCTGAAGGAATACTTACCCGGGCCAAGCACCAGGGTGTTGACCGGCGAGGAAACCGGAGTCATAAACGCCGCCGAAGCCGCCATCGCCACCACCATGGCGAAGGGATAGGGCGACACCCCCATTGACTTCGCTGCTGCCAGGGCTATAGGCGCCATCAGGACCGCGGTCGCGGTATTAGAGATGAACAGGCCTATCGCCGCGCACATTACAAACAGGCAGCCGAGCATCAGATAAGGCCCCTCGCTTCCGGCGACGTCCATCAGTCCCTTGACCACCAGATCTACCCCGCCGGTTTTCTGCAACGCCAGGGCAAACGGCATCATCCCGACAATCAAAATAATGCTTGGCCAGTGGATCGCCTTATAGGCGCTTTCGGCGTTGATGCAGCGGAATTTGCCCATCAGCAGGCAGGCGATGATCGCGGCAATCGGGTTGGGAATTTCATCAGTGAGCATCAGGGCTACCATCAACACCAGACAGAAAATCGCGTGCGGAGCCTGGCTGTGTGCCGGCGAAGCGTCATCCACTTCAACCGGCATATTGAGCACCACGAAATCACGCCCACGCTTCGCCAGCAGGGCAATTTGCCGCCAGTTGCCGACCACCAGCAGGATATCGCCGAGCTGCAGCGGCTCATCGACCACGGAACCATCCATCGCCTCGCCATCGCGCTTCATGCCGACGATATTGAGACCAAACCGGGTGCGGAACGCTATCTCACGCACCGTTTTACCAATCATCTCCGAATCCGGGATCAGCGACACCTCCGCCATGCCCACATCCAGCGCCTGATCGGCAAAATACTCGCCGCGCAGCACCATCGGCTCGAGCATCTGCTCACCACAGAACTGGCGTAAGTCGACATCGGAGGCGGACATATCGATCAGCAGGACGTCGCGGGCGCGGAATTCCGATACCCCGTTGACGTTAACAATCACCCGACGGAACCGCCGCCAGCGTTCGACGCCGATGACGTTGGCACAGTACCGCTCACGCAGTTTTAAATCATCAAGACGCTGGCCGATCATCGGCGAACCAGGACGGATCGCCAGCCGGCGGGCGCGGCCAGTGAGGTGATATTCGCGGATCAGATCGCGGAAGGTGCTTCTTTTACGGCCATCACGCGCGGATTCGCCATTCTCTGTCTTCAGCATAAAGCGCACCGCCAGCATATAGACGATGCCCAGGATCAGCACCACCAGGCCAATCGGCGTGACGCTGAAAAAACTGAAGCCGTGCAGCCCTTCGCGCAGCAGTTCACTGTTGACGACCAGGTTGGGGGGCGTTGCGACCAGGGTCATCATCCCGCTGATAAGTCCGGCAAAGCTCAGCGGCATCATCAGCCGCGAGGGAGAGGTATTCATCCGCGCCGACACGCTGAGCACTACCGGAATGAAAATGGCGACCACCCCGGTTGAACTCATAAACGCACCCAGCCCGGCGACGGTGAGCATCAGGTAAACCAGCATCTTGGTTTCGCTGTTGCCCGCCACACTCACCAGCCACGCCCCCATCTTGGTGGCCACCCCGGTACGCACCAGGCCATCACCGATAATAAACAGGGCGGCAATCAGGATCACGTTAGGATCGCTGAACCCGGAAAAGGCTTCATTCAGCGTCAGCGTGCCGCTGAGGACGAAGGCGACAATGACCATCAGGGCGATAGCATCCATGCGCACCTTGCCGGTAGCAAACAGCACAACCGCGATAGCCAGAAGGGATAAAACCCAAATCAATTCACCGTTCACAACGTTTCCTTGTCACAAGTGGGAGTCGACATAGTGGCATAAAAAAGCCCCGGCAACGCGGGGCGAAATCATACGTTTACGCTTTAAGACGCACATTAACATAGCCGTCCGCCTGGCGTTCGATCACCAGATCGTCCAGGCTACTCAGCACGAGGTCGGCTTCATCCAGTCGAGGGGCATCGGCAGGCACGTTGACCGCGATGGTGCGACACCCCGCCGCCAGGCCGGAGAGCAACCCCGCCGGCGCATCTTCTACCACCGCGCACTGATCGGCCGGTAGTCCCAGCCGCTCGGCGCCCAGCAGATAGGCGTCCGGCGCCGGTTTTCCGTGTTTTACCTGCTCAGCGGTGATGAAGACCTCCGGCATCGGCAGGCCTGCCGCGCGATGACGCGCGTGGGCAACCGGCACCGACCCGGAAGTGACAATCGCCCATGGGATCCCAGCCTCGTTGAGGGTACTCAGCAGGGTTAACGCCCCCGGCAGAGCGACAATGCCCTCGATATCAGTGGCTTCAATCTGCTCGAGGAAGCGGAATTCGGCCTGGATATCCTCCTCGCTACGACCCGGCATAAAATGGCGAATAGAGGTAATGGCCTGCTTGCCGTGAATAAAACTGAGAATTTCATCATGGTCAATGGCGAAACGATCGCCCCACTTACACCATGAACGCTCCACCACCGGCAAGGAATCCACCAGCGTCCCGTCTAAATCGAACAGGAAACCTTTACACTGCACGGGCACCTCCCTCAGGCATTGATAATTTGGTTAATTTCATTACTGCTCAGGTGATACTGGCGCGGACAGGCGTGCCAGACGCTCAGCATCCGCTGATATTTCTCCCACATCGGGGTCTGCGAGTTAAAGCCATGAGTGCCGGCGTCAAAATGGCTGTAGCGGCCTTCAATATTGACCATAAAGCGTACATAGCCGAGAAAACGCGCTTCGGTGGCGGCATCAAATCCGAGGAAGGTAACCCGACGCTCGTCGATACCCGCCGCGTCTTTCAGGTTGGTCCAGGAG
Organism: Klebsiella variicola; assembly: GCF_000828055.2. Classification (NCBI taxonomy): domain Bacteria; kingdom Pseudomonadati; phylum Pseudomonadota; class Gammaproteobacteria; order Enterobacterales; family Enterobacteriaceae; genus Klebsiella; species Klebsiella variicola. Next base: position 1,508,465 of record NZ_CP010523.2, on the reverse strand, counting down.
ACATGTAGCGCGTGGTACATCTCCATGATATCGATAACGGTACGGCAGGTTTCTTCCGTCAGTTGGCCAAACTCGCGGTCCAGTTCGCGCATCTGCAGCCCATACCCACGCTCAATGATGGTTTGCAGACGACGGTAGCGTTCCGCATTGTCCGGGTCGAGCATCGTCATCATTTTGTACTGATTGGATAAAATCAGACGCTGCGCATTGGTCATTTCCATGTTGTGACTCCTGTAGCACGGTAGGGCGTGAAATAAAGAAGGCGCATAAATCATGCGCCTTCTTTTATATGCGTTTTCCGTAGTGAATTACAAATCATCAAGGAAAGTTTTATCCAGTTGTTTGAAGGCGCGCTTAAGCGTGTCAGCCAGCGCCTGATAATCGGGCTTGCCTTCGACCGGCGCCAGCGCCTGCCCCGCCTCCTGCAGTTTGCCGCGCACTTCGTAAAACCAGTTGAGAATGGAGGGCGGCAGCGGCGTCACCGAACGCTTACCCAACCACCATAATCCCTGCATCGGCAGGCTCAGGGCAAACAGCGCGGTGGCGACGGCGGGACCCAGCTGGCCGCCCAGGGCTATCTGCCAGCACAGCGTAAAAATGGCGATCGGCGGCATGATACGGATAGCATAGCGGGTGGCACGAATAATGCGGTTTTCGATAAACACCGGCGCGAGGCGCTTGTCGAGAGGCCAGGTCTTTGCGTAATGCTGCCCGCGGTTGAACAAGCTAAAGAAGCTAACGGGGCGTTTCTCAGGGGTCGACATGGCTTTACCTCAACTTTACATATAAAACTTAAAAAATTCGTGCAAAACACCAACTATGCATGACATCGTTCAAAAGATTTTGGCAAAGGATGCCGCAATCAGGTATCCTGTGCCCGCCTGAAAGGGCGGATAGACTCTTTTGCCAGGCTAGTCAAATTATCGCATATTCTGCCATTGGCTGAAAATTATGCAAAATGGCATAAAATCAAATGTACTTCTCTCATCGTGCCCGAAAACAGAACAAGGCATGATGTTAATCATAAATGTCGAGGTCATCCTGCGCTACGCTAATGACACACTGACGTTTTTTTAGCCACGTATCATAAAAAGGTACTTCCATGTCGAGTAAGTTAGTACTGGTTCTGAACTGCGGTAGCTCCTCTCTGAAATTTGCTATCCTTGATGCCGTTAACGGCGACGAATATCTGTCCGGTTTAGCGGAATGCTTCCACCTGCCGGAAGCCCGTATCAAATGGAAAATTGACGGCGGCAAGCAAGAAGCTGAATTAGGCGCCGGTGCCGCGCACAGTGAAGCACTGAACTTTATCGTTAACACTATTCTGGCACAAAAACCAGAACTGTCTGCTCAGCTGACCGCAATCGGCCACCGTATCGTACACGGCGGTGAAAAATACACCAGCTCCGTGGTGATCGACGAGTCTGTGATTCAGGGTATTAAAGACGCAGCGTCTTTCGCACCGCTGCACAACCCGGCACACCTGATCGGCATCGCTGAAGCGCTGAAATCCTTCCCGCATCTGAAAGACAAAAACGTGGCCGTATTCGATACGGCGTTCCACCAGACCATGCCGGAAGAATCCTATCTCTACGCCCTGCCGTACAGCCTGTACAAAGAGCATGGCGTTCGTCGTTACGGCGCGCACGGCACCAGCCACTTCTATGTGACTCAGGAAGCCGCTAAGATCCTGAACAAGCCGGTGGAAGAGCTGAACATCATCACCTGCCACCTCGGCAACGGTGGTTCTGTTTCCGCTATCCGTAACGGTAAATGCGTTGATACCTCTATGGGGCTGACGCCGCTGGAAGGTCTGGTGATGGGTACCCGCTCCGGCGACATCGACCCGGCAATCATCTTCCATCTGCACGACACCCTGGGCATGAGCGTTGACGCGATCAACAAAATGCTGACCAAAGAGTCCGGCCTGCTGGGTCTGACCGAAGTCACCAGCGACTGCCGCTACGTGGAAGACAACTACCAGGAAAAAGCCGACGCTAAACGCGCGATGGATGTCTACTGCCACCGCCTGGCGAAATACATCGGCTCCTACACCGCGCTGATGGACGGTCGTCTCGACGCCGTTATCTTCACCGGCGGTATCGGTGAAAACGCCGCGATGGTGCGTGAACTGTCGCTGGGCAAACTGGGCGTACTGGGCTTCGAAGTTGACCACGAACGTAACCTGGCTGCCCGTTTCGGCAAGTCTGGCTTCATCAACAAAGAAGGCACCCGTCCTGCCGTGGTTATCCCGACCAATGAAGAACTGGTCATCGCGCAAGACGCCAGCCGTCTGACCGCTTAATTCCACACCGCCAGCCATAACCTTCAATAATTCGAGCTGCAGGAAGGCGGCGACGCAGCAAATCCCCGGTCACGTACACAGCGTACGCGACCGGGGTGAGCAAGTAGAGCCAACGCGCATGCAACTTGAAGTATGACGGGTAGCTGGTGGTGCTGTTTTGTATCCCGCCTGATACTGGCGGTAACGAAAGAGGATATACCGTGTCCCGTACTATCATGTTAATTCCTACCGGTACCAGCGTAGGCCTGACCAGCGTCAGCCTCGGTGTGATCCGTGCTATGGAACGCAAAGGCGTTCGTCTGAGCGTCTTTAAACCAATCGCCCAACCGCGCTCCGGTGGCGATGCGCCAGACCAGACCACCACCATCGTTCGCGCCAGCTCCTCCACGACCACCGCCGCTGAACCGCTGAAGATGAACCACGTTGAATCTCTGCTCTCCAGCAATCAGAAAGATGTGCTGATGGAAGAGATCATCGCCAACTATCACGCGAACACTCAGGACGCGGAAGTAGTACTGGTGGAAGGCCTGGTGCCGACCCGTAAGCATCAGTTCGCGCAGGCGCTGAACTTTGAAATCGCCAAAACGCTGAACGCGGAAATCGTCTTCGTGATGTCGCAGGGCACCGATACGCCAGAGCAGCTGAACGAGCGTATTGAACTGACCCGCAACAGCTTTGGCGGCGCGAAAAACACCAGCATTACCGGCGTTATCGTCAACAAACTGAATGCCCCGGTCGACGAGCAGGGCCGTACCCGTCCTGACCTGTCCGAAATCTTCGACGACTCGTCGAAAGCGAAAGTCGTGAAGATCGACCCGGCTCAGCTGCAGAAAGGCAGCTCCCTGCCAGTACTGGGCGCGGTGCCGTGGAGCTTCGATCTGATCGCCACCCGCGCGATCGACATGGCGCATCACCTGAATGCCACCATCATCAACGAAGGCGATATCAACACCCGCCGCGTGAAATCCGTGACCTTCTGCGCGCGCAGCATCCCACACATGCTGGAGCACTTCCGTGCAGGCTCGCTGCTGGTCACCTCGGCAGATCGTCCTGACGTGCTGGTCGCTGCCTGCCTGGCCGCGATGAACGGCGTGGAAATCGGCGCCATCCTGCTGACCGGCGGCTATGAAATGGACGCGCGCATCAGCAAGCTGTGCGAACGTGCCTTCGCCACCGGCCTGCCGGTGTTTATGGTCAATACCAATACCTGGCAGACCTCCCTGAGCCTGCAGAGCTTCAACCTCGAAGTACCGGTTGACGATCACGAGCGCATCGAGAAAGTTCAGGAATACGTGGCCAACTACATCAACGCCGACTGGATCGAATCGCTGACCGCGACCTCCGAGCGCAGCCGCCGTCTCTCCCCGCCAGCCTTCCGCTACCAGCTGACCGAGCTGGCGCGCAAAGCCGGCAAACGCGTTGTCCTGCCGGAAGGCGACGAACCGCGTACCGTGAAAGCCGCCGCTATCTGTGCGGAACGTGGCATCGCCACCTGTGTGCTGCTGGGTAACCCGGATGAGATCAACCGCGTTGCCGCAGCGCAGGGCGTTGAGCTGGGCGCGGGTATCGAAATCGTCGACCCGGAAGTGGTTCGCGAAAGCTACGTGGCTCGCCTGGTCGAACTGCGTAAGAGCAAGGGCATGACCGAAGCCGTCGCTCGCGAGCAGCTGGAAGACAACGTGGTTCTCGGCACCCTGATGCTGGAACAAGACGAAGTCGACGGCCTGGTGTCCGGCGCGGTTCACACCACCGCCAACACCATTCGTCCGCCGCTGCAGCTGATCAAAACCGCACCGGGCAGCTCGCTGGTCTCTTCCGTATTCTTCATGCTGCTGCCGGAACAGGTTTATGTCTACGGCGACTGCGCGATCAACCCGGATCCGACGGCAGAACAGCTGGCGGAAATCGCCATTCAGTCCGCTGACTCCGCCATTGCTTTCGGTATCGAACCGCGCGTAGCGATGCTCTCCTACTCCACCGGTACCTCCGGCGCGGGTAGCGATGTTGAGAAAGTCCGCGAAGCGACCCGTCTGGCGCAGGAAAAACGTCCTGACCTGATGATCGATGGCCCGCTGCAGTACGACGCCGCCGTCATGGCTGACGTGGCGAAATCCAAAGCGCCGAATTCGCCGGTTGCTGGCCGCGCGACCGTGTTCATCTTCCCGGATCTGAACACCGGTAACACCACGTACAAAGCGGTACAGCGCTCTGCCGACCTGATCTCCATCGGGCCGATGCTGCAGGGTATGCGCAAGCCGGTCAACGACCTGTCTCGTGGCGCCCTGGTTGACGATATCGTCTATACCATCGCTCTGACCGCGATCCAGTCAGCTCAGCAGCAGAAGTAATTCCCCGCTGAGATAAAAGCAAAAGGCAGCCAGATGGCTGCCTTTTTTCGTCAGGAGGCGAGCAGCTGTTGCTGCTGCGCGATTGCGGTATTACTCGCCCTCTTCCGCGTCATCATACTCATTACCCGCGTTACGGGTCATCCACAGCGCCAGCGCTTTCAGCGAGTCCGGCGTGAATTCATCGCAGCGGGCGGTGATCTCTTCCGGCGTTAACCAACACACCTCGCTGACCTCTTCTTCCTGCAGCGCAAATGGCCCATGCGAGACGCAGCTGAACAGGCTTCCCCAGACGCGACAGAACTTATCTTCGTAGTAAAACTGACCGTGATCGGCAAACGGTACTCCCGCGATGCCTAACTCTTCTTCGGCCTCGCGACGGGCAGACTCCAGCAGTTGCTCATCGGCCTGAACGACGCCTCCGGCGGTGGCATCCAGCATGCCCGGATGAAAGTCTTTTGTCTCGGTGCGTCGCTGCACCAGAATTTTTCCCATTCCGTCGTGAACGACGATATAGGTCGCCCGGTGACGCAGGCACTGCGCGCGCATCTGCTCGCGGCTGGATTGTGCTATCACCTCATTGTTTTCATTAACAATATCGACCCATTCTGTGCTTGCCAAATGATTCTGTTCCGCCATCAGGAAACCTTACTTTGAAAGCGCTCTCGCGGCGCGTCTTTATGATTGAGGGCTAAATTACGGGTAAATTGCGACCTCTGCAATAACCTGATTATCATTGAGTGCTAAAACCTGCAGACGCCCCTGATCCAGCAGCCCATAGCTGGCGGAATATCCCCCTTTCGGGATACTCACTGAGCCAGGGTTAAACAGGTAGATCGCACCGCGTTTTTCCGCAACCGGAATATGAGTATGGCCGTAAGCCAGAACATCGCCAGCGTCCAGCGGCGGCAAATTTTCCGGGCTATAAAGATGGCCATGGGTCAGAAACAGGCGGTAGCGTTCGCTGAGCACCTGTTGCCAGGGCGCGGTCATGGGAAAACGAAGTAGCATCTGATCCACTTCGCTGTCGCAATTGCCGCGAACGGCAATAATGCGCTCCGCCACGCTGTTAAGCCGCTCGGCCACCTCCGCCGGCGCATACCCTTCCGGCAGCGCATTGCGTGGCCCGTGATTGAGCACATCGCCGAGAATAATAAGCCACCTGGCGCCGCTTTGCGCGAACCGTTCAAGCACGCGTTCCGTAGCGGGCAGCGAACCGTGAATATCGGAGGCAAACATCAGTTTCATAGATTCCATCTCCACTGGTTACAATGCCACTATGATAGCGGAAGCGCGGCGGGCGATCAGCCTGCGCGTTTGGCGGAAAGCGCGGCGTAACGCTGGATTGAGGCCCGTTGCCACTGAAAAGTCGCATAATCGGCCAGCGTCTCCGGCACCTCATCGCCATTGAGAACCAGACGATTGAGCATCAGCGCCAGGTCGGCGTCGGCAATGGACCATTCGCCAAATAAATTTTGCCCGCCGTGGGCCAGTAGCATGGCGGCGGTGGTAAACAGTTTTTCCGCAGATTGCTTGCCTGCCTCGCTGAGGGCCGGCATTTTCGCCCCGCCAAACACCACGGCGGTCGATCGCTCTTCACGAATCGGCACCAGATCGCTGCGCAGCCAGGCCTGGATCTGCCGGGCGCGGGCGCGTTTTTGCAGATCATGCGGGTAAATGCGCTCCCACTCCGGCGGGGCGAAACGCTCATCTAGATACTCGGTAATCGCCGAGGACTCGCTCAGCGCGAAATCATCAACCTCCAGCAGCGGTACGCGACGGGTGGCGGTATAGCCCGTCCAGCCGGCCTGCAGATGTTCGCCGCGGTTCAGGTCGACGGTTTTAAGGCTAAAAGGCAGGCTCTTTTCCTGCAGGGCGACATAGACAGACATCACATACGGTGAGAAAAAATCGGCATCGGACCACAGGGTAATCACAGGCTGGCTCATGGCTTCCTCAAGGATGGTAGACAGGACAATAAGCCAACATAGCCTGGCTTGCCGGGGATGTCACTGCTCGTCCGCGCGTCAGCATCACGTGGCTGCCTCCAGACCGATGCGCCGCTCGCGGATTTCCACCCGGGTTGCGCAGCTTCACCTATACTCGAACAGTTTGCGACCCACGACGGCGGGAAATATTATGATCGATCTCTACTATGCACCCACCCCAAACGGCCACAAAATCACCCTGTTTCTCGAAGAGGCGCAGCTGGCCTATCGGCTAATTCGGGTCGATATCGGCAAAGGGGAGCAGTTTCATCCACAGTTTCTGGCGATTTCGCCGAATAACAAAATCCCGGCGATTGTCGACCATATGCCTGTCGATGGCGGGGCGCCGTTGAGCGTCTTCGAGTCCGGCGCCATCCTGCTCTATCTGGCGGAGAAAAGCGGCAAGCTGCTGAGCGGTGAACTGCGGGAGCGCTATATTACTCTGCAATGGCTATTCTGGCAGGTCGGCGGTCTTGGGCCGATGCTGGGACAAAATCAGCATTTTGCCCACTCGGCGCCGCAAACGGTACCCTATGCCATTGAACGTTTTCAGGTGGAAACCCAGCGACTGTACGGGGTTCTCAACCACCGCCTCGAAGCCAGTCCGTGGCTTGGCGGCGACCATTACAGCATCGCCGATATTGCCGCCTGGCCCTGGGTCAACAACCATGTCCGACAGCGTATCGATCTGGCGAACTACCCGGCGGTGCATAACTGGTATGAGCGCATTAAGCAGCGACCGGCGACCATTGAAGCGATGCTAAAAATTCAGCCTTATTAACCCCCTGCTCGCCCGTCGCGCTTTGTTGTATGATTGCAGAACTTACAACACGGAGGAAGCCTGCAATGTCTCAACCAGACGCCATTATTCGTATTAAGAACCTGCGCCTGCGTACTTTTATTGGAATTAAAGAGGAAGAGATCGCCAACCGCCAGGACGTGGTGGTGAATGTGGCGATTCACTATCCCGCCGATAAGGCGCGCGATAGCGAAGACATCAATGATGCGCTGAACTACCGCACCATTACCAAGCGCATCATCAGCCATCTTGAGAATGGCCGTTTCTCGTTGCTGGAAAAATTAACTCAGGATGTGCTGAATATCGCATGCGAACATCACTGGGTCACATATGCTGAAGTGGAGATCGATAAACTTCATGCGCTACGCTATGCCGACTCGGTGTCGATGACCATGAGCTGGCGGCGATAACGATGTCAGGGAGGTGGTATGAAGATCCTGCTTACGGGTGGCACCGGCCTGATTGGCCGACATCTGATACCCCGGTTGCTGGAGCTGGGGCATAGCGTCACGGTTTCCACGCGGCACCCGGATAGCGCCCGCGCCCGCCTCGATCCGCGCGTCACGCTGTGGCGCGATTTCGAAGGCCATCACCACCTCAATGATATTGATGCCGTTATTAATCTGGCAGGTGAGCCCATAGCTGATAAACGCTGGACGGCCGAGCAGAAACAACGCTTGTGCCATAGCCGCTGGGATCTCACTCAGCGGTTGGTGGGCCTGATCCACGCCAGCGACACGCCTCCCTCCGTGCTGATCAGCGGGTCTGCCACCGGCTACTACGGCGATCTCGGCGAGGTGGTGGTGACCGAAGAAGAACCACCGCACAATGAGTTTACCCATAAGCTTTGCGCCCGCTGGGAGCAAATTGCCTGCGAAGCGCAAAGCGAACGTACCCGCGTCTGCCTGCTGCGCACCGGCGTGGTACTGGCCCCGCGGGGCGGTATTCTCGGCAAAATGACGCCCGCCTTTAAGCTCGGCCTCGGTGGGCCTATCGGCAGCGGCAGACAGTATCTGGCCTGGATCCATATCGACGATATGGTTAACGGCATTCTGTGGCTGCTGGATAACGATCTACGCGGTCCGTTCAATATGGTTTCTCCCTACCCGGTGCATAACGAACAGTTCGCCCACGCCTTGGGTCATGCGCTCAATCGACCAGCCATTTTCCGCGTTCCTGCCGCTGCTATTCGCCTGCTGATGGGTGAGTCTGCCGTCCTGGTGCTCGGTGGCCAGCGCGCGCTGCCTAAGCGTCTGGAAGCCGCTGGATTCGCCTTCCGCTGGTACGATCTGGAAGAAGCGCTAAAGGATGTGCTGAGTTAATGGCTGACACAGGGGAGCATTGGCTCCCCTGATTCCATTCTGCTGGCTCATGCTCCACGCCTGGATGGCCTCCCCCTGGCGCTGCAGCATCGCCATATTCAGGACAACCAGCGCCCTTAATCGCCTGAATTCACCGCCAGCCGGCCGGTTCGCCGATGTTACCTGGCGAAGCAAAGTGCTAAGGTAGGCTTTTCTTTCTGCGTATTGACTGCTTTATGACAACCATCACCACACCACGCCTTTCGCTTACCCGCTTTGTTACCGATGACTGGCCCTTTTTTCTGCGCCTGCGCCAGGATCCGCTGGTGATGCGTTTTATGGGGGAAGTGTTAAGCGAGACGGCGCTACGCAGCGTATTTGCCAGCCGCTGTGCCGATCCCGGGGTGTTTGTTTTGCGTGATAAACGCGGCGACGCGCTGGGCGATATAGGGCTACGCATCAGTCCGAAAAATCCGCACGAGGCTGACGTCGGCTACGCCCTGTTACCGCAGGCTCAGGGAAGAGGCTATGCCAGCGAAGCGCTGCGCGCGATCTGCGATTATGGTTTCAGCACGCTGGGGGTGCAGGCCATCAATGCCTGGGTGCTGAGTGAAAATCATGGCTCATCGCGCCTGCTGGAGAAGCAAGGCTTTGTGCGCACCCAGGTGCTGGAGAAAGCCTATCATCTGAACGGCATCGATTACGATGACTGGATCTATCGGCTGGAGCGGGAAGTTCACCCGACGCCTACAGACGCCGGGTGAGCCGGTTATTTCAGCGACCCTTTCAGAAACTGCTGCAGGCGCGGGCTTTTCGGCGCGCCAAACAGCGCGTCCGGATGCCCTTCTTCTTCAATTTTGCCCTGATGCAGGAAAATAACATGCGAAGAGACGTGGCGGGCAAAGCCCATTTCGTGGGTCACCACCACCATGGTTTTTCCCTCTTCCGCCAGCTGCTGCATGATACGCAACACTTCGCCCACCAGTTCCGGATCCAGCGCGGACGTTGGCTCATCAAACAGCAGCACTTCCGGCTCCATCGCCAGCGCGCGGGCAATCGAGACACGCTGCTGCTGGCCACCGGAGAGATGCACCGGGTATTTCGCCTGCTGACGTTCGTCAATCCCGACCTTGGCCAGGTATTTTACCGCGCGATCGCGCGCTTCCTGTTTGCTTAAGCCCAGCACCTGAATCGGCGCCTCCATGACGTTCTCCAGCACCGTCATATGGCTCCACAGATTGAAATGCTGGAACACCATGGTCAGGCGGGTGCGCAGCAGGCGCAGCTGGTTCTTATCAGCCACCTTCAGCTGGCCGTCCTTATCCCGCACCAGGCCAATATTCTGGCCACTGACGACGATCGTGCCTTCGCTCGGTTTTTCAAGGAAGTTAATGCAGCGCAAAAAGGTACTTTTTCCGGAACCCGATGAACCGATGATACTGATAACGTCCCCGGCTTTCGCCTGCAGGGAGACGCCCTTCAGCACCTCGTGTTCCCCATAGCGTTTGTGCAGATCGATAACGTTTAATTTATTGTCGGACATGGCGTTCTCAATGCGTCGAAGAAGGTTTGATATGCTGCAACCAGCGCTTTTCCGCTTTACGGAACAAGCTAATCAGCACATACGAGATAATTAAATAGAGCACCGCGGCGATGCCAAAGGCGGTGAACGGCTGATAGGTCGCGGAGTTAATATCGCGAGCGATTTTCAGCAGATCCGGCACCGTAGCGGTAAACGCCAGCGCGGTGGAGTGCAGCATCAGGATCACTTCGTTACTGTAGGCCGGTAGCGCAATGCGCAGCGCGGAAGGCAGAATAATGCAGCGGTACAGTTTGACGGACGAGAAGCCGTAGGCCCGTGCCGCTTCAATTTCTCCGGCAGGTACTGAGCGGATCGCCCCGGCGAAAATTTCAGTGGTATAGGCGCAGGTATTCAGGGTTAACGCCAGCACCGTGCAGTTTAGCCCGCTGCGGAAAAAAGCGTTCAGCAGCTCCGTGCCTTTGACGATTTCCAGGGTATACATGCCGGAGTAAAAAACCAGCAGTTGCACATACAGCGGCGTGCCGCGAAAGATGTAAGTGAACAACCAGATGGGGAACTGGATAAATTTATTGCTCGAGACGCGGCCAATGGCCAGAAACACCGCCAGAATGCCGCCCATCACCACCGAAGAGATCAGCAACCATAAGGTAATCGCCACGCCGGTAAAGCGATAGCCGTCGGTCCACAGCAGTGATTTCCAGTACTCCTGAATAATTTCAATCACAGGTCAGCCCTCTTCACGCCAACGGTATAGCGGCGTTCGAGCAGCAGCAGTACGCCATTAGAAAGGGTGGTAAACACCAGATAAATCAGGCCGCAGACGATGGCGAAATAGAACGGCTGCCAGGTGCTTTTCCCGGCCAGCTGCGTGGCTTTGACCACATCCTCCAGCCCCAGCAGCGAGACCAGCGCCGTTGCCTTGAGAATAACCTGCCAGTTGTTGCCGATCCCCGGCAGCGCGTAGCGCATCATCGCCGGGAACAGAATACGCCGGAACGTCTGCCCGCCGCTAAAGCCAAAGGCGGTAGCCGCTTCGATATGCCCCTTCGGCACCGCAAGGTAGGCGCCGCGGAAAGTTTCCGTAAAATAGGCGCCATAGATAAAGCCGAGGGTAATAATCCCGGCGATCATCGGATCGATATCAAACTGCGCCATGCCCAGCGCATCGGTGACGCTGTTCAGCGCAATCTGCAGGCCATAGAAAATCAGCAGCATCAGCACCAGATCGGGCACGCCGCGAATCAGTGTGGTATAGCCTTCAAATACCAGCGCCAGAGGACGGTTGCTCGATAACTTTGCGCCAGCGCCCGCCAGCCCTATCAGGACGGCGAGAACGACCGAGCTGAGCGCAAGCTCCAGGGTGACGAGCGCACCCTGCAAAATAACCTGTGAAAACCCATACAGCATGCTGCCTACCCTGTCTGTCATTCACCATTGCGCGCGAAACGCACGCAATGGTGAGGCGTGAGAATTATTCGCCGTATACGTTAAAATCGAAGTATTTTTTCGCCAGTTTGTCGTAGGTGCCGTCCTTACGCATCTCTGCAAACGCCTTATTCAGCGCTTCACGCAGTTCGTTGTCTTCCTTACGCAGCCCCATACCGGTACCGACGCCGAACAGCTTCTCGTCTTTAATTGACGGGCCGCCAAACTGGTAATCTTTACCGATAGGCTGTTTCAGGAACCCTTCACTGGCCGCGACCTCATCCTGGAACGCGGCGTCGATACGGCCGGCGGTCAGGTCGGAATAGATATTGTCCTGCCCCTGATAGGAGACAATTTCGATACCTTTCGGCGCCCAGTGCTCATTGCCATAGGTTTCCTGAGTCGTCCCCTGCAGCACACCCACGCGCTTACCCTTCAGGGTGGCGAGATCCGGCGTTACCGGGCTGCCTTTTTTCACCACCAGACGCGAATCTGCCGCGTACAGCTTGTCGGTGAAGGCAATTTCCTGCTGGCGCTTTTCGGTAATCGACAGCGAAGACATAATCGCGTCGATTTTCTTCGCTTTTAAGGAGGGGATCAGTGCATCCAGCGGGTTTTCAACAAAGGTACATTGGGTATTAATACGCTTACACAGCTCTTTTGCCAGATCGATATCAAAACCCACCAATTCCCCCTGCGCATTCTTCGATTCGAAGGGGGCATAAGTCGGATCGGTGCCAATACGAATTTTTTGCGGAATGGCGGCAAAGACTGTGGAAACGCTGGAAAGGGCCAGCGCTAAAGAGAGAGACAACGCCAGTTTTTTCATAACTATCCTCGACAGACTGTCATTCTAACGGGTTTATTAGAACTATTTACGCCAGTTATCGTGCCATTATTCGCCCCTTGAGGGCAAAGATTTATGCACCAGAAAGGCCGATTTTTTGCATCAGAAACGCTTAACTATGCATTTTTTAGCCAAAAAACTGGCTGCTTTTGCACTGAAAAGATCCACAGCGTGTTTGGATGCACCCTTTTGGGGCATGGATACGAACCTGGCGGCAGGCCCACCCTATTGTGCGGGCCTGCAGCAGTCTTAGTCGCCGTAAACGTTAAAATCGAAGTATTTCTTCGCCATTTTGTCGTAGGTGCCGTCTTTACGTATCTCGCCCAGCGCTTTATCAAACGCAGCTTTCAGTTCGACGTCGTCCTTACGCAGACCGATACCGGTACCATCGCCAAAGTACTTTTTATCTTTCACCGACGGGCCGGCGAAGGCGAAATCTTTCCCGGCAGGTTGTTTCAGGAAGCCTTCGCTGGCGGCGACTTCATCCTGCAGCGCCGCATCCAGACGGCCAGCTGCGAGATCTGAATAGATCAGATCCTGGTTCTGGTAGGCCACCACGTCAACGCCCTGGCTGCGCCAGCGGTCATTGGCATAGGCTTCCTGAGTAGAACCTTGCAGCACCCCGACGTGCTTGCCTTTCAGCGCCTCCAGCGTCGGCTGGATCGGCGACCCTTTGGCGGCGATCAGACGCGAGTCAGCGGCATAAAGCTTGTCAGAGAAAGCGATCTCTTGCTGACGCTTCTCGGTAATGGAGAGCGAAGAGATGATGGCGTCAATTTTCTTCGCCTTGAGGGAGGGGATCAGGGAGTCAAAATCACTGCCGACCCAGGTACATTTCACCTTAATTCGGGAGCACAGTTCATTGCCTAAATCGATATCAAAACCAACAAAGTCCCCTTTTGCGTCTTTCGACGAAAATGGCGCATAGGTCGCGTCAGTGCCAATGCGAATGCTCTGCGGCAGAGCAGCAAACACGCTGGCTGTGCTGCTCATTCCCACGAGTAAAGAGAGAGCCAGAATCGTCTTCTTCATACAGTACCCTTAAGTGTCGTGTCGTGATGTGGTGCGTTGCTTGTTATGGTGATTGCCGATCAATCCTGCAGTTTTTGTGCCATCTTCCCGGTGCGTGCCGGGAACAGGGTTAAATTTGTTAAAATAAAGTTGCAGGATTGTCTTGGAAGGGAAGATACCAGCATTACTGGCGAAACCGCAGTGCCTCAGCGCAAAAAGACGAAATAAATGTCGAGGATTTGATCGGGACGACAAATTTGCACCACTGCGGCGCAAGCGTACATTGGCTGCACTTATTTAGTGCAATCCTGTGCCCCCTGCCAGCGAGTAAACAAGTCTTGAGACAGGCTAATATCGAACTGATCGAGCACCCGGTTGACGGTTTGGTTGATGACATCATCCAGGCTTTGCGGCCGATGATAAAAGGCCGGCACCGGCGGCATTATCACCGCCCCGAGCTCCGCGGCCTGAACCAGCAGTCGCAGATGGCCGAGATGGAACGGGGTCTCCCGCACGCAGAGCACCAGCGGACGACGCTCCTTCAGCACGACATCGGCCGCCCGCGTCAATAGGCCATCCGTATAGCTATGGACAATGCCAGAGAGCGTTTTCATTGAGCAGGGTAAAATCACCATACCGGCGGTTTTAAACGAACCGGAAGAGATACTGGCGGCGATATCGCGGGCGTCATGCACCACATCGGCCAGCGCCTGCACGTCGCGCACGCTGAAGTCGGTCTCGAGGGCCAGCGTTTGCCGTGCCGCCTGGCTGAGGATCAGATGGGTCTCAATCTCCGGCACATCCCGCAACACCTGCAGCATCCGCACGCCATAGATAGCGCCGCTGGCGCCAGAAATGCCAATAATCAGTCGTTTCACGTTCTGTTACCCCTTGCGCGTGTGCCGCAGACTTTGCCGGATTATAGCCTCTGGCGCAACTATTGATGCGCAGTTGATGGGCGAAAAAAAGCCCGCCGTCCCTCAGGAGCAGCGGGCCGCGACGCGCGAACGGGTTAACCCTCGTTGTGCATCTCGAGGTTTTCGACTTCGTTCTGCAGCTGGACCGCTTTGGCATCATCGTTACGCAGGGAGTCAAGATAGTCGAGGTACTGCTGGTCGACATCCCGGGTCACATATACGCCGTTGAAGACAGAACATTCAAACTGTTGAATATCCGGGTTCTCCGCGCGCACTGCGTCGATCAGATCGTTGAGATCCTGGAAAATCAGGCCATCGGCGCCGATGATCTGGCGGATCTCATCCACTTCGCGGCCATGGGCGATCAGTTCGTTGGCGGTCGGCATATCGATACCATACACGTTCGGGAAACGAATTTCCGGCGCAGCGGAGGCCAGATACACTTTTTTCGCCCCCGCTTCGCGCGCCATCTCAATGATCTGCTCCGAGGTGGTGCCGCGTACAATGGAATCATCGACCAGCAGCACGTTCTTATCGCGGAATTCCGCACGGTTGGCGTTGAGCTTACGGCGAACAGATTTACGACGCAGCTGCTGACCGGGCATGATAAACGTCCGGCCGACGTAGCGGTTCTTCACAAAGCCCTGACGATAAGGTTTGTCGAGAATGCGGGCGATTTCCAGCGCGATGTCGCAGGAGGTCTCCGGGATCGGGATAACGACGTCAATATCCAGATCTTCCCACTCGCGGGCAATCTTTTCGCCCAGCTTAGTCCCCATGTTGACGCGGGCGCTGTAGACGGAAATTTTGTCAATAAACGAGTCCGGACGGGCAAAATAGACGTACTCGAACAAGCATGGGTTGCTGACCGGATTATCGGCACACTGACGGGTATACAGCTGGCCTTTCTCAGTAATATAGACCGCTTCGCCCGGCGCGACATCGCGCAGGAATTCAAAACCAAGCGTATCAAGCGCCACGCTTTCCGAGGCCACCATATACTCGGTGCGGCCGTCGCCAACGTCACGTTTACCCAGCACCAGCGGACGAATGCCGTTAGGGTCGCGGAAGGCCACCATGCCATGACCGATGATCATCGCGACGCACGCGTACGCGCCGCGGATCAGACGGTTGGTCGCCGCAATCGCAGCGAAGATGTTGTCCGCTTCCAGCGGGTAGTGACGGAAGTTATCCAGCTCACTGGCGAAAATATTGAGGAGGATTTCGGAATCAGAGGTGGTATTGATATGGCGGCGTTTTTCTTCAAACAGCTTTTTACGCAGCTCGTGCGCATTGGTCAGGTTGCCGTTATGCGCCAATGTGATGCCATACGGCGAGTTAACGTAAAACGGCTGCGCCTCGGAGGCGCTGGAGCTGCCCGCCGTAGGATAACGCACGTGGCCAATACCCATATTGCCCTGCATACGCTGCATGTGGCGGGCTTCGAATACGTCGCTTACCAGCCCGTTAGCCTTACGCAACCGGAAGCAGTTGTTGGCATCAATGGTGATGATGCCAGCGGCATCCTGTCCACGGTGCTGGAGCACCGTTAGCGCATCATAAATCGACTGGTTAACCGGCATAACACCGGCGATACCGACAATACCGCACATACGTCTTTTCCTCGTTCAGCAACGACCCAAAGTCTATACTTTAGGCAAGAAACTTGACGAGCTTTGCAGGTATTCAAAAAACCATCTGATGACAGGGGTAAAATAGGGAATAAACTGCGACTGATGCCAGTCATCGCTCTTCGCCATCCCGGTAAAGGTGTCCAGGAAGAACAAGATAGCGGCGATGATCAGCACCCCACGTAGCGCGCCGAAGCAGATCCCCAATACCCTGTCGGTTCCTGACAAACCGGTCTTCTCCACCAGCTGGCCTATCACATAGTTCACGATAGCGCCAACGATGAGCGTCACGATAAACAGCGCCGCAATAGCAATCCCATTTCGAACCCGTTCATCCTCAAAGCCCGTAAACCAGACAGACAGGTCAGCGTAGTAATGGCTGGCGACATAAAACGCGCAACCCCACGTCACTAACGATAAAGCTTCGCGAACAAAGCCGCGGATCAGGCTGACCAGGCAAGAAAGACCCAGCACCGCCATAATGGCGTAATCAATCCAGACCATATACGTCCCACGATTTACGCCCTGTCGTCCAGTTCGGGGCGCATTCTAACAGAAAAAGAAAACGTTTGCGTAGGGATTTCCATGCCCTACAGAAATAAAAATGGCGCTGAAAAAACATTCAACGCCAGACTGCCTTTCGCCTCTTGAGGGCGGCTGAGACAGGGTTTGCGGGGCGTTTCTCCCCGCCACGTTCTCTCCGCATGGCGGAAAAAACAATCAGTTTGGGGTGAATCCCATCACGACCCCGCTAAGCCCGGAGATCTGCTGTAGATCGCCCAGCTGGCCTTTCAGCTTGTCTTTTGACGCATCCGGGCCGACGAGGATGCGGGTAATTTTACCCTGTACCGGCGTCGAAGGCGACGTATAGACTTTGAACCCCGAGGCCCGCAGTTTACCCACAATCTCATTCACCTTATCGGCGTTCTTCAACGCGCCCAGCTGAACAACATAGGCTTTCCCGGTCGGCGCCGGCAGGGCCGCCTGCTGCTGCGGTGGCTGTTGCTGCTGTGGCTTAGCCGACGGCGGCGTTGGCGTCGCGGCCTGCTGTTGCGGCTGCGGCTGTGGTTTCGGCTGCGGCTTGGGCTGCGGTTTCGCGGCCACCACCGGCTCCTGAACGTCATCGAAGCTGTTGCTGTTCACCGGAATACGCGATGGATCTAACGATGGCGCGGCGGCATCGCCCGCCCGCACCTCTTCCGCCGCTCCTTCCGGCGGTTGCGAAGGCAACGCCTGGGTCGCCGCTGGCAACATATCCGGTTCATCGCGATCGCCCGGTTTCGGCACCAGCGGGATCGCGGCAAACTCATCCTGGTAATGCTTTTTCTGCCCGTCCAGCAGCCCTGGCAGGATAATCACCCCCAGCGCCACCAGCACGATTGTCCCGACTAAACGGTTCTGAAACTTACTCGCCACCGATTCTCCCCGCGTCTATCTCTTCCATAACCTGCGCTACGGTGTGAAACGAACCACACACCAGCACGGTATCTTCCACTTTAGCGTCAGCCATGGCCGCATGCCACGCCTGCGCCACGCTGGTATAGACTGTGCCGCCACGCAAATGTTCCAACAGCTGCTCCGCCGTCGCGCCGCGCGGGCCTTCCAGCGGCGCGCAGTACCAGGCGTCGACTTCCGGGGCCAGATTGGCCAGCGTACCGGCAATGTCCTTATCATGCAGCATACCAATAACCGCCAGCACGCGTCCCGTTTTCGCTAACGTTTTGAGACGCCCGGCGAGATAGGCCGCCGCGTGCGGGTTATGCGCTACATCGAGGATCACCCGCGGGGCATCGCTGATTATCTGAAAACGGCCCGGCAGCATCGCGTCGCGGATCCCATCGCGTAGGATGGCGTCATCCACGGCAAGCCCGCTGGCGCGCAGCGCCGCCACGGCCGTCGCCGCATTCGGCAACGGCACCTGAGGCAACGGCAGGCGGCTTAACGCCCCGGCCGCGTCGCGGAAGGACCAAGTCTCGTCCTCCACCTCATAGCACCAGTCGACGCCGCGGCGCTGGAGCAGCGCGCCTTTCTCGCTGGCCACGTCGGCAATGGTGTGCGGCATATCCGGCTCACCCACCACCGCCGGTTTACCGGCGCGAAAGATACCCGCTTTTTCCCGGCCGATACTTTCGCGATCCGGCCCCAGCCAGTCGGTATGATCGAGGGCGATGCTGGTGACCACCGCGACGTCGGCATCTACGATATTGGTGGCGTCGAGACGGCCACCCAGCCCGACCTCAAGGATCACCACATCCAGCTGCGCCTGCTTAAACAGCCATAGCGCCGAGAGCGTGCCGTACTCAAAATAGGTCAACGAGATGTCACCGCGCGCGGCTTCGATTTCAGCAAACGAGGCCGTATGCGCGGCCTCCGGCAGTTCCGCTCCCTGAATGCGCACACGTTCGGTGTAGCGCACCAGATGCGGGGAGCTGTAGACCCCCACTTTATAGCCGGCCGCCATCAGGACGGTTTCCAGCGTGCGACAGGTGGTGCCTTTGCCATTGGTGCCCGCGACGGTAAAAACAAATGGCGCCGGTTTAACGATATCCATCTGCCCGGCGACCTCGCTGACGCGTGCCAGCCCCAGGTCGATGGTTTTACTGTGCAGATGTTCCAGATAAGAAAGCCACGTAGCCAGGGGCGACGTGGCCTGAGGAATAGGATCTTTTTCCATGATGCCCGTAAGAATTGACGGTTAACGCGTATGAATAAAAAAGGGCAGCGCCGCCAGGCCCTGCCCTCTGCTTATCAGGCCTCAGGTTCCTGATCCGGTGCCGGCGGCACCACCACGCCTTCATGAAGCGCTTCCGAAGCGGCAACCGGCGCCGGCAGGTTCATCAGCTTCGCCAGAATGCTGGCCAGCTTGAGACGCATTTCCGGGCGGCGAACGATCATATCGATCGCCCCTTTTTCAATCAGAAACTCGCTGCGCTGGAATCCCGGCGGCAGCTTCTCGCGTACGGTCTGCTCAATTACGCGAGGACCGGCAAAGCCGATCAGCGCTTTCGGCTCGGCAATGTTCAGATCGCCCAGCATCGCAAAGCTCGCCGATACGCCGCCCATGGTCGGGTCGGTCAGCACGGAGATGTACGGCAGCCCACGCTCCTGCATTTTCGCCAGTGCGGCGGAGGTTTTCGCCATCTGCATCAGCGACATCAGCGCTTCCTGCATACGGGCGCCGCCGGAGGCGGAGAAGCAGATCAGCGGGCAGTTGTCTTCCAGCGCCTGCTCCACGGCGCGCACAAAGCGTGCGCCGACGACGGAACCCATCGAGCCCCCCATAAAGGAGAACTCAAAGGCGGCGGCAACCACCGGCATCGCGTAGAGCGTACCTTTCATTACCACCAGCGCGTCTTTCTCGCCCGTCTCTTTCTGAGCGGACGCCAGGCGGTCTTTGTATTTTTTTGAATCGCGGAACTTCAGCACATCTTTTGGCTCAAGTTCGCTACCCAGTTCTACCAGAGAACCTTCATCCAACAGGCTATGCAGGCGATTACGCGCCGACATGCGCATATGGTGATCGCACTTAGGACAAACCTCCAGGTTGCGCTCCAGCTCGGCGCGGTAGAGTACCTGACCGCAGCTATCGCACTTGGTCCATACACCCTCAGGAATGCTCGCCTTGCGGGTGGGAGTGATGTTGCTTTTAATTCGTTCAATCCAGCTCATTGATAACCTTTCTGCCTGAACCTGGTCGATGCCAGTTTTGTCGTAAGGGGCGCATAATGCCATTTTTGCCTCTTACAGACCATGAATGTTGCACATTAAATCATATCATCCCGGAACATGGGATAAAAAAGTGGTCAAACCGCTGCGCGCGACGATCATGTTCGGTCACGCGCAGCGCAGGGCGAACTACTTCGCCTGCTTTGACGCCGCCCGCTTATGGCGGATGATCTCAATCACACCCGGCAGGACGGAGAGGACGATGATCGCCACGATCAGCAGCTTCAGGTTCTCCTGCACCACCGGCAGATCGCCAAACAGATAGCCGGCGTAGGTGAACAGCAGCACCCACAGCAGCGCCCCGACCACGTTATAGGCTGCAAAATGACGATAGGACATATGCCCCATTCCCGCCACAAACGGCGCGAAGGTTCGGACTATCGGCACAAAGCGCGCCAGGATAATGGTTTTTCCGCCGTGACGTTCATAGAAGCTATGGGTTTTATCCAGATAGCTACGACGGAAAATCTTCGAGTTCGGATTACTAAACAGCTTCTCGCCGAACAGTCGGCCAATGGTGTAGTTGACCGCATCGCCGACGATGGCCGCGATGACCATCAGCAGTACCATCAGGTGAACATTGAGATCGTTCGTCGGCAGCGCCGAGAGCGCCCCCGCGACGAACAGCAAGGAATCGCCCGGCAGGAATGGCGTCACCACCAGCCCGGTTTCGCAGAACAGAATCAAAAACAGAATGGCATAAACCCAGACGCCGTACTGGGCAACCAGTTCGGCAAGGTGCACATCAATATGCAGGATGAAATCAATTAAAAAGTGAATCAAGTCCATGTTTGTCTTTACCCTTAATGACTCTATTAGTCCGCCAGAAACAGCGGGCCCATTGGCAGCACCGGTAAATCATAGTGGGCCGGGTAATCCACCGACACCAGATACAACCCTTCCGCTTTTGCCGTTGCCGCAGCGAGCGTCCTGTCTTTTGCTGCCAGCAGTTCTGCCATCCAGCTCTCTGGCTGGTTTCCGGCCCCGACTTCCATCAGGCTGCCCACAATATTCCTGACCATATGATGTACAAAGGCATTCGCTTTGATATCCACCACCACATACGCGCCGTAGCGGGTAACGTTAATATGCATCACATTCCGCCACGGGGTACGCGACTGGCACTGTACCGCGCGAAACGAGGTAAAGTCATTCTCGCCCAGCAGACACTGCGCAGCGCGCTGCATGCGCTCGGCGTCGAGCGGCTGGTGAAAATGCGTCACGCCATGACTTAGCACCGCCGGGCGCAGGCGATGATTATAGATGACGTAGCGATAACGGCGCGCCGTGGCGCTGAACCGGGCGTGAAAATCCGCCGGCACATGTTTAACCCAACGCACCGCAATGTCACCAGGTAAATTCGCATTTACCCCCAGCGTCCAGGCGGCATCTTTACGCTGCGCCCGGGTTTCGAAATGCACCACCTGGCCGGTGCCATGGACACCGGCGTCGGTGCGGCCAGCGCAAAAGACGGTAATTGGTTCGTTCGCCACCTGCGAGAGCGCCTTTTCCAGCTTCTCCTGCACACTGCGCACTTCGTTTTGCCGCTGCCAGCCGTAATATTTGCTACCGTCGTACTCGATGCCCAGCGCGATTTTAAAGATCGGCTGTTGCTCCATCTCAGACATCAGTACAGGTACTCCTCAATCAGCTTCTCGGCGATTTTCACCGCCATCAGCGCCCCGCCGAAGCGCACGTTATCCGCGACGGACCAGAACTGAATCTGCTCCGGCATGCCGTAATCGTTATGCACGCAGCCGATGGAGAGACGAGCGTTGCCGGAGGCATCGCCAACCTGGGTCGGGAATTCTCCCTCTTCAGAAAGTTCGATATCCTCGCCGCGGGTAAAGGCGTCACGCGCCTCTTCCGCCGCCAGCGGACGCATCGCTTCAAAGTTCACCATCTGCGCATGGCCGTAGAAGACCGGCGACTGGACCACGTTGGCGGAGATCATCAGCCCATCATCCTGAAGAATTTTGCGCGCTTCATCGACGATACGGCGCTCTTCGCGCACGCTACCTTCCCGATCCGGCAGCAGCGGCAGCATGTTGAACGCCAGCTGGCGGCCAAAGAAATCGTCTTCATCGATGGGGATGCCGTTCAGCAGCTTGGCGCTCTGCCCTGCCAGCGCATCCACCGCTTTTTTCCCCTGCCCCGAGGCGGAGAGCAGGTTGGTGACACTGATCCGCGATAGTCCCCCCTGGTCGATAAGCGGCTTGAGCGCCGTCAGCAGCTGGCTGGTCAGGCTATTGGGCACGGCAATCAGATTGCGGTTGCGGTAATCGCCTAACACGAACGGATTCACGTCCGGCACCACCAGCGGTACGTCTGGCTCCAGCGCAAACAGGCCGCTGAGATCGATAACCAGACACCCGGCGTTGGTGGCGTCTTCAATATACGCCGCGCTGGCTTCGACGCCGGCGGCGAAGAAAGCCAACTGGGCCTGGGTCCAGTCAAACTCGGCAGCGTCTTTGACGATCACTGACTTGCCACCAAAACGCAGATGTTCGCCCGCGCTTTCATTGCGCGCCAGAGCAAAAATCTCCCCCACCGGGAACTGGCGTTCAGCAAGAGTTTCGAGCAGGGCTTCGCCTACGGCGCCCGTTGCGCCCAGTACGGCAATATTCCAGCCTTCAGACATGGTGGTTTACTCCAGAAATAAAGCGGCCCTGCCGGAGTATCCGGCAGGGGCATTAAGAAGACATTAACGAACAGGATGATGCACAGCGTTAAAACCGAGCTGGCGCAACAGCGTCGCCGCCTGCGCATCGCTGCACTGTACGTACAGCGAAGACCATTCGCGGCGTTCCTGATAGTTTTTACGCAGCTTGTCAAATTCACCGGCGACGCCGGCCACCTTCCGCAGCGGCGCATCATCGCGGCGCACATCATACACCAAGTGGACCAGCCTTTTCAGCGTCGGCTGATCGAGCGGCCCATGCAGGGTGATGCGGCCAAATTCCGGCGCTGGCAACAGGGTATCCAGCGCCACCTGCTGCGGATGGCCGATAAAGGCGCTGTAGGCTTCAAAAACCTGCGTCGTCCCGCGCGCTTTCCCTTCGAGGGTGTAGCCGGCGATATGCGCGGTACCGATATCCACTCGCTTAAGAAGCTCTACGTTAAGATCCGGCTCCGGCTCCCAGACGTCCAGCACTACGCTCAGCGGCTGTCCAGCTTCCAGCCGTTTCAGCAGCGCAGCGTTATCTACCACCGGTCCGCGGCAGGCGTTGATCAAAATCGATCCTGGCTTCAGACGGCTAATCAGCGACTCATCCGCCAGATGCAGGGTTTTATATGGCCCTTCTTTATACAGTGGGGTATGGAAGGTGAGGACATCAGCTTCCTGAACCAGCGCATCGAGGGAGCGGAAATCGCCTTCGTCTCCGCGATCGGCGCGCGGCGGATCGCAGAGCAGCGTTTTGATCCCCAGCGCTTCCAGCCGTTTTTGCAGTCGTCCACCGACGTTGCCGACGCCGACGATCCCGACGGTACGATCGCGCAGCGCGAAACCGTCGCGTTCGGCCAGCATCAGTAGCGATGAAAAGACATACTCCACCACCGCAATGGCGTTGCAGCCGGGCGCCGCGGAGAAACCAATCCCTGCCTGCTGCAGCCACGCCTGATCGACGTGATCGGTGCCAGCGGTAGCGGTGCCGACGAACTTAACGGCCTTACCGGAGAGCAATGCTTCATTGACCCGGGTGACCGAGCGTACCATTAAGGCATCCGCATCGGTCAGGGCCTCAGCCGGGACCGGACGCCCCGGAACCGCTTGCACATCGCCTAAACGGCTAAAAAGCTCACGGGCATAGGGCATATTTTCATCAACGAGGATTTTCACAGTTCAGTACCTGTCTGAGAACGAGAGTTAACCGGGGAAGTGTGCCATAATCTGGCCGCCAGGCATACTCATCACCTGGTTCCAGCACCGCGATATCGAAAGGATGAATCATGACGCACCCCCTTGCAGATATGCCAGACCGCCCTCCGGGGCGAGGTCCATCAGGCACTGCCGCCACCGGCGAACCTTCGCTTTCCATGCAGCAACGCACCGTCCTGGAGCGACTGATCACGCGCCTGGTGGCGCTGACCTCGCAGCAGAATGCGGAAGTGTGGGCCTGCGTCAAGCATGATCTCGGACTGAAAGGCGACACGCCGCTGCTGGCCTGCCATTTCAGCGCCGCGGAGGCCAGTCTCAATCAGCGTTTAGCCGCCGCTCAGGACAATCATCATCATCGTCAGACGCTGGCGCAGCTCAGCGATCTGCTGGGTCAGGGCAATAACCGTCAGGCGGTCAGCGATTATATTCGTCAACATTATGGGCAAACGGCGCTGCATGCGCTAAGCCAGCCGCAGCTGGAGAACATTCTGCACCTGCTGCAGCGCGGCCAGCTATCGATCCCGCAGCCGCAGCAGCGCCCGCCGACCCTGCGCCCGCTGTTGCCGGCCGAGCACAACACGCTCAATCAGCTGGTGACTAAGCTGGCGGCTGCCACCGGCGAACCGAGCAAACTGATTTGGCAATCCATGCTGGAACTTTGCGGCGTCAAATCCGGAGAGCTTATCCCGGCGACGCACTTCACGCCGCTTTCATACTGGCTGCAGGCGCGGCAAACGCTGAGTGCGCAAAGCGCGCCCACGCTCACCTCGCTGCAGGGTGCGCTCAAGCAGCCGCTGGAGGCCGCAGAATGGCAAAAGATTGTCGACTTTGCTCGTCGCAGCTGGCAGGTCACCCCGCAGACGACGCTGAGCCCAGCGCAGATCCTGGCGCTGTTGAATAAGGTGTTTGTGCTGCGGGTAGCCCGCGCCCAGGAGACGCTGGCCATCCCGCAGGAAAAGCCCGCGCCGAAACGAGCGTGGGCCGCTAAGCCGTGGCAGCTGGCGCTGGGCGGTGTGCTGATCCTGCTCCTCCTGCTTTGGCTCCTGCTGTAGCCCACGCCTTAGGAAAGCGCGCCCGCCTCATGCGGGCGCTCGTTAAGTGATTTGCCGGTTACCACCACACCTCGGCCTGAACGCCAACCATAAACTCATCTTTGCTGTCGTCGTTGAACGCAAACTGCGACAACTGGTTATCGAGAATATTGATATACGTTCCATAGAAGCGAATTTCAGGACGTGACCCCAGCAGGCTCGGCCCAACCTTCAGCGCATGGTACAGCGTCGTTTTATACGCTGACTCCTTCAGATCGTCGCCCTGACGGGTGTTGTTTTTCTGGGTAAACCACCCCAGCTCGACCCCGGTCTGGTTCCAGGTGTCCCATATCCACGCCGGGCGGATCACCGCGCGCAGGCTGTCGAAATCGCTGTGCGCTCCGCTTTCATAGCTATACACATCATTGCCATGGGCCCACACCAGCGAATTGGCCATGATAATGCGATCGGCGAGATGCATTTCCCCCTGCGAGATCAGACGCCAGGCCACGCCGTTGGTATGATCGCCATAGTAATAGCGTCCGCTGGCCATGGAGTTACTGGCGCCGGAGAAGTTGGCGAAACTGCTGGCGTACGAGTTGTTCGCCACCTGCAGCGTAAATTCGTTAAAGCCCTTGCGCTCCAGCTCCTGACGAATAATGGCGGTGGCCATCCAGGTATCTTTGAACCGGAAGTAGCTGTTGTTATCCTCGTTTCTCTCCTGCTCGTCATTTTTATTTGCGAACGCATATTTGCCCATTAGCGACAGAGACCCCGACTGCCACAGGGGAATATTGCGATAGCGCAGGTCGACTGAGTTGGTGTTCATCTGAGTGGTTTGTGTGAAATCTCGTGAATATACGTCGACGTCGTTCCTGCTGATGGACGCATCCAGCTGGCCAACCCCCAGCGCCCAGTTCTGGATCCCGACCCCGGCCGCAACGTCGGTGGTCAGTGACTTCCAGTCCAGCATCTGAATTTCATACTCGGGCAGTTTATGTTTGCCGACCCAGAAATCCGCCTCTGGCGCGAACGGCAGAAAACCTTTGGTGGTCAGGTAAATATCACTAAACTGCAAAATGCTGTCGGTATCCTGGCCAGCAAACCAGGCGTCGTTATACTGCTCGCCGACGTTACCGTCGTACGTCACAACGGCATTCGCCGTTTTGCCATCCTGGTTATAGACCCGCTGATTCAATGTTAAGTCGAACCAGCCACTCATTTCATTACCGAAACGACCCAGCGAGCCGGGGGCGTAGGTCTGCGACGATCCGTGATTTGATGTTCCCCAGCCGGAACGGAAGTACCCCTGGTAGCTAAAGCCAATATCATCTTTAACAAATTTACTGATGTCCTTCAGGGTGACGCTTTCCAGTTTCGGCTTCTGGCCTTCGGTATCAATAACCGCCACCTGCTGAGTGGCTTTCACCTGCACCGGGGCCGCTTTTTTACTCAGTTCATTATTTTCATTGGCTATATTTTCCGCCACCGGCGACGTTGCTGTTGGATAACCCGTCGTGACATGACGTTTTTCATTCTCCTTAATACTTTTTTGTAATTCGGCCACCTTACCTTTATAGGTCGATAATTGTGATTGCGTTTTTTGTAGCTCTTTTTTATTCGCCGAAAGTTCAGACTCCAGTAATTCCAGACGCTGTTCAATGGTTAATTTAGCCGCCATCACATCACTTGTCGAAATAGCCAGCAGTACCGATAAAGACAATAAGCTCACCTTCAATTGACTTGAATACATAGGGTACCTTTACATATTGTTATAATTGGCCTTCAGCCAGAACGGCTGAAGGCGGGTAAATCAGGCAGAGCGCTCCTGGCGCAGGGCAATAATTTCTTTGGCTAAATCCTGGCACAGCATCGCGGTCATTAAGTGATCCTGGGCGTGCACCAGAATAAGGTTAACGGCGATTTTTCCGCAGCCTTCGTCCTGACCTATCAACGCCGTTTGGATCTTATGCGCTGCCCGACAGGCCGCTTCCGAGCTGGCCATCAAATCCGCTGCCCGCCCCCATTCCCGCTGCCGGGAGGCGGCAATCGCCTCCATGGCGTCTGATCGCGCCTGACCAGCATAAATCAGCAACTCCATGACCGTACTTTCATCTGCAAACATCGCCATCCTCCTGGTCGGTCGCCGCCGCGGTATTGACCTTGTTAGCGGCAATCACAAACGGTAAGTAAATGAGTGTTGAAACCGCGAGGCACAGAATGCCGACAAACAGCGCCAGCCAGTTGCCGCCGGTGCCAAAGAAGGCGATAAGCGGCCCGGGCGTGGTCCAGGGTACGGCGTAAGCAATCGGCGGAATAAACTCCATGCTAATAAAGAAATAACCGATCAATGAATTCACAAACGGCACCAGAATAAACGGGATCACCAGGATAGGGTTAAGCACAATCGGCAGGCCAAACATCACCGGTTCATTGATGTTAAACAGGCCCGGCACGAAGGCCATTTTTGCCAGGTCACGATAATCTTTGCGCCGGGAGGCAATAAAGATGGCCAACAACAGGCCCAGCGTCATACCCGACCCGCCGCAGTTGGCAAACGCATCGTTGATACCAGTCCATGTAATGGGGTACGGCGCTCCCCAGGTGCTGCCATGCGAGGCGGCATAGGAGAGATTTTCGAGGTTGGCTTCCGAGAAGATGGTCTCGCGGATGGCGGCCACGGTGTTCGGACCATGGATCCCCAGCACCCACAGGAAATTCGCCACCAGCCCCAGCACCAGAACCGTCACGATGTTGGTCCCCATATCCTTCAGCGGGGCCTGAATAAGGGTATAGATCAGATCGTTAAGACCGTTAGGCGAAATACGCGTCAACAGATAGTTGAGGATCGAAAAGAAGATCATCACGAAGAAGATCGGCAACAATACCTTAAAGGAACGCGCCACCGCCGGCGGCACCGCAGCCGGCATCGTGATGGTCACCCTTGGGTTGCGCGCCAGGCGGCAAAAGACTTCGCTGGAAATCAGCGCGACGATAATCGCCACAAACAACCCCTGCGGGCCAAGATATTTGGTCGCCAGATAGGCCTGGCCATCAATGATGGTATAAGGCGTGTACACCACAAAAAAGGCGCCGATCGCCGTCAGGCCGCACAGGAGATCGTCCTGCTGATAGCTGATCGCCATATTGCGCGCCACCAGAAAGGTGATCAATATCGCCATAATATTGACCGAACCGTTCATTACCGGGGTGAAAATCTGCTGCGCCTCCGCGAGGTGGGGGAATATCGTCCCTAAATGCAGAATACTGGCGATAAATCCGTCAGGCGACAAAATAGCAAAGTTGATAAGAATAATCAGCGAACTGGCCATGACGATGGGAAACGAAAGAATAAACGCATCGCGAATCGCTGAAACGTGGATCTGAGAATTTAACTTAATCGCGACAGGCACGAGGATTTTTTCCATGCCGCGCTCAAAGGTATCCATGAAACTCATGACGAACCCTTATTCATAATAATTTATTAACGTCATCGTGTTTTTTAACCGCAGCAGCCCAGGGCAGCAACGAAAGTACCCACACGATAACGGGGATAAATGAGAAAACTATTGGTTTGCCAATAATGCCAGCGCACTTTCCAGAACAGCTTTACCGTCCATTTGCCCATAATATTTCATGTCAATCACCGCCACGGGTATTTTTCCCTGAGCCACCTCTTCTATTTCCTTTTTTTGAAAGCGGACCTGTGGTCCCAAAAGGACGACATCTACTTCATTGTTCTTAATTTTTTCTTTAGCTTCAGAAATGGCCAGCGCATTGATATTAACCTGAGCCTTAATATTTTCAGCCTGCTCCAGCATGCGTTTCACCAGCATACTGGTCGACATTCCCGCCGCACACACTAATAATATATTTTGCATTACCCCTTCCTGTTTTATTTATGACCTCAATTGACGAGCACTTTAATAATTGTTAATTTTCTTAACCGCGGTTTTGATCACAGTTAGCCATACCAAAGTGGTGCAGAAGCAAAGCAAAAAATGAACGTCTTGCCCTGTATTTAACAACATACGTTAGCAAGCCCATGTTTCCAAAGGGATTGTGGAGGTTCAAAAGTGGTTTACAAAAATATCGTCAATTTGCTTAAAAACAAAATTAATAGCCCGTTCTACAACATTGGCGATCTTCTGCCGGCCGAAAAAGAGTTGGCAGAACTTTATGATGTTTCGCGCAATACGTTACGTAAGGCGCTGAAAACCCTGGAAGAGGATGGTTTAATCGAACGCCGACATGGCTCAGGGACATGGATTAGAAATAAGCATTTCCAGGCGTCGGTGACACACTTAGACAGTTTTACCGAAATTGCCCGTAATCAGGGGAAAACGCCCTCCAGCCAGATCCTCAAATTCGAGTTACAGCCAGCGTCGGAGGAAATTGCCCGTGGACTGCAATTGCAGCATGGCGAAGCGGTATATTATGCTAAGAGATTACGTTTTATCGATAATATTGCCATGCAATTAGAAGAAACCTGGCTCTCCGCGACCCGTTTTCCCGATCTGACCATCGCGCATATGAAGAAATCGAAGTTTTCATATATAGAAAACGAATGTGGGGTAAGAATAAATGGATGTTACGAATCAATAGTGCCGGTGCTCCCAACGCCTGAGCTGGCAACCCTCCTGCATATCAGCGCTAAAGATCCGATTATCCGCATGCAGACGCAGGCGATTGATGAACACCACCAGCCTATCGATTATTCCATTCTGTATACCAATATGTTTGAATTCCAGGTGAAGTATTATCTGCCGCGACAGACGGCGTCCGGTCTGCCCGCAAGCAAGACCGGACAATAACTTAACCCTGGCGGCGAAAAGAGACGAGGGTGACGAGGATCCCCAGCGCCGCGCAGAGGGCGCCGGCAAGGAACACCGACGAGTAGCCCAGCGAGGTCGCCAGCAGGCCGGTCAGCGGCCCGGTCAGGCCATAGGAGATGTCCTGAAAGGCCGCATAGCCGCCGAGCGCGGTGCCGCGCACCTGCGCCGGGACGCGCTTCACCACCTCCACGCCGAGCGACGGGAAAATCAGTGAGCAACCGCATCCTGTTAGCGCCGCACCGGCCAGCGCCAGCCAGGCATTCGGCGCCAGCCCCAGCAGGGTCAGACCAACCGCCTCTATCAGCAGCGAAACCATCGCCACCCTGACGCCGCCAAACCGGTCCGGCATCCAGCCAAACAGAATACGCATCATGACGAAGGCGCCGCCAAACGCCGTCAGGGTAAAGCCGGCCATCGGCCAGCTATGGCTGGCGAAATAGAGGGAAACGAAGGTGCCGATCACCGCAAAACCAACGCCCTGCAGGCCCAGGCCAATGCCTGGCCGCCAGATCATGCCGATGACGCTCCATAATGAAGGCCGCTCGCCACCGTGAGCCGCCACTTTGCGCACGGTACCGTTAATAAGCCAGGCAACGAGCGGTAATCCCATGGTGACGCAGGCCAGCACCGCCACGCCGAAATGGCTATAGATCAATAATCCCAGCGGGGCGCCCACCGCCAGCGAACCGTACATCGCCATGCCATTCCATGACATCACTTTGCCGGAGCGGGCCGGCCCCACCAGCCCCATCCCCCAGCTCAGGTTACCGGTCAGCAGCTGGCTTTCGCCAAACCCGAGGATCAGGCGGCCCAGCAGCAGCAGGCCAAGCCTGGCGAGCACCGGCAACGGCAACAGCGCAGCGGCCAGCCATGCCGCGCCCGCCAGGGCGCAGGCCAGCATCCCTTGCAGGACGGAGCGTTTAGCGCCGTACTGGTCTGCCAGGCGCCCGGCGTAGCCGCGGGTCAGAACGGTGGCGAGGAACTGGATCCCTACCGCCACGCCAACCACGGTGTTACCAAATCCCAGCTCCTGATGGACAAAGAGCGGGATCACCGGCAGCGGCAAACCAACAGTCATATAGGTCAAAAAGACGGCAAACGTAATACGGAAAAGCGAAAAATTCGCCGAAGAATGGGATGTTGTTTCAGTAACTGCGGACATGCATTACTCCAGATTCGCAGAGTAAGGCGAGCAAAGCGACACGCCCCCTCCACCTGATTATCAGGGTTAAGGCGCGTTGGTTGACGTTAAACGCTTACGCATTAGTGGAGAGACTAATGGATCCGCCAGCAGTGTGCCTGCTGGCCCTTACCCTGTCAAGATAACGAAAAAGGGGAGCCGGTGGCTCCCCTCTGCACTTCGCATGCTGATTAGGCGTTGTATTTACGCATCACCAGCGTGGCGTTGGTGCCGCCGAAGCCGAAGCTGTTGGACATCACGGTGGTCAGCTTAGCGTCAGTCGGTTTGGTGACGATGTTCAGGCCGGCAGCCTGCTCGTCCAGCTCTTCGACGTTAATGCTCGGCGCGATAAAGCCGTGCTCCAGCATCAGCAGGGAGTAGATGGCTTCCTGTACGCCCGCCGCGCCCAGCGAGTGGCCGGTCATCGCTTTGGTTGCCGAGATAGCCGGGCTGTTGTCGCCGAACACTTCGCGGATGGCGCCCAGCTCTTTCACGTCGCCGACCGGAGTAGACGTACCGTGGGAGTTCAGGTAATCGATCGGCGTATCAACACCGTGCATCGCCATCTGCATGCAGCGCACTGCGCCTTCACCAGACGGGGCGACCATGTCCGCGCCATCGGAAGTTGCGCCGTAACCGACGATTTCGGCATAGATGTGCGCGCCACGCGCCAGGGCGTGTTCCAGTTCTTCCACCACGACCATACCGCCGCCGCCGGCGATAACGAAGCCATCACGGTTCGCATCATAAGTACGGGACGCTTTTTCCGGGGTGTCATTGTATTTGGTGGACAGTGCGCCCATGGCGTCGAACTCGCAGGCCATTTCCCAGCACAGCTCTTCGCCGCCGCCGGCAAAGACGATGTCCTGTTTGCCCAGCTGGATCTGCTCTACCGCGTTACCAATACAATGAGCGGAAGTGGCGCAGGCCGAGCTGATGGAGTAGTTAACGCCGTGGATTTTGAACGGCGTAGCGAGGCAGGCGGAAACGCCGGAAGCCATCGCTTTCGTGACTACATACGGGCCCACGGCTTTCAGACCACGCGGGCTACGCATGGCATCAGCGCCGAAGACCTGGAATTTCGGGGAGCCGCCGCCGGAGCCTGCGATCAGGCCAACACGCGGGTTGCTCTGGTATGCTTCCGGCGCCAGACCTGCGTCGGCAACGGCCTGTTCCATGGACAGGTAAGCATAGATAGAAGCGTCGCTCATAAAGCGCACTACTTTGCGGTCAATGAGGCCAGTGGTATCCAGTTTGACGTTGCCCCATACGTGGCTGCGCATCCCTGAATCTTTAAGCTCCTGAGAGAAAGTGATCCCTGAACGTCCTTCACGCAGAGATGCCAGGACTTCCTGCTGGTTATTACCGATGCTGGAAACGATGCCCAAGCCAGTAATCACTGCACGTTTCATTAAATACCTCTGTAAGTCGCACTATTTTAAGTTTCGTGTCGCACAATAGCGTACACTTGTACGCCGAACAAGTCCGATCAGACATTTTGTGTATAAATTTGCGCCCTCAGGCACACATCGTTAAGATCGTGCTACGCCTTGTGATTCGAGTAACTTACGTGAAACAAAACGCCATACAACCCGCCAACCTGGAATTCAACGCTGAGGGTACACCTGTTTCCCGAGATTTCGACGATGTTTACTTTTCCAATGACAACGGTCTGGAAGAGACTCGCTACGTTTTTCTCGGTGGAAATCGCCTGCCGGAGCGTTTCGCCAGCCACCCTCGCCCGCTGATGATCGTCGCGGAGAGCGGCTTCGGTACCGGGCTCAATTTCCTCACCCTGTGGCAGGCGTTTGACGTTTTTGTTCGTGATAACCCGGACGTTACCCTGCAAAGGTTACATTTCATCAGTTTTGAAAAATATCCGTTAAAGGCTGAGGATCTCCGCCTGGCGCACCTGCGCTGGCCAGAGCTGGCTCCGTGGGCGCACCAGCTGCAGGCGCAATGGCCGTCGGCCTTCGGCGGATGCCATCGTCTGCTGCTCGACGGCGGGCGGGTGACGCTCGATTTGTGGTTTGGCGATATCAATGAGCTGACCAGGGAGCTGGATGATTCGCTGAACCAGCAGGTGGACGCCTGGTTTCTTGACGGCTTTGCCCCGGCCAAAAATCCCGACATGTGGACCCAGGATCTGTTCAATGCCATGGCACGTCTGGCGCGGCCCGACGGGACACTGGCCACCTTTACCTCCGCAGGGTTTGTCCGCCGCGGCCTGCAGGAGGCCGGCTTTACCATGCGTAAAAGCAAAGGCTTCGGCCGCAAGCGGGAGATGCTGACCGGCGAGATGGCGCAAACGCTGAGCTTTCCTGCGCGCGTCCCCTGGTTCGCTCGCAGTAGCAGCGATGCCCGCGAGGTAGCCATCATCGGCGGCGGGATCGCCAGCGCCCTGCTCTCCCTCGCGCTGCTGCGCCGCGGCTGGCAGGTGACCCTCTACTGCGCCGACGACGCCCCGGCGCAGGGCGCCTCCGGCAATCGCCAGGGTGCGCTGTATCCGCTGTTAAGCCAGCACGATCCGGCGCTGGCGCGCTTTTTCCCGGCAGCCTTTACCTTCGCCCGCCGAATGTATGACGCGCTGCCGGTGATGTTCGATCATCAATGGTGCGGTGTCACCCAGCTCGGCTGGGA
Source organism: Klebsiella variicola (assembly GCF_000828055.2). NCBI lineage: Bacteria > Pseudomonadati > Pseudomonadota > Gammaproteobacteria > Enterobacterales > Enterobacteriaceae > Klebsiella > Klebsiella variicola. The sequence goes on along the minus strand of NZ_CP010523.2, from coordinate 1,475,061 downwards.
TGAAAAAAGCGCGCACAAAATCGCCCAGATGCTGGCGCTGAATTTACCCCCGGACATCGCCTGCGCGGTGACGGCGGAACAGGTTGTCGGGTTGACCGGCGTCGATACCGGCTGCGGCGGCATCACTTATCCGGCCGGCGGCTGGCTGTGCCCGCAGCAGCTCACCGCCGAATTGCTGGCGCTGGCGGCAACTCGCGGACTGCACGTGCACTATGGTTATCACGTTGAAACGCTCAGCGCGGTGGGCGATGGCTGGCTGCTCAATCAGCAGCGCAATCATCAGGCGGTGGTGCTGGCGAACGGCCACAGCATCGCGGATTTTGCGCAAACCGCGCAGCTGCCGGTCTACCCTGTTGGCGGCCAGGTCAGTCATATACCTACCACCCCGCGGCTTTCCGCCCTGCGCCAGGTGCTGTGCTACGATGGCTACCTGACGCCGCATAATCCGCAAAATCAGCAGCACTGTATTGGCGCCAGCTACCATCGCGGGAAGACCGACACCACCTTCAGCGAGGAAGATCAGCAGCACAACCGGCAACGGCTGATCGACTGTTTCCCGAACGCGGAGTGGACGCTGGACGTGGATATCAGAGCCAATGCTGCCCGCTGCGGCGTGCGCTGCGCCACCCGCGATCACCTGCCAATGGTCGGCAACGTGCCAGACTATGAGGCAACATTGACGCAATACGCCAGCCTCCACGAACAGCAGGATCACGCCGGTCGCGCGCCGGTCTGTCACAACCTGTTTATGCTTGGGGCGCTCGGATCGCGCGGACTTTGCACCGCGCCGTTAAGCGCTGAGCTGCTGGCGGCGCAGATGAGCGGTGAACCGCTGCCGCTGGATAGCGATACTCTGGCGGCGCTGAATCCGAATCGGCTGTGGGTGAGAAAACTGCTGAAGGGAAAAGCGGTGAAATAAAACCATGAGGGCAGGCAATTTCCCGGGTACGGCTGACGCCTGACCCGGGCTACAATATGGCTCAGGCCTGATTTTTCGCCTGTTGATACAGGTTATGCCACATCCCCTGCACCAGAATTTGGTCCGGCGGCGACAGTTCACCAGCGCTGATGGCCTTCTCCAGGCTCTGGCTGACCTTACTGTTTACCGCTTCAGCAGAATGCTCGCCCTCACCTTCCAGCTCAGCCACCGCCAGCGTCAGGTGGCCGCGCAGATAACCGCCGGCAAACAGTTCATCATCACTGGCGTGGTCTACCATGTTGTCAATCAGCGCCAGAATGCGTGATTCAAACTCCGCGATCATCATCTTACCTCTTGTCATGTAATGTGTGGCCTTAGTGCAGGTCTTCCGGCCACGGAAAGTGTTCCGCCGTCAATGTCGGCGTTTGATAATAATGTTGCAATGCGCGAATAAAACGCGCCGGACGTTCGGGGATCCCTTGTTCAAGCAAAGTCATTACCCGAGCATGAACCCGGCGCTGGAAGGCGATGCGATCGGGCTCAACGTCTCCTTCCAGATTGTCACAGCTGACGTTAAACGGAAATCCCGCCGCCACGCAGAACAGCCACTCATAGGCCTGCGGTTTCACCTCGACGTCCTCAAACTGGCTTTGAGTCATCGCATCGCGGCCATCCGGGCAGTACCAGTAGCCAAAATCGACTCGTTCGCGGCGCGCTTTGCCGGCGACACACCAGTGAGAAATCTCGTGCAGGGCGCTGGCAAAAAACCCGTGCGCAAACACGATACGGTGATAGGGCGTGTCGTCATCGGCCGGAAGGTAGATCGGCTCATCGTCGCCTTTTACCAGGCGAGTATTAAATTCTTCGGCAAAGCAGCTGTCGAAAAGGTCAATCAGCTGCTGATAATGGTGTTGCTGTTGCATTAATGAATTCCCAACCACTGCAAAATCTCAGCCCCGTGGCTGTCATAGAGAAGCTTCGCGCTCATCACCGCCGAGACGATAACGATCATCGGCCGGATCAGCGACTGCCCTTTACTCAGCACCAGCCGGGAGCCGGCGCGAGCGCCAATAAACTGGCCGGCCATCATCACAAAGCCGGTGGCCCAGATGACCTTCCCGCCGATGATAAACAGCAGCAGACCGCCGACGTTTGAGGTCGCGTTCAGCAGCTTGGCATGGGCCGTCGACTTCGCCAGGTTAAATCCGGCCAGGGTGACAAAAGCCAGTGCATAAAACGAACCGGCGCCGGGGCCAAAAAAGCCGTCGTAGAATCCTACGCTGCCGCCAGCAACCAGCGCAAACGGCAGACCGTACAGCCGACGCTGCCGGTCCGCTTCACCCAGTTTCGGCATCAGCAGAAAATAGAGACCGATGCCGATCACCAGCAACGGCAGGATCTGCTTAAGAATATCGGACTGGACGTGCTGGACCAGCAGCGCACCAGCGGTTGAGCCAATAAAGGTCATCAGAATATTCAGCTTCTGATCGGCGAGGCTGACCACCTTACGGCGGACAAAATAGAGGGTCGCCGATAGCGACCCGCCGCAGGCCTGCAGCTTATTGGTCGCCAGCGCCTGCGCCGGTGGCATTCCTGCCGCCATCAACGCCGGAACGGTCAGTAAACCCCGCCTCCGGCCAGTGAGTCAATAAAACCGGCCAGGATGGCGACAAAGAAGAGTACCACCAGCACCAACGGCGATACGGCAAACAACTCGATAAAACTATCCATTACAGCACATGCTCATCCAGTAGCGCCTGGCAGGAAGGCGGCAGCGGCGGCGGCGTCTTCTTCACAGGGGGGGTAGACCCGGGTTTAGGTGGTTCGAACCAGCTCTGCAGCTCCGCTCCGCAGCCATCGCCGGGCGGCGGTGGCGCCTGATCCTCGCACTCCAGACTTCCCGCCGGGCAACGCAGTCGGACGTGCATATGAGCGCGATGCTGGAACCAGGGACGGACTTTACGCAGCCACTGGCGGTCGCTGCCCGCGTCCAGGCACAGTTGCTGTTTAATCGCCGGGTTGACGAAAATACGGGTGACCTCGCTATCTTCCGCCGCCAGCTTGATCAGCTGGCTGATTTGCGGGCTCCACAGCGACGGCACCACGTGCTTGCCGTCGCTGGCGACCAGATCCAGCGCCTGCGGCTTCAACAGCTGAGACGATGTCCAGCGCGTTTGCGGCAGCTGGAGGAAAATATCGACATCCAGGCCCGTCTGGTGACTGGCGTGACCGCCGTTAAAGCGCCCGCCTGCCGGCATCCCCATGTCGCCAATCAGCACGGTTCCCATTCCTTTATTGTGCACCTGATTACTCAGGCGCTGAATAAACTGAACCAGATCCGGATGACCGAAGTAGCGACGCTGATCGGTACGCATCACCTGATAGCCGGTGGCGCTCAGAGGGAGCGCCTCGGCGCCCACGATACAGCCATTGGAAAATGCGCCGATTGACTGGGCGCTGCCGCCGATCGGCTGGGATATTTTCTGCCACGGCGTCGCGGCCAGGCTACCGGCGCTGGCCAGCAGCGCGAGCAGTGCGATAACGGTGTTTTTCATGGTTACCAGCGTGGAATTGTCGTCGTCACATCGCCATTCTGCGCGCGCTGACGCATAAAGTGATCCATCAGGACGATCGCCAGCATCGCCTCAGCGATCGGTACGGCGCGAATGCCGACGCACGGATCGTGACGCCCTTTGGTGATCATCTCCACTTCTTCGCCAAAGCGGTTAATCGTATGACCGGGAACGGTAATACTGGAGGTAGGCTTCAGCGCGATGTTGGCAACGATCTGCTGGCCGCTGCTGATGCCGCCAAGAATGCCGCCGGCGTGGTTGCTCTGGAATCCGTCTTTGGTGATTTCATCGCGGTTTTCGCTGCCGCGCAGCTTCACCACTTCAAAGCCGTCGCCAATTTCCACCCCTTTCACGGCGTTGATGCTCATCAGCGCGTGGGCGATATCGGCATCCAGGCGATCGAAGACCGGCTCGCCGAGGCCCGGCGGTACGCCGTCAGCCACCACCGTCACTTTCGCGCCAATGGAGTCACCCTCTTTCTTCAGGCCGCGCATCAGTTCATCCAGAGCGTCGATTTTATCCGGGTCCGGGCAGAAGAACGGGTTCTGCTCGACCTGATTCCAGTCTTTGATGGCCAGCGGAATATCGCCCATCTGCGTCAGGCAGCCGCGAATGACGATGCCGAACTTCGCGGCAAGGTATTTTTTGGCAATCGCCCCGGCCGCTACGCGCATCGCGGTTTCGCGCGCAGAAGAACGACCGCCGCCGCGATAGTCGCGCAGACCATACTTTTGCTCGTAGGTGTAATCGGCGTGGCCCGGACGGAACAGATCTTTGATTGCGCCGTAATCCTGCGAACGCTGATCGGTGTTCTCAATCAGCAGACCGATACTGGTCCCGGTAGTAACGCCTTCGAAGACGCCGGAAAGAATTTTGACCTGATCCGGCTCGCGACGCTGCGTGGTGTAACGCGAGGTGCCCGGGCGACGACGATCGAGGTCGTGCTGCAGGTCGGCTTCGGTCAGCGGGATGCCCGGCGGCACGCCGTCGACGATGCAGCCCAGCGCCAGGCCGTGCGATTCGCCGAAGGTAGTGACGCGAAAGAGTTGTCCAATTGTATTTCCTGCCATCACGGCTCCAATCTTTTTCGTTATGTTGGCGTGTTGTTTTTTTTAGTCTTTATAAATACCGAAGTGCGCGCGGGCGTCAATCAGCTGCTGTTTGGTCAGCATGAAGACACCGTCGCCGCCGTTATCAAACTCAAGCCAGGTAAACGGCACGTCCGGATATTGCTCCATCAGATGTACCATGCTGTTACCGACTTCACAAATCAGAATCCCGTCATCGCTGAGATAATCCGGCGCGTTACCGAGGATGCGGCGCGTCAGCTTCAGGCCGTCGCTACCGGAGGCCAGACCCAGCACCGGCTCATGCTCATACTCTTCCGGCAGATCGGCCATGTCCTCTTCATCGACATACGGCGGATTGGTGACGATCAGATCGTACTGCAGCTTCGGCAGATCGCGGAACAGGTCGGAGCGGATCGGCGTCACGTGATGGATCAGGCCATGGGACTCCACGTTGTGCTCGGCGACGGCCAGCGCGTCCGGGGAGATATCCACGGCGTCGACTTCGGCTTCCGGGAAAGCATAGGCGCAGGCGATGGCGATGCAGCCGCTGCCGGTGCACATATCAAGGATATGCTGCGGCTTATGGTTAATCAGCCCGGCAAACTGATTGTTGATCAGTTCGCCAATCGGGGAGCGCGGGACCAGCACCCGCTCATCGACGTAAAACTCATGCCCGCAGAACCACGCTTTGTTGGTCAGATAGGCGACGGGAATGCGCTCGTTCACGCGGCGGATCACCCGCTCAACGATGCGGTGTTTCTCGCTGGAGGTCAGACGCGCAGTCCGCATATCTTCCGGGATATCCAGCGGTAGGTAGAGCGACGGCAGCACCAGCTGTACTGCCTCGTCCCACGGGTTATCAGTCCCGTGACCGTACCAGATATTAGCAGCGCTGAAACGGCTTACCGCCCAGCGCAGCATGTCCTGAATGGTATGCAGCTCATTGACTGCCTCATCAACAAAAATTTTATCCACGACAACCTCCAGGGCACACTCTGCTATAAATTCGGCGGCTAGTGTGCCATGAAGACGGCGATAAATCAGCATTCTTGCGTGGGGTGACCGGGGAAAAAACAGGTTTTCCTTGCCCGAAGGGATATTGAGTCGGGTAAACTAGCGCAAAGTATTAATGAGAGTGGACAATGAAAAAGAAGACATCGCTAAGCGAGGAGGATCAGGCGCTGTTCCGTCAGTTAATGACCGGCACGCGGAAGATCAAGCAGGACACCATCGTTCACCGTCCGCAGCGCAAGAAAGTCACTGAGGTTGCTCCGAAGCGTTTGCTGCAGGAACAGGCCGATAACAGCCACTATTTCTCTGATGAGTTTCAGCCGCTACTGAATACTGAAGGCTCGATGAAATATGTCCGCGCCGACGTCAGCCATTTTGAGCTGAAAAAGCTGCGCCGTGGGGATTATTCGCCGGAACTGTTTCTCGATCTGCATGGGCTCACCCAGCAGCAGGCCAAACAGGAACTGGGCGCGCTGATTGCCGCCTGCCGCCGCGAACATGTGTTTTGCGCCTGTGTGATGCACGGGCACGGCAAACATATTCTCAAACAGCAAACCCCGCTGTGGCTGGCGCAACACCCGCATATTATGGCGTTTCACCAGGCACCAAAAGAGTACGGCGGTGACGCCGCACTGCTGATACTGATTGAGGTAGAGGAGTGGCAACCGCCGGAGCTGCCTTAACGGCGGGCTCCGGGGCCGTCAGATGGCGTTGGCCATCTTGAGATTGCAGGGGCTTTTCTGCCAGAGGTATTCACCCTTGCCGTCGGCGTCCAGCGTCACGCAGGCGATAGCCGAGGTGGTGAACATCGGAGGCGTTTCCCCCGGACACAGCTCTGAGACCAGGTACCCCACCAGCGGCAGGTGGGAGACGACCAGCGCCGTCGCCACGCCTTCATTCGCCAGCGCCTGCAGATAGGCGCTAACCAGGCCTACGTCGCCGCACGGCGTGAGTTCCGGCATCACGTCGACATGTTTCGGCAGGTTCATGCACTCCCCAACAATATCCAGCGTCTGTTCTGCACGCAGATAGGGACTGACAAGAACGCGCTCAATATCCACTTTTTGACCTTTCAGCCAGGTTGCCATCTGACGAGACTCATCACAACCGCATACGGTTAATGGACGAACTGAGTCGCTGGCTGCATCGAGGGCAGCGTCGCCGTGACGCATAATAAAAACTTGCATATTGCACCGCTTTTGTTAACCAGAAGCACCGTAGTTTGGCCTGCGAAGACAATACGCAGGTGACCCGGTGGCCGGGCATTGTGCCTGATCCATTCAACGAATGAAACGCTGTTTTTTACCTCAATGGCGTAAGTATAGTCAATCATTGTTTACAAAACAGCCAATCAACAGCGTCATCCGCAGCCGGATTTATCTTCTTTGACCACAACTTAGGTCAGCCGTTCATCCGCTGGCCAAAAGGTTGTCCCCTGTTCGGCCATGCGTAATAAAGTGTCACAGGGTGTAAAACGTGGGCCGTACTGGGCGGCCAGGCGCTGCAGGATCGCGGCAACTTCACCCGCGCCGATAGTATCCATATACCGGAACGGGCCGCCAAGAAATGGCGGAAACCCTATACCAAAGACGGCGCCGATATCGCCATCGCGCGCGCTACGGATAATCTGCTCATCAAAGCAGCGCGCCGCCTCGTTAAGCATCATCATCACACAGCGTTCCGCCACCTGCTGCGCGGAGAGCCGCGACTGGGGGCGGTCGATGTCGAGCAGCGGATAGACTGCCGGGTCGGGCCGTTTTTTGCTTTTACGCCCTTTTGTCTCATAAAGATAGAAACCACGATTATTTTTTCTACCTTTGCGATCGTCCTTCAAAATCGCGTCAATGATGTTTGCAGGTGGGCTAAAACGTTCTCCAAACGCGCTCTCCAGCACGGGGATAATTTTGGTGCCGGTATCGATGCCAACCTCATCCAGTAGCTGGATTGGCCCTACCGGGAAACCGAATTTAACCAGGGCCTTATCAATCTCTTCAACCGGTTCGCCCTCCACCAGCAGGCGCATCGCTTCATTGATATAGGGCGCGAGGATGCGGTTCACATAGAAGCCCGCTTTATCCGCCACCACAATAGGCGTTTTCCCCTGACGTTTAGCCAGTTGCACCACGGTGGCGATAGCCTGCGGATCGGTTCCCTTATGCGGGATCACTTCAACCAGCGGCATTTTTTCCACCGGACTGAAGAAATGCAGGCCGATCACCCGCCCGGGGCGACGGGCCTGGGCGGCAATATCGCCTATCGGTAACGATGAGGTGTTCGACGCAAAGATGGTCTGCGGCCCACAGTATTGCTCCACTTCGTTGACCATCCGCTGCTTCAGGGCCAGGTCCTCAAATACCGCCTCGATCACCACGTCGCGATGAGCAAAGCCCTGATAGTCGGTGGCGCCGGAGATCAGCATCATCTGGCGATCGCGCTCGCTGGGGCGCAGACGACGCTGGCGGACCTGTTTATTCAGTAGATCCCAGCTGTACTTTAAGGCATGGTTAATCCCACGCGGCTGGATATCTTTAATGCGCACCGGCAGCCCGCCCTTACAGGCGGTCACATAGGCGATCCCCCCGCCCATCAGGCCGCCGCCCAGCACCGCAATGCTTGTCAGCGGTCCGGGCTCGGCTTCAGCGCCACGGTCTTTTTTCAGATCGGTACTGGCAAAGAAGATCGAACGCAGCGCTTGCGACTGCGGGGTCATCGCCAGTTCGCCAAACGCGCGAGCTTCTTCGGCGTAACCGCTGCTGCAACCGTGGGCCAGGCCATTCTCGACAACCTGCAGAATTCGCTTCACCGCCGGATAGTTCCCCTGGGTCTTGCGCTGCGTTTGTTTGCCGACGAAATGGAATAACAGATGGCGGCCCAAAGGCCCCGCCAGCACGCGTTCGCGTACGGGCATATCCCGACTGGCCGGTCGCCCCTTCAGCGCCAGCTCCACCGCCGCCTGCAATAAAATCGCCTGCGGAACCACCTCGTCTACCAGACCGGCCTTCAGCGCCTGGCGCGCACGCAGCTGCCTGCCGGTAAGCATCATATCCAGCGCTGTACTGACGCCAATCAGCCGCGGTAAACGCTGCGTTCCCCCGGAGCCCGGCAGCAGGCCAAGCTGCACTTCCGGCAAACCGAGACGGGTTTTTTCGTCATCGCTACAGATACGGCCATGGCAGGCCAGCGCCAGTTCCAGACCGCCGCCAAGGCAGGCGCCGTGGATGGCGGCAATCACCGGGATCGACAAGCCATGGATCTCAGCCATAATCTGCTGTCCCTGGCGCGCCAGCGCTTCCGCTTCCTGCGCGCTGCGGCAGCGGGCAATCATGTTAATGTCTGCGCCGGCGATAAAGTTATCCGCTTTGGCGGAGATAAACACCACGCCGCGCACCGACTTATCATCACGAACCCGACGTATCAGCCCCCGCACCTGATTGCCGAACTCAGCTTTCAGGGTATTCATTTTCTCACCCGGGGCATCGATGGTGATCACCGCGATCTTGTCCGCACGGACCTCAAGCTTAAAAGCGGAAACAGCATCCATTATTCAGCCTCCACGATCATCGCCGCACCCAGACCACCTGCCGCGCAGGCCGTCACCAGACCGAATCCCCCGCCCCGTCGCCGTAGCTCATGCAGCGTCTGGGTGATCATCCGCGCGCCGGTGGCAGCAAAAGGATGGCCATAAGCAATAGATCCGCCGAGGACGTTAAACTTGCTCTCATCCACCTCACCGGTGGCCTGCGAGCGTCCCAGCACTTCACGGGCAAAGCGCTCGCTTGCCAGACACTGGAGATTGGCCAGCGTCTGCGCAGCAAAAGCTTCGTGCATATCAATAAGCGTCAGATCCGCCAGCGTCAGACCTGCCCGCTCCAGCGCCAGCGGCGTGGACCATGCGGGCCCCAGCAGCATATCCTGCCAGACGTCGATGGCGGTAAAGGCATAGCTGCGCAGATAACCCAGCGGCGTCAGACCCAGCTCTTTGGCCCTGGACTCGGTCATCAGGATCACCGCCGCCGCGCCGTCCGTCAGCGGCGTGCTGTTGGCAGCGGTGACGGTGCCATGCTTGCGGTCAAAGGCAGGGCGTAACTTTTGGTAATCTGCGAGGGTTGAATTTTTACGAATATTGTTGTCCTGCTCCAGCGGCTCGCGGAAAGGGGGCGCGTAGGCCGTCATCACCTCAGCTGACAACTTTCCCTCTTCCCAGGCTTTGGCCGCCAGCTGGTGCGAACGATGCGCCAGCGCATCCTGTTGTTCCCGGGTGATGCCCCAACTTTTCGCCATCTGTTCCGCGGTATCGCCCATCCGCAAACCGGTTGAATATTCCGCCACCGCCGGGGGGACCGGCAGCAGGTCGCGCGGCCGCAGACGGGAAAACAGCTTCAGCTTTTGGCTCAGCGTGCGGGCTTTATTGGCATCCACCAGCGTGCGGGCCAGTGTTTTACTGACCCCAATGGGCAATACAGAAGAGGAGTCGGCGCCGCCGGCAATACCGGCGCGGATGGTGCCGGCCATCAGGCTTTCAGCAACATTCGCCACGGCCTGGAAGCTGGTGGCGCAGGCGCGACTGACGCTATAGGCATCGGTGTGCACGCTCATTCCAGTGCCGAGCACGATTTCCCGGGCGATATTCGGCGCTTCCGGCATCTGCACCACCTGGCCAAAAACCAGTTGCTCAATGACGTCCGCGGGAATGTCACTCCGGGCGAGCATTTCGCCAACCACCATTTTCCCTAAATCAACGGCCGGAACGCCATGAAAAACCGTCGCCTGGCGCGCAAATGGCGTGCGTAAACCCCTGACAATGGCAATGCGATCGCCCTGACGGGTGATAAGCGGTAATGCCTGACTCATAACGCTCCCCTGTTAAGCAAAACAACCAAGTGGTCTGACCTGATAACAGTCTTAACTAATTTTTTACATTAAGCCAATCGGGGAAGCGAAAAATTGCGAGCCAAAACACATTGAACAGAAAGGTAACGCCCCTTCTACGGGGCGTTAAACGGAGGGATTAACGTAATCCTAACTGGAAGATCAGCGATTCGGCTTCGCAGCTAAAAATAAAATCGATATCCAGCTGTACGCCGCCGTCAACATCGGTGAAGGTCGGGTTGATTTTGCACGGTTCAGATTGCACATTACGCGCTTTCTCGCTCAGCGCAGCGAGCGTTTGCTCCGCTTCAGCGCGGTTGGCGAACACGCGGCTGTATGAGGCGGTGCAGTCGGTGTTGTCCACAATGGTGCCAACATCCATACAGCAGCATACCGGGGTTTCATCAGCGCTACATTTACTCATCGTAGATTTCCTCTGTATAGGCACCTTCGGTGCCAGACAAATAATGTGCCTATTTTACGCCCTGCCCCCGGTGAGCCTCCAGCCGAGAATCGCCATCACCGCGTTAAGTGACAGAAATCACACTTAAAAATGATCTAAAACAAAAATCAGCTTTTCTGCCTCTTACTCCCCCCGACAATTTTGCCAGCTGGATCGCGTTTCTGTTATCACAATTGAAAAACTTCATAAACAAACTTGCAACAACTCATCTGGTCAGACCTATACTCAGCGCACTGGTCTGATTTCTCTGTTGTACCACAGACCCTACACTTCCGCGCTTCTGTTACGGCATGTAACATAGTTTAAAAAAAAATAACTCAATGAGGTTATGGGCATGAGCCAGAAAACCCGCTTTACCCAATCTGCCCTTGCAGTGGCTGTAGCACTTGTTTCCACCCAGGCCTGGTCAGCAGGCTTCCAGCTCAACGAATTCTCTTCATCAGGGCTGGGTCGGGCCTATTCCGGTGAAGGGGCTATCGCAGACGATGCAGGCAATGCCAGTCGTAACCCGGCATTAATTATGATGTTTGACCGTCCAACTATGTCGGCGGGCGCCGTTTTTGTTGACCCGGGTGTCAATGTCTCCGGCACCTCTCCCACCGGCAAGAGCCTGAATGCGGACAATATCGCCCCGACGGCGTGGGTTCCCAACTTCCACTTTGTCGCGCCGATTAACGATCAATTCGGTTGGGGGGCATCCATTACCTCTAACTACGGCCTGGCAACGGAATACAACGATGACTATGCGGCTGGCAGCATGGGCGGTAAAACCGACCTGACCACCGCGAACTTCAACCTGAGCGGCGCCTACCGTCTCGACAGCAACTGGAGCTTTGGCTTAGGTTTTGACGCGGTCTACGCCAAGGCGAAGATCGAGCGCTATGCGGGTGACCTGGGTCAGATTGTCGCTGGTTCTGGCGCACTGCCGCCGGCGCTGGCAGGCCAGGTGGCGAAGATCCCTGCCGACACGCAGATCGCCCATCTTAACGGCAACGCCTGGGGCTTTGGCTGGAATGCCGGTATCCTCTATGAGCTGGATAAGAACAACCGCTACGGTTTTACGTACCGTTCCGAGGTGAAGATCGACTTCGACGGTAACTACCGCAGCAGCCTGCCGGCGGCCTATAACCAAATCCTCGGCAACTTCGGTCTGCCAGCGGGCACTAACGGCCAGACCACCGGCGGTTCACTGACCCTTAACCTGCCGGAAATGTGGGAGCTGTCGGGCTATAACCGCGTGGCACCGCAGTGGGCGGTCCACTATAGCCTGACCTACACCAGCTGGAGTCAGTTCCAGGAGCTGAAAGCCACCGGCAGCAACGGCCAGACGCTGTTCTATAAAGAGGAAGGCTTCAAAGATGCCTACCGTCTTGCGCTGGGGACCACGTATTATTACGACGATAACTGGACCTTCCGCACCGGTATCGCTTTCGATGACAGCCCGGTGCCGGCCAACAACCGCTCCATCTCCATTCCTGACCAGGATCGCCTGTGGCTGAGCGCGGGTACCACTTACGCGTTTAACAAGGATGCGTCGGTTGACGTCGGTCTTTCCTATATGCACGGCCAGCACGTAGAAATTAAGGAAGGCCCGTATACCTTCCGTTCCGAAGGGACCGCCTGGCTGTACGGCGCCAACTTCAACTACCGCTTCTGATAAGCCGCGCGCAACAAAAAAGGGTGAACAACATGTTCACCCTTTTTTTATCGTTCGCAGATTACTGTGAATCAATGTCTTTCAGTTCATCCTGAATAGCCTGGGCATTCGGGTTGTCCGCCGGGGTCAGCTTACCGCCGTTGGCGATAAAGTCATGGCGCTGGAAATAAGCTTCACGCATCAAAATGTAAGGATCGGAAGACTGACGGAGCAGGCCGTCGGAATCCAGCAGCTGGGCACGAGTTTCAATCCCTTCGACAGCCCATTTACCAATCGACATCGGCCAGGTCAACCAGGAGAGTACCGGGTAGAGGCCATCGGCCATATCACCGCCTTCATCGCGCAGCGTAAAGCTACCGTAGAATGGCAGTTGCACATACGGACCATAGCCGACGCCATAATGGCCGAGCGTGCTGCCGAAACGATGCGGTTCAACGCGCTGCAGCTGCGGATTCGCCATGCCCGCGACATCGATCAGACCGCCCATCCCGAGGATGGTGTTCAGGAAGAAACGGGTAAAGTGCACCATACCTTTATAGGGGTCGCCCTGCAGGAAGGAGTTCACCATTACCGCCGGCTCTTCAAGGTTGCTGGTGAAGTTGCTCAAACCATTGCGCGCCGGCTGCGGGACGTAGTCACGCCATGCCACCGCCACCGGGCGAAGCACGTAAGGGTCGACCACGTTAAAGTTGAAATTGAACATCGTGCGGTTAAACCCTTCTAACGGGTCTGAACGCCCCTGCGGCTGATCGCCAGAGCTGGAACTGGCACATCCCACCAGCAATGTGGCGCCAAGCGCAAGCGCCGACAGGCGATAATTCATAGGTGTCTCCCTGGTTTTTATGGCTATCGCGAGTTGCCATCCATGACGGAAAGACAACGTTTCCGCCCGTATAGATGTGAGCGATTGTAACAGCACGTTGAACGATGTCTATATCACCCAAGTTGTTGATTTGATCATAGCCTGGGAATAACGAGATCGCGGGGCTCCTATTCTACCGGAGCAACAAAAATCTGACGTTACCATTTTTGCGATTTCAGAGTATACCCAGCCAGACGGCAGGGAAAGCCGCTACGCTATATCTATATAGATTGATAGCGAGGGCCACGAAATGGATGAACTAGACAATAACAAATTAAAACCAGCGGATGACGAGCGAGAAGTCGAAAGTGAAGAAAAACAGCGCGGAGAGGAAATAGAAGTGGATGAAGATCGCCTGCCCTCGCGGGCGATGGCCATCCATGAACATATTCGCCAGGAAGGGGAAAAAGAGATGGAACGCGATGCGCTGGCCCTGCTGTGGTCAGCCATTGCGGCCGGCCTGTCAATGGGCGCCTCCCTGCTGGCAAAAGGGATTTTTCACGTCAAACTGGAGGGGATCCCGGGCGGGTTTTTACTGGAAAATCTCGGGTATACCTTCGGCTTTATTATCGTGATCATGGCCCGCCAGCAGCTGTTCACGGAAAATACGGTTACCGCCGTTCTGCCGGTGATGCACAATCCCACCCCAGGTAACATCGGTTTGCTGATGCGGTTGTGGTCGGTGGTGCTGGCTGGCAACCTCATCGGTACCGCAGTGGCCGCATGGGCCTTCAATTTTATGCCCGTCTTTGATGAACCAACTCGTCAGGCCTTTGTCAGCATCGCCGAAGACGTAATGAAAAACAGCCCGACGGAGATGTTCGCTAATGCGATTATTTCCGGATGGCTGGTCGCCACCATGGTCTGGATGTTTCCTGTCGCCGGTGCGGCCAAGATCGTGGTGATTATTCTCATGACCTGGCTTATCGCCCTGGCGGATACGACTCATATCGTGGTGGGATCGGTCGAGATCCTTTATCTGGTGTTTAACGGAAGCCTGCCCTGGAGCGACTTTATCTGGCCGTTCGCCCTGCCGACGCTGGCGGGAAATATCTGCGGAGGGACCTTCATCTTCGCGCTGCTGAGCCATGCGCAGATCCGTAACGATATGAGCAGCAAGCGAAAAGCGGAAGCCCGCGCCCAGGCCGCGGAGAAAGCCAAAAACGCCGACCGGGCATAAAAAAAGCGCCGTGAGTGGCGAGGGTTTAAGCAGTCAGACGGTATGGCTCTTACTCAGGCGGGCAAAAAACGCTATACTCGCACCGCCTTGTCCCCTTAGTTAAATGGATATAACGAGCCCCTCCTAAGGGCTAGTTGCAGGTTCGATTCCTGCAGGGGACACCATATAAACGTTGACCGCTATTTCCCACCATTACCTAAACGCCAGCCATGGCATATTCTTCTCGCCATCATAATTTGCCGAAATTATCCGCGAGTGGATTAGCCAGGACAGGAAGGGGCGCCCCAGTCAATCGCACAGACAATAAACCGACAAAAACGCGCATTCCGCGTACAATGCCCCTTGGCTTAAACAGTCATAAGCCACTACCCCAGTGCAACCTTCTCTGGACGATACAGGAGCCAGGCGTTGATATGAAACAGATCACCCTCAGCGATATGCAGCAGCAGAGCGAAGCGGCAGCCAGTGCACCGCGCTTGCGTGCCCATCGCAATTTTCATCCCGAACTAAGCGACCCGGTACAGCGCCTCGCCATTGCGATGGAACCCGGCACCTATATCCGTCCGCACCGGCACAGACATACCTTCGAACTTTTGCTGCCCCTGAAAGGCCGCTTTGTGGTACTGAATTTTGATGACAATGGCGTAGTCACCCGCCGGGTGGTGCTGGGTGAAACCTGCACGGCGCTGGAAATGGAAGCCGGTACCTGGCATACGGTGCTCTCGCTCGACCCGGGCGGGATGGTTTTTGAAGTTAAGCAAGGTGCTTATCAG
Source organism: Klebsiella variicola (assembly GCF_000828055.2). NCBI lineage: Bacteria > Pseudomonadati > Pseudomonadota > Gammaproteobacteria > Enterobacterales > Enterobacteriaceae > Klebsiella > Klebsiella variicola. Next base: position 1,459,684 of record NZ_CP010523.2, on the reverse strand, counting down.
CCGCTTGCCGAAGTTGACACCATGGCCTGGGCGCCTGCCGAAGGCCAACCGGGCACCGCAGAGATGATGGCATGGTATGCCATCGCGCAGCCGGGTGACCGTTTTCTGTCGACGCCACAATAACAACAGCTACACCAAACAGACGCGACTGGCGTCTGTTTGCCCCCCCTGCCGACCACGAAGGTCGCCAATTGACTGTCCCTTTCTTCGTACTCCGCTCGTGCTCGCCTTCAACATTCCTGCAAAAAGATTCCTGCCAGAAAGAAATGCTTATATTGAGCAAACTATTTTTCTCTACGAATAAGAGATGATAAGATAACGGGATAAAGTAAATACGCGGCAGCAAAACAATAAAAACAGCCAACTTATCGACATATTATTCTCAATGTGAATGGGTTTTGTTAATCAGGTAAAGGAAGTCAGCGGGAAGAATAAATCCTTGTCATCGATGCTTTTTGCTCACCATGGCGATTTATTTTTTCATCGACGTACAATTCTTATGAATATTACAGAACGGAATATCTGGAAGCTAAATAATTTACCGCCAATGGAGTATTGCTCTCTGGCGCGGGCGCAAAAATTATTAAACTGCGAACTTGAAGACATTCTTCACTGGCATGATATTGGTGCGATCAATCTCTGTCTGAAGCTTAATCCGACGCGGGGAACATTAAAAATAGCCGTCCTTTCTCATCAGGAAAAAGACGTGACCACCGCGCTTAATCCGCTTGCCTCTGCCGAGGAAGTGGAGACTTTCTGGTCACCCCACTCCCATATCCGCAGCATTCTGCGGCTTGATGGCGATATTCCGATTGTGGAAACATTACGCGGAAATACGGTGACGCAGTTTAACGTAAAAGTGTCCGCATCCGGACTCTGGCACCCACACAGTCGGAATTTAATGGCGCTACTGGAGGCGCCTGATGATATTCTTTACGAAAACAGACTCAGCATGATGCTGCCCGACAAACCGTTTGTCTATTGTCATTTCATTCCGGATGAAGACGAATACTCTGCTATATCATTGAACCGCATCTATATCACCAGCCAGGCCATTGAGAAAATATACGCTCACAGTATTAGCGCCCGGCCTATGGACGTGACAAAAAATTCGCTGCTGGAACAAACCAGTTACATCCATCAGGAATTAACCGTCCTGCCGCAAAATGAGGTATTGCTGGAATTTATCCATTACCTTATTCAGTCCCATACCGTATTTAATGAGAAATTACAGAATATGGCCGAGCCAGACAAGACTCAACTCTTTCATCACGTACTGGAAAGGCTCAAAGAAGAGGGCATGCTCCGGGAGAATACCCTGCCCGATGAGGCCGATATCCTCAGCGAAGCCGATCGTTAGTCCAGGCTCGTCGGCAAGTGACGCAGGTCCTCATACAGGGCCTGGCCGTTTTCCTGCTCAAGCGTTACCGCGATTTCCCGCGCCAGCGCAATGAATTCGCGCGCCGCAGCGCTCTGCCATGCGCCCTGACGCTGCAGCAAACAGGCCGTGCGCTGCAGCAGCGCGGGCTTAAGCTCAATGGCCACGAGGTCATCATACTGTCCGGCGATCGCCGCTGGCAGCAGCGTCGCAAGCGGCGTGCCGCGAATAACCGTTAGTACGGCGCCGATGGAGTTGGCCTCCATCCGCACGTCAGGTTCGAGCCGATGGCGGCGACAATAGCGGTCGATCTGCTCCCGGGTGGCAAACTCGCTGCTCAGCAGGATCAGGGGCTGCGCGTCGAGAGCCTGTAGCTGCAGGTGGCTCTCATGAGCCAGCGGATGCGCGCGGCTCACCACCAGCGCGAGGGTTTCCGTCAGCAGCGGCTGAACCACAATATCCCGCGAGAGGCTCTCGCCAAAGGCAATTCCCACATCCAGTTCATCCTCCAGAAGCATCGTTTCCATCCGCTCCTGGTTCATCTCCTGGATAAGCAATTTCACTCCGGGGTAGCGTCGATAGTACGCCTCCACCAGCGGCCCCAGCATGTAAGTGGTAAAGGTCGGCGTCATGGCGATGCGGAGTTTACCACGCTGCAGATCTTCTGCGTCGTGCAGGGCGCGCCGCCCCTCCTCAAGATCGCGTAACACGCGGCGGGCATACTCCAGCCAGATCTCTCCGGCATCGGTCAGGCGGGTATAACGACCAGAGCGGTCAAAGAGCTGAACCTCCAGCATCGCTTCCAGCTGGCGGATCTGCTGTGACAGCGCAGGCTGGGAGACATGGAGCGCCGCGGCGGCGCGGGTAAATCCACGATGTTCTGCCACGGCGATAAAGTAGGAAAGATGGCGCAGGAGCATCCGCTTACCTATAAGCAATTCAAATAGGGTTCATCATAAATAAGTCTTTTAACTTATGAAACAAGATACGTACTCTCTACCTACCATCCTCTGCGTTTTTCACCATCAACATCATCTTATGCAGGAGTGACTATGTCCGCTGACGATCGCTATCTCCAGCGCGCATTAGCGCTGGCAAAACAAAATATTGCTGACGGTGGCCGCCCCTTCGGCGCCGTTCTGGTGCGGCATGATGAGATTGTCGCCGAAGCCGTCAATACCTTTCATCTGAACGGTGACCCAACGGCGCATGCCGAACTGAATGCCGTTCGCGATCTTGCCGCCAGACTGGGAAGCGAGGTGCTGCGCGAATGCGTTATCTATGCCAGCGGGCAACCTTGTCCTATGTGCCTGAGCGCACTCTATTTAACCGGCGTGCGGGAAGTATTTTTCGCCAACAGTAATCAGGATGGCGAGCCCTTTCAGCTCTCAACCACCGCGATTTATCAGCAGCTGCAGCAGCCGCTGTCCCGGCAGACGCTGCCAATCCACCACTGCCCGCAGCCGGAGGGGCCGGCACTTTATCAGCGCTGGGCGGAACAGCAACCATGACGCCCATGCTGCGACAGAATCTGACGCTGTGTGTCCTGGTTCTCATCGGGATAAACATGCGTCCGCTGCTCACCTCGATAGGTCCCTTGCTGCCGGATATCCGCGCCGCCAGCGGGATGAGCTATACCCTGGTCGCGCTCCTCACCGCCCTGCCGGTCATCGCGATGGGCGTGCTCGCGCTGGCCGGCGGCTGGGTCGATCGCACTGTTGGTCAAAACTGCAGCATTGCGCTGAGCCTGCTGATTATCGCGGCGGGTGCCCTGCTGCGGGAAAGCGCCCCACATAGCGGTTTGCTGCTCAGCAGCGCCCTTGCGGGGGGAATTGGCATCGGCATTATCCAGGCCGCCATCCCGGCGGTGATAAAGCGGCTGTTCGCCCGGCGTACGCCGCTGGTGATGGGACTATGGTCGGCGGCGCTGATGGGCGGCGGCGGGTTAGGCGCTGCGTTCACGCCATGGCTGGCGTCACGCAGTACGGTCTGGCACCAGGCGCTGGCCTGGTGGGCGCTCCCTGCCCTGCTGGCCCTGCTCGGCTGGCTGGCGATTTGCCGGCAATTGCCTCGCGCACCGCATCAGACCAGCGCTTCCCCCCGGGTCGCGATTATTGGCCAGCGCCGCGCCTGGACGCTGGGACTCTATTTCGGACTGATCAATGCCGGTTACGCCAGTCTGATCGCCTGGCTGCCGCCCTACTATATCCAGCTTGGCGATAGCGCCCAGTACAGCGGCTCACTGCTGGCGCTGCTGACCGTCGGGCAAACCGCGGGGGCGCTGCTGCTCCCGGCGCTGGCTCGCCAGGATGACCGACGCCAGCTTCTGCTGTTCGCGCTGGCGCTACAGCTCATTGGCTTCTGCGGCTTCATCTGGCTGCCGCAGCACGTCCCAGCGCTGTGGGCCATCGCCTGTGGAGTGGGTCTGGGTGGCGCCTTTCCCCTGTGCCTGGTGCTGGCGCTGGATCACGCCGGACAACCGGCGGTAGCCGGCCGGCTGGTGGCGTTTATGCAGGGTATCGGATTTATCATCGCAGGCCTCTCCCCCTGGCTTTCCGGCCTGTTGCGTAGCCTGAGCGGGAACTACACGCTTGACTGGTCCTGGCATGCGCTCTGCGTCCTGCTACTCATGGCGCTCACACTGCGCTTTATCCCGGCTCACTACCCGGCCGAGTGGCGGCCGCGCGCCTCTGACCAGCATTAAATCGGCGGCGGCGCGTAGCAAAGAAATTGCGCGCGCCCTCGCTGGCCGTCCTCCATTTTGCCCATCGCCAAAATCCGTTTTAACAGCGTCGCTGGCGTGAAATTTATTACCGGGTGAAATTAATGTGTCGCCGAATCACGACACTCCTAAGTAACTAAAAATTAATAAAAAAATGCCCCTTGTTTCCCTCATTTTTTAGGCGTACATTAGCGCCATCTGGAGCACAAAGCGCACAGAATTGCGAGCTGCCGCAACGTGATTTTTCACCTGCGACAGCCCAGGAATAACAGAACAATTAATTCATTTGAACGTCGCACAAGCGCGTGGAGTGATGAATCGTGAAATACTTCTTTATGGGCCTCTCTTTTATGGTCATCGTTTGGGCCGGTACTTTTGCCCTGATGATCTAGACTGCAGCGGTGTCAAAAAAAACGGGAGCCCACTGGCTCCCGTTTTTGTTATGGCGTATTCGCCGAAGCGCTAGCTCGCGGCGGGCAGCAAGCCATCGGCGCGGAACATCGCCTTGATGCCACGGATCGCCTGGCGCGTACGGTCCCGGTTTTCGATCAGCGCGAAGCGGACGTGAGTATCGCCATAGTCGCCAAAGCCTATCCCCGGCGAGACGCAGACCTTCGCTTCATTAAGCAACTTTTTCGCAAACTCCAGCGAGCCCATGGCAGCGTAAGGTTCCGGTATTTTTGCCCAGACGTACATGGACGCTTTCGGACATTCCACCATCCAGCCGGCTTCGTGGAGCCCTTTCACCAGCACATCGCGACGGCGCTTATATTGTTCGGCAATTTCACGCACGCACTGCTGATCGCCCTCAAGGGCAGCGATCGCCGCCACCTGCAGCGGCGTAAACGTGCCATAGTCGTGATAGCTTTTGATGCGAGCGAGGGCATTCACCAGGGTCTTATTGCCGACCATAAAGCCAATGCGCCAGCCGGCCATGTTATAGCTTTTCGACAGGGTAAAGAACTCGACGGCGACATCACGCGCGCCGGGCACCTGCATAATGGAGGGCGCTTTCCAGCCGTCATACACGATATCGGCATAGGCCAGATCGTGGACGACCAGGATGTCATACTGCTTCGCCAGGGCGACGACCTTTTCAAAAAAGTCCAGCTCCACACACTGCGCCGTTGGATTCGAGGGAAAGCCAAGGATCATCATCTTCGGCTTCGGGTAACTCTCGCGGATGGCGCGTTCCAGCTCGTTAAAGAAATCCACACCTTCCACCAGCGGCACTGAGCGCACCTGCGCCCCGGCAATCACCGCGCCATAGATGTGAATCGGATAGCTGGGGTTTGGCACCAGCACCGTGTCGCCATGATCCAGAGTCGCCAGCATCAGGTGCGCCAGCCCCTCTTTCGAACCAATGGTGACGATCGCTTCCGATTCCGGATCGATGTCAACGTTATAGCGTTCTTCATACCAGCGTGAAATGGCGCGACGCAGGCGCGGGATCCCCCGCGACGTAGAGTAACCATGGGTGTCAGGCCGTTGGGCAACGGTGCAAAGTTTTTCCACGATATGCGGCGGCGTCGCGCCATCGGGATTGCCCATACTGAAATCAATAATATCCTCGCCGCGCCGGCGCGCAGCCATTTTCAGTTCAGCAGTAATATTAAAAACGTACGGGGGGAGACGATCGATACGCGTAAAACGGCGTTCAGGACTGGATTCAGCCATAGGTTCCTCTGATTAACGTTAGCGCCCGGACCGTCCGAGCGACGCTGCCGCTGTTGCGGCTCGTTTAGAAAATAACCTGAAAAAAAACATGTTGTCGAGAGGGCCGGTAAAAAATATTCCCTGGCATATAAAACGGGTATCGACGGCGCTAAATACGGCAGTTCATCGCCGGAATAGTCCAGAGTTGTATAAAGAGTGGTAACATATTGATATCTTTCTTAACACAGAATTTTATCGTTAAAAGCCTGGGCCACCGCTCTCGCGGTGGCGTCCCATCAATCCCCTTTAAAAAGCATGCCTTTTCCTCATTATATTTCTGCGGCTGGTCTTCTGCCGTCAGGTTTTTTATCATGTTCTTTTCTGGCCACTGACGCGGCACACCCATGCACGAAATTTTTACGATGATGCTGGCGGTCTATGATCGTGCGGCCCTGATGCTTATTTGCCTGTTTTTCCTCATTCGCCTGCGCCTGTTCCGCGAACTGTTGCACAAGTCGGCCCATACGCCGAAAGAGCTGCTGGCCGTGACCGCCATTTTCTCGCTGTTTGCCCTGTTCAGCACCTGGTCCGGCGTCCCGGTGGAAGGTTCGCTGGTGAATGTGCGCATTATCGCCGTCATGTCCGGCGGGATTCTGTTTGGTCCGTGGGTAGGGGCAATTGTCGGGGTGATTGCCGGCGTACACCGCTACCTGATTGATATCGATGGCGTCACCGCCGTGCCCTGCTTTATCACCAGCATTGTCGCAGGCCTGCTGTCAGGATTGATTAACCGTAAAGTGGCCCGCGATCAACGGTGGAAAATCGGCATTCTGGCCGGCATGGTGTGTGAGACCCTGACCATGATCCTGGTGGTGGTCTGGGCGCCTTCCCTGAGCCTCGGCCTGGATATCGTCTCTAAAATTGGTATCCCGATGATCCTCGGCAGCGTCTGCATCGGTTTTATCGTGCTGCTGGTGCAGAGCGTGGAAGGGGAAAAGGAGGCCAGCGCGGCGCGGCAGGCAAAACTGGCGCTCGATATCGCTAACAAAACCCTGCCGCTGTTTCGTCACGTTAACAGCGATTCTCTGCGCCAGGTATGCGAGATTATCCGCCGCGACATTACCGCTGACGCGGTGGCGATCACTAATACCGAACATGTACTGGCCTACGTGGGCGTGGGGGAGGCCAACTATCAACACCACGACGATGTCATCAGCCCTACCACCCGACAAGCGATTCGTTATGGAAAAATCATTATAAAAAACAATGATGAAGCCCACCGCACGCCGGAGATCCACTCCTTGATGGTGATCCCGCTGTGGGAAAAAGGGGTGGTGACCGGCACGCTAAAAATCTATTACTGCCACGCCCATCGCATCACTTCGACGCTGCAGGAGATGGCGATTGGCCTGTCGCAAATAATCTCCACCCAGCTGGAAGTCTCCCGCGCCGAACAGCTGCGCGAGATGGCCAACAAAGCGGAGCTGCGCGCCCTGCAAAGCAAAATTAACCCGCATTTTTTATTCAATGCCCTGAACGCGATCTCCTCCTCGATTCGCCTTAATCCAGACACCGCGCGCCAGCTCATTTTTAATCTGTCACGCTACCTGCGCTATAACATCGAATTAAAAGACGATGAGCAGATTGATATCAAACGAGAGCTGTATCAGATCAAAGATTATATCGCCATTGAACAGGCGCGATTCGGCGACAAGCTGACGGTCATCTATGATATTGACGACGACGTCAGCTGCGTGATCCCGAGCCTGCTTATCCAGCCGCTGGTGGAAAATGCCATCGTTCATGGTATCCAGCCCTGTAAAGGCAAGGGGGTGGTGACGATCGGCATTAACGAGTGCGGCAATCGGGTTCGCATCAGCGTTCGCGACACCGGCAACGGCATCGATCCCGCCGTGGTCGCTCGCGTGGAAGCCGACGAAATGCCGGGAAATAAAATCGGCCTGCTTAACGTTCATCACCGGGTGAAGCTCCTCTACGGCGAGGGGTTGCATATCCGCACCCTGACGCCAGGAACAGAAATCGCCTTTTATGTCCCCAATCAACACACGCCGCAGGCGCTGACGGAGTCTCTGTTGTCATGAGCGGAGAAAAGATGAAAGTTATTATTGTGGAAGATGAGTTTCTGGCTCAGCAGGAGCTCTCCTGGCTTATCAACACCCACAGCCAGATGGAGATCGTCGGCAGCTTTGACGATGGCCTGGACGTACTGAAGTTTCTCCAGCACAACAAGGTCGATGCCATTTTTCTCGATATCAATATTCCGTCGCTGGACGGGGTTTTGCTGGCGCAAAACATCAGCCAGTTTGCCCATAAGCCTTTTATCGTTTTTATCACCGCGTGGAAAGAGCACGCCGTGGAAGCCTTTGAGCTGGAGGCGTTTGACTACATCCTGAAGCCCTACCAGGAGTCACGCATCATCAATATGCTACAAAAGCTAACCGCCGCCTGGCAGCAGCAAAATAACGTCGCTGCGGGAGCGACCAGCGCGGCGCCACGAGAAAACGACACCATCAATCTGATAAAAGATGAACGAATAATCGTCACCAGCATTCATGATATTTATTATGCCGAGGCGCATGAAAAGATGACGTTCGTCTATACCCGCCGGGAGTCATTCGTCATGCCGATGAACATCACCGAATTCTGCAGCAAACTGCCCACCGCACATTTCTTTCGCTGCCACCGCTCGTACTGCGTGAATCTCAGCAAGATCCGCGAAATTGAGCCGTGGTTTAACAATACCTATGTGCTGCGCCTGCGCGACCTTGAATTTCAGGTGCCGGTGAGCCGCAGTAAAGTGAAAGAGTTTCGCCAGCTGATGAATCTGTAGAGGCGGGAAGTCCCGCCATCCGGGCTACGACGGTAGCCCGGGAGGGATGCGCTTATAACACCTGGCCCAGCGTCTGACGCAGATGCGCGCCAGAGCCCAGCAGGCCCGGGTTTTCATGCACGATCAGGTAAACCGGAATATCCTGAACATAAGCTTTGAAACGGCCTTTGTCTTCAAAACCGCCGCGGAAGCCGGAGGCTTTAAAGAACTCCAGGAAGCGCGGTACGATGCCCCCGGCGATATACACGCCGCCAAAGGTCCCGAGAGTCAGCGCCAGGTTTCCGCCGAAGCGGCCCATAATGACGCAGAACAGCGATAGCGCCCGGCGACAGTCGGTACAACTGTCCGCCAGCGCTCGCTCGGTGACCTCGCGTGGCTGCAGGTTTTCCGGCAGGCGGCCATCAGACTTCACAATCGCGCGGTACAAATTGACCAGTCCGGGACCCGAGAGCACGCGTTCTGCGGAAACATGCCCCAGCTCGGCGCGCAGCTCTTCCAGAATAATCCCCTCTTCTTCGCTGTTCGGCGCAAAATCGACATGACCGCCTTCGCCCGGCAGGCTGACCCAGCGCTTGTCAACGTGCACCAGATGCGCCACGCCAAGCCCGGTTCCGGCGCCATAAACGGCGATCGGTTTGCCCGCTACCGGAGCGCTGCCGCCAAACTGAATGAGGTGCTCGGCTTTCAGCATCGGGATGGCCATGGAAACGGCGGTAAAATCGTTAATTATCTCCAGATGGGCAAAGCCAAGGTTGCGCTTCATTTCAGCGATGGAGAAGGCCCAGGTATGGTTGGTCATCGCTACCCAGTCGCCGGTGATCGGGCAGGCAATGGCGATACAGCCTTCGTTGACGGTCACCTGGTGCTCCTCCAGATAGACGCGCACCACCGCCTCCAGACTGGGATAATCGAGCCCGGAATAGGTCTTAGCACGAGAGATCTCTCCGCTCGCCAGATCACATAGCGCCAGGCGGGCGTTGGTCCCCCCGACATCTCCTACTAAAGCAAATTTTGTCATTCCGTTACGGCTCCGCTAAAGTCAAAATAATTCTTTTGGCACACTGTAAATTCATGGCGGCTTAACAACAACGTCCAACGCGCAGACGCCCCTTGTTTAGCGACACAGGTCACATTTAGTTTGTAATCTATGCAAGGTAGTCGGTAAACGACGCCGCGGGAATCAGACGCCGCCTTAACTTTATCGTTTCAGCACCATTTGCATCGACGGCCCCTACCGACGAAGGCAAAGTAGTGCTTCAGAACTTTGACAAGGACATTTTCATGCTCCATCCTCGCGCCAGAACAATGCTGATCCTGTCGGTGCCGGCCATCCTGATAGGTATCGCCTGCAGTCTGATCCTGATCGGCGCGATGAAGGTTGCCGCGCTGCTACAGCGCGTGCTGTGGAGCAATCTGCCCACCCAGTTGGGGATCAGCGCTGACAGCCCGCTATGGATTATCGCCATGCTCACGGCGACAGGGATCGCCGTGGGCCTGGTCGTCCGCTACAGCCCGGGACACGCCGGGCCGGATCCGGCGACCGAATCGCTCATTGGCGCCCCCATTGCCACCGGCGCGCTGCCCGGGCTGCTGGCCGCGCTGATCCTCGGCCTTGCCGGCGGCGTCAGTCTCGGCCCGGAGCATCCGATTATGGTGGTGAATATTGCGCTGGCCGTCGCCGTCGGTTCACGGCTGTTTCCGCGCGTCAGCTCGCTGGACTGGACCATCCTCGCGGCCTCAGGCACCATCGGCGCCCTCTTCGGCACCCCGGTGGCCGCCGCGCTGATTTTTTCGCAAACCCTCAACAGCAGCAACGAGTCGCCGCTGTGGGATCGTCTTTTTGCGCCGCTGCTTGCCGCCGCCGCGGGCGCGCTGACGACCGGGCTGTTTTTCCACCCACATTTCACGCTGCCGATCCCCCATTATGGCCAGATGCACTTCGTCGATATCATCAGCGGCATGATCGTCGCTCTGATTGCTATCGCCGTCGGCATGGTGGCCGTCTGGTGTCTGCCGCGCCTGCACGCCCTGATGCATCGCCTGAGACATCCCATCCTGACGCTGGGCATCGGCGGGCTGCTGCTGGGGATCCTGGGGACTATTGGCGGGCCCTTAACGCTGTTTAAGGGGCTGGATGAGATGCAGCAGCTGGCTTTCAGCCAGACGCTAACCGCCGCGGATTTTCTGCTCATCGCGCTGGTCAAACTGGCTGCCCTGGTGCTCGCCTCCGCCAGCGGTTTCCGCGGTGGGCGGATTTTCCCGGCGGTCTTCGTCGGGGTGGCGCTGGGGCTGATGCTGCATGCCCACGTGGATGCCGTGCCAGCGGCGATCACCGTCTCCTGCGCGATCCTCGGCATGGTGCTGGTCGTCACCCGCGACGGCTGGCTTAGCCTGTTTATGGCCGCCGTGGTGGTCCCGGATACGACGCTGCTACCGCTGCTGTGCATTGTGATGCTCCCGGCCTGGCTGCTGCTGGCCGGGAGGCCGTTGATGATTGCCAAACGACATACCGACTAAACGCGGCTGTTTCGTTCCTCCAGCGCCTGCGTCACCGCACGCAGGAAATCGGGGATATCCATTTTCGGTAGCATCACTTCGACCAGGGTAAGGGTATCGGAGGTGATGCTTTCCGCCATCGCTTCCCGTAGCTCAGCCGTGTGCGTGACCCGCCAGCAGCGAGAAACAACGTCCGGGGCGAAAGCTTCCGGCAGCCGCTGCCAGTCCCACAGGGCGATGTCATTGTAGCGCTGCTCAGGGCCATGAATCGCCCGCTCCACGGTATACCCTTCGTTATTCAGCAACAGAATAAGCGGTTTTTGCTTATCGCGAAGCATAGAGCCCATCTCCTGAATCGTGAGTTGGGCAGCGCCATCGCCGACAATCAGCACCACCCGCCGCTCTGCCGCCGCGGTTTGCGCGCCATAGGCCGCCGGGAGGGTAAAACCAATCGATCCCCACAGCGGCTGGACGATCAGCGATGCCTCAGAGGGGAGCTTAAGCGCCGCGATGCCAAACGCCGCCGTCCCCTGATCGGCGAGGATAATATCGCCGGGGCGCAGCGCATCCTGCACTGTCGACCAGAAATTCTTCTGGGTTAACTCGCCTTCGCCCTCCTCTTCCACTTCCGGCGCCACGACCTGAGGCGCCGCCCACTCCGCCGCCAGCGGGGCGGAAAGCGTCATTAATGCAGCCAGAGCTTGATCCATCGGCACGCCGCTGAACCAGTGGTCGCCCACCCTGACGGCGAAGGGCTGGATCTCAATGGTCTTCTCCCGCGCCAGATGCTGGGTGAATCCCGCGGTGATAGTGTCGGTGAAGCGCGTACCAATGCAGATGATGGTGTCGGCGTTTTCAATCGCCTCCCGGGTCTGCGGGGCGCTGGCGATCCCGCTATAGGTCCCGACAAACCCGCTCAGCTGCTCATCGAACAACCCCTTGCCCATTAGCATGGTGGCGTGAGCGATGGGGGTTTTCGCCACCCACTCCCGGAGCGTGTTCTGCAGACCATAGCGTTGCGCCAGGAAATCCGCCAGCAGAGAAATGCGTCGGCTGCCCCGCAGCAGGCGGCTGGCATGTTCGCGGAACCCGGCGAGCTGGTTTTCATCCGCCGGAGCGGGCTCCACCAGTAAGCGCTGGGCTGGGGCAATCGCTGCTGCTCTGGCGACATCGGCCGGCAGCATCAGATAGCCGGGCCGATGATGCGTCAGCATATCGCGCAGGACACGGTCGATCTCATGGCAGGCGTTGCCGGCGGTCAGCAGCGCCTGGCTGCAGGTGATCTGCTCGCTCATGCGGGCGAAATGGCGAAAATCGCCATCGCCGAGGGTATGGTGCAGCAGTTCGCCACGCTGCTGAGCGCCGGTAGAGGGCGCGCCGACGATATGCAATACCGGAATATGTTCCGCATAGCTACCCGCAATGCCGTTCAGCGCGCTCAGTTCGCCGACGCCGTAGGTGGTCAGCAGCGCACCGGCCCCTTTGATGCGCGCATATCCGTCAGCGGCATAGGCCGCATTCAGCTCGTTGGCGCAGCCGACCCAGCCTAATGCGCTGTGCGCGATGACGCGATCGAGAAACTGTAAGTTGTAATCCCCTGGTACGCCGAACAAGCGGTCAATACCGCAGTCAACGAGGCGATCCAGCAGATAATCCCCAATAGTGTAGGTCGGTTGCATGTCCATTATCCTCATTTTGGTGCAGGTGTAATTTGAGTATTGAATAAGCGATCCGCCTGTCCAGAAGGGGGACGATAAAGCCGGTGTAAAGCAATAGTTACGCCCAAAAAGCGGTGTACTCCACGCAAAACATTGATTAGTGTAAACGCATACACACCCTGTTTTATCTGCGGAGGAAGAATGGTTTACCAGGCAAGCACCACGCGATATCAAACGATGGAATATCGTCGCTGCGGTCGCAGCGGCCTTCAGCTCCCGGCGATTTCTCTCGGCCTGTGGCACAACTTTGGCGACGAAACGCGCGTGGAGATCAGCCGGCAGATGCTCCTGCACGCGTTTGACCTTGGCATAACTCATTTCGACCTCGCCAACAACTATGGGCCGCCGCCGGGTTCAGCAGAGAGCAATTTTGGCCGCATTCTGAAAGAGGCGCTCCAGCCCTATCGCGATGAGTTGATCATCTCCACCAAAGCGGGCTACACCATGTGGGACGGCCCGTACGGCGACTGGGGCTCACGCAAATATCTGGTGGCCAGTCTTAACCAGAGCCTGCAGCGCATGGGGCTGGAGTATGTCGATATTTTTTATCATCACCGCCCGGACCCGCAGACCCCACTGATGGAAACAATGCGTGCGCTCGATCATCTTGTCCGTCAGGGTAAAGCGCTGTACGTCGGGATCTCCAACTATCCGCTGGCCCAGGCGCAGGAGGCGGTGAAGATCCTTAACGACCTCGGTACGCCCTGCGTCATTCACCAGCCCCGCTATTCGATGTTCGAACGCAGTGCGGAAGAGGGGCTGCTGGATTTTCTGCAGACGGAAGGGGTGGGAAGTATAGCGTTTTCACCGCTGGCGGGCGGACAGCTTACCGATCGCTATCTGAACGGTATCCCGGCCGACTCTCGCGCCGCCAGCAGCAGTCGTTTTCTGCAGCCGGAGCAACTGACCGCCGCGCGATTAGAAAAAATTCGTCAGCTAAATACGATAGCGGAAGAGCGCGGGCAGAAGCTGTCGCAGATGGCGCTGGCCTGGGTTCTGCGCGAGGAGAAAGTGACCTCCGTGCTGATCGGCGCCAGCAAAACCACGCAGCTGGATGATGCCGTCGGCATGCTGCAGAATCGCCATTTCAGCACCGAAGAGTGCGCGGCCATCGACGCCATCCTTGCGCTGTAAAGCAAATGTTACTTTAGCAAAAAGTGCTCTTTTCTGCGCTTTCGGAGTTCGTCCGATGCGGCGGGTCTTTACCGGCCCGTAATATCAGGTTAACAGGCCGCTTACGGCCCCGATCGTGAAGGAGAAGAGTATGTTCAGGTCACTGATTCTGGCAGCAGTACTGCTGGCCGCAGCGCCACTAGTCGCTAACGCTGGTGAAATCACCCTGCTGCCATCGGTAAAATTACAAATAGGCGATCGTGACAATTACGGTAACTACTGGGACGGTGGCGGCTGGCGCGACCGTGATTACTGGCGTCGTCACTATGAATGGCGTGATAACCGTTGGCATCGACATGACAACGGCTGGCACCGCGGCTGGGACAAGGGTAAAAATAAAGCCTGGGAGCGCGGCTATCGTGCTGGCTGGAGCGACCGCGACGACCACCGCGGCGGCTGGGGACGAGGCCCGGGCGGACGTGGCCATGGCCATGGTCATCACTAACAGACGAAAAGGGGAGCCCATTGGCTCCCCTTTGCTTTAACCAGCGCGGGTCAAGAACTACGCCACGCCGAGCAGCGATCCCACAATTAACCAGCCGTTCAGACTCACCACAATGGCGACAATCACCCAGCCAGTGACTCTCACCCAGCGGGTATTCACCAGGTCGCCCATCAGTTGCGCATTGCTGGTAAATATCAGCAGCGGCACCAGAGCAAGCGCAATACCAAAGCTCAGCAGCACCTGACTCATCACCAGGATACGCGTAGGATCCAGCCCCAGCAGGATCACCACAAACGACGGCAGCATGGTGACCGCCCGGCGAAACCACAGCGGAATATGAAAGCGGATAAACCCCTGCATGACGACCTGCCCTGCCAGGGTACCCACTACCGTCGATGATAAACCTGCAGCGACCAGGCTCAGACCAAAGATGGTCGCCGCCGCGTGGCTCAGCAGTGGCTCCAGCGTTCTGTAAGCCTGATCGAGATCGGCGACGCCGGTATGGCCGTTGAAATGGAATGCCGCCGCGGCGGTCGCCATCATCGCCAGGTTGACAAACCCGGCAATGGTCATGGCGATCGCCACATCCCAGCGGGTCGCGTTATAGCGTTCTTTCCGCGTACCGCCGTGCAGATGCTGGGTAAGCGAGGAATGTAAGTAGATAACGTGCGGCATAATGGTCGCCCCCAGTACCCCGGCGGCTAAGAATACCGCCTCGCCGTTGGGCAGCGTAGGGATCACCAGCCCTTTTGTCAGGGGGGCCAGCGCGGGCTGAGAAAAGATCAACTCCACGACATAGGCCACAGCGACAAACAACAGCAGCCCGCCGATCACCTTCTCCAGCGGCTTTTGCCCGCGCCGCTGCAGCATCAGGATCAGGAAGGTCGCCACCCCGGTCAGCACCGCCCCCTGCAGAAGCGACACGCCCAGTACCAGCTTAAAGCCAATCGCGGCGCCGATAAATTCAGCCAGGTCGGTGGCCATCGCAATGATTTCCGCCTGCACCCAATAGAACCACACCACCGGGCGCGGGTAATGGTCACGGATCTGCTCGGCCAGATTTTTGCCGGTGGCAATGCCCAGTTTGGCAGAGAGCACCTGGATCAGCATCGCCATCAGGTTGGCCCATACCACGACCCACAGCAGCTGATAGCCAAAGCTGGCGCCAGCCTGAATGTTAGTGGCGAAATTACCGGGGTCGATATAGCCAATGGCAGCGACGAAAGCGGGCCCCATGAGGGCGAGCTTCACCTTGCGCGCGGCGCGACTACTGCTATTCTCAACGCGACTGCTAGTCATCTTCTGCCTCTGGAAATATAGCCTTTGCTATGTTTCATGCTATCAAAATGCGAATGATTATCAAGTTCATTTAAAATGGAGATAATGATTGCTGTGATAGGCGGGAACAATAGCTGGCCGGAAATGAAAAACGGGCGTTAGAACACGAGAGCGTGCCCAGTACTAAGAGTAGTACAAGAATGCAACTTTTAAAACCTTTACGTAACATAACAAAAGTGGATGTTTGATCACTATTTTTGCCATTGGTCACAGTTCCTTGCAATAGTGTGCAATTGATCTCGTTTTCTTTAAAGCCGTTGCATAGAATGTGCACGGAAATTTAACCTGCCTCATATTTGGAGCAACTATGGACCGCGTCTTGCATTTTGTCCTCGCGATCGTTGTGGTGGCTATACTGGCCCTGTTGGTCAGTCACGACCGTAAAAAGATCCGTATTCGTTATGTTGTTCAACTGCTTGTCATCGAAGTCCTGCTGGCCTGGTTCTTCCTGAACTCCGATATTGGTCTGGGTTTTGTGAAAGGCTTCTCTGAGATGTTTGAAAAGCTTCTCGGGTTTGCCAACGAAGGGACAAACTTCGTGTTCGGCAGCATGAACGATAAAGGTCTGGCCTTCTTCTTCCTTAAGGTTCTGTGCCCTATCGTCTTCATTTCCGCGTTGATCGGTATTTTGCAGCATATTCGTATTCTGCCGATTGTCATCCGTGCCATCGGTACCGTTCTGTCGAAAATCAACGGCATGGGCAAGCTGGAATCCTTCAACGCCGTGAGCTCGCTGATCCTCGGTCAGTCGGAAAACTTTATCGCCTATAAAGATATTCTCGGCAAAATGTCGCGCAACCGCATGTACACCATGGCGGCGACGGCGATGTCCACCGTGTCGATGTCGATCGTAGGCGCGTACATGACCATGCTGCAGCCGAAGTATGTCGTCGCGGCGCTGGTGCTCAACATGTTCAGCACCTTTATCGTTCTGTCATTGATTAACCCGTACCGCGTGGAAGAGAGCGAAGAAAATCTGCAGATGTCGAATCTGCACGAAGGCCAGAGCTTCTTCGAAATGCTGGGCGAGTACATTCTGGCGGGCTTTAAAGTCGCGATTATCGTGGCGGCGATGCTGATCGGCTTCATCGCGCTGATCTCGGCCCTGAACGCCCTGTTCGCCACCGTGACCGGCTGGTTCGGCTACAGCATCTCCTTCCAGGGGATCCTCGGCTATATCTTCTACCCGGTTGCCTGGGTGATGGGTGTGCCGGCAAGCGAAGCGCTGCAGGTGGGCAGTATTATGGCCACCAAGCTGGTCTCCAACGAATTCGTCGCCATGATGGATCTGCAGAAAATCGCCTCGACGCTCTCTCCGCGTGCGGAAGGCATTATCTCTATCTTCCTGGTCTCCTTCGCCAACTTCTCATCTATCGGCATCATCGCCGGGGCGATCAAAGGCTTGAACGAAGAACAGGGTAACGTGGTTTCTCGCTTCGGTCTGAAGCTGGTCTACGGCTCCACGCTGGTTAGCGTGCTGTCCGCTTCGATTGCGGCACTGGTTCTGTAACAGGCGCCTATCATCTGAGCCGGGCAATGCCCGGCTTTTTTTTACCCGTCATTCGCCCAACGGCTGAGGCTTACCGACCAGGTAACCCTGCAGATAATTCACGCCCAGTTCCAGCAAGCGCGCTTTTTGCGGTTCGCTTTCGACATATTCCGCCACCACGCTCATCTGTTTCGCCCGCGCCATTTCGACAATCGATTTCACCATAATGGCATCCAGCGGGTCCGTCAGAATGTCGCGGACGAAGCAGCCGTCAATCTTAATGATATCGGCCTGCAGATGCTTCAGTCGTTCATAGTTCGCATAACCGGTGCCAAAGTCATCAATGGCGATGGCGCAGCCAAACGCGCGCAGCGCGTCGAGATTTTGCTGGCTGGTGTCGGCATTGGAGAAGGCCTGCTCTTCGGTCACCTCAATGGTGATAAGATCTGGCGAAATGCGATAGCGTTGAAACAGCGCGATAATCTGCGCCGCGCTGTCTTTTTGCATCAGGGTTGAAGGCAGCAGATTGACCGAGAACCGCTGGCCGGGATGCTGATGGAGCGAACTGAACAGGGTCTCCAGCACCAGCATGTCAAAACGCTGGCTGAGGTTAAACTGCACAATCAGCGGAATAAACTGATCCGGCATAATGACGCCGTCACCACAGCGCATGCGCGTGAGGATCTCATGATAGCCCTCCCCCTCCGCGTTTTGAATCGGTTGCGCATAGAGCACCAGCGCCCGCTCTTTGAGAACCTGCTTGACGCGCATCAGGAGGCGTACCTGCTCGGTGGTTTGATCCACCACCAGCTCCTGCTCCTCATCCAACGCCAGTACCCGGCGTTCACTGCCCGCCTGTTCGGAAAGCCAGCTGAGCTGGCCCAGCATCTGGTGCAGCGTCTCACCCTGACCGTCATCACGGCTCCATGCCGCGCCAAACTCAAGATCCAGCGGCTGATTATGCCAGCTGAACTTTTTGTGGTTGAGGATGGCGACCATATGGTTTAGCCGCGCCGCAGGGTCCGGCCCGTCAAGCACGAGGATCAATTCGCTGCCGGGAACCTGGAAGACTTTATCCGTTGCCCCCAACAGCGGCTGAAGCGCCCGGATGATTTGCCGTTTACAGTCCACGCCCATCATTAGCCCATAATGTCGGCTAAGAAAATCGAGATTATCGATACGCAAGCTGCAGATAGCCTGCAGAGGACTGCTCTGTAAATGGCTCACCAGCGCGCGCAGATTAGGTAAGCCCGTCAGCGGATCCTCTTCCGCCTGGCTACGCCAGCGGCGTTTATTGCGATCGCTGCGGGCATAGGTGTCTGCCATATAAAACAAACAGATAGTGAAGGAGATCAGGACTGACAGCACAAAGGATAATGAATACTCGCTCTGGACGCCCTGGAGAAAGTTTTTATTATACACCACCAGCAAAAAGGCTGAGACAGACCATGAAATACGCAGCAGCGCATGACCAATCCGGCTAATCCCGATAAAGTAGACAATAAATATCACCGGAACTAAATAACCGGCAATAAATTCAGACTGATACGGCGCACACAGTAAAGTTAATAAAAGCGCCAGCGAGATAAACCAATATAGGGTAAAAGAACGATGTTTGGGTGCCAGCCATGGTAAACATTCCTGACGCCAGAAACGTCGGGCATAGTGCGGACTGATAATCATCCGCATTGGATAATAAAGAAACGTCGTAAAAATTAATGCCGCGCTGATTAAACTTTGGATATCTATTACGGTATAAATCAACGGCATACTACCAAAGTAACTGGTAATAGATAATGGAAACGCAAAATATTGCCCGGCAAGGTACATGGTGATTTTCAACAGCACCGGCGCGAAGAAGCCGCCCCAGAAGATCCGCGCCCCCATATGTTTCGCCGTGGGGCCACACCGCCAGCGCTTGCCCACCATCAGGCGTAAAACAGCGCAGGAGACAAACACAGCAAACAGCTGACAAAAGAGCAGAATAAGCGCCTGTGACAGCGTTAATTCAATGAGAAAGCTATTGGTAATGGCAAACGCGAGAATTAATGGTGCGATCGCATAGCGGCCAAAGATAAAAATAACAGAAAACATCACGCTGATTGGCAGCCAGGCAATATAAATAAGATTGCCATCAATAACCGTTTGCGGTGAAATAAAACGAGCCAGCGGAATAGCGACTAAACTGACGAGAAAGGCCAACAGAGTTTTTTTGATATTAATGTTAATTTTATCAAGCATTATTGTTAATTAAAACTCCGGCAACCTCATTACGTTTAATGGGGGAAATGTTATGTTGCTTATTTAGGGCAGGCAAGGTGAATTATCAGGAAAAAGTCTGAAATTACTTTCGATTTTAATAGCTGGAGATTAACTGACTTAACCAGAAAGTGCTTTACATGAAAACAGCTAAAAACAAAAACCCCCGCCGAGGCGAGGGTTCTGAATTTTGGTGGAGCTAAGCGGGATCGAACCGCTGACCTCTTGCATGCCATGCAAGCGCTCTCCCAGCTGAGCTATAGCCCCACAGGACCTCTTTACGAACCAAATCTGCTGGGTGCAGAATTTGGTGGAGCTAAGCGGGATCGAACCGCTGACCTCTTGCATGCCATGCAAGCGCTCTCCCAGCTGAGCTATAGCCCCGTAACGTAAAGCGTGTCGTGTTGACGGGCGGCATAATATGAATTCCTCGCTCAGGTGTCAACGGCAAAATTATCCTTCGCAATTCAATCGCTGAAAAAGCAGGCAACTTGCTGACATTGCGAGCCTTATCGCAGCCAGAAGTTAAACAGGTCACTTTTTCACGTAAAAGGATGCTATAACATGTGCAGCTAATTCCCATACATTTACTCAGGAAATAGTATGCTCAAGGAACGAATGACACCTGAAGAAATCGCCCACCTGACCGGCTATAGTCGGCAAACCATCAATAAATGGGTGCGGAAAGAAGGCTGGCAAACCTCTCCGCGGCCTGGCGTCCAGGGTGGCAAAGCGCGGCTGGTCCATGTCAATGAGCAAGTCAGGGAGTTTATCCGCAGCGCTCAGCGCGTGGCAGAGACACCAGGCGCCTATTCTACCCACGACAGCGATCTGGAATCGCTGCTGCTGACCCTTAGCAAAGAGCTCACTCCCAGCGAGCAGAAGCAGCTGATGTCGCTGTTGCTGCGCGAAGGGATCACCGGGTTACTGCTTCGGTTAGGGATCCGCGATCGGTAAAGCATGATGAAACTGAAAGATAAAATGACACCCGCAGAGCTCGCCGACTGCCTGGGACTGGCCAGACAAACGATCAATCGCTGGGTTCGCCAGCAAAAATGGCGCACGGAAGCGATACCCGGCGTCAAAGGAGGACGCGCGCGACTGGTGGTCATCGACAAACCGGTGCTCGAATTTCTGACCAATGCGCCTGCCAGGCGCCATCTGTTTACCGACAATCATTTGGCGGAATCGCCCGGCGCTTATCTGGTCAATGAGGCTGACGTGGTCTGGCGGCAAATCACGGAAACCCTGCAACTGATGACTCCGGCCGAACAGCTACAGCTTCGCGATCTGCTGGCCCGGGAAGGGATTAGCGGCTTTCTTGCCCGCCTCGGCATCGCCAGCCCGGTGTAACAGACAAAAAAAACGGCAGGGGTAACCCTGCCGTTGTTTCATCCACGTCCCAATCAGGACGCCTGACCTTCACGTTCAGCGATAAAAGCCAGCGCTTTGTTGATACGCTCAACGCTACGGGATTTACCGATAGCGTGGACGGTGACGTCAAGCGCAGGAGACTGCCCTGCCCCGGTAACCGCCACGCGCAGCGGCATGCCGACTTTACCCATGCCGACTTCCAGCTCATCAGCGGTTGCCTGAATTGCATGGTGGACGTTTTCCGCTGTCCAGTCGCCGATCGCCGCCAGCTTGTCGCGAACCACTTCCAGCGGCTGACGCGCCACCGGACGCAGATGTTTCTTCGCCGCATCGGCGTCGAACTCAGCGAACTCTTCATAGAAGTAGCGGCAGCTCTGAGCAATCTCTTTCAGCGTTTTGCAACGCTCGCCCAGCAGTTTCACCAGCTCGGCCAGCTGTGGGCCATTACGGGTATCGATATTTTCCTGCTCGATGTGCCACTGCAGATGCGTCGCCACGTATTCCGCCGGCAGCGTATTGATGTAGTGATGGTTCAGCCACAGCAGTTTGTCGGTGTTGAACGCACTCGCGGATTTGCTGACCGCCCCCAGCGAAAAGAACTCGATCATCTCTTCGCGGGTGAAGATCTCCTGATCGCCATGGGACCACCCCAGACGTACCAGATAGTTAAGCAGCGCTTCCGGCAGGTAGCCGTCGTCACGATACTGCATCACGCTCACCGCACCGTGGCGTTTGGACAGTTTTTTACCGTCATCGCCGTTGATCATCGACACGTGGGCGTAAACCGGCACCGGCGCATTCAGCGCTTTGAGGATGTTGATCTGGCGCGGTGTGTTGTTGATATGATCTTCACCACGGATCACATGGGTGATCGCCATATCCCAGTCATCTACCACCACGCAGAAGTTATAGGTCGGGGAACCATCGGTACGACGAATGATCAGATCGTCCAGCTCCTGGTTGCTGAACTCGATAGGTCCGCGGATCTGATCGTCAAAGATCACCGACCCTTCCTGCGGGTTGGCGAAACGCACCACGCACGGCTCATCGTCGGCATGATGCTCGTGGCTATGGCGGCAGCGGCCATCGTAACGCGGCTTCTCACCGTTCGCCATTTGCTCTTCGCGCAGCGCTTCCAGACGCTCTTTCGAGCAATAACATTTATAAGCGGTGCCAGCTTCCAGCATCTCATCGATCACGTTGTTATAACGGTCGAAACGTTTGGTCTGGTAATAAGGGCCCTCATCCCATTGCAGATTCAGCCAGTTCATGCCATCCATGATGGCTTCAATTGCTTCCGGGGTGGAGCGTTCGAGATCGGTGTCTTCAATACGCAGCACAAACTCACCGCCGTGGTTACGAGCAAAAAGCCAGGAATAGAGAGCAGTACGCGCACCGCCAACGTGCAGATAGCCTGTTGGGCTTGGCGCGAAGCGAGTTTTGATTTTCATGAATTGGCCTTACGTTTAATAAAGATGCCGATAGCCGGCAATGTCCGGTGGAAATTATGGGTCAATATTCTAACACCGTGGGCTGATTCCTCAATGTTGATCCCGTCGGAACGTCACGGTTTGCCATTTTTGTTTATAAATCATGCTACGCCGCCGGTTTTACGATCGCTTTGTTTAATTTTACGACGAACGAACGAATTCTTTAGAAAAGGCGTTGACTCATTTTCAACTCTCCCTATAATGCGACTCCACACAGCGGGGGTGATTAGCTCAGCTGGGAGAGCACCTCCCTTACAAGGAGGGGGTCGGCGGTTCGATCCCGTCATCACCCACCACTACTTAACGTAGTCTCCGCCGTGTAGAACAGAAAATTGAGAAGTGGGTGATTAGCTCAGCTGGGAGAGCACCTCCCTTACAAGGAGGGGGTCGGCGGTTCGATCCCGTCATCACCCACCACTTTCTCGCCAGCTGGATTTTCTGTCAAAATGTGAAGTACCGAAGTGGGTGATTAGCTCAGCTGGGAGAGCACCTCCCTTACAAGGAGGGGGTCGGCGGTTCGATCCCGTCATCACCCACCACTTCGGGTCGTTAGCTCAGTTGGTAGAGCAGTTGACTTTTAATCAATTGGTCGCAGGTTCGAATCCTGCACGACCCACCAATGTAAAAAGGCGCCCTAAAGGCGCCTTTTTGCTATGCGCCGAACTCAACGATTCGAACCTGCAGCAGGTTCGGGTCGAACGCAGTGAGACAACGGAGCCGCTTGCGGCGACGGCCCGAAGGGCGAGGCCAAGCCGAGTCATCCTGCACGACCCACCAATGTAAAAAGGCGCCCTAAAGGCGCCTTTTTGCTATGCGCCGAACTCAACGATTCGACAAAATTGTCGGGAACAATTTTGAACAACGCGGCAGCGTTGGCCCGCAGGGCGAGTCTCAGGATGAGACGAGTTTCTCTGCAGCAGGTTCGGGTCGAACGCAGTGAGACAACGGAGCCGCTTGCGGCGATGGCCCGAAGGGCGAGGCCAAGCCGAGTCATCCTGCACGACCCACCAATGTAAAAAGGCGCCCTAAAGGCGCCTTTTTGCTATGCGCAGTTTGCGGTCTTGCCGCGAGTTCCCCCGCAGCACTCCCCCTGTCAGCGCTGATACAGCGGATCTTCCACCCTCGCAGCGGTTAAATTTGCCCCTTCTTCACGCACAATTTCCCATAACGCCTGAGCGGCGGTCGACAGCGAGCGATTTTTCCGGCATGCCAGCATCAACTGCCGCTCCATCACCGGGGTCAGCCGCTTCACCGTCAGATGGCTCCCCTGCGGTAACGGCAGCGCCAGCGCCGGCAGAACGCTGATGCCAATTCCCGACTCTACCATCGGAAACAGCGTTGCCGGGTGACCAATCTCCTGCACAATGTTCGCCCGGATAGCCAGCCGGCTAAGGGCCGCATCAATCAGCGGACGGCTGCCGGAGGCATAGTCCTGCAGGATCAGTCTCTCATCCTGCAGCGCTTGCCACGGCACCTCCGTCAGGCCGGCAAAAGGATGATCCTCCCGGCAGAGCAGCAAAAAAGGTTCCGCCAGGACCACTTCACACTGCAGATCTGCCGCCGGGCCGGGGTCGATCACAATGCCGAAATCCACTTCCCCATGGCGAATACTCTCCAGCACCCACTGCTGGGGCCGATCGTGCAACACAAAATCGATATCTGGATAACGACGGTTGCTGTGAGCAATACACTGCGGAATCAGGTGGGCGGAAATCGTCTGACTGGCGGCGACCTTGACGGTACCGCTCATCTGCTGGCCGACGCGCCCGGCGTCGCGCAGGGTAATCGTCAACTCATCGAGCAAACGCTCCAGCCGCCCCGCCAGCTGCTGACCCGCTTCGGTGAGCACGACTTCGCGAGTGGTACGGTCGAGTAGCCGGACGCCGGTCTGATGCTCCAGCTCTTTGACGCTATGGCTGACGGCCGACTGACTTAAGCCAATCATCTCCCCTGCCCGGCTGAAGCTTCTGGCCCGGGCGACGGTGACGAATACTTTTAACTGACGCAGAGAGTAATTCATCTTTTTTATTCATGAATAGATGCAATAAATCAATTTTATTTCTCAAATGAAAAAAAGCACAATAGCGCATCTCTTTTCAGGAGCGTTTATGAAACTTTTCCGCATTCTCGATCCGTTTACGGCAACCCTGGTCACCGTTGTCCTGCTGGCCTCATTCTTCCCCGCCCGTGGCGCTTTCGTTCCCTTCTTTGAACATCTGACCACCGCCGCCATTGCCCTGCTGTTTTTTATGCACGGCGCTAAACTCTCCCGGGAAGCGATTATCGCCGGCGGCAGCCACTGGCGTTTGCATCTGTGGGTGATGTGCAGCACCTTTATTCTCTTCCCGGTACTCGGGGTTCTGTTTGCCTGGTGGGCGCCGGTGAATGTCGATCCGATGCTCTACAGCGGCTTTATCTATCTGTGCATTCTGCCGGCCACCGTGCAATCCGCTATCGCCTTTACCTCACTGGCCGGAGGCAACGTCGCGGCGGCGGTGTGCTCAGCCTCGGCCTCCAGCCTGCTGGGGATCTTTGTTTCACCCCTGCTGGTTGGCGTCCTGATGAACCTTCATGGCGCAGGCGGCAGCCTCGAGCAGGTCGGTAAAATCATGCTGCAGCTGCTGCTGCCTTTCGTACTCGGTCACTTATCACGGCCGTGGATCGGCAACTGGGTGGCGAAGCATAAGAAGTGGATTGGTAAGACCGACCAGACCTCGATTCTGCTGGTGGTTTACTCCGCCTTTAGCGAGGCAGTGGTGAATGGCATCTGGCATAAAGTCGGTCTGGGATCGCTGCTGTTTATCGTGGTGGTCAGCCTGGTGCTGCTGGCCATTGTCATCGCCGTTAACGTGTTCGTCGCCCGCCGCTGCGGCTTTAACAAAGCCGATGAGATTACCATCGTCTTTTGCGGTTCGAAAAAGAGTCTGGCCAACGGCATCCCGATGGCCAATATTCTCTTCCCGACCTCCATCCTCGGCATCATGGTGCTGCCGCTGATGATCTTCCACCAAATCCAGCTGATGGTCTGCGCGGTGCTGGCGCGGCGCTACAAGCAGCAAACCGATGCGCGTCTCGCTGAGGAAAAGGCCAACGCCGCCAAAGCTTAACGCGCTTTCTTCAGGGGCTGAACCAGATCGCTCAGCCCCTCGGTTTTAATCAGCAGGGTCAACGCCATCAGCTCGCCGAGATGGCCGGCAGGAAACTGATCCTTACGCGCAAACCACAGTAAATACTCTTCCGGGACATCGATTAAACGACGTCCCTTGTATTTACCGAACGGCATCTCAGTATTGGCTATTTCGACCAGCTGCGCTTTATCCACGTTATTCTCCCAGCAGACGCATCATTTCGGCTTCGTCAATCACCTCAATGCCCAGCTCCTGCGCTTTCGCCAGCTTAGAACCCGCCGCTTCGCCGGCAATCACCAGGTCAGTTTTCTTCGACACACTGCCTGCCACCTTCGCCCCCAGCGCGACGAGACGCGCTTTGGCGTCATCCCGCGATAGCTGACTCAGGCTGCCGGTCAGGACCACGGTTTTACCCGCAAACGGGCTATCAATCTCTTCCGCCTTCACCACGACTGGCGCCGGCCAGTGAACGCCTTCGGCCAGCAGCTGCGCGATGACATCGCGGTTACTCTCTTCGGCAAAGAAGTTGAAGGTATGGGTGGCAACCACGATGCCAACATCAGGGACCTTTTGCAGCTCCTCAATGGAAGCCTGCTCCAGGGCTTCAAGAGTGCCGAAATGCGCCGCCAGGGCCGCCGCTGTCGCTTCGCCTACCTCGCGAATACCCAGAGCGTAGAGGAAGCGTGCGAAGGTCGTCTCTTTGGCTTTTTCCAAAGCATTGACCACATTTTGCGCGGACTTCGGCCCCATCCGATCCAGCCCGGTGAGTTTCCCGGCGCTCAGGCGGAACAGATCCGCCGGCGTATGGACATACTCTTTCTCCACCAGTTGGTCGATGATCTTGTCACCCATGCCGTCAACGTCGAGCGCGCGACGGGAGACGAAGTGCTTAAGCGACTCTTTACGCTGCGCGCCGCAGATAAGGCCGCCTGTACAGCGGGCTACCGCCTCGCCCTCCACTCGCTCAACGTCGGACTGACATACCGGGCAGTGGGTCGGGAAGACAACATCCCGGGCATCCGCCGGACGCTCGGAAAGCACCACATTGACCACCTGCGGGATCACATCGCCTGCCCGACGAATCACTACCTTGTCGCCGATTTTCAGACCTAAGCGTTCGATTTCATCGGCGTTATGTAGGGTGGCATTGCTCACCAGCACGCCGGCGACATGGACCGGCTCCAGGCGCGCCACTGGCGTGATCGCCCCGGTGCGCCCTACCTGGAACTCCACATCCCGGACGAAAGTCATCTGCTCCTGTGCCGGGAACTTAAAGGCCACGGCCCAGCGCGGCGCGCGGGCCACAAAACCCAACTGCTCCTGCAGCGCCAGCGAATCGACTTTGATCACCACGCCATCAATGTCAAAGCCCAGATGAGGACGATCTTCCTCGACTTTACGATAGTAAGTGAGCACTTCCTCGGGAGTATGACACAGGGTGACGCGATCGCTCACCGGCAGTCCCCATGCTTTGAACTGCTGCAAACGGGCCGAGTGGCTGGCCGGCAGCTCACCGCCCTCCAGCACGCCAACGCCGTAGCAGAAGAAAGTAAGCGGTCGCTTCGCCGTGATGCGCGGATCGAGCTGGCGCAGCGAACCCGCCGCCGCATTACGCGGGTTAGCAAACACTTTTCCGCCGGTGCGGCGCGCTTCTTCATTGATTTTTTCAAACCCGGCCTGCGGAAGGAAAACCTCACCACGCACCTCAAGACGTGCCGGGATATTCTCGCCATGCAGCTTGAGGGGGATAGTGCGAATGGTTCGCACATTGGAGGTAATATCCTCGCCGGTGGTACCGTCGCCGCGGGTCGCGGCCTGCATCAGTACGCCGTTTTCGTAGAGAATACTCACCGCGAGGCCGTCGAGCTTAAGCTCGCAGCAGTAGGTGAGATCGTCAGTGCTTTTCAGGCGATCCTGTACCCGCTTGTTGAAGGCGAGAAAGCTCTCTTCATCAAACACGTTATCCAGCGACAGCATCGGCACTTCATGGCGGATCTGGCTGAAGGCAGTTAGTGGCGCCGCCCCCACCCGCTGAGTCGGCGAGTCCGGGGTAATCAGCTCCGGATGTTGACTCTCCAGCTCGCGCAGCTCGCGCATCAGGCGGTCATATTCCGCATCGGGCACTTCCGGTGCGTCCATAACGTGGTACAGATATTCATGATGGCGAAGCGTGGTTCGCAGTTCAGTCAGTTGTTGTTCGATCGGTTCCATATCACACCATCAATGATAAAAAACCCCCGACAGGCGGGGGTTGAGAAGGAGTTGAGATAACGCGGGACGTCAGGCGTTCGCGTCTTTCACTTCGCGAATACGATCCTGGTATTCACGCAGTTTTTGCGGCGTCATCATGCGACGCTGATCGTCAAGCACCACACCGCCCACTTCATCGGCGATATACTGCGCAGACTGCAGCATCAGCTTGAAGTTCTGCAGTTCATCACCGTAGGAAGGGACCTGCATAAAAATAGTCACCCCAGGGGTCATCATATCCGCCATGCTGTCCGGATTGAAGGTCCCCGGCTTCACCATGTTGGCCAGACTGAACAGTACCGGGCCGCTGCCATCCGGACTCAGATGGCGGTGGAAAATATTCATTTCACCAAACTTGAAGCCGGCCTGCTGGATGCTGTTGATCAGCACCTCGCCGTTAAGCTGTGCGCCGTGATGGGCGGCGACGTTCATCACAATGACCGTCTCTTTACGCTCTTTCGGCTGCGGCGCGGCAGGCTGCTGCGGCTCTACCGGCTGCGGCTCGACCACGGCGGGCTGCGGCTCGACCACGGCGGGCTGCGGCGCGGCAACAGGCTGTGGCACAGGCTGCTGCGGGGCGGCTGGCTGCGGCTGGGCAACGGTCGGCGTCACCGGCTGCGGTGCGACGGGCTGCTGCACAACGGGCTGCGGCTGATGTTGGGGTTGCACGGACGGCTGCGCGGGCTGCGGCTGTTGCCAGCCAGGCTGCGGAGCCGCATGCGGCACAGGCTGCTGTCCCTGCGGTTGAACCGGGGCCTGGCGCGGCGATTGCTGCGGCTGGCGAACCGGTTCATCAGGACGCACAGGCTGCTGCATCTGGCGCTCGTAAGGCGGCTGGTACTGGTGCTGCGGCGCCTGACGAGGGGCTTCATGCTCCCCATGCGCGCCGTGCGGGGCGTGAGTGACCGGATGAACGCGGACTTCACCTACGCCTTCAACATTATCATCAAAGTCTTCGTTTTCCGACTCATCGTCGCGCGACTTCATACGTTTCAGTGGGCGATCGCGAAACATCGAAGAACGTTCTTTACGGCTGGTCCAAAAACCATGTACCAGTAAAGCGATTATGGCGATCGCGCCAACAATGATTAATATCAGACGCAAATCCTGCATCATTATATTCTCTGTTGTTCTAACACCTTGCCACCACGGCAAACATTTACTCACTAAGAGTATTTGCCGATTACCTCAAGTGCAAGTGCGTCGGTCGCTTTCACCACATAAAGATGAACTAAATCGTGCTTTTTGCTGTTTTTTCGAACATTTCCTAACTGGTTATTGTCTGGCGACCCGATAAAATAAGCGAGCATTCACACTGGATGTTAAAAAAGGAGCATTGCCTGGCTATGGTTTCATCATCCGCACCGACCCCGCGTAGCGGCGTTTATTATTTTTCGCAGGGCTGGAAACTCATCGGGCTGCCTGGCATACGGCGTTATGTCTTTTTGCCTTTGCTGGTTAACGTGCTGCTGATGGGCGGAGCCTTCTGGTGGCTGTTTACCCGTCTCGACAGCTGGATCCCCTCGCTGATGAGCCATGTGCCGGACTGGTTGCAGTGGCTGAATTACCTGCTGTGGCCGGTAGTGGTGCTCTCGATTCTGCTGGTGTTTGGTTACTTCTTTTCGACTATCGCCAACTGGATAGCTGCGCCGTTCAGCGGCCTGCTGGCGGAACAACTTGAAGCGCGTCTGACTGGCGCCACCCCGCCGGATGTCGGCGTCTTTGGCATCATGAAGGATATTCCGCGCATCATGAAACGTGAGTGGCAGAAGCTGGCCTGGTACCTGCCCCGTGCCATCGTGCTGTTGCTGCTCTACTTTATACCCGGCGTTGGCCAGACGGTGGCCCCGGTACTCTGGTTCCTGTTCAGCGCATGGATGCTGGCAATTCAATACTGCGATTACCCCTTTGATAATCACAAGGTCCCCTTCAGGACCATGCGCGAAGCGCTGCGCAGCCGCAAAGTGATGAATATGCAGTTTGGGGCGCTCACCAGTCTGTTTACCATGATCCCGGTGTTAAACCTGGTGATCCTGCCAGTGGCCATCTGCGGCGCCACCGCAATGTGGGTCGATTGTTATCGCGATAAACACGCGGTCTGGAAATAGCCCCAACATGTTCACCCCGGGAGCGGCTGAGGCCGCTCCTTATATCTCGCTTATTCCTTCCTGCTTATCATTATTTCCCTTCCGCATATAGATATGCTAAATCCTTACTTCCGCATATTCTTTAAGCGGGTATGCTGATGCCGTACCCCCAAATTTCATACAGTTAAGGACGGGCCATGAGTAAGATTTTTGAAGACAACTCCCTGACTATCGGTCACACGCCGCTGGTACGACTGAACCGCATTGGCAACGGCCGTATCCTGGCAAAGGTAGAATCTCGTAACCCGAGCTTTAGCGTAAAATGCCGTATCGGCGCCAATATGATCTGGGATGCTGAAAAGCGCGGCGTTCTGAAACCTGGCGTGGAACTGGTCGAACCGACCAGCGGCAACACCGGTATCGCCCTCGCCTACGTGGCGGCGGCCCGCGGCTACAAGCTAACGCTAACCATGCCGGAAACCATGAGCATTGAGCGCCGCAAACTGCTGAAAGCGCTGGGCGCCAACCTGGTACTGACCGAAGGCGCAAAAGGCATGAAAGGCGCTATTCAGAAAGCGGAAGAGATCGTCGCCAGCAACCCGGAAAAATTCCTGCTGCTGCAGCAGTTCAGCAACCCGGCTAACCCGGAAATCCACGAAAAGACCACCGGCCCGGAAATCTGGGAAGACACCGATGGTCAGGTGGACGTCTTTATCTCTGGCGTAGGCACCGGCGGTACGCTGACCGGCGTCAGCCGCTACATTAAAAATACCAAGGGCAAAAAAGATCTGATCACCGTCGCGGTCGAACCGACCGATTCGCCGGTCATCTCCCAGGCGCTGGCGGGTGAAGAGCTCAAGCCGGGCCCGCACAAAATTCAGGGCATCGGCGCCGGCTTCATTCCTGGCAACCTGGATCTGAAGCTGGTGGACAAAGTGATCGGCATTACCAACGAGGAAGCTATCTCCACGGCGCGCCGTCTGATGGAAGAAGAAGGCATCCTGGCGGGTATCTCTTCCGGGGCCGCTGTTGCCGCCGCGCTGAAGCTGCAGGAAGATGAGGCCTTTACCAATAAGAATATTGTGGTTATCCTGCCTTCCTCAGGTGAGCGTTATTTAAGCACCGCGCTGTTCGCCGATCTCTTCACTGAGAAAGAATTGCAACAGTAGTGCCAGCTTGTAAATAATGTGTAAAAAAGCACCTTTTCAGGTGCTTTTTTGTGGCATACGTCAAAGTTTTACCCCTCCTGGCATTGATTCACCTCGTAGGGTCTGGTATTTAACCAGCACATTTATTTTGATGCGCGAAATTATTCAGAAGAGGATTTCCGCCAGCTGAATCGATTTTATGATTTGGTTCAAGTCTTCCTTTCGCGGCATAATGTTTAATGACGTGCTAGACGTCAATGGCCCGCAGGTCTTCGCAGCGCCAGGCGCTGCCGACGCCAAGGCCGGAAACGTAACGCCGGCGCTAACAATACAGGCTAAAGTCGAGTCGTTAGACTAGACTTTAGGTCCACAACACTAAACCTATAAGTTGGGGAAATATAATGTTCCAGCAAGAAGTTACCATTACCGCTCCGAACGGTCTGCACACCCGCCCTGCTGCTCAGTTTGTTAAAGAAGCTAAAGGCTTCACTTCTGAGATCACTGTAACCTCCAACGGCAAAAGCGCCAGCGCCAAAAGCCTGTTCAAACTGCAGACTCTGGGCCTGACCCAGGGCACCGTAGTGACCCTCTCCGCTGAAGGCGAAGATGAGCAGAAAGCTGTTGAGCATCTGGTTAAACTGATGGCTGAACTCGAGTAAGTTCACGGGTTCTTTTTCATATCAGTCACAAGTAAGGTAGGGTTATGATTTCAGGCATTTTAGCATCCCCGGGTATCGCCTTCGGCAAAGCACTGCTGCTGAAGGAAGATGAAATTGTCATCGACCGGAAGAAAATTTCTGCCGATAAGGTTGATCAGGAAGTCGAACGTTTCCTGAGCGGCCGCGCCAAGGCCTCCGCCCAGCTGGAGGTCATCAAAACCAAAGCTGGTGAAACTTTCGGTGAAGAAAAAGAAGCCATCTTCGAAGGGCATATCATGCTGCTGGAAGATGAGGAGCTTGAGCAGGAAATCATAGCCCTGATTAAAGATAAGCACATGACTGCCGACGCGGCAGCCAATGAAGTTATCGAAGGTCAGGCCACTGCCCTGGAAGAGCTGGACGATGAATACCTGAAAGAACGTGCGGCTGACGTACGCGACATCGGTAAGCGCCTGCTGCGCAACATCCTTGGTCTGTCGATTATCGATCTGAGCGCGATTCAGGATGAAGTCATCCTCGTCGCCGCCGATCTGACCCCGTCTGAAACCGCACAGCTGAACCTGAAAAAAGTGCTGGGCTTCATCACCGACGCGGGCGGCCGTACCTCTCACACCTCCATCATGGCGCGTTCCCTGGAACTGCCGGCCATCGTGGGCACCGGTAGCATCACGGCGCAGGTGAAAAACGGCGATTATCTGATTCTCGACGCGGTGAACAACCAGGTTCTGGTCAACCCGTCTAACGAGCAAATTGAAGCGCTGCGTAATCTGCAGGCTCAGGTTGCGGAAGAAAAAGCCGAACTGGCGAAACTGAAAGATCTGCCGGCGATTACCCTCGACGGCCATCAGGTTGAAGTGTGCGCAAACATTGGTACCGTTCGCGATGTCGAAGGTGCTGAGCGCAACGGCGCCGAAGGCGTAGGCCTGTATCGTACCGAATTCCTGTTCATGGACCGTGACGCGCTGCCAACTGAAGAAGAGCAGTTTGCGGCCTATAAAGCGGTGGCTGAAGCCTGTGGCTCTCAGGCCGTTATCGTGCGTACCATGGATATTGGCGGCGATAAAGAGCTGCCATACATGAACTTCCCGAAAGAAGAGAACCCGTTCCTCGGCTGGCGTGCCGTGCGTATCGCGATGGATCGTAAAGAGATCCTGCGCGATCAGGTGCGCGCCATCCTGCGTGCCTCCGCTTTCGGTAAACTGCGCATTATGTTCCCGATGATCATCTCTGTTGAAGAAGTGCGTGCGCTGAAGAAAGAGATCGAAATCTACAAACAGGAACTGCGTGACGAAGGTAAAGCATTTGACGAATCCATTGAGATCGGCGTGATGGTGGAAACACCGGCTGCGGCGACCATTGCTCGTCATCTGGCCAAAGAAGTTGATTTCTTTAGTATCGGCACCAATGATTTAACGCAATATACTCTGGCAGTTGACCGTGGTAATGATATGATTTCACATCTTTACCAGCCGATGTCACCGTCTGTACTGAATCTGATTAAGCAAGTTATTGATGCTTCTCACGCTGAAGGTAAATGGACTGGCATGTGCGGTGAGCTTGCGGGCGATGAACGTGCTACACTTCTGTTGCTGGGTATGGGGCTGGACGAATTCTCTATGAGCGCCATTTCCATCCCGCGCATCAAGAAGATTATTCGTAATACGAACTTCGAAGATGCGAAAGTATTAGCAGAGCAGGCTCTTGCTCAACCGACAACGGACGAGTTAATGACGCTGGTTAACAAGTTCATTGAAGAAAAAACAATCTGCTAATCCAAGAGATGCGCGGCCCAAATTACTGCTTAGGAGAAGATCATGGGTTTGTTTGATAAATTGAAATCTCTGGTTTCTGATGACAAGAAAGACACCGGAACTATTGAGATTATTGCTCCCCTCTCCGGTGAGATCGTCAACATCGAAGACGTGCCGGATGTGGTTTTTGCGGAAAAAATCGTGGGCGATGGGATTGCCATCAAACCGACCGGCAACAAAATGGTCGCGCCGGTAGACGGTACCATTGGTAAAATTTTCGAAACCAACCATGCGTTCTCTATTGAATCTGATAGCGGCATCGAGCTGTTCGTTCACTTCGGTATTGATACCGTTGAACTGAAAGGCGAAGGCTTCAAGCGTATCGCTGAAGAAGGCCAGCGCGTGAAAGTCGGTGACCCGGTTATCGAATTCGATCTGCCGCTGCTGGAAGAGAAAGCCAAGTCTACCCTGACGCCGGTGGTTATCTCCAACATGGACGAGATCAAAGAGCTGATCAAACTGTCCGGTAGCGTGACTGTGGGTGAAACCCCGGTTATCCGCATCAAGAAGTAATGCTTGCTGCATAAAAATGGCGCCGAAAGGCGCCATTTTTTATATCGCGCTGGTCACCGGCTGATAGCACTTCTCCCGGGACAATATGCGCAATCCCTCCGGCGTGCTCTCCAGAATACGACGCTCACTGTCAGAGACCAGCAGATCGCACTGGTACCCTCCGGCCAGGCCGAACAGCGACCGCGCTACGCAGGCATCCTCCAGCGCCGCCTCCCCTGTGGTATCAAAATGACCGACAATGCGCCCCTGTTGGCGGATCACTAACCGATAGCTTTTCATCAGTTTTTCTCCCGTGGCGGCAGGATCAGTTCGTCACACCCCTGCGCGGCAGTCCAGTTCATGACCTCCAGCACGCGCCGGGCGGCAGCCTGCGTCGCCGCCCCCAGCGCCAGGCCGGTGAGCAGACCGCTCACCAGCTCTGCACAGAACAGATCGCCCGTTCCCTTCAGGTCCGTTTCCACCCGCGGGTGGGCCACCACCTCCACCGCATCGGCCGTCACCACCAGCACATTTATCGTCGAACGCGCCTCTCCCGGCGCGCTGGTGATCACCACCCATTTGAGGGTATCTGACAGCAGGCTTCGCGCCGCGGCGACCGCCTCCTGCTGATTGCGACAGCGCTGGCCGCTCAGCGTTTCCAGCTCAAACAGATTGGGGGTGATCCCTTGCGCCAGTGGCAGAAGATGCTGACGATAGGCGTCCGGGATCTCAGCCTTAACGTAGATGCCGCTGTCGACATCGCCGATGACCGGATCCACCAGAATGCACAGCCCGGGATGGCGGGCCCGCACCCGCGTCAGCCACTGCGCCAGACGTTCGATTTGCACGGCGTTGCCCATATAGCCGGTGGTCACTGCACGCAGTTCGCGCAACGCATCGCGTTCCTCCAGCGCCTGCAGATACCCAACAAACCACTCCTCCGGAATAATGCCGCCATAGAACGTCTCATAATGGGGCGTATTGCTGAACAGTACCGTCGGCACCGCCAGCACGCGCAAACCGTGCTGTTTAATGGCCGGAACCGCGATGCTGTTGCCAACGCTGCCATAGACTACCTGGGACTGCACAGCGACGATATCGACTTCCGACGCCCGGCTTGTGTCGTGAAAGAGCACTGATTGTATGTCATCTTGCTGGCCCATCTTTTCTCCCCCCGCTGGACAGCGGGTCACGCACTGATTATGATTCGTCCTATGCTAAATTTCATTTTGTCATAGGTCAATAATGTTTACCGGAAAAACCGCCAGCGATATCTTCGATCATATCCGCCATCTGGTGCAGAGCGGTGGGTTGCGGCCCGGAGAGGTTCTGCCACCGGTACGCGAGCTCGCCAGCCAGCTGGAGGTGAATCGCAATACCGTCGCCGCCGCCTATAAACGGCTGGTCACCTCCGGGCTGGCCGTCAGCCAGGGACGAAACGGCACGGCCATTAAAGCACGGGATCCGCTGCCGGCGCTGGAGGGCGGTGACCCAACGACGCCGCTGAACGATATCTCCAGCGGCAATCCGGACCCCGCCAGACTGCCTGAATTAACCCGTTATCTGGGCCAGCTTGCCCGCACACCACGCCTGTATGGCGATGCTCCCATCGAGCCGCGGCTTGGTCAATGGGCCGAGGCGTGGTTTGCCAAAGAGATAGTGGTTCCCTTTGCGGTGAATCTCGCCAGCGGAGCGATTGACGCCCTGGAGCGTCTGCTGTGCGCTCTGCTGCTGCCCGGCGACGGCGTGGTGGTCGAAGATCCCTGTTTTCTCAGCAGCATCAATATGGTGCGTTACGCCGGCTTTACCCCCTGCCCGGTGGCGGTGGATGCCGAGGGGATGGATCCTGACGGGCTGGAGGAGGCGTTACGCAACGGCGCGCGGGCAGTGATCTTAACCCCACGCGCGCACAATCCTACCGGCTGTAGTCTGACGGAAACCCGGGCGCATGCCCTGCGGGAGGTGCTGGCCCGCTATCCGCAGGTACTGGCGATTGTTGATGACCATTTTGCCCTGCTGTCGGCCACGCCATGGCACTCCCCTCTTCCTGCAAGTACGCAACGCTGGGCGCTGGTGCGCTCAATGTCAAAAACCCTCGGGCCAGACCTGCGGCTGGCCTTTATCGCCAGCGATGCCGATACCTCAGCGGCGCTGCGCCTGCGGCTTAACGCCGGCAGCCAGTGGGTCAGCCATCTGCTGCAGGACCTGACGCTGGCCTGTCTGACCGATGAGGCGTTTATCGCCTCGATGACGGAGACCCGTCGTCATTATCGCCAGCAGAATGAGAAACTGGCGGCGGCGCTGGCCCGGCACGGCCACAGCCATGCTACGCCTGGCGATGGACTCAATTTCTGGCTGCCGCTGCCAGCGGCGAGCCAGCCCTACGCCTTACGCCTGGCCCGCGCCGGCTGGCTGGTCCGGGAGGGGGAAATATTTGGTGTCCGAACGCCTGCGCACGGGCTGCGCCTGTCGCTGGGCCGTCTGAGTGACGCTGAGATTTCCCGCCTGGCGGCTGATATTGCGCTGGTCTTAAACCAACCCTGATGCAGGCCGTATCATTCGGCATGTTGAAGCATCTGCCGCACAGGTGAGTGATGGCAGCTGCCGATAAACTAATGAAAAAGTAAACGAAAGCAGGCACAGTCTTACCTGCATACCCTGCTCGCCCGGACGAATAAAACAGTCCCGGCGGCGGACAAATCGCTCACAAGAAGGAGCACCAGAGATGCATCACACTGACCTGGCACTGAAGGCGGTCATTGAAGCCTGCGACCGCGCTATCTCACAGGAAGATTACGATACCCTGATGGCCTATTACGCAGAAGACGCCGCGCTGGTCGTCAAACCGGGCATGGTGGTCAGAGGGAAAGAGAATATCCGCAAAGCCTTTATCGCCATTGCCGACTATTTCCAGCACCGACTGGTGGTGACTCAGGGGAAAATGGAGGTTATTGAAGGCGGCGGCAATGCGCTGGTGATTATGGAGACCCGGCTGGATATCCCGACGGCGGACGGGATATCCCAGGTCACACG
Organism: Klebsiella variicola; assembly: GCF_000828055.2. NCBI lineage: Bacteria > Pseudomonadati > Pseudomonadota > Gammaproteobacteria > Enterobacterales > Enterobacteriaceae > Klebsiella > Klebsiella variicola. Next base: position 1,422,687 of record NZ_CP010523.2, on the reverse strand, counting down.
GCGCGCCACCTATGTCTTTCAGAAGCAGGGCGAGCGCTGGCTGTGTACGGTCGATAACTCCTACGGCACCGACCTGCTTGATGATTAAATGCCAGCCCCCTGGCTAAAATGTTCTTCGCCGAACACGCCGGTGGAAAGGTAACGATCGCCGCGATCGCAGACGATCGCCACCACCACCGCGCCAGGATTTTCACGGGCAATGCGTAACGCGCCCGCCACCGCGCCGCCGGAACTGACCCCGCAGAAAATGCCTTCCCGCACCGCCAGCTGACGCATGGTATTCTCGGCATCCTGCTGATGAATATCCAGCACCGCATCCACCAGCGAAGCGTTAAAGATCCCCGGCATATACTCTGCCGGCCAGCGACGGATCCCGGGAATACTGCTGCCCTCTTCCGGCTGCAGGCCGACAATGGCCACCGGTTTACTCTGTTCGCGCAAAAAGCGCGATACGCCGGTAATGGTGCCGGTGGTCCCCATGCTGGAGACAAAGTGGGTGATACGTCCCGCGGTCTGCTGCCAGATTTCCGGCCCGGTGGTAGTGTAGTGGGCGTAGGGGTTATCCGGGTTGTTAAACTGATCGAGCAGTTTGCCCTCTCCGCGTTGCGCCATCTCGAGGGCCAGGTCACGGGCCCCCTCCATTCCCTGCTCTTTGGTGACCAGAATCAGCTCGGCGCCGTAGGCACGCATCGCCGCCCGGCGCTCCTGGCTCATGTTGTCAGGCATCAGCAGCTTCATGTGATAGCCTTTCAGCGCGGCGATCATCGCCAGCGCAATACCGGTGTTACCACTGGTCGCTTCGATCAGCACGTCGCCGGGCTGAATTTCGCCGCGCTTTTCCGCTTCGACGATCATTGACAGCGCGGCGCGGTCTTTCACCGAGCCGGCCGGATTATTGCCTTCGAGTTTGACCCAAACTTCACTGCCGTTGTCCGGACCCAGACGCTGAAGCTTGACCAGAGGGGTATTGCCGATGGTGTGTTCGAGTGTATTCACGATTTTTACTCAATAAAAAAGCCGGGTTGCGCTTCGCTTACCCGGCCTACAAGACGCGTAAAAACTCCAGGCCCGGAAAGCGTAGCCTTACCGGGCGATAGACCTGCTCAATAAGCTATCAGGCCGACTCCGCCAGAGCAAGCTCGCCGCGCGGCTCGATACGCTCGGTACCGTTATACAGGCGCGCGTTTTGCAGGCCAACGAACAGCCGTTCGCCGCGGGACGGCGCCTCATCGCCTGCCAGCACCACGCTCAGCGGTTCGTCATACCACCCCAGAGGCTGAACGACTAATTGGGTGTAGTGCCCTTTCGGGCTGGCTTCCAGGACCTGCACCGGCAGCGGGGAATCCAGGCTGGTCCGGCGGCTGATGTCCACTTCCCACGGACGCAGGAACAGATCCACCGGCCCCTGATATGTCGGGGTATAGCCTAACGGCCAGCGGTGCGCGCCAACGTGGAACTGTCCACCGCGGATGATGCCCTGCAGGCGGTTTACTTCGCCCATAAACTCCAGCACGAAACGGGTCGACGGTTCACGCCACACGCGCTCAGGGGCATCAGCTTGTTCGATGTTGCCCTGGCTCATCACCACCACCCGGTCAGCGACTTCCAGCGCCTCTTCCTGATCGTGGGTGACGAACACGCTGGTGAATTTTAACTCTTCATGCAGCTGACGCAGCCAGCGGCGCAGCTCTTTACGCACCTGAGCATCCAGCGCGCCGAAGGGTTCATCCAGCAACAGAATTTGCGGCTCCACCGCCAGGGCGCGCGCCAGCGCCACACGCTGCTTCTGGCCGCCGGACAGCTGCGCCGGATAGCGATCCGCCAGATGGGCTAGCTGCACCATCTCCAGCAGTTTGGTCACTTTGGCTTTAATCGCCGCCGCATTGGGTCGTTCACGGCGCGGCAGCACGGTCAGGCCAAAGGCGATGTTATCGAACACCGTCATATGACGGAACAGCGCATAGTGCTGGAAGACGAAACCCACTTTACGGTCGCGGGCGTGCATCCGGCTGACGTCGGTGCCGTGGAAGCGGATATGACCGCTGCTCTGATGCTCCAGCCCGGCGATAATTCGCAGCAAGGTGGTTTTTCCGGAGCCCGAGGGCCCCAGCAGCGCAACCATTTGTCCGGAAGGGATATCCAGCGAGATATCATTCAGCACCTGGGTGCGACCAAACGATTTCTTAATATTGGCAATCTCAATGCTCATGATTTCCCTCCTGTTGCGCGCGTTCTTTCTGATTGGCCAGACGCCATTGCAACATACTCTTTAAAAACAGGGTCAGAATAGCCATTAACGTCAGCAGGGCCGCAGCGGTAAACGAGCCGACGGTATTGTAATCCTGCTCCAGTAGTTCAATTTGCAGCGGCAGCGACAGCGTTTCTCCACGAATCGAACCGGAGACTACCGACACTGCGCCAAATTCGCCGATGGCGCGGGCATTGGTCAATACCACGCCGTACAGCAGCGCCCAGCGAATATTCGGCAACGTCACCCGGCGGAACATCTGCCAGCCGGAAGCGCCCAGCAGCACCGCGGCTTCATCTTCATGACTGCCCTGGCTCATCATCACCGGCACCAGCTCGCGCACCACAAACGGACAAGTGACAAAGATGGTCGCCAGCACCATGCCCGGCCAGGCGAACATGATCTGCAGGTTATGCGCATCAAGCCAACCGCCCAGCGGGCCGTTAGAGCCATAAAACAGCAGATACACCAGACCGGCCACCACCGGCGAGACGGCGAACGGTATATCCAGTAACGTCAGCAGCAGCTGGCGGCCGGGAAAAGTAAAACGTGTCACCAGCCAGGCCAGCAGCGTACCGAACACCAGGTTCACCGGTACGGTAATCAACGCAATCATCACTGTCAGCCAGATGGCATGCAGCATGTCCGGGTTGGCCAGGTTTTCCAGCACCGGCATCAGCCCTTTGCTGAAGGCCTGGATAAAGATATAGAGCATCGGCACGACGAGGATGAAGGCGGAGACCACCATCCCGACGCCAATCAGAAACCATTTCCCCCAGTTGATGCGGGGCGCGTCGTAGCGTTTCAATTGAGTAACTTCCGCCATTAGTGACCTACCACGCGTCGACCAAAGCGACTCTGCAGGGTATTGATGGAAAAGAGCAGCAGCAGTGAGGCGGCCAGGATCACCGAGGCGATCGCGCTCGCCGCCGGATAGTCAAACTCCTGCAGACGAATAAAGATCATCAGCGAGGTCACCTCTGTCTTCCACGCGATGTTGCCAGCGATAAAAATCACCGCGCCAAACTCGCCGAGGCTACGGGTAAACGACAGGGCAATGCCCGCCAGCAGCGCCGGCGACAGCTCCGGCAGCACCACTTTGCGGAAACTCTGCCAGCGCGTCGCGCCCAGCGTTTCCGCCGCTTCCTCATACTCGGGTCCCAGCTCCTCCAGCACCGGCTGCACGGTTCGTACCACGAACGGGATGCTGGTGAAGGCCATCGCCACGGCGATGCCGAGCCAGGTATAGGTCACTTTAATATCGAACTTCGCCAGCCATTCACCGTAAATTCCGTTAACCGAAAACAGCGAAGCCAGTGTCAGGCCGGCCACCGCCGTCGGCAGCGCAAACGGCAGATCCATTAAGGCATCCAGCAGCGTGCGGCCAGGAAAACGATAGCGAGTGAGGATCCAGGCCATCAGCAGACCAAAGACGCCGTTAAAAATCGAGGCCACAAACGCCGACAGCAGCGTCACCTTATAGGCCGCCACCACCTGCGGATTGGTGATCACATCCCAGTATTGCGCCCAGCTCATCTGCGCCAGCTGCATCACCAGCGCGCTGAGTGGTAATAACAAAATCAGACAGACAAACAGCAGGCTGGTGCCGAGGCTCAGGGTAAAGCCCGGCAGCACGCGCTTGGACGACACAGCAAACATTACTTACGCCCCGCCGCCAGCAGTTTGTCCAGTTCGCCGCCGCTGGCGAAGTGGGTTTTCATCACCTCAGGCCAGGAGCCAAACTTGTCCTCTACGCGGAACAGCTCGGTCTGCGGGAATTTATCCTTCAGGGCGTCCATCACTTTCGGGTTGTTTACCCGGTAGTAGTAGTCGGTAATGATGGTTTGCGCCTGCGGGCTGTAGAGCCAGTTCAGGTAGGCTTTCGCCGCCTTTTCCGTGCCATTGGCTTTGACGTTTTTATCCACCCATGCCACCGGGAACTCCGCCAGAATGTTGGTTTTCGGGATCACCACTTCAAATCCCTGCGCCTCATACTGCTTACGAATATTGTTCACTTCCGATTCGAAGCTAATCAGCACATCGCCCAGGCCGCGTTCAGCAAAAGTGGTGGTCGCCCCGCGTCCGCCGGTATCAAAGACTTCGACGTTCTTCAGAAACTGGGTCATAAACTGTTCGGTTTTGGCTTTATCGCCGCCGTCGGCTTTATCTGCCGCGCCCCATGCCGCGAGGTAGGTGTATCGGGCGTTACCCGAGGTTTTCGGGTTCGGGAAAATCAGCTTGACGTCAGAGCGAACCAGATCGTTCCAGTCATGAATGTTTTTCGGGTTGCCTTTACGCACCAGGAAACCCATCGTCGAATAGAACGGTGAGCTGTTGTTCGGCAGGCGGCTTTGCCAGTCGGCCGGGATCAGGTTGCCTTTGTCATGCAGGATCTGCACGTCCGTCACCTGGTTGTAGGTGACCACGTCCGCCTTCAGGCCCTGCAAAATAGCCAGCGCCTGCTTGGATGAACCGGCATGCGACTGCTTAATCGTCAGCGTGTCCCCGCCATTGTCCTTCGCCCACTGCTGCTCAAAAGGCGGGTTAAGGGCGGCAAACAGCTCGCGGGAGACATCATAGGAGCTGTTCAGCAGCTCCGTCGCCTGCGCCTGCGCGGCCAGCAGCATGGAAGCCGCCAGCGCCAGATATCCTTTTTTCAGTGATTTAACGGCCATTGCGCACCCTTATCAACGTTGAACATTTTCTGATGATCATCATATTTATAACGGGTACGAAAGGAGTAACGGTTTTATATACCGTTTGGCGATTTGGAAGTCGAAAAGAGAATAAGCAACTGGCAAAGCTTTGCTGAAAGCGGCTCGCAGATTAGACGTGTCATTGTGACAAACGGCAGCCAGGCGTGCACTGTGTTTATATGAAAAACACACAGATATTTGCTCGTCAGCTCAGACGTAGCTTAACGCCCGCAGAACGTCGACCAGGGTACTGACTGCGCAACCGCCATTTTGCTTGCTATAAGTTTCGCCGTCAGCATCCTGTTGGCCCCTATATTCTCGATTTCGCCTGCTGCGCAACACGGCTGGCGATTGAACTCGACGGCGGTCAACACGATGAGAGGCGCGTCTACGATGTTCGCCGCACCCGCTGGCTACAGAGCCAGGGATGGCGGGTTTTACGCTTCTGGAATAATGAGTTTGAAGAGTATGAAGATGCGGTGATGCAGAGAATACTTGAAGCGCTTGAGTCGCCGATGCCCTCACCCCGCCCCTCTCCCTGAGGGAGAGGGAGAAAGAGAGTCCGCACGCAGATTCCATAACCGCACCGAACGGTTCCCTCTCCCCCTTGGGGAGAGGGTTAGGGTGAGGGGAAAAAATTACAGCGCCTGAATACGCTCCAGGGATGGCGCGAAGTAATAGCCGCCGGTCACCGGTTTAGTGAAGCGCAGCATCGCGTCGCGTTTGCCGTCGGTATCGCCGAACATGCTCAGCAGCTGCTGCTCGATGTTATACAGGCGCGCGCAGTAGGCGCAGAAATAGAGACCATGGGTGCCGCTGGCGGTGCCGTACGGCAGGCTCTGACGGACGATTTTCAGCCCTTTGCCATCTTCTTTTAAGTCCACGCGGCTCAGGTGCGACGTGACCGGACGCTCGTCGCCATCGATCTCTTCGTTGGCTTCTTTGGTACGGCCGATCATCATCTCCTGATCCGGTACGCTCATGCGGTTCAGCTGTTTGAGATTATGCTCCCAGCGCTGGACGAACACGTAGCTGCCGCCCGCGTCAACACCGTCTTTAATGACTGCCACTTCGCGGCGGGTTTCTTCCCCCGCCGGGTTTTCGGTGCCGTCGACGAAGCCGCTGAGGTCACGCTCTTCCACCCAACGGAAACCGTGGATCTCTTCTTTCACGTCGATAGCGTCGCCAAAGGCGGCCATCGCGGCCTGCGCCACCGAGAAGTTAACTTCATGGCGGGCGGATAAAATATGAATCAGCAGGTCATACTGGGTGGACGGCGCCAGCCCTTTGCCATAGACCGGAAAATCTTTTAACTCTTCCGCCCCTTCGCCGCCGCTCAGCTGACGCCAGACGTTATTGCCGAACGCCACCACTGCCCCGAGTTTGGCGTCAGGGAATTTAGCCTGGAAGGTGGCCACGTTATCGACAAAATTTTTGCTCGCTTCGCGCAGGGCGTTAACGTCCCCTTTGACATTGGCTTCAATCCAAATCGCCGCGCGGCAATGTTCCGGCAAAATGCCGCTCTGAACCTGAGACATCGCTCCTCCTGAAATGATGCAACCACAACGCTATCGCGTTGCTAACGCGCCATTGTAACCGTTTTTCAGGGCCGTCGTGTCTCTTCAGATCAATTTAGCGACGCCAGATAATTTTGCTGACCTTCCAGTTTTTCAGCGTATCGTCGGAGGGCATCAGTTCGTCCGGGCCGCTCCAGTGGCCGGTAAAGGCATAGCTGATATGCTGGCTCCCCTCGGCCTGACACTCGACGACCGCGCCATTGTCATTGCTGCCTTTCTGGCAGTTGCCGAAGGCTTTGCTGTACAGGTCGCTAAACGGTGTGCCGATTTTCACGCCGCTGGCGGTTTTGATTTCGGCATCACGCACGTCAATCCGGCTGATGGTACCGTTGTCGCCATTGATGGTCAGCGCCACGCTGTTGTCTTTCAGCGCTTCAAAATAGTGGACGATATTGCCCTTATCGGTCTTCATCCCGCTGCGTAAACGGTAGTCGCTCCCCAGCGCATCGCTAATAGCCTGTTCGTTGAGCGGCGTGGAAGCCGTCAGTTTACCCACTCCCTGCTCGGTCACCTCGGTGGAAGCGCCAAACCAGTTCCACGGATAGGCCGCCGACCAGTTGACTGCGCTCATCGTGGAGCAGCCGGTCAGCGCCAGCGGAAGCGCACAGAGCATTAAACGTAGCGATTTCATATCACAATCCTTTCTGAGTCATTCAACGCATGTTGGAGTTCACGATCGGCAAAAAGTGCCCTTAAAAGGTGGTCTGGCGAAAACAGGCGCCCAGGCGACGGCTGGTTAACAGCCACCACAGGGCATAGCCATCCGCCACCAGCAGCCCGATAGTTAGCGAGGAGGGAGATTCGCCGCTCAGCCATAGCATCGGCTGCCACAGCAACAGCAGCAATTGCGATAGCACCAGCAGCCAGCGCATCGCCCGCCACGCGCGCGGCAGACGCTGACGGTAGCCGCTAAGCAGAAAGGCCAGCACCGCCGGCACGCCGGGGAGTAAACCGAGCCAGAAGCGGTCGTGATCGGGATAGAACAGATTAAGAATCGCGTCGCCCTGCTGGCGCGACGCGCCGGCCATCAAAAACAGCACCCACGTGCGGGCCTGCAACAACAGCACGCACCAGAAGAGCAAAGGCAGGCGCAGACGGCCATGGGCATCAAAATCGGCGGGGATAAACTCAGTATTCTTCATCTTCGATCAGGCGCTTGCCCAGGGTCAGGACATCGGCGTATTCATAGCCCAACCGCTCGTACATTCCCTGCACCACGTCGTTGTCTTCACGGACCATAATGTTGATTTTCGGGCAGCCGCGGGCAATCAGCTTTTTCTCGAGCCGGTTGAGCAGCGCGTTCGCGATACCCCGGCCGCGATATTCCGGATGGACGCCGAGATAATAGGCCGATCCGCGATGACCGTCATATCCGCCCATCACCGTGCCGACCACTTCGCCATTCACTTCCGCCACCAGAAACAGGCTGACGTCATGATTCAGCTTGCGCTCAATATCCATCTCCGGATCGTTCCACGGGCGCAGCAGATCGCAGCGCTCCCACAGCGTCACAACCTCTTCGAAATCCTGCTGGCGAAAAACGCGAATCTCCATGGTATTCCCCACCATTGACGGTTAAAAACAGTGATTATGGCGCGAATATAACTGATAGCCAATATCAGGCGAAATCAGCGACAAAAAATGGCATAATATGACTTTGTCATGTATTGAAATGAAAAGTAAAACAATTCTTATTTTGAATGGTCGTAACGGCAAACGCGATACGATATAACATTGGACATCACTTGTTTACAATTCAGGCCGAATGAGCACTTTTAAACCCTTAAAAATACTTGCTTCGCGCCGTCAGGTGCTGAAAGCCGGGCTGGCTGCGATGACGCTGAGTGGCGTCGCCGCACAGGTCAGCGCAAAAGAGCAGCCACTGAAAACATCAAATGGACACAGCAAACCCGCCGCTAAAAAGGCCGGCGCCCGCCGCGTTGTGATGCTCGACCCGGGCCACGGCGGTATCGACACCGGGGCTATCGGCCATAACGGTTCGAAAGAGAAGCATGTGGTGCTGGCGATCGCTAAGAACGTGCGCAGCATTTTGCGCAGCAACGGCATCGACGCCCGCCTGACCCGTACCGGCGATACCTTTATCCCGCTGTACGACCGCGTGGAGATTGCCCATCAGCACGGCGCCGATCTGTTTATGTCGATCCATGCCGACGGCTTCACCAACCCGAGCGCCGCCGGCGCCTCGGTGTTTGCGCTGTCAAACCGCGGCGCCAGTAGCGCCATGGCAAAATACCTCTCCGACCGCGAAAACCGCGCCGATGAAGTTGCCGGTAAGAAAGCGACCGATAAAGATCATCTGCTGCAGCAGGTGCTGTTCGATCTGGTGCAGACCGACACCATTAAAAACAGCCTGACGCTGGGCTCGCATATCCTGAAAAAGATCAAACCGGTGCATAAGCTACACAGCCGCAATACCGAGCAGGCGGCGTTCGTGGTGCTGAAGTCGCCGTCCATTCCGTCCGTGCTGGTGGAAACCTCGTTTATCACCAACCCGAACGAGGAGAAACTGCTCGGCACCACCGCTTTCCGGCAGAAAATCGCCACCGCGATTGCCAACGGCATTATCAGCTATTTCCACTGGTTCGATAACCAGAAAGCCCATTCGAAGAGACGTTAATGAAACCCGATGCCGCGCAGGTTAAAACTTTTCTGCTCCAGCTCCAGGACAACCTTTGCCAGCAGCTGAGCGCTGTCGATGGCGCACCGTTTATTGAAGACGCCTGGCAGCGGGAAGGCGGTGGCGGCGGGCGCAGCCGGGTGTTGCGCGACGGCAACGTGTTCGAACAGGCCGGGGTTAACTTTTCTCACGTCCATGGCGATGCGATGCCCGCCTCGGCAACGGCCCATCGCCCGGAGCTGGCCGGACGCAGCTTTGAAGCCATGGGCGTCTCGCTGGTGGTTCATCCGCTTAACCCCTATGTGCCCACCAGCCATGCCAACGTGCGGTTCTTTATTGCCGAAAAGCCTGGCGCCGACCCGGTGTGGTGGTTCGGCGGCGGCTTCGATTTAACCCCTTACTATGGCTTTGAAGAGGATGCCGTCCACTGGCATCGTACCGCCCGCGATCTGTGTCTGCCGTTCGGCGAGGAAGTCTATCCGCGCTATAAAAAATGGTGCGATGATTACTTCTATCTCAAGCACCGCCAGGAGCAGCGCGGTATCGGCGGTCTGTTCTTTGACGACCTGAATACCCCGGATTTTGACCACTGCTTCGCCTTTATGCAGGCGGTCGGGAACGGCTATGCTGACGCCTATTTACCCATCGTCGAACGCCGAAAAGCCATGCCGTACGGCGAGCGCGAGCGCCACTTTCAGCTCTATCGCCGCGGCCGCTACGTCGAGTTCAATCTGGTCTGGGACCGCGGCACCCTGTTCGGCCTGCAGACCGGCGGGCGTACGGAGTCGATTCTGATGTCGATGCCGCCGCTGGTGCGCTGGGAATATGATTATCAGCCCGAGCCCGGCAGTCCCGAGGCGGCGCTGAGCGAGTTTATTCAGGTGCGCGACTGGCTGTAACGGCCGGATGGCGGCTGGCCACCCGGCAGCGGCGTCGCTTCGCTCACACCCACTGGCGCAGGCGATGGTGCAGCGTCATCGACGGTTTCTCAGCAAACAGCTGCTGATAGTCGGTGGCGAACTGCCCCAGATGCCAGAATCCCCACTGCATGGCCGCCTCCTTGACCGTCTCCCGCTCTGACCAGGGACTTATCAGCTCCCGGCGTACGGCGTTCAGACGGATCCGTTTGAGCCAGGCGTTGGGGCCAATCCCCAGAATCGCATGGAAGGCGTTTTGCAGGGTGCGACGGCTGACGTACAACTGCTGGCACAGGTCGAGAACGGTTAGCGGCTCCGCGCTGTTTTCCAGCACATATTCGCGGGCCTGCGCCAGCAGACGGCGGTAGCTCTGGTGGCTGATACTCTCCGCGCTCACCATCGGCTGCGCCTCTTCGAGCATCGTCCCCATCGCCAGCAACAGATTATCCCGCAGGACTTTACGCACGGCCGGCTGATGAAGGGTATCCGGATGCTCGCTGAAGGTGGCCAGCGCCTGCTGCACAAACCCCCACAGCGCGGCCTTATGCGGCTCCCGAACTGCCAGCGCTGACTGGTTGCGTAGCATATGCAGCACTCGCTCCGGGTGGTGCAGGAAACTGGCATGGCGAGAAATCACCTCCTGGGAAATGACTACTCCGAGGATGGTGTAATCATCCGGCGTGCTGAGCTCGAACTCCGTACCGCCGGGACGGGTGGCGATTTCTGCCCGGCCCAGGCACTGCGAACCAATAAACCCCTGCTCTCCCCGCGCCGCCGGAATACCAAACCAAAAGGAGTTCGGCCAGACCACGCAGGACTGGCGCAGCGCCAGCCCGGTATATTCGCGAAAGACCTGGATCTCATCGAGCAGAATTTCGGTAAACTCGCCGCGAAACTGCCCCGGATGCAGCTGATCGTAAATCTGTTGCCAGGCGGTAATGGTCAGGGCGTGCTCATACACATCGGTTGTGTGTCGTTGATGAATATTGTCAATTTCAACCTGGGGCGTCAGCCTGGTGTCTTCCGGCAACGCCTCGCAACAGAGATGGTGCAAATTTGCAGAACGACGCTTTTTCATAATCGTTAAAGCCGGGGGCAAGCCGCTCCCGGCACCTCCGACAGGTTATGGATTTTTGAGACGATAGCGGCTACTGCGTTTGCGTAGCGTCCCTGCGGAAAAGAGCTGATCCAGCGCCTGGCGGGCCTTATCCAGCGGCCAGGCAAAATGCGCGGCCACCTCGCCGGCCGTCATGCCCTGACGAACTGATGCCAGCAGCGTCAGTAACGCTTCCGATGATGCCGGGTCAGCAGGCGGCAGGGGCGCTGGCGGCGGTGGCTGAAAGCCGCCGATCAGCCACTGGGTATCCTCTTCCGGACGGCCGATTTCCCGACGGCTGATCACACATCCGGTTCGCTCCGCCGCTACGCTTCCGGCATCCAGCGCGGCACGACAGGCCGCCAGATCCCCCTCCACCACCAGCGTCAATCTGCCGGGGTCGAGCACTTCATGACTGAGCAGGCGCACATTGGCCGCCTTGAGCATGGCATCCGCGGCGTCTACAGCGGCGACCATGCCCTCCACTTCCAGCAATCCCAGCGCATTGATCATCGCTCCCTCCGTTACGCACGCTGAACAGGATGACGGGCAATATCGAGAACGGCATCGGTAAAGGCGTTGCAGGCGGCTTTACAGGCGGCCTGACTTCCCGTCAAAAAGGCGGCCGAATAGTTGGTTTCCGACGGCGGCGGGACGTAGGTCACCAGCTGAACGTCGGCAGACTTCATCGCCGCATCGATGCCGTACGTCGCCTCCAGCGGCGGCGCCACCAGATAAGCGATCGGATCGCCCAACGCGATGCCAGCGGTGGATGAAAGATAAGAGCCGGTACGCGACACCACGTGCGCCAGAAACGCGGTATCTTGCGCGTCGTTAGCCCACTGGAACGCCGCCCCGCTTTCAATATGCGCCATCATGGCATCCAGCCCGGCGCGAACTTCCGCCGGGTTCGGGCCGCCGAGCATAATCAGCACTTCACCGGCGGTGGGCGACGGGCCGTGAGCTGCTCCGGCATACAGGGAGCGGCCATAGACCACCTCCACCATCGCCTGCTTTGTCGCTTCATCGGCGGCAATATACGTCACGTCATCAGAATCTGCCGTGATGAGTCCGAGGCTACGTATATGTGGCGGTAATTTAAGCTCCCGGGCAAAACCGTCATTCACCGAGGCAATGACGCGCATGGCAGTGACCGAGGGTCGAATCAAATCTAATGCGGGCATGATGCCTCCTTAACGGCTCATGTTGATACCGGAGGCTTTCTGCTCCAGCATGCGTTTGGCTAAATCCACGATCACCGCGGCGGCTTCTACCGGCGGGGTGCCGCCCTGGTGAATATTGGAGATACAGGTCCGGTCGGCCTCGACGGTGGTCGCCACCCGCGGGGAGTACACCGCGTAGCAGGAGAGGCTCTCTGACTGGCCAAGTCCCGGGCGCTCGCCAACCAGCAGGATCACCACCTTCGCGCCGAGGATCTCGCCGATCTGATCTTCAATCTTGACGCGGCCATAGCGCACGAAGAACGGCGTCCCGACCTTCAGACCCGCCTGTTTCAGGCCGGCAAGCAGCGGCGGCAGGATCTCTTCGTAGTTGGCGGTGATGGCATCCGTCGACAGGCCATCGGACACCACCACCTGCACATCCGGATCCATCACGCACTGCGCCTTCAGCGCATCGATGGCCTCCGGACTGAGACGGCGTCCCAGATCGGGGCGCGTGAGGTAGCGATTTTTGTCGCTGATTTCCGAACGCACTTCCAGCAGCCCCTGCGCTTTCACCCACGCCTCCGGCACCTCTTTGAGCACCGTATCTTTCGAGCGCGAGTGATCCGCCAGGAAGCGCAGCAACGCGAGGGTGCGCGGACGCGGACCGGCGCGACCGGTGCAAACGCGCGCTGCGGTGCTGCGTTTCAGTTCGGTCAGCACTTCGGCGCGGTGCGGATGTTGTACGCCAATCCAGGCTTTCGCTTCCGCAGAGCCCAGATCCAGCGCGCAGCTTTCCACTGTTGCGTCGGTGGCGCACGCGGCAGCGTGGCAGGCCGGCGTCGTCGCTACGGGGGCCTCTGGCTGTGTCTGTGGCTGTCCCATTGACGCCATTACGCTGCGTACAATGTCTTCAATCTGTTTTTGATCCATGATGTGTCATCCCCGCGTCATCAGAAGAACAGTGACGGATCGCCCGCCCGTTTGGTCAGACGACCATTTGCCATAATGCCCATCCGTTCCAGCCAGCCTTCGAACTCCGGTGACGGACGCAGACCCAGCAGCTGGCGCACGGTCGCGGTATCGTGGAAGGCGGTAGTCTGGTAGTTGAGCATGATGTCGTCGCCGAGCGGCATGCCCATGATGTAGTTGCAGCCAGCGGTCGCCAGCAGGATCATCAGGTTTTCGTTGAGGTTCTGATCGGCATCGGCATGGTTGGTGTAGCAGCAGTCGCAGCCCATCGAGATGCCGCTCAGCTTGCCCATAAAGTGGTCTTCCAGCCCGGCGCGAATAATTTGTCGGTCGTTATAGAGGTACTCCGGCCCGATAAAGCCCACCACGGTGTTGACGAGGAACGGATCGTAGTGCCGCGCCAGGCCATAGTTACGCGCTTCCATCGTCACCTGGTCGGCGCCGAAGTTAGCGCCCGCGGAGAGCGCCGAGCCCTGCCCGGTTTCAAAGTAAAGACAGTTCTCCCCGGCGATGCGGTTAAACTCCGCTCCCACCGCCCGCGCTTCATCGAGCATCGCCAGTTCGACGCCGAACTCTTTTAGCCCTTTTTCGCTGCCGCAGATGCTCTGGAAGATAAGCCCCCCCGGCGCGCCGCGGCGGATAGCTTCGATCTGGGTGGTGACGTGCGCCAGCACGCAGCCCTGGGTCGGGATGGAAAACTTGTCGATCACCCCGTACACCGTATCCAGCACGCGACTCAGGTTCTCCACGTCGTCAGTGACCGGGTTGACGCCAATCACCGCGTCGCCCGCACCGAAGGAGAGCCCTTCGTAGATTTGCGCGGCAATACTCTGCACGTCGTCGCGGGTATCGTTCGGCTGCAGGCGGCAGCTAAAGGTCCCCGGCAGACCGATGGTGGTATTGGCTTTTTTGATCACCGGCATTTTTTTGCCGCCATAGATCAGATCGGCGTTGGAGCAGATCTTGGCCACCGCCGCCACCACCTCGGAGGTCAGCCCTTTGCGGACAAAGGCGATATCGTCGCTGGTGACCTCGTCGTTGAGCACGTATTCGCGCAGGTCGCTGATGGTCCAGTGTTTGATCCGCTGATAGGCGGTTTCGTTCACGTCATCCTGGATCAGGCGCGTCACGCAATCCTCCTCATAGGGGATCACCGGGTTATTGCGGATATCGGCCACCGTCATATCAGAGAGCACCTGCTTGGCGGCCACGCGCTGCTGCGAACTCTCCGCTGCCACGCCCGCCAGCACATCTCCCGAACGCAGTTCGTTGGCTTTCGCCAGCACCTCTTTAACATCCTTAAACTGATAAACATTGCCGAACAATGTGGTCTTTAGTTTCATAAGTCGTTCCCTCAGGAAGGAAATGCGAGTGATTTCACCGTCACCGGCACAACCGATCCGCCAAAAAGAGGCGTACCAATGTCGATATAGTCCCCCGCCCGGACGCTCACCTCATCGATGACCGCCAGCGGAAGGTGTGGAAGCTGCGGCCGCAACAGCATGCCCAGCGCTTTGCCAAAATCCTGCTCGGCCACCAGCAGCAGCGGACGCGGATTGGGAAAGCGGGCGACAAACGCCAGCAGGGCGTCAATTACGGTCAGTAAGGTGGCGTAGCGCACCGGAAGTGAAGCGGGAAGCGCCAGCACGTAAGCGTCCGCCTCGGGGGCCAGATCGAGCTGCGTCAGCGCCTGCCGCCAGGCGTTCGGCAGATCGGCGGCATCCTGCGGGATAGCCACCGGCAGATTGCGCAGCGGCAGTTGAACCCTCTCCAGCCAGATGGTGCTCCCGGACAGGGACAGCGTATGCGCCCCGGCGCCAATCACCGTGGCGCGCACGGTTTGCGTCGGAAACTGCACGTTCATTTCACGCAGGCGCGGATGCTCGTGCAGGGCCGTGGCCAGCAGCGGCCCGATATCGGAAAAACAGAAAGGATCGGCGGGTTGATGGCGGTAGCACTCCCCCACTCCGCCGGAAAGAGTAATCACCTCCGGCTGAACACCCGCAGGCAGTACTTCGGTTTGCATCAGCCCCTGCGCCAGTGGTGAGAGCCTGCCGTCGATCACCTCAACGATCAGCCCCGCCATCCGGCGCGCCACCTGCGCCAGCTGACCCGCAGTCAACGATAAAGCATCGGTTCCCGGGCCGAATACCGCATCGACAATCCGCTGTCCTGGCGAGTGCGCGTGGACCACGCGCCTCTGAGCGTCGGTTTCCAGCAGGCGGCCGCCGACGTTGAGGCAGGCGGTGGCGCTGAGGTTACCGGCGTCAAACAGGGCATAGTTCGAGGTACCGCCGCCAATATCGATATTAAGCACCCGGCACATCCGCTGCCGGGACAAGGTCTGCGCCCCGGCGCCGTGTCCGGCAATGACCGACTCCAGGTGCGGCCCGGCGCTGGCGACGACAAAATCGCCCAGCGACTGCGAGAGCGCCATCACCGCCGGGCGGGCATTGCGGGTTTTCGCGCTTTCACCAGTGATGATGATCGCCCCGGAGTCCACCGCTTGCGGGGCAATCCCGGCGGCCCGGTACTGAGCCAGAATCAGCGCCTCAAGCTCGGCCTCTTTCAGTTCTCCCTGCTTATCAACCGGCGTAAAAAAGACCGGGCTTTGCCAGCTAATGTCGCGTTTGATGAATTCGTAGCGCGGCACCTGGGAGACCGCCGCGCGGTTCACCAGCTCGAGGCGCGAGAAGATCACCTGCGTGGTGGTGGTGCCGATATCAATACCGACGCTCAACAGCTGGCGCGTGTTCACGAGTGCGCCTCCGCTTCGGTGTTGGCAGGCGCCGGTACGTTTTCATCTTTTGGCACCAGCAGCATCGCCACGCCAATCGCGGTAACGCCGCCGACCAGCTTGCCGACGATCATCGGGAAGATCATGGCGTTCATGTTGGCCGCCGCAAAACCGAGATGGTCGCCGAGGGCGAACGCCGCTGACACTGAGAAGGCGCAGTTGATCACTTTTCCACGTGTATCCATCTGCTTCATCATGCCGAACATCGGGATATTGTTCGCGAGGGTAGCGACCATGCCGCCGGCAGCCATATTGTTGATTTTGAGCAGATTACCGACACGCATCAGCGGCTTTTCAAACCAGCGGGTCAGCAGGAGCACCATCGGGTAAGCGCCGAGCAGCACGCAGGAGATAGAGCCAATGACTTCGATGGCGCGCATCACCTCGCCGGGCTGGTCACCAGGCGCCATAAAGATCGGGTCGAGTCCTGGGATCAGCTCCCAGCCGAGCAGGAACTTGATCACCGCCGCCGCCAGGCCGATGGTGATCAGCGCCACGAGGAATTTGGCGAAGATCTGGAAGCCGTTGATCATTTTTTCCGGAATGAACTTCAGCCCCAGCGCCACCAGCACGGCGACGATGATCACCGGGATCATATTCATCAGGATCAGCGCGAAGGTAAACGCTACCGGCTGGCCGTTGATCTCCACCCCGGAATACATCGCCACCAGACCGCCGGCGATACAGCCGATAGGAATAGTGACAATGCCCGCCAGCACGCCGAGCGCCAGCCAGCGGCGATCGGCAGGTTCGATAATGCCGAGCGCCACCGGAATGGAGAACACAATGGTCGGCCCCATCATGGAGCCGAGGATCAGGCCCGAGTACATCCAGGCCGCCACGTCGCCGCCCGCCAGCTCTTTGGCGAGGAAGAAACCGCCCATGTCGCACGCCAGCAGCGTGCCGGCAAACATCGACGGGTTGGCGCCGAGCATCTCATACAGCGGGATAATCACCGGACCGAGCAGATGGGCCAGCACCGGCGCCAGGGCGGTCATCCCGACCATCGCCAGGCCCAGCGCGCCCATCGCCATAAACCCTTCTTCAAACTGACCGCCGGATCCCTCAATGCTTTTCCCCAGTTTGCCGAGAAAGCGCGCCGAGCCGCCGAACTGCGACAGGATCCTGTCCACGGCGGCAATCAGCATAAAGAACATCATGATGTACATGATGATTTCGTTAATTCCCATAGCCCTTACTCCCTGTCATTTATGATTGGTAGATACTGTGAATACGGGAACATTAGCCGCACTCGGGGAACTTTCCCGGGTCGCGGCGTGAACGCCTTACCCGGGCTACGGCATAGCAGACGGCTGTGATCCTGTAGCCCGGCTAAGCGCAGCGCGAGCCGGGAAAGCCACAGCCACACGCCTCCGGGAAAATCCGCATTTATTGCGCCGCCGCGTACAGCTCGATAATCTGCTCCCGGGTGGCGGTGCGTGGATTGGTGCGCAGACAGATGTCGTCCTGCGCCGCCTGTGCCCAGGTGGCGTAGTGCGCGGGCGTCGCGCCGGCATCCGACAGCCGCATCGTCAGACCGACTTCCGCAATCAGTTCGCGCACGGCGGCGATTGCCTCAAGGTCATCGGTTTTCCTGCCGGTCAGCGCCCGGCCGATCTGGCTGAAGCGCCCCCGGCACACCATACGGTTGAAGCCCATCACCGTTGGCAGCAGCATGGCGTTGGCCAGACCGTGCGGAATATGCAGCGCCGCCCCCGGCTGATGCGCCATGGCATGGCATAGCCCCAGCCCGGCGCTGGAAAACGCCATCCCCGCCATGCAGGAGGCCAGCAGCATGTTCTCCCGCGCCGCCAGCTCCTGGCCGCAGCCCACCGCTTTCGGCAGCGCTTCGCCGATCATGGCTATCGCCCCCATCGCCAGACTGTCGGTAAACGGCGTGGCGTGACGGGCGCTGTAGGCCTCGACGGCGTGGGTCAGCGCATCAATCCCGGTCATCGCCGTGACAGGCGGGGGAACGCCCTCAGTTACGGCGGCGTCGAGGATCGCCACATCCGGCATCAGCGAGGCATGCGCCAGCACCTGTTTGCGTCCACTCACCGCATCGATAATCACCGTCACGTTGGTGGTTTCTGACCCGGTGCCGGCGGTGGTCGGCACCGCAATCAGCGGCAGACGTGGCTGTAATTCGCTGTGCTCCGTCATCTCCCCCAGCGTCTGCTCAGGGTTGGCGACCAGCAGCGCCACCGCTTTCGCCGCATCCAGCACCGAGCCGCCGCCGAAGGCCACCACGCCGTCGCAGCGCGCGTCCCGCAGCTGGGCGACCGCAGCGCAGACATCAGTGACGCAGGGTTCGCCGGCGGGACAGGGCCAGAGGGTCATGGCAACCCCTTTCATCGCCAGGCTACGCTCCAGCCCGGCGGTCATTCCCGCCTGATGGAGAAAACGGTCAACCATGACAAACAGATGCTTCAGGCCCCGGGCCTGCGCTTGCGGGCCGCAGGCCGCCAGCGCGCCGACGCCGTGCAGCGTCACCGGCGGAACGTTGAAGCTTTTCACTTGCTGAAGATTCAGCGTATCGAAGGCGTGGAACAGCGCCGTCTGCAGTTCAGCTTGCATAGATCCCCTCCGCTTTTTCCCTCCCGCTGTTGGCGATTGCCAGCGGGGTCATAAACAGGCTGTGCCGGGGTAAATGCACCTTCAGCGTCGGGAAACATTGGCAAAAAAGCGCCCTGACGCCCGGCTGCATGCAGGCGCCGCCTGCCAGCCACAAATCACCAATCCCTTGTCCGGTAATATGTCGGGCGACAATCTCAGCCATCTTCTCGTACACCGGTTTCACTACCGGCCAGATCTCTCCGGCATGGCGGCGCTTGTACTGCTCAGCCTCTTCCAGCCCGATGCCGCGATTCCCGGCCAGAGTCAGGGAGATATGGTGTCCGCCGGTGGCTTCATCCGCCGAATACGTCACCCTGCCCTGTTTAACGATGGCGATCCCGGTGGTGCCGCCGCCGATGTCCACCACCCCGGCATTATCGAGCTGCAGCAGATCCGCCACCGCGGTGGGCTCATCCAGCACATGACTGATCTCCAGCCCGGCGGACTCCAGGACGTTGATCGAAATGCGCGGATCGGTGCCGGGCGGAAACGAGGTCGCCGCATGCGCAAAGCGGCAGCCCAGCTGCTGTTCGAGGGTCGCGAGATGACGGCGCACGAGGGTGACGGCGCCGAAGAAGTCCCAGACGATGCCGTCGCGCACCACATCGGCCCAGTCAAGACATACCGCAACCGGCTGGCCATCGCGGTCGACCACCATCGACACCACGTCGCAGGTGCCCAAATCGATGCCCAGCCA
Organism: Klebsiella variicola; assembly: GCF_000828055.2. Lineage (NCBI taxonomy): Bacteria > Pseudomonadati > Pseudomonadota > Gammaproteobacteria > Enterobacterales > Enterobacteriaceae > Klebsiella > Klebsiella variicola. Next base: position 1,403,270 of record NZ_CP010523.2, on the reverse strand, counting down.
CAGCGGCGACTCGCTGGCGGCGGGCGCCTGGTTACACAGGGCAGCGGCTTTTTGCAGTCTCGGCGAAAGCCAGCGTTGTTCGTCGTGCGCCATGTTCATCCCTTATACGATTCGAAACGCATCCACCAGCACGCAGCGGCGCAGACGAACGAAGGTCCGCGCGCTGGTTACCCCTTCCCCGGTTGGGGTGGTGATGGTCATGGTGGTCCAGCCCTCACCGCCCAGCCCAAGCCCGGCGATGCACGGCCCGTTTTTGACGAAGATGCTGGTGTCGATGGCATTCGCCATCTGGTTCATGTTGTCGATGTTGCGCGAGTGCATCGCCGCCGTATGGTGGCAGCCGCCTTCCAGTTGCACCGCCAGGGCGATGGCCTCCTCGACGTTCGCCACCCGCACCACCGGCAGCACCGGCATCATCAGTTCAGTCACCGCAAACGGATGGCTGGCAGGGGTTTCCACGAACAGCAGGCGGGTTTGCGCCGGCACCTGCAGGCCAATCGCCGCGGCGATTTTGCCCGCATCGCGGCCGACCCAGTCGCGGCTGACCGTGCCTTTGCCGCGCTCGTCGATATTTTTCAGCAGCAGCGGCTGGAGCTGTTCGGCCTGCGCCGCCGTGAGTTTCACCGCCTGCTGGCCTTCCATCAGGCGCATCAGTTCGTCGGCGACGCTATCGACCACGATCAGCACCTTCTCGTCGGCGCAGATGATGTTGTTATCAAACGAGGCGCCTTTGACGATCGCTTGCGCGGCGCGCGGCAGATCGGCGGTCTCATCCACCACCACCGGCGGGTTGCCGGCCCCGGCGGCAATCAGGCGTTTGTTGGTATGTTTGCGCGCCGCCTCGACCACTGCTTCGCCGCCGGTCACCACCAGCAGGCCGATACCAGGGTACTTAAACAGCCGCTGGGCGGTGTCGATATCCGGGTTCGCCACGGTCACCAGCAGGTTGGCCGGGCCGCCGGCGGCCACTACCGCCTGGTTAAGCAAGGTGATCGCCCGCTGCGAGACCTGTTTCGCCGCCGGATGGGGGGCAAAGACTACGCTGTTGCCGGCGGCAATCAGACTGATGGCGTTGTTAATCACCGTCGCCGCCGGATTGGTCGAGGGCGTGACCGAGGCCACCACCCCCCAGGGCGCGTTTTCAATCAGCGTCAGGCCGTTATCGCCGGTCAGCACCTGCGGAGTCAGACACTCCACGCCTGGCGTACCCCGTGCCTGCGCCACGTTTTTGGCAAACTTATCTTCAACGCGTCCCATGCCGGTCTCCGTCACCGCAAGCTCCGCCAGTTCACGGGCATGCTTTTCACCCGCCTCACGAATGGCCTGAATCACCTGCTGACGCATCGCCACCCGCTTTAATCCCTGCTGGGCCGCCGTTGCCGCCGCGACAGCGTCATCCAGTGAGGCAAAAACGCCCCTATCATGAACGGCGTCAGCAGGCTGACTGCTGTCTTTCATTTTCAGCAGTACCGCTTTCACTACCTGTTCAATGTCCTGTTGATTCATGATTTTTCACCCTACTTATGGAAGAGCACCTGACCATCGGCCGCAGCCTCATCCACGATGCCAATCACGCACAGATCGACCGGAGAGGCGCCCTGTGCGTGCGCCTGTCGCGCCGAGCTGCCGCTGACCAGCAGCACCCACTCCCCGCATCCCGCGCCGATGTTGTCGATGGCGACCGCGCATTGCCCGTCGGGTTCGCCGCGGGCATTGAGCATCTCCACCATCAGCAGTTTGTCGTGGGCCAGCCCTTCATGGCGTACGGTGCAGACCACATATCCGGTTACGACAGCCAGCTTCATGTCCATCTCCGCGTGTGATGTGCAGGCCGGAAAAGCGCAGCGCCATCCGGCATTCATGCCTTTTCATGGCCGGATAGCGACGCGCTGACGTCTCATCCGGCCCGAACTTTCCGGCACCCCCTCCCCCGTTAGATGTTGCTGTCGCCCTTGAAGCTGATCGGGAAGACCTCTTCCAGATCACCATGCGGGCGCGGGATGACATGTACAGAGACCAGCTCACCGATACGCTGAGCCGCCGCCGCCCCGGCATCCGTGGCGGCTTTGCACGCCGCGACATCGCCGCGCACCATGGCGGTCACCAGGCCGCCACCGATCTGTTTCACGCCTACCAGCTTGACGCGGGCCGCTTTGACCATGGCGTCGGAGGCCTCAATCAGTGCAACCAGGCCCCGGGTTTCAATCATTCCTAATGCTTCCATTGTGTTTTCCTCTCATAAGGGGTCCTGAAGGGGACCATTCATTCAACCAGCGTGGACGAGTCGGGGATCCGGCTTGCGTCCGTCTGGCGCGGTACCGACGCCACCAGCGCCAGTTCGATAATTTCCTCTACGCTACAGCCTCGCGAGAGGTCGTGAAGCGGGGCGGCGAGGCCCTGGATCAGCGGCCCGATGGCGCGATATCCACCCAACCGCTGGGCGATTTTGTAGCCGATGTTGCCCGCCTCCAGCGATGGGAAGACCAGCACATTGGCCCGCCCCCGCAGCGGGCTGCCGGGCGCTTTGTGCGCAGCGACGTCCGGTACAAAGGCGGCGTCAAACTGCAGTTCGCCATCGACCATCAGCTGTGGCGCCCGCTGACGCACGATCTCCGTGGCCTGCTGGACGTTAGCCACACAGGGATGCCGGGCGCTGCCGCGCGTGGAGAAAGACAGCATTGCCACCCGCGGCGCTTCGCCAGCGATCGCTTGCCAGGTCTCGGCGCTGGCAATCGCGATATCCGCCAGCTGCGCCGCCGTCGGCTGCGGCACCACGCTGCAGTCGGCAAACCCCAGCGGCTGGCCGGCATACTGCGGCAGCATCAGAAACAGCGAAGAGAGCGTTTTACACCCCGGCTGCAGGCCGATAAGGCGCAGACCGGCGCGCAGCACGCTGGCGGTTGACGAGAGATTCCCGGCGATACACACCTCGGCCTCACCGCCGCTGACCATCGCCGCGGCGAACATCAGCGGGTCGGCCAGCTTGTCGACGGCGTCAGCGGGCGCTTTATCGCCGGCGCGCGCCTGCCAGGCGGCGGCAAACGCCTCGCGCATCGCCAGGTTGCTGTGCGGATCAATGATCTGCACTCCGGTCAGCGGCAGACGTTCGCCAAGGGCGAACTGCCGCAGCGCGAAGGGACTGGCGACGAGGATCGGACGCGCCAGGCCCTGCTGCTGCAGATAATGCGCCGCCTTCAGCACACGGACGTCCAGCGCATCCGGGAACACCACTCGGGCGGGGGCGCGCAGCGCCAGTTTGCGGCATTGGTCAATGATCATCTTCACCTCCCAGGTGCTGCTGCAGCTGGCTGAGGGTTGGCGGCGAATCCGTCACGCCCAGGATCATCATCACGTAGACCGCGCTGGAGAGACGGTTGAGCGCTTGCATAATATCGGCGCGCCGGACCGCAAATTGCGGCGTGATAAACACCTGCGCCGCGGTCACCTCCGCCTCGCGGACTTTGCCGCGCAGCAGATTAAGCAGCGCGACCTCGCGCCCATGGCGGGCCTCCGGCACCAGGTGATCGTGGCCCAGGAAGCGCAGCGGCTGATGGGACAGACGGTGTAACTGTCCCTCGCTGAATCCGGCTATCGACTGCGCCGCCAGCGGCTCCTCCAGCGCGTCGGCGCGCATGATGTTGCCCAGCCGCGAACGGATATCCATCAGCCACGGCTGCCAGGACTCCGCCAGTTCAATTTGCAGCCACACCGTCAGAGCGATGGTGCTGTCCAGCACCGCACGGAAGGCCAGCCGCGGATCGTTTTTCGCCACCAGGGTATCGGCCGTCAGGTGGGTCAGGGTGTCCGGCTTTTTATCCACCGGCTGGTGACAGAGCTCGCAGCAGGCCTGGGGCGGATGGTCGCGGCTGGTCAGGACATGCACCGGCTGCGGCGTCTGTTCGTCATCCTCGACAAACAGGCGCCCCTGGCGGTCGAGAAATTTGACCCGCAGATGCCGACTTTCCAGCAGCTCCCTCGCCGAGGGCGTCAGGCGAGCGTTGGCAGGAAGATGGATTTCACCGCCTTCGCTGAGCGTATGATTCGCTCTGAGCCACGCTTCGGTAATGAAATCGTTCATAGCGATTGCCAGTTTGCCGGCCAGGCGACGTACAGGAAGCGCACCGTCGACGGGGTACCGAATTCGATGCTGGCGCCTTTCGGGATAAACATGACGTCCCCTGCTTTGGCAATCAGCGTTTCCCCCTGATGGCGCACATGCAGCTCGCCCTCCAGCACCATATCGATTTCGTCGTAGTTCAGCGTCCACGGGAAGAAGGCGTTCTCCCACTGCATAAATCCGGCGGCCATGCTGCTGCCATCCTGGTCGGTCACCAGGTCCGTTAAGCCAACGCAGTGCGGCTGGGCGCCGTCGAAGCGGCCAAACTTCACGCTGCTGCCGTCGATCACTTTGATGCCGCCTTTGCCGGTCACGGAGTCAAATCCTGGCTGCATCGCCTCCTGCTCCAGGGACTGCTTCTCCTTCATCACCTTTTCCATCAGCTGCGCCACCAGGCTTTCGGTAAACTGGCCTTCCGGCAGCTGCGCCAGGATGGTTTCGCGGATCCGCTGGCTTTCCGTTTTGTCGCTGTCCGCCGCTGTCGCCGCCGGCACGGCGCCATCATCCTCGGTGATAGTGAATCCCAGCAGCTCGGCGACTTCGCGCGCTTCCGGGGTGATAATGCTGGCGCGCAGAACAACTGACATCGCCTGTTCGCCGCGCGCGTGGGCGGCACGAATATCGTTAGCGGTAATGAGTTTCTTCACCTGGCCCTTCCTCCTTTTGGCTGAGCTCACTCAAATAATTTTCCAGCGACGCGACGCTTTGCGGATCGCAACCGTTGAGGGCGAAAACCGGCGCCTGAAACCCCATCCCGTCCAGCAGCTGCCGCACCGCGGCGAGGTTGGCATCCGGCAGATCCGTTTTACTGATCGCCACGATAAGGTGCTTTCGGCTGCCAATATCCAGTAACCCGGTAGGCAGGCGACTTTCGGTATCATTGGCCGCGTGGACATAAATCAGGGTGTCCACATCCTGCAGGGTTGTAATTAAGGCGTGATACCAGCGCGGATGGCTGAAATATTCCCCGGGTGTATCGATGTCGCCACGATCGTTAAATTCCAGCGCCTGCGTTTTTCTGGCGAGGGAATAATTTCCCTGCAGGGCATTAAATAACGTGGTTTTTCCTGCACCGACGGCGCCGACAATGGCAATACGCTTCATGGTCGCTCTCAATTAACTTTTCGTTAATTCGCACAAGGTATAATTTAATAAGCGGCCTAACCCGCCGATGGTCTGCAGGAGCGCCTCCTCCACCGCGCCGACCGAACCGTAGATCACCAGCGCGCCGCTAAACCGGTCGAGAAAACCGATGTGCACATCGGCGGCCTTCATCGCCAGATCGCCGGCGATCATCGCTGTTTCCCCCGGTGTCAGCGTCATAATGCCGATCGCGCCGGATTCGGGTACGCCGATCTTTTTCGCCAGCTCCGCTCCCGGGTGGGCAATCAGATGCGCCAGTGTGACCTGTTTGCCTGGTACGAATTCCTGAATAATGCGTTCTTTATCCATGACTGATTGCCCCCCTGAAATCTGTCCTCATGGTGACGGTATTTCAGCGCGGCAAATAACAAATTTCGGCAAGTGGGGTTAAAAGGTGAAGTGGATCACTCAGGAGAGAAAATAATAATTCGGCGGAATTAAAAAGGCAGGCTCAGCGTTTTTACTCGCCGGCCTGCCTGATATTGTGCGCGAAAAACTCTCCGCGCGTTAATGGGAAAAAAACGAGATTACAGCGGTTCGGTTTGCGCTTCGACAACCGCCAGCGCCACCATATTCACAATGCGGCGTACGGAGGCGATCGGCGTCAGAATATGCACCGGCTTCGCCACCCCCATCAGCACTGGCCCGACGGTCACCCCTTCCGAACTGGAGACACGCAGCAGGTTATAGCTGATCCGGGCGGCTTCCATATTCGGCATCACCAGAATATTGGCCGATCCCTTCAGCGGGCTGTCCGGCATGCGATCGTTGCGGATGCTTTCCACCAGCGCGGCGTCGCCATGCATTTCGCCATCGATCATCAGCTCCGGGGCGCTCGCCTTCACCAGTTCAAGGGTTTTGCGCATCTTGCTGGCTGACGGGCAGTCGGCGGAACCAAAGTTGGAGTGCGACAGCAATGCCACCCGCGGCTCAATACCGAAGCGACGCACGCTTTCCGCCGCCATCAGGGTGATCTCCGCCAGCTCTTCCGGGGAGGGATCGTGATTGACATAGGTGTCGGCGATAAAGGTGTTGCCGCTCGGCAGCAGCAGCGCATTCATCGCCCCGGCGGTGCTGACGCCGTCGCGATAGCCAAACAGCGGCTGCACCACGCGGTAGTGGTCGTGGTACTCGCCGATAGTCCCGCAGATCATCGCATCCGCTTCACCGCGATGAACCATGATGGCGCCAATCACCGTGGTGTTGCTAATCACCGCCCGCTGCGCCTGCTCCTGGGTAATGCCGCGGCGCTTCATCAGCTGGTAGTACTCGCTCCAGTACTCTTTAAACCGCGGGTCGGATTCATTATTGACGATCTCAAAGTCAACGCCGGCCTTGATCTGCAGACCCAGCTTCTGGATGCGCATTTCAATCACGCTAGGGCGCCCCACCAGAATCGGTTTGGCCAGCCCCAGCGACACCAGCTCCTGAGTGGCGTGCAGCACCCGGGTCTCCTCCCCTTCCGCCAACACCACGCGCTTCGGCTCTTTGCGCGCCTGAGAGAAGATAGGCTTCATAAACAGGTTGGTTTTATAGACGAACTCGCTCAGCTTCTCGATATAGGCGTCAAAATCAGCGATGGGGCGCGTTGCCACGCCGGAATCCATTGCCGCCTTCGCCACCGCAGGGGCAATCTTGACGATCAGCCGCGGGTCGAACGGTTTCGGAATGATGTAGTCCGGGCCAAAGCTTAAATCCTGATCGCCATAGGCGGAGGCCACCACTTCGCTCTGCTCGGCATGGGCCAGCTCGGCAATGGCGTGCACCGCCGCCAGCTTCATCTCTTCGTTGATCGCCGTCGCGCCGACGTCCAGCGCGCCGCGGAAGATGAACGGGAAGCAGAGCACGTTGTTGACCTGGTTAGGGTAGTCGGAGCGACCGGTACAGATGATGGCGTCATCGCGGACCTGCTTCGCCAGCGGCGGCAGAATTTCCGGCTCCGGGTTGGCCAGGGCAAGGATCAGCGGCGCGCGCGCCATCTTCTTCACCATCTCCGGAGTCAGCACTTTCGGGCCAGAGCAGCCGAGGAAAATGTCGGCGCCATCGATCACATCATCAAGCGTACGTTTGCCGTCGTCTTCCACTGCGTAGGCGGCTTTGGTTTCCGCCATGTTCGGTTCACGGTCTTTATAGATGACGCCTTTCGAATCGCAGACCACGATGTTGTGCTTTTGCATCCCCAGCGCCACCAGCAGGTTCATGCAGGCGATCGCCGCCGCGCCCGCGCCGGAGACCACCATCCGCACGTCGGACAGATTCTTCTCGACGACGCGCAGACCGTTGAGGATCGCCGCGGTGCTGATGATCGCCGTGCCATGCTGATCGTCATGGAAAACCGGAATATTCATCCGCTCGCGCAGCTGCTGCTCGATGTAGAAACACTCCGGCGCTTTAATATCTTCCAGGTTGATACCGCCGAAGGTCGGCTCGAGGGCGGCGACGACGTTAATGAATTTGTCCGGATCCAGCTCATCGACTTCGATATCAAACACATCGATGCCGGCGAATTTCTTAAACAGGACGCCTTTACCCTCCATCACCGGCTTGCCGGCCAGCGCGCCGATATTCCCCAGCCCCAGCACCGCGGTGCCGTTGGAGACGACCGCCACCAGGTTGCCGCGGGCAGTGTATTTGTAGGCGGCCAGCGGATCTTTTTCGATTTCCAGACAGGGGGCCGCGACGCCCGGCGAGTAGGCCAGCGCCAAATCGCGCTGGGTGGCGAGAGGTTTGGTCGGCGAGACCTGGATTTTTCCGGGAACCGGAAATTCGTGGAAGTCGAGGGCGCTCTGTTTTAACTGCTCATCCATTTTCTATTCCTTTCTTTCACGTATCGTTCGTAGGGGAAAAGCGTGATGACCATCCTGTCGTTCACCTTTCAGTGGCAGACAGTATCCCTCCTGGCGGGGCGATAAACTTTGAACACCGCCAAACTCTGGCCATCGCTATGATCTGGTTGTTATCAATTTATAGCGGTTATGTTACCCGGATTCGCCGCCAATAATAGCCCCGTCTGCTATGCTTTTTGGTTATGTACCTCATCACTATTTATACCGCATACCGGCAAGCACTCATGTAACACCTTGTTCCAGGAGGACTTATCTATGAATCAGCTAGACAGCATCAAGCAGTTCACCACCGTGGTCGCCGACAGCGGCGACATCGAATCCATTCGCCACTATCATCCGGAAGATGCCACCACTAACCCCTCCCTGCTGCTGAAGGCCGCCGGCCTGGCGTCCTATAGCGGACTCATTGACGACGCCATCGCCTGGGCGAAAAAGCAAGGAGGCGGCCGTGAAGCGCAGGTGACTCACGCCTGCGATAAGCTGGCGGTCAATTTTGGCGCGGAGATCCTCAAAAGCATTCCGGGCCGGGTCTCCACCGAGGTGGACGCCCGGCTCTCCTTCAACCGGGAGAAGAGCATCGAGAAGGCGCGCCATCTGGTGGCGCTGTATCAGGAGATGGGCATTGATAAGTCGCGGATCCTGATCAAACTGGCATCCACCTGGGAGGGGATCCGCGCCGCCGAGACGCTGGAAAAAGAAGGCATCCACTGCAACCTGACGCTGCTGTTTTCCTTCGCCCAGGCCCGGGCCTGCGCCGAAGCCGGGGTCTATCTGATCTCCCCTTTCGTCGGGCGTATTTATGACTGGTATCAGGCGCGTAAGCCGCTGGATCCTTACGTGGTGGAGGAAGATCCGGGGGTGAAATCGGTGCGCAATATCTATGACTACTTCAAACAGCATAAATACACCACCATCGTGATGGGCGCCAGCTTCCGCCGCACCGAACAGATCCTCGCCCTGGTCGGCTGCGACCGGCTGACCATCGCCCCGCCCTTGTTAAAAGAGCTGCAGGCCAGCGACGCCCCGGTGGTGCGCAAACTGATCCCTGCCAGCCAGATCCTGCCGCGCCCGGTGCCGCTCAGCGAGGCGGAGTTCCGCTGGGAACATAATCAGGACCCGATGGCGGTCGAAAAGCTGGCGGAGGGGATCCGCCTGTTCGCCGTCGATCAGCGCAAACTGGAAGATCTGCTTGCCGCCAAACTGTCACTTTAGTCTCACGGAGAAAACTATGTCCCGAAGAGAGCTTGCCAACGCCATCCGCGCCCTGAGTATGGACGCGGTGCAGAAAGCCAATTCCGGCCACCCCGGTGCGCCAATGGGGATGGCAGACATTGCCGAAGTGCTGTGGAACGATTTTCTCAAGCACAATCCGCAGAACCCTGGCTGGGTGGACCGCGACCGCTTTATTCTGTCCAACGGCCACGCGTCGATGCTGCTCTACAGCCTGTTGCACCTGACCGGCTACGATCTGCCGCTGTCAGAACTCAAGCAGTTCCGTCAGTTGCACTCAAAAACGCCGGGCCACCCGGAGCATGGCTATACCCCCGGGGTGGAGACCACCACCGGCCCGCTGGGCCAGGGGCTGGCGAACGCCGTCGGCATGGCCATCGCCGAACGCACCCTGGCGGCACAGTTTAACCGCCCCGGTCATGAGATTATCGACCATCACACCTGGGTTTTCATGGGCGATGGCTGCCTGATGGAGGGGATCTCCCATGAGGCCTGTTCGCTGGCCGGTACGCTCGGACTGGGTAAGCTGATCGGTTTTTACGATCACAACGGCATCTCCATCGACGGCAAAACCGAAGGCTGGTTTTCCGATGATACGGCCGAACGCTTCCGCGCCTATCACTGGCATGTGATCGGTGACATTGATGGTCACGATCCGCAGGCCATTAAACAGGCCATTGCGGAAGCGCAGGCGGTGAAAGATAAGCCGTCGCTGATTATCTGTCGGACCATCATCGGCTTCGGTTCGCCCAACAAAGCGGGGTCGGAAGAGTCTCACGGCGCGGCGCTGGGCGAAAAAGAGGTGGCCCTGGCCCGCCAGCAGCTGGGCTGGAAATATCCGCCCTTCGAGATCCCGAAAGAGATCTATCAGGGCTGGGATGCGCGTCCGCGCGGCGAAAAAGCCGAGCACGCCTGGAACGAGAAATTCGCCGCCTACCAGCAGCAGTTTCCGGAGCTGGCCGCTGAGCTGACTCGCCGCATGGATGGCACCCTGCCGGAAGACTTTGCCGCGACCGCCCGCGACTACGTGGCGAAACTGCAGGCCGAGCCGGCGAAAATCGCCAGCCGCAAGGCCTCGCAAAACGCGCTGAACGCCTACGGCCCGCATCTCCCGGAACTGCTGGGCGGTTCGGCGGATCTTGCGCCGAGTAACCTGACCATCTGGTCTGGCTCGACATCGATTAAAGCCGATCCTGCGGGCAACTATATCCACTACGGCGTGCGCGAATTTGGCATGACCGCGGTGGCCAACGGCATCGCCCTGCACGGGGGCTTCATTCCGTATACCTCGACCTTCCTGATGTTTGTGGAATACGCCCGCAACGCCGCGCGCATGGCGGCCCTGATGAAGGCCCGGCAGATCATGGTCTATACCCATGACTCCATCGGTCTCGGGGAAGATGGCCCGACGCACCAGGCGGTGGAACAGCTGGCCAGTCTGCGACTGACGCCCAACTTCAGCACCTGGCGCCCCTGCGACCAGGTGGAGACCGCCGTCGCCTGGCAGGCGGCCATTGCGCGCCAGAACGGACCAACGGCGCTGATCCTGTCGCGGCAAAACCTGGCGCAGATGCCGCGCACCCCGGAACAGGTGCAGGCTATTGCCCGGGGAGGCTACGTGCTGAAAGATGCCGGCGGGAAGCCCGACCTGATCCTCATCGCCACCGGCTCGGAAGTGGAGATCACTGTGCTGGCCGCAGAAAAACTGTTGGCGAACGGGGTGAATGTGCGGGTCGTCTCGCTCCCTTCCACCGATGTGTTTGATGCCCAGGATGAGGCCTGGCGCGAGTCGGTGCTGCCGTCGGACGTCAGCGCCCGGGTGGCGGTCGAGGCCGGGATAGCGGACTACTGGTATAAATATGTCGGCTTAAAAGGCAAGATCGTCGGCATGACCGGCTATGGCGAATCCGCCCCGGCAGAGCAGCTGTTTCCGTTCTTTGGCTTTACGGTCGACCATATCGTCGCCACCGCGGAGCAGGTGCTCAACGGGTGATCCACAGCGTGGGCCAGGCGTCTGGCCCCTGCCAGTTATCACACGTCGGCTGCTGCGCGTAGCGGGAGAGACTGAACCGCTGGCCGTCAAAACGCCAGCGGGTCTGGATCCCGCAATCGCCGGCCTCACGGCCTTTATCCAGGGTCACCAGCTCATGGCGGCGATCATCGTAGCTGGCGTTGATAAGCTCGATCTCCCGCGGTGCCTCGCCCGGTGGCTGAAACGGCAGCGTCAGCCGCACCTGACGGGCGACATAGGGCCGCTGGCGGGAGACCAGCCAGGCCAGCCAGACGGTGTTGTACGCGCCGGATTCGCAGCTGGTCATCAGCAGCACTTTGTCATCCGTCAGCGCAGTAACGCGAATTTCACGGCGGAAGGGATCGAGGGAGCAGTTGCTGTTGGTCATCCGCTCATTACCGTAGTCCATCAGATCGTTGAGCTCCTCACGCCCCAGCGGCGACTGCGCTGTTTCCGCGGTCGCCACTGCGCGCAGCGCCGGGGCCGGCGGTACGCTGAGCGGCGGCTCTTCCCCTTTGCCGACCCAGGCCGTTTCACTGCCTACCCGCTTTTGCCGATCGTCGATAAAAAACAGAGCCGCTTTCAACCCCTGCAGGGAGATGCTCTGCAGGCCATTGGCCAGCGAGAGAGCTTTCCCCTCCTGAACCTGCTGGAGAAATGCATCGATCGTCACGCTGTCGGCGGTTTTAATGAGCTTATCTTCAATGTGCCAGCGCTTGTCGGTCAGGGACACCGGTTTGCCATCCAGCAGCAGGCGCGGCGCTATCGGCGCTAGCGTCGCCACCGGATTACCGGTGCCCCCCAGTTCGATACGCAGGCTGGCGTCAGTCACTGCTCCGGCGCTGCGGCTGAGGGTCATCACCAGCCCATAATGCAGCCCCACGTTACGGGTGACGCAGAAATTTTGGTTGTTACAGGTGACCTGCCAGTCGTTGAAGCGCTGCTGCGTCGGTGCCGACCATGCCTGCGAGCAAGGCAGCACCGCCAGAAAGAGGAAAAAAATGATGCGAAAAAGCATGAACCGCCCGACCCCAGATAAACCCGACCACGGCGCCTATCCTGGACAACGGCAGCCGCTTACTCAATCGGATTTGTCAGAGTTCCCCGACATCAGGCCGGAGGTTTGCAGATACTGCAGCAGGATGACCGCCTTACCGTCGCGGATCTCACCGTCAGCGACCATCTGCAGCGCCTGGCTAAAAGGCAGCTCCAGCACCTCGATGGCTTCATCATCCACCCCGCCGCCGCTGGTGGTTCGCTGCGCGTCGCTGTACTCGGCGATAAAGAAATGCACCACTTCGGTGACGCCCCCTGGCGACATAAACAGCTCAAACAGCTTACGCACCTCGCCCACTTCGTAGCCGGTCTCTTCCACCGCCTCTTTACGAATGCAGGCTTCCGGCTCGTCGTTGTCCAGCAGCCCGGCGCAGGTTTCAATCAGCATGCCGTCATGATTGCCATTGACCCAGGTGGCGACCCGGAACTGCCGCACCAGGACCACCGTCTGCTTATGGCGGTTATACAGCAGTACGGTGGCGCCATTGCCGCGATCGTAGACTTCGCGCTTATGGCGCACGACGCTGCCGTCCGCCCGCGTTAGCTCATAAGTCATGTTGCGTAGTACGAACCAGTTCTCAGAGAGGATTTTATCTTTAATGACGTGAATATTGAGTGACATACCGACCCCACAGCGTAAAAGGACGCCCTCATACTACGCTGCGGGGCCGGGTTTGTCGTCAGTGAAGCGGCGTCGTTTTCAGCGCCAGATAATCCAAAATCCCCTGCGCCGCGTGACGGCCTTCCGCCATCGCCGTCACTACAAGGTCTGCGCCGCGCACGGCATCGCCGCCGGCAAAGATCTTCTCCTGACTGGTCTGGTAACGGTAACGGCTCTCGACGCCGGCTTTGATGCGCCCCTGGCTGTCCAGCGCCACGCCCGCCGCTTCCAGCCAGGGCATGCGGTGCGGGTGGAAGCCAAAGGCCATGATCACCGCATCCGCCGGCATAACAAACTCACTGCCGGGGATCGGCGTCGGGCGGCGTCTTCCTCCCGCGTCCGGGGCGCCCAGCTCGGTGCGCAAAAAGCGTACCCCGTTCACTCGCCCGCTTTCGTCCAGCTCCAGGGTCACCGGCTGGACGTTAAACTCAAAGACCGCCCCCTCTTCGCGGGCGTTTTTGACCTCTTTTTTCGAGCCCGGCATGTTGGCTTCATCCCGCCGATAGGCGCAGGTCACCTGGCGGGCGCCGTGACGCAGCGCGGTGCGCACGCAGTCCATCGCTGTATCGCCGCCGCCCAGCACGACGACGTTCAGCCCGGCAGTGTTGATATAAGGCTCCTGAGCCGATGCCGCCAGCCCCATCACCTGTTTGGTGTTGGCAATGAGGAACGGCAGCGCATCGTAAACGCCGGGGGCCTCTTCGTTCGGCAACCCCGCCTTCATGGAGCGATAGGTTCCGGCGCCGACGAACACCGCGTCATAGTCGGCCAGCAGCGTCGCCATGGGGATATCTTTCCCCACCTCGCAATTGAGCTCAAAGCGGATACCCATCTCGCTGAAAATGGCCCGCCGCCGGGCCAGCAGCGATTTATCCAGCTTGAACGCCGGGATGCCGAAGGTCAGCAGACCGCCAATCTCCGGATGACGGTCAAAAACCACCGGCTGGACGCCGTGACGCACCAGCACATCGGCGCAGGCCAGCCCGGCCGGCCCGGCGCCGATAATCGCCACCCGCTTACCGCTCGGCTTAACCTGCGAGAGGTCCGGACGCCAGCCGCTGGCCAGCGCCTGGTCGGAAATATAGCGCTCAATGTTGCCGATGGTGACTGCGCCGCTTTCATCGCGCAGGGTGCAGGCACCTTCACACAGCCGGTCCTGGGGGCAGACGCGACCGGTGATCTCCGGCAGGCAGTTGGTCTGATGGGAAAGCGCGACCGCGGCGGCGATATCCCCCGCCTTAACCAGCTCGACCCACTGCGGGATATGGTTATGCAGCGGGCAGGTCCATTCGCAAATACTGTGTTCCCCACACGTGAGGCAGCGGGCGGCCTGCTGCTGCGCCTGCGCCGGGGTGAACGGCTGATAGATCTCCTCAAAGTGGCTCTTACGCGCCTCCGCCGCCAGCTTATCCGGCTCCCCGCGCGGCGGCGTCATCGCCATTTGCCTGACCTTCGCGCCAACATTGGGCTGGCTGCAGGTCAGCGTACCGCGCTGCCACGGCTGCACCTCCTGGCATGCCGAGCGCAGTCGCCGCTGCTTCGCCAGCGCGGTCAACGTCTCATCGTCGGCGAGGGTCAGTGCCTGCGCGGGACAGTTTTCCACACAGGCCGGTCCCGCCTCGCGGCCCTGGCACAGATCGCATTTCAGCGCGCTGGCCTTTACCAGGCCCGCAGCCTGCGGCGTCACCACCACCTGCATCACCCCGAACGGGCAGGCCACCATGCAGGATTTACAGCCAATGCATTTCTCCTGACTGACCTGAACGCTGTCGCCGGACTGGGCAATGGCGTCGTTGGGGCAACTGCGGACGCAGGGGGCGTCTTCACAGTGGCGGCAGGTGATAGCGTTACGCTGGCCCGCCGCTTTGATGACGGTGATACGAGGTAAAAAGCGCTGCGGGGTCAGCACGTGTTGCTCCTCGTTATGCGCCATTACGCAGGCCACTTCGCAGGCCTGGCAGCCGATACATTTTCGACTATCGCTCAAAATAAAGTGGTTCATGGCTTCCTTTTGTCTTCTTGGTGAATAACCCCTCAATGCGCATGACTATTTATTACCCGACAAGACGGCGCCGGAACAATGTCCAAATGCCCAGGATAAACTTTTTCTGGAGAGAATCCGTTTTGGATCAATTTTTTTGACTTAAATGAAATGAGGTTTCACACCGGCAAGGGATAATGCGCCTGTCTGAGGCTGCTAAGCAGGCTCACTGCCTGCTGGCAGGAAAGTTCGAGGTTTCTTTACGATACGGCAAAAGCAACATGATAAATTACACTATCTCCTTAATTTCTCCACGATTGCCGGAGGCGCTGGCGCTAAAGTGGCACAGGCTGTGCAATAACAAAAAAATGTGCATATGAGGTCTTTATTCTGATGGCGAATTTCTTTATCGATCGCCCCATTTTTGCGTGGGTGCTGGCAATCCTGTTATGTCTGACGGGCACCCTTGCCATTTTGTCGCTTCCCGTTGAACAGTATCCCGACCTCGCCCCGCCGAACGTGCGGATCACCGCCAACTATCCCGGCGCCTCCGCGCAAACCCTGGAGAATACCGTCACCCAGGTTATCGAACAGAATATGACCGGCCTCGATAACCTGATGTATATGTCATCCCAGAGCAGCGCCACTGGCCAGGCGACGATCACCCTGAGCTTCACCGCCGGTACCGACCCGGACGAAGCCGTGCAGCAGGTTCAGAACCAGCTGCAGTCGGCGATGCGTAAACTGCCGCAGGCAGTGCAAAACCAGGGGGTGACGGTGCGCAAAACCGGCGACACCAATATCCTGACCCTCGCCTTCGTCTCCACCGACGGCAGCATGGATAAACAAGATATTGCCGACTACGTCGCCAGTAACATTCAGGACCCGCTCAGCCGCGTCAACGGCGTGGGGGATATCGACGCCTACGGCTCGCAATACTCAATGCGCATCTGGCTCGACCCGGCGAAGCTCAATAGCTACCAGCTGACCACCAAGGATGTGACCGACGCCATCAGTTCGCAGAACGCCCAGATTGCCGTCGGCCAGCTTGGCGGGACGCCTTCGGTCGATAAGCAGGCGCTAAACGCCACCATCAACTCGCAATCTCTGCTACAAACCCCGGAGCAGTTCCGCAATATCACCCTGCGCGTCAATCAGGATGGTTCAGAGGTGACGCTGGGCGATGTCGCCACCGTCGAGATGGGGGCGGAGAAGTACGACTACCTCAGCCGCTACAACCGGCAGGCCGCTTCGGGCCTGGGAATTAAGCTTGCTTCCGGCGCCAACGAAATGGCCACGGCGGAGCGCGTGATCAATCGCCTCAATGAGCTGTCGCAGTATTTTCCTCACGGTCTGGAATATAAAGTCGCCTACGAGACGACCTCCTTCGTAAAGGCCTCCATCACTGATGTGGTCAAAACGCTGCTGGAGGCGATCCTGCTGGTCTTCCTCGTGATGTATCTGTTCCTGCAGAACTTCCGCGCCACCCTGATCCCGACCATCGCCGTGCCGGTGGTGCTGATGGGCACCTTTGCGGTGCTGTATGCCTGTGGCTACAGCATCAACACCCTGACGATGTTCGCGATGGTGCTGGCGATCGGCCTGCTGGTGGATGACGCCATCGTGGTGGTGGAGAACGTCGAGCGCATCATGAGCGAGGAGGGCCTGTCGCCACGCGAGGCGACCCGCAAATCGATGGGACAAATTCAGGGCGCGCTGGTGGGGATCGCCATGGTGCTGTCGGCGGTGTTTGTGCCAATGGCCTTCTTCGGCGGCACCACCGGGGCCATCTATCGCCAGTTCTCAATCACTATCGTCGCGGCGATGGTCCTCTCGGTGCTGGTGGCCATGATCCTCACCCCGGCCCTTTGCGCCACGCTGCTCAAGCCGGTTAAGCCAGGTGAATCCCATGAAAGAAAAGGCTTCTTCGGCTGGTTCAACCGCACCTTCAACCGCAGCGCCAGCCGCTACGAAACCTTTGTCGGCAAAATTCTTCACCGCTCGCTGCGCTGGATGCTGATCTACGTCGTCCTGCTCGGCGGGATGGTGTTCCTGTTCCTGCATCTGCCCACCTCGTTCCTGCCGCTGGAAGATCGCGGGATGTTCACCACCTCGGTCCAGTTGCCGAGCGGCGCTACTCAGCAGCAGACGCTGAAAGTAGTGCAAAAAGCGGAAGATTACTTCCTCACTAATGAGAAGCAGAACGTCGAATCGGTATTTGCCACCGTCGGTTCCGGCCCCGGCGGCAACGGGCAGAACGTGGCCCGCATGTTTGTGCGTCTCAAAGACTGGGACCAGCGCGACCCGGAAACCGGCTCCTCCTTTGCCATTATTGAACGCGCCACCAAAGCGTTTAATCAGATCAACGAAGCGCGGGTCATCGCCAGCAGCCCGCCGGCCATCAGCGGCCTCGGCAGTTCGGCAGGCTTCGATATGGAGCTTGAGGATCACGCCGGTAAGGGGCACGATGCGCTGATGGCGGCACGCGATACGCTGCTTGAGCTGGCCGGCAAAAACCCACTGTTGACCCGGGTCCGCCATAACGGGCTCGACGACAGTCCGCAGCTGCAGGTCGATATCGATCAGCGTAAAGCGCAGGCGCTGGGCGTCTCCATTGACGACATCAACGATACGCTGCAAACCGCGTGGGGGTCGAGCTACGTCAACGACTTTATGGATCGCGGCCGGGTGAAGAAAGTCTACGTCCAGGCAGCGGCGAAATACCGGATGCTGCCAGACGATATCAATCTCTGGTATGTCCGCAACAGCAGCGGCACGATGGTGCCGTTCTCGGCCTTCGCCACCTCACGCTGGGAGACCGGCTCGCCGCGGCTGGAACGCTACAATGGCTACTCGGCGGTGGAGATCGTTGGTGAGGCGGCGCCGGGTATCAGTACCGGCACCGCGATGGACATGATGGAGAAGCTGGCCGCGCAGTTGCCAACCGGCTTTGGCCTCGAATGGACCGCCATGTCCTACCAGGAACGCCTCTCTGGCGCTCAGGCGCCGGCACTGTACGCGATTTCGCTGCTGGTGGTGTTCCTGTGCCTGGCGGCGCTGTACGAGAGCTGGTCGGTGCCGTTCTCGGTGATGCTGGTGGTCCCGCTCGGGGTGATTGGCGCCCTGCTGGCGACCTGGGTGCGCGGCCTGGAGAATGATGTTTACTTCCAGGTGGGCCTGTTAACGGTGATCGGCCTGTCGGCGAAAAACGCCATTCTGATCGTTGAGTTCGCCAACGAGCTGAACGAGAAAGGCCAGGATCTGCTCAGCGCCACGCTGTCGGCCTGCCGTCAGCGCCTGCGCCCCATCCTGATGACCTCGCTGGCGTTTATCTTCGGCGTGCTGCCGATGGCGACCAGCACCGGGGCCGGTTCCGGCAGCCAGCATGCGGTCGGTACCGGGGTGATGGGCGGGATGATCTCCGCCACCGTGCTGGCCATCTTTTTCGTGCCGCTGTTCTTTGTGCTGGTACGCCGTCGCTTTCCGCTGAAGGAGCGTCCGCAATAAGCCGTCGGGCGTTGGCGGCGAGCCTTAATAACAGAAAAGGCGACCCTTAAGGTCGCCTTCTTTATGTGTTCAGAACCATGACGCGCTTATTTACTTCGCGTTATTCCCCTGCTCACATTGCGGAAATTTATTTACGAAGCATGCCTTCAATAAAATCTTTCCAGTTCCCCAGTTCATGTTCAATCATAATAGCCTCTCTTATTATTATGGTCGATTCTATATAACTTCATTGCTGATGGGAAGTTGGGCTCCCCTATTGCTCTGATTGTCTTGTGGACGTCTGACAGAGATAAAACCTCTGGTTGCCGCCACTATGCCGTTTCGTATGTAAAAATTATGTGACGCAGAGCACTCTCAGGCAACATTTTCGCAATATTGTTAATAGCCTCACATCACTTCCGCGAATGAGCAAAATTTCACCACGCCGTCAATTGAATGAGATACCCGGTAAAAAGTTATATTTATTCATCTGAATCACGTATTATTTCAGTAAGACTTATATATTCGGAAATATCTGAGTTAACCGCTTAATTGAATGTGAAAGGTTTATCTATGCTCACCATGTACGGAATTAAAAACTGCGATACCATTAAAAAAGCCCGTCGCTGGCTGGAAGCGCATCAGATTGCGTATCAGTTTCATGACTACCGCGCCGATGGCCTTGACCGCGCGCAACTGGATACCTTTATTGCCGAACTGGGCTGGCAGGCGCTGCTGAACACCCGCGGCACCACCTGGCGCAAACTCGACGAGTCGCTGCGCAACAGCATCGATAATGCCGACGCCGCCGCCGCATTGATGCTGGAAATGCCGGCGATTATCAAACGCCCATTGCTCTGTGCGCCCGGTCGTCCTATGCTGCTGGGTTTTAGTGAAGCAAGTTATCAGCAGTTTAACGAGGTATAGTCTATGTCTTGCCCGGTCATTGAGCTGGCTCAGCAGCTTATTCGCCGCCCTTCCCTTAGCCCCGATGATGCGGGATGCCAGGCGTTAATGATTGAACGCCTGCGTGCGATCGGCTTTACCGTTGAACCGATGGATTTCGGCGATACACAGAATTTCTGGGCCTGGCGCGGCCACGGCGAGACGCTGGCCTTCGCCGGCCACACCGACGTGGTCCCGGCAGGCGACGCCGACCGCTGGATCAACCCCCCGTTCGAACCGACCATCCGCGACGGCATGCTGTTCGGCCGCGGCGCAGCTGATATGAAAGGCTCGCTGGCGGCGATGGTGGTGGCGGCGGAACGTTTTGTCGCGCAGTACCCGAATCATCGCGGCAGACTGGCGTTCTTGATCACCTCAGATGAAGAGGCCAGCGCCAAAAACGGCACCGTCAAAGTGGTGGAAACTCTGATGGCGCGTAACGAACGTCTGGACTACTGTCTGGTCGGCGAACCCTCCAGTACCGAGGTGGTCGGCGATGTGGTGAAAAACGGCCGCCGCGGCTCGCTGACCTGCAACCTGACCATTCACGGCGTGCAGGGCCATGTTGCCTATCCGCACCTTGCCGATAACCCTGTCCATCGCGCGGCGCCGATGCTGGCGGAGCTGGTCAATATCGAGTGGGATAAAGGCAATGAATTTTTCCCGCCAACCAGCATGCAGATCGCCAACGTACAGTCCGGTACCGGCAGCAACAACGTGATCCCCGGCGATATGTTCGTCCAGTTCAACTTCCGCTTCAGTACGGAACTGACGGACGAGATGATCAAAGCCCGCGTGGTCTCCCTGCTGGAAAAATACCAGCTGCGTTACAGCGTGGAGTGGTGGCTCTCCGGCCAGCCGTTCCTCACCGGGCGCGGTAAACTGGTGGATGCGGTGGTGAGCGCAATTGAGCACTATAATGAGATCAAACCGCAGCTGTTGACCAACGGCGGCACCTCTGACGGTCGGTTTATCGCCCGCATGGGGGCGCAGGTGGTTGAGTTGGGCCCCGTGAACGCAACCATTCACAAAATTAATGAATGTGTGAACGCCGCCGACCTGCAGCTGCTGGCACGGATGTATCAACGCGTAATGGAACAGCTGGTCGCCTGACGAATTGACGTAAAGAGGAAGCGCGCATGGAATGGCTTATTAAACACTGGTGGATTCTGGTTCTGGTCTTTTTGGTGGGGGTGATTATCAACGTGATCAAAGATCTGAACCGCGTTGACCACAAAAAATTCCTTAACAACAAACCCGATCTGCCGCCGCACCGCGATTTTAACGATAAATGGGACGATGACGACGACTGGCCGAAGCACGACCAGTCGAAGAAACCGTAAGTTTGCCTTTATCGCGGTACTGCCCGCCTGTAACCCCGTCCGCCGGGGTTACAGCATTTCGATGATATCGTCCCCTTTTGGCGTACTGCCGCTCAGCGCCTCATCAAAATAGTGCTTCGGCACGGTATAACGCAGACGCTCGATGGCAAACTGCATGCTGCGATCGTCAATGGCATGCCCCAGATCGTCAACAATATCTAAGGTCACGTCGCCGCCCGCCTGCTGTAATGCCTCCTGAGCCGACACCGCCCACGCCAGGTCGATAACCCGATCTTCCCCCCCGTGGATCAGATGAATGGTGGTGGCCGTCGTTGCCGTCATCGGCAGCGTCGCGTAGCGGCCATTAAAGGCGATCACTCTTGAAGCCAGATCTGGCGCCGCTTTGATACTCTCCAGCGACATAATCGCCCCCTGAGAGAAACCGATCAGCGCGGTGGCCAGTGGACTGACGCCGCTTTTCTCCTGCCAGTAGCGCACAATGTCAATGAAGGTCGGCATAATGGCATCGATGCGCTGCTGACGATTCTCTTCCGTCACTCCCTGCACCGAAAACCACTGCCGACCGTTGGGACCGCAAGGTTCGACCCCGCCGATGCTGACAATTAGCGCATCGGGAAACTGCGGCGCGAACCAGCTGCCGATTTGCCCCATAGAGACCGGGTTATCACCCACACCATGAAACAGCAGCAACAGCTGTTGCGCAGGCGTCGCAGGGCTTTGAACAATAAAATGATCGTGTTTCATGGCTGTCTCCTTAGTGTATGCGGGCAGTTTACGCCGCTCGCCAGATATGACCATGTCATTTAACTGAATGAGTTAGTTAAAATAATTGCAGATGCGCCACCTGCTGACGCAGCGCCTCAGCACGCGCTGCATCGAGGAAGCGCAAGGCGTCAGCGGCCTCAACACGCCATCTCGCCAGCAGGGCTTTACGCCCCGTCAGCCGCAGCGCAGCACACAGCGCGGCTTCCTCTTCCCCCTGCAGACGTCCGCGCAGAGCCGGCAACGGCATGTCGGCCTGCATCAGCAGGCGGTTGAGGCAGCCCAGCGCCGCGGCCAGCGGGCGATGGGCGAAAGCAAAGCTCGCCGCTTCCAGCCAGTCCTCATCACTAAGCATAGCGTCTGCGACGGCCGGCAGCGGCGCGGATTCGTCCCGCCACGGGCGAAGCCAATATTCATCCCGCAGCAGCCGCTGCGTCTCCCGCTGCGCGAGCTGGTGCCCCGCCGCAGTCAGCGGGAACAGAGCCATCGCGGTATAGCAGCCGCTGCTGGCCTCGCGATGGGTTCCCAGCCGCACGAGGATAAACCCGCAGCGTTGCCAGAAGCGCCACAGCTCAGGGGTATAGCCGAAGCTGACGGACAGATAGTCATAGCCTGCGGCATCGGCGGCGATACTGGCGATCATCTTCTGCCCGAGACCATCGCGCTGACGGGCAGGATGGACAGCGATCCGACTGACCCGCAGCCCGGACAGCGTCGCCGCCAGGGGACTGCCGCCATGCGCCGCCAGCGACTGGGCGACCAGATTCCCGCGCGGCCGGCGAAACCCTGCCCACACCGCCCGGCTAAGTTCGGGAGAAAGTCCCCCCTCGGCCACCAGCCATAGCGCGCCCGCCACCGCGCCGCTGGCGCGAGCGCAGCGAAAAGCCTGGCCGGGGGCATCCATCATGCGCCGCAGATCGAGCGGGGAAGTCCGGTAGTGCGCCCCGGACAATAGCTGGTACATCGCCTCCGGTAGCGCTGGCTGCGATTGCCAGCAGGACTGATTAACCGCTTCCAGCACCACCTCCCCCGTCGGCGCGTCGCGAAATGCCTCATCGTTAAAGATCAGCAACTGACGGATGGCTGACTCCAGCGGACAGCCCGCCGCCCAGCGGATCGGGGCGCTCAGGCTGAATGACTGCAGACGGGGCAGGCTGGCGCAAAATTTCAGCAGGAATCCGCGACCGGTGCCTTCATAACCCTGCACCGTCGTGGTGAGTAGCGTGCGGGGAAAACGGCTCACCAGCTGCCGGAGAAGCGGAGCCGGGATCGACGCGGCCTCATCGACAATCAGCCAGGCCGCCGTTTCTTGCGACGCCAACAGCGCATCGGGCGCCATAAAGCGGAACGCCTCGCCGGCAAAGCTCGCCAGCACCTCGACGGCGCTAC